>CAVYWB010000004.1:0-70192 GCA_963772245.1 uncultured Chloroflexia bacterium | reverse complement strand
AAAATAGCTTCTGAAAAGCGGGATTTACGCTACTGGTAGCTTTTTGGGAATTCCTGTCCAAGTCGGAATGATAGTATAAGAATTGTCGTGTATAATGTCTATATCAAATAGACGATTGGAGGCGACATGATAAATATACCCATTGCCGAAGCGCATAACCGGCTTTCATCCCTGCTCAAAAAGGTCCAAAAAAGCCCCATCCTACTTACCCGGCGGGGAAAGGCAGTTGGCGTGCTCATTTCTCCCGAGGAATATGAGCGCCTGCGCCAGTTCGCGGCCTACAACAGCGTTTTGCGGCTTTCGCAAACCCTGCGTGAGAGCGGCTTGAGTGCATCTGAACTCAACCGAAGCACACGCGATGAACTGGAGGGCAGGCAATGATCATCGACGCCAGCGTCCTGTTGAGCGCGTTCTTTCCTGATGATGCCCAGGTGCAGGCGCAGGCTATTTTGCACACCCACGCCGCGGGCCAAGGGCGGTTGAAAGCTCCCATTCTGGTTGTGTACGAGGTAAGCAACGCGGTCTGGCAAGCAGAGCGGCGTGGGCGGATTACCAGCGCCCAGGCCGATGAGATCATGCAGACGGTTGTAGATTTGGACATCGAACTGCTGCCGCTGGACTGGGGCGAAATGCTACCCTTGGCGCGCGAGTACAACCGTAGCGCCTACGACGCGGCTTACCTGACCCTGGCGCAGCGGGTCGGCAAATCGCTGGTTACCGGCGACAAACGCCTGTACAATGCTGTCAAAGGTAAACTGGAATGGGTTGTTTGGATGGGGGATTACCGAAACCCGCTGTAACGCCCCTGTCTTCAGACATGGGGATACAAAGCGGGTTTCGGTAAAGGAAGAATTTATTTTCGAAATAGCTTTCAAAAGGCGGGATTTCCATAAGCTTTATGGATGGCCGATGACTTTCCGGATGGCCGAATCCGCTTACTGGCCACCCGCTTTGAAATGCGGCTGGTCAGCTGGGATCCGCGAGATCATCTTGTCGGGCTAGAATGGTTTGTTGATGATTAAAACCCCGGGATGCTCTCCATTTGCCGCCAACTAATGAATGAGCCTGTGCTGGTTTGCATGGACTGTTCACCGCCATAGACAACGTATCCTTGCTTGGCAGGCGTGCCAGTAAGTTGACGCCAATATTTAAAGTTTTCAAAGTAGCTATTGGTTATCGTTTTACCGGATTTAATTTCAACAGGCACAATATTTGCTCCATCCACCAGCAAGCAATCGATCTCTTTTCCATGGCTATCCTGCCAAAAGTATGCCAGTTGATCCTCACCGCGATGGAACCTTCGCTTAATGAACTCGTTGAGGATCAGGTTCTCGAAGAGAGCACCTTTCAGATAATGCAGATTGACCTGACCCGCGTCTCGGATGCCGAGCAACGAGCAGGCCACACCGGTATCATAAAAATAGAGTTTGGGCGATTTAATCAAGCGCTTGTTGAAATTCCGGTGGTAGGATGGTAAACGGTAAAGGATATAGGAACTTTCCAAAATGGAAAGCCAGGCTTTGGCTGTGTTAGGACTGATCCCTGCGTCGTTTGCCAGGCTGGTGTAGTTGAGTAATTGACCGGTCCGTCCGGCGCATAATTGGGTGAATTGAATGAAGACGTTGATATCCCCGATATTTTTCATTATGCGTACATCCCTTTCAACGTAAGTCTGGATGTACGCGGGATAAAAATCGATGGGAGGGATGTCCCGGTCATAAATGCGGGGATATTGGCCTTTGAAAATTAGTGTTTCGTATTGATCAAATGGGACTGAGGTAGATTTGAGTTCTGAAAAAGAAAACGGTAATAAATGGAGGACCGCTGTACGACCTGCTAATGTCTGGCTGATCTTCTCCATCAGTAAGAAGTTCAATGAGCCGGTAAGGATAAATTGGGTATCCTGGTTACCATCTACCATACTCTGGATGTTGGAGAACAGGTCTGGAGTGTTTTGGATTTCATCAAGGATGGCGCCAGCAGGGTAATTGGAGAGGAAGCCGAGCGGATCGGTGAGGGCAATCTGGCGAATGTCTGGTTCTTCCAGTGAGACGTAAGGCAGGGTGGGGAAGGCCGCCTTAACCAGAGTGGTTTTTCCGGATTGGCGCGGGCCGGTCAGCGTGATGACTTGGAATTTCTGCGCTAGGGAAATGATTTTGGATGTGAGGGTTCTTTCGATCATGGCCAGGCTCCATTGTAGGAATTATGAAAATAGCGACAACATTATCATAGCATATTTCGTGTAAATCCGCAATTGAAATGCGGATTTGTTTAGTTTGAGCATGCCTTTATCCACGCCTTTCGCTCAGTCGGCTCTGCTCCGGCCTTTTTTCTATTTACGCAAGATGGCGAGTTTTTGCAGTTGCAAAGTGGGATTTCAGTAAGCAATTTATGGAGTAAACTTCAAATAGAAGTCTCCTATGGTAAACGACAGAATCGGTGAACCGCTCTTGCAAACCATCGTCCAGCGTTTGCTGGTTGCCGGTCGCCCGCAGAAAATTATTCTGTTTGGCTCTCAAGCGCGTGGACAGGCCGATCACGATAGCGATTACGATTTACTAATTATATAAAGAACCAGTCAACCGCGTTATCGCCGCGCCGTGCCGTATCGTCGTGCCCTAAAAGATCTTGGAACCTCCAAAGATATTGTGGTATAGACGCCAAGTGAAATCAGGGAATGGCAAAATGTTTCGAATGCATTTATTACCACAGCTTTACGGGAGGGGGTGGTGCTTTATGAAAGATAACCGTGATCTGGCGTTTGGTTGGCTTGCCAAGGCCGAAAGCGATTTATCTGTGGCTAATTGGATGCTTGGTGGCGAAGTACCATTTGACAAAGCCTGTTTCCATGCCCACCAGGCTATCGAAAAAATCTTTGAAAGCGATGCTGGCTTTTTACGCACAGCCCATTCCGCGCAGTCATGACCTGGATGAACTACAAAGACTTTGCCTGGTTGTCTATTCCAATTCCGAACTGGCCGCGCTCGATTTAACTGAGGCAACTGATTTTGCCGTTTTTCTGCATTACGATATCGAGTTCTGGCCAGAAAAGTCCACCGCCCAAAAAGTCGTATTGCTGGCAACAAGAGTTCTTGAAATCATCCGTGCTGTCATGGGGGCTGCTAAACCTGATGAATCTTCAGAACAAAGATAGTGACAATAAGATAAGGATCCACCCTCAGACAAGGAATATCCTGGGTTGGCAAAAGAGCGCAGCCAACCGATTTTGCGTATTATCACAGCAAAAATTCTCCCAGAAAGCAAGAGAGTTGCGCAGTATCGGTCGCAGTCAAAAATCATCTTAAAAAGTGGAAAATTGAAGTTGAACTGTTGACTGTAGCGGTTTCGAGTGTAGCTTATTCCTTATTTCGAACTGATTGTTTGATCGTTCCCAACCCTATTTGGAATGAGCTACCAAAATGCGGGATTTTGATAAGTGATTTACCGTTTAGCTGCAAATCTATTATTCTTTTTGCTTCTCTAAATATAACTATTCAGATATCGGATTTTTTCACTTATCGTAAAGCCCTCTATACAACTAATATGGGTTACAATTTATTTATGACTTATTCTGAAATCTCCTTACAGGGTGAAGAACGCCTTGTATCAGAATTGGCGCAGCTCGGTGTGAACTACCTGTCCCGCCAAACGGTAGTTCCAACAATTCCACGCGTGCCAGGGATCATCCTCGCAGAATTGGTTCGCCAACAATCCAGCAGGGTACGAACAGCCTTAATCTCGCTTCTCCTTGCAAATCCTCAATATGCCTCTGAAATCCCTGCTGCACTCGAACGCCTTGGTGCCAGAGATTCGTTAACCTTGAAACTCTTCTATACGGCGGCTGTATATTTGCAACAGAAATATGCGGGATTACTAAAGAAATTTTTAAGATCCCGATGGACCGAATTGCCTGACCTATTCTCTTTAGAATTGGCTATAAGTGGGGAATCAGTGCAAGAGCGACTAATCGCATTAGGGGACCTTCACATGCGTTTGACCGGTGTACAGCTCAATTGGGCCGGTACATATGAGAACGCTGCAAAAGACCTTATTAGGCGCTGGCAGATGGAGCAGGTATGGAATCAATAACAGCGCAAGCTTTGGAACAATTCTTTAGACGATTGGGCGAAAAGATCTCCGCACCTACCAAATTCTTCCTCGTTGGTGGGAGTGCATTATGTTTGCTCGGTTCTCCTCGGGAAACTCTAGATATTGATTACTTTATTGATGGAGAAACCGTTGAAGTCGAACAAGGTCTCAAAGAGCTTTCAACGGAGCTAAAATTAGATCTGGAATCTGTACCCATAAAAGAATTCATTCCTCTGCCTCCCGGTGCCGAAGCACGAAAACGTTTTATAGGAAAATTTGGCAAGGTTGAAGTTTATATCTTTGATCTGTACAGCATCGCTCTGAGCAAAATTGCACGTGGGTTTGAGTCCGATTTGGAAGATGTCGAATTTATGCTTAAGCAGAATTTGATCTCTTGGGAAGAATTGGAAACAGATTATCACAGGATATTACCGGAAGCTCACACCGTAGATATTAATCCTAAAGAATTCAATATATATTTTGCAACGCTGAAACAAAGGATTCAAGGGTGAGAAATTTTGAGGTAAAGCACAGCGGGTGAGCATATGCCTTGAAAATGCCTTACAAATGCCAATAGAAAATGCCCATTGGCATATTTTAGTTTCCCAAACAGGGATTTTCATAAGGGATCTGGGCGGATGAATGACACAGAAAACCCGACAAATATCGTTAATTATGGATATCTGCTTAATTTTTGAACCAATCTCTTCCAAGCATCTTGCCTTGCTTAATAAAATAACCTCTAACCTTTTCCCAGGGGAGGTCGATCAGCATTTCCGGCTGAAGATCACGATCAGCATTATCGAATTGCTAAAGTCCTTCGAGCGACATAAGCTGGAAATCACGCACCTGTGGATATTTTCGCTCCCCAGCGCTCAATAAATTCTTTAATCGGAATCTTCCTGGAAATGAAATTGAGATCATAGAAATCTTTGCGACTCCCGCGTCCAATGATTGCATCCAGTTTCATCAAGCCGATATCCAGGAGAGATGCAAGACAAATATTTTCAACCATCCGGTTTGATTCCAACAAAGTATAGTTGTAACTAAAAAAGCCGGCGCGTGTCCCATTTACGAGAAGGAGCAAATTACCATCCACACTTTCCATGACCTGAGCTTGCCTGGTAGAAAAAATGCGGATCAATTCCTGTCGAGTGAGTGTGTGAAGTTCATCCGTCACCGAGAAGAAGTCAAGCTCTGCGGATCGGCGATGCCCCATTTGTAAGGCCAGGGCAGTCCCACCTGCAAGGTAGAAGCGTACGGCAAAAGCCTGCTCTCCCATCCAAACCAGCAGCTCACGCATGTCCGGAAAAATTGTTTCCCAGTGCGGGGAGGTTAATAAGGCCATATCGAGGTAGGATTGCGTTGCATCGCAACAACGTTCAATAAGGTACACCACAATCGGTAGCGACGCACAGGAAGACGCAATGAGGATTTACCAGACAGCCAGTGCTGGATTCTCGCTTCACCATAAAAATTCAATAGCCAGCGAACTTCTTCCCGATTCCCGAAGGCTAATATGCGCTCGATTATCAAATCACTGTTGAGATCGGGGTCGATTCGTTTAAAATCGTATTCCTGGAAGAAAGGTTGGGTGGTCTGTGGAATAGATTGCATGAAACAATTTTACAACACTTGATTTTTCCATTTTCCTTGTTAAAAGTGGGATTTACAGAAGTAAATTTCCTTGACAAACCAGAACATATGTGCTATCTTTAACCCGCCGGCTCCTCCGGCCACAACTGAATATCCCCCACCGTTAGCCAAACTCGCCACATTCGTTCGCAGCATTTTCTGCCGGACAATGTGGCGTTTTGGGTTTCCCGCAGAGAACGCGGGACTTCGTAATACCCATTTCACAGAAGGAGAAGAACCATGCTCAACCAGGTCAATTTCGAAGGTTATCTCGCCCGTTCCTGGGAATACCGGGAGCAGCGCTACATGCGCCTGGCCAACCACCGTCCAGGAGAGGATGGCAGGACCTTTTCGGATTACGTGACGGTCCAGATCGATCCATCCCTGAACTTCGACCCCCGCCGCATCAAGATCGGCCGACTCCTGCGGGTCACTGGCCGCATCATCGGGCGCGACATTGTCGAACCGCTCAAGATGGTGGTCGCCAAGTCTCATAGAGATGTCGAACTGCCCGGCGAGCTGAGCACCCTGATCATTCGCCGGCCCACCGTCCAAATCCTGGCCACCGGCGTCAAGCTGCTTCCGGATGCCAAGAGTCCCAAGGAAAAGTCTGCCCAGAAGAGTAGGACGGTCAAGGAAAATTCTGAACTGCCAGCAGTCCCGATCCAGGTCGGCGTCGATCTGGCCGAACTGACAACCGAACGCTAACCAAATCCCGGCCTTCGGGCCGTTCCTCCTAAGCCCCGCATTCGTGCGGGAACCCTGCACGCGAGAAAGCGATTGATGCCCTTTTCCGGGCGGCTTCTCGCGTGCTTTTTTGTACCTTGATAAACCGGCACTCCTGCAAAAGCGGGGCTGCTCCATACCTGTTACAGAATTCCTTTTTTTCAGGGGATCTCCTCCGTCCCCCGAATTGAAAAGCCAGCAGGCGACCTGTCTGCCGGCAAGCCATCATCCCTATTCAATTGTTGATCACGCTCGTGTAGAGCGTTGATTTCACGTTCATCCCGTTTCGGGAATTTCCGTCAGCAGCATATACACCTATAGGAGAAGGAGGATGACAGAACTCGAATTACTCACAGAACAAAGCAAGCGTCAGCACTCGGCGGACATCGCCATGGCACACCGCCAGTGGTCAATCCTGGATACGCGCAACGGGTGGAAGATGAAAACCCATACGGACACCTATTCCATCTTTCCGCTTCCAGATGGCCGATTGGCCTGCTCGTGCCCGGATCACCAGCGCTATGGTGCGCTTGGTATCCGGTGTAAACACATTTGCGGCCTGCTGATCTACCTTGAAGAAGGCGGCGTGCCGCGACAACTGAAACCCAATTCAAAAGGAGATAATCGAATGAACACAGAATTTCTGAAAGAATGTGCATGGGTGAAACTCTTTCATCCTTCCAGCGCACAGGTAACCATTCCCCTGTCCCTGGATAAGCCCATCCTGGTCGCCAAAGCCCAGGCCCTGATGGCCTCGATCACCAGCCTGCTGGAGGTCGGCTTTTCCGTGGATGCCCCCGGCTTGGAAGATGGCGAACAGATCGAAGAGATCGGCTTTGTCGTGCGGCGGTCGAAAGCCAACACAGATGGGACGGAGACTCCCGTGGTGGATATCTATCCTTCGCATGGAAACTTCCGCCTGCTTGGCAAGTACTTGAACAATGAAGCCGACATCCAGACCTTCGAGGCTGCTTGCGGGGTGAGGCTGAACAGCCTGCACCTGTACGAAGGCGACAACTCGATCGAACGGGGCAAAGGCTTAAAGATGGATAAATACGTGGTCGCTCTCAAGCACCCGGTCAAAGTGATCTGGAAGCTCAACCCTCGGTATGAAGGCGGAAATAATAAGAAGAACTCGAAACGCCTCTTCGTGCGTTGGGCGGACCTGCCCACCGTTCCCGAAGGCAACCTGGTGCGCTCGCCGATCGAAATGAGTCTGGATGACGCTAAGACCGCACTCTGTCCGCTGGGCTCCAAGGGCCATCCCGAGTTCAAGGGCAGGCCCCTCGAAGAAGTGGCGAAAACCGAAGATGGACGCAAGGTGCTCGAATATCTGTCCGGCGACCAGTACCAGCCGAACGGTGACAAGGACAGTCGCAAGGTGAAGACGGCGGCAAAAGTGCTGCTGGCTTCCTTGCAGCCGACTTAATCCTGGAGGCTGCCTTACCTGAGATCAAGAGCCACCGACAGATTTGGGGCACAGACTTCCCACCCAACAGCGAGTGGGACGCCGGGGCGCCCCCCTGTGGTCGACGTATCCTGCCGGCCGCTGGACTATTCGCTCGGAAGAGAGCCGTTTCATCGTTATCTTCCATCACTTTGCGGATGGAAAGGACATTCTTCTTGAAGAGTTCCCACCCACCGAGCAGAGTGAGTTGTATGTCAAGACCTGCGCGCTCTTCGCGCGGGACAATCTATGATTTTCCTAACAGAAAAGGAGATTTTCCATGTCATACCAAAAGTGTCAGATCATCGGCCGCCTGGGCGCGGACCCGGAGATGCGCTTTGCACCTTCCGGGCAGTCGGTGGTGAACTTCTCAGTCGCCACGAACCGCAAATTCAACAAGGCGGATGGCGAGGAAGTTAAAGAAACCAGCTGGTTTAAAGTAAGTGTCTGGGGCAAGCTGGCCGAGGCATGCAACCGCTACCTGAAGAAGGGTAGCCAGGTGTTTGTGGAAGGCCGGCTGATCGCCGACCCCGCCACGGGCGGCCCACGCTTGTGGACCCGCCAGGACGGCAGCCCGGCAGCTTCGTTCGAGATCCACGCTGACCTGGTCCAATTCCTGGGCGGGAAGAACGGCGAAGTGAACGGACAGGCGGAACAGCCTGCCGGTACACCTCCTGAAGCTGAGATCCCGTTTTAAATCAAACGAGTCTTATCCTCCAGCCAGTGTCGCTCCTGACGGGGCGACACTGGCAATCCCCTTAATAAGTCATTATCCGGAAATTTATCAGTTTGCCGGCAATGTAATCTGGAAGCAGATCCGCATTTGACCACTCCTGAATGAATACACCACATCCAGAGCATTGCTTGGCAAGGTTCCCCCGCGCGGTGCCGAGAATCCAAAGCCGGAGTATTCGACCGGGTTACCATTCAGGTTGATCTGGATCGGCGTTACGATGTTCTCCCTGGAATTTGATTGACCAACTTTAGCGTCTTTCCACCCAAGGTGCTCGTAAGGCTGCCTGGTTATTTTTCAGGCTGGCATCGATATCAGTAGACAAGCGGTCCTATTCGGTCCACGCCTTTTCAGCCTCTTTATCCATGGAAATGGCATGAGGAGATTGGTCTTGTGCGCTCCCATTCGTAGATATTCGGGCTGCTCCACCCGCCCTGGAGCCCTGGCGTCCAGACAATCCTATCAATCGTTTCAACTCCCGCAGATTATTGGTGATCATTTTTCCTTCATCGAAATTGTATTGGTGCGAAGCCAGGTTGCCAGTTCAGCAATCTGCATGTCTTTCGTCGCTACGCGGCAGCGTAACCACTTCCACGTCTTTGGAAGATGCACTTAATTTCCGGCCGTTGATGCGCAGAAACAACCCGGCTGCAGTGACACCCGTGCGCTTGTTCCCATCCAGGAAGGGGTGGTTGTTGATCAGAGAATCCATCAACGCCGCGGCTTTTAAGAACAGGTTCGGATAGAGCACCTTGCCGTCAAATGTGGCCTTTAGGCGGGCGACAGCCGATTCGAGCAAACCCAGTTCGCGCACACCGTGGCCCCCGCCGGTCTCAGCAACCAGGCGGGAGTGGATGAAAAGGACCTGTTCGGGGGTCAGGTAGTTCATTTTTGGGCAAGGGCATCCAGCGCAGGCTTGTATTCTTCAATGAATTCACTGACCTGGCGGGCGAATTCCTCACTCAGACCCGCGGCAAACGGCATTTCAATGGGGCGGATCAAGATCTGGTGATTCTTCCGGTCAAGTTCCACGGAAACTTCCGTCCCGTCCCGTATCTCCAGCGGGTCGAGCAGATCTTTCGGAAGGGAAACGACCAGGCTGTTGCCAGTCTTGAACACTTTTCGAAGCATAGTCATCCTTTCTTAGTGTACTTACAGCGTAAGTATACCACGGGTGAATAAATCGATATCTTTCTTTTATTAGCACCAGTATGAGCCGACTCACTTTGTCAGGGAGGGGGGACTGAGAAATATATCTATTTTCTCTTTTCATACTTTTTTTGATTTTGATTTTCTACGGGAGATATCATCCCCTATTTTTTGTGTTTCTCGCCCGGATGGATTTCCGGACGATAAAACAACGTTCGCCTGGCATGGCCAGGTCATTCGTAAGCGGCATTCTACACGGTGGAAATGCCTATGCAAACAGAACAGAAGGAGGTGCAAGATGGTGCTCACCACACCGAAACAGATCAAGGAAACTGACCTGCCTGTCCCGAGGCTTGCCGAGGGGCGGCACCTGTACCAGCAGGACACGGTCAGCGTGTCTGGCTATTACTACCTGGTCAACATGGGACCGGATACCCACCCACAGTATCACAGCGTCGGAAAGGATCGACGCTGCACCTGCGGGCAGGGCGCAGACTGCCCGGCGGTTACAGCCGTCGTGGAATACCTGCGGGATGGGGGCGAACGCGCTCCCGATGTGCCTTCCGGGTTCTTCCCGGTCGCCCCACAGGTTTGCCCGATCTGCGGCGCGGAGACGTACTACGTCCCCGACCTGACGAGCCGCCGACGTGGCGCCGGCTGGGCCTGCGTCAAGAGCGGCAAGGCACACTACTGGCAAGCCCATGGGAAAAGCCTGGGCAAGGCGCTGGCAAGCAACCCCTGGCTCTACCCGCCGGTTCTTGCGCCGGATGGCACCGTGCTGTACCCCGGCCTGAGACGCGACGAGATCATCACCGATTCACAGCCCTGGCCGGACGGCTATAACCCGGACCGCTAACAGAAACTGCTTTTCCCCCACCTCGGGGACGGATGAAACCGCTCCCCCGTGGGAGGCATGTCGTCCGTCCCCACCATTTCAAAGAAAGGATGGACACACGATGGAACCCCTACTGATTAATCCCCCTTCCTACAGACCCACCAAACTGAAGACCCTGCCCCTGCGGGACCAACCCGCCTACCGGGTCAGCTCGAACGCCACCGGCTGCAGCCTGATTGAACTCCTGGCCGCAGTGGTCGGTGGGGCACAGCAGATCGAAGTCGCCGAAGGCATTCTTGCCCGCTTTGGCGGGGATGTCCAGCGCATCTACAAGGCGCATGTTTCAGAACTTGCCTCGGTACGCGGCGTTGGCCAGCAGACTGCGGTGCGGGTCAAGGCTGCCCTGGCACTTGGCTTGCGGCTGATCGAACCGGCCGGCGAACGGCCGGTGATCAATTCCCCCGCCGACGCGGCAGCCCTAGTACAGCACGAGATGAGTTTGCTCGAACAGGAATTCCTGCGTGTCATGTTGCTCGACACCCGTAATCGCCTACTGGACATCGTGGAGGTGTACCATGGCGCAGTGAATTCATCCCAGGTACGGCTGGCAGAAGTCTTCAAACCCGCCATCCAGCGCATGGCCCCGGCAATTCTGGTTTGTCATAACCACCCCTCTGGCGATCCAACGCCCTCACCTGACGACGTGGCAGTCACACGCGCCATGGTCCAGGCTGGTAAGCTCTTGGATATCGATATCCTGGATCATATCGTGATCGGTGGCAGCCGCTATGTATCGCTCAAGGAAAGGGGCCTCGCCTTTTCGTGAGGCGGATGAGGGATACAACCATGACCAGCTACGATTTCGATAACGTAATGCTGATCCTCCGCCAGGCGGTTGACTTCGCCGAGATCGAACATGACTTCGTTCCCCTGCGCAAATGGGTGAACGAGGTCGAGCAGTCCGGTCACGACCTGGTAGCCATGGACGGCAGGCTGAACCTGCCTGCCGGCCGGGATTCCTTGATGACAACCCTGCAGTCGGTCGCAGATAGATCGGTCTCCCCCGAGGAAGCGCTCCTGCAAATCCATCGCTGGCTCAACAGCGGCCAGGCGCATGCGGCGCAGGTCGAACTCACCCAGCAGTATCAATTTGCATAGGTCAAGGGGGGCGGTGCAATCCGCCCCCCCCTGCTCCATTTTTTCGAGTGCATCCCTTGGGATTACTCCCCTTAAGATACGTAATTATTCTTCTTTTCCATCTTTTCCAGGAATAAATCGAATTCTTGTGCCAGTTCACTTTCCCTTCTTCTTAGGCACAATCGGGATAAAAGCTAAAAATATTTCTTGCCAGAAGATTGTGATCATACCTATTGCAGTAACGAGTCCCCTAAATGAGTTAGATCAGTTTTCGAGAGGCAGTTCAAGAGAAGTCTCTCCTCGTTTTAACCTATAAATATTAACCGTAAATCCTCTCACGTAGAACGCTGCTATTCCATTTAGGATCGGAAGGGGGAGATATCCTTTTTCTAAGTCTCGAGACCACTTCACCCTTTACTATCGTTCTCTCGCAACGCTTCCTGCAAGAGGTGGCGCACCCGTGGATCTCCTGCCCCAATTTTTCTAAGAGCTTCCACCGCGAACCGGCGTGTATGATCATCATTGCTGCTGTGACGATGTGTTTTCAGGCATTGTAGCAACGGGTCGACCGCCCTTGCATCGCCCAGTTCGCCCAGAGCGCGGGCGGCTGCTTGCCGGCGCCCTGCGCCCATGTCCCAATAATTTTCCTGCTCAATTTGCCTTCGTTCCACTTTGAGTAATATAAACAATTGCAAAGCCATTAAATCAAAGGGATCACCTGATTGCCAGGGGATCCCATTTTTGATTCCTCATTTAGGAATTATGAATTGATCGGCTTCAGCGTCCCTCCTCCGTTCAGGCTGTAGGTTTTTCCGCCCAGGGAGCTGTTGGCAGCCAGGCTGGCATCATAGTAGATGGTGTGCCCGTTGCCGGTGACATTGGTAATGGTGGAGTCCGAAATTCTTTTGGCATCTGAGAAGGCGGAGAGATAGGAATCCGCCGTAACGGTCCAACTGCTGCTGGCGTCCATGGTCAGGTTGGCGGCTTTGGCCGCGTGATCGGCATTGACCGCGCCGGTAAGAGTGGAGCCGTTCTGCAGCGTCAGGGTGAGCGAGCTGATCGCATCCGCAACCAGGCTGCCGGTCAGAGTTTGCCCATCCGCAGTCAGCACCACTATCCCGCCGTTTGAGCCGCTGTTGCCCCAGCTGCCATTGGCGGCTTTGACGAGCGTCCCGGAAGCTGCTGTCAGGTTGACACCCTTCAGCAGAATGACCGCGGTCGAGTTGGTGACATAAAACAGCGGCCCATCTGTGGCGGTGTAGACCAGCGAACCGCCGGTCATGCTAAAGGTGCCCTTGGTACCTTGGGCATCCCCAGACATGCTCTGGTAGATCATGACGCCCCATTTGCCGGCCTTGCTGGAGGTCAGGCTGGCGTTATTCAGCGTGATGAAATTTCCGCCTTCAATGACCGCAGCTTCCGCACCGGTGGATGTGAAGGTGGTATTTGTGACGGTGATATTCCCGGTGGAATAGATCCCGGCCGAGTTCATTCCGGAGGTTTTGACCGTTCCACCGATGACGGTGATAATGCCTCCGCCGCGGTCGGTGGCAATCGCACTGGAGCTAGCCCCGGAAGTGGTCATGTCGGCATCGGTAATGTTCATCCTGCCGCCCTGGGTTGCCATGACAGCGTGCCCGCCATCCCCGCTGGCAGTAATTTTGTCGTTTGATAGCGTGACCGTTGAGCCGCTGCCGGTGGAGAAGACTCCGTTCGCGCCGCTGCCGCTGCTGGTTACCTGGCTGTTGGACATGCTCAGTGTGCCGCCACCGGCTGCCAGTACCGCCGCATTGAGACCAACAAAGCTGCTATTATCAGTGGAAGAGGTATTTCCGCTGCTTGTTACGGTGGCATCCGTCAGGGTCAGGTTGCCGGTGTTGGAGACATATACTGCAGATTCATCGATATTGGCGGCGGAATAGTTCTGGCCGCTCTGGCTGGCGGAGCCGCTGTTCAGGCTGTAGGCTGCTCTGGTTGTGCTGGATATGGAATTGCTACTGGTGTTGTTTGCTGGAGCGTTGCCATTGGAGTTCGTGGTTGCAATTTTACCGACGGCGTTGGTCTGGCTGGTCGTCCCAGCGATGCGGTTCTGCAGGAGTTGCAGCAGGGCGCTGATCAATTGCGGCGGTACGGGCATTCCTTGCCCGGAAGGGGCAGCCGGCGGATTGGATTGTGTGTTCCCCGCCTGGGGTGTGTCCTGGGCGGCTGGCTGCTGCCCATTGTCGGATGGCGGGTTGCCGGCTGGAGGATTGCCCTGTGGTGGCTGCCCATTTCCGGCCGGAGGTGTTCCCTGTGGGGGGTGCTGGCCATTCCCGGAGCCTGCACCGGGCCCGCCCATGCTGATGCCCTGGCTTTGCATAATGGTCATGACAAATTCCTGGGTGAGCTGCATGCCCGCAATGGCTTGTAGCTGGTCGGATGTCATATCTGCCTGCACCTGTTTGACCAGCTCATCGATCTGGGTTTGCGTATCGGAGTTGCTGCTTTGCGCCGGGGCGGCGGGTGTGGCGCTGGCCGAACCCAGGCCCATGTTGGGGCTTAAAGATTGGATCTGTTGCCAGAGCGGCAGCAGCACCTTGGCCTGCTTCGCCGTTATTGCATAGCTTGTGCCTTCCAGCTTGAAGGTTCCTAAGAGTAGTTGGTATTCGACCGGAAGGGCATTCGTGTAGCTTGAAGTCAGGTTGGTAGAACTTGCCGGTTGCGAACCGGCGTTTGCCTGGGTGGCGGCTGCAACCTGGCTGGCGTTTGCGGGCAATGCGCTCCCGCAAGCGGTCAGGATAAAGGCCAGAACCAAAATTAAGGTCGTTAGAATTTTATTCATCTCGTCAAACTCCTTTTTTCGTTTTGATTGGCCCTGCCAATCCGGAAAGATGGTATCAAAAGGTTGTTCAGGAATTGTGAAGATGGGATTGAAGGTTGGTTAAGATTTCCCCGATTGAGCGATGGGAGTCCGAAGTTTCCAGACTTCGGATTCGGTTCATTTTCTCGTCTGGCCTCGATGGTTACATCATGCAATTCAATCTGCCCATTGACGCGCCAAACTTGAAAGTCCAGCGTGTACTTCCGCTGGCGGCTTTTCCCTTCATAAAATTTGAGCGTTTCAGGCTGGCTTACATAATCCACGACTGATGGGTCCCGCTCCAGCAGCAAGATCAGCTTTTGCTCCTGCTCGGATTCAAACTGAACGAGGTGACCCCGTTTGTTGATGGTCACCCCACGAAAGCTGTTGCCAAGGCTAATGGTGCGTCGCACATTGCCCACAGGGGTTTACGTTTCATACTCATCGGAAAAGGCTCCTTTCTTGAGTTGCGATGAATTTAATCTTCGCATTCCAGAGTTACCCTGGATCGAGTATAGCCACCAGAGCCTTTTTCTACAATTTTGGACCAAAAAGAACTTTCTCTACCCCCAAAAACGTCATTCCATTCCAGAGTTACGTTGAACAAGACATGAGGTGAAGCTATGGACGAAAAGCCCATTATTCCTGAACCAGAAGATCCCTTCTTTGGGCCATCATCCACTCTTACACCCGCGCCCAGGCCATCGCCGACAGAGTGCTGGTTGATGTTACCGAGATGACAAAAGAAGCCGGCTTGAAGCTGCCGGTGACCATCACCGAAGCACTCGAGAATCGCCTGACCCCAACCAGGGCCGATCAAGGCCTCGGACAGTACTACTACGGACGCCTCTGGGATGTGCTCAGGCTGGCAACCTTCACCATCAAACTGGCCGACCATGACCGTGAACTTCATGGTGGACCTGCAGGAAACGGATGCGAAGAGCGGCGAACCGCAGACAACTGAACTTCATATCCGGGTCGTGTGCGGTCTGGGCGAAAGTGGCGAACCGATCGTTACGATAGGCTTCCCGGAAGATTTCTAAA
This sequence comes from uncultured Chloroflexia bacterium, assembly GCA_963772245.1. Lineage (GTDB taxonomy): Bacteria > Chloroflexota > Anaerolineae > Anaerolineales > Villigracilaceae > UBA877. The sequence goes on along the minus strand of CAVYWB010000004.1, from coordinate 54,558 downwards.
GGAGCGGAGACCATGGCTTGCTACGATTTCGATAACGCAATGCTGATCCTCCGCCAGGCGGTTGACTTCGCCGAGATCGAAGGCGACTTCGTTCCATTGCGCAAGTGGGTGAACGAGGTCGAGCAGTCCGGTCAGAACCTGGTAGCCATGGACGGCAGGCTGAACCTGCCTGCCGGCCGGGATTCCTTGATGACAACCCTGCAGTCGGTCGCAGATAGATCGGTCTCCCCCGAGGAAGCGCTCCTTTGCATCCATCGCTGGCTCAACAGCGGCCAGGCACATGCGGCGCAGGTCGAACTCACCCAGCAGTATCAATTTGCATAGGTCAAGGGGGGGCGGTGCAATCCGCCCCCCCTGCTCCATTTTTTCGAGTGCATCCCGTGTGATTACTCCCCTTAAGATACGTAATTATTCTTCTTTTCCATCTTTTCCAGGAATAAACCGAATTCTTATTCAAGATCACTCTCACTTCTTTTTTACCACAATCGGGATAAAAGCTAAAGGTATTTTTTGCCAGAAGATTGTGATCATACCTATTGCAGTAACGAGTCCCCTAAATGAGTTAGATCAGTTTTCGAGAGGCAGTTCAAGAGAAGTCTCTCCTGCGTCTTAACCTATAAATATTAACCTTAAATCCTCTCACGTAGAACGCTGCTATTCCATTTAGGATCGGGAGGGGGAGATATCCTTTTTCTAAGTCTCGAGACCACTTCACCCTTTACTATCGTTCTCTCGCAACGCTTCCTGCAGGAGATGGCGCACCCGTGGATCTCTCGCCCCTATTTTACTTAGAGCTTCCACCGCGAACCGGCGTGTATGATCATCATAGCTGCTGTGACGATGTGTTTTCAGGCAATGTAGCAACGGGTCGACCGCCCTTGCATCGCCCAGTTCGCCCAGAGCGCGGGCGGCTGCTTGCCGGCGCCCTGCGCGAAAGCGATTAACTTGCCTTTACTAGCCAACGAAGAACCACCAGGTTCGTTTCAATTTTTTTATTAACACTGATCTTGCGTGTTACTATACTTTCTTGGATGAGGCGAAAGGCACTACACCAACCCACTCGAAAATCCAGAAACTCCCATAGCCAGAGAGAATTATCCAGTGTCCATCTTGTGATAGAGATACCCTCACTCCATACTCGTCAATGAAAAGATGCTTCCCAGAACCACTTGACAAGTCCCAGAGCCTGACCGTCTTGTCGGCCGACCAAGAAATCACTTTCTGCCCGTCCGGCGTAACAACGAGGCCTTCCACTTTGGCGCTGTGGCCTTTCAGCGTATGAAGTAAGGTGCCATCAAGCACATCCCACACCTTCACGGTTCGGTCGTATCCGGCCGAGATTGCTTTTCTCCCATCGGGTGTAACGACAAGGTCAGCGACCGGAAGACCGATCATGCGCGGATCGCTTTCATGAGCCTCGCAGGACCAAAGCAGGTGACCATCTGACATTGCCCAAGCCTTGATTGTGCCATCGTCGGAGCTCGAGAGCACACTTTGTCCATTTTGAGCTAATACCACACGCCAGACTGTTCCAGTATGACCAGTGCAAGAGCGTAGAAACTTTCCGGTCGAGAGATCCCACATCTCAATCGTGTGGTGTGCGCATGATACCAGGCACCTCGTATTGGCGGTAACTGCCGCCGATAACGCAACGTCGGAGTGATGCTCCAACGTCATCAGCAACCTACCGCTACCAAGGTCCCATACTTGCATTAGCTTGTCGGTTAAATTGGCAATCAGCCGGCTTCCATCTGGTGTAACTGTCAATGCCTGCACGTTTGGCCTCACAGATTCTTCAACCTGGGTAGGAATAGGAATAGGCTTACCAATACCAGTACCAATGAAGTTGAATCCACGAGAGATCCGCTTAACGAGTGGGGGCGTCAGCACATGGACCAACTGTTTACTGACCAAATCCCAGACTTTGATCGTTCCATTTTCCGATCCCGAGATTAACAGTCGTCCGTTTGGTGTCAGAGCAAGTGGACTTTGTCCCTCCAGTGAGAATAACAGGCGCCCGCTGCATGTTTCCCAGACCTTAATGGTATTCTCCGCCTCGGCTGATATGACCTGCTGCCCGTCTGGCGTAACCAGCAAACTAAACCCAGACCATGAATGGACCTCAGAAGAGCGCGGCGACTTCCCGTCAATCAATCTCACGGGCTCGTTTGCGTATTGGATAGGTGCTGAGGAGGCTGGTTGAACATCCGGCTTTATCGGAGTCTCTCCCACGCCGAGTGAATGCTTGCTAAAGGAACGTAGGAATTCTCCGCTGGTCAGGTCCCACACCTTTATTGAGCCATCTAGGGATCCCGAGATTACCTGCTTACCATCTGCTGTTAGAGCTAGTGAGATTACAGACAATTTCCAATCGCCCTCCTTCATCGTACGCAATAGCTGACCAGTATTCAAGTTAAACAGCCTTATGGCGTTATCTCGGCCTGCACCGATAACTACTTGTCCGTCCGGTGTGACCGCAACCATTTTTCCCAAGCGCACACGGGAGTTTACTATTGAGCGCACCAACTGCCCTGAATTTAAATCCCACACTTTGACCGCTCCCTCAGCCCCAGCCAAAGCATACCGGCCATCCGGAGTTACAGCAACCCTATCGATGAGATACCACCTGCTGTCTTTCAACGACTGAAGCAGTCTTCCGCTGGGCAATTCCCAAACGTTGAGAGTACCGTCACGTGATCCTGAGACCACTTTTTGTCCATCCTTAGTGACCGCCAATCCTTCGACTTCCGCTAAATGCCCCCTAAGAGTGCGCAGATGTTGCCCGCTGGCTAGGTCCCACAAGTTAAGAGTTTTATCCGAGGATGCCGAGACAACATACTTGCAGTCGTGGGTTACCACCACCTGATTGATAAATGATCCAAATCCTGACCCTTGGGGCCCCATCAGGGTTCGTATCAGACGCCCGCTGGTTAAGTCCCAAACCTTCACGGTGTTTTCGTATAACCCTGCCACGACCAGTTGCCCGTCAGATGTAACAGTAACTGAGGTCACCTGCATGAATTGGCCTTCTAAAGTGCGGATCGGTTTCCCGCTGGCCAGATCCCAGATTTTAAGCTCGCAAACAATGTATCGGCCGTCAGGTGTCACAGCGAACTCTTTTTTCCCTTCCTCATTATCACCCAGCAAAGGGCCATGCGGTTCCGACTGGATCTGAGGGTTGGGCTGTGGAGACACCGGTTTTGCGTTCACTGGCGTTCGTATATCCTGTATGCTGCGTAGCCAGCCTGTTCGATTTTGGCTTGCCTGTGTACATAACTTATGAATGGGACCATCTGGGGCATCCAACCACACAAGATGGTTATACAATTGTGTAAAGAGCAGCTCTGGGGCTTGTTGAAGGATATGGGTATCAAGCCGTAAGCGTTCTTCGAAGAATGCCAGTATCTTTTTCTCATCCGGATCCCCCTTCCATTTCTCCAGGCCGAGGAGAAAGTCCTCCTCCAGGTCAAAGACTGAGAAAGCCGCGCATTTGGCTTCCAGGAAATCGAAATCGGTCAGCGTATGAGCCAGCTCGGTCCACAGAGTGGCGTTGGTTTGCTGGTAGGGCAGCTCGATCAATCTTCGGCGGTTAGCGTCTGGTTGGCGGGCAAAGTAACCGGCCAGGGCGGCATGCCATTCATTAGCCAGGCGGCCCTGCGGATGAGCCGCTTCTACACCTTCAGCTTGCACATATCGAACGGTCGCCGCCAGCTTGAAGCTCTCGTAGAAGAAATCCACCCGACCCTCTCGCCGGGCCAGGTAGGAGCGCATCTGGCGTAATAACCCATAGACCGCCTCGCTTGCCTTCTGCCGGCCATCCACATCGTCGGGTAGCATTCCTTCCTGCACTAGCAGCCCCGTCAATTCTTCCACCGATAACCCTTGGCGGGCCTCCGCCAGCCAGCCGAATACTCTCGGCACCAGCAGTTCTGGTTGCACTGCCGAGTAAGCCGTGTCGGTCTCCAGTCGTTTGAGCAATCCCTGGAAGGCCGATACCGGGTTGGTGCCAAAGTCTGCAAGAATTTTCTTCTCTAGGTTGGCAAACTCACCGAACACGCGCAATTCCGACAGCACAACTTTTAGGTACAGTGGGTTCCTAGCTCCTTTGGATTTGATCAGCGTCTCCACATAGCGCTGATCCAGCTCTTTCAAGAATTGGGACAGGTATACCTGGACGAGTTTTTTGCGATCTATCTTATGATTAAAGGGTGTAACTTCCGCCAAGATGACCTTTCCACTCACTTGAAGCTGGTCATAATAACTCTCTGCCTGGGATTCGCCGCGTTTGAAGCTGACCACCATCTTCACATTAGCTGGCAGCTGCAGTGGCAGCCAAGCCAGGTCGCTCAGCTTACTCTCCAGTTGGTTCAACCCATCCAATACAATAATTGTCTTACGCTTTTTGCCTGCGGATTCCAAAAGCTTAGGAAAGTCCATGCGCAGCTTATTTGGTTCGGTCGGTATTTCCCCTGTGAATTCCCCGAAAATTTCCTCTCTCTCTCGCAGAGCAGCGCGCAGCACAGGATCGACTTCCTTCCATGGGATAGTCGCCTTTATCTTATTTGGGTCGGAGGAAATTTCCTCACTGACCTTCCCCCCGATCTCCTGGAGCTCGCGCAGCAAGGAGCGCAGCAGGCCATCCACAGTGGTCGAGCCGTCCGAAGCACCAATGAAACGGTAGTGCAGGCTTTCACCCCCATCAGAGTTTACTTGCAAACGGTCGATCCATCGTGCCAGCAGGCTGGTCTTGCCCATGCCGCCTGGAGCGGCCAGGACAAAGAGCTGTTGGCTGTTATCCTTCACATATTGGTCCAGAGTCGTGAAATCCCCTTCACGCTCGATAAAGCCTTCGCTAACAGCTTGCAGGAACTGCTCCTGCAGGTCGAGTTCGCGCTGCAAGGGGGTGAGGTTGGCGCTTTCGACATGATCCGGGTAGCGATCCTGGATAGCGATCTTTAGATCTTCAATCACTGCCTCTGCTAGGGTTTTTGTCTCGCAGGTAAAATCTCCCAGCCGTCCCTGGATAAGGCGGTTGTTGTACTGTTTGGCCTTCTCCATTTCGATTGGATTACTGATTTCACCCAACTCGTCGACCTGCACGCCTACATTGGCCCATTGCCGGGACCAGATGGCATAGACGGTCTGCCAGGTGGGGCTTCCCCGTTCCGCAGATGTGGGGGCTTGCACTGGCATGAGGATTTCTGGGGTGCTCTCTTCGGGTTCCCAACGAGCGTGGTAGGATCGCACCGGGCGTCCGGTGCGAGGAATCTCGACCTCGCGCCAGCGCTGAAGTTCTTCATCGGCGTTATCCCGTTCCGAGGGATTCAAGATCGCTTCATTAGTGTAGACCTGGCGAAGCTGCGGCAGATCGGCCGGCAGGTCTTTCAAGTATTCCGGCTGGCGCAGGTAGAAGAATGCGTACTTAGCCCGCTCGTAGCGCTCTGCATTCTCCCCGGACGGGTGCGGTCTTCCCTGGTGGAGTGGGTTGACCAGGGCGTGCAGAATCTCCATCTCGGTCACCGAAGCTTCCCCGGCGTATTTCGCAAGCTCCGGGTAATCGGCGTACGTCTCTGCAGAAATGTCTTCTTGACCAGGCACCCAGCCGCGCCGCTGACCCAGAAAACACAGGAAGAAAGGCCGGCAGGTATCGATCCGTTCCAGGCACACTTGCACAACCCGTTTGTTCTGGGTGGCATCCGCCTCGGTTACACCCCAGCGCAGGTCGATATCCACCAAGCGCAGCTTGCGTTTCTCACACCACTCTTGGAGTTGGGGGAAGACCTGTTTGACCAGGTAATCGCGCTCGGCATGCATGTCGTTAAAGGTGCTGCTGATGAAAACGTAGATTTTCTCCCATTTGGTGGTCATACAAGCCTCCTACAAAATAACTTATTAACTGAAAACAACAGAAAAGTGCCAGGCCAATTACTAGTTGAATTCGGAGCATTAGAAAACCTTATAACACACTCGGACATGCTTTCTTCCAAGCGGGTGGGCTCACTTGTACTGGGACTGCAGTTGCTGTAATGTAAACGGAATAATAATAGGTGGGGAAAGACGTACTCCAGGAACGCGTTGTGTTCGGTCTTTAAGTGATTAAATACCTTAATTTTCAAGGTAACGAAGTTGCAGAAGGTTGGGGTGGAGAAGGTCATCTCAATTACCATTCATTCTGGAAATCCTTTTTGAGGAAAATATCCTTGAAAGCCTGTTCTGAAGTTCCGATTTCCGGGCAGTACTCATCAAGGGGTATTCTGCACTAGCGTGATAAGACTACGGATTCTATACTACTGTTAGAAAACTCTCTCTTCCCTCAAGGTGGCTAATTGCTTCAGCATCAATCCCGCCAACAGAATCATACATCAGACCTTATCCTTTTTTTGGTCCCAGCTACAGGTTGAATCAGTTATTTCGAGTGGGTCAATCACTTTGGTCATCGGAATGGGACGGTACCCCTAATTTGGTAAGCGAAGCGACCGCTTCACCACGGATGCTCTGGTCTCTATCTTGCAGCGCTTCCTGAAGGGGTTCGATCGCACGCGGATCCCCTATCTTCCCCAGTGCTTCTATGGCAAACCGCCGGGTATGATCATCGTAGCTACTGGTTTTGTGTGTTTTTAAGCACTGCGCCAACGTGTCGACCGCCCTTGCATCGCCCAGTTCGCCCAAAGCGCGGGCGGCTGCTTGTCTACGACCAGATCCCATTTCCCAATATTTTTCCTGCTCAATATGCCTTCGTTCCACTTTTGCCCATTCCCAGTTAAAAATCCGCATCGCTCCCATCATACTCAACTGAGCCAGAAAACACGAACCCCTTCGGCTCGAGTGCTTCAATCCACATATTAAGTAATCGAGTCGTCAGGTCGATATCCTTCAAGTGCCCAGCCAGCGCAATCAACGCAGACGCGGCCGCACCAGACGAATAATAGTTGTCCTCCCAATAATGATCGAGCAAGGGCTGGATCACGCTTGCGTCTCCAATCTCCCCCAGCGCTTTCGCAGCTTCAGCCAATAGACTGCTATCTTTTGAGGTTCGCATCACTTTGACCAGGCCTTTAAGATTCTTGCGGGCCTTCATCCGTTCGATATTGGGGGGACCGAAGATGCCCATATTAGATTTTCTTTCCTCTCAGTCTGTTAGATTCTTGGTGCTCGCGGCGAGCACGGAACACCAGCCTGGCGTAGTCGACATTCACATTCCAGAGCGCCTTTAATGCGGCTCGGATGTCCGTCTCCACGTGCGCTCCGGCCTTCCGTAAAATCTCAACAATCTCCAGATGTCTGGAGTAACACGCCCAATAAAGGGCGGTGGTCCCGTCGCTTTTCAGCTGGGCATTGATATCGGCGCCAGCCTGTATCAAGATTTCAACTACGTCTTTGTGGTTATGCTGGCAGGCGTCGAAAAGGGCAGTCGCCCCATTGGTGGTCCGGGCGTTGACATGCGCCCCGGCATCCAAAAGCATCTGGACGATTGGCGCATGCCCGGCGGCACTGGCTTCCATCAAGGCCGTACTCCCCTCCCGTTTTTCCTCGGGATTGATTCCTGCGATCAGCATGGACTTGACTTCGGATTCCAAATTGAAGTCAATCGCCTCAAATAAATCGGACGAAAACGGTTTTACCGAAGCTCGTCTGCCGAAGTCATCCAGCTTGGACTTGTCCACGTGCAGCCGGACCAGCGCCTCTTCCAACCGTTGGATCCGATCCGGGACAGATCTGCTTCGGGCTTCCAGGAGATCCCGCTCGGCTTCTTGCAGCTGGCCCAGCTTTTCATAGACCAGCGCCTGATTCAAGAATATCTTCCACGGTGGAGGGGGGCAATCATATTGGAGAGCAAGATCAAAGTTCTGCAGGGACTTGGAATACTCCTTTAGTTCGGCCAAAGCATTTGCCCGGTCGAAATACAGGTCTGAAAGCAAGCTCAGATTCTCTTCTGCCGCGCGCTCCCATTGCAGTCCAATCGTCATCGTAAAATGCTTGATCAAGCTTTTTTCCATGAGCAAGCAGCAAATTAATGTCTTGATCTGAAAGGTGTAAATGACCACGGCATCCTGAAACTTGTGCTGCAGGGCGCAAAAGTCGGCAGTGCGCTGGTAATTCTTTACCAGACGATGATAGGAATAAGGATATTCCTCGCCCATTATTTTCACAAGCTCTTCGGGGGTATATTTTTCGAGACCCGCCTCGCTCACCGAATCCAGAAAATCCAGGTAGGCGCGGCCGACCGGGATAGACCTGTGGCCCTTTATTCGATCCCGATATTGATTAATTACCTGGAACGTCGACAACCCTGTTTCTCGATCAGGATGATTATGTTTCCTGTCCATGACCGTTCGAAATAAACCGGTTGCGATCTGGCTATATTTTTGAGTCGATGAATGACTTTAATTCTTTTTTATCAGCCGAAGCATGCTGCAGCGTTTTTGAATTCGCCCAATCCGGATCCGTAAAGAGACGCACAGCTTCCCTGCCACTGCTCTCGACCACGAAAACGCGTGCACCCAGCATCAGCGCCAGGCGATATTCAAACGCCGAGATCTCCCCGCCGCTGATGCCCAGCAGTCTCACCTGGGCTGGAGAAATCCCTGACGCTACAATATCGCACCAGTACTGCAGGGCTTCCAGGGCGCTGAAATCCTTGCCTTCCGTTGAGCGAACCTGGCGGTAGCGGGAGTCTTTTTCTGTTCCTGCCGGGAAGACCGCGGGGACATATCCAATAGTCGTGATGGATTCCGGATAGGCTGCCTGTATCTCTCCCACCAGGCCGCTGATCCCGGCAGTGGTTCCGCCTCCGATCACCGTGCCGCGAAAGTCACGGAATCCTTCCAGCAGGAGTTGACGACTTTCTTCTGCAGGGAAATCAGCATTCGTCCCGCCTGCGACGATGATCACCGGAGCTTCGATTGGGAAGGCTTTGACCGTAGCCTGCTTCTTGACCTGCCCCAGGGAAGCGTTTTCCTGGAATTGAACCGCGCGGCCGAGGATCAACAACAGGTGTATCCATTCGTAGCCAGGGATCAACTCTCGCACGCCGGACAGTTTTTCAAGCAGGCGCAGGGAAGTTTCAATCATCCATTCCGTGGTGCTGACCTGGATCGCCTTCGCATACGCTGATAGGCTCTCATAAGGTTGGCCTAGAAGCAGATGGAATATGCCGAGGTTGTAATATGCCCACGGCATATTCATGCCGACCTCGACCTGGTCATGGCAGCGCTGGATAGCGGCGGCCAGGGAGGGAGCCATCAACGAGGCGGGCGCCAGGTCATGCTGATGGATGATCTCATATACCAGGGTATTGCTGACCGCATACGGGTCGGTTGGATCAGCTTCGAAGGCCTGCCGGTAATACGCACGCGTTTTCTCTTCATCAAGCTTCTTCCATGTCCCCGCCAGCGAGGCCAGGGCATCTGAGTCGTGATATGGCGGAGCACTGGCGATTTCCAGGCATTTTTGACCCCGCCGATAAAGTTCTCCGCCGGGATCGCCGGCATGGATTTTGCACAATACCACCCCCAGGTCGCGCAGGATCGGTTGGTATCCGGTCCCTGCATATTTACTGAAAATGTCGATAGCTTTTTGCCAATTCCCCAACTCCATCTCAAGTGTACCGATCCGGTGCGCCAGGTCCGGGTTATCCGGATCACATGTCAGCACGGATTCGAGGATGTCGATCTCATCCTTCAACTGTTCTTCGTTCAGGTAGGCTCCATAATTGGCCGTATACGTACGCAGGCCGGATTGAATGCGCGAAAAAGACTGGTCGGTCTGTTCGAGCATCCCGGCCAGAACCGCCAGCTCCCGCTCCCATTTAGGCGGGATGGTAAAAGCGCTCTTATAGACCCGGTCATGCGTGAAACCGGCCCAGGCATGTTCAAGAACCGTGCGCACCTGGATCTCGGCCTTCATCGGGGTGGCAGCATCCGGGTAGATTTCCTCGGGTATCTCAACCGGGATCTCTTTGGTGGGGAAGACGCCTCGTTTGAATTGGACGATGTAATGGATCGACCTGTAACCGAATTCGCTGGGTTTGAGACGCTGGCTGACGTCCACGCTGTTCTCGGCGTCGATCAAGAAATGCTTGTCGATGAAATCGCAGACCGCCCGCACCTCGGCCAGGGTCTGGGTGATGACCCGCCCTCCGCACAGGTCGGTCATGCGCATGAGTGGGTCGCTGTAGCGGCCGACTTTCTTCTTACGGATGGCTTTCTCGGAAAAACTGGGGATGGTTTTGGGGCGTGTCTGGATGATGGCGAGAGGCGCGGCCTGCTTGACTGCTTTTTCGAACACCTGCTGCAGCACCACTGTTGTCCTGGCATAGCGGGGGTAAACCTGGCGATATGCTTCGATTTGTTGGTGAGCCCACTGATGGTCCTGATCTTGAATGTTTGATTCCATGGAAACTCTCCTTTCAGATGCACTTCCCATGAGAAAAGTCCAAACCAGTATTTGGGGTGTGATTGCGGTCGTATCAAAGCTTGTTGGGCAGTCACGTGTTTGTTCTCCCGAAGTCTAACCAATCGCTTTCACAATCGCATACCCGGCTCGGGCCAGGATCTCCGGGATGCCACGCACCAGGTCGCGGTCCTTCTCTTTTTCTTCCTCCGGAAGATTCTTCCAGGATTCCAAGTCCTTGTGCAACTTCTTCTCCCGGTCTGTTTTCGGCGCATAGGCCCAGCCATCCTCAAGCATGGACTGCATCCAGCGCTCGTGTTCCGCCTGGGCCAGCTCCTCCAGGGGTTCACCGGGGAAGTTGAAGGGCGGTTCATTGCTGCGGGCCGGGATCATGATGTAACCCGCCACTGCCAGTTTGGTGGGAATGTCGCGCACATTCAGGCGATTTTGTTCTTTTAGGTCTTCGGACAATTCCGTATATGGCAGGAGGGCGTTGTGGGTCTTGAGTTTTTCGTCGGTTTTGGGACCATAATGAAAGCCGCGCGCTTTCAGGCCTTCGCAAAAGACCTCGTGGGCTGCTTCGGCCAGGCCTTCGAGCATTTGTCCTTCCAATTCCACCTGCTGGACCAGGGACAGGAATTTCTTCCCATCCACATGCAGGTCCAGCTGCGACTCACTTGGCAGGCAGGAACGTTCAAAGGCGGTTTTGCCGGTCAACTGGCTCATTGCCAGGAGCGACTCGATCGAGCGCGCTCCGTGTTTATATTCCCCGATCTTCAACAGGGCACGCAATACCCCGTGGTCTATATTGAGCAGATCCAGTCCAGAACGTATTTCAAACAACTGGGACGCGCTGCGCTTCAGGCTCGCGCGCAGCAGGATCGCCCGACGGATGATGAAGTACGGGTCTTCGCCGGTCCCGTTGAGCGGGTTGGGGCCCAGCACGTTTATGCAGCCCTTCAGCCGGCTGACAAAATCCGGGCCTTTTGCTGACTTGAATGCTTCGTCATTACCCTTGTTGAATTCTGACATGCTGGAGCTGGTTCCACCGGCAAAAACGAAAATTGCCCGCCCGATCGGGTGGCTGATCTGGCCTTCCTGGAACCTGCCGTCCTGCATGGGCGCCAGGAAGTAGCGCAGCCAGCCCAGCGGCAGCTCTCCAAGGGATGTGTCGAACTCGTCCCAGAATACCAGCGGGATTTTCCCGCTCAGGCCAATGTCGCGAACCTGATGGAAGGCGGATAATAGATCTTCGGGGGCATCGAATTGAGAAAGGTTGAAGGTGATCGGTTCGATCTGGCCTGGCAGGAGCGATTTGGCCATTTCGGTCACCCCGAAGGACTTGCCCGAGCCAGGCGTGCCGAATACTGCGATCGATAGCGGACGGGATACCTGCTTCTGCCCGGCATACTCCGCCACCAGGTTGCGGATACTTCGGTAGCTCTCGATCTCCTGCCGGTCCACCGTCAACAGGTTCCCGAATTGTCCCCATGGCACTCCCTGCAGGGCCACTTCCGGTCCTTCCAGGACAGTCTGCATGGCGACCTTATCCAGACCACCCTTGAATTTGTCCTGCAGGATCGTCCAGAAGCCTTCTGTTAGCGGTTTTTCAGCTGGTACCCCTTTCTCCCGTATGAAGCGCATCGGGTCCTGGACCTGAGCAACCGCAAACTGATAGGCCGGTTTACCCAGGACTGATGCGATCCGATCGATCGGGAAGACAAGTTTGGCTTGAGAGGCGGGCAGGCCCCTTTCCCCATACCCCTCCAGGTGCAGAGTCCGCATGGCAGAGAGCCCGCTCTGGATCCCTGACTGGATATCGGGGTTATTGGGCGAAACCATCCACTGGCGGGCCAGGCCGGCTGCCAGGCAGGTATTGTAGCCGATCATCCCGCCGGGGTAATCCTTCTCCCACATTCGTTCTATGCCTTTCGGGTCGAAGAACAGGGAACAATGGAAGGCAGGCTGGTCTTTCCTTTCCTGTCGGGTGAAGAGGATCGCCCCGGCCGGCCCGAAAGAGATAACTACATGGGCGCAGTACGAGAGCGAATTGACACACGGGTTATGGACCAGCTCCCAAAAGATATCCTGGGCGGTACGCTCCCAGGAGAGCTCCCGGCTGATCTGGACTTCGGATAAGCGCAGGTCATCCACCGTGGCGACAACGATCAAACGGTCCGAAAAGTTCCGATGCAGATGTTCCCAGAGCCGACCCTGCGCGAGGGGCTTGGCCATCTTGAGCAGGATCCATGGACCTTCGTCCTTGTTAGGATTTAGCGTAGCCGGCCAGAGCTCTGGTTGATCCCGAAATCCCAGGTTGGCGTCATCCAGGATGACGAGATCGGCTTCTGTGGTGTCGTCGACCACCTTCTGCCAGTCCTGGACAGAGTCGCTCCTGGCCCGGTCCAGGCCCAGGAACTCTTCCACTCGCCAGGCGGGTTTGTCTCCGTACTTGACGGGCGACCACATGGCGTACGAATGATGGAATTGGGCGCTATCTGGTATCACCTTGCTGGACTTGCGCGGCGCACCGGTCTGGCGGATGGAAAATTGGGATGCTCCATCTTTCTGCAAATCTTTGGCAATCGCCGTGACCAGGTCAGCCAGCAGGGCGGCTCCGCCGCGTTGCCAGTTGATGCTGCTGGTGTCGTCCGCACTCCAGAAGGATACTTCGTTCCTGGAACGGCGGGTACGGGCCAGGTTCCAGTCCATGGTGATGTCACCGGTGATGATGATATGTTCTATCTTGTTCTTACTCATGGCACGCCTCCGGAATTGATGACTTCATTTCTTATATTCTCTTATTCCAGGCTTCGGCAACGGGTCTCCAATCGCCCTGGATAGTAAAGGGGTTGATTTTAACGATTTTGCCACAGTCGGGACAGGGAATTTCCCTACCCAGCGCGGATCTGGGAATCTCATGCCAGTTACGGCAGTATGGGCAGCCGAAGGCCTGAATTGTTGATTTCCAAAAAAACGAGCCAAGAGTAAGGCGCCAGGCTGTGGCAATGATCGGTTTGTATACAAGCCCGATTATCTTCATAATAGTCACGGCCCCGCCTTGACCTCCAAAAACCAACAACGGGTTTGAAGAATGAAGATTAAGCACAAAGGAGGCGCCTGGTGCAGGAAGGCACGCGAGCATTTCACCACTGCTCGGATTCCACACGCGCAGCGTATTATCGTCACTGGTGGAGACGATGAAGCATCCGTCTGGGGAAAAGGTGCAGGCCTCTACTGTAGCGGTGTGGCCTTCCATTGTCCGCAGTAAATGCCCGGTGATGGTATCCCACACCCGTAGTGTTTTGTCAAAACCAGAAGAAACAATGAAACGCCCATCCGGCGAAAACGCACATGATCGCACTACACCTACGTGACCCTTCAGGATATGCAGCGGATTATCATTTGTGAGCTCCCATATTCGCAGCGTCTCGTCCCAGCTGGCGGAAACTAGGTAGTGCCCATCTGGCGAGAACGCGCAGGCCGTCACCCTATTCGTGTGGCCTTCTAGGGTACGGCTAAGTTGTCCAGAGGCAATGTCCCACACCCCCAGAGTCTTGCCGTTACTAGAGGAAACGATGAAACGCCCATCCGGTGAAACAACACACACAGTCGAAATACTGATGGAACCTTCCAAAGAATGCACCGGTTGCCCAATAGTGGCATCCCACACTCGTATCGACTTATCATCACTTGCGGAAACGATGAAATGCGCGTCCGGTGAAAATGAACATTCCCAAACTCCTCCGGTATGGCCTTCCAGGATGCGCAGCAACTGGCCTGTCGCTGCCTCCCAAACCCTTAACGTCTCATCCCAACTGGCCGAGACGATGAAACGCCCATCCGGCGAAAAGGCACATGCATCCACAAAGGCAGTGTGGCCTTCCAGTTTACTCAACGACTGCCCGGTGGCAGTATCCCACACCCGCAAGGTTTTGTCGGTACTGGCAGAAACGATGAAGCGTCCATCCGGCGAGAACACACACCTGCGCACACTGTTAGTATGACCTTCTAAAATGCGCTCTAGCTTACCGATGGTAGCATCCCACACCCGCAGGGTTTTGTCCACACTGGTAGAGACGATGAAACATCCATCCGGCGAGAACCCACACCCGCTTACTCGGTCAGTATGGCCTTCCAAAATGCGCTCCAGCTTGCCGGTGGCGGCATCCCACACCCGCAAGGTTTTGTCGTCACTGGCAGAAACGATGAAGCGTCCATCCGGGGAGAATGCACAAGAATACAAGTTATTTGTATGACCTTCTAGGATGCGCACTAGCTTGCCTGTAGCCGCGTTCCACACCCGTAGGGTTTTATCAGAACCGGCAGAGACGATGAAACGCCCATCTGGCGAGAACGCACATCCATTTACAAAAATGGCGTGGCCTTTGAATATGAATAGGCGATTGCCGGTGACTACGTTCCACACCCGCAGGGTACTGTCGTCACTAGCAGAGACGATGAAGCGTCCATCCGGTGAAAACCCACCTCCATTTACAATACCAGTGTGGCCTTTCAGAGTACGTAAAGACTGTCCCGTGGTAACGTCCCACAACTTCAGAGTCTTGTCATCACTGGCGGAGATGATAAGACGCCCATCGGGCGAAAACGCACATCCATTTACCTTGTCAGTGTGCCCTTCCAAAATACTCAGCTGCTGCCCGGTGGTTGCGTCCCATACTCGCAGGGTCTTATCTTCGCTGGCAGAGGCTATGAGGTACCCATCTGGCGAGAAAGCACAACCAGTCACCCCTCCAGTATGGCCTTCCAGAATGCGCAGCAGCTGGCCTGTCGCTGCCTCCCATACCCTTAACGTCTCATCCCAACTGGCCGAGACGATGAAACGCCCATCCGGCGAAATTGCATATCCACTCACCGCTTCTGAATGGTTTCCCAAAGTACGAATCAGCGCTTCGGACTCACGATAGGGAGTAATAAGCTGCAGCCATGGCCTAGCTCCTATTGTACAACGTCGGGCAAGTTCCGGCGAAAGTGCCTGTTTTATCACTTCCCCTTCCCACTGCAGGCGATTAAAGAGCTGCTGCCAGAGCAGGTCGGGCTGGTTGGTAAGCACATGCGTCTCGCGAGCGAGAGCGCGGGAGAAAGCCCTTAGTATTGTTTCATGATCGCCGGTAATATCCTGTGCACTTTGGTTGGTCATGCCTGCCATCCTAGAAATGGTAGGGTGGTAAATCACAAGTAATTTGATTCATAGGCCGATCCGTGATATGGATAAGGACTGACAACCACTCCACGTCATCCACCGTTAATACCGCACGATTTTGCATTTCCTGCACAGTCATACTTGTTACTCCAATAACCGCAATACATGGACGCCACCGGCCGAATCACCGTACACGATGAGAGAGGCATCGGTTGGAACCGTGCAACAAGACAGGGCACTTGTCCCGGCGTCGAGTATCAAAGAAGCAATCTGCCGCCCGGTTGTGAAATCCCAAACGCGAACTGTGCGACCGCGGCTCCCAGAGATGATCCGTGTTCCACTCGCGGTGATTGCCAGTGTAGTGATCGCGTTTCTGTGGCCATCAAGCGTGCGCTCGAGACGGCCGGTAGCGAGCTCCCAGATACAGACTGTGTTATCCTTACCATTCGAGATGATTCGGGTTCCGTCCGGTGTAACTGCCACTGCAGTCACTTCGTTGGTTTCGAGGGTGCGCTCCAAGTGACCACTGGCCAAGTTCCACACCCGCAGTGTGCAGTCCTTGCTCCCCGAGACGATCCATGCACTGTCCGGGGTGACCGCCACCGCAGTCACTTCGCCATAGTGGCCCTTGAGTACAAACTCGAGCCGGCTATTGTCAAGATCCCAAACCCGCAACGTTTGGTCATGGCCATACCAATCGCCTGCGGCCGATACAATCCTTCTCCCATCCGGGGTGACCGCCACTGCGTTCACCGCGCCGGTATGACCTTCGAGCGTGTGTTCCAAGCGGCCGCTGTCGAGTTCCCAGATTCGTATTGTATTATCATGACTGAAAACATCGCCAGCACCTGAGATGATCCGGGCGTTATCCGGGGTGAACGCCACTGCGTTCACCTCGCCAGTGTGGCCTTCGAGGATGCGCTCCAGATGACCAGTGGCGAGATCCCAAACCCGGACCGTTTTATCTTTACCTCCTGAGACGATTCGGGCGTTATCTGGACTGATTGCCACTGCACGCACAGAATTGACATGTTTCTCATGCTTGGTCTCCCCCTGACCGCAAGTGAGGACCCAGACCCTCACCGCGTCATAGCCACCTGATACAATCCAGGCATTATCTGGAGTGACTGCAATCGCAGATACCCCCCTCGTATGGCCCTCTAGCGTGCATTCCAGGCGGCCACTCTCAAGGTTCCAGATCCGAACCATGCGGTCGTCACCGCCCGAAATGATACGGCTGCCATCGGGAGTAACCGTCACCGCATTCACCTCGTCGATTGAACCATCGAGAGTGAGTTCGAGATCACCGCTGGTAAGATTCCAAACCCGAACTGTTCTGTCGTAGCCTCCGCTCGAGACGATTCGGGCGCTATCCGGGGTGATTGCCACAGCCGTTACTTTAGAGGCATGGGCTCTAATCGTTCTCTTCAGACGACCATCCGCTAGTTCCCAAATTCGCAGCATGCCTTCTTCGCTTCCAGAAATAATGTGACGGCCGTCCGGTGTGACTGCCACTGCCGTCACACGGCGCTCTTGGCTTTCTAGAGTGCGCTCGAGACGGCCGCTGGCCAAGTTCCAAACCTGCACTGAGTTTCTACCGCCACCGGAGACGATCAGACCACCATCCGGTGTGACTGCCACTGCCAGCACTCCCAGGCTATCAGCGTAAAAAGTCTTCTCCAGCTGGCCGCTATTCAAGTTCCAGATCCGCAGTGTATTGTCACGACTTCCTGATAGGATCCGAGCACTGTCTGGAGTGACCGTCAGTGCAAGCACCGTATCGGTATGACCTTCGAGCGTGCGTTCCAAGCGGCCACTGGCAAAGTTCCAGATCTCCACCTTGCTATTCGCTCCGCTTGAGACGATCCGGCTGCCATCCGGGGTGATCGCCACCGAAAACACCGAATTGATTTGGCCAATGTTTTGAACAAGAACCCGTTCAAGCGGGCCACCTGCCTGGGCGAGGGCTGGTGTGAGCGGGCAGAGCCAGGGCCTCGGGGCGGCCGCGCACAAATTACTGAGGAAATGGCTGATCCACGGATCGGAAAGGCTGACCAACCGTCCCGTTAGCTGGCCTGGTAGATGGCTCGGGTCAATAGCAAGCAACGGTGCCGAGATCTTCAACGCCCCATGTATCGTTTTAAGCATATTTAATTGCTTTTCCCGCTTACTCATGGCGTTTTTTCCACGACGAACTGATTGACCCGTAACGGTCCCTGGCATTGGGGGCAGGCGATATCGGTACCACGCCAGTCCTGCTGGAATGGTGATCGCTTATTACACCACGGGCAATTGATAACCAGACCTTCGCCGAAGTCGACGCCGGTTACGATCAGGGGCTTCCGACCGCCAATTTCCGAACTGCCACCAAACTTTACCAAGGCCAGCTCAAAATCACTCTGAAGGAGATAAACACCGCCATAAGTCTTTACCGGTTTACCCTGCACATCGGTATGTTCGGTGATGCCCAGCTCGGAGACCTTATGCTGCAGAAAGAGGAAATCGGTAAGCGTTTTGTAGAGCTCGTCGAGTTCTTCGGCGCAGGCCAGATGGTAAGGAAGTTCACCGAGGCCACGCAACGAGTTTCCTGTCCAGGATCGGTCTGCCAGCGGATCCGCCTTGATTTTGAAATAGCTGGCCAGGGCAGCGTGGCGCGCCCGCCCAGCTTCCCCAGAAAGATACTGCCCGGCCGAGGCCTCACGCAGCTGATTATGGTAGAAGGCCAGCAGGACAGTCCCATCGCTGACGCGCTCGGAGAGATATGGTTCAAGATCAAAGTAGAGCCGCGACCAGACGACAACCGGCAGCCGGTCCACCTGTGGCGACCTCGGCGAACGCCGGAGGAAGTCGGCTTTTACCGCCTCGTCGGCCGAAAGCACGTCGAGCAGCTCGTTCTCGGAAAGGCCGTAGCGTGAGGCGGCGAGATATCCCAAGGCGTGCGCAACGAGCAGTTCGCCATGGCTGGCAGGCTCGGCCAGGCGACTGAAGAGGTTATCGCTGATCAGCGCGGGGATCCCCTCGTGCAGGACCGTCTGTACGGGATCACTGAAAGAGTGCCACTGCCGGGCCTCTTCAAATGCGAGCTTGAGATATAAAGGCAAGCCGCAAAAAGCAAATTTATCCAGTACTTCCCTGCGTTGGGTTGTAAGTAGCTTGCGGGAAGATGCCTCCAGCCACAGATCCAGGAGTTCTCCGGCCTCGGAGGCCTGCATCGGCTGCAGTTCCACGAGTTGTGGTTCCGGATGCTTGCCGCGCAGGCTTGCCTCGCAATCGCCCGGAAGAACCGAAACAACCAAATGTACGTTCCCGGGCAGGCTGGCCGGGAGCCAGCCCAGGCCGCGCGCCGGATCGTTCTTGCCAAGTTGATCGAGCGCATCCAAGAAAACAAACAACGGACGATCGGCAGTGGCAAGCTCGAGCCTCTTGGCGAACTCAACGGCCAGGTCGTTGTACTCGCTCGGCACCGTAGACTCGTCTGCGCCATACCGCCGTGAGAGCTCCCGGCAGAGAGAATTCAGCAGCGTCCGGCCATCTGATGAGCCCGGCGTGGCGCCAATGTAGCGAACCATGGTTACGGTTTTCGGATGGGCAACCCGGGCCTGTTCGAGCGCTTTTGCCATGAGCGCCGACTTGCCTGAACCGGGTTCGCCGATCACGGCGAGAAATCGGGGTTCAGTACCTGTCAAATAGTCCGCGATAACCTTAAGCGGTTGCTTGCGCCCAACGAAGTTGCGGCAGCGATCCGCTCCGAAATGCTCATGTGCCTCGATCTCGCTTGCAACTGCTTCCAGCGATTCAAGCTGCTTGAGCTGGCTGAGGATGATACCAGCAAGATTCCGCCAGACCTCGTTGCAAAGTGTCTTAGGAAAACCGGGGCGTTCGAGAAGTTCCAGGCATTGGTCAAGGGTATCGGGCAGAGCACCAATATGATCGAGGGTGATGCCAGAACCTGTCCAGCCTGCCGTGTAATCCGAGAGATTCTTGCCCAGAAGCGGGCGAATCCTGTTCTCAATAAGTGCTAACAGATGCGCGTGCGCGGTCGTATCCAGCGCAGGCTGCCCATTTATTTCGATCTGGTCGATGTATCCCTTTGCACTCCCGTCTGAAGGAACTGCTGATGTGAGCGAAACGCCAACCTGGGCGAGGATCGTTCGGCTGTACCCAAAGACATGCTCCGCCGCATCCGGAACATCGAGCACGCCGCGTACGATCTCCTGCTCCGTCGCGGAGGCCATGTACTTGAATCGTCTTGGATCCTCATTACCCCAGCCAAGCTGCCCAATCGCAGTAAGCAGGATAGCCCGCAGGCGCTGTTCAATTACTCGCCAATTATTTTCCTCCACCTGCTGGGCAGCTTTCCGCTGATCGACGGTTGCATCGGTGGGAACGGCCAACTCGCGAGGCAGTAGAACGTACTCGGCTGGATCCGCGTTGAGGTCCAGCCGATACCAACCTTTGGTCTCTTTCGGCTGCTGTTCGGTCCAAAGCAAGAGGGCTCGATCAGACTCTGTCCCGCTGCTTTCAGCTACCTTAGTCAGAATCAGCTCGAACTCGGTTTTCTCAATGTGGGTTGGAAGCGGACGCCAGCCATACCGGTCACCGAGCAGGACGACGAAGTTAGGCCGTGGCGTCAGCCGCTGACAGCGAGCGATCTCGTCGAGGCAAATTTGGACTGTCCGCTGATCAAGGCCGGCTTCCGCACTCACCCCCCAGCGCAGGTCAATTGCCTGGAAGCGGGCCTGGTGGCGCGCGCACAGTTCCTGCAGGCGAGGAAAGACATACTTCTGAAGAGCATTCCGCTCCTCTTTAAAATCTTCGAAAGTCGAACTTACGAAGATCCGGAACGTCCTGCTTGACCCAGCCACATCTACTGTCATCTGGCCCTCCTTTATCACCGTTAGTATACAGCCTGTCTGCTAGTTCTGCCAGTCCGGGAAGTTGGTGTGGTAAACCGGATACAAATTATTTTCCTGGAGAATGTTCAAATACGCAAAGCGCCAATCCGGAGGGCTCCAACAGCCTTGACCAGCGCTTCATCCGCGGTGACCAGAGGCAAACCCAAGCGGGATGCCAGGACCGCGTAACAGGCATCGTAAGTTGTAATGTAATGTTCTATTGCGAGCAGTAAGGCGTCTTCCATCAACTCGGCTGTGGGAACAACCCGCAAGGCCAAACGGCCCAGGTCCGCCAGGTCGGCCCTCGAGTCTTCCAAAGGGCGTCCGAAGCGGCGGGTGTATTTCAAGAGAATATTCGCACATTCGATGTAGAACAGATCGGGTACAAAAAGGATGCCAGGCACATCACCGGCCAATTGTGCGAACAGGCTGTGCACCTTATCTGAGTATTCCTCGTCAACAAACAGCTTGACCCCGACACTGGCATCCACAACAAACCGGAGAGGTGCATCCGTCATCGCTGGCGGTCCTCGCGTAAAAGGTCAAGGCTGGAAGCGGTTTTCGCGGGAGGAACAAACCGGCGGCGGTGGATGGATGTCAGCACGCGCGTCTGATCTTTGCGTTGCTCTTCTTCATCGAGCGCTTCATAGAGCATCATAACAACCTGCGCACCAAGCGAACGGCTACGCAATTGCGCCAACTCCCGGACTCTTTCATACAAATCTTCGGGAACACTGCGTACATGCAGGGTAGGCATGTTTTTTTCTCCTTCCAATGCGATTTTATCATGATTGGTTGCATTATGCAACCTAACTATTTGACAGTAGATGAAATAGGTAGAAAGGAGGCTTCCAACCCTATCTTGTTCCGCCTGATTTGTAGGCCACCCCAATCGTAATACAGACTTTACCAAGTGGGGAATATTTATGCAGAATGGTGTACACTTCAAAAGGGGGGACCATCTATAAAAAAACCTGTGGTCGAGATAGAAGCAATAATGTTGTAGCATGGATAGATGCTAAGTCGAATAATGCAGAATGGAAATGAATGATCTGGGGATCACATTATCCAAAATCCAAAGCAAGTTATTACCATAGAAGGGGCTGTCCCATTGAGAGGGGTAGCCCCTTTTGGCAGTAATCGGAACGGTAGGAATCGTTTTCTCTTTCCTCCCCCAAATGGCGGAGGAAAATACCCCCCAATCGGCGGATGTGAGCAGGGAGGAATTGCTGTAGTATGGAATGAATTAACGTACCTATCCAGCTGGTGGATAATTTTATTGAATAAGGATTTTATTCCCATGGCAACCATGACTGAATCCAAAACAGACAAGGCAAGTGAGACGAAACTCAAACGAGCTTCCAAGAGCAAACGTATCCATGTGCGGCGGCTGAAGCAGGAAGCACGCAAGACGGCCGGCATTACACTCACTCACGTATAGCGACCCCATCGCAGTCTCCCCCAGGTAGCTGAGGCAAACAATCTCATGCCAATGGATGTGGCTGGGGGGGAATGGAAGGAATATAAACCCATGACCCCTGTATTCTTAGCCGATGCCCAACCTGAAGAGCGTTCCGCCCTTCGTCTGATACTTATGGACCTTAATATGGAGGTGGTCGGGGAAGCCGCAGACTGGCCGACCACATTGGCCATGGCCCCTGCCACCAACCTGGATATGCTGTTGGTGGATTGGGACCTGCTGCCCATCGATCTGGGAGTGCAGTCATTGGGGGAACTGCGCCTGGCCTGCCCGAATGCCATTGTGGTGGTCCTGATCAGCCACCTGGATGCCCGCCACCAGGCCGCCCTTTCTGCCGGAGCAGATGCATTTATCAGCAAAGGGGAAACCCCTGAACGTGTGACCGAACACCTGCGAGCCGCGGCGGAGAACGTCCGCATTTAGGTTTGCACGGTTGGCCTAATGATGATAAACGGCTCGAAAACTGGGGAATCAAGCTGTCCCGATCGCTTGCACAAACAGGCATAACAAAATCAAAGAAACCGCAAGGTTTAGCTCGTGCAAGGTTGGTTCCTTGCTGAGTGAACTCCGTTATGTCCAGGTTTTGGCGTGAAATGCCTCAATAATTTGGGCAGGCAGATTCGACTTGCTTATTACCCAAGTTCTTGACGCTTCTCTCGACACATGCCACGCTCTAAGGCGGACCCCGGCAGACCCTCGCAGAGCTCACCAATGCGCTCTCTCAGTGCTGGTTTCCGGGCCGTTAACACCTTCGCCATCTGCACTAGGTGGGTTTTCACCATCACGCCAAATATCGGGGCTGTATCATGCTTCAGGAAGTGCGGACTTCCCTGAGGCCTTCTTGCGTCTCCTCTTCAACTGCAACACTCGGTATGAATGGCTGGTTTGGCCATATTCATCAGGGACTTTCACGCTGGAAGAAACGCCAAGCTTCGCTTGGCGCACCAACGGTCAGGCTTCGCGCAGCATCCCCGAGGGGGGCACATGCCGCTTATTTGGCGAGACAATATAGCGCAAAATCACTTTCGCTACCAAATGACCACTGCGTACCCGCGCCGAAGGCGGGCAGGTTCTTGAACGGAATGGGCGTCAGGTACCCGCGGTTATGCTGGCAAACTGGGAAAGCAGCTGATCGATCTCCTGCTTTGCGGAAGCCTGGTATCGGGTTTCGATCCGCAGGCCTTCCGCAAGCTGGATCAATAATCCTGGAAAATTACCATCCTCGCCCTCCAGGGACAGATCAACGATCTTCTTTAAGCGGATATAGTTCCATACTTTCCCGTATTCAGCGAGAAACCCTTGACCATCTTCTTCGCGGATGAGGATCAGTTCCCGGTTGGTCAGGATACATAAGTGCGCGGGGGAGATGGACCGGTAGAACGTCTTACCGAGGAACTTGAACACCCGCTTGCGGATCCTGGGCTGCAAGATGACCTGGAGGACCTTCTCACCTCCCAAAAGGCTACGCCTGGCATAGTTCATAAATTTAAAGTCTGCCTTCTCCAAATAAGCGAACTTGCCCAGCTCGGAACCCGGCTCCCCGTCAGCAGGGTCCGTCGCAAGGCGTCGTATTTTCTCCAGGATCGGCGTAAAAAGCTCTTCCGTGGCAGTATTGAATTTGATGGTGACAGCCTCCGGGAGACCGCCTTTCGTGATGCCATATATCGTGATCTGGGAGACCAGTAATACAATGTTCACTTCTACGTAACTGATGTCAGATAAATGGTAAGCGTGTATCCTGACGGAGTCAGCGACCTTTTCCAGGACACAGATCTCCTCATCAAGAGCGCAAACGAGCTTTTCGGTCGTGCGAGAATCAAGCAGCCCTTTGAAGGAGGGCGTGAGGAGCGTATAGGGGAGTTGTTGTCCTTGCGCGAGGAACGGTTGGAAGAAGAATTGATATGTATCCGGTACGGCCTCATACGATCCAATGCGTTCGGCCCAGGATAGTCTTCTCAGCTCTTCAGAACTGAGCGAAGGCTCAACCAGGAATTTATAGAATTGTTTCCAGCGTAGTTTTATGGCAGTACCAATGTTTTCCATAGTGATCCTAGCTTAAGAACTGTTCAGCAGAATGGCTACCACCGAGATTCCACGTCGAAATAAATTTGCCCTCAATTTCGCGCAAACAGGGTGAAATTCTTGAAGGAGCTTTGGTACGTTTAACATTGTTTTGCCATTATTCATAAGCGTATTCGATAGATGTTCATAAAAAGAGTATGAAAAAGGAAAGTCATCGACGGTTGGTGCGGTATCTGCCGCCTTTTATCCATTTCTCCAACTTTGGTGATTATGATGGTAGATAGGATTAATTTGTTACCTCATTTTGCCTGAACCCTGAAAATTGATCCAATTGACAGGGTGAGGATATAACGAGAACTATTACCCCCGTATACACTTTCGTCAGCATTTCCAGGCACGAATGCAACTGGCATGCAACAGATGGGAAGCGCACCTGCGACTCCCAAAGGCGGTAAGCCGGCACCAACTGTTTTCAGCCAGGTAATGAAAGCGGCCAACACCCCAGTTGCACGGCAGGTAGAACGTGATCTGGTGCGCGGATTGATGGGATCCCTGCTTGGGACGAACAGCAGATGATAATACCGAATAATTTCATTAAGAAAATGGGGCCGGAAATTCCTGACCCATTTTCTTATCTCATTATTTAAGGTTATATCTGTCGAATTCGTGCTACTATATATTTAATACATAATTTCTTAATAAAAAAGGAGAGCATATGAATGAACTTGTGAACATGATCGTCACCAAGACCGGCATCCCGGCCGCCACCGCCCAGACTGTTGTTAATATGGTCGTTGATTTCCTCAAGAAGAAACTGCCCGCCCCGGTAGCGGGACAGATCGATGGCTTGCTGAGCAATGACGCCAATGTCAAGACAGCCGAAGGCGCACTCGGCAAAGTGTCATCCATATTTGGGAAAAAGAAATAACGGCCGTAGTGGCTAGGGCCCACTATTATCTTTATCTACCCTGACCGCTGACAAATATCGGTCAGGGTAGATAATAGTTTTTCCTTTTATAAGGTTCCCCGACATATCATTCAACCCAAGAAATATATTTTTTCAGATAACAAGGAGAAAATCATGAAAGTCATTGATATTGAAGGAATTGGTCCTGTCTATGCCGCAAAGTTGGGAAAGGCCGGCATCCACACCGTGGAAGGGCTCTTGAAAGAGGGCGCTTCCGATAAAGGCCGCAAAGAAATCGCAGCCGCTAGCGGTATTGAGCATACCCTGATCCTGGGATGGGTGAACCGGGCCGATCTGTACCGCATCAAGGGCGTCGGTAAGCAGTACTCCGACCTGCTCGAAAAAGCCGGCGTGGATACCGTTGTGGAACTATCCAAGCGGGTTGCCAAAAACCTGAATGACAAAATGGTCGAAGTCAATACTGCCAGGAACCTGGTCAATGGCATGCCAGGCCTCAAGCGTGTGGAGGATTGGATCAAGCAGGCCAAGAAACTACCGAGGGTTGTCACCTACTAGGTCTCTACTGTTCGCGATGGATTCGGGCCATAATTTATCCTGGCCTCTATATAGAGTGGTTGTGAACTGAATATGACGACCATAAGGTGGACCAGCGCAAACCATCGCACTGGTCATGTTCACATCCCCCTTTCGTGACGGGACAATGAAAACACAACCGAAAAAGGAGAGAAAAATGGTAAAAGAATTCAAAGAATTTATCATGCGCGGCAATGTCATGGATCTGGCTGTTGCGGTCATCATCGGCGGCGCCTTCGGCAAGATCATTTCCTCCCTGGTCAGCGACATCATCATGCCCCTGATCGGCCTGATCATCGGCGGGATCGATTTCAGCGGCCTGGCCTTCACCCTGGGAAGCGCCAAGGTCACTTACGGTAATTTCATCAATAATGTGATCGATTTCCTGATCATTGCCCTGGTCATCTTCCTGATGGTCAAGGCGGTCGACAGCCTGAAGAAAAAGCCCGAGCCCACCCCGGCGGCCGAACCCATCACCAAGGATTGCCCGCACTGCTTTACCACCATTTCGGTCAAAGCGACCCGCTGCCCGAATTGCACATCGGAATTGCAATAATATTTTTCCTATCGGGGTACAGCGTCGCTGTGCCCCTATACTACTCTCTCCAGCATGGATTTCCTCGTTAAATAAAAGCCACACGGGTTTCCGCCTGAATATTGCCAACGCCATCTGGGGCCAGGATGGCTTTCCGTTCCTGCCCGCTTACCTGGATTTGCTGGCTCAGAATTACGGAGCCGGGATGCACCTGGCAGACTTCGTGCTTGCCGCGGAACCTTCCCGCCAGGTGATCAACGCCTGGGTCGAGCAACAGACCCAGGGGAAGATCACGGACCTGTTCCCGCAAGGTTCCATCGACGATAGCACCCGGCTGGTCCTGGCCGACGCCATTTACTTCAAGGCCGCCTGGGAAAGTCCCTTTGATCCAACCAGTACGAAAAACGAAGCCTTTACCCTGCTGGATGGCAGCCAGACCAGTGTTCCCATGATGCATTCCAAAAGTGATGCCTCCTACCTGTACGCCCAGGGCAGTAACTACCAGGCGGTCGGGTTGCCCTATGCCGGCAGCAATGTCATGCTGGTAGTCCTGATGCCTGCCTCCGGGAGTTTCGCCGATTTCGAGGCCGGGTTGACCGATGCACAACTCGCAGACATACTGGCCGGGATGACGGACAAGCCTTTGAATCTGGCTATGCCCAAATTCAAAATTGAATCCGAGTTCGGCCTGAAAAGCACTCTGGCCTCCCTGGGTATGCCGGATGCCTTTGATAAGAATGCAGATTTTTCCGGTATGGATGGAGCGAAAGACCTGTTCATCGGGGATGTCTTGCACAAAGCCTATGTGAATGTCGACGAAAATGGCACGGAGGCCGCCGCTGCTACCGGTGTCGTCATGGTTGGCATGGCAGCCCCGGTCCAGGTACGGAATGTGACCATCGACCATCCTTTCCTGTTCTCCCTCTTCGATCCCCAGACGAAAACTGTCCTGTTCATGGGCAGGATGCTGAACCCTGAAAAGTAACCGTACCATCGGGAGGTTCTCATGGAATGGCAGATTCTGACTTTCCGGGGCAATCTGCGCAGCTGCCCCGGCCAGTTACAGGCTGCCTTCACAGATCAGCCACAGCCCTTTTCGAAATCGGGCAACCGATGCTGGCGAAAGATTCTCGCCTGTGGACCAGCCGGCGTTCCATAACCGCAGCCTGACCCAAACCAAAGCCGATCAAGGCCTCGGCCAGGATTACGACGGACGCCTTTGGGATGTGCTCTGGCTGGCAGCCTTCACCATCAAACTGGCTGACCCCAGCACGGATACCGTGAACTTTACGGTGGCTCTGCGGGAAACGGATGACCAGAGCGGCGGACCGCAGACAACTGAATTTCACATAAGCGAGCCGGTCGTGACGATCGGCTTCCCGGAAGATTTCTAGGCGAGAAGACTTTGGCCTGCTATGATTTCGATTAGATAATTTAATTATTAGAAGGGCATGTTTGTCATAATTGGATTAATTAGATAACATTGAATTCAAAGTGCATATAGCTCTTTTTTTTGAACCAATAATTTTTTTGGGGGGGGACTCAAAATCTATACAATCCTGCTACTTATATAACCAATTACCCCAAATCCTTTCTTACCTATTCAACAGATCGAGCGGACCTACCTGCACAAGTGCCATGCTGCATCGCTTTTACGGTATTAATCCTTACGCATCACTGCTCATTTCTCGCAAGCCTATTCAGCGATATACCAACTTCGTGCCTGGAAATGCTGGCAGAAATGTATTCGGGGGGAGTAGTTCATCATATCCCCTCATATCATTGATATGAATCAATAACTAGAATGCAGATCAACAAAGATAGTTGAAATGGATAAATGGCTGATTCCGCGCCTACCCCCAATGAACCTTCATTTTTCATTCTCTTTTTCTGAACATCTATTGAATCCGTCTATGAATAATGGCAAAACAATGCTAAACTTAACAAGGTTCAGCCAAGATTCTCGCCCCATTTGGGCGAAAATGATGGCAAAATTATTCCGACATGGAATTTCGGAATTATTATATATTGACGTGGGATTCAGGAATTTCTTTGCTAAGGAGGGCAAACCCCATGCATAAAAAAAAGGTATTGGTGAATTTATTATTGGCGGCAACGATCATTGCCGGACTTTTCATCTCACCCATCCAGGGACTGGAGGCCAGCGCCGCGCCTCCCAATACGGTCTTTCGTGCAAATGCTATCGTAGAATTAGTCCCCATCGACATGCCTGCCAGTGATATATGCGTTGGCGACAAGGCACCGATATCCTTTTCTTATAAAATTACCATGTCGAAGCCGGGGGGGACGCTTGTACCTGCCAAAGGTGGCATCGATGCGATTCTCACCGGCAAAGCAACCGGCGGGACTCTCTCCAAAACCTCCTGGGATCTAAGTGGAGGGTTGGGTTCGGGTACCATATCCGCCACGTATACTGCCACCAAGGTGGGGGACGGTCAGATCGATATTTCATCTGGCGGCGGTTGGGTCACTCTTTCTGGGTCGACCGACATTGGCTCTTTCAAGGTTCAGGAATGCAACCGGACCCTGGCTATATCAGCCAGTGATTTCAAAACATCCAGCGATTGGAATATGGACACCGAATTTAATGCAAAAGGGGGCCTGAATATTGGTAAGGATGGTACAGTCACTGGAGGGGGAACATTCATCTATACCCTGACCGTGACCTATAATAACAAGGATCCGGAACTGACCTGTGACCAGCCCGGCAAGATGGTAGGGAATGAGCATTTCAATGTCGTGAATGGAAGCGCCGCTTCCGGCGCTTCGGGGGGTACCCTGGTGTTTGGTCTGACATTCGACCCGTTTACTTACAAGGACGTGCATGTCACCTGCCACGACAAGAAGGGTGTGACCATCGATAAGCAGGTGATGTCGGGCGGGACGATAGACCCGGAAAGTGACCTGCCGTTCTTTTCAAACATGGTCTTTCAATCCGACGAAACCCATAAGACTTTCCCCTGGGGGGATGGATCGGGCAGTATTTGGCTGGTCAAGCGGAAGGGAAGTGGAAAATGAAACGCCTGCTTTTTCCAATCCTGCTGATCTGTACGAGCATGCTGGCCTGCACCCTCTCGGGAGGGACAGGGTCCAGCAGCCAGGTAAACGCGACGGGAACCGGCAGCCAGGCAAACGCATTACTCAGCGATCCCCAGGTGGGTCTGGACGGTCTGGATGATTACACCGCCACCCTGACGGTTTCATTTAAAGGTACCCAGGCGGGCCAGCCGGTGGACCAGACCGACAGCTATGTTCAGAGCGAATGGCCCAAGCTGGCCGCACGGTTCACCTCCATCGATACCATGGACGACAGCGGGGCGCACCAGGTTTACCTGAGCGGAGTGGTGGGCGAGGCGCAATATTTCCAGGCGGATCCCAGCAGTCCCTGCTCGGTCAATTGGGGTGCGGCTGCCAAGGTTCCGGCAAGTTTCAGGCCCGCCTTCCTGCTCCCGGCAGTGACAACCGCCAAGCTGGTGGACGAACAGACCCTGGATGGCATCGCCAGCCAGCATTACACCTTTGACGCCGCTTCGCTTGTTTTGCCAGGTGATGCCACTGCCAGCGGGGAAGTTTGGATCGCCAAGGACGGTGGTTACGTGGTGAAGTATGTCCTGGATATCACCGGATCCAACTCCGTCTTTGGTGTCGGGGCTTCGGGCACCCGGCACTTGGAATACGCTCTCAGCAAGGTCGGCGCGCAGGCGCAGGTGGTCTACCCCGCCGGGTGTGATCCGGTGCTCAGCGATATACCGGCGATGGAGGATGCCTCCGACCTGACCCGCCTGCCGGGGTTGCTGGACTACAGCACGAATGCCACCCAGAATGATATTTTCGCCTTCTACCAGGATAAGCTGACCGCAATAGGTTGGCAAAAACTCACGGACGATGGCATCGGTACCGACTCGGCGACCACCTCTTTCATTCGCTCCGATTCAAGCGTGGATGCAATAGTGGCAGTGGAAGTGGAAGGGAGTTCGCAGCGGGTGACCGTGACAATTCCCATAAAAGGGTCCGCGGCGGCTGCCACACCCAATCCGAATGTCACCCCGACCGCTGCCCCAACGGTGGATGTATCATCACTCAAGCTACCCAAGGGATTAAGCATTTACCCGGGTGCGACCAACCTGAATACCTCCGGCCTGACCCCCGGCGCGGGAGGATTGACTTATATCAATTTCTATACCAAAGACCCCCCCGACAAGGTCTTCGCCTATTATGCTCAGGAGTTGGCACAGGCTGGCTGGAGTACTACTGTCGCTTCCACCCCGAACCCTTCCGGACATGGCATGGGAACCTGGTCCAGCGGGAAGCAAAACTTCATCCTGGTCATAAAGGTTGACCCGCAAGCCGGGACCATGGTGACGCTCTCCTGGCTGGGTTCATAACCGCCAAAAGTATGAGCTGGAGTTGCCGTGCTCTATGGATCAGAAAAAACCAATTTTGAATAAACTGCCTCCCTTTGAGATTCTGTCAGATGCTACCCCGTCTGTTGCTTTCGGGTATTATTGAATATGCATTTCGAAATGCAGCAAAGCAGCCTGTGTTGGGAGATCATGGAGAGATAAAATGAAAAGATGGGTGTGTATTTCCGCAGGAGTGATTCTATTCTTATTATCCATATTTCCTGCCAACACTTTGCCTGCCCGGGCCAGCTCAACCTTATCACCAGGTTTTTATGTTGGTTGGGTCTCAGTGGTGGCAAGGACTGATTTTAATGGCACTTTTTCCACCGCGGATTCACAAGCGGTATATTCCCTGATTGACAAGCTGGATGGCCGGGGACAATTAATGGTCAAAATAGATGATACAGGCGCCGGGGGCGCTTCGATCGTCCTGCCAACGGCTTTGACAAGAGAAGAATATCTAAAAACGGATACATCGCAAGGTTCCTGCATGTATTCCGTTGGAACGTGGGCAAGGTCGAATTACGTCCAACTGAGAGGCAATCCGGCCGCAATGGGGAATTCTTTCCAGGCGCCGTTCCATCCAGCAGCAGGGCTTTACTTCACCTCCTCAACACATATGGCTTTACATACCGGGGAGATCGGGGGCTGTGAGCAAATGAGTGAGGGTATGGAGGCAACAGACAGGGATTTGCTAAAACAGATAGCGGCAGAGATCACCGCCATCCAGTTCCAGATAAATTACTCCAATGATACGGGTATGGGGGGCAGCTGCTCCCTGCCGGGATGGGTGCAGACTGCCTCGATCCCTCCTTATACAGGCACAAATATCTATTCGCTTCCAAAATGTACGTGGCGCGTCTTCAAATCCAACACGACCAATCCACAAACTGGGTGGAAATGATGAAACCATCAACAGTAAAACCAACTCAAATCGCCCTGACCGTAATGCTGGTGGGATTAATCAGCCTGGCTTGCACTTTGTCGCAGTTCGCCACCCAGACACCCACCAGTAAAATAACCGGAACGGCTCAACCTGCTCCAAATGGCAGTGCGTCTGCCGGACAAGAAACGCCAGCAACCAGCAACCTCCAGGAAGATATCACGCATCCTGACCCAATCGATCATTTGCTGTCTCTTGATTCAATTCAAATTAACCTGACCAGCACCCGTCCGGACAGCAGCAGCCAATCGACCCAGATTACGATAGATGCTGCCGGAAATATGGATGTCAAGTTTACTGAAAACTCTCCGGCTGACGAGAATATGCCCAAGGGTTTTGATCCCAAAGCGATAAAAACCGATTCTGAGTTGTTGGTGGTAGATGGAAAAGCCTATCTTCCCAATGACCTGGACCCTACCTGGATGAGCACTCCGATAGCCGATAACTACCCAGCGACCCTGGCCCAAGAGCTGCACGGCATGGACGGCCCGGCTGTGTGGCTGAATTTACTGCCGGATGGCAGCATCCAACCGGCCGGGCAGGATCTGGTGGGCGGGTTTGCGGTAGATAAATATATCGTCAACGGCAAGGTCGATAACCAGACGATCAGCGGCACCCTGTGGGAAGAAACGCAGTCGGATGCCCTGATCCAGGCCGAACTGCACATTCCTGGAGCATTGTTAAGTGACCCGGACCAGCCAGAGCCAGGAGAACTGAAGATCGTTCTTAATGCGCAAAAGGCGGATGTGCCCGCGATCACTTTGCCGGCCGCCCCCGCGGGAACCGCCCAGCCCTCGGCAACGCCCTGAGCCGGGTCACACCGATACCCCCTGCTACTCCCTTACCGGAGTAGCAGGGAAGGAGTGCGTTTTATCACGGACATCCGTGCGTGGGGCCGGGTACGCAAGCCGCGTGCACAAACGTGGGGGTTGGCGGCGGTAGAGGCGTGGGGATGGGTGTGGGAGGCGCTACCTGGACCGGAAGACCAGTCGGGTCACCGCTTAAGGTCCCATTGCGGGAAAAGGCCCAACAGGGTTTTTCCCCCGGTTGATCGAGGTAAAACCATGAACTATCCTCGTTTCGACCGACCGTGTTTAGAGCTGCTCCGACCGGAAAGGTGGTCAAGATCGGGTACTCTGCTCCCGGGCCAGAGCGACAATTGGTAGCCAGGGTGATCGTGAAAATATCCAACGAGGGAGTGGCCGTGACCGGCATTATCGTTGTCTGGAGACTCATCCCTTGTGTGGTGGGGATCACTTCAAATGCACCAATGTCAACCCCGGGAACCCCATCGCCGTTTCCATCCCCCCCGCGCGGGGAGCCGCGCTGGTCGATCTGAGGCGCCAGGAATTGCAACCCCGCATCAATTGCCGGACTGCCTTTCTCGAGCGCAATGGTCTGGGTCGTACCGCCATTATCCGCCAGTTGCCCGGTCATGGGGTCAAGGTTGTTTTTATCAAGGGGACCATTCAAATTACAGGTGCTGTCACTAGAAAGATTCCCAGCATTACTCGTAATAGTGCCTCCGTAACCGGTACTGCAATTTTGGTTCGTGTTATTAGCCAGAAGCACGTTTTGCAGTTTAAAATCGCCTCCACCGGTAATAATGCCTGCCCCTTGCGGGGCGGCATTGTAGGCGATGGTCACATTCAGCGCAAGCCCGGTTGCACCATTCTGTCCGGTGGCAATCCCCCCGCCTACCCCGGCAGCATCATTGTTGCTGATGGTATCATTCACTAGATACATGCTGGCCTGGTTATCGTTGAAAAAACCTCCACCAGACTCGGATGCGTGGTTGTGGGCAACGGTTGATTGCTCGATCTGAAGATACCCAAGTGCGGGAACCGCACCCGAGCCCGCGCCGAAATTATTGTCTATGCCCCCGCCCATTTCGGCCTGGTTATTCACAATAGTAATGTTGGTAGCAGTTAATCCGGTAGTCGGCTGGCTGTAACCCTGATAAATTCCTCCACCCGATAGAACAGCGGTATTGCCGTCAATGGTCACGCCGTTCAGGGTTGTCGCGCCGGTACTGTACAGACCGCCTCCATTTTGAGCCTGATTGTTCTTGACCGTAGTCCCCCCTTGTAAAAGAAGCGCGCCGGCACTGTAGATCCCGCCACCGCCATCCGAACTCCCCCCTGATTTCGACTGATTATTCTCTATTACTGCTCCGCCGAGGTCGGCATGGCTGCCCTTGGCATTATAGAGACCTCCGCCACTGTTCTGAGAAGTATTGTTCGAGATGGTAACATTGTTGATAATGAGCGAACCCATATTATAGATTCCGCCGCCCATACCATTGTAAAAATCACCGTTCGTCTTATCATTTGATGTGCTGTTACCGCTGATCGTCGAATCTGAGATATTCAACTTTGCATTCCCGGTAATAAAAACCCCGCCCCCGATTCCCATGGTACCCGGGCCAGCCATATTATTTTGAATAACAACCTTGCTCATTATCAGGGTTGCACCATCCACCGTAACACCCGCCGCGCCGGAAAAACCTCCCTTGGATGGGGCTGAACCGTTCTGGATCGTAAGATTGGAAACCGAGATCACCTTTGTGCATGCCAGGCAGCCTGCGGCCAGGACCTGGTACTGCTGCTGTCCATCGATAACGACTGCGGATGGCTGCGAGCCCGTACCCGTAATGGTGATATTCTTACCGATTGCCACCTGTTCAGGGTATGTTCCGGGGGCAACGAAGATGGTATCTCCATCCACTGCCTTGGAAAGCGCCGTATTAATCATCTGGCAGGCAGTTGCCGGGGAAAGGCAATCGTTGACATTGTTCTTTGTGGGTGAAACATACAAGAAGGTCGTACCCTGCGGTGTAGGGTTGCCATTACCGCCGAAATTGCATGCGCTGGTTGCGATGACGAGCAGGAAGACCAGAAACGATCCCGTGATTCTGGAAAGACGTAAAGAAAGCGGCATTGGCATTTTGTTTCTCCTTTAATCATTTTCATAAAATAGACTGGAAGAAGAAAAGGGAAATGAAATTCCCCACATAAACAGTATACAAAGTCTCCACCCAAATTACAAGCACCAATGTAAAAAATATTACCGAGATTCCACGTCGAAATAATTTCCATCATTTTAGCCAAAACTGGGTGAAAATTTTGACGGACCTTTGTTATGTCTAACAGTGTTTTATCATTCTGCATGTATTTCCGCAATTAATTTCTCAAAACCGAATATTCTGAAACGATTTGGATAGGTCAGAATCAGCTTATCGTGTGGAAAAACTCTCTTAAGGTATCCAGTCACGGGGGCCGTTGCTGCCGTGCGTCCGGATCTGTCAGACCATCGGTTATATCGGCCGGCAGGTTGGAACCCGAGGTGTAGGTTGAAGCGGTCCGGCAGATCGATACGTTTATGAGCTAGGATGAAAATGAATTGACCCTGGAAACCTGCAAAGTGTAGCCGGTAGTGCCGGAGACCGGGGTCCAGCTGAAGATCGGTTTCAGGCTGGTAACCGCCACACCTCCCACCGGTGCGATGGCGACCGGCGGGCTCAACTTTGTCCGGAAGGTTCGGATGGAGGGCCAGGAGCTGCACTAGGAATTCGTAATGCAAGCCTGTACGCGCCAAAACTACATGGTATTGGAGGCCAGTGCAGAGATCGGAGTGTACCTTGAATTGGTAACAGGGACATCTACGATTTGATTGATCAGCGGGCTGGAGAAGTCGGAAGTATTGTTCACCTGAAGCAGGTAATGGTCAAAAGTATAAGCTCCCAAGGCCACGCTAGATTTGGACCAAACCAGCAGGGGTGCTTAGCTGCTCACCAGGGCATTGCTGGAGGAGGTAGCAGCCGATCAAGGGCTTTTACTAAGTGAGAAAACATGACAGTGGGGAGGTTGTCAGAATCTAGGAACTGCCCCAATCATCAAGAATTTACACACATTTTACAGTCCGGTAAAACACGGGTGGTAGACTTAAGAATAGGAGTATCTACAATGAAAGAAACAGGCCAATTCAAGTTGATGGGAGCGGCGGGCCTGCTGGCAGTGTTCGTTATGGCCTGCGCCTTATCGAACACACCTATGCCAGTCAGCGCAGTGCCATCCACACCCGTTCCCGCCATGCCGACGGCTGCGCCAGGCATGGCTGCGGCAGCTGGAACAGCCCCGGCAGGAGCTCGCCAGCTGATCCTGACCCCTGAAGGCGCCAGCCGGCAGCTGCCGGCAAATATACTGGGTGCCTCGGTTGAAGCCATGATCGAGCACCTGCTGGACAATCCCCAAAAGATCGCCGCTATCCAACAAACAGCCCCGGGGGTGATCCGCTTCCCGGGTGGCTCGCAAAGCAATTATTATAACTGGCAGACCGGACTGTTGGATTTCAGTCCCCTGCCGGATAGCAGCCCATATTATAGGTTCTGGGCCGGGGTTGCACCGAAAATTTCCCGGGCATTTCCGAACGGCATCCACATGGACCAGTACCAGGCCATGGCCACGCAAATTGGCGCGGACGTGATCCTGGTGCCCAACCTGGAAACCTCCTCACTCAGCCTACAGGTTGCCTGGTTCACACAATTGGCTGCCCAGCACGCCCTGCCCAAGACCATCGAACTCGGCAACGAGTTCTATATTGCCATGGCTGGCGACCCGAATGTCATGCGCATCTGGCCGGATGAGCCAACTGCGCTGGCTGTTATGAAGCAATACGAACAGGCACTCCAGCCGATCGTGGGAGCCGGCGCCAAGTTTGCCGTGCAGAGCGCCGGCGCGGCCTTCACCATCCCACCGGGCAACCCTACCAAATTCCAACAGCGCTTGCTGGCCTGGGACCAGGCTCTGGCCCCGGCAGGCTGGTTCCAGGCGGTGACGATCCACCTGTACCCTGACCCGGCCCAGATGATCCAGCAGGCCGGCAACCCGGGGTCGGACCGGGAATTCCAGCTCTTCATGGGTCGGGCGGATGCAGGCGTAGATCGGGCCCTGAACGACCTGACTGCCCGGCTGCCGGGCAAGGAGATCTGGATCACTGAGTGGAGCCCGCGCGGCGGGAATTTCGCCAACACCTTCGGTCAACCGGATCTGGTCCCACCTCAAATGAACGCACAACTTGTGGCGCGTGAGACCCTGGCAATCCTGCGCCAACCGGCGGTTACCCGGGCGCTGTACTTTACCCTCAATGCGGACAGTACCAGCGTCTTTCGGATGTATGTGCAGGATTCTGCCGGAAATTATCTGCCCATGCCAGCTACTGTTGTACTCCAATGGTTCGACCAGGCCGCCAACGACAACAGCACCTTTCAGCGTCTCATCGATGCTACCAGCCAGCCAGTCAACGGGCTGGGCGAGTTTTCCGAAAGCTACCGTCCGGTGGAAGGCGGGTTGTTCACTTCCGCCAAAGGGATGACCCTGATCATCCAAAACGCATCAGCAGAGCCACGCTGGTATGATCCCGGCACGCAGAACCAGGGGTCGGCCCCGGTCAGGGTGGAGTTGCTCGTAGCGGATGACTTCAATAGCACGGCGCATAATCCGGCCCACGTGCAGAGCCTGGAACCGGACGCCCCATTCCTGATCCCGCCCTATAGCATTGTACGGCTGGTCTGGGTCAGACCGTGACGGCCGGAAGAAGTAACTATCAATAAAAGGAGAAACGGTATGACTCGAAAATTATTATCGCTATTTATGGTCCTGACCATTCTGCTGGCCAGTTGTACACTTCCGTCACAAATCATTGGTATTGTGGCTCCGACAAATACATCCGGTAGCAGCATTTTGGCTCCCACGACCACGCCGGCCCCTACGGCGGCCTCTGCCACCAGTACGCCGGCCCCAACAGTGGTGGCCTCCGCCACCAGTACATCAGCGCTAAGCGACCCGCTCACCCTGGCGCGCGCAAAGATCAAACATATCGTTGTGATCATGCAGGAAAACCGTTCCTTCGACTCGTACTTTGGCACATTTCCAGGCGCGAATGGTTTCCCGGTCCAGAACGGCCAGTTCACAGTCTGTATCAATGACCCCAAAACCGGGCAGTGTGTCTACCCGTACCATGATCCGGCCAACAAGAATTTCGGTGGCCCGCACGGGCAAAAGAACGCCAGCGCCGATATCAATGGTGGCCAGATGAACGGTTTCATCGCCCAGGCCGAGAGCGGGAAAGCCGGATGCCAGGCCACCTTCAACCCGGACTGCGGCGGAACTTCCATAACCGACGTAATGGGCTACCATGACGCCCGGGAGATCCCCAATTACTGGACCTATGCCAGCGACTTCGTCTTGCAGGACCGCCTGTTCGAGCCGAACGCCTCCTGGAGCCTGCCCCAGCACCTGTTCATGGTCTCCGAATGGTCAGCCAAATGCAGTATCGCCGGTGACCCGATGAGCTGCATCAATGCGCTGCAGTCCCCGCAGAACCCGCCAGATTTCCAGGTGGGCAAGAAAGTCAATCCCAACCCGGTCAACCCTGATTACGCCTGGACAGATCTGACCTACCTGCTCTTCAAGAATAACGTCAGCTGGAAATACTACGTACAGAGCGGCACCCAGCCGGACTGCGCCGATGACGCGGCGGATTGCCCGCCGGTGCACCAGGACGCCAAGACACCCGGCATCTGGAACCCGCTGCCCTTCTTCGACACGGTCAAACAGGACGACCAGCTGCAGAACATCACGGATGTGACCAATTTCTATAAGGACGCCCATGCCGGTACGCTGCCCGCCATCAGCTGGATCACCCCCAGTGGCGCTAACAGTGAACATCCACCCGCGCTGGTCAGCGACGGGCAGGCCTGGACGACCAGCTTGATCAATGCCGTCATGCAGGGGCCGGATTGGAGCAGCACGGTTATCTTCCTGTCCTGGGATGATTGGGGAGGCTTTTATGACCACGTGGTGCCTCCCCAGGTGGACCAGAACGGTTACGGCCTGCGCGTACCGGGCATTGTGATCAGTCCGTATGCCAAAAAAGGTTTCATCGACCACCAAACCCTCAGCCAGGATGCCTATGTCAAGTTCATGGAAGACCTGTTCCTGGGCAGCCAGCGCATCGATCCGGCCACGGATGGGCGGCCGGACCCGCGTCCGGATGTACGCGAAAATATGCCCCAGCTCGGCAATCTGGTGCTGGATTTCAACTTCAACCAGGCACCCCGTCCACCTCTGGTTCTTCAGGTTCATCCTGTTCCAGGCCCAGCCTCCATACCGTAAAAACAGGCCAGGCACTGCCTGCATAAAGGCTGGAACTGAATCCTACGGTACCCGGTTCTGAAGAAGCGTGGAATCCATAATGAGACAGAAGGGCCAAGAGCAGCGGACCGCAGACAATTGAACTTCACATCCGGGCCGTTTACAGCCCGGGTGATGAAGGCGAGCCGGTTGTGACGATCGGATTCCCGGAGGATTTCTAGGCAAGGTGACAGCATGGCCAGCTACGATTTCGATTACGGCATTGAGTCCCTTCGCCAGGCGGTTGACTTCGCAGAGATCGTGCACGACTTCGTTCCGTTGCGGAAGTGGATGAACGAGGTCGAACAGTCCGGTCACGAAGCAAAGGCAATCGAAGCCAGGTGTAACGATTCTACCGATCAGGATGTTCTATTGGTAACCTTGCAGTCTTCGTGGCCGACTCACTTACCCCGCTGAAGCCCTAAAGTATGATGCCCATTGGTTCACCATTGGTCAAATACAAGATATTGAGACAGAATTTACACAATAAAACTAGTTTATAAAGGCATGGAGGAGCGGAACAATCCGCTCCTCCAATTCCATTTTTAGTCGATTGCATCCTTAGTAATTATCCACCATAAGCGAAGTTATTATTAAAAACCATCATGAGAGCCAAGGTCGCCAAGCCTGGCTCTCATGAAATGGAGAGAAGAGAAAGCATATTATGCATATATATTATCACTATCTTCTAAAAATAAGCATGACGGATTACCTGCGCTTACCCTATTTTTCACAATTATTTGCAGTTAATCTTTTAGAAAACTGGCATACTTGTCTACCAATTTGCATTCCGATAGTAATTTTCATGTCTGGTTAGTGAGCAGCGAATGTTACCATGGAGTTATTCAAACACTCCCGTTACTGGATGACTCGATTTCTTTAATCTCGCCGGTGGCAGAGAAAACTGTCCGCTCACAGATGTTGGTTACGCGGTCGGCAACGCGTTCCAGATTATGAGCCACCCACAATAACCAATTAGCACGCTCAATAACCTTGGCATCCTGGATGACGAACATCATCAACTCATGATAAACCTGGGTATAGAGACCATCCACTTCGTCGTCTTCGGCTGGAATCAGGCGAGCGGTTTCCACATCTTCGTTGATGAAGGCGGTCAGGGACCGGTTCAACATATCGGTGCTTTTCTGTGCCATGCGTGGAATATCAATCAACGGTTTAAGCAATGGCTGGTCACCCATCCGAATGCTGACAGTGGCAATGCCCTTGGCATAATCGCCCATCCTTTCGAGCTCGCCGCTCACCTCCAGGATGGAAGCCAGCTGGCGCAGGTCGTGCGCCATGGGCTGCTGGGTGGCAATCACGATCATCACCTGCTCTTCAATTGCATAGCGTTTGGCATTAATTTGGGCATCTGTTTTATAGATCCGGCGGGATGCTTCGATGTCACGCTGTTTAAGGGCAGCGACAGAATCCAGTATTTGCTTTTCGACCATACTCCCCAACAAGAGCAACTCGTCCTTCAACTGCTGGATTTCAGTTTCAAAGGTTTTCCGCATCGGAGACCTCGTTTGATTTGATCCTTTATTCATTATATCCATTTTCAAGCTCCCGATCTATCCAAATCGTCCAGTGACATAATCTTCGGTGCGTTTGTCATTCGGGCGGGTAAAGATAATGTTGGTCCGGTCGTATTCGATCATGCGACCGGCGCGCCGTTCGTCGATCATCATCATGGCTGTGTAATCCGATACACGCGCAGCCTGCTGCATATTGTGAGTAACGATCACGATCGTGTAAGTTTGCTTCAAACCCTGCATCAGCTCTTCAATTTTCAAGGTGGAAATTGGATCGAGAGCCGAGGCCGGCTCATCCATCAAAATGACTTCCGGTTCGACGGCCAGGGCGCGGGCGATACAGAGACGCTGTTGCTGCCCACCCGACAGGCTGAGGCCTGATTGATGTAGCTTGTCTTTGACCTCATTCCACAACGCGGCTTGCTTGATGGAATTTTCGACAATTTGATTCAGGTCCGACTTGCGGCGAATGCCATACAGGCGCGGGCCATAGGCCACATTATCAAAGATGCTCTTGGGAAACGGATTCGGGCGCTGGAAGACCATCCCGACCCTCCGACGGATATCAACCACATCCACGCCGGGAGCATAAATATTCTCCCCATCCAGGCTGATCCGGCCCTGGACGTGACAACCAGGGGTCAGATCATTCATGCGATTGAAAGAGCGCAACAGGGTGGACTTGCCACAGCCGGATGGACCGATGATAGCAGTGATCCTTTTATCGTGGACCGACAGATTAATGTCGGCCAGCGCGCGGAATTTACCGTAATATACGGCCAGGTCTATTACATTCATCTTGGCAGGGCTGTTTCCCTCTACGGAGGGTTGAAAAACCGATCCAGCAATTTCCAATTTCATATCCATGGAATTACCCTTTCAGACGGCGCGTGCGATACTGGATCCACACGCGTGCGGAGACATTAACGATCAACACAAAAAGCATCAGCACCAACGCCACGGCCCAGGCCTGTTGGACTCGCTCCGGATAGGGCTGCTGGGCATATTTCCATAGTGCAAGAGGGAGGGAATCGACCGGCTGGTTGACGATACTCCATAGAATTGTGAAAACTGGTTTGTGCCCCTGTATGCCGCCCCGGACAATCTGACCGATATCAAAGCGTTCGTTGCCCAGGGTAGTCATCAACAGGGGAGCGGTCTCCCCTGCCGCGCGCGCCAGTGCCAGCAGGAAGCCGGTTAGTATGCCACTGGAAGCAGCCGGAAAAAGCACACTTAAGGATGTTTTCCATTCTGGAGCACCCAATCCCAGCGAGGCTTCGCGCAGCGTGGCAGGCACCAGCTTGAGCATTTCCTCGGTGGTACGGATAATGGTCGGCAGCATAATGACCGCCAGGGCGACCCCTCCCGCCAGCGCGGAATAATGTCCCATCGGCACCACTATGGCTGCATAGGCAAACAAT
The DNA here is from genome assembly GCA_963772245.1 of uncultured Chloroflexia bacterium. Taxonomy (GTDB): domain Bacteria; phylum Chloroflexota; class Anaerolineae; order Anaerolineales; family Villigracilaceae; genus UBA877. The sequence goes on along the minus strand of CAVYWB010000004.1, from coordinate 13,053 downwards.
CCAACGACAATGGAAGGAATTCCGGACAGGACATCCGTGCTGAAGCGCAGAACCACCCCCAACGGGGTGTTGGGGTAACGGGCTGCATAGAAGGCAGCCAGGACACCGGGCGGAATAGCGAAGATTGCTGCCAAAATCGTTATCACGAATGTTCCTTCAATAGCAGAAAGCACCCCGCCGCCGGTCATCCCCATCGGGACCGGTAAATGAATAAAGAAATCCAGGTTGATGTCTTTGCCGCCGCGGTAAACAACATAGCCAATGATCCAAAAGAGTGGTACAAGAGCCACTGCCGTCAGGAGGCCTGTCAGCGAAAGCATGGCAGTGTTGACAACCTTGCGCTGGCGGCTACGTGCCACTCGATTGCGATCCATTAATTCGGCATAATGGCTCATACGCGCGCCTCCTGGGGCGTTTGACGGGCCACCTGCCAGACCAGGAAACGGGCCACTATATTCAAGAGCAGTGTAATGATGAAGAGGATCAAACCGATTTCAATCAGCGCATCTGTGTGGAGGGGTGAAACAGCCTCGGCAAATTCATTGGCGATGATACTGGCCATGGTGTAGCCGGCTTGCAACAGTGAAACGCCGCCCTGGATGCTGTTACCGATCACCATGGTGACGGCCATGGTCTCTCCCAAAGCCCGGCCGAGGGCCAGGATGACCGCCCCCAGGATGCCGGAACGGCCATACGGGATAAGCACCTGCCAGATGGTCTCCCATTCGGTCGCGCCGAGAGCCTTTGCAGCCTCCCGTTGCGAGCCTGGAATTGCCAGGAAGACATCCCGGCTTACAGCAGCAATGGTGGGAATAATCATGATGGTCAGGATCAAGCTGGCGGCCAGCCGGGAAGCACCACTGGCAGGAATGGGACCGGTAAACAAGGCACCCAGGAGGGGCAACTGTCCGAGTGTATCCCCCAGAAATATCCCGACTGGTGCGACCACTTTGGGTAGGAAGATAAAAATACCCCACAGACCATAGATCACGCTGGGGATGGCAGCCAGCAATTCCACTAACCAGGTCAGCGGCGTGCGCAGCCAGGCAGGGCAGAGCTCGGCCAGAAAAATGGCGATCCCCAATCCAATTGGCAGGGCAAAAAGGATGGCAAAGATGGATGTCATCAAAGTGCCTAGCAAGAACGGCCAGGCCTGGAAATTATCATTAACGGGATCCCAGTTTGGGTTGGCAGTTGGGACCAGGAAGTTCCAACCGAATTTAAGCCGGGCGCCGGCCGATTGGATCCACAACATCCCACCGATGGAAAGCATAACAATAATGATCAAGATCGATATGAGAATGAGGACTCCCTGCCAGGGACGGTCACCATGCTGGAAAAGCCGCGGTAAGCTTCCAGGACGGGAGTGGGAAGATAATTCACTTTTCTGCATGGTCACCAGCCTCGATTCGTGCAACCAGTTCCTTTACGCGTTCCCCGATCCGATCGCGCACCAGGCGAAATTCTTCCAACGGCAGCAACTTCGGATCGGGAAAATCCCAATCCTCGTGGATATCGGCAGGGATGAATGGACATTCGTCTCCGCAACCCATGGTAATAACAAAATCGTATTTGAACTGAGGAACGTCCCGTAGGGACTTGGATGAATGGTGGCTCAAATCATAGCCCAATTCCGCCATGACGGCAACCGCTCTCAGGTCTACCTCTCCAGATGGCCGGGAGCCGGCGCTATAAGCCTGGATTGAATCATTTGCGTACAGATGCGCAAATGCCTCAGCCATCTGGCTGCGGCAGGAGTTCTCGATACAGACAAAGAGAACAAGGCTTTTTTCTGACATAGCTTAACCCTTCCCCGCAGGTACAAGCCATTTCCTTCAAGATGAGGTCCCGTCACATTGAAAGAAATCACTTCTCCTGCGATCTGGCTGGTGGGAGAGCCCTCTGAGAGTGAGAGGCAGAAGAGGGCCCTCCCTGGGGCCAGACAGGTAGTTATCGGGTTATTATTTCAAGGGTTGACCGTTGCAGGTGACCTGGGCCAGTGCAGCCAGGACTTTCGTGCGGACTGCATCCGGCAGGACGGAGTAACCAAGCTTGACAGCTGCCGCCTGGGCAGTCGGGTCTGTCTGCGCCCACTTCAGGAAGTCAACGATCTTCTGGGCCTTGGTGCAATCCGGCATCGAAGTGGTGTGGAGAATGATGTAGGTATAGCCTGTAATCGGCCAGGATCCATCGCCACCGCCATCCGGTATATAAGCGGTTAGCTGGGGATTGTTGTCAAAAGCTGTCGCGAAATCAGCCATATCGGCATTGATGCTGGCGCCATTGGCCGTAACTGTTTTACCAGCCTTGTTGACCATCTGAGCAAAGGACATGTTATTAGAAAGTGCATATGCAATTTCCACATAACCGATGGAGTTGGGGGTATTGAGGATGGCACCAGCAACACCCGCATTGCCTTTGCCGCCCAGGCCCTTGCCAGGCCACTGGACGGATTGGGCAGCACCGGCTTTCCAATCGGGGCTGAAAGCGGTCAGTGCATGTGTGAAGATATCGGTTGTACCGGAAGCATCCGAGCGGTGCACGGTTGTGATAGCCGCAGCAGGCAAGTAATCCTTCAGGCCGGGGTTGAGGGCAACGATCTCTGGATCATTCCACATCGTCACCTTGGCATTATAAATGTCCACCAGGAGCTGACGGCCCAGGATGAGTTTCGGCAAGGTGACAGCTGTCGCGCCGGCCGTGGGGGTCGGGACGGGCTTGAAACTGATATTGTAGGCGAGAACCACAGCACCGGCAATCATCGGGTACATCTGCAGGTCCTTGCCATCCGTGTAGTTCTGGGGGCTCAGTACCGAATCAGAACCGGCAAAATCAATGGTATTGGCAATTATGGCGGTCTTGCCAGCGCCGGAGCCGACTCCATTGTAGTTGATGACCACGGAGGGATCAACATACGAATAGGCATAAGCCCACTGGGTGTAGATAGGCTGCGGGAAGGTCGCGCCGGCTGCGGTGATCTGTATGGATCCAGCTGGGAGCGAAGTAGCAGTGGCGGGACCAGGGGTGGCGGTCACAACTTGTTGCACAATCTGGGTTTGAACCTGTACCACCGTCTGGGGGGTGGCGGTGGGTACAGTACCGCAGGCGCTCATTACCAGAACGGCAACCAACAGGACGAAAATGAGAACAAATAGATTTTTCCGCATTTCTTTTCTCCTTTTTTATTTGACGATGATATATATTCCGTATGCAAGGCTGGCCAAAGACCCGACCAGCATGATGATGGTAATAATATTCAAAAACAATATGTCACCTTTTCTAGAGGCTTTCATGCCCAAATAATATCAAGTTGTGGTTAAGGTCTTTAGAACACCCGGTTAACATCTGGTTATTGTTATTTGTTGAAGACCATAGAAAGGCTTGAGAAATAAGAGTCTCTTGATTGTTTTTGTTCATGGCAGTAAGAGTAGGCTGTGATAACAGACTTCTACAAACGATTATCGAATACCACCACGGCGTTTCTGGGCAATATCCACTCCAAAAACGACCAGGGTAGCTATTACAAAGAGCCAGAATAAAGCAATTGGCAGCATAAATCCTCCAAAATAAAAAACCGTTGGTGCTTTCTTTCAAAGAAAGAATACCATGCCGGTTTTAATAGCCTGCAAAGAACAAGTTAGGGGATTGTTATGGTTTGTTTAATTGGGAAGAGATGTTTCCATATTCAGAAGAAACAGCTGGTTGAATCATACCAGAAGATCAAGGTTGTCGGTTAACCGGGATGGTGAAGTAGAATGTGCTGCCCTGCCCTTCGATACTCTCCGCCCAAATCCGGCCCCCATGGGCTTCGACCAAATGGCGCGCGATGGACAGCCCCAACCCGGTTCCACCGCCGGAGCGGGCCCGATCAGCTTTGTAGAAGCGTTCGAAGATGCGTTCCAGGTCATCGGTCGGGATGCCCTCCCCGGTATCGCGGACACTGAAACGCACGAAATCCGATTCTGTATGCGCTGCCAGGACTACTTCACCACCGGGGCGAGTGAACTTGACGGCGTTGTGAATCAAGTTAACCAACACCTGTTCCAGGCGTGGTTGATCCGCCCAGACTTCTTTCAAATTTTGGGCCGTGTCCACGCGCAGAACCAGCCCGGCGCGTTCCACCTGGGCGTGCATGCGTTCGGCGGCCGAGAGCAACAAGGCAGCTGCAGCCACGCCTTTGCACTGCAGAGGGACCTGTCCTGATTCGATGCGCGAAAGCTCCAGGAGTTCGGTGGCCATCTGTGTCAGGGCATCCACTTCGGTTTCGATTCGGCCGAGGAAACGAGAGGCGGCTTTGGGGTCCTCGAGGGCGCCATCCCGCAAGGTTTCCGTAAGTGCTTTAAGAGAGGCAAGCGGGGTCCGTAGTTCGTGGGAGATATTGGAGATAAAATCCCGGCGGACGGTTTCCAGCCGGCGGACACGCGTCAGGTCCTGCACCAGCAGCAGGCTACCGCCAGACTGACGTTCGGGAAGGACGACCAGTTGCAGGAAGCGTCGTCTTACTGGAAGTTCGACTGATTCTTCCTGGGTCTCACCGGTCTCGCGACTGATCTGCCAGGTCTCAATCAGCTGGGGCTGATGCAGCACTTCCACCACTCTGCGTCCCACAGCCTTTTGAATATCGAAGAGTCTCTCGATAGCCGGGTTAGCGAACTGGACCTGCCCACCGGCATCTGCGATCAGAACACCATCGGTCATCCTATCCAGGACGGCCGCCAATCTGGCCCGCTCAGCTTCGACTACGGTGGTGCGCCTGCTCAGTGCCAACGCCATCGTCTTGACGGAATGGGAGAAATCTTCCAGGCCCGTCAAATTATCCGGTAGGTCACCGACAGGCTTTTTCCCATCTTCGACGGCAAGAAGTAAATCTGCATAGCGTTTCAAGCCTCGGCGCAAGACAATATGGCGCCAGCCCAACCAAGCCAAAGTGACTGCCAATATACCTACCAGGACAAAAAATAGCCAGTTCATGTCGTATTCTTTTGAAACGAATGATTGGAAATCCGCCTAGCCTTCAAAGCGGTAGCCCCCACCGCGCACTGTAATAATGCGAGCCGGTTCGGCGGCATCCTTTTCAATCTTCTGGCGCAGCCAACGCACATGCACATCCACCGTTCGGCTGTCCCCCACATAATCCCAGCCCCAGACGCGCTCCAGGAGGAATTCGCGTGACAACATCTGGCCCTTATGCTGGGCGAAGAAGAGTAGCAGGTCATATTCCTGGGGCTTAAGCGCCAGCACCTGATCATCCAGGAGGACTTCCCGGCGGGTCAGGTTAATCCTGAGATTGTTGAAAGTCAATACTTCCTGCTGGGCATCGGCCTCAGGCGTGATAAGTTTCGACATTTCCTCGCGCAACATATCCGTACGCCGCAATTGGGCTTTGACACGCGCCATCAATTCACGCATGGAAAACGGCTTGGTCAGGTAGTCATCCGCTCCAATTTCCAGTCCAACCACCCGGTCGATCTCATCATCGCGGGCGGTTAACATCAGGATGGGAACGGTCATCTCTTTGCGCAGAATCTTGCAGACTTCAAAACCATCCAATCCAGGGAGCATAATGTCAAGGATGATCAGGTCAGGATTCAATCGGCGTGCAGACTCGATGGCGAGGCGGCCATCCCCGGAGGCTTCCACAACATAGCCCTGCTTTTCCAGGTTATAAACCAGGGTCTCCTGGAGGGAAGGTTCGTCTTCAACAACCAAAATCGTTTCCGCCATGGCTTTATCTTATCACAATCGGTCGGCCAGATTTTAGACTGGCCTTTGTTTGTTCATGCGCGCGGCTTGTATTATGCCCCGCAAAATAAGGCGCGGGGCATAATACGAGGAGGGGTAGATGAATATTAGAGGAGCAACCAATAATCACGTTCTTTTGTTCCGGTTTGTTTCATCAACCGGAAAGGATCAACCTGGCTATGCCGGCTGGCGAACAATGGAATGACGAGAAGGCCTCATCGCGGCAACCTCGCTGAGTAGATCATCGACAAGCAGGTTATGTGGCAGGACCAACTGCTGGGTATGGGAATGGAACTGGCGCTTAAGGGTGACAAGGTAAATAAAACCATACTGGTCCAAGGAAGGCACCAGTTCGACTTTGACAACCTTCCAACCTTGATCCAAGGCGGAAAGCAAAAGCATATAACTGTTGGGAAGGTAAGCGGGACAACGTGGTTCCTGGAAAGTATTCCAGACATTTTCCATTTTTATCATTGTTGTGTTCATCATAATCTTAACCTTTCTAAAGGAAGGATACTGATCCGTTACTATGATAACTCCGCATTATTGTTGTCTCTTTAAGGGGATGTTAAAGTTGCGTAAACAGTCTATAAAGGAAACCCTTTTCATGGCGGGAATTTCTGACCTCCTAAAAGCCAACAAGTTACTAGGTATAGGCTTTTCCCCCTTCTTTAGATTTCAGAAGGAGGAATTTTGCTAGCCTAGGATATTCTGATTTATGGATTTTCAAGAGGCCAAAAGATAAAAACCGCCTTCTGCTTCGATTTCTGGTGAGGCTGCACCAGAATCATTTCTTGTTCAGGGAACCTCTCCTCCAGCTCCTCTATCAGCGTGGGAGAGGAGATGCAAACGCTGATTAATCTGTACAACCAGCGCCCGACCTGGCTGGAGATGGTATATAAGATTTAATGAGGCGGTTATTGGGGTATATGGTGGCTGATAGGACTATCCCAGAGGAAATATTGGAGAAATTGCTTACTCGAAATCTGGATCGGGCGAGGATATAATCAATTTAAAAAATACTGCTACAATGAAGAAGGTTCTGCAAAAATTCTCACCTTATTTGGTCGATATTGTTAGCAATAATATATCGACGTGGAATCTCAGTATGAGGATCAACATGGGCTGCCGCTGCAGCTTCGAAAGATCCAGATTCAGAGAATCGAGAAATGTGCACTGCTTTGGAGAATTGTATACAATATGTTTGAACATGGGAGGATCTCCTGTTGGAACAGGTAGAGAGCCTTTCGGCTAAGCGACTCAGGAGGCTACTCGTTTTTAGCTCATCCTTTTTTTCGCAAGATTCTTGGAAGGAGGATCCTATGCGCATCGCCCGTATCATGCTCATTCCGATATTTTTATTCGCTCTGCTGGGATGCGGCCTGTCCAATGGAGCACAGCAGATTCAGCAGGCGGCCTCCCAGCTGCCTAGCACCCAGACAATCATGCCGACCATGACGGGAGCTGTCAGCACGATGGCGGCCGGCCTGCCCGTCTCTGGCACCGCCGTCCCTGGTACGCTGGGTATCTCGCTGAACTCAATCGAAATAATGATGGAACCTTCCGGCGGCTATACCTTCTCGCAAGGTGTCACCGGTAGCCAACCCGAGACGGTTGCCAAACTTGCCGGGAATGACCCTACCATATCCCGGGCAATGGTCTCCGACTTTAAGGTAGAGTTGATCGGCAATCCCAGCAGCTTGAGCCAGATAAAAATCACGGTACCGCTCAGTGACACAACTAGCATGAACATGCTCGACATTGAGACCAAGACGGTGCTGCCCGGGAACGAAAACCCCCAATTTACACCCTGGCTGGACCAGACTTATCCTACCTTGGCCGTGGGCGCCCCACAGCAGACCACCATCAGTACCTATCTCTTCACTCTCTCTTGCAACCAGACGGATGTAATCCTGCAAATCGACCCGGCCAAATAATCCATCGGATGGGCAAGACAAACCAGTCGCCTCCTCTCGTAAAACCGCTTGGTTTGTTTCATTCCTTTTCCGGCTGCCGGATCCCCTCACCAATCTGCATTTTATAAGTGAAAAGGAGAGAAAGAAAAAGAAAGCATATCGGTTACCGCTCATCGTCAGCAGCATTCTGCTCGTCGCTGCTCTGGCAGCCTGCGCTCCCTCAGCGGCGAACGTACCCACTGCGAAGGCGCCATCTGTAAACACCAGCGGCGCGGTCGCGTCCACACCGCAGCTGCCAACCAACGCACCGCAGGTCACGCAACCATCTGGTGCGGCAACATCAGAATTTGGCACAACAGAGGAGGCCCTGGCAATGCTTAAAAATGCAGTAGACCATTACAACTCAGTTGGGCGTACCCAGGCGCTGGCAGATTTCACCAACCGGGTGGCACCATTCTTTGATCGGGATCTCTACGTTGCTTGCATTGATGGCACCCTTCATATTAATGCTCACGGCTTAAACCCAAAATATGTTGGAGAATTGGGGGGGCCTCTAAACCAGGCAGCCTGGGATGCCGCTTCGAGTAGTGTGAGTTCGGTCAATTACGCATTTACCGATCCTGTCACCCGGAACAATCGAGCCAAAAACCTTCTATGATGAGAAGGTTGGTAGCGATGTCTGCGGCGTTGGCGTATACCACCCATGATACCCTAATAGTTAAATTCGATCAGGGCAAGCTAAACCTTCGCAAGGTTGAGCCAATATAAAAATTCGGAGACCGCCTGACATAGTTTTTTCGATTTTGACAATGCTATCGTGCTTTAAAAAACTATGCCTGAGCAGTTACGGATCCTGAATATAAATTATTGATTGGTCAGGTAATTAATTATATAATGTTGACCCAAATTTGTCAATTAACATTTCATTAGATTAAAAAGGGAAAATAAACTAGCTGCCTTTTAGGCGATCGGTTACGGACCAGTCAGCCTCACACTTCCATGCACATTCTGTACCAGCCATTCCTCCCAGGTCATCGATGAATTTATCAAGACTCACCTGAAAAAGATCCCTGTAGCTAATCGTCATCCCAAAGTAACGGTTCCGGCACTGCCATCCACTGTGATGGTCTGGCCGCAGCGGATCCGGCGGGTGGCAACGCCAGTGCCCATCACCGCCGGGATACCGTACTCGCGGGCGACGATAGAACCGTGCGATAGCGGCCCACCGACATCCGTTATCACCCCCGCGGCCATGGCAAACAGCGGCGTCCAGGCCGGGGTGGTGATATTCGCCACCAGGACGTGGCCCGGCCGCATAAGGCCAAAGTCCTCCGGCCCATGCAGCACACAGGCGGGGGCCGTCACCCGCCCGGGGCTGGCCGCAATGCCTTTGAGCCGATCCGCCGCCTGGGTAGCACCGCCCGCCGAATAATAGCCGCCCATGTTTATTTTGCCGATGGAGAATCCTTTCCTGGGAGGCAGGATGGGCGGCGGACTCAGACGTTTTTGGGCCTGCCACTCCGCCCGGCGCTGCGGGATAATAGCCAGCCGGGCCACCAAAGGCTCGCTCTGATCCAGGGCAACCACCGCTTCTTCTACTTCGCTTTCGGTCAGCCAGAAGATATCCTCGGGCCGTACGATCACGCCGGCCTGCCCCATCCGGCGGCCGAGTTCCTTGAACATCCGATGCAGGTGAGGGTAGCCATGACCGATGAAGGCGATGCTGTCTTCGCGCAGGGGAGCAAAGGTCTGTGCCCAATCGAGCACCTTGGCAAAGAGCCAGCGTTTCCAGCCCTTCTGTCGCTCCATAATGGATCGCACTGCGGCCTCCCGCTGCTCTGCCAGCCTGTGCTGGCGTTCATAGGGGCTGGCAAGCGTACCGCTCGCATAGAGCTTGAGCGTCTCCAGCAACGGCGCCGGCTCATCCATGGGTAGCGGCTGGCCGAAATCGAGGCTGTAGATCATCGCGCCGAAGCGTTCCAGGTGGGCCTGCCAGCGGGTTTGGAATTCGCGCCAGGTCGTCGCATCAACGCCAACTGGTGTCTCCAGCCCGGACAGCTCGGCGGCCAGCTGTTGAGTGGGGCAGCGGCGGGCGTATGCTGCCAGTTCTGCCTGGCCGCTGAGCCATTGGGCCAGGTCGTAGAGGGCCTGCTCGGCCCGGATCGGGGCGCTATCATAGCCCCGCACCAATGCCACCGCCTCCGGGTCACCGGAACGGCGGATGAGCCGGTCATACACGGCCTTAAGCAGCATTTCCGCGCCACCCGCTCCCCCGAGCAGTCCGGCCTGGAGCGTGGTCAGGTAATCGATGGTCGCGTCGTAGACTTCGCGTGCGCCTTCCAGCAGGTCACCGGCCGGCATTTCAAGGATGGACCGGGCCTGCCAGCGGGCAACCGCTTCCGTGTAGCGGGGCACTGCCTCGTTGCACCAACGTGACTCGACCGCGCCCAGGATCTGCAGCATGCGCGGGATGGCGAGCAGCACCCGCAGCATGGCACCGGGCGACAACGACACAGATACGTAGGCGTAGCCGTTAATGATGTCGAGCCAGGTCATGCGGGCGTGCCGATCGCCGATGAACCACTCCATCAAGCGCTCCTCGCCGGCATTGTAGCGGTCACGGCCCAGTGTGGCGAACAGCGGCGAGAGCGGGTCCGGCAGGAAGTCGACAATGCTACCACGGGAAAATGGCCCCTTACCGGGCAGCGGCCATGCGACAGGGAAGGATATCTTGCCCTCAGAAAGCGCCGCGACAGGTCTTGCTTGCAATAGAACTTCGCCGCGCTGACCATCCACGCTGATCGTCTGTCCGTCGGCAATCCGTTGCGTGGCGCTGCCCGTGCCCATCACTGCAGGGATACCGTACTCGCGGGCTACGATACTGCCATGCGAAAGCGGACCTCCCAGGTCGGTAACCAGCCCCGCGGCGCGTGTAAATAACGGTGTCCAGGCTGGCGTGGTCGCACGTGTGACGAGAATTTCGCCCGGGTTAAGTCGCTCTGCTTCTTCGATGCCGCGCAGCACACGCGCCACAGCGGTCACGCGGCCGCCACTCACGCCCATTCCGTGCAGGCGGTTGGCATCACGCTGCTCGTTGAGTTCCGGCATCGGAAAAGCCCATCGCCACCAGAACGCCGGTTTCTTTTCTACCGGCAAGGAATATGGCGGCTGCAAATTTACGTCGTTCTTGGCTTGTTCGCACCGAGACGCCACCCGACCGGCCAGGGGTTCGCTCCCCTGCCCTGTATCCAGCACGGTGACCCCGGCGTGCAGTTCATCATCTGTCAGCCAGAAGACATCCTCGGCTTTGCCAAAAAACCCGCTGGCCACCAGACGCCGCCCAAGCTCAAGCAGATCTCGACGCATCGGCACCCAGGCCCGACCGACTTCAAAGAGCGCATTCTCGCGTAGCTGTGCAGCGCTTTGTGCTTTTGCCAAATACGCTTCGAAAGTGTGCCTCGACCGTGCGTTGAGCCGCGCTAGGATCCGGGCCATGGCAGCCTCCCGTTCGGCAGCCATGCGTTGTGTCCGTGCATCCGGTGATTCCCTGCCAGCGCGATAGGCTCCTATGGCAGTTTGCAGGGGCAGGGGATCATCTGCCTGAGTCGGCGACAGTGGATCAAACGATGAGATCTGATATCCGTATGTCTGAAGGTAACCGTCCAGGCCTGGTTCGCCGTCTGTTTGCGCCAGCGCGTAGAGTGCACGGTCCGCATCGAGCGGGCGCATCTCCAGACCGCGCAAGAATACGTTTGCATCCGGATCACCCTCCCGCCGCGCCCGGCTTTCATAGAACTTTGCAAAGCGTGCCTCCGCCTGGTAAAGCGATGCCACCATTACCATGACTTGCAACCAGTAACGAAGTCCAGCAGCAACCAGGTCCGTCACCCGCGCATGGATCTCGCCCGCATGGAGCGCCGGGAGGTTCGCGCAATCCAGCATGGCGACCGTTTCGCGATACCGGGCCAGTTCATCCTCCCAGCCTTTCGAGGAAAATAGCCGCGCCCGCACCACACGCAGGATGCCGGGTAGATGCCGCCACCGCAGATGCAGGGCTATGCAGGCATATACATAACCATGCACCACCTGGAAAAGCGGCCGGTTGAAGACATCCTCCAACCCATATTCAACAACCGTAGATCGCAGGGCCGCCTCGAACTGAGGCAGGATCAGGCTCGCGCACAAAGGGCTGACGGGCTCACGGATCATTTCGATCGATCCGGTGCCGTGCACCCACCTTCCCGGCCCCGGTATTGTCCAGACAACAGGCTCGGACGGTAGCGCCGTGATCGGCCTGGCTTGAACAATGTTAAAGCGCCCGCCGGCGCGGCACCACTCGACGTCCACCGGCACCCCATAATGTGCTTCTGTCGCCCGTCCCAAAGCTGCCAATTGTGCGATCCCGGCATCATTCAGTACACGGCGATGTTGTCGTTTATGGGGAACCGGTTGCTCGGTTGTACCTCCGGCGGTTTGCACGGTCATGCGGGTTTTATCGGCGATTTCCGCTTCCTTCACATGCCCGCTGTCCTTGGCAAGCACCAGGTGATCGGGCGTGACCCGGCCACCAACGATCGCTTCACCCAGCCCCCAGGCTGCATCAATGACCAATTCGTCGCGCGCACCACTGACGGGATTGGCCGTGAACATGACCCCGGCCGCATCGGCTGGAACGAGTTTTTGTACGACCACCGCCAGGCTTACATCCTGGTGGGCAATGCCATGGCGGATGCGATAGCCGATGGCTCGCCCTGTCCACAGCGAAGCCCAGCATTTCTTGACCGCTTCCAACACCGCCTCCGTCCCACAAATATTCAGGTACGTTTCCTGCTGGCCGGCGAAGGAAGCCTTTGGCAGATCCTCTGCGGTGGCGGATGAACGGACTGCCACGGGTGGCTCTTGCAAGCCGGCATACGCGGTCAATATGGCAGCAGCGATTTCCTCCGGGATCTGCGCTCCGCTGAAAAGCGCACCAATTCTCTGGGAGGCCGTCTCCAGGCTGGCCGGCTGGGCGCTGTCACCTTCCCGGAGCGCATCCAGGATGCGGGGTTGGAGCCGGTTGTCGACGACGAAGCGCCGGTAGGCCTCTGTTGTGATATGGAAGCCGTCCGGAACCGGCAGCCCCGCCCGGGAAAGCTTTGCCAGTGAAGCACCTTTCCCGCCCACCACTTCGAGCGTGGCAGCCGGATCAGAGAGCGGCAGAGTGAATTCAGACATAATGATCCCGATTCTTTCGCTAATCAATGACTGGGTAAGCCAAAATAGTCAGCCTGGTCTCCAGATTCACCTCTTGAAGATTCATTCCACAATACTTAATGGAATTGTTTACAGTATACAGATGAAACCAAATCGCGACAAGCGAAATCTACTTTTGTCAAGGGCCGGACACTGATGT
>CAVYWB010000003.1:0-12902 GCA_963772245.1 uncultured Chloroflexia bacterium | reverse complement strand
TACGCAGCCAAGGATCAGGATAATGGAATGTGAACTCAACCGCCCGGCGTCCAAAACAGACGCCGGGTCTCTTTTTTGTCATCCAAGGAGAGAGTTGGGGCGGGTATAATTTCCTCGGAATGGAAAGACATGCATCCTGATCGCCTCTTCTCCCCTGATCCTGCTACCCGCGGCTATGCCCGTGAACTCTATCAGACCGTTGCGGCCCTGCCACTGATCTGCCCGCATGGCCATGTCGACCCGCAGCTCTTCAGCTCCCCGGCCGCCTCCTTTGGCTCGCCAGCAGACCTTTTCATAATCCCCGATCATTACATAACACGCATTTTGTACTCTCAGGGCGTTCCGCTTGAAGCGCTGGGCGTGCCGCGTGAGGATGGTGGCACTTTCGAAACTGACCACCGAAAGATCTGGCGAACATTCTGTGAGCATTTTTATTTGTTTCGCGGCACGCCTTCCGGATTATGGCTGATGTCCGAACTGAGCGAAGTCTTTGGCATTGACACTCCACCCTCCTTGGAAAGTGCAGATCATCTCTATGACCTGATTGATGAAAAGCTCGCTAGCCCTGAATTTACTCCCCGCCGGCTTTTCGAACATTTCAACATCGAAGTTTTGGCTACCACCGATGCGGCTACGGATACCCTAGAGCATCACGAGGCCATCCGCCAGAGTGGTTGGGGTGGGAGAATCCCTCCCACATTCCGACCGGATGCGCTTATGACCCTGGACGACCCCGGCTGGCGTCTCCACCTGGACCGTCTCAGCCAGGTGAGTGGCGTGGACGTAGTTGACTATCATTCCTATATCCAAGCATTAGAACAGCGACGGGAAGCTTTCCGTTCGCTGGGTGCCACTGCCACAGACCACGGCGTTCTTGTGCCCGATACGGTTATTTTGAGTCTTATCGAGCTGGGGGCGATCTTTCAGCGAGCAATGCACGGCCAGTCTTCTGCTGCAGAATTCGGCGTGCTTTACGGCTTCCATGCTAGTGGAAATGGCGCGCATGAGCATCGAAGATGGACTGGTCATGCAAATCCACCCCGGCTCACTGCGTAACCATAACGAGCGGATTTTCCACAGCTTCGGCAATAACATTGGTGGTGATATCCCCATCCAGACTGAATACACGCGTAGCCTACGACCATTGCTGGATAAATACGGCAATGACCCTCATCTCACCATCATCCTTTTCACACTTGATGAATCAACTTATTCGCGTGAGCTGGCGCCTTTGGCAGGTCACTACCCGGCCCTCAAGCTGGGGCCACCCTGGTGGTTTCATGACAGCTTTAATGGTATCCGGCGCTACTTCGACCAGGTCATGGAGACAGCCAGCCTGTACAACACCACAGGTTTTAATGACGACACGCGCGCATTCTGCTCCATCCCCGCCCGTCAGGATGTCTGGCGGCGGGTCTCTGCCGATTGGCTTGCAGGTCTCGTAGCGCGTCATATCCTGGGCATGGATGATGCCCATAAGATGATTTGGGAACTGGCAGTCGGTCTGGCTAAACGAGCATACAAATTGTAGATTTGTCATAAAGGTGTAGTTTTTTTAAGAGCCAAATCAGGTCAAGGAGGTCCCCATCCTTTACACTCAATCCAATCGCCTGAGGCAGGTTTTTGATCTTTAGGGCTTCTGCGAATTTCGATAACTGGCTGCGTAACGCTTGAGAGCCTGATGGCAAAAGTAAAACAGAGGTAGGAACCAACCTATTATTCGACCTTCAGGCTTTTGTGGTTAATATCCAAATCTTCATTTGCTTGTTTTGGCTTGAATTTCAGAAAGGTATTTGAAAGGACATTCATGCTTGATTATTCCATTACCGATCAGGTAGCTATCGTCACCGGAGGAACGGGGGTTTTGGGTTCGGAAATATGCCGAGCACTTGCTTTGTCGGGCGCAAAGGTGGCGATCCTTGGGCGCCGTAAGGGTCCAGCGGATGCACTGGCTGCCGAACTGGGTAATGGTGCTATAGGTGTGGTCTGTGATGTTTTGGATAAGGCCAGCCTTGAAGCCACTGCACATAAGCTGATGGATACCTTCGGTCGCGTTGATATCCTGATCAATGGTGCCGGCGGTAACCAGCCGCAGGCCACTACGTCGACCGTACAATCTTTCTTTGATCTGCGAGAAAATGCCATCCGGGCGGTTATCGACCTCAATTTTCTTGGCACACTGCTTCCCTGTCAGGTATTCGGCCAACGCATGGCCAAGCAAGAAAGCGGTGTGATCCTGAACATCTCATCGATGAGCGCCATCCGACAGCTCACGCGTATCCCTGCCTATTCGGCTGCCAAGGCTGCTATAAGTAATTTCACTCAATGGCTGGCTGTCCATATGGCGCAGGAATTTAGCCCACTGATCCGAGTCAATGCCATCGCGCCAGGCTTCTTCCTGACAGCGCAGAACCGCTTCCTGCTGACCGATGAACAGACCGGCGAACCAAGCGCACGCGGGCAGGCAATCCTGGCCCATACCCCCATGGGGCGTTTTGGTACACCTGATGATCTGATTGGTGCAATGCTATGGCTTGTTTCCCCCGCCTCAGCCTTCGTCACCGGCATCGTCGTGCCAGTGGATGGTGGTTTTTCAGCTTTTAGCGGCGTTTAGCGTTTAATATAACTTTCTGCGTTCGTTCGATTTAATGAAAGTTGCCAAGGTTCCCTTCAGCTGAATATTCTTAGAACGCCTTTCCTATGCAGAGTTTTTTGCTATTTTTGTAATTCCTATTAATCGTTTAACATAAATTTGCAAAGATTAGTGCACATTAGCGTTTCATTCACTGGTGTATAATCCTTTTGGAAGGAGAATTCAGAAGATATGAAATCATCCACTCGTATCGAACGTGACAGCCTTGGCGAAGTCAAAGTGCCTTCGGAAGCACTTTACGGAGTGCAGACCCAACGCGCCGTTGAGAACTTCCTGATTTCCGGCTTGCGACCCTGGCGGGCCTTTATCTGGTCCATGGCAGTGATTAAGCGCGCTGCTGCTGAGGTCAACCGCGATTTGGGCTTACTGGATGCCGAACGTGCCGCAGCGATCCTCAAAGCTGCGCAGGAAGTGATCGAAGGACGTTGGGACGACCAGTTCGTCGTGGATCCCTTCCAAGCGGGCGCGGGTACAAGCCATAATATGAATGTCAATGAGGTGATTGCCAACCGGGCAACCCAGATCTTGGGAGGCAGGCTGGGTGAGTACCGCGTCCATCCCAACGACCACGTCAACATGGCCCAATCCACCAACGATGTCATCCCCACCGCCCTGCGACTCGGCTGCCTGTGGCGCCTGGAAGAACTACTGGGCGTGCTAAAGGATTTGTGTGTGGCACTGCAAGCCAAGTCTGTGGAGTTCGACGATGTCGTCGAAATCCGGACGGACCCATTTACAGGATGCCGTCCCAGTGCGTCTGGGACAGGAATTCGGCGCCTATGCCAAGGCTATCGAGCGTGATGCCGCCCGTATCCAGCGTTCAGCCGAAGGCTTACGGCGGCTGGGGATTGGCGGCACAGCGGTCGGGTCCGGGCTGAATGCCCACCCGCAGTACCACGCCCGCATGGTTAAAAAGCTTTCTGAATTGACCGGTTTTCAGTTATACAAGTCCGATAACCTGTTCGAATCGATGCAGTCAATGGCTGATGCAGTGGATTTCTCAGCCTCGCTTCGCACCCTGGCGCTGACCCTTATCCGCATTGCCAACGATTTCCGCCTGCTGGCCTCCGGTCCCTCCACAGGGCTTGACGAGATCCGTTTACCGGCTGTCCAGCCGGGTTCAAGCATCATGCCGGGCAAAGTCAACCCGGTAATGGCAGAAATGCTGGACATGAGCATGTTCCACGTGGTGGGTTGTGATACCACGGTTGTGTTGGCTGCCCAGGCCGGGCAATTGGAACTGAACGTGATGATGCCAATCATTGCCCACAGCCTGTTTGAAGCCATGCAGGTGACTATCGGCGCAGTGCGGGCCTTCACCTTGCGAGCTGTACAGGGGGTCAGCGCCAACCGGGAAAAGGCAACCGGCTGGCTGGCAAAGAATGCGATTGTTGTGACGGCCCTCAACCCGCTCATCGGCTATAGCCAGGGCGCTGCGCTGGTCAAGGAAGCCCTCAAGCGTGACATGGCCATCCGGGAAGTGGCGCTGGAGAAGGCCAGGTCTGGTGCGCTGAAACACCGTGACCAGGACCGTCCGGTGACTGTCGAGGAGATCGAATCCGCACTGAACGATCTGAGGAAACTGACCGAAGGCGGGATCGCCGGAGGCGGGACAGGCGGATGAAAGTTCAATTTGAAGTGATTATATTTTGGGCAGCCGGAACATCTTCAACGAAGACGCTACTAAAAACGAGTACTTTGGCGTCTTTGTTAGTGCAGAGAATGAATCCAATGATCTGGAGTTAACTACCAGTGTTAACAGAGGCCTGGTACTGTTGGAGACCATTTCGAAGCGTATTGCAGATCGGGCAAAAGATTAGCTGGTAGAAGCTACCACCGGTCCGAAATAACTTACCCATTACAATCTTCTTTAACCTACTCCCATGAAACTTGACACGATCACTCTTTATCACATTTCCATGCCGCTCATCACGCCTTTTGAGACCTCCTTTGGGATTACTACTAACCGCGAATGCATCATCGTCTCCATGCAGGCAGAGGGCCTGACAGGATGGGGTGAATGTGCGGTGGACCGGGATCCCGGTTATTCTTATGAAACGACCGGCACGGCTTGGCATATCCTGAAAGATTTCATCGTTCCCAGGTTGCTTGGCCAGTACGTAGGTGATGCAATTGACTACCAGCGACGCGTGCAAAATATACGCGGCCACAACCTTGCCAAGGCCGGCGTGGAAATGGCGTTATGGGACCTGCTTGGCAAACGCCAGGGTAAGAGTTTGCGGGAGATGTTAGGCGGTCAGCGAGCACGCGTGGAAGTGGGTGTATCGGTCGGCTTGCAGGAAAGCCCCGAGGCGTTGGTCGAAAAGGTAGGGAACTACCTGGTTGCCGGATATAACCGCATAAAGATAAAGATCAAGCCCGGGCGAGATGTAGGCGATACTGAAGCCGTACGCAGGGCTTTCCTGCATATTCCCCTGCAGGTGGATGCCAACTCTGCCTATACCCTGGAAACCAGCCAGGTATTGCAGCCTTTGGACAGGTTAAAGCTACTGCTTATTGAGCAACCCCTCAACGAGGACGATCTTTGGAATCATTCCATTCTTCAAAAACATTTCCACACGCCAATCTGCCTGGATGAAAGCATCACGAGCCTGGTGCTTGCCCGATCTGCTCTGGAAATGGAAGCCTGCAGGATCATCAACATTAAACCCGGGCGTGTAGGTGGTTTGAGCCAGGCTGTGGCCATCCATGACCTGTGCAGGGCGCAAAACGTTCCAGTCTGGTGCGGGGGCATGCTGGAGACTGGAATCGGGCGCGCCTCAAACCTGGCTCTGGCTTCTTTACCTGGTTTCACACTCCCGGGCGATATTTCCGCCTCTGACCGCTACTATGCCCAGGATATCACGCGTGAGCGTTTCAAGCTTGATCCTGGCAGCACGATTGATGTGCCTTGCGCCTCCGGCTTAGGTATTACGGTTGATACAAACGCGCTCAAGAGATTCAGTTTAGCGGAATTGCGTTTGCGCGCGAAATGAAGAGAAGATTATGAAAATCCATGATGTTACACTTCGTATCACCCCGAACATGCCAGTCTGGCCCGGTGACCCGGCTGTGGTGCTGGAACAGGTCTCTTCGATGGACGCGGGTGCACACGATAATGTCTCCCGCCTGGCTTGCAGTGTCCATACCGGCACCCACGTGGACGCGCCGCATCACTTCCTGAACGACCATCGGACGGTCGAGTCCCTTTCGCTGGATATATTGGTTGGTCCGGCGCGTTTGTTTCAAATCCCGGATGGGGAATCAGTTGTAACTGCGTCTGTTTTGGAGCAAGCGGCCATTCCTAATGACACGCTGCGCCTGCTGTTGAAAACCCGCAACTCCCACATCTGGGAACGCCATGAAAACGAATTCTTCACCGGCTTCGTCGGCGTTTCAGACGATGGGGCGGATTGGCTGGTGGAGCGCGGCATTAAATTAGTAGGGATTGATTATCTTTCGGTTGCACCCTACCAAGAAAGCATCCCCACCCACCGAACCTTACTTGCAGCTGGTATCATTATTGTGGAGGGAATGGAGTTTAGTGCCGTCTTCCCGGGAGTTTATACCCTTTACTGCCTGCCGCTCAAGTTGGTAGGATCGGATGGGGCACCTGCCAGGGTAATCCTGGTGGAATGATTACAAAGAAAACTCCCGCAATCAGGTCTTGCGGGAGTTATTTCATGAATTTAATATCTGCGTTGGCCGCCGCGAGCCTTACCGCCGGGGCCACCGGGACCACCGCGGTTGCCGCCGCCAGGGCCGCCGCGCCGGTCACCATAACCGCCGCCACCGCCACCACCGCGATTGTAACCGCCGCCGCCACCGCCAAAGCTGCGTTCTTCCCTCGGGCGGGCCAGGTTGACCTTCAATGGGCGATTTGACAGAGTATAGCCGTTGAAGGTCTGGATGGCCTTCTCAGCTTCACTCTGGTTGCTCATTTCCACAAACGCGAAGCCCTTGGATTGCCCCGTGTCGCGGTCTTTGATTAGAGCCACCGATGCAACTGTCCCTGCCTGGGCAAAGAGCGTGCGCAAATCATCCTCGGTGGTTTCGTAGGACAGGTTGCCTACATAAATCTTGGTTTCCATTTCTTCTTTCTCTCCTTTTAAGTGGGGCAGCGGGCTTGTTGGAGAACCGCCAGCCTTGTACAGGGCTGGCGGCAAAAGAGCACACAAATCCTACTGCAAGTGCACTTATTCTAACATAAAGCAACTTGTCTGGGAGTATCAATTTACTGAAAGTGTGTACCCGCCATCCACGATAATGACCTGGCCGCGAATCATGCTGGCGGCAGGTGTGCATAGAAATCCAACCACTCCGGCGACATCTTCAGATGAGACCAGTCGTCCAGCAGGTGTCGCACTTATGGCTTTTTGAATGAAACCTTCCTGGCTCAGGGCGTCGAAGTGATTTAATGCGTCGGTTTTGACTATGCCGGGAGAGACCGCGTTGACAATAATATTTCTGGGGCTAAGTTCGACCGCCAGATAGCGGGTAAGCGATTTTAGTGCAGCTTTACTGGCTCCGACGACCACATAATCCGGCAATACCCGACCCGACCCCGGGCTAGAGATGCTAACTATGCTCCCGCCAGCGCGTTTCTCCATCATGGAAGCGGCGCGTTGGGCAGCGAAAAGCAGCGAACGCGCGTTGATGTTCATTGTCCAATCCCATCCTTTGGGCTTCTGTTCCATGGCGGGACGGTTATAGCCTGAAGCCGCATTATGAACGAAAATGTCCAGTCCGCCAAAGGCTTGCCCGGTTTCATCAAAAAGACGGTTCAGGTCTTCGAGATCTCCCACGTCTGCCTTAACCAACAGGGCACGCCGGCCCAATTGCTTAATTTCTGCGGCTGTCTCTTCGGCGGAGAGGCGATTACGGAAGAAGTTGACAACGACATCCGCACCATTTCGGGCAAAATAAAGTGCAATAGCGCGCCCGATGCCGCGACCTGAGCCGGTGACAAGAGCGATTTTATCGGAGAAGGGTAAAGAAGTATTCATTGCTCCTCATTACAGGAATAATGGACCGGTTTGAGCAGGGACAAATCGAATTCGGCAATACGCGCTTGCCCGAGCGCTCGCAGAGCCGTGATGGCAACCTCGAGTTCCTTTTTCAACTGGCCCACTGATATACCTTTGCATGTGTCTGGCCAGGGATCCAACCATTTCTGGCAGCGGTGATAGACTTTAATCGCCCCGGTATAGTTATGGCGGGAAATGTGTAAATAAACCACCCCTATCTGCAGTATGCCGCGATATAAGTCACGCACCGGTCCGAATTCTTCCCGCCAGGCTGCCTCGAGTGCCTCATGAGCTTCGAAATAACGGCCGAGGTTGAACAATTCCAATCCCTGAATGGCTTTGGGATGGAGGCTTCCATTACAAATGGTTGGTTCAAAGTCACTCAAATCGGCCATATAGGATAAAATTATATCATTCCTCATTTATATTGAATCCAACCACTCCTTCATCTGGCGCTGGGTTTTGAAGTGGAACACTTTCAGGTGGAAATATTCCGGGCTCGCAAATAATGGTGGGTACAACCGCTTATGCCGTCCGTAACTCTTTACCAGCCAATGAAACAGCGACTTATCCGACCAGAACATAAACTGCGGAAATAAGCGTTCGTAGTTGCTGCCCCACAGCAGTTCCTTTGCCCACCAGCGCCGCCAGGTGCGGCTCCATAGGCGTCCGAAAACCACCAGGAATGGGTAATCCAGCCAGACCACCACCTCGGCTCGCGGCCAGACAAGGTCGCGTACTTTTCCGTAGTTACCGGCCAGAGCCCAACCAGGAGCACGCGTGGCGGCGTCCACCTTCTTACGGAATTCCTCAGCGCCGGATTCAACCCAACCAGGTTTCCAATAAAGGGCATCCAGTTCGATAAAATTCAGTCTAAGTTTCTGGGCCAGCTTCTCTGCCAGCAAGGATTTACCGCAGCCAGTACTCCCGACCACGACGATACGGCGATAGGGGAAAGATGCCATTCGTTTCCTTTCGTCTTTCGGTGGATTATAATTCGGAATATTCAAGGAGATTCCCATGTTTGACATTTCCGATGATGAGATCTTGCCGCTCTCCAAAGAACACGTCTTCTGGACCTGGTCGGCACAAGCGAAAGTTACCCCGATCCCGGTCAAATCTGCCAGGGGCGTCTATTTCTGGGATACTTCAGGCAAGCGCTATCTGGACTTCAACTCGATGACCATGTGCGTTAACATTGGGCACGGGGATGAACGTGTCATCGAGGCAATGGTCGCGCAGGCGCGTGAAATGCCCTATGCTGCTCCTGGCATGGCTACCAAGGTTCGCGCAATTGCCAGCAAGCTGGTCGCGGAAATTTCTCCAGGCGGAAAAATGACCAAGGTGCTGTTTACCCTGGGCGGGGCGGATGCCAACGAGAATGCAGTCAAGCTGGCGCGCGGCTATACTGGGCGATTTAAAATACTTACGCGTTACCGTTCCTATCACGGAGCAACCGCCGGAGCGATGGCGCTGACCGGAGACCCACGGCGGGTAGCCTGGGAGCCGGGACTGATGCCGGGCGTGGTGCACTTCCTCGATCCGTATCGTTATCGCTCCACTTTCCACCGGACTAATCCGGATATCTCTGACGCGGAATTCTGCCAGGATTATCTCAACCATCTGGAGGAGATCATCCGTTTCGAAGGGGCGGAGACTATAGCGGCGATCCTGATTGAATCTGTCACCGGAACAAACGGGGTGATCATTCCTCCTGAAGGTTACCTGCAAGGCATCCGCAATTTATGCGACCGGTACGGGATTATTATGATCGCAGACGAGGTGATGAGTGGCTTTGGCAGGACAGGGAAGTGGTTCGCAGTGGATCACTGGGGTGTGATACCCGATATCATGACGATGGCGAAGGGACTCACTTCGGCCTATGCGCCTTTGGGGGCGGTAGCGATGAAACCGGAAATAGCGAAGGCGTTCGACGAGGTCGCCTTCGAGTTGGGGTTGACTTACACTTCCCATCCGGTCTCGCTGGCTGCGGCGGTGGCGAATATCAATGTCATCCGCGCTGATAAACTGGTCGAGCATACCGCCGAGATGGAACCCGTATTGAATCGTCTTTTGAAGGATTTGGGCGAGGCACACCCTTCGGTTGGCGATGTACGCTCGATCGGATTGTTTGGGATTATTGAACTGGTCAGGAACAGAAAAACGAAAGAACCGCTGGCTCCCTGGAATAGCTCCAGCCCGGAGATGGTAGTTCTTCGCAAAACTTGCCTGGAGCACGGCCTATACTTGTATACACACTGGCATACCGTATTAATCGTCCCGCCGCTGCCAATCACTGAAACGCAATTGAAAGAGGGCTTTACGGTACTGGATCAAGCGCTTGAGGGTACGGACAGGGCGATAAAATGAAATAAAATCCACCCCGGCCTCACAGCCGGGGTGGAGGCTCTTAAGGAACTGGAGTTTGCAAGAAAAAGAGCTTCATTTGAGGGTGATCGTCACTGAATAGTTTACAGTCCATCCGCCCCTAGGAATGACCTCAATGACATACAACTGCGTTTTCGACAGGACTCCCGTCCAGTTGTTGGCTTTGGCTGTATAGCTCAGGAGCGAACCAGAAGCCACACCGAAGACATCCAGATAGGCAGTACTTGAAGGAACGTTGAGCGTTGCCGTCAAGGTTTCGCCGATATTGCCATTGACTGCATAGGAAACGGCGAATCCGTTGACCGTTGCGTTGGAAATGGTGACAGTATTTGTGCTGTTTCCGAGATAAACATGCTTGGGAAGTTTGACGGTGAGGACATAATTCTCAGTTGAGGCACCTCCAATCACCTGGATCGTATATGGTCCGGTTTCATGCAGTGGTACCTGCCAGTTCAACCACTTATTGGCCGGATTGAACATCATGCTACCGTCAGGGGCAATCACGCCCAAGGTGACGTCATTGTTTGGGGAATCGATGTTAACGATCAGCACCTGGTATTGAACCGCTTGCAGCGAGTATGTAACCACCTGTCCTGGTTGGACGGTGCCCTGCATAACTGCCGCAGTTGAAACAGGTGCGATGGTGATATCACCCCCGGGGTTGGTTCCTGCAATACTTGTAACAGAAACTGTCAGCGAGAAATTGACCACCACTCCGTTGGTTGGAATGACCTCGATGACAAAGTCTTCCGTTTGCGGGAGTACACCTGTCCAGGAACTGGCTTTGGCAGAGGCATCCAAAAGTGTGCCGGTGTCAACCCCATAAATATCCAGAAAGGCGATACTTGGTGGCACGTCAAGGCTGGCTGTCATGGTCTGGCCAGCGCTGCAGTCCAGCGCATAAGAAGAGAGATATCCATTCGTTGTAGTACCGTCCAGAGTGATTGAAGTGGCACCGGGAGCAAAATTGACAACCTGGGCAATTTTGATGGTCAGGTTGTAACTTTCTGTTGTCGCGCCTCCAGTGACCTGGATTTTATACAGGCCGGACAAAGGCAGTGTCCCCTGCCAGCTTGTCGAATTGTTGGCCGGGTTGAGCAATGTTGTGCCATCCGGTTCAAAAACCCCCAAGGTAACGTCATTGTTGGGTGCATCCATGATCAGTGTCATGGGCTGGGTTTGAGCTGCTTCCAGCGAGTATGTTAGCACCTGTCCTGGCTGGAGGGTGCCCTGCTCGACCATCGCGGATGTTCCGGGCGCAAAGACAATTGTACTTGATGCGGATCCGGTGGCAGCAGTCGCTTGCGGTAACGAGCTGGTAAGGGCGGCTGTCGGCGTCGAAAGGGCCAGCTGGGAAGTGGAACTGGTAGGTTCAAGAGTTGGTGTCTCCGAAGGAGCCAGGACCGTCGCAGTGGGTGGATGGAAGTTGCCGGATTTACCAGCGGCGCTGTGTTTGTAGGAATTGGAGGAATGGTGGTTGGATGCAGGATCCCCGACACTCCGCAGCTTGTCAATAGCAGAACAGACATTACCAATGCGAGAAACCGGCCTATAGGGTTTGCATTGATATACTTTAATATTGGGAAACATGGTTCATTCTCCTTTTGGATCAATCAACCTTGATTTTTTTTTTCATGAAGGTAGTTAAATGAGTTAAGGTTTCATTTATTGCACTTTTGGAACTCTGTAACACATCCATAGAAGTAATACACCTCCTTCTATTTTTACACAAAAAAAGCAAACCAACGAAATATATCATATTTGCATAGTCATTTAAAAGAAAATGTGTCGAGATCCTGATATATCACAAGGAACTTACCAAGGATAAAAAGAGCACAAACAGTCCCAAGAATTAATCTCCTCAATATTACAACCGTATCACGACACCGCAATACTCACACTTGATGCTATCCATGCCGCGCAACACCACAATAGTGATAGCCCCTACGCTAGTAGGGCACCGTCCAATCTTCCATTTTCTGGTTTATTCTTTGTCTGATAAGCGCTCGAGGGATTTCTCTTTAACGCCCAGTTTTTCGAAGAAAATATCAAACAAGCCGCTTTGCTGCCCAACCCTTCCGTCAACTGGGAAAACCGGCGGCGTCCACCAGTATTGGGACCGCCATAGCCGATTTGGAGATATTTTTCTTTCCCTTTGGGGACGCGTCCAAATCCTCAGCATCTTTGCTATGTGGGTTCATTCAAGCCTCCTATGATCTGGTTTTACTATACTCTAATTATTACAAAGATTTAAGATAGACATTTCTTCCATGTCATTTCTTCCTCACTCCTTTCTCTTTCGCCCAGATTTATTTCGCTATTGTTTGGGCCTGACGACTCTCAGGTTAATCGCGAATTGCCATAAAACGTAGGTCGATATGCGAATTTGAGCGGGTGAAGCCCGCGGAACATCCCGATTACTTATTTACCCAGGTTGATCATGGATGGCCCGATCCGGTGAAACCGATTTTTTGCCATTCACATGGTAGAATCAATCCGAATTTTAACTTGCAGGAGTCATATTGATGAACATAGCTGTTGCCTGTGATCACGCCGGTTTCCCACTCAAGGAATTAGTATTGAATGCCATACGCTGCGCTGGAGATGTGCCGCTTGACTTAGGAGCGGATAGCCCTCGATCCGCAGGATGACTATCCTGATTTTGCTGAAAAGGTTGGTGTCGCCATCCAGTCAGGTCAAGCCGAACGGGGGATTTTATTATGTGGTTCCGGCGGGAGCCTGCATAGCAGCCAATAAGTTAAAAGGTATTTATGCAGGTATCTGCCACGACATTTATTCTGGGCACCAAAAGTATATGATGAGTTGAAGGTTAC
>CAVYWB010000002.1:0-279262 GCA_963772245.1 uncultured Chloroflexia bacterium | reverse complement strand
AAAACTCGAAACCGCTAAAAAATTGGAAGAAGCCGGGATTTCCGCTTTGGTGATGTATTCCCTCTTCGAGGAACAGATCATTCACGAAAGCCTGGAATTGGATCATTACCTTTCAACTGGTACGGATTTCTCACGTGAAGTGACCAGTTATTATCCTCAAACCGGTAACTTCACACTTGCACCGGAAGCATATATCGAAGCCGTACACAAAACAAAAAAGGCCCTTAACATCCCCGTCATTGGCAGTTTAAACGGCGTCTCCACCGGCGGCTGGATCAAGTATGCCCGAAAGATCGAAGAGGCCGGCGCCGACGCTCTCGAACTCAACCTGTACTACCTGGCAACCGATCCGACCATCACCGCCAGTGAACTGGAAGACAGCTATGTTACTCTCGTCGGCGATGTCTGCAAAAGTATTAAGATCCCGGTGGCGGTTAAATTGAGCCCGTTCCTCAGCGCCATTCCCAATATTGCCAAACGCCTGGCGAAGGCCGGAGCAAAAGGCCTGGTGCTCTTCAATCGCTTCTACCAGCCCGATATCGACCTGGAAACCCTTGAAGTGGTCCCGAACCTGGTGCTGAGTAATTCAAATGACATGCGCTTGCCGCTGCGCTGGATTGCCATTCTGTATGGACGCATCCAGGCTGACCTGGCGCTCACCAGCGGTGTCCATACCGCGGAAGATGTACTTAAAGCCATGATGGCCGGTGCCAACGTGGCAATGATGACCTCCGAGCTGCTCCAAAACGGCTTCGGCCGTGTCCCCGCCATCCTGGCTGATATTGAAAAATGGATGGTTGATCATGAATATAACTCCATCCAGCAAATGCAAGGCAGCCTTGAGCCAGAAATCAGTCAAGGAACCCGCTGCTTTTGAACGTGCAAATTATATGAAAGCACTCAACTCCTATAAATTCTTGCCTTAAATTCCACTACATATATAATAAGAAGCCCCTGCAAAAATAAGCAGGGGCTTCTTTTTTGACAGTGATAAGTGCTGAGTGGAACTGGTTATTCTTCAGTCGGGATTGGGTCAGCCTTCCGGTGACGGAAAGTAATCCGCCCGCGTGTCAGGTCATAAGGGGACATTTCCACCTTGACGCGATCCCCGAGCAGGATGCGGATGTAATACTTGCGCATCTTGCCTGCCAGATAGGCCAGGATCTCATGCCCGTTATCGAGCCGTACCCGGAATTGGGTTCCTGGTAATGCTTCGACCACCAACCCCTCGACCTGAATCTTATCCTCATTCGACATAAACTGCCTCCAGTTCCGTTCGCCGGTTTACTCGTAATCCTTGTACGTGCGTCGCTTGATCCGGCGAATTGCCTTCTTCTTTTCCATGCGGCGTTGCTCACTCTTGGACACAAACCAGCGCTTGCGGCGTACCGTGCTCAAGATGCCGCTCTTGACGATCTTCTTACGGAATCGCTTCAAAAGCATATCCTGAGACTCATTACTGCGCAAATTTACGACCGTCAACTTTATCACCTCCTCCCGTGGAGGAATAGAAATAAAAAACTCGGCTTGTCACAGACTCAGCCGAGCACGCGTAAAACCCGAAAACCA
Source organism: uncultured Chloroflexia bacterium (assembly GCA_963772245.1). Classification (GTDB taxonomy): domain Bacteria; phylum Chloroflexota; class Anaerolineae; order Anaerolineales; family Villigracilaceae; genus UBA877. The sequence continues at coordinate 277,693 of CAVYWB010000002.1, read as the reverse complement.
AATCCAAAAAGCGGATCACGAATTTGTGCTACACACTCCTTGACTGCCAGAAATAACCATCAAAGCAGCAATCATGCACGCGCTGATCTGTGAACAAAGAAATTATACCCCAAGAAAGAATAGCTGGGAAGATAAATAGAAAAAGTCCCTTTGGCAATGACCTACTCTCCCAGGCAGTTACCCACCAAGTACCATCGGCGCTGACGAGCTTAACTTCCGGGTTCGGGATGGGACCGGGTGTACCCTCGCCGCTCAAATCACCAAAGAGACTTATTTCCTCAATTAGTCCGAATAGTTATTGATTATGATGTATGAACAGTACTAAGTTCTCCGCACCACGCAAATCAGCCCTCGACCATTAGTACGGTTTAGCTCAACACATTACTGTGCTTACACATACCGCCTATTAAGCAGATAGTCTATCTGCGGTCTTACTCCTTACGGATACAGGGATCTTATCTTGAGGCAAGTTTCCCACTTAGATGCTTTCAGCGGTTATCTTTGCCAGACGTAGCTACCCAGCAATGCCGTTGGCACGACAACTGGCACACCAGAGGTCTGTCCACTCCGGTCCTCTCGTACTAGGAGCAGATCCTCGCAAATCCCTTACGCCCACAGTGGATAGAGACCGACCTGTCTCACGACGGTCTGAACCCAGCTCGCGTACCGCTTTAACGGGCGAACAGCCCGACCCTTGGGACCTTATACAGCCCCAGGATGCGATGAGCCGACATCGAGGTGCCGAGCGAAGTCGTCGATATGGACTCTTGGACTTCACCAGCCTGTTATCCCCGGGGTAGCTTTTATCCGGTAGCCACGGCCCTTCCACACAGATCCGTGGGATCACTAAGCCCGGCTTTCGCCTCTGCTCGACGCGTTGGTCTTGCAGTCAAGCTCCCTTATGCCTTTACACTCTTTGGGTGGTTTCCATTCACCCTGAGGGAACCTTTGGGCGCCTCCGTTACTTTTTAGGAGGCGACCGCCCCAGTCAAACTGCCCACCTGGCACGGTCCCCCGCCCGGATGACGGTGCGGGGTTAGGGTCTAAATGTAATCAGGGTGGTATTTCACTGACGGCTCCACCGAAGCTAGCGCTCCAGCTTCAAAGCCTCCCACCTATACTACACAGATCACACCCAAACTCAATGCCAAGATACAGTAAAGCTCCACGGGGTCTTTTTGTCCTACTGCGGGTAGGCCGCATCTTCACAGCCATTTCAATTTCACCGGGTCCCTCGTTGAGACACTATTCTAGTTGTTACGCGGTTCGTGCGGGTCGGAACTTACCCGACAAGGAATTTCGCTACCTTAGGACCGTTATAGTTACGGCCGCCGTTCACCGGGGCTTCAGTTCAAAGCTTCGACTTGCGTCTAACCTCTCCCTTTAACCTTCCGGCACTGGGCACGCGTCAGCCCCTATACATCGCCTTACGGCTTAGCAGAGACCTGTGGTTTTGTTAACCAGTCACTAGAACCATTTCACTGCGACCCTCCAGCGCATACACGCCAAAGGACACCCCTTATCCCGAAGTTACGGGGTTAAATTGCCTAGTTCCTTAACGAAGGTTCTCCCGTTCGCCTTGGTATACTCTACCCATCTACCGGTGTCGGATTGCGGTACGGGCATCTGGAAATCAATGCTTAGAGGCTTTTCTCGGCAACAAGGCTCAACCACTTACACCTCAAGGGCTCGCTATCGCCTCAGCTCAGCTTGCGGATTTTCCTACAAGCCTCAACGCCTAAGCGGATCGCACCAGCACAACCAATCGCTGGCTGGCCTACCTCGTTGCGTCCCCTCATCGCTCCTTCCAGACGGTTCCGGAATGTTGACCGGATGTCCATCACCTACGCCTCTCGGCCTCGGCTAAGGACCCGACTAACCCGACGCGGAATGACCTGGCGTCGGAAACCTTAGATTTACGGCGAACACGGTTCTCACGTGTTTGTACGCTACTCATGCCTGCATTCTCACTTCCGCCCGCTCCAGCCGTCCTTACGGTCGACCTTCACCGCTGGCGGAACGCTCTCCTACCGATTTGCTTGCGCAAATCCCATAGCTTCGGTACCAAGCTTAGCCCCGTTAAGTTTTCCGCGCAAGGTCACTGGACCAGTGAGCTATTACGCACTCTTTAAAGGGTGGCTGCTTCTGAGCCAACCTCCTGGTTGTTCAAGTAACCTCACCTCGTTTCCCACTTAGCTTGGATTTAGGGACCTTAGCTGATGATCTGGGCTGTTTCCCTTTCGACCCCGAAACTCATCTCCCGGAGTCCGACTGCCATGTTTTGGAGTATCGGCATTCGGAGTTTGGTTGAGTTCGATAAGCAGTAAGCCCTCTAGCTCATCCAGTGCTCTACCTCCGATACTAAACACATGACGCTAACCCTAAAGTTATTTCGGAGAGAACCAGCTATATCCGAGTTCGTTTGGCATATCACCTCTACCCACAGCTCATCCCCTAATTTTGCAACATTAGTAGGTTCAGGCCTCCACGAGCGTTTAGACTCGCTTCACCTTGGCCATGGGTAGCTCACCCGGTTTCGGGTCTAATCCCAACGACTATACGCCTTATTCAGAACTCGCTTTCGCTACGGCTACGGGTGTTACTCCCTTAACCTTGCCGCTGAGATTAACTCGCAGGCTCATTCTCCAAGAGGCACGCCGTCAGGCATAGCGCCGCGCACCCGGGTTTCCCCGGGGCACCGACACGCCATTAGCCCTTCGACTGCTTGTAAGCTTACGGTTTCAGGTTCTATTTCACTCCCCTAACAGGGGGACTTTTCACCTTTCCCTCACGGTACTTGTTCACTATCGGTCGCCAAGTGTATTTAGCCTTGGAGAGTGGACTCCCCAGATTCCTGCCGGATTAGCGTGCCCGGCAGTACTCAGGTATCCAGCGGAAGTCAGTCTGTTTTCACATACGGGACTATCACCCTCTTTGGTTGGCTTTCCCATACCATTCTGCTAACAGACTGATTTGTAACTTCCATATGCCGGACCCTACAACCCCGTCCGTGCAAGCACGGGCGGTTTAGGCTGATTCCCGTTCGCTCGCCACTACTAGGGAAATGGTCTCTTTTCCTCTGGGTACTTAGATGTTTCAGTTCCCCAGGTGCCCTTCGTTCGGTCTATGTATTCAACCGACGATACTGCGGGTTCGCCGCAGTGGGTTTCCCCATTCGGAAATCTCCGGGTCAAACGCCTGTTCACGGCTAACCGGAGCTTATCGCAGTGTCCCACGTCCTTCTTCGGCACTTGGCGCCAAGGCATCCACCGTAAGCTCTTAGTAGCTTCTCCACGTGATGCGGAGAATTTAATACTGTTCGGCCTACATCAAAAAGATCAATAACTATTCAGTTGTCAAGGTTCTATTTCGCCGTTGACCGGCGATCGGTATGCTTCACTTCTGTCAAGCACACGGATCGGTTGTCAACATATTTCTTCCGACAAAACAGCCCGGCTCATCGCCGGGCCGCGTATTACTCCCAAGCGTTCTGAGCACTGCATCCTAACTATTTTTCTCATTCACAAACTTCAAACTTTTTGTCATCCTTTCTTTCACACACTCAGTGGAGATGGCGGGATTTGAACCCGCGACCTTCGCCTTGCAAAGGCGCTGCTCTCCCGCTGAGCTACATCCCCGAGCGCCGCCTGATAATTCAGGTGGGCCTGACTGGACTCGAACCAGTGACCCCAGTCTTATCAGGACTGTGCTCTAACCATCTGAGCTACAGGCCCGCTCAGGCCAGGCCTTGACAACTGAATAGTGATAGGAAGCTTACTTATCGACTTTCACCCACCGCGGATGAAAGATTTGGAAGTTGAGCGCAGGTCTGCACGAATGCTGGACCATTGCTCGGTACTCTAGAAAGGAGGTGATCCAGGCGCACCTTCCGGTACACCTACCTTGTTACGACTTCGTCCCAGTCACCAACCCCACCCTCGACAGCGCCCTCCTTGCGGTTAGGCTACTGGCTTCAGGTGTTGCCAGCTCCCATGACGTGACGGGCGGTGTGTACAATCCCCGGGAACGTATTCAACGCACTATAGCTGACGCGCGTTTACTAGCAACTCCGACTTCACACAGGCGGGTTGCAGCCTGTGATCTGAACTGAGGCCGGCTTTAGGGATTGGCTCTACCTCGCGGCTTAGCGACCCATTGTACCGGCCATTGTAGCGTGTGTGTAGCCCCAGGTATAAAGGCCATGCTGACTTGACGTCATCCCCACCTTCCTCCGGCTTGATACCGGCGGTCCCGTATGACACGTATAACATACGGCGAGGGTTGCGCTCGTTGGCGGACTTAACCGAACATCTCACGACACGAGCTGACGACAGCCATGCAACACCTGTGAAGGCTCCCTTGCGGGTCGGTCTGCTTTCGCTTCCCTACCACCAACATGTCAAACCTGGGTAAGGTTCTTCGTGTAACATCGAATTAAACCACACGCTCCGCTGCTTGTGCGGGGACCCGTCAATTCCTTTGAGTTTTAACCTTGCGGCCGTAGTCCCCAGGCGGTGAACTTATCGCGTTGGCTTCGGCACCGACGGCTTTGAACCCGCCGACGCCAAGTTCACATCGTTTACAGCTAGGACTACCGGGGTCTCTAATCCCGTTTGCTACCCTAGCTTTCGCATATGAGTGTCAGAAACAGTCCAGGAGGCCGCTTTCGCCACTGGTGTTCCTCCCGATATCTACGCATTTCACCACTACACCGGGAATTCCACCTCCCTCTACTGCTCTCAAGTCCGGTAGTATTGAACGACCTCTCCCAGTTGAGCCAGGAGCTTTCACATCCAACTTACCGAACCACCTGCATGCGCTTTACGCCCAGTAAATCCGGATAACGCTTGCCTCCTACGTGTTACCGCGGCTGCTGGCACGTAGTTAGCCGAGACTTATTCCTGAGATACTGTCCTTTCTCATCTCTCAGAAAAGCACTTTACGATCCGAAGACCTTCATCGTGCACGCGGCGTTGCTGGGTCAGGCTTTCGCCCATTGCCCAATATTCCCTACTGCTGCCACCCGTAGGTGTCTGGCCCGTGTTTCAGTGCCAGTGTGGGGGACCACCCTCTCAGGTCCCCTACCCGTCGTAGCCTTGGTGGGCCATTACCTCACCAACAAGCTGATGGGACGCAGGTCCCTCCCAAAGCGCATTACTGCTTTAATCATCGGATTCTAAAACCGATGATCACATGCGGTATTAGCAGTCCTTTCGAACTGTTATCCCACACTTTGGGGCAGGTCACCAACGCGTTACGCACCCGTTCGCCACTAAGAAGCCTCCGTATTGCTACAGAAACTCTCCGTTCGACTTGCATGTATTAAGCACGCCGCCAGCGTTCATCCTGAGCCAGGATCAAACTCTCCGCAAAAAATCACCTCTTGCGAGGTGTAAAGTTACGGATAGAACGACAGGCTTACTTCCTATCACTTTTCAGTTGTTAAGGTCCTGTTTAAGAAGCGGGCTGTATTCTACCCGCAAGCGTCATCCCCGTCAAGGGCCAGAGCGGCAAAATCGCCGATGTTTCTCTTCCAACATCGGCTCGCCAGACTGCAAATCGTGCTGCTGTGTTTCTCTGACGTGAGACGTTTACTATGTTGTAAACAGATCTGTCCTAAAGGGCAAGATCTTCGTGGGGACAGCTTATGTGCTCGCCTATTATACGCATACAAGCGAACTTGTCAAGCGATTTCCAGACAAATTTGGATTCTTTAAGGTTGGTGGCCGTTTTACTCCATCTCCTGCCGCCCTGACAATGCCCGCAGCAATGTGTTCTGGTCGGCATACTCCAGGTCGCCGCCTACCGGCAGGCCGCGCGCCAGGCGCGTCACGCGCACTCCCTCCGCCCGTACTCGTGGATACAGATACTGAGCCGTTGCCTCCCCCTCCATGGACGGGTTGGTTGCAAGGATGACTTCCTTCACCCCTCCGCGCTGGATCCGTTCCAGCAAAGCTTTGATTTTCAAATCATCCGGGTTGATGCCTTCGATGGGCGAGAGCACCCCCTGCAGAATATGATATTTCCCTTTATAAGCGCCAATGCGCTCCATTGCCACCACATCCAATGGTTCTTCCACCACACAAATGGTCGATCCATCCCGCTGGCTGCTCTCACAGATATCGCAGCGCGCCCGCCCGGCAGTGGTAATGTTGAAACACTCCTCGCAGAAAGCGATCCGGGTCTTGAGATCCGTCAGCGCCTCCGCCAATTGGCCCGAGACTTCCTCCGGGGCGCGCAATAAATAGAATGCCAGCCGGGAAGCCGTTTTCGGGCCGATGCCAGGCAAACGTTCCAAGGCAAGCACCAGGTTCTGGATGGGGTCGGGGAGCATGGCTAGAAAGGCAATCCACTCGTCAGCGGGCCCATGGTCTGCGCCTGGAGCTCACGCGATTTATCCAGCGCCATGTTTACCGCTGTCAATATCAGGTCCTGGAGCATTTCAGCATCCCCATCTTTTAAAAGTTCGGGGTCGATCTCGACCGCCTGGCATTTCTGGTCCCCGCTCATTTTTACCTTGACCGCGCCGCCACCTGAGCTGACCTCCAGGCTTTGTGCTGCCAGCTGGTCCTGCGCTTCGGCCATTTGCTGCTGGAGCCGCTGGAGTTGTTGCATCATTCCGGCTTGCCCCCCGCTGCCGGGCGGACGATTAAAACCTTTGGCCATAATTACTCCTGTGTATCTACGATTTCTCCGCCGTGCTTGAGCGCCGCGGCTACCATTCCATCTGCTTTAACATTGGGCGGGGTGGCCTGCTTGGCATTCGTTACCAAGCATTTTATTCCCAGGTTCACACCGCATACATCCCTGATCGCCTGGCAGGTTATTTCAATCTGTTCGGGCGTTTCCACTTTTGAGCGTAGCAGGTCACTGGCAAACCCGATCACTAGTGTGCCATTTTTCACTTCCATCAGCTTGCAGGAATTAAGTAGCCCATCCAACGAGGGACTCAGCGGTTTGATGCGCGCCCGTACCTGCTTCCAGGCCTTCATCACCTGTTCGAGATCAATATTAACAGCCTGTGAACCGGGGTTTTCGGTTTCCTTTGCCGGTGCATTGGCCGGTTTCTCTGGCTGGATGGCGTCCGGCTTTTGCACATCTATCTGGAGCATTCTTCTTTTCGGTCCAGTTTGGCCCGCCGGCGGAACAGCCTTCGGCTCGCCTCTCATTCCCTTTCCCGCTTCCCCTTTCCCCTGCCCAACCGTCCCAGCCTGCCCCGCCGGCCGAACGGCACTGGTTTCGTCTGTTAATCCCTTCACCCTGTCCCCCTGGCCCTGTTCCATTACTTCGGCCAGTGCCATCTCAAGTGGCAGGGCTGGCTGCCAGCCTCCACGCAGGTCGGTGGCAGCCGCATTGAAGGATTTGATCATATGCAGCACATCTACCTGGGAGAATGCCCTGGCGTGCTTCTCAGCCTGCAGGCGTGTTTCTCCCGCCAGGTCAGCTTGGGATATGTTGCCCATCTGGATCAGCAGCATGGCCCGCAGGTAATCGACCAGCTGGCGTGCCAGCAGGCGCGGTTCATTGCCCGCATCCAGTGCGCTGTGAATGGCATCCATGCCGGCCGCCGGATTCCGTTCCTGTACTGCATTGACCAGTGCGATTACCGTCTGGCTGGTGGCAGTCCCCAGCACGCTCTGTGTCACCCCGAGTGTGATTTCATTTCCGGTGGATGCCATTTGATCGAGCAGTGAGATGGCATCCCGCATCCCACCGGCTGATTGGCGGGCAATCAGCGTTAATGCCTCCGGTTCTACGCGCAGTCCTTCGGACTCACTGATCCGTTTTAACTGACCAATTATGTCATCCACCGGCACACGCCGGAATTCATGCCGTTGGCAGCGCGAAAGCACCGTCGCCGGGATCTTATGTATTTCGGTGGTAGCCAGGATGAAAATTGCGTGGGCGGGTGGCTCCTCGAGTGTTTTAAGCAAGGCATTAAAGGCCGCGCTGGAAAGCATGTGTACTTCGTCAATGATATAGACCTTGTATTGCCCCTGGTTGGGTGTGAAGTTGATCTTGTCCCGCAGATCGCGCACATCTTCCACGGAAGTGTTTGAGGCTGCATCGATCTCGATCAGATCAAGGAAGCGCCCCTCGTTAACCGCCACGCAATGGGCGCATGTATTGCATGGACGCGCCGTCGGGTCAGGATCTAGGCAGTTGACCGCTTTCGCCAGCAAGCGTGCCGCTGTGGTCTTGCCGGTGCCGCGTGGGCCAGCAAACAGGTAGGCATGCGCCACACGCCCGCCAGCCACGGCGTTACGCAACGTTTGGATAATGTGCTGCTGCCCCACCACTTCATCCCATTTCTGAGGCCTCCATTTGTTATACAGAGCTTTCGTCATATCAATTCTTGCCCATCATCATGAATCATTCTATATCTATCATTTATGGTATACGATAGAAAGCCCGCACAATATTCTGGATATCGTAAAGGGCAACGAGTTCGCCTGAGCTCCAGACCGGGCTGGAAAGGTCCCAGTAGAGATCTGAGGGTGTGTCTAACCCTGCAGTGGTATGCAGTTGCACTTTAACACCTGGGAAGAGCGTTAATCGTGGAAAAGTATAGGTATTTCCCTGGTTATCGGTCAGGGTCCAGCCGGTCAAATCCAGTTGTTGTGTGCCATTGTTCTGGATGACAACTTGTTCATCGCTGAGATTTCCTGCCCCGCTTACACCAACAATGTTCACATCGATCCCGGTTGTCCCTTGCGGGGCGGTCACGGTGACCAGTACGGCAGGGCATTCCACGTGATGGTTACGGTCATAATAATAGATGATCGACCCCGCCACCAGGACGGAGACAAATATATTTATCAGGAGGTAGTAAACCAGTCGCCGCCTTGAGTTCATGCTGCCTGAATGATAGCACAAAAACAATGAACATTTAACGGTTTAACGTGAAAATAGTAACGCAACCCAATCCCCCATCTGGCGTTCTTCAATGAGCATTAGCGCATGTTCCACCGCACTGGCCCGGACTGCCTCAGCCTGTTCTGCCAGGATCCCGGCCAGGATCAGTCCGCCGCCCGGAGTCACAAGTTCGGACAGTCCCTCACCAAACAAGCGGATGATGACTGGAGCCAGGATATTCGCCAAAACCAACTGCGCTTGCTGGATGGGGAATTTGCCTTCCGAAATCTCCATCACGGAACCCAGGCCGGTCGCGAACCGCTCCGGTGGGATGGCATTGGTAATGGCGTTTTCACGGCTTGCCAGCACCGAGGCTTCATCGATATCCACCCCCAGGGCGAATCCCATCCCGAGCTTCAGCGCGCCGATCGACAAGATTCCCGAACCGCAGCCTACATCAATGACATTCCGGGAGGCGCGCTCCGACCCGGGCAGGGCGTCGCAGTATGCCTCGATCAATTCGAGGCAAAGCTGGGTCGAAGGGTGTGTGCCTGTGCCGAATGCCATGCCCGGGTCTATCTTGATCGCAACCCGTGCAGCCTCTGGGGACTCCAGCCAGGCCGGTACAATGATAAGTCGCTTACCGATCGGGATAGGGTGATAGCGTTCCTTCCAGGATTCCATCCAGTTCTGGTCTGCAATCGGAGTATAGACTGCTGCCGGCAGTGGCTGGATCATGCCGAGATAATCCAATCCCTCATTCAACTTCTGGCGGGTTTCTTCCAGGCGCTTATCCACCGGTAGGTAAGCCCGGACCGTGACCGGTCCGACCGGTGTTCCTTCATCCTCATCATTCACAAAATCCACAGCCTGTTCGGTGGTCACACCGTTCGGGGCACTGCGCGCCAATACTTCCGCAACCGCCTCAGCAAGTTCACCATTGACAGTCAGGGAAACTTCTACCCAGTCCATAAATTCCTCACGATCCTTTTTTGCTGACGAACATGATCGTGAAAATTACCGTTCGATACCACGAGCGCATGTTTCGCGAGCTTAACCAACATTTCATAATAATTTGTTTAATTCATTTGTCCAAATCGCCAAGGTTAAGAATGGTTCGCTGCATTTTCCTTTTTAATGTTCGCCAGGGCTTTCTCAATGGTCGATCGCTGCTCCCTGGAAATATCTGGCAAGGCGCCGATATCAAAATATCGGATCGCCTCCACTTCATCGCTCGGAGTAAATTCGCCGCTGACGAAGCTGCACAGGTAGGTCAGCGTAACTTTGTGAACCAATTTGGAATTTTCTACCAGCACGAGTCTGGCCTCTTGCACCGACAGGCCGGTCTCCTCCAGTAATTCGCGCCGGACAGCCTCGGCCGGATCTTCCCCAAATTTGATATCTCCGCCCGGGAGTCCCCAGGGATGCTGGCGCCTATAGGTATGCTGGCACAACAAGAGCTGTCCTTGCTCGTTCAAGATGATTGCCCCTGCAGGAACATGGTAGCGCGGCCGCAGAATTGCCGAGGCCAGGCCTTCCATCCAGGCAGGCAGCAATCGCCAGATTCGCAGGAGAAATCTTTTCACAACCGAGTTATTTACCCTCCCAGTGCATCGTTCAACCAGTCGATGAAACCTTTCTCCTTCGGCTTGACTGCCGTTCCCAGTGTGGCTGAAAGTTTCTCGAAAAGCTCTTTCTGTTCCCTCGTAAGTTTGGATGGGATATCCACATTAACGATCACCAGTTGGTCACCCCGACCGGATTTGCGAACGTAAGGAACGCCGCGTGCTTTCATTGTGAAAACCTTTCCAGGCTGCGTACCGGCCGGGATCTTTAACTTTTCCTTGCCATTCACGGTTGGCACCTCTACTTCCGCGCCAAGAACCGCCTGGGTAATGTTAATATCCAGGTTCAGGAGTATATCATTCTCCCGCCGCCTGAAGAACTGGTGCGGTTTTACATTCACCATTAAGTACAGGTTACCCTGCGGTCCACCGTTGATGCCGGGTTCCCCCTCCCCCGCCAGGCGGATCTGGTTTCCATTATCCACGCCTGCCGGGATCGGTACCACCTTCTTGACCGTTTTGCGCTCCTGTCCCTGTCCGCGGCAGGTGTGGCAGGGAGTCGAAATAACTTCCCCTCGCCCCCCGCATGTAGGGCATGGTCCGGATTGCATCATCGAACCAAAAATGGTCTGGCGTACCTGGCGTACTTCCCCGCGCCCGCCACAAGTGCTGCAACGCTGTGGGCTGCTGCCAGGCTCTGCCCCCGACCCGTGACAGGTTCCGCAGGCTTCGTTGCGTGTCAGTGAAACTGTTTTATCGACGCCAAAAACAGCTTCTTCGAAAGTCAAGTCTACTTGCACTTGCAAGTCGCGTCCACGGTGCGGGCGGCGGGTGCGCCCTCCGCCCCCGCCAAATCCAAAGCCAAAACCTCCCAGGATCTCTTCAAAGATATCATTGAAATCCATGGTGGCATAATCCGGCATGCCGCCCATCTCGCCCAGGCCGGCACGGCCAAACTGGTCGTAACGGGCGCGTTTCTGCGGGTCGGATAGGACGCCGTAGGCTTCGTTAATTTCCTTGAATTTCTCCTCTGCATCCGGTTCCTTGCTAACATCCGGGTGGTACTGGCGTGCCAGTTTACGGAAAGCAGATTTGATATCATCCGTGGAGGCATTCTTCTGAATACCCAGCACTTCATAGTAATCGCGATTGGATGCCATAAAAAATCAGTCTACAAGTCACATAATCGAATAGTCCAATAGTCCAATGGTCAGGTGGTCTATCAACCTATACGATTGTCAGACTAAAAGACTACTCCTTCACTTCACCATCAACGACATTGTCATCAGGGGGTTTCTGACTGGGCCCTTCGGTCGGTTTTTCCTGGTAAACGGCTGCGCCTATCTTCTGGACAACCTGGGAGAGCGCATCCACTGCTTTACGGATGTTGGTTTCATCTTCGCTGTCTTTGACCTTCCTGACCTCAGCCACGGCAGTTTGGACTTCTGTCTTGAGATCCGCTGGAAGCTTTTCTCCCAGGTCACCCAAGACTTTCTCCGCGCCATAGATGGAATTATCTGCGGTATTTTTAGCCTCGATCAAGTCATGCCGTTTTTTATCCTCCGCAGCATGCGCCTCGGCTTCCTTGCGCATCCTTTCCACTTCCTCCTTGGCGAGGCCGGATGATGCCGTGATCGTAATATGCTGGGAACGTCCGGATGCCTTGTCTGCGGCTGTGACTTTCAGGATCCCGTTTGCGTCGATATCAAAGGTCACTTCGATCTGTGGGATGCCGCGCGGCGCCGGTGGGATGCCATCCAGAATGAATTTGCCCAGGCTCTTATTATCCAATGCCATCGGGCGTTCGCCTTGCAGAACATGGATTTCAACCTGCGTCTGGTTGTCAGAAGCAGTTGAGAAGATCTGGCTTTTACGGGTAGGGATGGTGGTGTTCCGCTCGATCTGCGGTGTGGCTACGCCTCCCAGAGTTTCGATGGAAAGTGTCAACGGCGTAACGTCCAGTAAGAGGATATCTTTCACATCGCCACCCAGCACGCCCGCCTGGATGGCGGCGCCGATTGCCACAACTTCGTCGGGGTTGACACCCTTGTGAGGCTCCTTGCCAAAGAAATTTCGTACAGCATTTTGCACAGCTGGCATGCGGGTCATGCCACCTACCATTACAATCTCGTTGATGTCCGAGGGTTTTAAATCCGCATCAGCCAACGCTTGTTTAAGCGGGGAGAGGGTGCCCTCCACCAGGTCGGCCGTCAGTTGTTCCAGCTTGGAGCGCGTCATGTTCATGACCAGGTGTTTCGGTCCTGAGGCATCCGCAGTGAGATAAGGCAGATTGACTTCGGTTTGCAGCATGGTTGATAGTTCGATCTTGGCCTTCTCGGCCGCCTCGCGCAGTCGTTGGAGGGCCTGCTTGTCCGATCGCAGGTCAATCCCGTTCTCTCTCTGGAATTCCTGAATAAAATAATCCATGATGCGCTGGTCGAAATCGTCGCCTCCCAGGAAAGTATTCCCGTTCGTGGATCGCACCTGGAAAACGCCTTCACCGACATCCAGGATAGAAATGTCGAAGGTGCCGCCGCCCAGGTCATACACAGCTATGATCTCATTGGTTTTCTTATCCAGACCGTAAGCCAGGGAGGAAGCCGTCGGTTCATTGATGATCCTCAGCACTTCCAGACCGGCAATTTTACCGGCATCCTTGGTTGCGTTTCGCTGGGCATCGTTGAAATAAGCCGGAACAGTGATGACCGCTTGCGTAACCGGTTCCCCCAGATAGGCTTCGGCATCCCGCTTGATCTTGGCCAGGATCATGGCCGAAACCTCCGGCGGTGAATATTCCTTATCATCCATCTTCACACATACATCCCCGTTTTCGGCCGATATGGCAGTGTACGGGATGCGCGGCAGCGTCCGCTGCACTTCTGGGTCTTCGTATTTTCTGCCCATGAAGCGTTTGATGGAAAAAATGGTATTCGCCGAATTGACAATCCCCTGGTTACGCGCCACCCGGCCCACCAGGCGCTCGTGGTTCTTATTGATCGCCACCACCGATGGAACCAGCCGTTCCCCTTCCGAGGAGGAGATCACCACCGGTTCACTGCCCTGCATGACTGCCCCGACGGAGTTGGTTGTTCCCAGGTCGATTCCTATAATTTTAGACATGATTACTCCTGAAAAAATGGATTGCTTTGTATTTAAGTTCTTCTGCCGCGTGTCATGTTGCTTTGATCGCGATGCACAAGGCTCCGGATAACTTTGCTACTGTGCCACCCTCACCATCGCCGGCCGGATGACGCGCTCGCCCAGCATATAACCATTCCGGACAATTCCAATCACCGTTCCGCTTTCCACACCCTCGGCGGGTTCCTGCGCAATGGCTTCGTGAAAATTCGGGTCGAATTTCTGTCCCTCGGCTTCGATCCGTTTAAACCTTCGGCCTCCAGGATGGATTGCAATTTTCGGCAAATTAATTCAATGCCTTCCGCCCAGGCCAGGTCCGCCGGTCGCGCCTGCATGGCCCGTTCCATATCGTCAAGGATGGGCAGGTAGCGTTTTATGATGCTGCCAACTGCAGCTTGGTACATTTCGGCCTTATCAGACTCCACCCGCCGCCGGAAATTCTGGAACTCGGCCACAGAGCGTTGCCAGCCGTCTTTATATTCTGCGGCCTGAGATTGAGCCTCGTCCAATTGACTCTTTAGTTCATCCAGGAGATCATCTTCACCGGTAACCTGGGCTACCGCTTCGGGAGCCGGACCGGTCGGATGCTCCGGTGAATTTTCGAGTTTTTGTTTCCCCTCGGCTCCGTCAGTGTGTATTTTCTTACTGCTCATTTTCTTCTCCTACCATTGTTTCAGATACCAGACCGCTCAACAAGTCGGCCATAAATCGGACCGTCGGGATGGTGCGGCCATACGGCATGCGCATGGGACCAAAGACGCCCAGGGTGCCTGTAACCAGACCGGGGATGCCATAACGTGCCAGTACCACGGAGCATTCTTTCAGATCTTCCCATTTGCCTTCCCCGCCAATCAGCACCTGCACACCGCCCACGGTCGCATTATTGGTGGTACGCGCCAGCAGGTCCTGTAACAGCGAGCGCTCCTCGAACAGGTGCACCGCCCGTCTGGCATCCGTGGATTCCAGGAATTCCGGCTCGGACAGAACGTTGGTCAGGCCATCCAGGTAAATCTCACCCGAGACGCGCTGTTCGCTTTGGTTCATATCCTGTAGAACCAGCGTCAATATGTCTTTCTCAAGGCTTTCAGATCTCGGTGGAAGCGAGGCAATTTCCTCGGTGGTCTTACCCAGGCAGACCTGGTTCAGCCGGTCAGCAGCCTGGGAAAGCAGTTCCTGCCGTACCGGTTCGGCCAGCGTCAATATTTGCTGGCTGACCTCCCCACCGGTCATCACCAGCACCATTAATACCTGCCGGCCTTGTGTGGCGATCAATTCAACGTGTTTGTAATAAGAACGCTCAGAATGCGGCGCAGTGACTATGGAAGCGGCCCGTGAATGGTGTGCCAGGATCGAGGCCGCCAGGGGCATCCATTGCTCGACATCCTGGCGGGCTTGGTAGAATTGGTGCGATATGGTATCACGCGCCGATCCGGGCAGGTCTGCCTGGTAGACCACATGCGTGACGAAGTAGCGGTAGCCTTCCTCGGTTGGTACGCGCCCCGCCGAAGTGTGCGGCTGGCGCAGGTAGCCCATTTCGGTCAGTGCAGCCATCTCGTTGCGCACAGTGGCCGTGCTCATGTCGAGCTTGTATCGCTCAACAATCGTTTTGGAACCAACCGGCTCGGCAGTTTCGATGTAATCACGCACCACCAGGGTCAGCAGGATGCGTTGGCGTTCGGTCAGGTCATTCATGGTTTCAATAATACCTAAAATTCTCATTTTTAGCACTCTCGCCCAGAGAGTGCTAATCTTATGGCAATAATGATACCATGCCCTTGAGTTGGGCGTCAATAAGAAGGATGTTAGAAATTAAAGTTAATTTACCCAAAAGGCCAGGCCAGACAAATTCCGCCTGACCTGGCCTTTAAGGATTTTTTCAATCACCCACTTTTTTAGAAATCGATTTTTTCACTACCCAAGATACTGCCAGTAAAAGAAATTTACAGGATGTACGGCCGTACCGTTTGGTACCTTCACGGTCTTGGGGCCGGTATGAGTATAAGGTGCAGCAGCGGAAACGCAATAGGTACCCGGATTGAGTGTAAACGAAAAATATCCGCTGCCATCTGTGGTCGCAGTATCTACCACACCTCCTCCACTTCCACAACTGCCCGACTTGACAGTCACGACAATGCCGGATCTCGGATGAGATGTTCCCGCGTGATAAGACAGATCACTATTTATACCATTATCAAAGACCGTGCCCGAAATGGAGCCTGGCCTGATCGGGGTTGGTGTGGGCACCGGAGTCGGCGTGGGAGGAACAGGACAAATCCCCGGTTCATTGCCGGTCGGTGTGAAGCCAACCACCCATCGGCAGGTATTGTCCACTTCTGCAAGCGCCTTGAGTGGATAATTCTGCGTATCTTCGATCAATGGAGAACCGGCTTGGGCCAGGGTGAAATGGTCGTCGAAATCGAACCAATCGGGATGCAGCATGCTGTCATCCATCGCCCAGGGGCCCCACATGAAGGTACCGGAGTTCTTGATTAGTGTATTTTTGAATGCAATCTGGATACTGTTCGGGTCGGAGGGTGATACGCGTGCCCAGGCTGCGTCCGGATCGGAACCGACGCCTTGATCAAACACCAATGTATCGTATCCGCTTGTGTTTGACGGTGGGTCGGATAGGATCGGGCGGGCGCCACCGACATCATTTTTACTCGGGGTCCAGACGCGCACCCCATCCGTTGACCAGCTACTGCCCGGTTTCTTGGCCATCACCAACATATCACCGCGGCCATCCAGGTTCAGGTCCAGTTCGGCCCCATAATCACCCAGCAACCCACCGGCGGGATTTTGACCTTCCAGAGTGATGTTGATGTATACCCAGGTGGTATCTCGCATTAATCTAGCGCCGAGAATATCCAGGTCGGGTAGGTAATCCATGCTGTTGCTCGAAAATGGGCGCTCGAATAGATTCATATTGAAATTTTCTCCGCCGTTCGCCCGGTGTGCGGAAGCAGTTGTGGATGAATTGCTGTCTGAAAGCGCACTGATGAATGTGGTTGGCGGCTCCCCAGGTGTCATCGAATGGACAATCGGTGTGCTTGTTGCAGTCGCGGTATTCTCCAAAGTGGCGGTAGGCTGGCTGATGTTTGCAGCCGTCACAGCCGGTGGTTCGGTGGCGGTACTGCTCGCTGCATTGGCGGGTGGGTTGTTGGATGTAACCCCAGGCGCTGCAGAGGTTAAATTACACGCCAGTATGGCAGTCAATAATAACGCCACACTCAACCAAGTCGTTAATTTATGGAAATTATAGCGATTCATGTCAGCTCCTTTCACTAAAAGAAAACGAACTCAATAGTCTATTCCCTGCCAGGGACGGAGATGCATGATATTCCCTCATTTTTCTACCTCATTTCGGCAACTTCTGGAGACCTAAGTTTGGTTCACGGATCCGATGAGTTAGTCACGTACCAGCAATGTGACATATTGGATTATACCAATCCAATTGATAAAAACCAAGGGATTAAGATGACTAGACCAACATTATTTTATATTCTACTCTCAACGAAGTGGACAGCGCACCTGGTCCTTTTCTGCATTCCAACTCCTCATCGTCTGACGCCTCTATGTTTCCTATCGCCGGGTTTACCCATGAAACCCGTTATCAGATGGTTGTGAGAACCAAGCTGATTCGGGTTTTCCTGACTCATGCTATACTTCCTCAGATTTAGCCATCCTCAGAACTCCATGAAGAGGCTCTGCGGATTAGTGAACTTCGGAAGGCGGAAATTATCGTTTTTTCCCAGAAATTTCAATCAACTTTGCGCAGTTATTCTTAACGCATCTATTTTTTTGGAAGCAGAAAATTCATGGACCTTCATTTGAAAGACAAAACCGTCTTCATCACCGGCGCCTCCAGCGGCATCGGCGCTGCCGCCGCGCAGATCTTTTCCATGGAAGGCACGGATGTGGTCGTTTCCTTTGGACAAAATTCGGCCGGTGCCAGGCAAACCGCCGGGAAGGTGCAGGCGAATGGACGAAAAGCCTGGATATGTCCGATGGATGTCAGCGATCCGGACAGCGTGAAAATGGCCGTTCAAACCCTTCCGTCCGAAATAAAGGGATTGGACGCGTTGGTGCTGTGTGCCGGCTTGAGTTTGCACAATGGCTTTGCAGAGATCACGCCGGCAGAGTGGCAGCGCGTCCTGGATGTCAATCTGAACGGCGCGTTCTACGTTCTGCAGGCATGCACTCCTCTTCTTCGGGAAGGCGGCTCTGTCGTGCTGGTTTCAAGCGTTTCGGCCCAGACCGGCGTTTCCCACCAGGCCCACTACGCCGCTGCCAAGGCTGGATTGGTCAACCTGGGTAAAAGTGCCGCACGCGCACTTGCCCCGCGCATTCGTGTGAATTGCGTTACACCCGGTCTCACCCTGACACCCATGGGCCTGGAAACCATCGCAGCTCTTGATCAGGATTATGCTAAAAATAAAATGCTGCTGCAGCGCTACGCCACCCCTGAGGAAATTGCACAGGTGATTGTCTTCCTCGCCAGTCCGCTTAATAGCTTCATGACCGGCGCGACAGTGGATGTCAATGGCGGTCGCGACCTGCGTTGACCCCAATTAGCCTGAAGGATCGGCATTTAACCTGTCTTTTGCTTTTTGAGGTCAAAAAATGACTTTGATAAACCCAAAACCAGCTGCCTGCCAACCCAATAGTGACGACCGCTTTATAGGAGGCCATTGCAAATGAATCCAGTCATTGAAACGATTCTCAAGCGAAAATCCATACGGGCCTATGAGAAGAAGGCCGTTGCGCCGGAAGTTCGGGAGGAACTCCTGCGTACCACGTTACGGGCTCCCACAGCCGGGAACATGATGTTGTATTCGATCATCGAAGTAACCGACCAGCCCACCAAGGATAAATTGGCAAAGACCTGCGATAACCAGCCATTCATCGCACGTGCCCCATTGGTTTGGTTGTTCCTGGCCGATTACCAGCGTTGGTATGACTACTTCATCACATCCGGTGTGGCCCACCGCTGCGAGCAAATGAAAACCCCCATGCGAAAGCCGCAGGAAGGCGATTTGTTCCTGGCCTGCTGCGACGCCATCATCGCCGCCCAGACAGCCGTCATCGCTGCTGAATCACTCGGCCTGGGCTCCTGTTACATAGGCGATATCATGGAATATTACGAGATTCAGCGTGACCTGTTCGATCTGCCGAAATACGTCTTCCCGATCAGCCTGGTGTGCTTCGGCTATCCAACCCCGCAGCAAATCAACCGGAAACAGACCTCGCGCTTCCAGGATAAATTTATCCTCTTCGAAAATAACTACAGAAGGCTTTCGAAAGCAGATTTTGATGAGATGTTCCACGAAACAAATTCACACACTTTCCACGGCCGGGATGAAGTCTTGGGTGCCCGCAACGTTGGTCAACTCATCTATACCCGCAAATTCAATGCGGATTTCTCAAAAGAGATGAGCCGGTCAGTCCGTTTGATTTTGAAACGCTGGTTGGAAGACTAATGATTGGATTTGCTGAGTGCCCGGTTAATTGAATACCCCGGGCACTTCTCTTTACAGAATCAGTCGCAGGGGTTCTTCCAGGTACAACGCCAAGGCCTGCATGAATTTGGCTGCTTCCACACCATCGCTGACACGATGATCCACTGAAATGGTGGCTTTCATCCGCCAGCCAATCCCAAGTAGGGGTGGACGACTGTCCGCCCTTTCCACCACCGGAACTTCACGCGCCGACCCGACTGCCAGGATGGCTGCTTCGGGTGGGTTGATGATGGCTGCAAAGTTCTCGACATCATACATTCCCAGGTTGGAGATGGAGAAGGTTGAGCCTTCGATATCCTCCGGCTTGACCTTTCCTTCACGCACGCGCGCCGCCATTTCCTTCACTTCGGTGGAAATCTGTCGCAGCGGCTTCTGGCCTGCCTCCCGGCAAACGATCGTCAGCAGGCCTCCTTCCACCGAAACCGCGATCCCGATGTTGATCTGGCCGTGCCGCAGGACGGAATTGCCGTTCAATGAAGCATTCAGGTTGGGGAACTGTCGTAATGTCATTGCCACCGCCTTGACGATGAAATCATTGACCGAGAGTTTTTCGTCCTCAGGCACGATCTTGTTGTAATTTGATCGCATCTCCATCAGTGCATCCAATATGTATTCATGACTTACATAGAAATGCGGGATGGTGGTTTTGGATTCAGCCATGCGTCGCGCAATCGCTTGGCGGAGTTTGCTAAAATTGACCGTTTCATCCGCTGCTGCCGATGGAAGCGGTACCGGCAGCTGCGTCTGTCCGGTGGTTAGCGTAACCAGACCGTCCATTGCTTCTTCAACATCCCTGCGCACGATTTGTCCGCCCGGACCGCTGCCCCGGATTCGGCTCAAATCCACGCGGCGCTCCCGTGCGATTTTCTTAGCCAAAGGCGAGGCCCGAAGAATTTGGGATTGCGGATTGCGGATTGCGGATTGCGGAATACTGACGACTGATGGCTGATCACTGACAGCTGCCCTCCGTCCTTTATCCCCGATCCCCTTTTCACTGCTCTTAGCTTCTTCCTTATTAACCGATACCTTTTCACCCGATTCCTGTATCTCTTCCTCCGCCGTGCCCACAATCGCGATGGGCGAGTTGATCGGCACTACCGCACCTTCATCCACCAGCAATTTACGCACCACGCCGCTGGCTGATGACTCAACCTCCACGGTGGCCTTATCGGTTTCAATTTCAGCCAGCACATCCCCCTTGCTGATGCTCTCACCGACCTTCTTTACCCAGCGGACGAGGGTACCCTCGGCCATGTCGAAGCCAAGTTTGGGCATACTGATGGTATCTGCCATTACAGCACCTCCTTGACCGCTGCGATCACATCCTCCACCTGTGGCAGGGCTGATTGCTCGAGTGTCCGGTTGTAAGGCAGTGGCACTTCCTTCTGGGCCACACGCCGTACCGGGGCATCCACATAGTCGAAAGCTTGTTCATAAATGCGGGTGGAGATTTCTGCGCCGACGCCGAAGGATTTCCAGCCTTCCTCTACAACCACCGCCCGGTTGGTCTTCTTGAAGGACTCGATCACTGAATCCATATCGAGCGGGCGTAGCGACCGTAAATCCACAATTTCAGCATCGATGCCTCCTTTGGCAAGTTCTTCCGCTGCCTTCATGGAAATCTCGAGTCCTTTGGAATAGGTGACAATCGTAACATCCTTGCCGGCACGTTGGACTTTAGACTTACCGATGGGAATTACATAATCGCCCTCCGGCACTTCTCCGCGCATTTGGTACAGCGTGGCATGTTCGAGAAACAGCACCGGGTCATTCGACCGGATGGCAGCTTTCAATAGGCCCTTGGCATCTTCCGGAGTTCCGGGGGAAACAACTGTCAGCCCGGGGAAATGTGCAAAAATGGCATCCGGAGTTTGCGAATGTGTGGCCCCCAACTGGCGTCCGCCTCCGGTAACTGCCCGGATTACCAACGGCAGCATGAACTGCCCGCCAAACATGTAATGCAGCTTGGCGGCTTCGTTGACAATGTGGTCCATGGCCGCGAAGGCAAAGTTGATGGTCATCAATTCGGCAATCGGGCGTAAGCCTGTCAAGGCTGATCCGATTGCCGCGCCGATAATGGCAGCCTCTGCAATCGGGGTATCCCGCACGCGCTCACTACCAAAGTGGTCATAGAAACCCTTGGTGACCGCGTAGGACCCGCCCCATACCCCCACTTCCTCACCCAGAATAAACACATTCGGATCGCGTTCCATTTCCTCCCACATGGCCTGTGAAATGGCTTCACGCATGGTGATGCGGGCCATAATTACACCTCCTCCGCATAGATATCCTCGAAGAGCGTATCCAATCCCGGTTCCGGGCTGGCTTCGGCAAATTCAACCGCTTTCTCGACGTCCTCTTTGGCCCGCTCTTCCACTATATCAAGTTCTTCCAGCTTGGCAATTTTATGGGATGTCAGATAATCACAAAAAACGCCGATCGGGTCATGTTCTTGCCACTTCTTGACTTCTTCCTGCTTGCGATAGCGTTCCGGATCGCCCATGGAGTGTCCGCGGAACCGGTACGTCATGATTTCCAACATGCGCGGCCCGGATCCACTGCGGACTGCCTCAATGGCCTTTTTGGCTGCTTCATAAACAGCCATTACATCCATCCCATCCGCCCGTTCATGCGCCATGCCGTACCCCTCGGCTTTTTGTTGGATCTCAGAAACCGCTGAGGCACGCGCGACATCTGTTCCCATTCCGTAGCGGTTGTTTTCACAGACCCATAAAACAGGCAAAGTCCATACCTTCGAGAGGTTCAATGCTTCATGGAAAAAGCCGATATTGGTGGCTCCCTCGCCGAACATGCAGATGGTTACACCATCCCGGCCGGCATATTTGTCGCCCAGTGCCAACCCGGCAGCCAATGGTAAGTGCGCGCCTACGATGGCATGGCCCCCCCAAAAATTCTTCGTGACGTCCGCCATGTGCATGGATCCGCCGCGGCCCTTCGAAATACCGGTGGCTTTGCCAAGCAGCTCTGCCATTACCAGGTTGACCGGTATCCCGCAGTTGATCGCCACGCCATGGTCACGATAAGCGGTGATGACCCGGTCCTGCGGCTGCCGAGCTGCGATCAATCCGGTGCTTACCGCTTCTTGTCCAATATATAGGTGCATGAATCCGCCAATTTTCCCGGCCTGATAAAGTTCCGCACCGCGTTCTTCCAGGCGCCGGATGAGCACCATCTGATAATACAAATCGAGGTATGTTTTCTTATTCATTCCAACTCCCTTGGTGGTTGGTCTTCTTACCATCTCAAACAAGCGGAGAATCTGGGATGCTTGCAGGCGGTATTGCCGTCCGCTCACCGCTCATCCACCCCTGGTTCTGAAAAGGAACTTGTAAACTGCTTGGAATATCAGACTGATTATATCCAATAATTATCGAATTTATATTAGAAATTATAAAGTTTGTGGGAATCGGCAAGGAAAAAGAAGGAAACCGGGTAATAGAAAAAAATCCCTCCATTCAGGAGGGATTTTTCTAACGAATGGGCTAATCGCAAGATGGGACGGACACCGTAATCTGGGCAGCTGCACCATAATCATTGTGGGCTTCCAGTGCATAAACCAGTTTCTCTCCCGTGGGTGCACCTTGATCACTATAAGCCGTTGCAGTCGACGGAGCGTCGGTTATCTGGGTCCCGTTTCGGATGAGGCGATATCCCGTCACATTTGTCACTGCCGACCAATTGAACACTACATCCAGGGTGTGCAATGTGGTATTACAAGTGTAAGAATCCGTAAATGTGGCCGGAGTCGCTGGCAAAGGTTGGACCAGAGCGATAGTGGCTTGATCCACAGGTCCCATTAGGGTGGCGCCCGGGTCACCGATCCAGCAGGTAACGTTCGCCGACGCCTGGACCAACCACCAGGTATTCAGGCTGTTCCGTCCGACCACATTGTATACATTTCCTTGTTGCAAATACGTGATCACATAATATCCTGTCCCCGGGCCTTTCCGGCAGTTAGCATTTATGGAGGGGGCGAGTTGCGCGGTAAGCTGGGTGGTTGCCGTTGGAGCTAAAGTGGCTGTCGGAGCTACTATGGCGACTGCGGTTGGAGCGGTTGTTGCCGTTGCTGTTGCAGCGGGTGGCTGGGTTGCGGTGGGAGCAATTGGACTGGACAGGGGTGCCTGTGTGGCGGTTGCACTGACCGGTGCTGCCGTGGTTGCGGCTAAATTGCAGGATGTCAGGATGAGGGTCGTGGCAAAAGCGATGCCGATCAACCGATAAAGTATTGGTGTCTTTTCCATGATCTACCTTCTAAAATGGTTGAAAACCATTTTTTATATTCATTAATTTATCGGGTTTGCATTTTAGCGTCTACGATTATTATTCATTTTAAGGATACTCCTAAATTATTAATTCTATGTGAAAAAAAGCTGACCACATGAATTACCTGTGTTATAGTACTTCTGTGGAAAAAACACCTCCAGCTGCCCGGGCGCTTGACCAGCTTGGAATCCCCTACCAGCTCTTTGAGCATCCCTCTCAGCCCGAATCTTTCGAAGAAGCCGCCCGCCAACGCGGACAATCTCCAGCGCAAATCGTCCGCAGTATCGTGTTCCGCCTCACCAAGGGGCAGTTTGTCATGGTATTGATGGCCGGACCAGGACAGATTTCCTGGAAGCGCTTGCGGGCTGTCCTTGGGATTACGCGTATTACCATGGCCAGTGAGGCAGAAGTGCTGGCCGCCACCGGCTTCGTTCGTGGGGCAGTCACACCCTTGGGATTGCCTGGGCCTATGCGTATTCTGGCTGACGAGTCCGTTTTTATCCATAAAGAGATTTCAATCGGTTCCGGGGCAGGCGGGGTTGCGGTCATCCTGAAACCTACAGATTTGCAAAGTGCCTTGAGTCAAATGGAAATTGGTAAATTCGCCGTATAATCATACAGGAACGCGGCTGCACAAGACATTTGGACATGCCGCGAACAATTTTCTGGATAACCAAACCAATACAACGATGCAACGAAAATCCTTCCTGATGCTGCTGGCGTTCATATTCCTTTCGGCCTGCACGCCCTCGCCTGAAGCACTCGCAAGCCTGAAAGCCACGGAACAAACGGCTACTGCGGCTTCGTGGACACAAACACCCAGCCCCACTGACACCTTCACGGCAACGTACACGCCCACCGATACTCCCACCTCGACACAAACAAATACTTTAACCATCACACCAACACCTACCCTCACACCAACATCTACCATTACTCCCACTCCCACCTTCGATTTTCCAAAAGTCACGGTGAATGTTGCCCTGGCTGCCTGCCTTTTTGGTCCCGCCAAGGCATACCTGTGGAAGTTCGATTTGAAACAGGGGGATACAGGATTTGTAGGTGGACGGGCGCCCGTCGGAAACTGGCTGTATGTTAAATTCGATCGCCTAAATGACTTCTGCTGGGTCTCCCCATACGTTGTTGATGTGGTGGGAGATGTTAAAACCGTCACAGTTCAACCTGTGCGTCTTTGGATTACAAATGCGCTCTATGCTCCACCGAAAGATGTCCAGGCAACACGAAATGGAGATCAGGTTACTGTGTCATGGCATAAAGTTTGGATGACGGAAGATGATGACCGCGGCTACTTCTTGGATGTGTGGGTTTGCCAGAATAAGAATTTCGTCTGGATGCCGATCGGCTGGCAGGATCTGCCGGATCAATACCACACTTCGTATACCTTTACCGACCAGGCGGGTTGCTCCCAACATTCAGGCGGCCAGCTATACACAGTCGAGAAGCACGGGTACACTTCTCCCGTGAATATTCCCTGGCCTCCCGCCGGGTAGGCGAGTGTTGTTCCAATCCAACCTCTTTGCGGGTTTTTTTGCCTGAATCAATTCTTTCAGGATTCCTATCATTACCGTCATATCCCTGTTCATTTGTTGATGAATAAAAACACTTACATTCCATGAGGGTCCCATGAGCACTCTTGTTCAGGAAAAAGTCCGTCAGGCCGTATCCATCCTTGAGGAAAAAAATATTGACCTTTGGATGACCTTCGTTCGGGAAACCAGCGCCGTGCCTGACCCGGTGCTGCCTCTGATTTATGGGGCAACTCTTACCTGGGGTTCGGCCCTGATCATCACCCGTACCGGCGAAACCATCGCCGTTCTTGGCAACCTGGAAGCGGAGACCGCCCGCCGGACTGGCGCATACCAGGAAGTGGTCGGCTACGACAAATCCATCCGGCCCGAGCTTGTGCGTATCCTCCAGAGACTCGATCCACATCAGATTGCCGTGAACTGGTCTTCCAACGATCCAAGCGCAGACGGTCTGACCCACGCCATGTACCAGCAGTTGAAAGATTACCTCGCTCCAACGCCATTCAACGATCGGCTGATTTCGGCTGAAGCCATCATTTCGGCTCTCCGTGGACGAAAAACCCCTACTGAAATTGCTCGTATCCGGAAAGCAGTTGAAACTACCGAGGAAATTTACCGTCAGACCTTCGATTATCTTCAGCCCGGTCTATCCGAAAAACTGGTTAGCCAGTTCATGCATTCCCGGATTATTGAAATGGGGGTGACCGAAGCCTGGGATTACGAAGACTGCCCGGCCGTGAATTCCGGGCCGGATTCCCAGGTGGGACATGCCGCTCCAACCGGGATTATTCTGGAGCGTGGCCACCTGGTCCATTTCGATTTCGGTGTGAAACAGGCAGAATACTGTTCCGACATTCAGCGCATGGTGTACCTGCTCAAACCAGGCGAGCAGGAAGCACCTGGTCCAGTAAAGCATGCTTTCCAGACAGTGGTCTACGCCGTCCAATCTGCCGTGGCAGCCATGCGCCCTGGCATGCTCGGAGCTGAAATCGATTATATTGCCCGAAGAACAGTAACACACGCCGGCTATCCTGAATACATGTATGCCACTGGTCATGGATTGGGCCGCGCCGCCCACGACGGCGGCGGGATGCTCGGCCCCCATTGGGAGAAATACGGCAGCCTGCCTGACCAGAAACTTGAGGCAGGTCAGGTCTACACCGTCGAGCCGGGGGTATCCGTCCCCGGTTATGGTTATGTTGGTTTGGAGGAGGACGTGCTTGTTACGGAAACCGGGGCGGAGCTTTTAAGTTCCGGGCAAAAAGAGCTGATATTGAAATAAAAAAATCCCCGGCTTTTCTGAGGCCGGGGAATTTCTTTTAGCGCTACTCAGCACCTGCCGGCGTCTTTGCGTTGAATGCATTCTGACATATTTCGATATTCGCAGCTTTCAGGAAATTCATGGCGTTTTCGTCCGTGCGGTAGGCAATGCTGTAGACCAGGCGGACGATACCGGCATTGATCAACGCTTTGGTGCAGTTGAGACAAGGCAGGTGCGTCACGTAACAGGTGGCACCTTTTGTCGAAACACCATGCAGGGCCGCCTGGATGATGGCATTCGTTTCCGCATGAATGGTCCGGATGCAGTGTCCATCCACCATCAAATGGCCCTCTTCATCACAATGCGGCTGCCCGGTGGGAGAGCCATTGAAACCGGTTGTCAGGATGCGTTTTTCAAAAACCAGCACGCAGCCCACGAAAGCCCGGTCGCAGGTGCTGCGTTCGGAAACCGCGTAGGCAATCTTCATGAAGTAGGAATCCCAATCGGGGCGCATCTGGTCACCTCCATGCAATTTTATGGGAACTTCGACGATTATATCGTTTCAAATAAATATCCCGGTGCTTCAGAAGTAACAGGGATATGTGTTCGGAAAAACCTATAAATGGAAAGCTGGTAATACCAGCCGCAGGATCACATCCAGGACAAGTCCAAGCATGAACCACATGCCAAACGCTCTGTTGTTGATGAAGGCTTGCGGAGCAAAATAAAGCGGCCATCCGCCTTGTCCATCCGGGAAATCTTCTGGACGAGTCTCCGGCTTGGGCTGGAGGAATTGCGGGTATAGCTTCAGGAAGGTCGGAATAGCCAGGGCAACCAAAACCATAACCGGTGTGAAGTAGCCGGACAGGATTAGATATAACACCAGCACATACGGAAGGACCATCATACCCAATATAATGTAACGGGCTGCTTTTTCACCGATCAGCACCGGTAAAGTGGAGATCTTCTTGGCTTTGTCAACCACCACCTTGTCGATATGTTTGCCAAAAATTACCGTCGTCACTCCCAGCACATAAGGCAGGCTGGCCCAGACCACGTTCCAGTTCCAGACATGGGTCAGCACATAGTAACCGCCACCGATCATCAAAGGACCCCAGACTATCAATACGGATATTTCACCCAGGGCGATATATTTCAGCGGCCAGGTGTAGAAAAGTACAAAGAACGCGCCCAGCCCAAGGAAAATCCAGATGTTGAGATCATTACCGTTGGACAATATCAAGTAAAGCCCGCATAATAATGCCAGGAAAGCGGTAACCGCAAAATAGGTCAAATGCTGGCGCCTGGTCATCAACCCATCCGCCACCGGCTGCGGTCCATACATCGTTCGATAATAATTGTCTTTATCGACCCCGCGTGTATAGTCGGTGTAATCATTGAAGATATTATTGGAAGCGTGCGCAAGGACCAATCCAAGTGCCAGGATGAACCAGGAAAGGATATTTACTTTGTAGCCGTCATGCCAGGCAAAAAGTCCGGCTAGCACCGCTGAAAGCAAGGTCATCAATAATACCGCCGCACGAGTAGATATCAACCATTTCGAAATGAAATCGAGCTTATCCCATTCCTCCTTGGTAACATTCGGGATAACGGTAAGAGCTTTCTTCCACATGGCAAAATCCATTTCCTACACTCCTCACTTGGTTTCTATGTTTATGTGTAACTCATTGAAAAAGCAGGAAAAGATGGGGTGCCCATCTCTTATAATAATCACCGCGGTTCCCATTAATCTGACAAGAATGGTGCCATTATACCAGCCTCAAACATAGGTATTTTCGTGGTCTAAGTAAATTGCATGGACAAGCAATGGATTTATCACATTCATATATATACTGTCGTAAGTGCTTTTCATCACAACAAAGCCGTGATTTACAATACTGGTGATTTTCTTCTATAAATCACATACTAAACTAATTAGGTCTGCGAAATCATAACAAGAAGAACAATTCTTATGGAGGTGCTCTTTGGAGCAAACTTTATCCCCATTAAGCCCATCGATAGGCAAGACTTTCATTAATAGCCTATATGAATTAGAGAATGGCGAGCGGTTTAAAACTTGTTTGCAATGCGGCACATGCAGTGGCATTTGCCCGTTTGGCTATATCATGAAATTTCCACCAGGGAAAATGATCGGCGCTCTTCGCGCCGATATTTTTGACCAGGTTATGAAGACCGATGGTATGTGGATGTGCGTTTCCTGTAACGCCTGTGCGGCATTTTGCCCTTCCAACATTCCTATCACGGCAGCCTTGATGACCCGCGTTAAAGAGGAAATGCTACTGGCTGGGAATATACCAGCAGAATTGCAGACTGCTTTTGAAAATACCCAGCGATATGGAAACGCGTTGGGAGAAGTCACCGCGTAAGCGGGCTGACTGGACCCTGGGAATGCAGCCCGAAGTAAACATCCTGGCTAAAACCCGCCAGCCCGTGGATGTTCTCTGGTTCGTTGGCGATTATGGATCCTACCATCCTCGTATGCAATCGGCCGTTAAAGCGCTGACAAAGATTTTGAACGTACTCGGCGTTAAATTCGGCATTCTGGGACCGGAAGAGTTCAGTGATGGAGATTCACAGCGTCTGGCAGGCGAACGTGGTCTGTTCGAAATGATGGCCCAGAAGAATGGGCAATTATTGCGGCGTTACAAATTCAATGAGATCATTACCACTGACCCACATGCTTACAACGCCTTCAAGAATGAATACCCGGCGCTAGGGATAACATACCCAGTTCAACATCACACGCAATTTCTATTCGATAAGCTCGAGCAACTTCGTCCCCTCCTAAAAAAAGAAGTCAAAGTGAAAGTTGCCTATCACGATCCGTGTTACCTTGGGCGTGTCAACGACGTTTTCGACGAACCGCGCGCCTTGTTGAATGCTATCCCGGGTGTGGAATTGGTGGAAATGTCTCACCAGCGCCTAAACAGTCTCTGTTGCGGTGGCGGCGGAGGCGGGATGTGGCTGGACGGTTTCCAATGGGAAAAAGCCCACACCCGTCTCTCTGAGTGGCGAGTCCGCGAGGCGGTTGCAGCAAATGCGGATATTCTTGCCGTGGCTTGCCCTTATGAGCCCCCGCGCTTTGAGGATGCCATTAAGACCATTCAAACTGCCAGTCATCTCAGAATCAGGGAAATTGCTGAACTGCTTGCTGAATCCATGGATTTGTAGGAGGTGAATAATGAAAATAGCAGTGCCTGTCAAATTCGTTCCAGACCTGGTTGAAGAACTTACCATCGACCCCAGCGGTGTCGCCCTGGATACAGCATGGTTGCGTCTCATCGTCAATGAGTTCGATGACCATGCTGTTGAACAGGCCATCCTCTTGAAAGAACATGCCGGGGGCCAGGTTACTGTAATGACCATCGAAGCCGAAGGATCGGATGATTTTCTTTTTACCGCGGCCGCCAAGGGTGCAGACCAACTAATTAAATTCACCGGTGATGTTAGTACAGTAAATAATCATGCCCTGGCACATGTTTATGCTGATTTGCTCAAAGAAACGCAACCCGACCTGGTTTTGACCGGCGTGCAAGCGCATAATGATTTGGATGGACCGGTCGGCCCGCTCCTGGCGGAGTACATGGGATTGCCATACGTAGGTTACGTGTCAGGGATTACGGTTGCTGGGGACCATGTGATGGTGCGCAAGGAGTATTCAGGTGGCCTGATCGCTGAGATGGAAGTCAAACTTCCGGCGGTCTTGGGTATCCAGGCCTCCGAGCAGCCGCCGCGTTATGTTGCCTACAGTAAAATCCGCCAGGTAATGGGCACGGCGAAAATCGAAGAACGAGCCATCCCCAACCTGGACATCCGCGGCGGAACCGAGATCAGCCGCATGTTCCAACCCGAAGTTGCACAGCGGGCGACCATGCTCGAGGGCGGAGCCGATCAGATTGCCAAAAAACTCGTCAGTATCTTCAAAGAACTGGGTACGCTGTGAGTAGGAGGCAGAGATGAGTCAGGATATATTTGTTGTCATCGAACATTTGCAGGGGAACGTTTTGGATATCTCCTATATCATGCTGGCGGCTGCCAGGCAACTCTCCCAAAGTACCGGCGGTGGTGTTACGGCAGTCTTGCTCGGTCATAACGCGCAAGGATTGGCTGGCAACCTTGCAGCAGATAAAGTTTTATACATGGATCATCCAGCCTTGGTCGAGTTTACGTCGGATGCGTATCAGACTGCCCTGTTTGGCCTGATTCGGGAATATTCGCCGCGCGCTGTGCTTTTTGGCCACAGTTCCATCGGTATGGACATAGCCAGTGGACTTTCGGCAAAATTGAACCTGCCTGTGGTCAGTTCTTGCTATAACTTCGGCGACAATGGGCAATACGTTTGCCAGATCTGCGGAGGCAAGATCATGGTCGAGGGCCCTCTACCTGGAACAACAGTCCTGGTTACCATGGTACCCGGCGGGTATAAGGCCGAGCAAGGGCAGAGTGCCGTGGCACCCGTTGTGGCAAGTATTCCGGCGCCAACACTCGAAGGTTTGCGTGTAACATTGAAACAGTATCTCGAACCTGACACCAGCGATGTGGACATTACCAAGGAGAAGATGCTGGTATCGGTTGGGCGCGGCATCCAAAACAAGGATAATATTGAATTGGCGGACGAACTCGCTGGTGCCCTGGGTTGCGCTGTATCCGCCTCACGCCCGGTGGTTGATCAAGGCTGGCTGCCAACGACTCGCCTTGTTGGAAAGTCTGGCAAGCGGGTCAAACCGAAGATCTATCTGGCGCTGGGTATCAGTGGCGCGCCGGAACACGTGGAAGGCATGGGCGATAGCGAGGTCATCATCGCTGTCAACACTGACCCTAATGCGCCCATCTTCAACGTCGCTAAATACGGCGCCGTTGTTGATCTCCTTGATCTAGCCCCGATCCTTACAGAAACGATTAAACAAGCCAAGGGCGGGTAAACCAATGGATTACGGCGCAATCAAATCAATCCTCGTTCTTCTTGCGTTGCTGGTTGCCGCAGGGGTCTTCCTTTGGCGTGTCTACCAGTTATTGTGGGTCAACTTGCGCCGAGGCCAGCCCAGCGGAAAATTCAAGCATTGGGGCAAGCGGATAGAGGGATTGCTCCAATACGTGGGAGCCCAATTCCGACTGTTTCGCATTTTTGTTCCTGGTACTGCCCATTTCTTCATCTTTTGGGGATTTCTGCTTCTAGCCCTGACAATTCTACAGGCAATCGTAGACGGTTTGATTGCTTTTACCAAGTCTAGCTTTGTAATCCCGTTAATCGGGCAATTCGGACCTTTGGCATTTCTTCAAGATCTTTTCGCCTTGCTTGTGATGATTGCCGTAATATATGGTCTGGTTGTACGCTTGGTAGTCAACCCTGAACGCTTCAAGGGCAGCCATAAAAGCCAGGGCGTGATGGTGTTGGGGTTTATTCTCACCATCATGTTGAGCTTGTTGGTGATGAATGGCATCCGCATCGACCTGGGCAAAGATCCCCTTCAGGCTTGGCGACCTATCTCTTCAATCGTAGGAGGAATTTTCGGCAATCTGCAATCCAATGAACAATTTATCATCGGGGAAGCTGCATATTGGATCCATCTGGGCGTTGTGCTTCTATTCTTGACTGAATTGCCCCAGGGTAAACATTTCCACGTCGTTACGTCGATACCAGCTGTTTTGCTGCGTGATTTAAACCATCCTGGGAAACTCCCACCTACACCGGAGTTTGAGGGGAATCCAGGCGTGACGAAAGTGGAGCAATTTCGCTGGCGGCAAATGCTTGACTTCTACACCTGCACCGAGTGTGGACGCTGCCAGGAAGTGTGTCCTGCTTATCATAGTGGAGCTCCCCTCTCACCGAAATTGCTAATGATGGATTTACGCGATAATCTCAAAGAACGAGGTAAGGCATTTAATGCTCACTCACCCGGTGAAGTTATGAAAAAATCATTGGTTGGTGAAGTGATCACAGACGAAACGCTGTGGGCTTGCACTACTTGCCTGGCCTGCGACCAGGAATGCCCATTGTTTATTGAGCATGTTGCTCCTATTGTAGACATGCGTCGTCACTTAGTAATTGAGGGGCGCATGGATAAAATGCTACAGGACGCCCTCGCCAACCTGGGTCGCTATGGCAACTCGTTCGGCCAATCAGAGCGGATGCGGGCCAAGTGGACCATGGGGTTACAACCGGTTGTTAAGGATGCACGCCGTGAGCCGGTGGAATATCTATGGTTCGTGGGTGATTATGCCTCCTATAATGCCACCCTTACTGATATTACCCGAAAGACCGCCGAAGTGTTCCAAAGGATCGGTCTGGATTTCGGCATTTTATACGACAGCGAGCGGAATGCTGGCAACGATATTCGCCGGATTGGAGAAGAAGGCTTGTTCGAAATGTTGGTCGATAAGAATAGCCAGGTTCTGGCAAAGGCCAAGTATCGAACCATCCTGACAACTGATCCGCACTCCTATAACACCCTAAAGAATGAATACCCGGCAAGTGCAAATGGACAACTACCCGTTCTCCATTACGCCGAATTGCTTGATCAATTAATCTCTTCCGGTCAGCTTAAACTTGGTAAAAAACTTGGCTATAAGGTGACCTATCACGACCCATGTTATCTGGGACGGTATAACGGAGTATACGATGCGCCGCGCCGGGTCATCCAAGCCACTGGCTGTGAACTGATCGAGATGCCACGGCACGCCGATCGTTCTTTCTGCTGTGGTGCGGGCGGCGGGCGAATCTGGATGGAAGAGAAAGCCATCAAGGAAAGGCCTAGCGAAACACGCATTCGGGAAGCTGCCTCCCTCGAAGGAGTCCAATCATTTATCGTTGCCTGCCCGAAAGATTTGACAATGTTCCGCGATGCGGTCAAGACTACCGGCTATGAAAAGTCTCTGGTGGTAAAAGATTTGATCGAATTGGTGAATGAGGCGCTCTAAATACGATTCCTATGAATCTTCGAGGCAACGCATAAAATGATGGCCGGTAGATTATGGCCAAGTTAAAGGGAGCGCTGCAGGATCTCGTTGCACGAGTTAGACTTGGCATTTCGCACTCAATCGCTACCAGATTGTCCTTGAGTTTGCTGGCTACCATCACTCTCAGCGGCCTGCTCTTCACGATTGTTGGCGTAACAACGATTTCAACCCTTATCGTAAACGAAGCCGAGGAAAGAGTACGGAATGACCTGAATACTGCTAGATTGATTTATTCCAATAAACTCGAGCAGGTCAATCAAGCGGCTGAATTTACTGCGGTCAGGACATTTATAGGAGATATATTACTGCAAAAGGATACCGCTAAACAATACACTAACGATATGATCCAGTTCAAAACGAATGAAGGGCTTGATGTATTAACTTTCACGGATAGTCATGGCATTGTAGTTCTGCGTGCTAGCAATCCGGGCCGCAAAGGTGATGATCAAAGCACCCAGGAGTTGGTCAGCGCGGTGTTGAGAACCAAAAAGGCTGCCGAAGGCACGCTTATCATGTCGGCCGATGAGTTGCAAAACGAATCGCCTTTGCTTGCCGAGCAAGCTCATCTTACGTTAGTAAATACGCCGATGGCGAGACCCAGTCCCGAGACCGAGCAGACAGCCGGGATGATGTTGATGGCGGCTGTGCCTGTTTTTGACCAAAATGGAACCTTTATTGGGGTCGTCTACGCAGGAGTATTGCTGAACCGCAACTATGCTATTGTTGATGAGGTCAAACAAACGGTTTTTCAAGGTGAAGTTTATAAAGGTAGAGATATTGGAGTCGCAACTATTTTTCAGGATGATGTGAGAATTTCCGCTAATGTCCACAACGAAGATGGATCTCGGGCGATCGGCACTCGCATTGCTGCAGATGTTTACCAGCAAGTGGTAAAAAAAGGAAAGCAATATCTAGGGCGAGCGTTCGTTGTTAATGACTGGTATATTACGGCCTACGAGCCCATCAAAGATTATGAAAATAATATCATTGGCATATTGGGCGTCGGTATTCTGGAGCAGAAGTACACGGACATTAAATATCAAGCGATACTTGTTTTCTCCGGCATTACTCTCACCGGCGTGGCTCTGTCAATTATTATTGCCTTGTTGATCTCACGCAGTATATCTTCTTCGATCAAGGGACTCGCCACTGCTTCAAAACAATTAGCGAGCGGCAACCTGGAAGCCAAAGTTACTAATATTTCCAACGATGAGCTTGGCGAATTGGCTAAAACATTCAATTACATGGCCACAGCTTTAAAAGAACGAGACGATCAGTTAAAAGAATATGCAAAGAAGAAAATCATGGAGTCAGAGAGGTTGGCAATAATCGGACAATTATCTGCAAACGTAGCTCACGAACTGAACAATCCACTGCAGGGAATTGTCACATATTCGTATCTGCTTCTCGAAGAGGAAACTTGCACCGCGGAAGCGAAGGAAAACCTTCAAAAAATAGTAGTGCAAGCCAACCGTTGTAGAGATATCATCCGAGGATTATTGGATTTCTCGCGTCAGAAAAAACCCGACAAAATGTTGTGTGATGTAAATGCATTGCTTCAAGGTTGTATATCGCTGGTTGAAAAACAGGCTCTCTTCCATAATATAAAAGTGGTTTTGAAGCTTGAAGAAAATCCTCCCTTGGTTATCCTGGATCCATCACAGGTTGAAAGAGTATTCCTTAATCTGATCATCAATGCAGCCGAAGCGATGGATGGCGTTGGAACACTCACCTTGACGACAAGACACAACCGGAAAAAGAAAACTGTCGAAATCAAAGTGCAGGATACAGGTCATGGCATCTCGAAAGAAAATATTGGCAAAGTCTTCGACCCATTCTTTACGACGAAAGAAACCGGCCATGGAGTAGGCCTCGGCCTGGCGATCAGTTATGGCATCGTTAAGGAACATAATGGCACCATCATTGTAGAAAGTGAGCTGGAAAAAGGCACGACTTTCATAGTGAGTTTTCCTTTGAAAATTTCTACGCTTGGTATGAAAGATGGAAACCAAAGCTAAGATATTGATCATCGATGATGAGGAAGTTGTCCTGGATTCCTGCATCCAGATCCTTAAGGGCGGCAGTTATCAAATCGCAACTGCTCCCGATGGCATGCAGGGGTTGAAACGTATGCAGGAATTCCTGCCAGACCTGGTTTTTGTTGACTTGAAAATGCCAGGGATATCTGGATTCGAGGTTCTCGAAAAGATTCACGAGTTTGATGCAACCATAGTTACGGTCGTAATTACAGGTTTTGCCACGGTTAGTTCTGCGGTGGATGCAATGAAGAAAGGTGCTTACGACTTTCTCCCAAAACCCTTCACACCCGACGAGTTCCGCTTGATCACTCGTAGGAGCATTGAAAGACGGAGATTGGTCCTGGAGGCTATTTCCCTGCGCAGAGAAAAGGAATTACTGAGGGAACAATTTGCATCGATCGTTTCCCATGAATTAAAAGCCCCGTTGAGCGCCGTCCAGCAGAACCTGTTCGCCTTGGAATTCGGGTTGGGCGATTCGCTCAATCCGGACCAGAAGGACAGCCTGGAACGGATGAAGACCCGCATCGCCGAGCTGCTGAAGATCATTAACTCGTGGCTGCGGATGATCTCCGTGGATGCGGAAAAGCTGAAGGAAAGTTTCACCCAGCTCGACATCAACGTACCAATCCGTAATGCGCTGGAGAACGTCGAAACCATCGCCGTGCGTAAGGATGTGACACTAGAAGTATCCATCGACGAACCACTCCCCCTCATTTCAGGCGATCCTGTCAACCTTTCGGAGGTGTTCGTGAACATTATTGGAAATGCCATCAAGTATTCTCCGGATGGCAGCAAGGTATTGCTGAAAGCCAATCGGCAGGCGGATGCGGTGGTGGTTTCGGTGAAGGATAGCGGCATCGGTATTCCTGTGGAAGACCTGCCGCATATTTTCGAGGGTTTCTACCGTGGTCAGGCCAGCAAGACCACCGCCGGCCACGGGATCGGTTTGGCCGTCAGCCGACAAATTGTGGATGCCCATGGAGGCTCAATAACAGTAGATAGTGAACCGGGCCAGGGCTCCACCTTTGTGGTGAGCCTGCCTGTTTCCAAGACATAACCGGCCGGTAAGATGGCCACTATCCTACATACTCTGAACGGAGGTGTTGAATGACCAAGAAATTGCTAGTGATCGATGATGATCCCGATTTCGTCTCGGGTATCAGGTCCATCCTCACGACAGCAAACTATGAGGTGGATGTTGCATATAATCCCAAGGATGGCATGCAAGCTTTGCAAAGCAAGCAATATGATCTGTTGCTGCTCGATATTATGATGGGCCGCGGGGCGGAAGGGATCATGATCGCCCGTAAACTTCGCAAGGATCCTAAACTCCGTGAGTTGCCGGTACTTATCATTACCGGTATGCGCGAGCAGATCGCTTTCCTTTTCCCTGGCGAACCAGTCCATCCCCGTTTCGTGAAGATCGATGAGATGGTTGAAAAGCCGGTAGAGCCGAAGATGCTATTGGACAAAGTCAATAGCCTCATTGCGGCTGCCGAAGCAAACAAGGCCGGTAAATAATTACCGAGCCCATCTCTTGCCGATACCCTGGCAGATAACCATTCTCCCATTCGGCAAGCCAATGAGATAGGACCTATGACAAATACCATAACGTTTGGCCAAGAAGTTGAAAATCTCTTACAAGCCGCAGATGGGGAGCCTTTGAGAACCTGTATCCAGTGTGGCACCTGTTCTGGAACATGCCCGGTGGCTGGTTTTATGGATTACACGCCGCGCCAGATGATCGCCATGATCAACCAGAATATGAAAGAACAGGTTCTTGACAGCAATACCTTCTGGTATTGTGCTTCGTGTTATCACTGCACGGTTCGCTGTCCACAGGATATAAATATTACCGAATTGATGTATGCGCTGAAACGCTACTCCATCTGGAACCATAGGCACAAGGAAGGATTGGTGGGCCCGGATTTTTCCGAAGCTTTCGTGAAGATGATCGTCCGGGGCGGCCGCTCCTTCGAGCCAGTTCTGGCGCCATCCTACATCTTCAGCTTTGGCATGCGTGAATTTCTGTTGGAAATTCAGAATGCCACCGAACTACTGATTAAGGGCCGTCTCCCCTTCATCCCAGCCCGAATCAAGCGCCTTGAGAATTTCAAACGCATGATCGGCAGAATCATTCCCATGGGAGGTCTTGAATGAAAGAATATGCATACTTCCCGGGATGCTCGCTGGAAAAAATGGCAGTCAGCTATCACATGTCTGCCATGGAGACAACCCGTAAACTTGGTATCAAGCTTCGTGAAATTGAGGACTGGAATTGCTGTGGTGCGACTACATATTTCTACATAGATGAATTGCTGGCATACACGCTCTGCGCCCGAAATCTGGCGATCGCAGAAAAGACCGGCCTCGACGTTGTTGCACCTTGCAGCGCATGCTATAAGAACATGTACTTCACAGCAGCTCATCTGAAGAAAGATACTGACCTGGCTGAACATGTCAACTTCGCCCTTGAAGAGGATAATCTTCACTTCAGCGGTAACATTAATGTCAAACATCTCATTGAGGTGTTTTCCCAGGATGTTGATCCGCAGGATTTGAAAAGCAAGATTTCCAAACCCCTGACAGGAGTCCGTGTGGCTCCTTATTATGGCTGTCAGATCGTCAGGCCGCAAAAAGAGAAAGAAAATGTAGAGCAACCGCAGTTCTTTGAGGATATGCTTTCTGCCATCGGAGCTACACCGGTCAATTATCCGCTGAAGATGCGCTGCTGTGGCGGTTCCTTGATCCTCTCGAGCCGTACTGCCGCATTAAGCATGGTTCGCAACCTGCTCCAATGTGCAGTAGATTCTCAGGCAACGGTCATAGCGACCGCCTGCCCAATGTGTCAGGTTAATCTCGAATGCTACCAACAGCAAGTGAATCAGGAATTTGGCACGAACTTTTCCATGCCAATCCTTTATTTTACCCAGTTGGTGGGGCTAGCCATGGGCATCCCGCCGAAAAAATTGGGCATTGGCAAGGAGTTCATCGCCATGGCGCCTTCATTGCTCCAACCTGGGCAGGTGGAACCTGAGCCAGTTAATGAAATGACTAAGGAGTGAACCGTATGGAAAAAAGAGAAAATATCGGAGTTTACATTTGCCATTGTGGTACCAACATTGCGGGTATTGTTAATGTGGCTGAGGTAAGCGCTTGGGCAGGTGATAAACTTAAGCAACAGGGCGTGGTCATCGCACGGGATTACAAATTCATGTGCTCCAGCCTGGGCCAGGAACTCATCCAGAAGGACATCAAAGAGCAGAAACTGACCCGTGTCGTAGTGGCAGCTTGCTCCCCGCACTTGCACGAAAAGACCTTCCGCAATGCCTGCAATGGCGCCGGTCTGAACCCGTATTTGTGCGAATTGGTCTCCATTCGCGAGCAGGACTCGTGGGTGCATACAGATAAAATCGCCGCCACCGAGAAGGCCAAGGCCATCATCTCGGGCGGTGTGTCGCGTGTCATCCACCAGGTACCACTCGAACCACTGCTTGTACCCATCCATCCAGCCACGCTCGTCGTTGGTGGTGGTATCGCCGGCATCCAGGCCGCCCTTGAGATCGCAGACGCAGGTTTCCATGTCTATCTCGTGGAACGGGAACCGTCCATCGGAGGGCATATGGCCCAGTTCGATAAGACCTTCCCCACTTTGGATTGCTCGGCCTGCATCCTGACCCCCAAAATGGTGGATGTTGGCAACCATCCAAACATCACCATGCTGACCTATTCAGAGGTGGAAAAAGTGGACGGATATGTCGGTAACTTTGCCGTCACCATCCGGAAGAGGGCACGCGGCATCATAGAAGCTGATTGTACGGGTTGCGGTATCTGCTGGGAAAAATGCCCGAAGAAGGTGGTGGATGACATTTACGAGGCTGGCATGGGAAAACGCAAAGCGGTCTACGTTCCATTCCCGCAGGCTGTTCCAAAGTACCCGGTCATCGATCGCATCAACTGCACCTATTACATCAAGGGTACTTGCAAAGCCTGCGAAAAATTCTGCCCCACTAACGCGATTGATTTTGACCAGGAAGATGAGATCCTGAATGTCCAGGTCGGAAATGTCATCCTGGCGACCGGCTACGATCCTTTCGATGCACACCGGATTACACAATATGGCTATGGGCGCCTGGCGAATGTGTTCACCAGCCTCGAATTTGAGCGTCTGTGCAACGCGGCCGGCCCGACGGGGGGCAACATCGTCCTGCGGGATGGCAAGACCATTCCCAAGGTCGTTGGCATTGTTCACTGTGTGGGCAGCCGCGACAAGAACTACAACGAGTATTGCTCAGCCATTTGCTGTATGCAGAGCTTGAAATTTGCTCACCTTGTGCAGGAACGGACTGGCGCGGAAGTCTACAACTTCTACATTGATATCCGCGCGGGAGCCAAAGGGTATGAAGAGTTCTATCACCGCTTGCTTGACGAAGGCACCCATTTCATCCGCGGCAAGGTGGCCGAAATAAGTGATGCCGTGCGCCTGCCCGGCGAAGAAGGCAAGCTGATCATGCAGGTCGAAGATACACTGACCGGGAACCAGTTGCGCGTCCCCGTGGATATGGCCATCCTATCCACTGGTCTTGAACCCCGCCATGACGCGAAAGCGGTGGCGAAATTATTCGGCATTTCCTGCAGTTCAGATGGCTGGTTGATCGAGCGGCACCCCAAATTGGATCCAGTTGCCACTGTGACCGAGGGCATCTACATTGCCGGTTGTGTTCAGGGCCCTAAGGATATCCCGGCCAGCGTCGCCCAGGGTGCAGCCGCAGCTGCCCGCATCCTTGGAAAGATTCAGCAGAAGGAGGTGGCGCTGGAACCGGTGCGCGCCAGTGTGAACCAGGATCAGTGTTCTGGCTGCCGGATCTGCAACAATGTCTGTCCCTTCAACGCCATCCTATTCCATGAAGATAAGATGGTCAGTGAAGTCAACCCGGCTCTTTGCCAGGGCTGCGGTACCTGCGTGGCGGCCTGCCCGGCCGGCGCCATCTCGGGCACCGGCTTCTCCAACGAGCAGATCCTGTCGCAAATCAACGGCTTGCTGTTTTTGAATATCCCAAAAGAGGAAGCCGTAGCGGTATAAGGAGTGATAATCATGACTGATACACCTGAAACCAAACCCTTCGAACCTGTCATCATCGGCTTCACCTGCAACTGGTGCTCCTACCGTGCTGCCGATATGGCTGGGACGGCACGCATGAAGTATGCACCTAATGTGCGCCTGATCCGCTTGATGTGCTCCGGACGTCTTGACCCGACCTTCGTGTTCAAGGCTTTCGCCGGCGGCGCAGACGCGGTGCTTATCTCCGGCTGTCATCCCGGGGATTGTCATTACATCAGCCAGAACTTCAAGGCCATGCGCCGCTTCCACTTGATGCAGCGTGTCCTGGCACAAATGGGCATCGAACCCGGACGCCTGAAATTGCTGTGGGCCAGCGCCGCCGAAGGTGCCATCTTCGCCCGGGAAATAAACAAGTTCGTTGAAGAGGTCCGTGCGCTTGGTCCGTTGAACTGGAACAAGAGTCCAGATAAAAGCACGGCTGCAATCCAGACCGAGGAGGTGCTGGCATGAGCAAACCAAAATTCGCCATGTATTGGGCCGCTTCCTGCGGCGGTTGTGAGATCGCCGTACTGAACATCCACGAGAAGATCCTGGATGTGGACGCGGCTTTTGATGTGGTCTTCTGGCCGGTTGCCATGGATGCCAAGTATGCCGACGTCGAGAAGATGGAAGATGGTGAGATCACGCTGTGCCTGTTTAATGGCGGCATGCGCAACGACGAAAATGAACACATCGCCAAGCTGCTACGCAGAAAATCTAAGATCATGGTCTCGTTCGGGTCGTGCGCCTGCGAAGGCTGCATCCCGGGGCTCGCCAATTTCAGTTCCCTCAAGGACATGGTTGACACGGCTTTTTCGACCATCACCACCGACAACCCGGATGCTATCCGCCCGCAAACCAGTTACACCATTCCCGAAGGCATCCTTACCATCCCGACGCTCAATCCGTTCCTGAAGACCCTCGACCAGGTGGTGGATGTGGATTATTACATGCCCGGCTGCCCGCCCGAATCGCATCAGATCGCCGCAGTGGTGGACTTGGTCATTGCGGCCCTGAACGGTAAAGCCGAACTACCTCCCAAGGGCGCCACCATCGGAGCCGGCAACTCGACCGTCTGTGACGAATGCCCGCGCACCCGTAACGTTAAGGTTATCAAGGAATTCGGCCGCATCCAATTGATGCATGCTGACCCGGCACTGTGCCTGCTTGAACAGGGCATTCCCTGCAACGGTCCGGCCACCCGCAGTGGCTGCAATTCCCGCTGCCCTTCGGTTGGAGCCCAGTGCATCGGCTGCTACGGTCCCGCCGAGGGTGTGGTCGATTACGGAGCCCGTTTGATCTCAGCCTTCGCCTCGGTCATCGACAGCGAAAAACCAGAAGAAATTGACAAAATTCTTGACGGTTTGGTGGACCCCGCCGGACAGTTTTACCGGTTCAACCTGGCAGGCTCACTCCTGCGTGCCTCCAAAGCCGCGCAGAAAGGATGATGAACATGCAAAGAATTACCATTGACCCCATTACCCGGTTGGAAGGCCATGGCAAGATCGAGATTTTCCTGAATGAAGAAGGCGATGTTGCCAATACCTATTTCCAGATCCCGGAACTGCGCGGCTTCGAACGCTTCTGCGTGGGGCGCCCGGTCGAGGAAATGCCCCTGCTGACAAACCGGATATGTGGTGTCTGCCCGGAAGCCCATCACATGGCGGCTGCCAAGGCCGTCGATGCGGTCTATCACGTGGATATCCCGTCCACCGCTAAAAAACTGCGCGAACTGCTTTACAGTGCTTTCTATTGCACCGACCATACCACGCACTTTTATGCCCTGGGTGGGCCGGATTTCATTATGGGTCCGGATGCACCTGTTGCTGAACGAAATATTTTGGGCGTTATTCATAAAGTCGGTCTGGAGATCGGCGGCAAGGTCATTCAAATGCGTAAGTACGGCCACAACGTGGTCGAGATCATCGGCGGGCGCAAGGTCCATCCCTGCACCTCCATCCCCGGCGGCCTGACCAAGGGCATCACCGAAGAACAACGCGTCGAGATCGAGAAGATGGGCCGTTGGGCAGTGGAGTTTGCCCAGTTCAGCCTGAAAGTATTCAACGATATCGTTCTAGCCAACCCTAAATATGTCGACCTTATTCTGGGCGATATTTACACCCACCGGACCTATTACATGGGACTGGTTGATGCCAATAACAAGGTCAATTTCTACGATGGAAAAGTGCGCGTCGTCAGTCCAGAAGGTAAGGAATACGTTAAGTACGAACCAAAGGACTATGCCGCCAACATCGCAGAACATGTCGAACCCTGGACCTATCTCAAGTTCCCTTACCTCAAGAACGTAGGTTGGAAAGGCCTCGTCGATGGCCCGGATTCGGGCATTTACATGGCAACTCCGCTCTCGCGGCTCAATGCTTCGGACGGTATGGCCACCCAGCTCGCTCAGGCCGAGTATGAGAAATTCTATGCCACCTTGAAAGGGAAACCGGTGCACCAGCGCCTGGCCATCCATTGGGCCCGCCTGGTCGAACTGCTTTACGCGGCCGAACGCTGGGTGGAACTCGCTACCGACCCGGAAATCACCAGTCCGAACTTCCATACCATCCCGACCGAGAAACCCACCGAAGGCGTGGGCATCGTCGAGGCGCCCCGTGGCACCCTTACCCATCACTACTGGACCGACGAGCGCGGTGTGGTAACCAAGGTCAACCTGATCGTCGGTACAACCAACAACTACGCCCCCATCACCATGTCGATCAAGAAAGCCGCCGACAGCCTGATCAAGAAAGGCAATGTCAACCAGGGCCTGCTCAATATGGTTGAAATGGCCTTCCGGGCTTACGATCCATGCTTCGGTTGCGCCACCCACTCCTTGCCGGGCCAGATGCCGTTGGAAGTAACCATCCACGATGCCGCCGGCGGGATCGTGGACGTGCTCAAGCAGTCCACGGACTAGTAGAATTTCGGATAGTCGCCAGTCAGATCATCCCTCATCAGACCATTTGCCTGGAGACTATCCGATTTTTTTATGAAAACATTGATCATCGGCCTCGGCAATCCCATTCTTGGCGACGATGGCGTCGGTTGGGTCGTCGCGGAGAAGGTCAGGTCAGTTCTTTCCAATCCGAAATCAACCGACCCCACTCTTCAATCCGTTGAAGTCGATTGCGCGTCCTTGGGCGGGTTGAGCCTGATGGAACGCCTCACCGGATCGGAGCGCGT
Organism: uncultured Chloroflexia bacterium; assembly: GCA_963772245.1. GTDB lineage: Bacteria > Chloroflexota > Anaerolineae > Anaerolineales > Villigracilaceae > UBA877. The sequence goes on along the minus strand of CAVYWB010000002.1, from coordinate 234,219 downwards.
CATCCTGGTAGATGCCATCTTCACCGGAGCACACCCGGTTGGCACGGTCAGCCAGTTCTTGTTGGATGACCTGCCGGACCTGAGTGCCGGTCATTCTGCTTCTGCGCATGATACCTCTTTACGGAATGCATTGCATGTCGGTCGGGATATGGATATACTTCTGCCAACCGATGAAAACGTGACCATTATTACCATCGAGGCCGAGGCCGTCTACGATTTCAGCCAGGAATTGTCACCTGCCGTAGCCGCCGCGGTTCCGCTTGCCACAAAAAAAGTCTTGGACCTGGTAAACAATTAGATCAAGGAGAGAGACATGGTATCCCCCGAACTCTTACGCCGTTATCCTTTTTTTGCGATGGTGAATGATGAAGAACTCAAAGCCATTGCCATGATCGCCGTGGAAAAAACCTTCCCAAAGGATACACTGCTGGTCAAGGAAAATACCCCAGCCAATTCGCTCATACTCCTGCTGGAAGGCGACGTGGACCTGATCTTCAGCGGCGGCGGCGAAGGCGCCATCTGCAATGCTCTCGTAGGTTCCATCGCTCCAGGCGAGATTCTGGGAGTATCTTCGTTGATTGAGCCCTATACATTCATCTCTTCTGCTCGTTGCACCATGCCCGTCAAGGTGGTCGAGATTGAAGGCACCGCCTTGCGCGCCCTCATGGCAGTTGACCAGAAACTGGGTTATGCTCTCATGTGCAATACAGCGGCAGCCGTGCTGGAGCGCCTGAAGTACACCCAAGTGGAGCTGGCAGCTTCCAGGGCATAATAGAATCAGTTAACCGGGTCTTCCAGGACCCGGTTTTTATTTTCCCTTGTATCATACGTATAGTGATTTTAATCGATGGCTCGGTTTAAGAACTTCAAAATATAGCTTTCCTTGATTAAATCTTAAGAAAGTATGCTTGCAGATCCGACTCCTGGCAATTTAACAAATGAATCTCCTTAGATATTGAAGATGAACAACGCAAAGTCCCCGGCATTTTCGAAGTGGCGGGGACTTTCTTCTTCGTTATTTTGTTTTTCCCTTGGTGATTTACTGGCAAGCCGGGACCATGACATACTCTGGGGCGGTTGAACCATTCTCATTAAGGGCTTCCAGTTCATACATTAAATTTACGTTCATTGGTGCGTTAGAGTTTGTATAAGAAGTTACCGTCGCTCCAACGCTGACCAGCGAAGCACCATTCCGGGTAAGGTGGTAACCCGTCGCCCCAGCCACCGACTCCCAGGTCAGTGTCACATTGAAAGTGTTCTTACTGGTCCCTGGATTACAACTGTATGAGTACATGAACATCTCTGGAGATGGAAGAACTGGCTGAGCCTCGACGACAGGAGCCAGCTCGACAGGTCCCACTTGTTTTGTTCCCGGGGCGCCTGTCCAGCATGTGACCGCTCCTCCGTAAAGCTGGATCCGCCACCAGGTGTTCGAGCTGTTGCGGCCGATCACGTTGTAAGCCGTCCCGCTGACGAGGGTTGTGATTGGATTGAAGTACGATCCCGGGCCGCTCCGGCAGTAGGCGGTTACGCTTGGGATCACCTGGGCGACCGGTGGCACAGTGGCAGTGGGAATAATTGTCGCGGTGGCCGTCGGAGCAGGTGTGGCCGTCGGAGCAGGTGTGGCCGTTGCAGTCGGCAGGATGGGTAGCGGCGAAGCCGTCCAGGTGGGCAGTGGCGTAACACTTGGAGCCGAGGTGCAGGCTGATAGAATGCAGGCCGCCGCCAGGGCGATTCCTGTCAATTGATAGAATATCTTCCTGGAAACCATAATTTCACGCTTTCTTGGTTAACTAAATATCCAACTCTTTCTTATCGTATCATACCGCAAATGGCAGGTCAACAGATCTTTAATGCCTTCATAGAGTATTCTAACGAGGGCAGCTTGATTTTCAATAGATCGGGACGTGCCATGGCAGGGATGAGGATATGGTAAAAACAGGCACCCGGCTTAACAAAACCGGGTGCCTCACTACTCTCTGTTCTCCGATCTCTGCTTTCTATCCTTCACTCGTCATAATGAACATCGGCTTCATCTCAAAGCTTTCGTACTTTGGGCGCAGGCGGTCGGTGTTATAGAACTGTTCAACGTTGACCACTTTTTTCGTGCTGGTCACCACTTCTAGCGGGAGGTTATCGTAACGGCCGTTCTTGAGCACCACCAGCCGTCCGTGAATACCCTTCAGCACCAGGTCGAGCGCCAGGTTGCCGAAAGCCATCGGGACGATCGAGTTGACCGCATCCGGGTCACCGCCGCGTACCATGTAACCCAGGGTCTGGTTGATGATGTTGATCGTGACTCCATTATTGTAATGGGCAGTCCGTTTCATGACTTCCGCTGCCACCGTATCGCCTATGCCGCCCAGCTTGGCATGCCCGAAGGCATCCGTGGCCCCATCCTTGAACATCATCTCGCCGCCCTCGATCTTGGCGCCTTCCGAAACCAGCACGATAGAATATTTGCTGGGGTTGAGGTTGCGGTCTGCCACCAACAGTTCGGTCAGGCGGTCAATGTTGAACTTCCACTCCGGGATCACGCAGCGGTGCGCCGCGCCGGCCATGGTCGGCAGCATGGCTGTGAAACCGGCGTAACGGCCGAACACTTCCAGCACCATGATGCGCTCGTGCGATCCGGCGATCGTACGCAGATTGTTGATCAGGGAGATGGTGCGGGTCACGCAGGTGCTGAAACCGATGCAGTAATCAGTTCCGGGCACATCGTTGTCCATCGTCTTGGGAATGGCGATGACCTTGAAACCTTCCTGGTGAAGCCGCACACCATAGCTGAGCGTATCGTCACCACCGATCGGGATCAGGTAATCAACGCCGAGGAACTCCAGGTTCTTGAGGATTTCCGGCGTCAGGTCGTTGCGCTCCTGCGTGTATTTGTCTTTTAAATGTTGCGGGATATTTTCAAGCTTGACCCTGGTTGCGTTGGTTCGGGAAGTATGCAGGAAGGTACCGCCCGTGCGCCCGGCCCGGTTGACTACATCTTCCGTCAGGATCTGGTAATTTTCGCTGTTATCTGCGTCCTTCTCACGCACGATGTCCACCAGCCCGCCCCAGCCGCGCTTCAGGCCGATCACCTTGAACCCTTCACGAATGGCACGCACCGTTACGGCACGTATTGCAGGGTTGAGTCCCGGTACATCCCCGCCACCGGTTAGGATGCCGATGACGCCGGGTTTCTTCGTTGTCGACATAAATATGCCTCCTTCGTAAAATAATAATTATGGCGATCAGGCGGCAATTATACTGCTTCTTGTAAAAAACTATTTCGCTTTTTAGATCACGATGTTCTAAGGATGCATACTCATGCTGTCCATTTTTGCACGGCGCTCCGTAATCCTCGCGGGTATAATTACCGAGAAATTTCTCGAAGGAATGCGAGGGAGATATGCCCCTGGATAAAGCCGGTCCTTATTTAACCGACCCAAACGGCCACGAACACCATTTGTTATCGCAGAATGCCATCATCGGGCGCGCGGTCGAATGCGATATTGTCATTGCCAGTAAAAGCGTTTCCCGCGAGCATACCCGTATTCGCCGGGACGGCCGGCGGTGGTTCGTCGAAGATCTGGGTTCCACGAATGGTACCTATCTGAACAATGAACGGGTTATTGCCAGCCTGGCCATGCTGGATGGGGATATTCTCAAGGTTGGTGATGTGCTGTTCGCCTTCCATGACCCCGACACAACCACGCGCGAAAACCCGGTCCCGGAATTGGAGGTGGACGTCACTGCCGGGATGGTGCGCGTCAACCGCCGGGCAGTCAACCTCTCGCCCAAGGAATATCAGCTGATCGCATATCTTTATGAACGGCGTGGTCAGGTTTGTTCAAAAGACGATATCGGCCATGCCGTCTGGCCGGAATATGAAGCCGGCGGCATTTTCGATTACCAGATCGAAAACCTGGTTCGCCGCCTGCGCACTCGCATCGAGCTAGACCCGGCCAGCCCCCAGCTTCTTTTCACCGTGCGCGGGTTGGGTTATAAATTGATGGTGGCATAATAAACCTTCTTCTGCATGGTCTCTCCGATAATTTTGAAGAACTGTATTTTTGTACACCCTCTACTATAATTGATGTACTTCTCATCGGCAGCCAGTAGCCCGATGTTAGCCTGTGGTTAGGTTGATTCCGGCCTCTTCAAGTATCATCTGCCCCGGATGAAACCGATGGCTGCAAAAATTACCGATATCTCCAGGAACAAGACTACAATGGCCCCCCTCTCCCTCGAAGGACAATCCCTCGGCAAATACCGCATCCTCGAACCGCTCGGACGCGGCGGGATGGCCCAGGTCTACAAGGCCTACCACCCGCAGCTGGACCGGTACGTGGCGGTTAAGATCCTGCGCTCCGATCTGGTGGAGGAAGAGGAATTCCTGGCCCGCTTCCGCCGTGAGGCGCGTGCCGTCGCAGCCCTGCGGCATCCCAACATAGTCCAGATCTTCGACTTCGACGTCCAGAATGACCTGTATTACATGGTCATGGAGTTGCTCGAAGGCGATACCCTCAAAGCCTACTTGAATGCCTTGCGTGTTCGGTCTGAAAAATTGCCTCTGGGTGAAATGGTGCGTATCTTTTCCGATGTACTGGCCGGGTTGACCTATGCCCATGGGGAAGGCATCATCCACCGCGATCTGAAACCAGCCAACATCATGCTGACCCGGCGCGGCCAGGCCGTCCTGACCGATTTTGGCATCGCCCAGATCATTGGCGGAACCCAGTATACGGTCTCCGGTGCTCTCATGGGCACGCTGAGTTATATGGCTCCCGAGCAGGGCCTGAATGGCCACAGTGACGCTCGCAGCGACATTTACTCTCTTGGCATCGCCTACTATGAAGCTCTCACCGGTACCGTACCGTTCGATGCAGATACGCCCCTGGCCATCCTGATGAAACACATCAATGACCCGCTTCCTCTCCCTCGCAAATTCGATCCGACCATTCCAGAATCTTTCGAGCGGGTGGCACTAACTGCCCTGGCCAAACGCCCGCAAGACCGTTTTGGGAGTGCCAGTGAAATGGCCGAGCGGTTGTTGGCTGCTGCAAAAGAGACCGGGGTCGATGTTCCTGAGACCATCACCCTCCCTAAAATGGTTAATAGTCCATCCTCTGACAAACCCGGACCGGTTGCCGTCTTCTCCGGCCCGGCCCGCCAGCGCATCCCTGATCAGGGTTTTGCTTCCGGCGATACCGCCATCACTTCCGGAAATCACAATCCCACCGGCTTGACCAGGATCACTGAATCGGTAAAAACTCTTTTTACTCCACCAGCCAGGTACGGTGAAGTCACGCCCAAACATGTTACTGCCGCGGCTCTTTATTCAGTCGGAGGCATCCTCTTCGTCAACATGGCATTGATTTGGCTGGGAGGGATCTTCGGCGTAAAGGTTTGGGGGCACGCCTGGCCGCTGGAGATCATCGCAGTCGGGGTTCTGCTTTCATCCTTGATGGCAGCCCTGGCTAATCCCTGGATGCTCGTTCCCTCTGGTATCTTGTTGGGTAATGGTCTCATGTTCTCCTTCTATACGTTATCCGGTTGGTGGAGCCTCTGGACCATCTTCTGGCCGTTGGAGCCCATTCTGGTTGGCCTCTCGATCGTTGCCCCATTCTGGCTCATGCGCCAGGGGAAACGCGGGGCCTGGCTGGCCCGGCGGATCGGGATTGCCTTTGTCGGGCTGGCTGTCGTCGTCTTTTTATTTTCAGTTCTCTTCGGGGTCGTTCTTCCCTAACCTGTGACTGCCACATTTAACCTTTATCTTTATCCTGGCAGATAGTGTAGGCCGCCAGGTTTATTCAACGCGGCCAATTTCAAACCAAGAACCAAAGGAGGTTCGAATGCAAAATAAAGCTTCTTTACTCATCGGTGTGACCCTGATCGTGTTAGGCGTCCTGGCATTGGCCGGAAACCTGCTCATCCGGGCGGTTGGCACAGAATTTATGCTCGGGTTCCACGTTTGGCCAATTTTCGTGGTTGGCACCGGGCTCTTGTTCTGCCTGCCACCCTTCCTCTTCTTGTCTCGGCGCGGATTGAGCGGGTTGTTCTTCCCAGGTATCCCCACTCTCACCACAGGCCTGCTGCTGTTCATCGCCAGCGTTACCGGCTATTGGGCTATCTGGTCCTACCTCTGGCCGTTGGAAGTCCTCAGCCTGTCGGTGGCTTTCATCCTGATGGCAATCTTCTTGAAAGTACCGTGGTTGATGATCCCGGCTTCCATCATTGGCTTCACCGGCCTGGTGCTCCAATTCTGTGCTGCCACCGGCTGGTGGAGTTCCTGGGCGGTGTTGTGGACCGTGGAACCGTTCGCGGTGGGCCTGCCGCTTTTACTCATCGGCCTGGCCAGGAAGATCGAAGGCGTCAAATTGGCCGGTATCATCCTATGCGGACTGGCCGGGCTGGGCTTCGCTGCCATGTCAACCGTGTTGGTAACCTCCCTCTGGATCACCCGCCTGATCGGGCCAGTCGTGGTGCTGGTGTTGGGGATGCTGCTGGTGGTTTCTGCAATGACTAAACGATCGCAGGAAAAAGGGGAAAACCGGTCAGATGAACCTGCAGAAGAATCAATTGCCTGATTACCTATCTACTGGAATTAAAAATGCCATGCTCACCCTTCATCCCCCTCTCCATTGTGGGAGGGTGGACGGTGAGGGAAAAGGAATGATCCGATGAACAAACGAATTTGTGTCCCCTCCATTCTGCTCCTAATCGCACTGCTGGCTTCCGGCTGCGGATTCCAGATGGTCAACGACTCAGGCAAGGTCAATCCGGCCAGCCAATAAGAGTTACCATGCACCAATCCGGAAACAAAACTTCCGAGTTCTTGGAGAATTCAGAAGTTTTTTACAGGTCCACACGCCCCAATGAAAAAACGATGATGGGAACGATGGCAAATATCAGGGTCAGGAAGCCGCCAACATGCTGCGCGCTTTGCGGCTCGCCAGGAAGTTCTCACCCCAGAAAATGACCAGCGCAAGCCAGACGATGCAGAAACCGATCAGCAGCGACAGGTTGAAAGGCTCATGGAATAAGAACAAGCCCAGGAGGAATGCGATGGTCGGATTGATGTATTGCAGGATACCCAGCATGGAAAGGGGGATGCGCTGGGCCGACGAGGCGAACAACAAAAGTGGTACCGTGGTTACCAGGCCGGCACCGATCATCAACAGGTTGGAGACCACCGGAACGTGCAGGAAGGCCGCCTGCCCCTGCCATTCCAAAACAACCAGAAATGCGACCGCCGGCAGAAATAGCAGGCCCGTCTCGAGAGTCAGGCCGAATAGCGAACCGAGTGGCGCGGTTTTCTTTACCAGCCCGTACAGGCCAAAGGAAAAGGCCAGCGTCAGGGCGATCCAGGGAAATTGGCCGTACGAGAAGGCTACGTAAATGACGCCAATGGTTGCCAGCCCGATCGGTAGCCACTGCAACGGACGCAACTTTTCGCGCACGAACAGCACGCCCAGCAGAACACTGAGTAGGGGGTTGATGAAATAACCCAGGCTGGTTTCGAGCACGAACCCGGCATTGATCGCCCAGATATATGTAAGCCAGTTGATGCTGAGCAGGATCGCCGAAACCAAATAGATCAGGACGACCCGCCGGCTGAAGACGGCAGATCGGAAGGACTGCCATTGGCGGGTTATGAAAAGGATGATCGCAAGCAGCACAAACGACCAGATGATGCGATGGGAAATGATCTGGATTGCCGGGACGGCTTCCAACAATTTCCAGTAGATCGGGAAAATCCCCCATAACACGTATGCAACAATGCCGTACAAAACACCTTTTTTCATAGACCGGTTCTCCTTTGCCGGGGAAGAAGTATACACCGCATTGTGTCATTGCGAGCATACTTCGCGATCGCGAAGTATCGTGCAGCAACTTGTCCCCGAAGGGGATCCCGCAGGGATATCCGAAGGTAACGGAATCTCCTTGCGTAATCAGTAACCTGCGATGTCATCGCGAGCATTTTTAACCTTTGCACATCCGCTAATAAAAGGATTCCACAATGCAGGCAGGCGTGGTAATGGATTGGGTGGGAAATGTTGGGGGACGGATCATTGCTTGACTTGACATAAACGAACAATTGTTCTATAATTGACCTGATGTGGTGCTGCCACGCTATGTATAAGTCTCGCTCAGACTTCCAATTCCGCCACACCCTGTACACCCTTGCCGCTGCCAAAAAATCCTTGCCACATCCTATTCGTTCCATTTTCGTTCCCGCGGAACGAATGTTGGGCCAGTAATGGTTCACCCCTTTTCCAGACAATAAATCATCGATCACCAATCCTCAATCAACAATCCTCAAATGGTACAATCAGCCCATGCCTGACCTCTTTGATCATGCTATGCAGGAACGCATGAATGCCGAGGCGCCGCTGGCCGCCCGCATGCGCCCGCGCACAATGGAAGAATTCGTCGGGCAGGAGCAGATCGTTGGGCCAGGCAAGCTGTTGCGGCGCGCCATCCAGGCTGACCGGCTTTTCTCTTCCATTATCCTCTGGGGCCCACCCGGCACCGGCAAGACCACCCTGGCCCAGGTGATCGCCAACCAGACCAAGTCCCATTTCGAGACCCTCTCCGCAGTGCTGGCCGGCAAATCGGAGCTGAAGGATGTCATCGAGGCAGCCCTCGAGCGCCGGCGCATGGTCCAGAAAAAGACTATCCTGTTCGTGGATGAAGTCCATCGCTGGAACAAAGCCCAGCAGGATGCTTTGCTGCCGCATGTGGAGAACGGCACGTTCGTGCTGATCGGCGCGACAACCGAGAACCCGTATTTCGAGGTGATCGGCGCCCTGGTCTCCCGCAGCCGGGTCTTCCAACTGCTGCCCCTGACCGGCGAACAGACCGGCCGGATTCTGGATATGGCGCTGGGCGACAAGGAACGCGGTTACGGCCTGCGCCAGGTGGTGCTTGACCCGGATGCGCGTGCGCACCTGATCGATATCTCCAACGGCGACGCCCGCAACGCCCTCAATGCGCTCGAACTGGCTGTCGAATCCACTCCCCCGGATGCCGCCGGTGTGATCCATGTCACCATGGAGGTGGCCCAGGAATCCATCCAGCGGCGGGCGGTGCTGTATGACAAGGACGGGGACGCCCATTACGATACGATCAGCGCCTTCATTAAATCTGTGCGCGGTTCCGACCCGGACGCCGCGCTGTACTGGCTGGCGAAAATGTTGTATGCCGGGGAGGATCCGCGCTTTATCCTGCGCCGCCTGATCATCCTGGCCGGGGAGGATATCGGACTGGCAGATCCGATGGGGATCGTGGTGGCGGCTTCGGCCATGCAGGCTTTTACCTTCATCGGCCTACCGGAGGGCATTTATCCCATTGTAGAAGCGACCCTTTACCTGGCAACCGCCCCCAAATCCAACACCGCCACCTCCTATTTCAAGGCCTTCGAACGCATCGAGCAGGAAGGCGTCGGTAATGTTCCCACCCACCTGCAGGATGCCAACCGCGACGCCGTCGCGCTCGGGCACGGGCAGGGCTATGTCTATCCGCATATGTATGAGGAGCATTTTTTCGCCCAGCAGTATCTCCCCAAGGAACTGCTGGGAACGTATTTCTACAAGCCTTCCAGTGTGGGCTATGAGGTCGAAGTGGCAGAGAGGTTGAGACTTTGGCGTGATGCCCAACGCAAGGCGCTCGGCATCACGCGCCTGGAAGAGATCCCCGACCTGACCCAGGAACAGATCGACGAAATGAAACGGCATATTAAATAAAAAATCATGCCCGCATTGCTTCTGATCCGTCACGGCGAAAACACTTTTGTCAGGCAGGGCCGCCTGCCCGGTCACATGCCGGGAATCCACCTGAACAAACATGGCCAGGAACAGGCCGCCGCCCTGGCCGAATCTTTGAAGAACCTGCCGATCCGGGCCATCTATGCCAGCCCGCTGGAACGCGCCGTCGAGACCGCCGAACCGCTGGCACAGGCGCTTGGTCTTGCGATCCAACTCCGCCCCGGCCTGCTGGATACGGATGTGGGCGAGTGGCAGGGTGTCCAATTGAAGAGACTTCGCAAGCTGCCGTTGTGGAAGCAGGTCCAGGAACACCCTTCCGATGTGCGCTTCCCGGGCGGGGAATCCTTCCTGGAGCTGCAGCAGCGCCTGGTAAAGGAAATCGACAGCATCCACCTCGCGCACAAACCCAGGGACATGGTCGCTGTGGTTTTCCACTGCGACCCGATCAAATTGGTGCTGGCGCACTATATCGGTTTGCCCCTGGACGGTTTCCAGAAACTGGTCGTGGCGCCCGGTTCGGTTTCCGTTCTGATGCTCGGCAAAACCGGCGGGATCTTGGCCGCCCTCAACCTCAGACCCCCGTTCGTGCTGGACAGGTGAACGGCGCAATTGGCAAGCCTGGAAGCTCGACGCTTCCTTATTTATGTACTATTCGAATTCCCCATTCCCTGGTAATTAGCAAGGTCCCCGGAACCAGGAAAGCGTGCCGTAATAGTTGATGAAGATGCTGGCCATTATCAGGGTTTTCAGGGGAGCAGAAATTCTCTCACCGGCATTATCGGCGATCAGCATGATCATTGGGATTGTGAAGTCCAACATATACCGGAATCCATACTGATCCGCTCCATTATTGGAATACATGGATAACACGATGATCGAAAGCAGGATAGAACACCAGCAGCCGCAAGTCCACCAGGAAATCTTGAATTTACGGAAAACATAAATAATCGCAGGCGTGGTGGCAAACATGCTCATTCCCCAGCCGCGCGTCAAGAAATAACCACACTCTGCTGTCAATAACGGCGGCGCCAGCAACATCGAATACAGATTGGATGGCATGAAATGCGGGCTGAAGAGGCCATATTTCTGCACATTCTGTAGAATCCACTCTGCTCCCTTTAGGTTTCCATATTCGAAGTCAAAGAAATTCCCAAACCGTAGATAGTTATAGAAAAGAAGTAGACCTACTCCAAGGACTACTGGGATTGCCGACTGCACACCCCATCTTAATGTTTTTCTCCAATCTATTTTCCCTAGTGCATTCAAGTCTATTTGTATGGCGATGGCTATTAATGCGGGCCAAAGAACAAATACGTTCGGACGGCATAAAATGGCGGCTGCCAGGCAAATACCCGTGATCCATGGGGACCACTCTTAAGCACAGACAGGAAGGCCAATCCGCAAAGGAGAACCGTGACAACCTGGCTAAAGTACCATTCACTGCTATCGGTTGAAAGCATCCAGTACATTGTTCCAAAAGAAAACAGGGCCGTCAACCAGATCGCGCCAGAGTGGGATAATTTGATCCAGCCTGATGTGATCAGCCGGTGCAGAATAAGATAGATGATCACCGCGGTGATAGCTGCAATTGCCAGGGAGAAGGTGGTAGTATTGAATTCTTGGATGCCCCAGATGGCAATAAACGGCAGCATGAGCATGCTTGGGAAAGGTGGCGGTGGAAGAAACCAATGCCCATTGAAGAAAACCAGATCGCCCGCAGCCGGAGGTTTGACTAGATACAGTTTTCCATGCAGGAATGAGGCAGCCAGGTAATTGAAATAAGCATGTGACGGCGTAAGCCATCGATCAAACCATTGGGCAAATTGGAGAGAAACAATGAAGATGCACAACCAGATACTGATACAGGTAAAAAGCAGGAAAATCCGCTCTCCCCATCCCTTTCTCCTATCCAGATAAGCCCATAGGGAGAACCACACCGACAGAATCAGAATTTTAACCCCGGGACCCAGAAGAACATCCAACGCCAATTTCCGTATGATATCACTCCATGCCACAAAATACAGGATCACAAATAGCTCGATTGTCCAGGAAACTACCATTAATCGTGCCTGGTCAGAAAGGGGGCGACTGGTCCTCCTGCCCGAGATGATATCCAGGATGAGGATTTTTAAACTGATCAGGAATACCCATCCAATCAATACTGCTGTAAGGGTTCCCAAATCCGAAAATAGGAATGAGTTAGGTACAAAGAACACGAACCTTTGAAAGCCCGGGAACAAATAAAATAAGCTGCTTGCCAGACTGGAAACCATTATGATGGTGAGAATTGATCTGATCAGAATGTGGCAGAGATCAATTTTCAGAATACGCTCCAGCCTGGAAGTGAGAATTTTGAGAATTTTCTGGGATCGGCTTGCGTCATAAAGAAGATATATATACGCCCCAAGAACACAGAAGATCGCAAGTCCTGCGACAATGCGTTGCAGGGAGTACCCGGCCAGGAAAACCTTTTGGGTTTTCGAGCGAAGACTGAAAAGATACCAGCCTGCCAGGACGTTTTCTAGAATGCCAAGGCCAAGAAATAATCTGTAGAAATCAAGTAAAATATGCCTTTTGAGTTTTAACTTCGTTGTCATTGACAACTTTTCTCCTTGGAATTAATGGGGTACATCTCTCATTAACTTTTTCATCGCAAAGTCGGTAGATGTGATTTCGATGGATTACTCTCCCACATGATTGCATAACATGAGTCAATACTCCATATCTTGCCACTTTGCCTGGAAGGTGGGAATTTTAAGATTGAAAGTTTCGATTATGCGATATCTCCACTTTTTTCCAATAAAAGAAGAGAGTGACCACTCCTATAACAACCAATAATGGGATAAGGCTGTTCCAGGTTTCCAGGCCTAGAAGTTGATGACCCAGATTCTGGGTGAACCTGCCTTTTTTGAGGGAATTCAAACAATAGCTATAAATGTTTGAAAATGCAAAAAATCCTTCTGTTGCGAGTTTCTTCACATTTCCATCCGGAACTTGAACAGTGCTGGCTGCAGCGATAAACATCTGTCCAAACGATATTAGGCTCAAAACAACCAACGGCCAGGTGAGTCGTTTGGGAACAAAAACCAAATAAATACAGAAGAAAGGTAGCATTGGGATTATGAAGCGCGGCCCCACAGCATCACCACCCCACCACATATAATAACCTGACATGATCACAAGGTAAGAAACAATAATGCCCATTGCTAAGAACGCTTCGGTCAGATATTGACGTTTCCAGAGCATTATGACCAAACCCACGATGGAAAAAAGCAGTGCGGGTGACTCCCAAAATAATCCCATGGTCGGGTGCAGCGTCATAAAATAAAGCGCACTTAAGCTGGGCCAAGAGATGCCCATTATCCCTTTTGCCATACCCGAATTAAATTCTGGGCTACTTTCGAATGCATATCCCAGCGAAAAGAAATTACCGAAACACAGCTTGTTGTATGCCAACTGGAGTAACACCGGAATTAATCCTCCTATCATTGGCAATACTATTGAACGAAAATACCGGTGCGTTCGATTTCTCAAAAGGGCAATAATGTAATAGGATACCAAGGCGAGAATAATTATTACGGATTGGAAATCACTGATCAGTGCCCAACCTAATAGCCAACCGACCAGAAATGTATACCGGTTCTTCCAAATTTCCGGCTTCTCTTTTAGAAGGAAAATCAAAAGGAAGGCGACGAAAAGCAGAGATGAAGTAAATTGGTGACTGAAGAAGGTAATACTATAAGGGAAATACATGGTTCCCAAAGTAACCGTCAGGGTAACCAAATAGGCCCTGAAACGACTCCTGGATAAATACCAACACAGAATATACATGAGACTACCAGCAATCGCCGAAGGGATTCCAATAACGAGGTAAGTAATAACCGCTTCTGTCCCGGCCTGACTCCCAAAATGGAAAATTTGCTTTATCCAAGATAACGGAACATCCACGATAGTCCCTATTACAGCTGGACCAATCGCTTTATCCGAATAATAGTGACCGTCGAAGTAGGCTTTATCATTGGTAAAGGTGTCTGGTTGGCCTTGAAATGTATCAATCGTGAGACGCCTCTCCTTAACAATGGCAAATATCAGATCAAACCGGGAATTTCCATTAAAACCGCCATCCTGATAAAAATAAGCGAAGACAAAAGCGAGCAGGCATAAAACAATTAATGCATCTTTGTAATAAACAGGCACCAACTTGATCGGGGCGGGAAGAGATTGGTTGACTTTCCTCAGCCAAAGGGAATATAGGATGAAGGTTTTTATACTCATCAGGAAGAACCACCCAATAAATATTCCGATGATTGATAATGTGTTTACCCCCAAGCCCTTAAAATTAAAATTCGGGATATTCAATTCCTCGGCCAGCACCAGGCTGAAAATACAAACGATGGCGAGAGAAACTTTAATAATGGTTCGATTGACATCCTTGCTCAGAATGGATCCCGGCCAGGTAGCGAGAAATTTTGGGAATAGTTGGGAGAGGAAGGAGTCCAGCAGCAGGAGAATAAGAACAGCCAGGGCAACCAAGGCTGCTGCTCCGATTCCAATCCGCAGCCGGGAATAACCAGCAAGAAAAGCAAAACCAGTCTTGGAAGGAACTCTGAATATGAACCAGGATACCAGGCAGCCTTCGAGTATAGCAAGACCAAGAAACAATCTGTAATAATCAAGTAAATTAATGCTCTTGAATCTCAATTTCGTTGCCATCGAGGGCTTTTCTCCATTCTTCACATGGTCTCTGGTCACTAACAGGGTCCCCGGAACCAGGAAAGCGTGCCGTAATAGTTGATGAATATGCTGGCAATGATGAGCGTTTTCAGGGTAGCAGAAATTCTCTCACCAGCATTATCGGCAATCAGCATGATCATCGGTACGGTAAAATCCAGCATATAGCGGTATCCATATTGTAATGCTCCAGTATTGGAATACATGGATAACACGATGATCGAAAGCAGGATAGAACACCAGCAACCTACCGTCCACCAGGATATCTTAAATCTACGGAAAATATAAACGATCGCAGGCGTGCTGGCAAACATGCTCATTCCCCAGCCGCGCGTCAAGAAATAACCACACTCTGCTGTCAATAACGGCGGCGCCAGCAACATCGAATACAGATTGGATGGCATGAAATGCGGGCTGAAGAGGCCATATTTCTGCACATTCTGTAAAATCCACTCTGCTCCCTTTAGGTTTCCATATTCGAAGTCAAAGAAATTCCCAAACCGTAGATAGTTATAGAAAAGAAGTAGACCTACTCCAAGGACTACCGGGATTGCCGACTGCACACCCCATCTTAATGTTTTTCTCCAATCTATTTTCCCTAGTGCATTCAAGTCTATTTGTATGGCGATGGCTATTAATGCGGGCCAAAGAACAAATACGTTCGGACGGCATAAAATGGCGGCTGCCAGGCAAATACCCGTGATCCATGGGGACCACTTCTTAAGCACAGACAGGAAGGCCAATCCACTAAGGAGAACCGTGACAACCTGGCTGAAGTACCAAACCCTGCTATCGATTGAAAGCATCCAGTAATTTGTTCCAAAAGCAAACAGCGCCGTTAGCCAGATCGCCCCAGAATGGGATAGCTTGATCCAGTCTGCTTGGATCAGTTGGTGTAATATAAGATATATGATTACCGCGCTGGTGGCCGCCAACACCAGGGAGAATGTGGTGGTATTAAAACCCTGGATGCCCAGGAAGGCAATAAACGGCAGCATGAGAATGGCCGGGAAAGGTGGCACTGAAAGGAACCATTGCCCGTTGAAAAAAACCAGATCGCCCGTAGCAGGCGGTTTGAGCAGATACAGTTGTCCATGCAAGAATGAGGATGCCAAATAGTTGAAATATGAATATTGCGGCGTATACCACTTTCCGAACCACTGGGCAAACTGCAACGAGACGATGAAAACACACAGCCAGATGCTCATGCAAGTAAATAGCACGAATATTATTCCTCCCCAATTCTTCCGTTTTTCCAGAAAAGCCCAAAGGGAGAACCATGCTGAAAGGATCAGGATTTTGATCCCCAGCCCCAGAAGAACATCCACAGCCAATTTCCGTGCAAGTAAACTCCATAATGAAACGTACACCAATACAAATAACTCGATCACCCAGGAGACAACCATCAACCGCACTGGAGTGGTTATGGAATGAATGGCCTTTTTCCCTGAAATGCGATACAGGACCAGGGTTTGCAGACTGAGGAGCGCAATCCATCCTATCAATAATCCGGCCCGTTCTCCTAGAACCGTAAATATGTAATTATTGGGCAAAAAGAATATCAACCTTTGCAGACCAGGGAACCAGTAATATAAGAGACTTGCCAGGCTGGAAGTTAATATGAGGGTAAGGAATGTTTTTATCAGGACATGATTTATTTCAAAATCAAGCAAGGTCGCAAGTCTGGAGGTTAGAAATGCAAAGATCTTTCTGGGTTTGAAACAGTCATACAAGGAATAGATAAACACCCCGAGAATAATTATGATAACGAATCCCAGTCCAATACGCTGCAACGAAAAGTTGGCAATGAAAGTATTGCGACCTTCGGAAGGAACCCTGAACAAGAACCCTAATGCCAGGAAGCCTTCAAGTATGGCCAAGCCAAGAAACAATCTGCAATAATCAAGATAAGGAATACTCTTGAATTTTACCTTCAATGCCATGGCAGGTTTTTCTCCCACAGGAAATTTATGTAATGCAAATTAAATTATACCCCCAGATAAATAGGCAGCGCCAAAATTCTATCTGGATACTGACTCTATAGGGTTGGCATAACACATACAATTTTGTTTGCTTGGGTTATCCTTGCAGTGCCTCTTCAATACAGAATGTAGCACTTCCAACACCGGATGGTATTCGACCAGCACAATGTGCTCATGGGGAGTATGGTCCAGCGCAGAATCCCCCGGGCCGTAAGCCAGGGACGGGCAGCCCCAGGCCGGGGCAGCGATGTTCAGGTCGGCCGTACCGGTCTTCTGCGTGACAGATCACCTTCATATGGTGGAAGACTTGGTGGTACTGGGCCAGTGCAAAGACCCTCGCCTGGCACATGCCCTGCAGTTTATCCTCGCCAAACGGGATGAAATGGATCGTTGGGCGCTGGTGTACGATTCCGCTGGCAAAACCAGGACTGATTTCGACTCGAAGGGACTGCACCACCCATGGGATACCGTTCGCACCCTGAAAGCATTGCAGCAGGCCGGATAACGGGAACGATGGTATAAATGGGGCGCGCATTTGAATTATGTTTTTTACCCGGCAGTTTTACCGGAGGGCCACGCATGCTTAGGTTTACAAAATCAGCGGCACTGGTATTTTTTATGCTGGCTTTTACCTACGCCTATTTTTATCAAATTCCATCCACCAACGGCAACAGCCGCTTGGCTCTGACCATGTCTATTGTCAAGCAGGGGCGCTTGAATACTGATACATTTAACTCGCCATCGGGTGGATATTTCAGTTTGGATCGGGCGGTATACAAGGGGAAAATCTACACTGACAAAGCGATCGGATCATCCGTGCTGGGCGCGGTGGTCTATTATCCCATCTACACGATCCTGCACTTCTTTGGGAAAGAATTGAGTGCAACGCAGGAACAACATTTCCTGACATTCCTTGTCATGGGTCTGCCCTCGGCGATTGCCGGAACCCTCATTTTCATCTTGTGTGAATATCTTTCCAAAAGCAGGTTCCGGGCATATATCGTCACCCTGGCCATCGCACTGGGAACAATGTGTTTTCCTTTCTCGGTTATCTATTTTGGGCACCAACTGTCCGCCGCTCTTCTAT
Organism: uncultured Chloroflexia bacterium; assembly: GCA_963772245.1. Classification (GTDB taxonomy): domain Bacteria; phylum Chloroflexota; class Anaerolineae; order Anaerolineales; family Villigracilaceae; genus UBA877. Next base: position 216,661 of record CAVYWB010000002.1, on the reverse strand, counting down.
TCGGCGCATTTTTCATGGTCTACAGAATCAGGACTCTGCCGGCTCCTGTGATGGTTAGTAACCTTTATACCTTTATGGTTGGTTTCCTTTTAGGGCTGGCATTGCTGACTGACCTGACCACGACAGTGGTCGTCCTGCCCATAGTGGCCTATTATTTTTACGTGCTGTGGACACAAAGGCTGCTCAAAAAGGTCGGCGGCTGGGTGAGTCCGACCATTGGCGGACTGATCCCGATCCTGGTGATGGTGGCCTATAATACCCTGGTCTACGGAAGCCCTTTCTCGATCGGGTACCAATATTTGATTGATCCGGTGTTCAAGGCAGCCATGGCAAAAAACTTCATGGGCATCGGCTGGCCCAGTTTACAGGTGTTATTTTTTGAGACCCTGCAACCTGCGCAGGGGATATTCTGGCAAAGCCCCGTGTTGTTTATGGCGCTAGTGGGGGCATATTTCATGCTGCGGAAAAAACGGTTTTGGGCGGAATTCTGCGTTGTTTGGATTGCTTTTTTGGCTTACTTACTTTTAAATGCAGGTTACTTTATGTGGTGGGGGGGGTGGTCCTTCGGGCCGCGCCAGGTCGTCCCGATGTTACCCTTCCTTTGCGTACCCTTGATCTTTGTGCCCAAGAAGTACTTTCCCGTTGTTAGCGGGCTTACAGTAATTTCTATCGCTCAAATGGGAATCGTCGCGGCAAGTAGGGTAATGGTTCCTGATGATATCATGTCAAAATTCAGCCAGCTCAAGTTCTTCCAATATTCAACCATTTACAGCTACTGCCTGCAATTACTTCTAAAGGGCCAGTTCGGCTGGAATATCGGCCAAACAATCTTTAGATTACACGGTTGGGTCAGCCTGATCCCGCTCATTCTGGTGGTGCTGGGCACGACGGCCATTTTTGCCTGCATGAGACCGGAACAAACAGAGAAAATCGCCCTGCCGTAGGAAAAGTCCGATAACCAGCCAAACAGGAACAGGGATATTTACCTCAATGGCGATCCAAATATGACCATGTTGCAGCAAAAAGGGAAGGAAATCATCGAGAGCTGGCTTTTTAAAAAAGCGAGGGATGTCTTCGTCCCTCTGGCTATATTCATTGTGGGGCTTTGGTTCTCGGTGCTCAAGGCGATGGGTACAGGCCTTGCCAACATTCCGGGAGATCTGGGTGATAACAGGTTCAACAATTATGTTCTGGAACATTTTTATCGCTGGATCACCAGGCTAGACCCAACCTACTGGAGCGCCAATTTCTTTTACCCCTTTCCCAATACCATTGCATTCAGCGACAACCTGCTAGGCTCGGCAATTTTCTATGCTGCTTTCCGTCGCATCGGCCTGGATCGCGAAACTGCCTTCCAGGCCTGGTATCTTTTGGGATTCCTGCTTAATTATATTGCCGCCTATTTCGTGCTGAAAAAGCTGGGGTTCACAACATTAGCGGGAGCAGCGGGGGCGTTCTTTTTCAGTTTTGGTCTGCCAATGTGGGGCCAGCAAGGCCATGCGCAACTGATCTATCGCTGTGCTATCCCGCTGGCCGGCTATTTTCTATGGGAATTTTCGGAAAGGCCAAGGCTATGGAAGCTCATCCTGCTGGGCTTTAGCGTCATCTGGCAAATTTACATGTCAATTTACAATGGCATCTTTCTATGCATGCTGGTAACTGTGATGGTAATCTTGTTGCCTTTTTTTGTATCTTCGAGATCGGTGGTAGATTGGCTTTTCTATTGGCCACGGCGCTTGAAATCAGCCTGGCAACAAGAATCTGCGATCCAGCATATATATTTCCTTATCCCGATCCTGGTCGAGGGATTGGGTTCTATTGCCATTTTGTACCCTTATTATTCCGCTTCGATAATGTATGGCTTTGCCAGAAAGTGGTCTTCCATTGAAACGATGTTGCCCAGGCTGCGTAGTTACTTCCTGGCAGATAATTCGCTGATCTGGGATAAATGGTCAAGCCAGATAACCGGGATGGGACCATTCCGATGGGAACATCAATTATTTCCCGGACTGACCGTCGCTCTATTGGTTGTTATTGGTCTTATCTGGCGCCCTAAATCAGAAAGCCGCTGGATCGCCTGGCTGGCATTCTGGACTGTTGTAGTCTTGGTGGGAATCACCTTTGATTTTCAAGGCCATTCTCTTTACCGGCTGTTGATAACAATCCCCGGCTTGAACAGTCTCAGGTCAGTCACCCGAATTGTACTGGTGCTGATGTGGCCGGGCTCCATTTTTATCGCGTATGCACTCGATGCATTGATTCGCTTGCGGGTTGGCTGGTTACATAAGAATTTGCAATTTGGATTTGCATATCTTTTGATCGGAATGTTACTTTTTGAATCGCTCGCCATCAAATACACCACTTTCAGTAAAGCGGATGTGCAAAACCAGCTGAACATAATCATGAATTCCATCCCTGCCAATGTCCCTCAAGACCCGATCTTGGTCCTATCGGGTAAAGGAAACCAATCTCCCGGGATTGAGATCGATGCCATGTTCGTTGCCCAGGAGCTCGGTTGGCCGGCGTTGAACGGATATTCCGGTAACTTTCCCCCGGGCTATAATAATATTAAAACGAACACCTGCCGGGTCATTCCGGACCGGATAATCTCCTTTATGAAGTTCGCTCATATTTCAAATGTGAGTTTCTATCTGGGGATGATGAAAAGGGTCGTCCCGGTGGGCTTTGACGATTGTGATCAAGCATGGTGGATAAGAATGCCATAGAAACATGATTTAGTTATTGAAAAATAAGGTGGCCAGCACTATGAATCCAGGTATTCTATCGCGAATTAGTTTTAAGAATGATATCTATTCCCGGTTGGGCGTTTTTTTGCTGCTTGGGATAGGAATTTTGGAGTTTTTCACCCTACCTTTTTCCATTTCAAGTGATGGACAGGCCCGTTACCAATTTATGGACACATTAGTCCACCATCTGCAGATCATTCCCATGCGTTATTCCGCAATCGGCCCCATTTTTTCTCTCCCATTATGGATGCTGGCTTCATTTTTCAAAGATCCGAACGAAATTATTGCCCGGTATAACTTTCTTCTTTTTGCAAGTGCTCTCCTTGTGTTGTTCATCTGGTTAAAGCCCTATTTTGATCGTAAATTCCTCATAACGTTTTTATTGATTCTTATCTTTGGTTCGATGTTTCCGGGCCATCTTATCAACTATTTTGGCGAGGTATTCAGCGCCGTGTTCCTTGCAATGGGGACAGTTGGGCTGATAATAAATAAGAAAAGAATTGGCTGGATATGCTTACTTTTGGCAGTTCTCAATACCCCAGCTTTGTTGGTGGCGTTTGCACTCGTTGTCGTGTATTTTGCCTGGGAGTACAGGCGGTTCCGTTATTTGGCTCTATTACCTATATGTTTGGTTCTTATTATCCTCGAATCTCGCTTCCGTATGGGTAGTTTTTTGGCTGTATTTCAGACTTATTTGATTTCGGATCACGGTAATGTAACAGTGCTGCCTTTTTCAGGAAGAGTAGGTTACAGTTATCCTTTTCTCCTGGGCATTCTTTCGATCTTTCTTTCCTTTGGCAAAGGGTTGATCTTTTACTGCCCGGGTTTGATCTTAATTGTTTGGGCCTGGAAATCAATCGTAAACCACTTTGAGCGGAAGTTGCTGACCCTGTGGCTTCTAATCACACTTGGGTTGGTCCTGGCTTATGCCTCCTGGTGGGCCTGGTACGGGGGCTGGTTTTGGGGACCCAGGTTTTTTCTGTTCGCCATTATACCCGCGGCCTGGTTCCTTGCGAAGTTGGCATATTCCAACAATCCATCTCTACTCAAAACTCTGACTATTGGCATCTTAATCGCGCTATCTTTGTGGGTGGGGGTTATTGGCGTAGTATTCCAACAAAAAACGCTGGATCTTTGTAAACAAAATAATTTCACCTTAGAGTCTTTATGCTGGTATGTACCTGAATTCAGTCCGCTCATACGGCCATTTATTGTCCATGGCACTATAAACTTGCATGATAAGTTGATACTTCTCTGCTATGGGGTCCTCTGGCTGTATTGTTTGATTCCATTAGGGATTGACCTGATTCGACAGGTAAAATTGGTATTGAAAGCCAATCGTTCTCTTCTCAATTTCACATCCTGGCGATTCTAAATATCAGGATAAACCAGTTCAAGAGGGAATCTCCCTTCAGATTTAAAGGCAAATATTGTGAATAAATTGCTTCTTCTCCATCGATCAAATCGTTTTTTTCGTTTTCTGGTGCTTTTCCTTATCAGCAGCGTCTTCGGCTTGACCTGGTTCCTGCTACTTTATGGTAGTGCCCCTCTGCATTTCTCATATGTAAATTGGATTTACAAGACCGGGAGTGATATTTTTCAGCATCAAATCGGTTGGGAATGGTTCCGCCAGGAGGCCTGGCATTTCCCTTTGGGGCATATCAATGCATATGGATACCCTTTTGGAACTTCCATCATTTATACGGATTCAATTCCACTAATGGCAATTCCCTTCAAACTGCTTTCACCCTTGTTGAAACCAAATTTCCAATACCTGGGGATATGGGAACTGGCTTCTGTAACAGGGCAAATGCTGGTGGGATTAGCAGTCCTGGGTGAATTTACCAATTCTTGTATTAAGAAGATTCTTGGTGCATCATTGCTCGTGCTTTCTCCGCCCTTGATCTTTCGCGCTTTTGGACACGATTCTTTAACTGCACAATGGATTTTGTTGGCGGCAATCTGGTTTATCCTCTTGGAATATCGTCATAAATTGTGGCGCGGCACTTGGCTAGTCTTGTTTGCTGCAGCAATACTGGTAAATCCCTATTTTGTTGCCATGCTGCTGCCTTTGTGGGCAATCAGCCTATTTTTTCAGTATTCAAGGGAGAATAATAAGTGTATGCTGGCTGTGGACGTGCTTTCCGTTCTTGGGGTAATGTTTCTTATTGCTTATTGTATTGGCTTTTTTAACCTGGGTTCTGGTAATCTGCAAGCAACAGGCTTCGGGGATTTTTCATGGAATCTGAACGGATTTATCAACCCCACCCGCTGGAACCTGTTTGGAATCATCAACCCCTCTCTTTCCGCCACCATACTTAAGCCACTCCCCATAGGCATATCCGGGCAGTACGAAGGTTACAGCTATTTGGGATTAGGTAATCTTGTCATTTTACCTGTCGCAGGGGTTTTGTTTCTCAAAAGAGATAACTCACGCAGCCACCTGTTCTTCTTCTTACCTTTTATATTGGTCTCTATATTGTTTATTTTATATGCGCTTTCAAATAAAGCATATTTAAATACCCAACTATTATGGAATATTCCATTATCAGGATTCGTCCTTAAACTTTGTTCTTACTTTCGTGCGTCCGGACGTTTCATTTGGCCTGTGTTCTATTTTTTGGTACTGTTTGGGATAATCAGCATCATTCGAAATATGCGGTATGCAACTTTATTCCTGTTATTGGTACTGGTACTTCAATTCGTTGACGTTCGACAACTTTTTTCCTCCAAAAAATTTACCGGATTTGTAGATTATCAATCAGACATCCAAGCAGAGTTCTGGCAGGCAGCAGCAAAGGTTAATCAACACATTATCTTAATTCCGACAAAAAATGCATTTTCTATGTATACGCCATTTGCATTATATGCCCGACAAAATAAATTAACATTAAATTGGGGCTATTTCGCCCGCGCCGATTATGGAGCCATAGATTATTATGCTAACCAAGTGTGGGAAGGTTTTCAGGCTGGCCGGACAAACAACCAAACAATATATATATTCTGGGATTCCGCGTTGGAAAAGCTTGCAACAAAAAATCTGTCAGATCATATGGTAATCTGCCAAGTCGACAGGGTTACTGTTGGTTTATCTGAAGATAACAAACTGGTTCAAAATACCTCCAATCTTCTTAAGAAGTATTGTTCTTTTCCATGATTATTAAATATTCAAAAAACCGGATTGGGGAAACGATTGACAATTGCCATTGCTCCTTTGCTAGACTTTATCCACTAGTATATTTACCAAAAGCTAGGTAAGCCATGAACTTTCTCCGCCAAGAGGAAGGACGGTGCCCACCTTGGATCTCTTCGCACGTATTATTATTCCAGGTCCAAATTGGTTGTTCAATCGATGGACCCGATCCTACTGGTCAAAACTACCGGGTGGAGGTCCCGCGAGCAGCGGCTATCTAAACAAAACAGTCTTTATCCTTGCAGGATATGTTTAGCAGTAACGAAAAACATTGGAATCTTGGTAACTACTCAGCCAGCTGAGATGAAAGAAGGTAGATAAGGCGTACCTGCGAGAGCCAATCGCAACACATCCAGAACTTGCTGATTATTCTTGCGGGATGTTGAAATGTAGCCGCGGATCTGGCAGAACAGGTCGCCACCTTGTTTTGAACGAAAACAACCGGATACTTTTTGCTTCACTTTCATCATGCGGATATCGCGTTCCGCCTGATTGTTGTCCCATGGAACCTTAAAATCGTACATAAATGCTAGCACAAACTCCTTATGGATCTGGAACTCATCCAGCAGGTTCGTGGCCGGGCTCTGTTTGATCCTTCCCCGCTTTTTTGGCTGATCTTCCGGCCGTTCCGGAGGTGCATTAGTCTGCAAACCCTGTTCCACCCAACGATCGTAGCGGTTATTGAAGGCCTGCAACTGTTTGGAGGTCAGGCAAGTCTGAGAAGACTGCCGGGCGGTATCGACCGCTGCTTTCATTTCCACCAGCAGGTCGGCCAAACCGGTCGCCCAGGCTTGCGGGTAGCGCTCTTCCAGGAACTTCAACCTGCGCAGGTGATGGGCATTGCACAGCCCATGCAGGACTGGATACTTGAAATAGGACTTCCAGCCATCATGGATAGCACGGCCTTTCAGGTCAGGCAAGATCCCGATCGCATCCATGGCGGGTTTCCCGCGCCGGGGATGCAGCGCATAGTAGGTCAGCAGTGCCGTGCTCGCTGAATGCAACCAATTGAGTTTGCCTTCCACCCGTGCCCCGGTTTCATCAAAATGCACTATTGCTTCCTTCTCGGTCAGATGCTTCTTGATGGCTGCGTTGCCCGGCTCAACCTGGTCGGCGACTTCCTGGCAGGCTTCCAGGATAGTCCCTTCAGACAATGCCTGCCCATATAATGCTTCGAAGACCTCACCGGTCCGTTCCATCGGCAGTAACTGATACTGGTTGAAGTAGACCGCTTGCGCCTTAATCTCCGGCCCATATTGCACCGGCTGGGTGACACCTTCAGGAAAATCTGCCTTGCTGATCTCACCACAGTACGGACAGCGCTTGATCTCGGCTCGATGCTCTGTCACTTCCACCTGGACTCTTGGCACATCAAACACTTGTCGCTTTTCCATCCCACTGGCTTCAACCGCTTCCAACGACCTGTGACAGTGATGACAACGACTTACACGATGCACTTCTTCCCGGTCAGGATGCTCAACAGCTCGGAGTGTATACCCTGCATGACCCGGTTGTCCTCCGCTTTTCCTTCCATGGCGTTTCCGCAAACTCTTCGGTGCAGGTTTGTTGTATCCGTCACTGGAAGGCGGCTTACTACTATTGCTACTGTTCTTGGCAAGCCGATCTTCTAAAGCTTGCATTCTGGCCGCCAGGAGTTTGAAATTGTCGGTCAGCTTGCGAACCAACTCTACTACCGTCTCTTCTCCCTGCTGATAGGCTCGTCTCACATCTTCGTCGTTCGGAAGCTGATATGGTTCCATATCCTTTATTATCCATTATTTGTCACGGTTATACTAGAATCATTCCTCCTTATCTTTTAATGACTTTTGACTCAATTTATGGCTGAGTAGTTACGAATTTTGTATTAAACAACAAATCCGTCTTTGGCTTGCAACGGTGGTTTTTTTCATTTTTATGTCATTGGGGCCGGCATTAGAGATTTCAGGGAAAATTGTCTGGGATAAGGCCGTGCCTTATTCACTTATGATGGTAGTATTACTGTTTATGAAATTATCCGGCGTGCCTGTCAGGATGGTGGTGATGGTTATCTTCGGCGCTTCATTTCTGAGCGCCATCGGATTCCGGGAATTGATCCGGAATTTTCCTCGCAAGAGAATTTTCACTTTTATTTTATTGGCGCTACTCTTGTTTGAAATTCTGTCGAGTCCCCTGCCAACCCTGTAGATTGAGGTACCGGGTCATGTAAAGGCCTTGGTGGCTCTTCCTAACGACGGAGGAGTGCTCGATCTGGTCGCAAAAAACTCAATCCTTCCTTTATATTACCAGACCATTCATGGCAAACCGATCACGGGCGGGTACGTTTCACGATATCCCACTTCGGTGGTGGATAAAGACGAGCAGCTGGCTAAAACGATCGTCAGCAAGGATTTTTACAAGCTCTGGGTTATGTACCATATCCGCTACATCGTTACCCACGGCACAGTCCTAGCCCAGGTTGGGCAGCCGTATATAACCATTAAATTGGTTTACGATCTACATGGCGTGAGAATTTATCGAATTGGGTGCGTATGTGAAGCGAATTAGAATGCCGGTGCGATGATGACATTATTTATTGGAACTAATGCTCATCAATCCTGCCGGCAAAACTGCCTCAAAACGGATTTTAATACTTCCACCCCCCGGTGGTATTCCGCCAGCGCAATGTGCTCATTGGGCGTATGGTCCAGCGAGGAATCCCCCGGGCCGTAGGCCAGCGCCGGGCAGCCCCAGGCCGGGGCAGCGATGTTCAGATCGGCCGTGCCGGTCTTAAGCAGAAAGCCGGGCCGGCCACCTGCCGTTCGGATACCTGCCAGAAAAGCCCGTACCAGTGCATTGTTCTTTTCCCCTTGCCAGGCCGGGATGGCAAAACCAACCGGCTGGATGGAAATGCCCTGGATTCCGCTTAGCTGCTCATCGCCGGAAAGTTCATCGTACCAGTCCTGCGGCGGCAGGTCCAGCGGCAACCGCGCCCCAACCCGCAGACTCGCCCATTCCTCGAAGCCATCCCCGCCTGAATCCATCCCTCGCAGGGAAAGCTGAACCCGTTCGAAGTTCTTCTGCCGGTCAAAGTTGATCCCGACAGTCTTGGCGCTGATCATCTCCCAGGCCCGCACGACCGCCTCACAGGCGCTTACGCCCTGACCGGCCGTATGCGCCAGCGAGCGCCGTACCGTCAATTTTACCCAAGCGCTGCCTTTGTAGCCCAAAGTGACCCGCTCCCAGCCACTCGGTTCGCCGATGATCGCAGCCTCCGGATGGTAAAGTGGGATGATATGCCGTGCTCCAGGCGAATCCTGCTCCTCACCGGTCGCTCCGATGACGATGATCTGCCAGCCAGGCATGGGTCCACAGGCTGCCACTGCCTCCACAAACGCGCCCAGCGGGCCTTTGGCGTCCACCGAACCGCGCCCGTATAAAACTTGCCCTGCCGGAGAACCGGATTCCACCCGGACGGGGATCTCACCGGCAACAGTATCGATGTGACCCAACAGGACGATCTGGCGCGGCCCGTCGCCCATCACGCCCACCGCATTCCCGGTAGCGTCGGCGAATGCTTGCGTATAATGCATAGCCTGCATGCGGCTGATGAGATAAGCGACCGCGTCACCTTCGCTGCCGGAAGGGCTGAAGATCTTAACCAGGTGAAAAAGGGTTTCGGATACGTCGTCACTCATTATTTAATTATTGAGCGCAGGAGGATTCAATGCGCCTGATAACTTGATTTAATAATAATCATCATTGGCAATGAGGGAAACATTCGGTATTGCAAATGCACTTATTGCAAAACCTCGGTCAAGGCCGCAACGACCCGCTCCAACTGTTCCCGGGTGATCACCAGAGGCGGCAGCAGACGGATGGTGGTCAACCCGGCGTTAAGCGCGATGATATGGCGGTTCTGCAGCGCCTGCAGGTAGGGCGCCACCTTTTGCTTGAGTTCGATCCCTACCATCAACCCCAGCCCGCGCACTTCACGGATCAGCGGAGAATCGATGGATTTCAGCGCCTCCATCAGGTAGACGCCCTTGGCGGCCGATTGTCCGGGCAGGTCTTCTTCTTCGATGACAGTCAGCGCGGCCAGTGCGGCTGCGCACGCCAGCGGGTTACCACCGAAGGTCGAACCATGCAGGCCTGGAGCCAGGTTCTTGACCGAATCGCCAAACAGTACCGCCCCGATCGGCAGGCCGCCTGCCAGCGATTTGGCTACACAAACGATATCCGGGGTTATGCCGGAGTGTTGGAATGCAAACATCTTACCGGTGCGGCCGAGCCCGGCCTGTATTTCATCGATAATTAACAGTGCGCCGCGTTCTGTGCAGATGCGGCGGGCCGCCTGTAAATAAGCCGGATTAGCCGGGTAAACACCGCCTTCCCCCTGCACTGCTTCGAGGATGACCGCCGCAACCTGGTCCGTTACGGCATTTTCCAGGGCTGCGATATTGTTATACGGCACGTGACTGAAACCGGGCACAAGCGGCTCGAAGGCTTCCTTGTATTTCTTGTTATAGGTGGCAGAAAGGGCTCCCATCGTCCGCCCGTGAAAGCCGCGCATGGCCGCGATGATTTCTATGCGCCCGGTGGAAACGCGCGCAAACTTGAGCGCGGCTTCAATCGCCTCGGTGCCAGAGTTGCAGAAGAATACCCGATCCAGTCCCGGGATGAGCATGCAGATTTTCTCCATCAAAGCGGCGCGCTTGTCATTATAGAAGGTTTCAAACAGAGTCACCAACTGCGTGGACTGCTCTGCAATTGCAGCCGCCACCTTGGGGTGCGCGTGACCCAGGTTCGCCACGCCGTGTCCGGCTGCACAATCGATATATTCGTTCCCGTCCGAGTCCCACAGGCAAGCGCCCTGCCCACGTACCATGATGAGCGGCTGTTTCAAGTATAGGCCGGAAGTGTGTCGGTTTTCAATACTGATAATATCCATGCGAATGCCTCACATTGAAGGATTTTTTAGTAGGGAAGGATCAATTTCGTAAGTGATCAGTACTTGCTTTCGGCTACCGCCAGGAACAACGGGTATGATCTTTCATATTTGAATAACGTATGGCAGGTGGTAAAGCGGATATTCTTAAAACCGTCTCGTTCCAAATCCATTTCCAGGTCAGAACGGATAAATCCATTATGCCCTTCAAAATCGGGGTCGTCCGAATGAAAAGAGCCATCTTCCCTATCCAGATCGGCAATGCATAAAACACCGCCGGGTTGAAGCAAGAGCCTGAAGCTGCGCAAAATCTTTTGTGTATCCTGTATATGATGGAGTGTCAAAAGGGTATAAACCAGGTTGAATCTTTGCAATGGCATGGGATCCTCGGCCAGGTCCAATTTGATTGGAATCATATTCTTGACTTTGCCCAGGGCAATCTTTTCCCTGAGGACATCCAGCATCCCAGGGGAACTGTCAGCCAGCGTGATGGAACCCAGGTCAGCCTGCAGGGCAAAACTGAGCAGTCCCGTCCCGCAACCATACTCGAGTGCCGCCATATCCCTGGAAAGAGCAACCTGGTTCCGTATCGCAGCCGCGACCGCGTTGGCTCGTTCTACCCGGCCTGGCATTTCATCCCAATCTTTGGCTTTGCTATCAAAATCAGCCATAGTTATATTTCCAATTTTACTCTGAAGACTTGGCGAGACGCAAACGGCTTCCAGGCTGGTCACACCTTATCAGAAATGGTCCTGGTTGATTGTCATTCGATGATGGTTCCTTTTCCTGCCAGGGCTTCGGAAATGGGGTTTTGTACCCTCCCATCCGCAATGATCACGCGGCCCACACCTCCATGCAGGGCTTCCTGTGCACCCAACACTTTCTTTTTCATGCGGCCCTCGGCATAGGTCAGGGCTTCCTCCAATTTTTGATGCGGTAGGGCGTGGATGAGTGTGCTTTCATCGGGAAAACTTCGCATCAATCCAGGGACAGCCGTCAGCAGTACCAGCGTCCCGGCTTGCAGCGCCGCAGCCAGCATGGCAGCCGCCCGATCCGCGTCCACATTTAAAGCCTCGCCGGCCGCGCTGACCGCCATTGGCGCAATGACCGGCAGGAACCCGGCCTCCAGCAGGGTTTGTAAAAGCTTCTTGTTGATCGTTTCTATTTTGCCGGTATAATCGTCCCGGATGATCTTGCGCTTGCCGTTTTCGATGCACTGGATGGTATCCTTGCGGGTGGCGCCCATCAGCCGTCCGTCCAGGCCGCTCAAACCGAGCGCATTGACACCCAGCCGCTGGAGACTTTCCACCAGCAGTGTATTGACTTTGCCGTTGACCGCCATGGCAAATATCTCCAGCGTCCGCCGGTCGGTATAGCGGGAGGTGTAGCCGGATGGCGAGGTGATGAAACGCGCTGGATACCCGACGGCTTCACCCAGTTGGTTGGCCTCGGCCGAGCCGCCGTGAACCAGGACCAGTCGCTGGCCCTGCGCAAGCCGCCTGGCGGTATCCTGGCAGATGGCGGAGAAATCCACGCCTTCCGTCCCACCCAGCTTTACCACGATGACATTATTGCTCATAGAGATCCCTAACAATTCAGCATGAGTCCGCATCTAGATTGGATGGAGGCCGGAAAATTTGAGCCCAAGCGTTTCATCGAATCCCAACATTAAGTTCATGCACTGCACCGCTGAACCCGCCGCGCCTTTCATCAGGTTATCGATTGCGCAGATGGAGACAATATGCCCGGTGGACTCATCCAGGTCGAAACCAAGGTCGGTGTAATTCGAACCCGCCAGGACCTTTGGCTCGGGCACCCGGTACAGGCCGCGCTGTTCCTTGACAATGCGCACAAAGGGGTTTTCAGTTGCAACATCACGATAAGCCTTCCAGAGATCCTTGTTTGCCACGCCCGCTTTCACGGTGGCATGTGCAGTTGCCAGGACGCCGCGGACCAGTTCCACGGATGTCATCGTCAGGGACACGTTTGTCAGTCCCATTTCTTGCATGACCTCGCCGGTATGCCTATGGCCGTAGGCAGAGAATGTTCGGATCACTCCAGACCTTTCCGGGTGGTGCGTGCCGGCATTCCCTTCCGCGCCGCCCTCAGAGGAACCTACCTTTAATTCCAGGATAACCTGTCTATCCACGTCAACCAGCCCGGCTTTGACCAGGGGCAACAGGGCCAGGTTGCTGGCGGTGGCATTGCACCCCACACCGCTGGCATAATGCGCGCCGCGCAGCTCCTCCCGGTGCAGTTCGGGGAGACCATAGACAAATTTAGGCAGCCATTCGGGAGCCACATGCGGTGAACCGTACCAGTGTTCATAATCCTGCGGGTTGTGCAACCGGAAATCCGCCGAAAGGTCCACAATGTTGGGGGCCAGCGCGGCGAATTGGGCAATCTTGTGCTGGGCAGACCCATGCGGCAGCGCCAGGAAAAGCATGTCAACCGGCTGGATGGCATCCGGATCACTGAACTTTAACAAGGTCTGCTTGCGCAGGTTGGGATGCACATGGTACACGTATTCTCCCAGATGGCTGCGCGAAGTCACCTGGACAGGTTCGATTTCCGGATGGGCAAGCAGCAGGCGTAAAAGTTCCCCACCCGCGTAACCGGACCCACCAACAATGCTGGCTTTAATCATAATCTCTGCTCCTATCCCTGCCTGGCAGCCATATCAACCGTATATACAACAATGGCATCTGCGATATCGATCCCGCTCAGCGGCTGGACGGTGTGGAATTCCATCGTGTGGTTGACCTCGTTGACCAGCATGCCGCGCTTGGGATCTTCGATCACATCCACCGCCAGCACGCCCCCACCGACGGCCTGGGCAGCTTTGAGTGAGACTTCCTCCAGCTCCGGCGTGACCGGGCACAGCTCCCCCTCACCGCCGCGCGCCGTATTGGTGATCCAGTGAGAGGACTTGCGGTAGATGGCAGTGATGACCTTGTCCCCCACCACCACCACACGGATATCCCGTCCGGGCTTGTCAATATATTCCTGGATGTAGAAGACGGAATGTTGCACCGATCCCAGCGTAGCCTTGTGCTCCAGAATGGCCTCGGCGGTATCGCGGTCGTTGACCTTGGCAAGCAGCCGGCCCCAGGAACCGATGACCGGTTTGAGCACCACCGGATACCCCATGGCTTCGATAGTTTCCAGGGCGGATTTGGGTGTGAACGCCACCCGGCTGTGCGGCTGCGGCACTCCCGCCTTGGATAATAAGGCCGTGGTGATTAGTTTATCGCCGCAGGCTTCCGCCACCGCGGCCGAGTTGACAGTCAGAATGCCCCATATATTGAAGATCCGGCAGGCATACAGGCCGTTGGTATAGCTGATACTGCGTTCCATGATGGCATCATACTGTCTCCAGGGCTCGGGATCATCCAGGTCGAAATGGACCAGCCGGTCATCCAGCCTTTCGTAGTCCAGTCCGCGCCGCTCGAGCGAAGCAAAGATCCATTTCTCTTCCACGCGTACGCGTGAATACAGCACGCCTATACGGAGTCTCTTTGCGGTCATACCCATCGGGTGCATCAGGCTACTCACCCCAATCTTCCTGCTCCATCGGAGCCAGGCTGACCGTGGCAGGATCCAGTGAAGTGACTTCCAGGTCCACACCGCAATCCGAGCAGACAATGATTTCTCCGGATTCCACCGTGGCTTCCAGGGAGATTTCGGCTCCACATTCAGGACAAGTTACAGCGTTCATTTTGATTGTTCTCCTTTTTATTTGGCGAATGGTGATTAAACTTTGTGAATTTTGAGTTTTGCATTTTGCAACTGCATTCTGACAGCTTCCGAAGCAGTACCGCCGCGGGCATTTCTCCGGGAAACGCTTTGCTGCGGATTAAACACATCATATATATCGGTATTGATTAAGGTGCTGAGGCTTTGAAATTCTTGCATGGAGAGTTTGTCCAGCGGCTTCTCGAATTTGCCAGCCAGTTGGACAGCCTGGCCTGCCAGAGCATGCGCCTGGCGGAAGGGTAGTCCCTTCCGGACCAGATAATCAGCCAGGTCGGTAGCCAGCATGCCGGGATCGATGGCTGTCCGCATCCGTTCGGGGTGCAGGGATAAGGTTTGCAGGGCACCGGCCAGGACCGGCAGGATTGCCATCAACGTGTCAAACGCATTGAAGACCGGAACTTTGTCTTCCTGCAAATCCTTGTCATAGGTGGAGGGCAGTCCTTTGAGGGTGGTCATCCATCCGGTCAGGTAGCCCAACAGGGTCCCGGCCTTGCCGCGTGCCAGTTCGAACACATCCGGATTCTTTTTCTGCGGCATCATGCTGGAACCAGTTGAGTATGCATCCGATAGTTCAAAAAAGCCAAACTCGGCGCTGGAAAACAGTACGATCGCCTCGGAAAGTTTGCTCAAGTGGCTGCCGGTCAGTGCCGTACAGAACAGAAACTCGGCTACAAAGTCCCGGTCCGAAACGGCATCCAGGCTGTTTTCAGATGGCTGGGAAAAACCCAGGTCAGCTGCCAGCGCCTGTCGGTCTACCGGGAAACTGGTACCAGCCAGGGCGCCCGAACCTAGCGGTAGGCTGGCAGTGCGGGTGCATAGCTGCATAAGGCGTTCCCGGTCGCGCTGGAGCGGCCAGAAATGCGAAAGCCACCAGTGGCCCAGCAGGATCGGCTGGGCACGCTGCAGGTGTGTGTAACCGGGCAGCAGGATCTCCAGGTCAGATTCGGCCCGATCTACCAGGATGGTTTGCAGGCCAGCAACGGCATTATCCAAGCTTTGGATGGCTTCAAGCAGCCACAGGCGCAGGTCGGTGGCCACCTGGTCGTTGCGGCTGCGGCCGGTGTGCAATTTTCCGGCGGAATCGCCGATCACTTCTCCAAGACGGCGTTCCACGGCCGTATGGATGTCCTCGTCACTTGCCTGGAAGGCGAAATCCTGGCGTTCGAATTCGCCCCGAATCGTCTCCAATCCACCGCAGATCTGTTTCCTTTCCTCCTCCGTCAGAACACCCGCTTTTTCGAGCGCCATCGCCCAGGCCAGGCTGCCGCGCACGTCCTGCAGCGCCAGCCGCCGGTCGAAACCGAGCGAGGCATTCAAGGCCCAGGCTTGCGGGTCGAGTTTTCCAGTAAACCTGCCACCCCAGAGAGTCATTGATATTCTCCCTTCATTGTCCCTAATCCCTTTTGAATCGGGAATAATCCGGTTTTGGTATGTTCAACCCAGAAATCGGCAGGCCGTTCAGGGCGCGTACCTTGAGCGGCAGCCCGTACAGATGGATGAAACCTTCGGCATCGGATTGGTCGTAAACATTTTCCTGGCCAAATGTGGCAAAATCCTCGCGGTACAGGCTGAAGGGACTCTTACGTCCGACCGGAATGATGTTGCCCTTGTATAACTTCAAACGCACCGAGCCGGTGACAGGTCCTTGCGTGCTGTCCATGAAGGCGTCCAGGGCTTCGCGCAGCGGCGAGAACCACAACCCGTTATAGACCAGTTCGGCATATTTGATTGCCAGCGTGTCCTTGTAGTGAAAGGTATCCTTATCCAACACCAGCGACTCCACTTCGCGGTGGGCGGCCATCAAAATCGTCCCGCCGGGAGTTTCGTAAACGCCGTGGGATTTCATCCCTACCAGCCGGCCTTCAACCAGGTCCGCGCGTCCGATCCCATGCGTTCCGCCCAGGGTATTCAGGTGGGTAATCAGGGTGGCCGGGGAGAGTTTTTCCCCGTCGATGGCCACCGGTGTACCGGATTCGAATTCGATCTCGATAACGGCCGGTTCATCCGGGGCGTTTTCAGGTGCGCATGAGATCTGGAACATGGACTCTTCGGGTTCCTGCCAGGGGTATTCGAGCAGGCCACCTTCGTGTGATAAATGCCACAGGTTGCCATCCCGGCTGTAAATGGATTTCAAGGTGGCCTTGACATGCACATTATGAGCCTTGGCATAGGCAATGGCGTCCTCGCGTGAGCGGATCTCCCACTCGCGCCACGGTGCAATCACCTTCAAGCGCGGGTCCAGTGCAGCATAGGTTAATTCAAACCGTACCTGGTCGTTGCCCTTGCCAGTAGCGCCGTGCGACACCGCATCCGCGCCGACTTCGTGGGCTACTTCGACCTGGTGTTTGGCGATCAATGGTCGGGCGATGGAAGTTCCGAGCAGGTATTTCCGCTCGTAGACTGCGCCGGCACGCAGCATCCGGAAGATGTAATCTTCGGCCAACTCTTCGCGCAGGTCATGCACCACCAGCTGGCTGGCACCGCTGGCAATGGCCTTGGCTTCCAGGCCATCCATCTCCTTACCCTGGCCCACATCCGCCGCGAAGCAGACCACTTCACAGCCATAATTCTCCTTCAACCAGGGCACGATCACGGAAGTGTCCAATCCACCGGAATAGGCGAGTACGACTTTTTTGATATTTTGTTTCGTCATGCAGGTCTCCTTGTTTGATAGGTATGACATTGGTCATCAGAAAGATGATAAAAAAAGCCCTCCGGTTAAGGAGGGCTTGGTTTGCTTCAGGTGCGCGTACTGGTTTAATTTGATCTCATGCAAACACAAAAAAACCATCCTTCACGGTTGGACGGATAGATGGGACGACGAGCACGAGGTGACTTCAGATTCAAACTTATAGCTAACATATTGGGCGGGTTTATATCATGCCTGCCAGGAACTGTCAAGGAATTCAGTAACAGTGTTGGCGTTTAATAGTAATGTCCCCTTTGCGTACAAGTTAGAATGTCCCCTCTGTGAAAGGGACATAGAAATGGACTTACTAACCATGAGCCAAGAGGAACTGAGTTGTTTGGAAGTGATGGAGCGTTTGCAAGAGAAGCGGATGAAACAAAGAACCGCGGCAGAGATCCTGGGAGTGAGCGTTCGGCAAGTGAAGCGTTTGTTGCGAGCCTATCGGCGAGAAGGTGCAGCCGGGTTGGTATCAAAGCAGCGTGGGCAGGCAAGCCACCATCAATTGGAGCGGGAGACCGTGCGGGCTGCGCTGGATCTGCTCAAAGGACGTTATGCTGACTTTGGGCCAACGCTGGCGCACGAGAAGTTAGTGGAGCTGGAAGGGCTGAAGTTGTGTTTGGGGAGCGTCCGCAATATCATGATCGCGGAGGGGATCTGGAAGGCGAAGAAAGTCCGGAAGCAGGCAGAGTATCCGCTGCGAGAGCGCCGGGCTTGCTTGGGGGAACTGGTGCAAATGGACGGGACGGATCATGACTGGTTTGAAGGGCGCTCGGAGCGCTGTACGCTGCTGGTCATGATCGATGATGCCACGGGCCAGCTGGGAGCCTTGTCGTTCGTGCCGGAGGAGAGTTTTTATGGCTATTGCGGTCTACTGAGGCAGTATTTGGACGCCCATGGCCGGCCTGCCGGGCTCTACACCGATAAACACGGCATCTTTCGGGTCAATATGCCCAATGCGGGGAACGGAGACAACCTGACCCAGTTTGGACGAGCCATGCAAAGCCTGGAGATCCCGATCCTGTGTGCCAATTCGCCCCAGGCCAAAGGCCGGGTCGAGCGCGTCAACCAGACCTTACAGGATCGCCTGGTCAAGGAAATGCGCCTGCGGGGGCTTAACAATATGCAGCAAGGTAATCTTTACTTGCCTGAGTTCATCACTGACTTCAATGCCCGCTTTGCGGTCCAGGCGCGCTCTTCCCTGGATGCCCACCGCTCTGTGCTAGCCCACCAAGATCTTGACCAGATCCTTACCTGGCAGGAGACCCGGCTCGTCTCCAAAAACCTCACCGTGCAGTTCAAAAATGTGGTCTATCAGATCCAGACCGATCGCCCCGCCTACGCCTGGCACAATGCGCAGGTCAACATCTGCCAGAACGCCCTCGGCCAGGTTGCTATCCTCTACAAAAACAATCCGCTGGACTACACCATATTCCACAAACAGACCCGCCAGGCGGAAGTAGTCACTGCCAAGCAAGTGGATCACGCCCTTCTCAACCTGAGTAAGGCTCACAAACCTGCTCCGAATCATCCCTGGGCCTATCGGCCTTCCCATACCCTCCCAGCTGAATAGCAATGTCCCCCGCAGGGGACATTGCTATTCAGTCGCATAAAGGGGACATTCTAATTAAACCTTGACAGGAATTCAGTAACAGTTCAGTAACAGGAATTCAGTAACAGGAATTCAGTAATAATAATTCAGTAATAATCTCATGGTTTTTTTATCACGATCCACTCCAACCCGGACTTGCATCAACCTTGTGTTTCTTTGAGTGCCACCTTCACCCGCTCTGGCGTAAATGGGATCCGCCGCAGTCGTACGCCCGTGGCGTCGAAGATGGCGTTGGCAACCGCCGCGGCGGTCGTGGTAGTGGAAGGTTCCCCCGCTCCAACCGCAGGTAGGTCGGGCCGGTTGATTAATACGATTTCCACCTCCGGCACTTCCGAGAATGTCAGGATCGGGTATGTATCCCAATCGACGCTCTTGATCCGCAATTCGTCGAATTGCACTTCCTCTTTCAGCGCCCGGCTCAGCGATTGGATGGTATTTCCTTCGATCTGGTTCTTCAGCCCGTCCGGGTTGATGATCAACCCGCAGTCATGCGCCACAACCAACCGCTTCACGCGCACAACCCCGCTACTGGTATCTACCTGGACTTGTGCAATGGACGTAACGATCGCCTGGTCATTCTCGTACCATGCGAAGGCTACCCCGCGTCCTTCAGCTAACTGCGCGTGTTTGCCCTGCCAGGATGGACGTGTATCCCACCCGGCCTTATCGGCTGCTGCCTTTAATACTGCACGCGCCCGCTCATCTACCAGGTAGCGCAGCCGGAAATCCACTGCGTCCATTTCCGCCGCCGCGGCCAGCTCATCCATGAAGGATTCGTTAGCAAAGGTATTTTCCGCGCCGCCCAGGCTCCGGAACGAAGATGCCCGCAAAGGCGATTCGGCAATGTAATGAACCGTTACACGCTGGTTCGGGAAGGAATAGTTGGTGGGCGCGTTGCGTTCAGCACCAAAGGAAAATCCGAAATGGGAGGTACCATGCCCGCGGATCAGTTGGCCTGCCACCAGTTGTTCCGAGGCACGCGCCCGTGCCACATGCGAGGGGGACCAGACCTGGTAATCCCAGGCAACCACGTTGCCCTGTGCATCCAGGCCGCCGTGCACTTCCATTACCATAGCGGGGGCTTTCGGTTCCCAGACGAACTCGTCCTGGCGCGACCATTGCACCCGCACGGGTCTGCCCACTGCCTGTGATAGGATCACCGCGTCCGCTGCTGCGTCATCCGAGCCGTTTTGGCCATAACTGCCGGCCCCTTCCACGTGCATCAGGTGCACCCTTTCAACCGGCACATCCAATAGATTTGCCAGCGCCCCGCTTAATGGGTAAGGACCCGGTGTGGCGGCCCATACCGTGATTTGATCGTCTTTCACATCCGCAACCGCGCACGATGGGCCGATCGAAGCGTGCGCATGGTAAGGCTGGTAATAGGTGGCTTGCAGCTGCCGGGCAGCTCGCTTAAAGGTCGTCTGGTAGTCCCCCTGTTCGACCAACAGGTTATCTTCAGTCGGCCGGGAACGCAAGTCGGTAAACAGGTCCTGCATGGCCGGCAGGCTGGCCTTTTCGCGCCATTCCACTTTGAGATTCTCTACTGCCAGCATGGCCTGCTCCTCGCGTTCTGCCACAACTCCAATAAAATTACCGCGCTGCACCACTTTGACCAGGCCTGGGATGGTTGCGATGGATTTCTCATCCATTGAAACGAATTCCGCTGCCGGACTGGGCGGGCGTACCAACCGCCCGTGCAGCATCCCGGGCAGGCGCAGGTCATGGATAAAGCTGGGGCGGCCGGCTACCTTGCCGGGGATATCCTCGCGCGGGGTGGATGTACCAACGATGCTATAGGACTTTGTATCCTTCAGGGGTGCATCGCCACCGACTTCCATGTTGAAAGTCTTACCCCCCATCAATTCAGCATAGCTGGTCTTTTTCTCTGGATGCTGGGTTATTGAGATCACTCCAGCCTGCACTGTCAACTCCTCCAGGCGGGCCTGCAGTTGCCCGGCTGCCATTTCCAGCAGGGTGCGCCGTGCCAGGGCCGCCGCATTACGCAAGGCGCTTCCGCTCGAGCTGATCGTCATACTCCCGGCGGTATAACCCTCGTCCGGCGTGCGGTCGGTATCTCCCATGACCATCTGCACCCGTTCAAGCGGAAGATCCATTTCTTCGGCCACGATCTGCGCCAGTGCTGTTCGTACACCCGTGCCCAACTCGACCTTTCCACTGAAGGCGGTCACCGTTCCATCCGGATTAATTTCCAGCCAGTCGTCCAGCCAGGTTGTTAGGTCTCCCCAAAATGCCTCGCGCCTGCCTGATCCCCGCCGGCCCGGCTGCCGCCCGCCTGCCTTGTTCGTTTGCCAGTTTGGGTTCGCCATCGCTATGCCTCTTCTCCCAGCATCAACTTTTCTGCGCGTTTGACAGCCCGCATGATGCGTAGGTGCGATCCGCACCGGCATAGGTTCCCATCCAGGGCTGTCCGGATCTGGTCATCGGTCGGGTGTGGATTTTTCCATAACAGCGCCGCGGTGCTGATGATCATTCCATTGACACAATAACCGCACTGTGTGGCCTGTTCTTCTATGAACGCTCGTTGTATAGGGTGCAACTCCCCTTCTTCAATTAATCCTTCCAGCGTGGTAATACGTGAGCGGCCAATTTGGGAAATGGGAAAGTGACAGGACAGTTCAGGTTTTGCGCCCACCAGTACCATACAGGCGCCGCATTTTTCCCCACCGCAGCCGAAATGCGGACCATTCAGTCCCAGATCGTTGCGTAATACATATAAGAGAGGAGTTTCCGGTGCCGCTTTGACCGTATACAGTTTTCCATTGACAGTGAGAACAATTTCATCAGACATCCGTAATGCCTCCTTACAAAAATTCTTCTTTAACGAACTTACCAGCGCGAACCAATAATATATTGTTGGATAATTTATTCAGGTATATCACAAATGGAAATGGGTTTTCTTAATTCTCCGTTCATTTCCCGGGAAATTACAGGAGAACCAAAATTAGTGTGCATTGCTTCGCCGTACACTCTGAACTTGCAAAATCCTCCTAGTTAATCGTTCAGGTTCTCATACCCGTCTGGTGTCGGTATTGCAATAAGGGCACAGCAAATGGTTGATCGAAACCGGAAAAGCAAGCTGTGCCCCGCAATTAAGGCAGGGCACCGCTCCCCCTTCGATGTCGATAATATGGCCGCAGTTTTCACAGACTACATTCCTGGCCCCGGTCAGGGTACGTACATCCGCGCCGCAGGCACCGCAATGGAACAGGTCGGTTTGCTTGGGCTGGTATTCGTCATATTCGGCGGTCAGCCCGAAAAAATTCAACAGCCGTTCCCCATCCTCAGCCGATAAGTGCGGCAGCCAGCCCTGGAAGAAGGTCGAATATTCCATCTGCAGGGGCACCCCGGAGGGCGCGTGGTCCGGATCCATGGCATCCACGCCCTTTTGGTGAATCAGGTCATAGGCCATGACCATTTGCTGTTTGAATAACTCGGCATAGGGCCAGAATCCGCCCGCCACCATCCAAGCTCCTCCCGGCACAGCAATGCGTTGCAAGGAAGCCACCAGTTGCGCCATTTTGGCATCCAGGGGAGCCTGCCGGGGGTCTAGGTCCTTCGTAACTGCGCATTCGGACAGGTAAACCACCATCTGGTCGCGAAAGACAGGATCAGTTTTGGCACGCGGCGAAACCGCCATGGGACATTCCTGAATCCATTGTAAATATACCTGGCGGTAAAGTGTTCGATAACTGTCCTGGTCCCCGCGTGCCTTGGCCTGCGCCAGGGCATTTTCTACCGGAGCGATCAGCCGGTGAAAGACCGTGTTAGTCAACCCGGCATTGGTATCGGCGTTGGCAATGCGAAAATCATAGTCGATCAACGCGCCGCAGTAGTCGCAGTAAATATAGGCTGTCGTGGATGGCAAGGACTTGGGCGCGCCACATTGGCTGCAGCTGACCCGCTTGATAAATTGGGAGTGCGCTTTGAGACTGGCAGGCAGGGTATCGCTAGACCGGGGTAGCCCTACCGATGCTCCGCTAGTTTGAGGAGTTCCGCTGGTTGTGCCCTGCGTACGTTTCTTGAATAGATCCATGGGAGTCTCTTGGATTGCAATATGGGTAATTACGATATTTTACATCAATTTAATTTATTTTTAGTATGAATATTGCAAGGTAAAAGGGGGAGGCGCTTCGCAAAGCCCTTGGGTTGGGCTGCCCGGTTCATTTTCCGATCCTGATTGCAACCAGTCTGCTTATTCGAGTAAGAACATGAGCTCTTCAAAAGACCAGGGTTGAAAAATCCTGTTACCGGGAAAGAAGATCTTTTCGGTCTGTTGTGGGGAAAATAGTTTTGGGCGATTCTATATACAGGGCTGATTCCTTAACGTAAGGGCTGCATCACTTCCATCTAACGCTCCAACAAAAAAATGGGGAGCGAACGTCCGGAACGCTGTTCGTAAGAAACATACGGGGGATAGAACCTGACTGCTTTTTGCCAAGTTGCTGTCCTTTCATCGCCGCCCAGCTCACGCGCCGTAAACCTATTGGTTGTCTTCCCTTTGCGCACCTGCGTTTGCGGGTGTGCTCTCAGGTTGTAAGCCCAAGCGGGGTTCTTTGAATTGCCCCAGTTCGATCCGACCAGGATGAGATTATCTCCGTCGGGTATGCATAGCACCGGGTTTGATCGCGGAATTCCGCTTTTTGCCCCGGTCGTGGTCAGGTAAATGATCGGCATAATATCCCAATTTGCGCTTGGAATGCAAGCACCTTTCGATAAGCGAGAGACGGGCAAATCAATTAGCCGTACAAAAAGGTAAAACAACCCCATCCCTTCCCGGGTGGCGGCCATGGTTAGAATGATCCGGCGTAGACGTTCTATGGTGGACATGTTTGCTTTGATGAATGACTTATTGGGTAGGGCATTTACAATTCGCCAATCATATCATTATCTGGTCATCTTTTCGTGCAATAACCAGAAATTCCACATTCAGGCGTATTTTTGCATTCGGTCAAGATAGATGGAAGTAATTGCCCGGGGTCTGGCAAGGTGGCGGAGAGTGTAGGATCCCGGCTGGGACCACGCAACATCGCCTCAAATAGACAGCAGCAGCGAGCAAAGCGATCAGCTGAAGCAGCTTTCTTAAAGCAAACTGCTACGCCTCAACTCTCCCACCGGGACAGGCAGGTTTCCCAATTTCGCCCATATCCATATCTTGCGTCCAGGTAACCACACGATTTCGACCTTGGTGCTTGGCGCTATACATGGCCTGGTCTGCATAATTGATCAAGGCATCCAGTGGAACCATTTGATCGGGGTTTGTCCATACCACACCAAGGCTGATGATCAATCTGATGACCGCCTGCTCAATATTAATTGTCAATTGGGCAACTGCCCGCCGTATTCGCTCTGCGATCTTGAAGCATTGATCAGAAGAAGCACCGCTCACTAGGATAATGAACTCTTCACCGCCATACCGTCCGGCCACGTCTCCAGGACGGAGGGATTGCTTGATGCTCGCCGCAATGGTTGACAGAACCTCATCGCCGGCCTTGTGACCATACTGGTCATTCACATTCTTAAAATGATCAATATCCAGCATGATGATCGCAAGTTGGTCCTGGCCGCTTTTCACTTTTTGAATGGCAGCTTCTGCAATTTCCAGAAATTGCCGTCGATTTACGAGTATGGTCAACGAATCGGTTCCGGCCAACTCGCGATAGAGTTCTGCCTGCTTGCGGGTGCTTTCTACCTGGTTGAGAATTTGGAGGTTCTTGATCCGTTTGTCCGATTTGTCGTTAAAGATCTTCGTAAAAGCAGCGTGAAACGCTTCGAAATGCTCCAGCCCTGATTTAAAATCCTGTCTTTCTTTATAAATTCCGATCAGACGCTCGTGGATCAAAGAGACGTTGGTGAGCGAATTTATTTTTTCGGCGATTTGCAGGGCCAGGAGCAGCTCTTCTTCAGCCTGGTCCAGATTGCTTTCGATCTGGTAAATACGACTGAACTCAGAGATAAAAGTCAGCTCGAGCAGCTGGCTGTTGTTCTGGCGGGATAGCTCGAGGCCATCCTGCAAATACTTACTGGCTATTTCGTGGTGTCTAAGGGCGATTTGGATCGCGCCCAACGAATGCAAAGGATGCAATTTCCCGATGTAATTTCCTACTTGATTAAACAAACTGAGCCGCCTCGGCGTACTCCACTGCCTCCCGGTCTCGCCCCAGCATATGCAGGACATAGCCAATATTATTGTTTGCATCCGCTTGCCCGCTAAGGTCATCTTTATTGGCCTTCTCCAGGCAGGCTTTGAAATATCCCAGCGATTCGTTATAATTTTCGAGCCCGTACTGAACCAACCCGAGGCCATTGATCAGGGAGATTTCCAAATCGGGATTAGGTTCCGTTTGGACCAAATTCAAAGCATTTAGATAGTAGTCCATTGAAGTGGCATAATCATCAATATGCCAGTAGATTCTCCCCAACAAACTTTGGATCGAGCCGATCAGTAATTTATCCCCGATCTTTTGAGCAAGCAGGTTGGCCTGTAACGCAATGGGCAGGGCTTTATCCTGTTTACTCTCCATGTCCAGGCAATAGGTCTGGGTTCTAAGGCATTCAAATTCATCTCTTGGCTCGGCATTGGGGCATCTCGAAAGCAGGCTTTGGACCTTTTGGGCAATTTGGAATGCTTGGGGTCCATCTTTTTTAGAAAGATCCCAGGCCTGCTTGTTTAGTTTTCTAATCTTCTCGAGTTTGACACTCATAAATTTACCAAGGATGGTTTCCGGGTGAGCTGGAACGAGAATCAATTGGTTTCACCATCATTGTAGCCCCATTTAAAGTTAATCCCCATGAGATCAGAAGCACCCTCCCTGGACCTGTGGAAGACGCTTTTCATATGCCATTCCCGGCATCAATCCTTGACCAGGCGGAATGGAGTATTTATCATGGGTTTGGAGAATTTTCCGGGAAAGGATACTTTATTAACCTAAAGCCACACTTCAACAACTCGCTGGCGCCAGTTCTCACACCACAACCTGATTGTCCCTGGGCGGATACCATGGTGCTCAATCCGGCCATCATCGATGTTCCTGGTTCTCTGATTTACTGAGGTTGTTTCGTGCAACCGGACCCTGGCCGCAGAAAAGGCTCGCAGGTTATCTCATACCGTACCCTATTTTCCTGGGATGGGCCACCGGTCACGAAAATGGGCTTGCCTGGGAACCCGATTTCTCGCGGCCGGCATTGACTCCTGCCCTGAAGTACCATCCGGACCGGATTTTTTTCACCAATCTAAACGGGGAACACGCGTCAAATTACGCCAACGGCTGCATCCAGGTTCCCCTTCTTTTTAAATCTGATATATCCAACTAGTAGGCAATGGTTGGGTAAAGCCAGGCACCAATCATGACAAGCACTGCCGTAGAAAAAACCAGCACAGCGATATCGAGACCAAATCCGGTGGTGCTTGCCCCTCCAATGATCATCACTGACCGGATCGCATCCACCATATAAGTCAATGGATTAATTCGTGAGATCACCTGCAACCAGCCCGGCATGATGGAAATGGGATAAATGGCGTTACTGGCAAAAAACAACGGCATCGTCAATACCTGTCCTATGCCCATGAATTGTTCACGCGTCTTCACGACGCAGGCAATGATCAGGGAAAACGTTGAAAAGAAGGAAGCACCTAAAACGACCACAACGAGCACGCTGATCAATGACAACGGGGCCCAGTCGATGTGAACGCCCAAAATCATGGACAGCAGGAAAATTATGATAGCCTGGGTTATGGCACGGACGCCGGCCGAAAGGGCTTTCCCCAATACCAAAGCCGCCCGCGGGGTGGGGCTGGCTAAAAACTTATGCAAGATACCCAGGTCGCGTTCCCAAATGATCGCAATGCCATAGAAGATGGCAATGAACAAAACACTTTGCGCCAGTATGCCAGGCGACATAAAATCCAAATAGCTCAAATTCCCCGTTGGGATGGCGTGCGTCCTGGTGAATACCTGGCCGAAGACCAGCAGCCATAAGGCTGGTTGGATGGCGCGTGTAGCCAATTCAGATGGATCGTGGCGTAACTTACGCGCTTCCAATTCAGCAATGACCAGAGTCTTGTAGATGAATTGATATACCAAGTTGAAAGGGTTGGCAGTTTTTTCAGCCAACGTATTAACCGAGTCTGCGGGCTGTCCTGCGAGTGCGTGAAGTTTCACGGTAACTACCTCCTGTCTCGATGAGATTTCCGGAATAATAAATAAAGACATCGTCCAAAGTGGCTTTGCTTTTTCCGATGGAAGCCTTTAGTTCTTCCGGGCTGCCAATCGCTGCCACTTTACCAAGGTGCATTATGGCAAGCCGGTTGCAAATTGAGTTGGCCTCCTCCATCATGTGCGTGGTCAGGAAAATGGTGGTTCCATATTTATGACGTAATTCCTTCAAATGCTCCCACACAAGGTTACGCGCAGAGGGGTCCAGCCCGATGGTAGGCTCATCCAAAAACAATACCTTGGGTCGGTGCAACATGGATTGTGCAATTTCCAACCTGCGGATCATCCCGCCGGAGTATTGGCGCACGAGTTTATCAGCAAAATCTTTCAAACCCATAAAACTTAACGCGTCCCGGGCGCGGGCTTCTCGCTCACCACGCGGAATATCATACAGTTTGGCAAAGATAAGCAGGTTTTCATACCCGGTGAGCGTGCCATCGGCAGAGAGCAACTGTGGCACATAACCTATCGAGCGGCGTACCTGGGCTTGCTGAGTACCTATGTCAAATCCCGCCACGGTCGCACGCCCGGAGGTGGGAGGAAGCAGGGTGGTCAACATTTTTATCGAGGTGGTTTTCCCAGCGCCATTTGGCCCCAAAAGCCCAAACACCTCACCCGGTTCAATGCTCAAGGAAAGCTGATCTACTGCAGTGAAATTCTTATACTTGCGCGTCAAAGCTTTTGTTTCAAGAATTGCCATTTTGTATCCTTTCTGAGACAACACTCCGTTCAGAAAACTTTTTGAAGAAGGCTGGAAGCCAGCCCGTGGTTCAGGGGCTCAGTCCATGTGAACTTGGTGGGCCTGAAATAAATGGCATAAGCCTCCTTGGTAGGGTTATCCTGTCGGGGCTGTGGCGCCCGGAGGCAATCCTTCTCGCCCGATACCGCTCCAATCGTCTGCTTAACCGGATGGCCTGGTTCGCGAGACTTGATATATTTAATGTTAAATCTTAAAAATGGTCACCATGCCCCCTTGTAGACATCCTGTCTTTCTCGCGTTCGGTGGTAAAGAGCGGGCTGAGCAGCTGTATGGCCTGCACGACCGTCGCTCGCTCAGCCGGTGAAAGCGCTGCCAGCACCTCAGCCAGGTAAGCTTGCGTACTCGCCCGGGCTGATTTGAGTATCGCACGCCCGCTGGCAGTGAGTCCCAGGGTTACGTAGCGCCGGTCTACGGCATCATTCTTGCGCTCGCGCGTGACCAGGGAACGCCTCACCAATCCATCCACCAACCGGCACATCGAAGCCGTTGAAAGCCCGATATGCTCCGCGACTGCAACAAGGGAAGTACCGGAGTGCTTGTTTAGAAAACCTAGCGTACGGAATTCGGGCACGGATAGGTCGGCAGTGCGATGCTCTCGCATGTGGTCGCGGATGACGCGCATGATTTGGGGTACAACCTCGAGGATTTCCGCGCCACCTTCATCTGATGTCTTATTCATTATCGTTTCCATTTTTAATGATTACAGATTGCAATTATATATTTTAATAATTGTTTTGTCAATTTAGCTGTTAGCTTTCTATCACTGCCCGGCCCGGACAGCAATCCTTGACCGGCGATTGTACAGGATTTATCATGGGATGAGAAATTAAATTGGGAAAGGACGAACCATATGATCAGGTTTGTCGATTTATTCAATTGCCTTTATTTTGTAACAAGTAGGGAGACCAGCCAATGAAACCGCACTTCAGCTACTCCCCGGAGCCCGTTCTTTCAGCACAACCCGATTGTCCCTGGGCGGATACCATGGTGCTCAATCCGGCCATCATCGATGTCCCTGGTTCAAATGATTTACTGATGTTGTTTCGTGCAACCGGTCCCTGGCCGCAGAAAAGGCTCGCAGGTTATCCCATGCCGTACCCTATTTTCCTGGGATGTGCCAACAGTCATGATAATGGGCTTACCTGGGAACCCGATTTCTCGCGGCCGGCGTTGACTCCCACCCTCGAGTACCAGGCGGACCGGATTTTTATCACCAATCTATACGGGGAGCGAGTGCCAAATTACGCCAACGGTTGCATTGAGGATCCCCGTCTTTTTAAGTTGGAGGGAGAAATTTATATGACGGTGGCTTGCCGCATGTTCCCGCCCGGGACTTACTGGATTAGGGATATACCTGAACAATGCGTCCCCGACTGGGGACTTCGCAAGGATAACCCCTTCGGGCGGGCTGCCTGGGGAAACGTTAGCGTAACCGTGCTCTTCAAAGTGAATATTGAAGAATTGCTGGCACAGAAATACGAAAAAGCCTTTTCGTTTGTTACCCATTTGACTGACCCGGAACGAGGCGAAAATCGCGATGCATTTCCATTTTCCGAAAAGATGAATATCTTTGGAAAGCAACAATATGTCGGCTTGCACCGGCCCTGGGAAACCCACTGGTATACCAGCGATCCGGATGTCAAGCCAGTCTCCATGTTCATGTCCTCGGCGGATACTTTCGCCGATTTCCCTGGTCCGTGCGCACGCCACGCGCTGTTGGCGGAGCGTACGTTTCCTTGGGAGGCCGAACGCGTGGGTGCAAGTTGGCCTCCGATTAAACTGTCCGCAGATGAATGGTTAATTGCATATCATGGGAAACAAGATTCAGATAAAGGCTATTCCCAATCATTCATGATCGTTCGCAAGGAAGGCCAGGGCTTCCCCCGTATTATTCACCGGTGTTCCGAACGGTTGATGTACCCTCAGCAGTCTTGGGAGCTCCAGGGTCGCTTTAAAACGCCCTGCCTGTTTACATGTGCCGGTATCGTTGTAAACGGGGAGTTGATTATGAGTTATGGCGCCGCGGATGAAAAGATCGGCATCGCCAGGGTGAATTTCGATGAATTGGTGGACTATATCAGGATTTTTAATGATAAAGGTATAAAGACACATCCCAGATAAATGTTAAATGTTGTTATTATTACAAACATAGCACTCTGCGGGTGCTATGTCATCAATTTCCCGTCTTAGTCAGAGGCACAATTGACCCCTCAAGTTGGCTTTTCAGTTCCGCTGGTACACGGTTATCAATCGCTGGGCGGCAACCAGTGCGCCGTCGCTGCGTACGGTATTGGCGATGGATCGAGCACGTGCAGCCACATCCGGAAGGAGGGCTTGCTTAAGAGCAATCGTCAGTGAGTTGCTGGTCGGTTCGCCGGGTGGATGCGCGCTGCCGATGCCGAGCTGATGGATACGTTGGGCCCAATAGTGCTGGTCGTAATGCTGCGGGAGGACCACTTGCGGTGCGCTGGCTCGCGCGGCTGCAGTCGTGGTGCCCGCGCCGCCGTGGTGGACGACCGCCGCCACCCGTTTGAATAGCACTTGCTGGTTGACTTCACCGATGGTCAGGCAGTCGGGTTCGTCGTCGATGAGTGGCAGGTCTGCCCATCCTCGCGAGATGATCACGCGCCGTCCGAGCGCACGCGCCGAGTGGATCATCACCTGGCTGAGGCCTTGTGGAGCACGAATACTGCCGAAGCCGAAATAGATGGGTGGATCTCCGGCATTCAGGAATGTCTCCAATTCGGGGCTAAGAGGACTCGCATCCGGCAGGATCCATGCGCCGGTCTGGAACACTGCCTGGTCCATGGGATCCGGCCAGGGCCCCAACGTCGGATCGGCTGCCAGCCAGGGCTGGTCCGTCAGGATATGACTGCGTATATCTCTGACCGGGGCCAGGCCAAGCGATGCGCGGTACGGGTTGAGCAGGGGGCTCCACGTATCGTTCCAGCGCTGAGCATCCTGGACCCATAATGCGCCGTAGTCGACCGCTGGGGATGCCGGCTTGTCACCCAGCATGGCCAGTACGGGTGGTGCGTGATGCGGCGATGGCAGTACTGCCGGGCAGTATGCGGCAAAGACGTACGGGATGCCCATCCTCTCTGCTACGGAAGGAGCCGCGATCTGGAGTGCTGTTGCCCCTACGATGAAATCGCAGCCTCGAGCTGCCTCTGTGATCGTCTCGAATTGCGTGGCAACTGTCCCTTCCATCATCTGGCGGCGCTGCTCCGGCGTGGGCAGACCTGCCGAAGTGCTGGCTTTCCCGGTCCAGTGCAACTCGGGTCCGATAGGCGTGACGTGCAAGTCCAAGCTCTCAATCCAGTCGCGGAAGTCCGGCGGCACGCACAGGTGGACCTCCTGGTCGAGGCTCTTCAACTGGTGCGCCAGCGCTACCAATGGCTGGACATCTCCCCGCGATCCGATCGTCGAAAGCAGAACTCGCATTATGAATCTCCCTTATGAAGTATTGGCTGGTTTGCCTTTATCATTATAATAACGAACGGTATAGCCATTGTAGTGAGGTTTGAATGTGTACTTCCCAACTCTTCAAAGTCCGGTTCGTGTTCTCGTTGCTAGCTGTGGACTTCTTTCAGCCTCTTCCCCTTTTGGGCAACTTTCCCGTCATCTGAGCACACTGAGCTGATCTGACTCTCAGGACGGTAGTCCCGTCCGGTAGGTCTGGTTTTTATTGGCCGCTACCTGGGTTCTCTGAGCATTATCCAGGTATACGGGCTGGTCTGGCTTGCTTGTCCATGGTTAAGTACTGCAAAACCATTTCGTTCATAGAATGGCAAGTTCTTATCGTTGTTCGTGTCCAGAAAACAAACCAGAGCCTCCCGGTCAGCTTGAGCCAGGATGGGCTGCAACAGCAGATGCCCAATTCCCTGTCCCTGGAGTGATGGTTCAACTCCAAGTCCGTATAAATACCAATGCAGCCCATTGACTGATTTCTTATGCAGTTGGTTTGCGAACCTGGAGAGAAGAAGACTTCGCTGTAACTCGCGCCGGCGAAGTTTCAACGGAAGCATGAACAAACCAGTTAACAATGTACCCATCATTGCCAGGCTGGTATTCTTTGGGCCGAGCCACATCGCAACACCATCAATGGAAGATGTGGTATAGACCTTGCCATAACAATGCCCATAGCGGATGGTCTTCCCAAAGAGCCATGGCAGCACGCGAGCACGTTTTTTAGGATCCGGGAGTACAAAGGTGAAAAAAGGATCGTTGTAAAACGCTCTGGCCATGACAGCAGCGGCATGCTTGATCTGTGATGAGATCAGTGGTATCGCTGTTTTCTGGACTGACACGAATAGTCCTCTGCAAATTCTCCGATACGGGACGGAACCATTTTGCCGGAAAAGATCGGGGACCAGAAAGCCTCGATTTTGGTGGGGTGAATCCCGTCTTTTGGGTGCGCGTATTGTCAGGCGACAGGGTTTGCGCTCCCACCGCGCGAATTGATTTTGATATCAATTACCTTCTCATCGTATTTACTAGTCATTCAACCCCATTCCATCGAGGATTAGGTCAATGCATTTTTCAACCCTTGATTCCCGGGTTTTGGATAGTTTGGGTTGAGAAAAATAATATATGTATGCTCTTTGTCTTCCTGGTGTCAATGCATAAAATGCTTCTTTCAAGGCAGGGTTTCTATCCAGTTCATTTTGAAATTCTTTCGGAATGGTGTATTCGGAAGCCTTTTTAAAATTCACTTTCAAACCGGCTTTTTCCACTTCAATGGCTTCATGAATATATGCTTTCAAGACAGATTCCATCTCAACGATTTCTCGAACATTGGTAAACCGGATCTGGCGCCCCGCCTGCACGTTCTCTGTTTGTTGGATGAGAATACCCTTCGCATCCGTTAACAAAGCCCCTTTGATAAACAGGATCGCACAGTATTCTTTAAATCCATGGATTAAGACTACGTTGCTTTCCTGAAATGTGTAACAAGGATGCATCCACTTAAATTCCTCGGTCAGCCCACAGTCAAGAATGATCTGTCTCAATTTTATATATTCTTCCTGCCATTGTTTGGCATTAGTAAAATAAGAATCGACATTGGGATTCATTCCATTCATTTATTGTTCCTCCGAAATAAAGTGACCTTAAAGCTGTTCGCAATTTCTGTTGCTTTTTTGGCTTTGGCTCGGTCGATTCAGCCAAAGAATCATCATTAAAATTCAAACCTTCAGCGTTAATAGACCGTTTTTGGGATCCAATCCTATTTCCTGGTTGCCAAACTTGAAACCTACATAATGCGAAGAATCCACTAATGGTTCGATGCTCGAGGGTTCATGGAACATCATCTTGGCCCCAGCCAGGTCTGAGACGGGATAAATGATTCTGGCACCTAGAGTAATGTAAAACTTCTTACTGAATAAATCGCCATTTATATTCATGATAAAGATACTCAAGAATATAGATAATGTCAAGGAGTACTATAGTGGTAAAACCCATAAAGCAGGATTGGAACATATGAGTCATTATATCAATGTGGGAAGACGGAATCCAAGGTGTGCTGTTCCTCAACAAAGTCGGTGCAAAGCTGGGACGGGAATAGCAAGTAATAAATAATGGCTCAGAGTATGTGATCGTCCGGATGAAGGTACATGCCCGAATCGTTCGGAGTTACAAATCATGGCCGGGAATACAGACTGGCCTGATTCTGACCGGAACAAATCTTGCAAGAGATCAAATTTATTCGGCAGTTTCTTTTCTCCCACTAATCTCCCAGACTCACCAACCGCCAATGATACAGAAAACATTTTGCATGACCTATTGAAATCGGGGTGAAATTATGTCACAATATCTTATGATAATCAGGAGGACAATATGGCAAAATACCATGGGCATTGTTTTATTGTTCAATTTTGATTTTGCTTCTTCTGGCGGGTTATAACCTGGGGACACCGACCTGCCCGACTGCCAGCTTACAGAAGGTCACTCCTGTCGGTCAGTCGTTGTATTCGATCTTCAACTCGCTGAGTCCAGTGCTGAGCTGGACCTACCCCGATGCCAATTGCGCACCGGAAAGCTACCGCATCGAATTGCATACCGGTCCTCAGTTCAGCGACAACCTGGGCGGCGGGACCGGTAACCCGTCCACGAACTGGAGTCCCAGCAGCCCGCTGCAGCCGGCCAAAATGTACTCCTGGGCTGTCCCTCCGTTGAACGGAACAACACTCGGTCCGATCGCCGGGTACTTCTACTTCTTCACCGGGCCCATCTGCGACACGGCCTCGCTGCACGCTCCCGCTCTGCTCTCACCCAGCGACGGCGCCGTGCTCACCAATCTCACGACCTTACCTCTGCTCCAATGGCAGTACCCGGATCCCCTGTCTACCGCATGGCTACCGGGTGGACCTGTCAACCGATCCGACGTTCTCCGACACCCACTTGAGTGGCGGAACCGGCCTCCCCGATACCCGCTGGAGCCTGGGTTCGCCTCTGGCGGATTGCACCACCTATTTCTGGCGAATAGCCCCGGTCAACGATACAACCATGGGGCTATTCTCGGCAGTGTACACGTTTCGCACGAACGCCAGCGGTACCTGTGCGCGAGAAGCGACTGCCACCATCCGGGACGTGTAGTGGAATGACCAATGCTCCGTGCCATTGTACACCAGCCCGGCGTCTAATCCTCTGCCGGAGGGCTGCGTGGTGGATGCATATTGGGTGGACGCGGACGGCATTCATCAGCCCGGCGAACCCTTCATGAACAACATTACCGTCAATATCGGTCCCGGGGATTGCCCTGAGGGAGGTCTGATGCACACCATAACGGATGTGAACAGAAACTAACAGTTTGCCGGGCTCGTCCCAGGCAAGTATTGCCTCAACGTGAACGCTGCCAGCTTTGTGGGTCCCGGTGGGACCGGCCATTGGACGCTCATTCCCAGCGGACATGAGGGCAACACATACCGGTCCATCCTGCTGGGGGCCGGCCAGGTGCTGAACGGCCAGGATTTCGCCTGATACCAGTACGCCCCGGCCGTCTCACCCACGCCCACACCCACGCTCGTACCCTCCTCCACGCCCACACCCGTTCCGGCAGAGGAACTATCCTTCACCCCCAACCTCAACGCCAACTGCCGCAGAGGTCTCGGCCTGGTCTATGACATCGTGAATGTGGCCATGAAAGGCATGAGCTATCCGGTCGACGGCCGCGACCCGAACAGCCGTTGGGTGCGGTTGATGCTCACTCCCAGCCGCGGCTGCTTGGTGATGGCGGATATCGGCGCACCTTCCGCCGGCCTGGCCGGCGCGCATGTGCTGATCCCACCGCCAACACCTACGGAGACGCCCACGCCTTATCGACCGGTTTACTGTGCCACCTACAAGGATAAGACATCCTGCCAGGCGCAGTCTGCCTGCCTATGGATCCACTCCACCGCGGCGACGACGATCACATATCACTGAGTCAACAAATAAGCGCAGGAATTTCATTTTTTATAACTGATTGAGCGGTTGCATTTCATTATAGGCCTGGAACGTTCAGGCCAAGGATATGTCATTTAGGCCGAAATGCCAGTTACCTAAAGGCCATGAACCATAAGAATAGTTCTTAATTCTATGTTCTTATTATGCATAGGATTAAAAAAGCGCCCTCCATGATGGAGAGCGCTTAATCATCTCGATTTCTTTTTACCCGTTCATTACCGGACGGAACTTATATCCGTAAATCAACATGCCGCGTTCATCCCCATCCTGGCGTAGGCGACGAGTGACCATCTCCACAGGCATGCCGATCTCTACCGGCTGGCTGCCCAGGTCAGTCAGTTGGGCGGTCACCAGTGGGCCTTCTTCCAGTTTGACCAGTGCCACCGTGTATGGGGCTGTATCGTCGAAACCGGCCGGGGCTTCGTAAATTGTGGTGTATGAAAATACTTCACCTTTGCCGCTGAATGCAAAGGTCGTTTTAGCCTCACCTCCGCAGTTAGGGCACACATCCCGTGGTGGGAAGATCTTGGTCGAGCAATGCGGGCAGATCTCTCCCACTAATCCATAGCGTTGTTGTTTCAGTCTCCAATGACGGGCAATTTCCATAATGGTTCTCCTTGTATTGTTCGCACGTAATTCTAATCTGGGGAACTATCAGGAACTATCAGGTTGCCTGAAACCCTTAATACCTGGTACTTAGTCTCTTATTCTTTCCAGGATATGCGTGACCGCCGTGGCTGCTGGGCCGCCCAGGCACTGGATCATGGCAATTTTGGCCCCGGCGATCTGGTTCGAGCCCGCCTGAGCCTGTAATTGTTGCGCCGCTTCGGCTGCCTGGTACACCCCTGTCGCGCCGCCCGGGTTGCCCCGTGCCTTCGTTCCGCCCAGCGTGGCGCAGGGAATCTGACCGGTCAAGCCGATCGACCCATCCGCGGCCAGTTTCCAGCCCTGCCCGGGTGGTGCAAAACCAGCCGCTTCCAGACTGAGCGCTGCATAAATCGAATAAACGTCGTGGTATTCAAACAGGTCCACCTGTTCCCGCTTCATCCCGGCTTTGCGCAGCGCTTGTTCCACCGAGACCTGCGCTGCCGCAAACCACAGCGGATCGGCCCGGTTGTGCAAGCCCAGTGTATCCGAGGCGCTTGCACTGGCTGCGATCCGCACCAGCGGGTGGGCGAAGTCTTTTGGCAGCAGTTCAGCTCGAGTCAGGATAATGGCGGCGGCACCGTCCGCGTTGGGCGCAACATCGAACATATTGAGCGGGTCGCTTACCGGTTCGGCTTTATGATAAGCGTCCAGGTTGATCACTTTGCGGAACATGGCGTTCTTGTTTCCGGCTGCGTTGGCATGCGCGGTCAGGGCGAAACCTGCCAATCCATCCGGAGGCATGTTGAACTCGTGCATGTAACGGCGCGCAAGCAGCGCTGCTTGAGCCGTCGGGGTCAAGCCCTGGATAGCTTCGAAATCGCCATCGGTCGCCGTTGCCAGGGCCGCTTCCACCTCCGCTCCAACCACGTCGGTGAACTTTTCCACGCCAACCACCATTGCCACATTTACCATCCCACTCGCCACGGCCATATAGCCCTGGCGCAGGGCCGCGCCTCCGGAAGCCCCAGCCGCCTCGATCGTCTCGGCCTCGATCCCGGTCCGAATCTCCTGCTCCTTGCCATCCCTATTGCGCAACCCGCCGAAATCTGCCAGTAACGCACCCAGGTGCGCCTGATGCGAGAGCACGGCCCCCAGCATGTTGCCTACATAAAGTGCCTGCGGGCGCAAGCCCCCGGAATCTTTAAAGGCTGCCAGCATCACTTTCACGGCCAACGAGCGCAGCGAAGTCTCCCAGTGCTCCCCCACCGGGGTCTGTCCTATTCCGGCAATGACAACATCAGTCATAGTTCTTCCTCAACAGCTGACAGCTTAATGCTATTTCATCGTTATTTTCCCGCGCAGGCGGGCATAGGTGGCGTAATCGATCTCGGTACGCCGGGCGATGTAATCCCGTGTCTTGAGGGCTTTGTCCCGCCGTTCAGGCAACTTATCGGTCACTTGCAAATCGAACGCGTCCGATCCTGCCCCGGAACCGAACGAGACCATCAGGATGCGGTCGCCCGGTTTGGCCACGTCCAGGGTCGCAGTCAGACCAATAATGGCAGCGCCTGCATACGTGTTGCCGATGACTGGAGAGAGCAGGCCGGGCGCGATTTGTTCCGGGGTGAACCCCAATAGAGAGGCGGCCCGCTGCGGAAATTTGGCGTTGGGTTGGTGAAACACCGCCCACTGGTAATCCTTGGCGGTTGTCCCGTTGGCTTCCATCATGGATTTGCCAGCCTCCGTAATGTGCTTGAAATACGCTGGTTCACCAGTGAAGCGCTGGCCGTGTTCCGGGTAACGCTGATATTCTCGTCGCCAGAAATCCGGCGTATCGGTGACAAACGAGTATGAGGAGGCTATTAGTGCAAGACTCTCCTCGGCCGGGCCGATGACGAAGGCCGCCCCCCCGGCTGCTGCGGTGTACTCCAGCGCATCGCCGGGCTTGCCCTGGGCGGTATCCAGGCCGGCCGCGATGGCATACCGCGCCATTCCAGAGCCGACCAGGCCCATCGCCATCACCATCGCCTCGGTGCCGGCTTTGCAAGCGAACTCCATGTCTGCCGCTTGGACGTTCGGCGTTGCTCCTATCGCCTCGGCCACAATTGTGGATGTGGGTTTGACTGCATACGGGTGGGATTCAGACCCGATCCAGACCGCCCGGACATCGGCCGGATCGATACCGGCCCGCTTCATGGCATTACGCACCGTTTCAAGTGACATGGTCACCACGTCCTCATCCATCCCGGGAACCGCTTTCTCTTTAATGGGCAGGCCTGAGGTTTTGCCGCCGGTCCAGATGCGGGCCACTTCCTTCGCCGGCAACCGGTAACGCGGCACATACGCCCCATAACCTATGATACCAACGGGGTGGGTGGGTTTTAACAGTGTGGTGGATTCGGTCATGCTGTTTCTCCTGTACCTGAGACGGAAACGTTCGTCCGCACCTATGAATGTTTATCCAATGTCTTTAAAATCTCTTCCGCGTGGTCAATCCGCACAGTCTTGTCCGCGACCATCTGAGCGGCAACTTTCTTGATTTGGTCACCCACCGCACCGGCGGCAATCGCCACTTGATGTGCGTGCAGCGACATGTGCCCGCGCTGGATTCCTTCGGTCGCCAGTGCGCGCAATGCAGCCAGGTTCTGCGCCAGCCCGACCGAGACGATAATCCCGGCCAGTTCAGTGGCACTGGTCACACCCATTAATTTCAGCGCGGCCCTGGCTGCCGGGTGGACCTTGGTGGCTCCGCCGACGATGCCAACCGCCATCGGCATTTCCAGTTCACCCATAAGTTCACCCTGCTCATTCCTGCCCCACATACTCAGGCTGGTGTAGCGTCCATCCCGGGCTGCATACGCATGTGCACCGGCCTCAATGGCACGCCAGTCGTTGCCGGTGGCAATCGCAACCGCGTCAACTCCATTCATGATGCCCTTATTGTGCGTGGCCGCGCGATAGGGATCAGCAACGGCAAAAGCCCATGCCTGGATGATCCCATCGCGTACCTGTTCGCCGGAGAAATCGCCGAAGGCAAGAGCTGCAACCGGGATGGTGCAGCGCGCCCGTGCAAGCCGGCGGTCAGCCAGGTTGGAAAGAATCTTCAGATGGACGCGGCCGCCGGTAATTTCTTCAACACGGGTTGCCATTTTCTCGCAGGCCGTATTGACGGCATTAGCGCCCATGGCATCCCGTACATCGTAGATCAGGTGGACAACAAGAAAAGCGCCTATTGGTGATTCTTCGATGATACGGACTTCCAGGTCACGCGCTCCGCCGCCGAATTTTTTCAACAACGGATCAACCGAATCAGCTTCGGCGAGCAACTCGGCTTTATGCCGGTGTAAATTAAGACTGGCAGTCATCAAATCCCTGACATCCAACACCTGCATCTGCCCGATCATCTCCGGAGCAGTCATGCTGGTTGTAAAGCCTCCACCGAATCGTGCCAGCTTAGCCATGAATGAGGCCCCGGCTACCACTGAAGGTTCCTCAATCGCCATCGGTATGAGTACTTCCCGGCCATTGACGATGAAATTCAACCCGATCCCGAGCGGCAGCCCAAAGCTTCCGACCGCATTTTCGACCATGTGGTCGGACTGTTCATCCGTCAGTCCATGGACTGTTCGCAGTGCTTCGATATCCTGACTGGAAAGGCCGCTGGCTTCAGCCAGTTTATCCAGCCGTTCATCCATGGGCAAATCATAGAATCCGGAAATGCGTGATATTGTCATCTCTGCTTTTCTCCATTATTTATGGCAGTAGGTATTTTATCGTAGCCCTCTGGCAAAAGCTATCAAAATCGCAGCGTAATGAGGATTCTCTTTGGGTGGAGGATGATTTTTGGGTATCAGGTGGGTCACGATGCTTCCCGCAAGGGTTGAAACCGACTGGACCATAATACTCTACCCAATTTTACCGGAAGATTCACTAATAACCCGGAGCAAACTTGTTATATTAGCCACATCTGGAGTAAAATTGTCTGGATTATCGAGGTGTCTAGAAAATGCTCCTGACGCGTGAAGACCTTCAAGCTCGATTGATTGCATTGCATCGGGCTAGTTTGGAATTGGTAACAGATGTCTCGCTCGAAACGTTATTGGAGCGGATAGTTTCAATTGCCTGCGAGCAGGCCGCTGCCAGGTATGGCGCATTGGGCGTTCTGGACGATGAGGGGAAACTTAAACAATTCATAACAGTCGGCATGACCGCCGAAGAAATTAAACGCATTCCACATCCTCCGCGCGGATTAGGTCTGATTGGCGCACTAATGCGCGGCGACAGCGGTATCGTTCGCATCCCGGAGATCGGCAAAGACAACCGTTCGGCCGGTTTTCCTCCAGGTCACGCCGAAATGCATTCCTTACTGGGTGTGCCTATCCGTCAGGGCACCCGGCAGTTGGGCCAGATCTACTTGACCGAAAAGATCAATGCATCCGAATTTACCCAGGACGACGAAACAATCATCGAAATGCTGGCAGCCTATGCCGGGGTAGCCATCGATAATGCCCGTCTTTATGAAAACCTGCGGGAGCGTGACCAGACCCTCACTCGTCGCAATAATGAACTCGCGCTGCTGAATCAGATTAATTCAGCATTGGCTTCCTCGCTTGAGCTTGACGAAATAATGAACAAAACGCTTTCTTTGTTGATGGCGCATTTCAAAATGGAAGCCGGGGAAATTTTCCTGCGAGAGGAAGAAGGCGAAACGCTGCGGCTCATCTTGCACCGTGGGGAAGCAGCCGAAGCCTTCTGGACACGCAACCGCTACAAAATTGGCGAGGGCATGGTTGGTCAGGCTGCCCAGACAAGGCAACCAATAATCAGCAATCATCTTGAAAAAGATGAGCGTGTTACCCGCCTGGCAGTCGTTAAGGCTGGATTCAGGCAGATCGCCTGTATCCCATTGCCTGCGCACGGCGAAATAGTCGGTGTACTGACCGTTGCCACGCGCAGTAAAAAGGCTATTTCTAAGAATGACATCCAGGTGCTTGTTTCCATTGCGTCAGGAGCCGGAACAGCCATTGAAAATGCCCGCCTGCATTCCAATGTTCGCCGGGTGACCATTCTGGAAGAACGTGAACGTATCGGCATGGATTTACACGATGGCATCATTCAATCAATTTATGGGGTTGGATTGGCCCTTGAGAATGCCCGCTCTGTCCTGCGGGAAGATCCTGAATCTGCCGACAACCGCTTGATAAAAGCTATGGACGATTTGAACCGCACCATCCGCGACATCCGCACCTATATACTTGACTTGCGTCCGCGGCAGTTGCGGGATGAAAGTCTTATTGAAGGCCTCGGCAGGCTGGTTGCTGAGTTCAGACAGAATACCAAACTCGAAGTGATCCTGGCAGGACCAAAAGAGCCAATATCCGACCTGCAGCCGGTCAATGCAATGGCTTTATTTCACATATGCCAGGAAGCGATGGCGAACATAGCCAAGCACGCCAATGCGAGTAAAGTCACGGTTGACCTGTGGAGTACAACGGATCGCGCCTTGCTTGAGATCCATGACAATGGCGACGGTTTCGATCTGGAACAGGCCAATAAAACCGTCGGACATGGCCTGGCAAACATGCTGACGCGTGTTGCCAATGTAGGCGGTGACCTCGACATTATCTCCGCTCCAAAAGAGGGAACAACCATTCTCGCTTGGGTACCGCGTGCACAAGCCCAGGAAGCTGCCTGAAAGCCCTCCCCTCATCGAACGAAGCCCAATTTTCTGCGTTTCACATGACCTAGATCAGAGGGTTATTCCAAAAAGTAGTTTTTAAGGTTCGCCAGGGATTCTTCCAGTAACCGTGGAAGTGCTGCTAACTCAGCCCAATCTGTGGCGGTCTAACTTGATAAAAGCATGTCAGTGGGGGCACAAGTTGACTCAATGGGCGGTTATTTGGCAGGTTGTTCTTTTCTCCTTTTTTAAGGTTTAACCGTTCTTAAGATTCTAATGTTTTTAAAGTTGCGTAGGTTGTACGTATGGAACAATTCCATTTTTTCTGCTAGAATATTTCTACGGTGATTGGATAGCGGGTACTATCCACCCTAAACAAGCAAGTCGGCAAGAATTTCAATTCATGGAACGTAGGGATTTCCCACTGCATGGGCAGTGGGCTTGTGTCCCTGTACTTCAACGCCGGATCTTTGTACTCTGGAGGAAGAGAAGATGGACGCCGAGCAAGCCTGGCAGTCAGCATTGGGGCAACTCCAGATGGAGATGCCAAAAGCATCCTTCGATACCTGGGTGCGCGATACCCGGATCGATTCTTATGAAGACGGGCTTTTCACTGTCACGGTCCACAATGCCTTCGCCCGTGACTGGCTGGAAAGCCGCCTTTCCAGCACCGTAACACGTCTCCTGACGGGAATTATGAATCGCTCAGTAGAAGTAACATTTATTGTACGTCCCACCAATGAGTACCAAGGAGATCTTCAGACAATTTCTTCATCGGTAGAAACCATACCAGTTTCGGATGAAATATCACTTCCTCATCCTAAAAACTCATCTCTGAATCCCCGCTACACGTTCGAGAATTTTGTGGTTGGCCCGAACAACCGATTGGCCCATGCCGCCTCGCAGGCCGTTGCTGAAAACCCTGCAACAGCCTACAATCCGTTGTTTTTATATGGCGGTGTCGGGTTAGGCAAAACTCATTTATTGCATGCCATTGGAAATTATTGCCAGGAGCACGGTCAGAATGTGCTGTACGTTTCTTCGGAAGAATTCACCAATGACATGATTGGCGCCATCCGAAGCCATACCACCCAGGCATTCCGGGAAAAATATCGCTCGGCAGATGTGCTGCTGGTGGATGATATCCAATTTATTGCGGGGAAGGAATCCACCCAAGAGGAATTCTTCCATACATTCAATACCCTGCATGGACAAAATAAGCAAATCATTGTCTCTTCAGACCGGCCGCCCAAGAGCCTGGTGACTTTGGAAGAACGTCTGCGCTCCCGGTTCGAATGGGGCCTTACCGCTGACATACAATTGCCCGATTTGGAGACCCGGCTGGCAATCCTGGGTTC
This sequence comes from uncultured Chloroflexia bacterium, assembly GCA_963772245.1. Taxonomy (GTDB): domain Bacteria; phylum Chloroflexota; class Anaerolineae; order Anaerolineales; family Villigracilaceae; genus UBA877. The sequence continues at coordinate 173,677 of CAVYWB010000002.1, read as the reverse complement.
CAAGGCCGAACGCCTGGGGCGGACGATACCAGGCGAGATCATGGAACTGATAGCCCGGCGTGTCCAATCCAATATCCGTGAATTGGAAGGGGCCCTAAACCGCATTGTGGCTTTTACCGATTTGAGCGGGATGGCTATGACAGTGCAACTGGCAGATGTGGCCCTTGCTGACCTGCTGCCTCAGCGTGGTGATGTGAAACCCGGAGCCGTGGTTGATATGGTTGCCAAAACCTTCAATCTGTCCGTGGATCGCTTACTCTCGCCTGATCGTTCGCATGATGTTGCCCTGCCGCGCCAAATTGCAATGTACTTGATGCGCGAGACAAATGTTTCCTTACCTCAGATCGGGCAGGCGTTGGGCGGGCGTGATCATTCAACGGTTATGTACGCTTGTGAGAAAGTAGCGGATTTGTTGGAGCGGGATGACCGGTTGCGCACCCAGGTTGGGCAAATCCGTCGGCAACTGTACGCTTAAGAAACAAAATTTCTCAGAAAATTCCACCCTGTTAGATTAATTTGGCAGGGTGAGATTATTAGTGGGGGTTACATGAAATTTTATCCTGTAATCTTTACACTCGATAATGCGATAGCACAATCCAGATTCCGATAATTATCAGGGTTATTCCTCCGATCATTTCCATTCGTTTCCCGAACTTCAAGCCCAGTCGGTTTCCCAGAAGAATGCCCAGCCAGGAAACCAGCCCGGTCACCAATCCGATGACGACAGCTGGGTACCAGATTGTCACACCAACCAGACCCAGACTGAATCCGATTGCCAGAGCGTCGATGCTGGTGGCAAAAGCCAGCAAGACCAACGTCCAGCCGCGTGAGGGGTTGGCTATTGGAGCAGTGCTATTTTGGTCAATTCCCGAACGTACCATCCGTATACCGACGAATGCCAGCAGAACGAAAGCCAGCCATTGGTCATAAGCATAGATAAAGTGCAGAACAGAAGTTCCGGCAAACCAGCCAATGATTGGCATCAGGAATTGAAAGAGACCAAAATGGAACGCCAATCGGAAAGTCGCGCGCGGCCCTGTTGTACCTTCCTGGGCCCCTGCAGCCAGGCAGACCGCAAAGGCGTCCATGGACATGCTGAGTGCAATTAGGAGTATCTCAAAGAAATTCATTTCAACTCAAAAAGAAACTGCCTTCCAGAAAAGCAGGGCAAGGCAATTATTAACCGCTGGAGGGTATTATGCTTTCCAAACGGTAAAATCTTTTAAAATGGATCCCCCGACGAATTCGCGCAATAGGGAATTATCCGGGATTAAATCTGCCTCCACCGGTAGGAACCATTCCAGGAAAGCTAGCAATCGCTTGGCTTCAATATATTCCGGCATACCGTAAGGCACTTGGCGCAGAATGGGCTCGGCCAAAGGTTTAAGGGCAGATAGCTCGTATACCAGAGCCGAATTGAACATTGCATCGGCGTTTTCCTGGTAGGGAAAAATGTATTTTTTCTCGCCACGGCGCACCGATTCCCAACCACTGATGGTCTGTACCGCGGTGTAACCTCGCTCGAACGTATCCCGCACGATCCGCCGGATCAAGCGGGTATCGGTGGTAGAGACCCGGTTATGCCGGTCAAGGTTAAGCTGCGTCAGGGCAGAAACATAGATACGGAATGCGCGCCCGGCCACCGAATCGGGTACAAGACGAGGATCCAGACCATGGATGCCTTCCAAAATAATAATATGCTCCGGACTCAACTGGATCGTCTCGCCGGCCTCACGTTTCCCAGCCTTGAAATTATATTTGGGCAGTTGAACTGCTTCACCGGAAATTAAGCGGGACAAATCCTCTCCCAGCAGATCCAGGTCGAGAGCTTCCAGGGCTTCAAAGTCGAACTTGCCATCCTCCCCGAGTGGCGTTTTCTCCCGGTCCACAAAAAAATTATCCAATTCCAGGGCAAAAGGCGAAAGACCCAGTGCAAGTAATTGAACAGCCAACCGCCTCGAGAAAGTGGTTTTTCCTGAAGAAGAAGGTCCTGCGATCAGAACTACCCGGGCATGTTCGCCACGACCGTAAATCTGACGGGCGATCTCGGCGATATTTTGTTCGTGTAAAGCTTCCGAGACCAAGATGACCGCGCGGCTGCGCCCTTCCTGGATCGCATCATTCAATGCCCCGACCGATCCAATTCCCAGACGCTCCAGCCACTGGCCGTATTGGCGAAAGGCTGCCAGCAGTTTGGGGTATTCAGGCATGGGCTGGATGCTGGTGGGGGTACGGCGTTGCGGGTAGTGCAGAATAAAACCATCCCCGGCAGGAACAATTTCGAACCACTTCAAATAGCCAGTGGAGGGGACCATGTATCCCTGGTGGTAATCACGATAATCATCCAGCTGGTACAGGGTGACATAATCCTTTTGCCGGTAGGAGAGCAACAATACCTTGTCATGATAGCCCTTGCTTTCGAAATACGCCTTGGCTTCTTCCAGGGAGACCTCCTGGCGACAGAAGGATTCTTCCTTCTTAACCCATGCGCGCATATATTCATCCAGCGAAACCAGTTCAGCATTGCCAAGTGGAGCGCGGTCAGTTAGCTGGCAAAAATACCCTCCAGAAGAGACCGAGTGATCGATCGTCATATGATTTTCCGGGAACAAATTAGCAAAAGCCGCACTTAGCAGGAATGTCAGGGAACGGCGATAGATGCGCGCGCCATCTGCATCAGCCATCGTAACAGGAGCAAGACGCGCCTCCATTTGGACAGCGTAGGTAAGTTCTCGAAGGTCAGTATTTACAATGGCAGCCATCAAAGGGGCATCCTCAGGTTTGGCGACGGATCCTAGAAAATCGCCTGCACGCGTACCGCGCGGACCGGAAAGGACTCTTCCATCCGGCAGATGCACTTCCACGAAATCGCTTGGTGAAATAGATTGGATTTTATTATTCATGATCTCTTCCAGGAAGTTCTAATTCTTCACCAAACCAGCGGTGATACCAAAATTTGACTTCATTGGTAAGAAACCCGCCCTTTTGATAAAGGCGCTGGGCTGCCAAGTTACGACCCTGGGTGACAACCTGTACGGAATCCAATCCCTGCCCGGCAAACCAGTGCACGGATGCTTGAACGAGCGCCTGGCCAATTCCTCGGCCTCGGGCGTTCCTGCTGACGCCAACCAGCCCAATCTTTCCCTTGGCTTCCGGAAAAAGTTTATCACAGGTTATAAAGCCTTCCGGCTTACCAGGCCCTCCCATGACCAATACGGCCTGGGCAAATCCCGAAAGACTTTTTTCGATCCAAATTTCATACAAACGGTCACAACTCTCCTGCGAAAAATGGCCATCGTAATAAAAACGCGAGTCGCTGTAGGATGATCTGGTTATCGCACGCAGGAAAGGTAAATCCTCCGGGACAGCATTTCTGATCTCCGGGTTCGGTACATACCGGTCTTCAAACCCGTACAAGGGAAGTTCATAGGTCACCCGAATATCAGTTAGATAGAATCCATTTTTTTCAGCTTGTCGAATGGTCTCGACATGATTACTATCAGCCAAAAAATAGAGACAAATTACCTTTTTCTCTTGGCACCAGTCCATCACCTGCGTGACTGTCTGGGCATCCAGCCGGTTTGAGTTGACCCGCGCGATCGTCATGCCGAAGAAAGTACTGTCCCATTCCAAAATGGAACATAAATCAGGATTCGACACCATGTTCGGCTTTCGAGCGCAGAGCATAAGGCGGCCTGTCCATGATCTGAAAATACATGCGCGCCAGATATTCACCAATTATCCCGAGTGCAAATAATTGCGCTCCGGAAAAAATGGCGATTATGGAGGCCAGGAATGGAAAACCCGGCACGCTATCCCCCAGGATGGCGTAACGACCAAGTACATAAGCCAAAACTCCGATCCCAAAAAACATAAATGCAAACCCTGTAATACTTGCAAATTGCAGAGGCAGGGTGCTGAATCCAGTCAGCATGTTAATTCCATGCATAACGAGTTTGCCAAACGAGTAATTCGAATTTCCTAAACGCCGTGGATCATGGCGAACAGGGATGGACGTAAAACGGTTAGTGCCCCAAGTTAGCAGAACATCAATATTGACAGAATATCCATGATAGTTGGTAAAAGCACCAATGATTTGGGTGCGGAAAGCTCGAAAAGCGGAGACCTTGCGGGCGGTTTCGACACCCATGGTACCTTGTAGAGCGATTTTCGTTATTTGGGAAGCTATATCACGCCAAAGACCATGCTGTTCGCGTGCCGGGGTACCATAAACAACATCATACCCTTCGGTTAATTTTGCCAATAATACTGGAATCTCCTCGGGGGGATTTTGCAGGTCATCATCCAAAGTGATAATATATTCATATTGCGCCTGGCGAATTCCACACAGCAACGCATTGTGCTGTCCGAAATTTCGTGCCAGATTCATCCCGATAACCCAGGAATACTGGTTGGAGAGTTCGACTATCCTTTCCCAACTTTGGTCGTGGCTGCCATCATTGACCAGGATCGTTTCGTACTTTTCCGCGACTTTAGGAAGTATATTGCACAACCGCTCAATAAGAGCAGGAACGGTTTCTGCTCCGTTATAAACCGGTACAACGATGGAACAGTTCAAGGAATTCTCCTTTTTTTGGTTTCCTCTACTGGGGATATTTGCAGCTTATTTCATCCAAAATATTCCATCCAATAATAAGCAGAGAATCCAACCCAGTCAAGGCCGGGGCACAGCAAAAAACTGGCATTATTGAAGTCAGGGCTTTCTTTTATATACCAGCAAGTATGAATTGGGATCACAAGGATTGGTCGGGACTGTCTGGTATACATCATATTTATTGGTGTCAATATCCCCGCCTGGTTGATATGGTTGGTAATTCCTGGATTCAGTAACGATAAAATTTGCTTTCGTCCTCCATTGGCTGGCTAATGCATCATTCCACAAACCATATTTTGCCAATTGCTGTGGATCACCGCCAATGCGATAACTAAACACTGCATAAATTGGAGGAACGTAGATATTAATCCCCGGTGCATATAATAAAGGGACAACGGTGTTGGCCTCCCATAAGACCTGGCTTCCGGTATGGGCAACATCAGTCACCTGCTGAGCGATTTCTTGATTGGTCGCAGGAATATTAGCCTGGCAAATTCCCCCCTGGTAATATTCACCACCCATCAACGGCGATAGCCAGAAACCCATGACCAGGAAGACCACAAGCAGTAAACTGCCAAAGGAATATCCGTTCAGGCGTTTCCTCACCACTAGCTCCCTGTACCCAACAGCTACCAAGACGACCAGCAGAATTCCAAGTATAACGGCGGTCGCAATTGAAACATTCACCCGACTAGCCCAGTAATTCTGGTGAAATTTATTTGAGAGGATATCCCGCAGAGTGATAAAAGGGGTCCAGCTGCGAGGATTCAGTCCGCGCGTTAATGCCGGGAATGGTATCCCCATCACCCAAGGCCCAAAGCGGTCAAAACCGGCATATCCCAGGGCTGCTGAGAGCAGCGAGCTAAAAACAATAATAAATCCTTGGGCAACTTTAGATAGCGTCGTTCGCCAGGAGGAAAAAGTCACCACGACCAGCAGCAAGGCAGTCAAATCAAAAAAGGATAAATACGGCGTAAAACAAGAGGCGCATGTGGCAACCTGAGTGGAAGTGCTGACAGTCGCCCAAACATGCAGCAGCAACAATACCAGGAAAAGCGTCCCCAAAAAATACGCTGCGCGTTGATTTGTATGGGTCTTCCAACCATTGCGCGGTGGCCAAAGGAAAACGCACACAAAAAAACCAACCAAGCTGAAGTAATGGAAGCGGAAACCCTGCACGAGGGCCAATGATGTAGCAGAAAAGGACAAGCCGCTTCCTGCAGCTAGTTGCGCCATCGGAAAGCGAAAGGCATTCAGGAAAGGTGTCCACCTGGCCGGCAGCCAAACTGCCCAGAGTTGTAGAATGTTCGGCCAATACACCACATGGATGACAATTAGTGGGAGAAGGCAGCCAGCCAGCGACCACCAGCCGGCTGTCTTGCCATGTTGCCAGAAAACGTAAGCAATCAATAATGGGATGAGCGGAATAAGATTCTGTCGCGTCATGATGACCAGTCCTGCCAGCACTGATCCCACAGTAAGTTGCCAGAAAGGACGCTTTTCGCCCAGCACAAAAAACAGGGACCATGCCAGCAGGCACGCCACCAAGGCCTGTGAGAGGGCCAGACTGTAGACTTGAATGGCAACAGGAGAAAGGGCAAAGCACCACACAATTGCCACACCCAACCATTTTCCAGCCAACCGCCGGGCGATCAGCCATAAAGCGATCAGCATCCCAATTCCACAAAGGACTGAGAAAAATCGCCCGGTTAGCAATCCTTCTCCAAACCACTTTTCGATTTGACCAGGGATTAGATATGCAAGCGGTGGATACCAACGCGGTGGCCCGAAATCCTGGAAGGGACGCAAAATTCCACGGACATATAAATACCCAATATATAAATAGCCTCCCTCATCCACGAATGAAGTCAATATATAAGAATAGGCCCAAGCCTGGATGATATAAAGTGAGAATCCTAATACAGTAAGAGCAGGAATCAACCAGCTGATTTCCCGAAATTTGCGGATTGTTTTCTCGATCATCCTATATTTTCCTGGTCCAAAAGGCTATCAACTCCCATCGATACCAGCGTCACAAGCGAACCTCATGCCTGTCTGCCAATATTTCCAATGTCCGGTTCACCTCGGCCTTTTTCTGCGCCTCATCCCAAAGGAGGCAATCCCCCAGGATATTCGATAGTTCCCCCACCATTGGCTGGGTCAATTGGCCCAGGTACGCCAGCAGGGTGCGACGGAGGACAAAGTCGTCAAGATGGACAATCTTCTCCCGTTTCGCCATGCTTTCAATTTCAGAACGTGTATAAATGGAATCCGTTTTCAATGGAAATGCATCCTTCCCAGCGCCGATGGGAAGCACCTTGGTATCAATTTTGCGCGTTTGGCCAAGGAAAGCCAGGACACGGTCTGTCACCTGCTCGGAGAAAGCCCGGAAACTGGTCCATTTTCCACCGACCAGTGAATAAACGGGAATGTTGCCCAGTTTATCTTCCTGAACATGGTGATCCCGGGTAATCTGGCCGGCGTTTTTGGCTTGGGTAAATGCCAATGGGCGAACGCCACAGAAGCGAAATACAATCTGTTCGCGGGAAACCGGTATGCCCGGGAAAACGCGCCCGATCATCTCGATAAAGTAATCCACTTCCTCTTCGGTACACCGAGCCAGGTTGGGGTCTTCAATGGGCAGGTCGGAGGTGCCGATCATGACCTTATCGAACAGTGGGAAGATCAGCACGATCCGCCCATCCTTGTTTTCAAAGAAAAATTCATGGTCGCCAATGGCGTGGCGCAGTTCCAGGTTATCGAGCACTAGGTGTGAGCCTTTGGTGGGACCAACGTAATGCGTTGGCAGTCCCAGGCTCTGATTCGTTCCGTCAATCCAGGGCCCGGCAGCGTTGATGACTAGGTGAGGCGTAATATCGATGGTCTGTCCGCTCACTTCGTCCTTTAACGTGACATGATCTCCAGTACCGCCGACCATGGAAACGTAGTTTACGGCACGTGCGTGGCTGCCTTCTTTTTCCGCGTCGAGAAGGAGTTCCAGCGACAAACGTTCGGGGGAAAGAATGATGCCATCATAGTAAGTGGCTGCGAAACGAATTTTAGGATTAAGGCACGGAAATTTCTTTAATGCCTTTTCCCGCCCATCGAAGACATGCGTCGGCACAGTTCGGTTCTTGCCGGTAAAAGCATCATAGAAAATAAGCCCGATTTTGATGATCAGGCCGCCGCGCTCGGATGGTTTATCCAACCAACCCAGAAATTTAAGTGGGGCATTTAACATGCCGGAGAAAGTTTTAAAAATTGGGATGGTGGTGGGCAACGGCTTGACCAGGCTGGGTGCATTCTGGATCATACGGTTGCGTTCCTGGACGGCTTCCCGAACCAGGCGGAATTCGCCGTTCTCGAGATAGCGGATGCCACCGTGCGCCATGCGTGAAGAGGCGGATGAAGCGCCCGAGCAGAAGTCAGCCCGATCTATCAATAGCGTGTCCACTCCTTGCAAGGTCAGGTCGCGGAAAGTTCCTATCCCGTTGATGCCTCCACCAATGATTAGGACGGTTGGAGAATGGGATTTTAGGGATGCGAGGATTTCTTGTCGGTTCATATTTTCTACTCAATCCAATCAAAAGTTTTGGTTACAGCTTTCTTCCAGCCGGTAAAGAGAGACTCACGTTTACCGGTAGACATGGACGGCTTCCATTGCTTGTCCATCCCCCAATTTGCACGTAATTCATCATAATCCTTCCAGAACCCGACCGCCAACCCGGCCGCGTAAGCAGCACCCAGGGCTGTCGTCTCGGCCACTTTCGGGCGGATGACTGGCACATTCAAAATATCAGCCTGAAACTGCATCAACAATTCGTTGAAGACCATGCCGCCATCTACTTTGAGGGCGGTCAGCCTGACGCCGGAATCTTTCTCCATGGCATCCAACACTTCGCGCGTTTGAAAGGCGGTCGCTTCCAGCACGGCCCGCGCAATGTGGCCCTTGTTGATATAGCGTGTCATTCCTACGATCGCGCCACGCGCATCCGAGCGCCAATAAGGTGCGAAAAGCCCGGAGAAGGCCGGGACAAAGTATATCCCGCCGCTATCTTCCACCGAGTTCGCCAGCGTTTCCACGTCGGCGGATTTTTCGATCAAGCCCAGGTTATCGCGCAGCCACTGTACCAGCGCGCCGGTGATGGCAATCGAGCCTTCCAGGGCATACACAGCTGGCTTGTCTCCAATCTTATAGCCAAGGGTGGCCAATAAGCCATTCTTGGAAAGCACAGGTTTTTCCCCGGTGTTCAACAGCATGAAACAACCTGTGCCATAAGTATTTTTAGCCTCGCCGATTTTGTAGCAGGTCTCGCCGAAGAGGGCGGCTTGTTGGTCGCCCAGGTCACCAGCTACAGGCACCCCGCCCATCCCGCCTTTGGCGCTGCCGTAAACCTCCGAAGAGCTGCGGATTTCCGGCAGCATGGACCGGGGGATATCAAGGGTGTGTAGGATTTCCTCATCCCAGTCCAGTGATTTGAGATCCATGAGCAGGGTGCGGGAGGCGTTTGTGACATCGGTGACATGGGCGCCGGTTAAATTCCAGAGCACCCAGGTGTCCATATTACCGAAGATCAATTCACCCTTTTCGGCTCGCTGGCGTGTTCCTGGAACGTTGTCCAGAATCCATTTGATTTTCGGCCCGGAGAAATAAGTTGCCAACGGCAAACCGGTTTTTTCCCTGAAGCGGTTTTGACCTGTGCTGAGCGGCGTCGAAGCACCACCTTCCTTTGCCAGTTCACTACAGATGGAATCCGTACGCGTATCCTGCCAGACAATGGCGTTGTGAACTGGTCGCCCGGTGGCGCGATCCCAGACAAGAGAAGTCTCGCGCTGGTTGGTAATTCCAATTGCAGCAATGTCAGTCACTTCGATGCCGGATTTGTCTAACGTGCCGCGGATAACACTCTGGGTGTGTTCCCATATCTCTAGAGCATCGTGTTCCACCCAGCCAGGCTTTGGGTAAATTTGCTGGTGTTCCTCCTGATCGGAAGAGACGATATTCCCGCTGTGATCGAACAATATACAGCGGGTGCTCGTGGTACCCTGGTCTATGGCAGCAATAAATTTCGGCATACATTCCTCTGACTCTGAAAGAGTTCTCTAATACCAACCATAAAGGTACGAACATTCTTGTGGTTTAGCGACTTGTTAGGCAAGATTTCTACCATTTTCTTTCCCCGGCCAGGAAAGCTTTCCCATTCATGATTTTTTTCCCTGCCGGTTGGATTTCTTCCAGGATGAGAATCCCCGCACCTGTGCCAATGGCAGGATACCCAAGAAATGTGAGCCTTTGACCCGCACCCGGGCTCTTTTCGTCACAGACCCGGGCGTGCATCACCTTTAATGGCGAATTGTTATACTTGAACCAGGTTCCCGGCCAGGGATAAAAAGCTCGCACCCGCCGTTCCAGCATGGCAGCCGGTTGGGTGAAATCCAATAGACCATCTTCCTTCTTAAGCATTGGTGCATATGTGACGCCTTCAGAAGGCTGCGGCTGCGGGTGTAGCTGCCCGGAAAGATAGCTCGGTAACGTATCGAGAAGCAATTGTGCACCTGAGAGGGCCAATTTTTGGAAAAGCGTTCCGGCATTGTCTTCAGGCGAGATTGGAACGGCCCGCTGGCTGAGTATGGGGCCAGTGTCCACGCCGGGGTCCATTTTCATGATGGTAATGCCGGTCTCTTGATCTCCAGCCAGGATGGCAGCCTGGATGGGTGCCGCGCCGCGTCCCCGCGGCAGGAGCGATCCATGGATGTTGATACAGCCCCATTTCGGAAGGTTAAGCACCTCGGGACGCAGGATCTGTCCGAATGCAGCTACTACGATCAGGTCAGGTGCCCAGGCTTTCAATTGTGCCAAGGTTTCAGGATTGCGTAACTTCTCCGGCTGGATGAATGGAATTTCAAGGCGTAGGGCCGCTTCCTTGACTGCTGGTGTCTTCAGTTTTCCACCGCGGCCGGCCGGGCGATCAGGCTGAGTCACCACGCCAACCAGCCGGTAATGGTCGGCGAGCGCCTCCAGTGCCGGTATTGCGAAATCCGGGGAACCCATAAAAACCATACGAAGCCTACTAACCATGATGCTATTCTAGCATATTTCCAAACTAATCATGAAATAGGAAGAAAGGAGCATGAAATCGGTTGCTATTTGTCCAATTTTGTTGTAAAATTAGACCAAATTCAGCCAATTTATTAAACTCTCAGGAGGCACAAATGTTTCAAAAAGCAATCGAAACGGACATAACCAGTGATGACAAGCTTTGGGTACTGCTGGCTTGGATTCTCACACCTATCGTCCCTGTTATTATCCTACTCATACCGGATAAGAAGAATCGACCCTTCATTAAAGCTCACAATGGCCAGGCACTGGCATGGGGAATCGTTCTCTTTGTAGTGTCATTCATTCTTAGCTTTGTTGTGATTGGGGCGTGCGTCGGTGGACTTGGTTTCCTCTTCAATATCTTCTTAGGAATTAAGGCATACCAGGGAAATGATATTAAACTCCCTGTGATCACTGATTTTGTCAAGAAACAGAACTGGGGTTGATAGATACCTCGAAATTTTTTACTTCAAAAAGCCCGCCTCGCGGCGGGCTTTTTTAGTTAATAATGCAACGTTCTAACCTTTATTTCGTTATATGGATAGTCTCACTATAGATTTTTGACTCGAGGAGAAAACCATGACTATCGATAACCCAAATCCCGCCTTGGCCGCATCACAAGTGCAACCTTTCCAAGCTCAATCGCTTTCGGCGTCCGATGAACGCACCTGGAGTTTGCTGGCCCACCTGACCGTCCTGCTCAATCTGGTTACCGGTTTTGCCAGTCCGGTTGCGGCACTGGTTATTTATTTGATCTATAAGGATCGTTCACACAAAATTGCCTACCATGCCCTGCAAGCGATGATCTTCCAATTGATCTGGTGGTACGGTGGCGGTTTAATTATCGGTGCAATGTGGGCGACAGTGGGAGTCCTCTCGGCAATCCTGATCGGGATTATTCTGATTCCGGTTGAAGTAGTGATGACCCTCGTTCTGGCTCTCCTTCCGGTGGGTGCGTTCATCTATGGAATTATCGGGACGATCCAGGTCTACCAGGGTCAGGATTTCAGATACTGGCTGGTGGGTGACTGGGTCCGCAGTACAATGACAGTGCAATAAGTCCATCTCTTCCCCACACGAGCACCGAGAAGGCGGGCAATCCTTTGTCTGACAACAAGGTTTTTTCCTTGACTTCTACCCATCTTGCTCTTACAATGATATCGATAATATAATCCAAACGCAACAGGGAAGAGACCCCGAGGGGAATGAGTGCTAACTGAGGGGCGCCGAAGGTGCAAATCCGGCACTGGCAAGACCGGATGAAACTCTCAGGCAAAAAGGACCTTGTTGCCGGTCTGCTGGTATCTCTGGAAAGTTCCCTGCGGGATAAAATCCCGTATGGGACACCGATGGGGCAATCCTTAGGCTGCGGCCTGCTCTTTTAGACGCTACCCGGTGTCCAGGCTCATTCCTTGGGAGAATCTCTCAGGTCTGTAACAGAGGGCGCACAAGCTATATTCGTGCGCCTTTTCTTATTTCGCCAGATCAACCTGAATTGGAGATGAATAATGAATATACCTGCAAATCTAAAATATACCAAAACCGACGAATGGTTCGACCCGGCCTCCCAAAAAATGGGACTGACCGATTTTGCCCAAAGCCAGCTTTCGGATATCGTCTTCGTGGAAATTATCGTGGCTGCTGGTGATACGGTCCAGGCTGGCAAGCAAATAGCCTCGGTCGAATCCGTTAAAGCTGCGGCGGAGACATACGCCCCAGTCAGCGCCAAGGTAGTGGCTGTCAACGAAGGCTTGCCTGATAATCCTGAGATATTGAACAGCGACCCTTACGGTAAAGGTTGGATGGTCCAGGTCGAGGGTGGGGGTGTGTCAGGTTTGATGGATGCAACAGCCTATACCAAGTTTTGCGAAGAACGGGCGCATTAATATTCAGCCATCGGCTTGATGCAGAGAACCTGCTGAAAGCTGAAGGCTGGAAAAAAGGCAACCATATGACCTACATACCCCATAGTCCTCAGGAACGGGACTCCATGCTGGAATCCATCGGGGTGAAATCCCTCGAAGATTTGTTCAAAGATATCCCCAAGAGGCTTCGTTTTCCAACCCTGCGCCTGCCCGCCGCATTGACCGAAATGGAAGCCGCTGCAGAACTCGGCGAACTATCCCTCGGCAACGAAAACGTCCGCACCGACCTGGTCTGCTTCCTCGGCGCGGGAGCGTACAACCATTACATCCCTGCCGCCGTGGACCATATCCTGCGGCGCGGCGAGTTCTACACAGCGTATACTCCCTACCAGCCGGAAATTTCGCAGGGCACACTACAAAGCATTTTCGAATACCAGTCGCTCATCGCTGCATTAACCGGGATGGAGGTTTCGAATGCCTCGCATTATGATGGTGCCACCGCAGTAGCGGAAGCCGTCGGGCTGGCCTATGCCCATTTCCACCGAAAGCGCAATAAAATCGTCGTCTCTCCGGCAGTCCATCCGCAATATCGCCTAACGTTGCGTACATACGTTCAGAATATGCAATTGGAATTGGTCGGCGATGATCCGAAAGCGGTTAATAGTGAACGGTTCTCGGAGAGCAACCCTGAAAGTCTGGTCCCTTTGATAGACGCTGATACGGCGCTCGTGGTTGTCCAGTACCCCGATTTCTTCGGACGCATCTACGATTATACACAGCTGATCGAAACGGCCCATAAAATGGGTGCCCTGGTTTGCGTGGCTGCCAATCCGATCGCTTTGGGCATGCTAAAAACTCCCGGAGAAATGGGTACGGATATTGTTGTCGGTGAAGGCCAACCGTTGGGAATTCCACTCTCCTATGGCGGGCCATACCTGGGCTTCTTCGCCACCCGTAAACAATTCATTCACAAGATGGCAGGGCGCCTCGTAGGTGAGACGGTGGATACACGCGGCCAGCGAGCATATGTTCTTACACTCACTGCCCGTGAACAACACATCAAGCGCGAACGCGCCACGTCCAACATCTGCACCAACGAGGGACTACTGGCGCTGGCTGCCGCGATATATTTGAGCTTGCTCGGGCCTACCGGTCTTCGCCAGGTGGCTGGTCTATGTTGTTCCAAATCACATTACGCTGCGGAAAAAATCTCCAGCATCCCGGGATATTCGTTGTGCACTGGGGCTCCATTCTTTCACGAGTTCCTGGTCTGCTGCCAAAAACCAGTGGTAGAGATCAACGAACATTTGTTGGAACACGGTTTCCTGGGCGGATACGACCTGGGCCAGGATTACCCGGGGCTGAAGAACCACATGCTGATCGCGGTTACCGAGATGAATACCAGGGAGGAGATCGATGCCCTGGCGGAAGTGTTAGCGGAGGTGGCCCATGCCTGAAGCACCTGCAACCACAATCGAACTAAACATTTACGAACTTTCCTCTCCCGGGCGGATCGGTGTCACTTTTCCTGCTCCGGACGTGCCACAAGTTGATATGCCAAAGAACATGCTCCGCAAGGAGCTGCCTTTGCCTGAACTGTCCGAAGCTGATGTAGTTCGTCACTACGTGAGGCTGTCCAAATACAATTACAGTGTCGATGGCGGTTTCTATCCTCTTGGTTCATGCACGATGAAATACAACCCGAAGATTAACGAGGACACAGCCCGTCTGCCTGGCTTCCTTTTTACCCATCCACTCCAGCCCGTGGAGACCGTGCAGGGCAACCTGGCTCTGATGTACCATTTACAGGAATGGCTTAAGGAAATCACCGGTTTTGCCGCCATGACCCTCCAACCCGCCGCAGGTGCCCATGGCGAATTTACCGGCGTGCTTATGATGCGCGCTTACCACGACGCACGCGGGGATACGAAACGCACAAAAATGCTGATTCCCGATTCGGCCCATGGAACCAACCCGGCCTCCTCCGCGATGAGCAACCTGGAAGTAGTGCAGATACCATCGGATGAACGTGGGAATGTAGATCTGGTTGCACTGAAGGCCGCTTGTGATGAGACAGTTGTCGGGCTGATGCTGACCAATCCGAACACCCTCGGGCTGTTTGACGAACATCTCGAAGAAATAATCCAAATCATACACGCTTGCGGCGGGCTAGTCTACGGCGACGGGGCCAACCTGAACGCCCTGCTCGGGATTGTCCGCCCCGGCGACCTGGGTTTCGACGTGATGCATATCAACCTGCATAAAACCTTTTCCACGCCACACGGAGGCGGCGGTCCAGGCTCAGGGCCTGTGGGTGCCTCGAAAGAATTGGCAGAATTCCTGCCCAGCCCGATTGTCGGGGTTGTCAAAGAAGGCCGGGACGACCAGCCCCCGTTGTTTGGCTTTTTACACCCCGAAAAGAGCATTGGACGGGTCAAGGCTTATAATGGGCAATTTGGCATGTTTGTGCGGGCCTATACATACATCGCCATGCATGGCGCGGAAGGGCTGCGGCAGATTGCCGAATATGCCGTTTTGAATGCCAACTATATCAGGGTTTGCCTTAATAAAACCTACCATGTCCCATTCGACCGCATTTGCATGCACGAATTCGTTATAGAAGGCCAGTGGGAGGATGCTCCGGGGATCCGCGCGTTGGATATAGCCAAACGCCTGATGGATTACGATTTCCACCCACCCACCAATTACTTCCCGCTTATTGTCCACGAAGCCCTGATGATCGAGCCAACAGAGACCGAGAACAAGGATACATTGGATGCATTCGTGAATGCATATCTCAAGATCGCCGAAGAAGCCAGGAGCCAGCCAGCCCTGCTCAAAGAAGCCCCGCACAAGACGCCCTTTGGCCGGATGGATGAAGTCAAGGCAGCACGTGAGTTGGTGCTGTGTTGCTGGCTGCCTGAGGATTACACAAATACATAAATAATCATGAACCCGTTTCCTCCCAGGAAACGGGTTCATGATCTATAAACCGGAGATAAATTAAATGTGCGGTATCTTTGGAATTGTTACCGACCAGGAAAAGGCCCTCGGTCCGATCCTGATCGAGGCTGCCCAACGTTTGACATACCGAGGATACGACTCGGTCGGCGTAGCCACATTGAACGGAAAAAACATTGATCTGAGAAAGGATACCGGTCGGGTCGACGAAGTGGCCAGGAAGTACCATATCGCTGACATGACCGGCTCGCGCGGTATCGCCCAATTGCGCTGGGCAACTTTTGGAGAACCCTCCCAAATCAATGCCCAGCCACATTTGGATTCGGACGGGGACATGGTTGGGGCGCATAACGGTAACGTAGTTAACAACTTTGAGCTGCGCAAGCAGTTCATTGCCGAGGGGCTGACCATCCGCTCTCAGAATGATGGTGAGACGTGCGTCCACGCGGTTGAGCGTTACATCAACAAAGGTTACGAATTCCTGGATGCCATCCGCCTGGCATATGGAGACCTGCAAGGTGATTATGCATTTGTGATAGGCAGGAGCAATGACAATAAGCTGTTTGCCATCAAGAAAGGATCTGGCTTGGTGGTCGGTCTGGGCGAAGGCTTTACTTGTCTTTCCTCTGACTTGCCGTCCATATTACCTTTGACACGCACCATCATCCGCATCCAGGACGATGAGATCATCACACTTTGGGCGGATAAGGTTGAACTTCGTTCGGTCAAGGACGGCAAAGTCATTCATCGTGATCCAGTGATGGTAACCGAGTCGATGGATTCTGTTCAAAAAGGCGGGTATCCTCATTTCATGTTGAAGGAGATTCACGAGCAATCCGTTGTCGCGCTCGAAGTTCTGCACTTGTTGGAAGGAAGTCATGAAATCCAGGGGGTACTCGATAAGATGTCCACCGCACGCAATTTGTATTTCATCGGATGCGGTACCAGTTTCCATGCCTGCCTGGCCGGTGCAATTTTCTTTGCCCAGATTGCCGGACGAACAGTCATCCCGGTCCTGGCGCCCCAGTTCATGCCACAGTATCTCGAGACAGTCAACCATGAGGATGTTGGCCTTTTTGTCAGCCAATCAGGTGAGACCAAGGATGTGCTCAATGCCCTCCAGGCTGCCGAGTCAAGAGGCATGACCACTTTCGGACTGGCGAATGTGATCGGTTCCACCCTGACCAGATCAACTGTGTGCACCTTACCGTTATGCTGCGGTTACGAGATCAGCGTTCCGGCTACAAAGACCTTCACCAATCAGATGGTTACCTTTCTTTATCTTTCGTATCGTCTCGCAAAACGGGACACGACCGAACTTGAACGGATCCCGGACCTGATGGATAGGACTCTCGAGATGATTGCTCCTCAGGTTTCAGCGCTGGCAATGGAGATCAATAACAATAAATGGAATGATATGTACTGTCTCGGATACGGAGCAACCTATCCGATCGCGTTGGAAGGGGCTCTTAAACTCAAGGAGATCACGTACGCCCACTGCGAAGGCATGCTCTCGACCGAATTCAAGCATGGACCTCTCTCTGCGGTTACCGACGGTTTCCCGATCCTGTTTGTAGCTCCCCCCGATAATGTTCCATTGATCGTCAGCGGGATCAATGAAGTCACTTGCCGCGGCGGAATGGCAATTGCCTTGGGAGAGGAAGATAGCCGGTTGCGAGCGAATGCCAGTCAGATGATTGTTTTGCCGAAATCCACTCCTCAGTTCGCACCGTTGCTGGCGGTCCTGCCATTGCAAATGCTGTCATACCACATGGCAATCGCAAGAGGTTATGATCCGGATTTTCCAAGAAACCTCTCTAAAACGCTGACTGTGGATTGAGTATGGCGGTAAGCCCAAGCTCGCTCAGATCCTGGGTTCCAGAAATCGGAACCTGCCGATGAATTAATCAGAGAATCGCATTTAGAGTGTGTACCCTCAAAAAGCGATTCATTTTTAAAGTTGGAATAGAACCTAAATATACCCGTGGTATTAGAGATTTTACCTAAATATGGGGGGTACCAAAGGCGGGGGTAATACCTCCTAATTTAGACTTGACTTATCCAATTTAGTCTGCTATCCTTCAACACCAGAACTCCTTCCTTTCTATTGTTATCAGAGAGAAAATGCTTTCCAAGGTCCCTGCAAAGCAAATTTTTATTCGCGATTATGGTTGGCATGTTGGACGCTTCCATTTCTCTTTTACTGACTATAAGGATCCTGAGAATACCTCCTTCGGCAACCTGTTGACATTTAATGATTTCACATTGCAACCCGGTTCAGGATTTGAAAAACACTCACACCGGGAGATTGCGATCGTTTCCTATTGCGTTGACGGTGAACTCGTTCACGAGGATAGCATGGGGAATAAGGAAATTATCAAGCGGGGAGAAATGCAGTATACCTGCGCCGGGTTTGGAATTACGCATAGCGAACGGAATTACTGCCGGGACAGTTCTCTTCGATTTATCCAAATCTGGATACGCCCGATTTCCACAGGGTTGCCCCCCATTATCACTACATGCATTTCAATCGATCAGATCGACTAGACAAGGTTCTGCAGATTATTTCAGGGCAGCCAATCGAAAATGTCACAAGAATTAACCAAGATACCAATATATTTGTCTCCGAAATCCAGGCAGGCAGCTTGGTATGGATCAGCTTGCTGGACGCAAGGTCTATCTGGCTTGTTTGGAAAGTGCCGTAAGCGTAAATAATCTGCCCTTGATTACCGGCGACGCCCTCAAGATTTGGGATGAATGCGGATTAACCCTGACTGCCGTGGACGATTTTCATCTTGTAATGGTTGAAATTCCCGACAACTCTAAAATGGTAAGGATGCTGTAGTGCAACCGTAATAGGTTATTAGTACTGATACTGGCAAGTGAGTAGACATGGATCTTCTAGAACACTTTTCAAAATCGACAAGCCAAAAGGAAAAGACAGTCCTGCAGGATGTGTCGGATTACATTAAATGGGAGACTGAAAAGGGGGAGTATCCTTTCAATCCGCAAGCCTCAGATGATGTTGCCATACGCACCTATTTGTTGGATTGTCACATCAGAGGCGGCAACCGTTTGGTTTTACATCGGATTGCATCTTCCTTGGAGCATTTCTACGGCTGGCTTAAAGCCAATGGATGGATCAAGGAGAGCCCGTTCGATAAATTCAACTTGAAACGGCAATTCTTCGGGTTAAAGCAATTCTGGCCCAGGCATGATGCCTTCCAGGGATTGCCTGATCAACGTGAGATTGCCCGCTTGAGAGCCCTCAACCTTCTGGCTGAAGTCAACCAACCTGGCACCGGACGTTCGTTCCATGTTGGATGTCACCCTCGATACAATGCTCGGGGTGATGACTCTGAAGACTGCCTGGATTTCTCTCAAGTATGATACCGGCCTCCTGGGCCAGTCGGCTGACCCCCCTCCTAAACATGGCTTTATTCTTGCGGCAGCCCGTAACCTACCACCCGGCCTGGAGAAGTCCAATAGATACTACCTGACCCGGCCTCCGGAATGTCACTGCCAGCAATTACTGCGTACAGGTCAATTAAAGCGGGGCGTTAATGTGGTTGAATGCAGCCGTCTGCGGGATTCCATGGAAGGAAAAGGAAAAAATGGTGGTTTGATGTTCCATGCCAGTGTGCCAATCAGGTTGAACAAACAAACCATCGGTATGATGAATTTCGCGGCCGATGATTGGCAGCTGCTTTCTGCATCCGATTTACAGTTCCTCACCGCTGGCACCAAACAGCTCGGATCCGCCCTTGAGCGCGCACATCTTTATGATCTTATCCAGGTCGAACATAGCCGCGTGGAGCAGGAACTAGAAATGGCGCGCAAGATGCAAATCAGCCTGTTTCCGGATGTCCTGCCTGAAATTAACGGTTACAGCTTGGCGGCCTTCTGGCAGCCTGCCCATGAGACTTCCGGAGATTATTACAATGTTTTTAAGCTGCCTGGCGGACGATGGGGGTTCATCATCGCAGATGTATGCGGAAAAGGTGCTCCCGCAGCCATGCGCATGGTCATGACACACGGGTTGATCCGGGACCGGGTGGAGAACGAATCATCTCCCGCTGCTTTATTGGCGCTGGTTAATCAGGCACTATGCAACCAGGATATGGATATGCAATTCGTTACTTCATTCTATGGAGTCCTGGATCCCGCAAACGCCCGCTTCAGTTACGCAATAGCCGGTCACCCCCCGCCCTTCCTGCGGAAGGCTTCCGGACAGGTTGAAAAACTGGCCGGCAAGGGGATTGCTTTGGGAGTGAGCCTAGAAGCAATTTATGAGGATATCTTCCTGGATTTGGCACCTGGAGACAGCCTGGTGGCATTCACTGATGGAGTCACCGATGCCAATAGCCCGATGAACAAATTATATGAAATGGAACAACTAAGAACGGCCATCGGTTCAGCCCCGGCACACGCGGCCAGTTTGTTGGATCACTTGCAAAGCACACTTGCTGACTGGGTCAAAGAAGCGCCCAGTTATGACGATATTACTCTTTTGGCTATTGGACGCAAGCCATAAACGTTGATTATCGAAAACCTGGTATTGACTTCGAAGTCCTTTTTTTAGGATCCTGGTGGCTTGAATCAGAAGATTTGATTTTTTTATGCTACACTAACCCTGGTCTTCCATCCTGACAGAAATATTTGATTTGAAGGCTTCATGCACATCACTTGATCAGAATTTTTTCGGGAGCGTTCATGGCACCGTCCACACAGGCATTTGACCACGCGGTTTTCCGAAAACAATTAAAAGAAGAACTGGCCGGCAACATTCTGCCTTTTTGGATGACTCACAGCGTGGACAAAGTCAACGGCGGCTTTTATGGAGCCTTGACCAATGACCTAGAAATCCACAACGAAGTCCCGCACTCTGCAATCCTGTGTGCGCGGATTCTGTGGACCTACGCCACAGCCTTCCGCAGGTTGGGAGACAGGGATTATCTGGACATGGCCAGCCGGGCCTATGATTATCTCCGGAATGTCTTTTTGGATCCGGAGTTTGGCGGAGTTTATTGGACCATCGACGCCGCCGGTACGCCGGTCATGGACCGCAAGCACCATTACGCCCAAGCCTTTGCCATTTACGGCCTTTCTGAATATTACCGGGCAACACAGCAGCCTGAGAGCCTGGCACTGGCGCGAAGCCTGTTCCATCTGTTGGAAAAGCATGCCTATGATCCGCTTTATGGAGGTTATATCGAGGGCAGCAGCCGATCCTGGGAAACGTTGGCAGACATTCGGTTAAGCGATCGTGATCTAAACTGCCACAAATCCATGAATACCATGCTGCATGTGCTCGAAGCATATACCAATTTGCTAAGGGTCTGGCAGGACGCAACTCTAAAGACGCAGCACCGGGCCCTGATTGAGCTGTTCCAAACGCATATCGTCGATCCTGCGACCGGTCACTTCAAGCTCTTCTTCGACGACCAGTGGAATTCACTTTCGCCCAATATGTCCTTTGGGCACGACATCGAGGGCAGCTGGCTGCTGCTGGAAGCAGCCGAAGTACAGGCAGAACCCGCGCTGGCGGAATCGGTTCGCGCAACCTCCCTCCAGCTTGCAACAGCCGTCTACCAGGATGGGCTGGAAAAGGATGGCAGCCTGCTATATGAAGCCGGCCCGCAAGGTCTGGTGGATGGCGACCGCAGTTGGTGGGTGCAGGCCGAGGCCATGCCGGGATTCTATAATGCCTACCAGATCTCAGGGCAAGAGCGTTTTGCCCGCGCGGCCTGGCAAAGTTGGAATTATATCCAGGATAATATGGTGGATCGGGTTCACGGGGATTGGATCAAGAAACTCCACCGGAATGGCACGCGGGATGAAAAAAGCTTCAAGGTGGGACCCTGGGAATGCCCTTACCACCACAGCCGGGCCTGTTTCGAAATGCTCGACCGGCTTTAAGTCTGTCTAAAAAGAACGCCCTGCGCAAAGACCTCAGGACCTGCTCCTTGTAAAGACTTTGCTGTCATTGCAAGGTGCGTTCTGTGCGACGAAGCAATCTCCCGGTTTGCGATCCCGTACTACAGGACTACACCGATTAGTGCCCCCATCAGCGCACAACCCAGGTTGACCAGGTCATTATTTAGCCATTTCCATCCGCGCACCTGCACCGTTTGCGTGCCACAGGTATGCAGGGGATGTTTCTCGGTATCCTTGTCACAGGTCGGGCAGCGGTAAATGGCCTGGACCGTGGCACCCAGCATGGAGTCGAATAACGCACCGATCAAACCGCCCAGGATTGCAACGCCGGTTACCATCCAAAAATTCCCGACTGGACTAACCAACCCGGCCAGGATAGCGATCAAAGCCGCACCGCCGAGGGCTGCCAGCGTGCCATAGACCGAGACTCCGCCGGAGGTGCCGCGTTCGACCGGCTTGCCGGTGGTGATCAAGCGCGGCAAGGTTGGGTTCAGCACGCCCAGTTCGGTTGCCCAGGTATCCGCGTTGACGGCAGCCAGGGAAGCAGAAAACGCGATCCAAGTCCAGGAAGAATGCGGGAAAAAGAAATTGAGTACGGCAAAGACAGATGCAATGCCGCCGTTGGCAAGCACCTGGCCGATATCCCGCTGCCCTCCTTTGTCAAACTTCTCATTCAGTGAGGCTTTTTGGTTTGCGAACGTCCGCGTGAGTGCGCTCGAAGAAATAAAGAATGCCAGCAGAAGCACGGCCCAGCGCCAGCCGCCCAGGCCGAAAATGGCCGTTCCAACCAGCAGGGCGCCCCAGGCACCGGAACGGCTGAGGCTGCGGGCACGCCATGCAGCCAGGGCGATCATGGCAGCGAAAAGGAACCCTAGAATTAGTTGAAGCATTGCTTTTCTCTTTGAATTAAAGAATGGAAAGTAATTGGCGGCTTCAGGCAGGCGTAATGACGATGAGCAGAACCGCCAGCAGGAACAACAGGGATGAGACCAGGCCGCTGACCCACAGGATATACGCCATGGGACGCCGGTCTTCATGACGGTAGAGCATCAGCCCAATGACCCATCCGGAAAGGAAGAAAAGGATGCTGTCGATGGGCAGCAGGATGAGTGTCAGGCCGGGGGAAGGAGGGCGGGCTGCACCGGATGGGAGGAAACCCAGCGAGACTTGCCCGAGAGAAGGAGCCATCAGGCTGACCCAGGCCAGCAGGCCGATATTGGCAAAAAAACCCGCCAGCCAGAGGTATCGCGCCAGGGCGCTATCCCAGGCTTGAACGACGACAAAGGAGGGGTAGAGTGATTTCGGCAGGGCGGGCGACAGGCTGCCCAACTCGATGGCATGCTGGATATCCTGGAGGAAATCGGCTGTGGCCTCCGGGCTGATGGCAAAGAGCTGCCGGGAGGTGGCCACCAGAAGCAGGGATTTTTGATCTGAGGCAAGGAATTCGATCGAGCCAAGGTCAGGGTGGTGGCGCAGACCCAGCAGCCCACCCGGTAGGCGGATGAACGGCATGGGGAAGGGTTTGGGCATGGCCGAAAGCGGGCGCACCCATTCGATATCCGATAACGGGATCAACTCGGAGCGCAGACCCCAGGTAAGTGTTAACTGGTCACGGTCGAGACTGTAATTGGAGCGGGCCAGAGCATACTGGCGATAGATCAGGAAGGGGATGGGGATGAAAACCAGAACGGCCAGTATAACGTAGCCGGTAAAGAGTAAGCCGAATGGTTGCCGGTAGGCGAGGAGGGACAGGACACCAGTGATACCCGCCAGGGCCAGTATCAAAAGAATATGGATGGTCCGGCCACGCCGGCGGGGAGGCGGATAATCGGTGGGATTCATCGTTTGGGCAGGGCCTTTAAGACCGCCCGGATGACCTGGCAAACCTGCTCGACCATGCCTTCGGTCATCACGCTGGAGAACGGGATTGCCAACCCGCGCATGCCCAGGTCTTCTGTCACCGGGAAATCCCCCAGGCAGTAGCCAAAACGTTCGACCATGAACGGCTGGAGATGGATGGGGGCGAAATAGGGCCGCACCGGGATGCCGCGCGCCTCCAGGGCATGTGCCACGGCGGCGCGGTCAATGCCCGGGGCAAACCTGACCACATAAACGAACCAAGACATGCGGGTAGTGGTGGGTTCGATGGCATACATCTCGATGCCGGGAGTTTTCGACAGGCGTTCTTCGTACCACCCGGCCACCTGCTCGCGTTTGGCCAGCAGTTCTTCGACGCGCTGCATCTGGGCGACGCCCAACGCGGCAGACATCTCATCCAGGCGGTAGTTGTAGCCCAGGTAGGTGTGCTGGAGCCAGGTATCGCCGGGGGCGCGGCCCTGGTTGCGCAAGGAACGCATAAAAACGGCGGCCTTATCATCATCGGTCACGATGACACCGCCCTCACCGGTCGTGATCTGCTTGTTGGGGTAAAAGGCGTAGACACCGTAATCGCCCAGGCGCCCGGCTTTGCGGCCCTTGTATTCGGAACCAAGCGCTTCGCACGAATCCTCTATGACCGCCAACCCGTACTGGCCGGCGATCCGGGTAATGGCATCCATATCGGGCGGCTGGCCGAACACGTCCACAGGCAGGATGGCCTTAAGGGGGCCAGGCGAGGCGGCCCCGAGAGGCGGCAGCCATTTTCGGGCTTTCTGGCCGCCGGCGGACAGGTCACGGGCGGCTTCGGCCATGCGGGGGATATCGATATTGCCGGTGCGCGGATCGGCATCCACGAAGACCGGGATGGCATTCTCGAACAGGATCACGTTGGTGGAGGAGATGAAGGAGAAGGGCGTGGTCAGGACCAGGTCGCCGGCATGGATGCTGGCAGCTCGCACACATAGGTGTAACCCGGCGGTTCCGGAGTTGACACCGATGGCATGGCGCGCGCCGGTATAGTCACAGAATAATGCTTCGAAAGCGTCTATCTGCGGCCCCATGCTCAGGTTGGGACCTTCCAGGACGTGCAGAACCGACCGCAGGTCGTCTTCGGGCAGGCCGGCCTGGTGCAGGGCCGCACGCACACCGGCCCGGTCGCCATCGACCAGGTCGGGGGAGGACATGGTTACTTTGGGAGATGTGGTTTTTCTCAAAATCAGCCTTTCGACAATTCCGCGCCGGCAGGGTCACCAGAAGCATCCGCAGAGAGGACCGGGGCGGGAGCAGGATCCAGGCCGAGGTCGACGGCGTCTTCCATGCGGATCTGGCCGCGCAGGAAGGCGCCCTCCTCGGTGGCGAAGGCGGCGGTGACGATATCGCCCCAGACGCGGCCGCTGGAACGGATCTCGACCTTCTGGGCGGAGATATTGCCCTTGACGGCCCCGGCGACGATCACGCTGACGGCGCGGATATGCTCGCAGGTAACCTTGCCGGTCTCGCCAATGACGAGCAGGCCTTTCAGGGCGATCTGGCCCTCGAAGGTACCTTCGATGCGCACGCCGCCGGAACCGCTCAACGTGCCCTGCCAGACCAGCCCCGCGCCAAGCACAGTGGTGATGCGTTCGACGGCCTGGACGACCGGGGAAGAGTTGGATTGATCATTTCGCTTGAACATAGGTTTGGGCACCCAAGACAGGGTGCGACCTATTTTATCATCATTGGGAGGGAGTTATTCGTAATTTGGTAGTAGTAATTGGAGAACAGGTAGATTAGTAGAGAGCAGAAGGAGAAGGGATTAGAGAAATGAGAATTGAGAAAAGGAAAACGTTATTCGGTATTAGAAATTCGTTATTCGTAAAACGAAAGAAGAGAGAAGGAAGGTGATGATAAGAACGAATTACCAATCCCCTACTACGACTTACGTTTTAACCCGGAAGCGCCACGGGATCGACTTCCAGGGTTCCGGGACGGTGTAGAGACCGATGCGCGGGCCGGTGAGGATGGCGCTTTCCGGCAGCGGCTGCCCGGCTTCGATCCACAGGCCGGAACGCGGGTCGCACAGATCGACTCCATTCAAAGCACCATCGATGGCGAACGCCCGGGTCAGTTTAGCCGGTCCGAGGCAATCACGACCCTGGCGACGCAGGGAGATGGTCTCCTGCCCCTCCAGAGGTTGGATAGCACGTAACAGCACGGCGGCCGGGAAGCACTCCGCTTCGGTGACGGCATTCAGCATCCAGTGCTGACCATAAGTAAAGTAGACATAGGCATAACCGGGCGGGCCGTACATGACGGCATTCCGGCGGGTGCGGCCAGCCTTGGCATGGCAGCCCAGGTCAGTCTCGCCGATGTAGGCCTCAGCCTCAATGATGATGCCGCTAAGCCGCCTTCCATCCAGGATGCGAACCAGGCGCATGCCGATCAATTGGCGGGCGACGGTCAGGGTGGGGCGGGCGTAGAATTCGCGGGGGAGGGGGGAGGGCATGAAGGGAAAAGAAAAACACGAATGACTCGGATATATCAAATTATACGAATACTTATAAAAGAATTTGTGGTATTCGTCCATTCGTGAAATTCGTGGTAAGAACTCAACGAGATAGGTTTCTTATTCTTTTTTCCTTGGGATGAGGTTCTTGGTGACCTTATAGCGCACATCGCGCTGCAAGGTCAGGCGCAGGCCTTCTTCCAAGTTGATGGCGGGTTTGTAATTGAGCTTCTGGCCGGCAAGGGTAAGGTCGGCGCACAGACGCGACACGCCGGCGGATGTCTGGGAATTGTAGACTATATTGGCATGGCTGCCAGTGACTTCCAGCATCATTTTGGTCAGGTCACGCAGGCTGGTCTCCACCCCGCAACCGACATTTATGACCAGGCCGTTGACGTTCGGCGCGGTGGCCGCGGCGACCATGGCAGATACCACATCATCCACATAGACATAATCACGGGTATGGTTACCGTCCCCGTGCACGACCAGCGTGCCGCCGCGAGAGGCCTGCCGCAGGAAATAAGATACCACCGGCGGATGGGAGGCGGGAATATGCTGCCCCGGGCCGTAGGCGTTGAAAATACGCAGGGAAACGGTCTCGATGCCCCACAACTTTCCGATGGTCGAGACATAGTATTCGGCAGCCAGCTTGCTGACGGCGTAGGGCGAAAGCGGGCGAGGGGTCTGCATTTCAGTCAGCGGCTGGAAATTCTGCTCGCCATAGATGGCCCCGGAAGAGGCTAGCACAACGCGGTGGATGCCAACATCCCGCAGGGCCTCCATCAGGCTGACGGTGCCGCCCACGTTGGCAAGGTTGTATTCACGCGGGTACAGGATCGACTCCGGCACGGAGATGCGGGCAGCCAGATGATAGACACAATCCACCTCCTGGAGCAGAGTCCACAGTTTGGGGCGGTCGTTCACGTCGCCGCGAGTAAAATGGACATCCGGGTCAAGCACCTGCGGATCGCCGGTGGAGAGGTCATCCAGGCCACGAACCATGTGGCCTTCACGGGCAAGCTGGTTGGCGAGGTGCGAACCGAGGAATCCGGCCACACCGGTGATGAGAAAATTCATAACCGCATTATACTATTACCGGGAAAACTAAAGATGTGGGATGAATATCAATATCGTTATATTGGGAAGGGAAACGACTAAGGTCGTCACTACTGGTTAAGGAAAAGGTGTTGTGGAAAAACATTCGGAGACTGCCAATCATGGCAATCTCCGAATTCAGTATTAACCATATGGCAGCGGAATGCCGGTCCGCACTACTTTTTCAAGCTTTTTTTAGCAAACTCGATACCCCGGCTGAGGGCTTCAATGTTCTTGGGTAGCAAATTCTTATGGCGGCCGGGCATATGGTTGTTCAAGGCGGTTTCCATATCCGCCAGGGTGAGCATCTTCATGCAGGCCAGCAACGCGCCGATCGCCACCATGTTCGCCAGGCGCGGATTGCCAAGCTCTTCGGCAATTTCGTTGCAAGGGATGGCAACCGAAGTGATGTCGGTACGGTTGGCGGGACGGTCCACCATGGAGGCATTGATAATGAGGGTGCCTCCGGGCTTGACCATCGGTTCGTACTTATCCAGGGAAGGTAGGTTCATTACGAGGGCGCCATCCGGGTTTTTTACAACCGGCGAACCGATTTCCTCATCGGAAATAACAACCGTACAGTTGGCGGTGCCGCCACGCATTTCCGGACCATAAGAGGGAATCCAGGTAACTTCCCTGCCAGAGTCCATGGCCGCATAGGACATGATCTGACCGGCAAACATGATGCCCTGTCCGCCAAAACCTGAAAGTATGATCTCACTATGCATGGGAACCTCTATATCTTTGCCGCAGTTACGGATGGGGCAACCTTGAAATCGCCCAGCGGGTAATAAGGAAGCATATGCTCTTCCAGCCAGGTCAGCGATTCGACGGGTGTCAGGTTCCAGTTGGACGGGCAGGTGGAGAGCAATTCGACCAGTGAAAAGCCCAGTCCGCGCACCTGCACTTCAAAGGCGGTGCGGATGGCCTTCTTGGCCTTGCGGATATTGGTGGGGTCATGCAGGCTGCGGCGGACAATGTAGCCGGCGCCATCCAGTGTGGATAGCATTTCGGCCACGCGGATGGGATATCCCTGCAGCTCGACATCCCGGCCATTGGGGGAGGAGGTGGTCTTCTGACCCGGCAGGGTGGTCGGAGCCATCTGGCCGCCGGTCATGCCAAAGTTGGTGTTGTTGATGAAGATGACCGTGATGTTTTCGCCGCGTGCGGCAGCATGTATGATCTCGCCCGTACCGATGGAGGCCAGATCGCCATCGCCTTGGTAAGAGAAGACGATCCGGTCAGGCAAACAGCGTTTAATGCCGGTGGCCATGGCCGGGGCGCGGCCATGCGGGGCTTCCACAAAGTCGGTTGCAAAATAATTATAGGCAAAGACAGCGCAACCCACCGGCGCCACTCCGATGGTGCGACCGGTCAAGCCCATCTCATCCAGCACTTCTGCAACCAGTCGATGGGCCGTTCCATGGGTACAACCCGGGCAATAATGGGTCGGCATGTCGGTAAACGCCAGGGGGCGTTCGTAAACCAGGTTTTCAGGAGTCATTGTAGCCATATCTACCTCTATTCTTTAACCACATCTGTCATGCGGTGCAACCAGGCTTTGGCCGGGTCATCCACCATTTTGGGTGTCTTGCGGGAAACGCGCTGGATCTCGGCCAGGATCTCATCCGGGAACGGCACCACGCCGCCCAGGCGACCATAGAATTCAATCGGCGTGCGCCCGTTGACAGCCAGGCGGACATCCTCGAGCATCTGGCCGGAATTCATCTCGACCACCAAAAAGGTTTTGGCTTGTGAGGCAAGTTCAGCCACGCGTGCATAAGGGTAGGGCGCAACCGTCACCGGCCGGAACAATCCGACCTTGATACCCAGCGCGCGGGCAGACCGCACCGCGGAAAGCGCCACCCGGCCGGCGGTCCCGAAACCGACCACGATCACATCGGCGTCCTCCAGATAGTATTCCTTGTATCTGATCTCATTTTCCTGGACTTCCTGCCAGCGCTTGAGCAGGCGGATATTGGTCTGCTCCTCATCGTTCGGCTCCAGGTAGATGGAGGTCAGGACATGGCGCTGGCGGCCGTCGGCGCCGGTAGTGGCCCAAGGGAATACCCTGCGCTTGACTTCACGCATGGCAGGCAGTTCGACCGGTTCCATCATCTGGCCGATCGAGCCATCCAGCAGGAGGCAAGCGATGGTGAGGTATTTCTCGGCCAAGTCAAAAGCCAGCGGCAATAGATCCACCGCTTCCTGGACCGAGGCAGGCGCCAGAACGATGGGATGGTAATCGCCATGCCCGCCGCCCTTGCAGATCTGGTTGTAGTCGCCCTGTGAGGGGGCGATGTTTCCCAGGCCAGGTCCGCCGCGCATCACATTGACCAGCACGATTGGTATTTCCGTGCCGGCAATATAAGACAAGCCCTCCTGCATCAGACTGATGCCAGGGCTGGATGAGGAGGTCATCACGCGCGCGCCCGTGCAGGCCGCGCCGTAGACCATATTGATGGCACCCAGTTCGGCTTCCGCCTGGACGAAGGCTCGGCCGAGTTCAGGCATGCGGCGCGAGAGCCATTCGAGAATTTCATTTTGTGGGGTAATCGGATAGCCGAAATACGCTTCCAATCCTATCCGGACGGCGGCCTCGGCAATGGCCTGGTTTCCTTCCCATAATTCACGCGCCATATCAACCTCCCGCCGATGCAAGCTGGGCAGCCGATTTGGTCACCTCCCGGTAGACCGTAATGGCCGCATCCGGGCAGACGATGGCACAGATGGCACACCCGGTGCAGCCATCTTTGAATACATACGCCGGGTGATAACCTTTGGAAGTCAGGCGCTCTTTCTCGAGCGCCATCACTTGCGGGGGACAGGCTGTGATGCACAACTCACAACCTTTACAGTATTGATCATTGACTTCAATCCAACCTTTTGCAGGCATCGATTGGGTCTCCTTATCGAGAAATAGGATGGTTCTCAGATCGAGAATACCACAAATTAGATTATGCTGTTGTACGATATCCGCGGGTAGTGCCATGCGTCATCTTTCGGGAATACAAAACTCCTATCTGCCTAAATATACCGGCGGAAATCCAGCCAATTCATGCAAAAGCACCAAATATTGATCGCAAAGGGTCGAAATTGGCCAAGGCAGTTTCACCATTATCAATAATCATCAAAACTGGTTCGACAATTTATAAAAGTAGAAGTAAAATTAAAAAACAATTCCAACATAATTATGCCATGGTTGATACTGGTTCTCTCTATCAAATTGTTCTGTTTACGCAGGATTTATCCATTTCAGGTGGGTTATTCCTGCATGAACAGCGGCTGTCGGACTTTTTGAATGACAAGCGCGATTCGACCATCCTGTTGCGCAAAGCCAGTGTGGCCCGCCTGGAGGACCTAGGGAAGATACTTGAGAAAACCCCTTTCTCCATAGTTCCCAAATCGGGGGTAGTGATGGCTTTCGAGCCACCGCAGAAGACCAATCCCACGGGCAGGCATTTCATCAAGTATCCGAAACAAAAATACTATGTAATCGTGGCAATGGACAGCATGGAAGTGCATGGTAAGTTGAATGTGCAGGGACCCCTGGACCTGCGACAAGCCATTAGCAACCTGGCAGAATCATTCCTCCCCATCACGGATGCCATCGTCACCCTGCATGCCAACCCGGGCCTGATCCTTCAATTGGAAGCAGTGCTGTTGAACGTCCAGCGTATTCGCTTCATAGGCGAGGCTTACCCCATTACTCTGCCGGAGGATAAGGTTTAGAAGTTTGGATTTTTCATTCATTTACGATACCTCTGCTGGTATGAATCAAAAGGATACAAAGCGGATATGATGTGAATAATGGCCGGTAAAGATTGGACTTCCGAGAACAAGTGTCCCGGAATTTTTTTTGCCAAATTCAACTACTTGCCTTGTTCTTTCAAATCCAGGGTAAAGTATTCAAATCCCCGCAGTGGTAAAATCATTTCGTCTTTTCCTTTGGAGACTGGAGCCTGATATGCCCATCCCGGTCATCATCGATGCCATCCGGACGCCGATCGGCGTACTGGGCGGCGCATTAGCGACTGTCCGGCCGGACGACTTGGCTGCGAAAGTTATCAAGTCAATCATCGAACGAAACCGCCTGGACCCGGCGCTGGTGGAGGAAGTATATCTGGGCTGCGCCAACCAGGCTGGGGAGGATAACCGCAATGTGGCGCGCATGGCGCTGCTGCTGGCGGGACTGCCGGTCAGCGTAGCAGGGGTAACGATTAATCGGCTATGCGCATCAGGATTGAACGCAGTCAACCAGGCGGCACGCGCCATCCGGGCGGGCGAAGGGGATGTGTTCATTGCCGGCGGCGTCGAATCGATGAGCCGGGCGCCCTATTCGCTGCCCAAAGCCGAGAGCGGCTTCCCCTTCGGCAACCTGACCGCCTACGACACCGCCCTCGGCTGGCGGTACCCCAACCCATTGATGCAGGAACGCTTTGGCACGGAGTCAATGGGTGAAACGGCCGAGAATATTGCATCAGAACGACCGCACCTCACGCGCCAGCGGCAGGATGAATTTGCCCTGCGGTCGCACCAGCGCGCCATCGCAGCGATCGATTCAGGCAAGTTTGGCGAGGAAATCCTGCCGGTCTTGATCCCACAACGCAAGGGAGACCCAAAAATAGTGGAAACGGATGAACGGCCGCGCCGGGATACCTCACTGGAAAGCCTGGCGAAGCTGAAACCAGCCTTTCGCAAAGAAGGCGGGACGGTGACGGCCGGCAATTCTTCCGGGCTGAACGACGGTGCGGCGGCACTGCTTTTGATGAGCGAAGAGAAAGCCAAAAAGTTGGGACTGAAAGCGCTGGCCCGGGTGGTTTCTTCCGCAGCGGCCGGGGTACCACCGCGCACGATGGGCATGGGACCGGTCCCGGCGACACAAAAAGCCCTGCAGCGCGCCGGTCTGCAGGTCAAGGACATTGGGCTGGTAGAATTGAATGAAGCCTTCGCGGTGCAATCCCTGGCCGTGATGGAGGAACTGGGGCTGGATCCGGAGATTGTCAACGCCAACGGCGGGGCGATCGCCCTGGGGCACCCGCTAGGCTGCTCGGGGGCGCGCATCCTGACCACGCTGCTGTACGAGATGCGTCGGAGGGGCAACGTGAAATACGGGCTGGCAACGCTCTGCGTGGGTGTGGGCCAGGGTGAAGCCAGCATGGTCGAATGGCTGGGGTGATTATTCAAGAAGGCTGATTAGGAAACAGGTAATGAATATCACATTGTTATAAACTTCCCTAGAAAATTTGCTTAGATATAGGCTATATTTTGGAGTAAAATGCCGGATTTACCTCCAACCAAACTTAAGGGGATCAGATCGATAAGGGCATTCCTTCCCGCCAGCATAATCCTTTTCGTGTTTTCCGGCTGCCGGATAAACCCGGTTTACCTGCCGTTCCAACCCGGCTCCACAGCGACTCCAACAAGCACTGTCACGCCCCGACCAACTCCTACTGCTCTACCAACAAGCACTGCCACTCCCCAACCAACCATGTATTTTTACAAAGAAATTCCCTACCTGCAAGTAGATGGCGTGGACCCCAACCTGCTCAGCCTGGATATTTACACGCCGTCTTCCAAAGGCCCGCACCCCGTGATCGTGATGATCCATGGAGGTAGTTGGAGCGGCGGCGATAAGGACACCGTGGTGGTATCCGGCACAAAGTCGCAGTTCTTTACGGATAATGGCATTGTGTTCGTCAGCATCAATTACCGGCTTTCACCGGTAGTCATCTATCCTGAGCATGTAGAGGATGTGGCGGCAGCTTTGGCGTGGATCAGAATGCATATCAGTGATTACGGCGGGGATCCCAGGGAGCTATTTGTGATGGGGCACTCGGCCGGCGCCCAAATGGCTGCATTGGTGGCTACCGATGCACGTTTCCTGGCAATTTACAATATTAAACCGACCGACCTCAAGGGCATCATCCTCCTGGATGCAGCCGGACTGGATATCCCGGGCACAATGTCGCCATCTCTCACACCCATGTACACGAATGCCTTCGGTAATAATCCGCAAACATGGGCGGAAGCTTCCCCGGTCACCTACATTGCCCCGGACAAAGGCATTCCACCATTTCTGGTCGCCTATACTTTCCAAGTAACCCCGTTCACCCAGTCCAGCCAGGAATTTGCCGGAAAACTGGAAACCGCGGGTGTGACAGTATGGGAATACGGAACATCGCAGGAGACCCACGACTCCATCAATGACAATATAGGAACGCTTAACGATCCTGTCACCAGCCTAATCATGATGTTCATGGAAGCTACTTTACCAGGGGTAAGTTTCAATCCGATTATTTGGAAGTAATTGAATCTTAGGAAGTTCCGTCTTTTTAAATCATCCAGGAATGCCGGGGAAAGTTAAGCGCCAAATACCACGGCAAGGAAAATGCAATCCAATTTTGCAGGTGATATACTTCCTTGGAAGATTATGAAAACTGCCCAAATCCATTCTTTTCTGGTTAAACTGCTGCCTTTCGTCATCGCAATGACGTTGGTCATCGGGTTTCTTTTACCCACTGGAACCGTCAAGGCTGATTCAAATATTTTTCCACTGCCACTCCCCATGTCTGACAATCAAGCGCATATTACCGACGGGATCATTATCTGGGGATGCATGATTGTCGCCATCATCTTTATCGGGGTGATAATTGGCAGCCAAAGGACAGGCAAGAAGCAGCCCGGCAAACCGAAACGGGAGTAAACTGGCAGCAAGATGGCTCAGAATAAAGTGGATGCCAACCAAAATAAACGCACATTAAACGGTCCCTCCATTTTCCAGTTTATTTTAATGGGAATTGGAGCGATTCTGGCCTGGATGCTATGGACTTTTCTGAACGGATTCGTGGCTTGCTGGCAGTTGACACCGCTGCCAGGCATGCCTCCGCCAAACTGTACCAATAGCCAGCCCGCACCCGCACCAGTTGCAACGATTCCCGGGGCTACTGCAATAATCCAAACGGCCACCCCCACCGTAAGTGCTCCACAGATTGCGCTGCCACCGGCATGGGATGGAGCCAGCCGTGTGAATGTTCTGATCCTCGGTCTGCGTGGCGGCGACAACAACCAGGGGTGTCCGGATTGCACCGATACAATGATCGTCCTGACTATCGACCCGGTCAGCAAGACTGCCGGGATGCTCTCTATCCCACGCGATATGTGGGTCAGCATCCCGGGCTTTAATTACAACCGGATCAACGCAGCGTATAACACGGGGGAGTTATACAAACTCCCTGGCGGCGGGCCAGCCCTGACGATCAAGACAGTCGAGGATTTCCTGGGTATCCCCATCCAGTACTACGCCCAGATCGATTTTACGGCTTTCGAAAAGATGATCGATGATATCGGGGGAATTTGCCTGGACGTGCCGGTGAAAGTGGATGCCAGCGTGCTGAACGAGCACGGCACGACAATCGTGAAACCGGGCTATCAATGTCTGAGTGGAAAAGTGGCCTTGGGATATGCGCGCGCCCGGGACGTGGGACAGGGCATTTCAGGCGGGGATGTGCAGCGTTCCCAGGACCAGCAACTGGTCATCATGGCCATCCGGGATAAAGTGCTTTCCAACCTGCCTGCCTTGATCACCCAGGCAGCCCCGCTCTACAATGAAATCTCGTCCGGCGTCCACACCGATCTGACCCTGGATGATATTCTCCGGTTGGCGATACTGGCAAAAGACATCCCGACTAGTTCTATCCAACAAGGGGTAATCGATTACACGATGATGATAGATCAAACAACCACCATTAACGGCGTGCCCGCGGATGTCCTGCGACCGTTTCCCGATAAGATCAGGGAACTGGTGGATAAGATTTTCGGAGGCGGCACGTTGAAACCAGCGGCCTCCGGCAGCCCAATCCAATTGGTGCAACAGGAAGGGGCGCGCGTACTGGTGATCGATGCATCCGGTGTGAATGGGATTGTCCAAAAAACCGTCGATTATTTGAAAGCTCAGGGTCTGAATGTGATCGGTATGGGAAATATGGCTGAATATCCCGATAAATATTCCTACCCGCCACTGCCTACCCGTTCAATGCTGATCGTCCACACCGGAAAACCCTACGCCATTAAATACCTGATGGCCTTGATGAAATTCGACAGCGCCAACCAGCTCCAAACGGTGTTTAACCCAGGCGTACCGGCAGACATCATGCTGGTGATCGGGGCGGATTGGACCAAATCCAATCCAATGCCGTGAGGAAAGATTTTGCCAATGCGGGTGGGGGTGCACCGGTCTGGCAGGATTGACAGTTCGGATGCGAAGTTACGTCGAATGCGCTGCCAGCCGGGCGGCAACCACATGGTCGGATACTGCCGGATTGGGATAAATGCCAATTGGAGCCCAACCATTTTAGTCCACTGAAGCATTTTGATCCATAACACTTCAAAGCAGAGGAATAGCAGCAGTATGCAAGGTGACTCATTGGCTCACAAACCCAGGTTGTATTATGGCTGGATCGTAACCGGTGCGCTCGCACTGGCCATTACCGGGGGATATGGAATACTGGCCTATTCATTCACCGTATTCGTGAAACCAATGAGTGCAGAATTGGGATGGACCATTGGACAATTGACCGGCGCATACTCTCTTTCGGGTCTGGTAAGTGTAGTGCTCGCTCCCATCCTGGGTAAATTCATGGATCGCCACGGATCGCGCATCGTCATGAGTGCCGGCACAATCATGGCGGCATTGCTGCTGCTGGCGTGGTCTTCTGTGACCCGGATCGGAACATTCTACGCGATCATCTTTCTTTTTAACCGGCGTCTCGATCAGCATACTGTATATGCCTGCTTTTTGGACCATATCGAGCTGGTTCTCGCGAAAGCGGCGCCGTGCATTGACCTTATTGACCTTTGTGGGAGGATTTGCCGCCATCATCTTCACCCCGTTAACCCAGGCACTGATCACATCGTTTGGGTGGCGTACCACATTGGTGATCTATGCCGTCTTTCTATTATGTCTCAATCTTCCCTTGCTGGCGATCCTGCTGCGCGGTCGTCCATCCGACATGGGTTTGGCAGTGGACGGAGACGCCAAGGAAGACGATGGTGCAGTTGGGGCGGTTCAACCGCAGCATCCAAAGGATGTCACGCTTAAAATCGCAGTACGCCATGATGGTTTCTGGTGGCTGGCTGCAGCCTTCACGCTGAACAACATCGTAATTACCTTCATGGTCATCCATTTCGTTCCATACTTGATCGAACGAAACTACAACGTCTCCTTTGCAGCAGTCCTGTATGGATTGATCGGCGTGGGCTCGCTGCCCGGGCGGCTGATCTTTACGCCGCTTGCAGATCGTATTCCGGCAGGCTGGGTTTCGGTTTTTATCTTTCTTGCGCAGACTGCCGCGTATATCATCCTTGCCACTGGGCAAGGAAATTGGGCAGTCATCGCGTTTCTCCTCCTGTTTGCCGCAGGTTATGGAGCAGTCAGCCCCACCAACGCCGCCCTCATCGCAGACCTTTTTGGGGTGCGCCACTACGGCACGATCAGCGGCGTGATCAGCATGGTGAGCGACGGTACTACGGCAATCATCCTGACTGTTTTGGCCATTCTCCGGGATCGATGGGGATCCTATACAGGGCTTATCTGGGTTTTAGCAACGCTCTCCATGCTATCGGTAATCTGCATGGTCACAGCCTGGAAACGGCGTGCAATTCCATCCCACGACATGGCGGTTTCCATTTATTGAACTTAAATTCACTTGATATTCCGGTAGACCATCCGGTTGGGTCAGCGCCGTTTTTCCAGTTTCAATCTGTAAGTGAAATGCAGGTCTTCATGAAATCGCTCATTGACTAAATGCTTTGAATGCAGGCTCCATTTCAAGCCTGTTCCCTGCTTGTGACAACCTCCAGGCAAGTTATATCTTTCTCGTTGAAGTCCATACAGGCATTGATAATTTTGCTAACCGGCTAGCCCGGCCTGGTAACCTGATGTTTTTGGCACAGAAGAAATCCGCTATAATCACACCGGAGATGAAACATGCCATTTTTTGACCTTCCTCTCGAACAACTCAGAATCTATATTCCGGCTCGAACAGAGCAGCCCGACTTCGACCGCTTCTGGCAAGCCAGCCTGGCTGAAGCCCGCCAGATCCCCATGCAAGCCCGCTTCGTGCCGGTGCAAACCGGCCTGACCGCCCAGGATTTCTTCGATGTAAGCTACCCAGGCTTCGCGGGGCAGCCGATAAAAGGCTGGCTGGTGCTACCGCGCCAGCGTTCCGGGAAACTGCCATGCGTGGTGGAATTCATCGGCTACAACGGCGGGCGCAGTTTCCCGACCGATTGGCTGCTGTGGGCCAGCGCCGGATACGCCCACTTCGTCATGGACACGCGCGGCCAGGGCTCCACCTGGAGTCACGGCGACACACCCGACCTGGCTCCGGATGGCAGCGGTCCGCACGCACCAGGTTTCCTCACCATGGGCATCCTCGACCCTGCCAAACATTACTACCGGCGCGTTTTTATCGACGCAGTCCGGGCCATCGAGGCTGCCCGGAGCCACCCGGAAGTGGACGGTACGCATATTGCGGTGACTGGAGGAAGCCAGGGAGGCGGAATCACACTGGCGGCAGCCGGGTTGGACCCAAGCGTGGAAGCCGTCATGCCAGATGTTCCGTTCCTGTGCCATTTCCGGCGGGCCAGCGAGATTACCGATTCTTATCCGTACCAGGAGATCGTCCAGTATTGCCACACCCATCGCGACCAGATCGAGACGGTCTTCCGGACCCTTTCATATTTTGATGGGGTTAACCTGGCGGTGCGGGCGCGCGGCAAGGCGCTCTTCTCAGCCGGCCTGATGGATCCGATCTGCCCGCCCTCGACGGTTTTTGCGGCTTACAACCATTACGGAGGCCCAAAAGAAATCCGACTGTACCCTTATAACCAGCACGAGGGCG
Organism: uncultured Chloroflexia bacterium; assembly: GCA_963772245.1. GTDB lineage: Bacteria > Chloroflexota > Anaerolineae > Anaerolineales > Villigracilaceae > UBA877. The sequence goes on along the minus strand of CAVYWB010000002.1, from coordinate 135,837 downwards.
GAGGGAGCTTCCAGACGGTCGAAAAGCTCAAATTCCTCAAGGACATGTGGAAGTAAATAATCCCCACAGCTCGAGCTGTATATCCTTTGGCGCTTTCTGATACTCTATGTACCGACGTATTACATCCGCTGTCACCTGGTCTCCAAACTGACTGCACAAAATATCTATCACCCCATAGCTCCCCTCCCCACAGCTTCCGCCTCACCCAAAGGAAGCGTTCAAACAACTCTTGCGCCGATATGCTCTTCAAGATCTGCATCACCCTCGCCGGCACATATCGCAGCGGCGCCGACAAAAATATATGCACATGATCCTCTACTACTTCCAACCTGGCTATTTCCATTCCGTACGCTTCAGCAATCTGCCCTAGGATCTCCTTCGCCGCTTCAGCTACCTCGCCCTCTAATAGATGCTTGCGATGCTTCGGCACCCACACAAAATGATATTTCAAATCGTAAACCGCATGGGCACTTGCCTTCATAATACCTATTTTATCAGCCCTGCGGGCTGCCCGCTTTCATCCCCGCAGCAAGCAGCGGGGTATTCAGCGGGTTTCTTTATAAACCTCCTGCGCCGGGAACTTATTCAGCGTCAGATTCGTTCTTAATGGTGCCCTGTACTCCCCCCTGTCTTACTTTGATCGACAGGCTTACAATCCGATTCGTTAATCTGGAACCCTTCTAAAAAAACCTGGAGGAATTTACATCCGGAGGTTTAGCGCATTCGCAACCACCCTTCAGAATGTCATTCATCAAAAATAACAGAAAGATACCTGGTTAAATCCATTAAAGGAGTGTTTATGCGTTCATTTCAATCCAAAATCCTGGCTAAAATCCTGGTCGGGGGAATGTCGGTCCTGCTGACTGTTTTGGCCTGCAGCACAGGTCCCACGACCCTGCCAACTATCGCAACCCTGCCTCGTGTCCCCAGTACTCCGGTTGTCACAGACACCCCAGCCTCCATCCCGGCCACGGCTGCCGCGACCAATCCGGCTGCCACACAGACCGGCGGCCCGGCCCCTACAACCGCTGCCACTAGCCTGCCCGCCCTGCCGGTGGCAACCTCCCCATCCATCCAGTCTCTGACCATGCTGGACCCCAATAATGGTTGGGCATTGACCAATACTGGCGTTGTGCGCACCGTTGACGGCGGCAGCAGCTGGTATGATGTCACGCCATCCGGCTTGAACGCGGCGCCGGTCAGCCCGTTCTTCCTGGACGCCAACATCGGTTGGCTGGCTGCCAGTGCGAATGACCCCACCTCCGGTACGCTCTACCATACCAGCGATGGCGGAGCCACTTGGAGCTCCGCGGCCGTTCCTTTCGGTGGCGGTTCGCTGCATTTCATTGATACCATGCACGGCTGGGACCTGGTGGGATTGAATGCCGGCATGAGTCATGAAGCCGTGGCAATCTTCCGTAGCAACGATGGCGGGGCAACCTGGTCGCGGATCTTAATCAACGACCCCAGTGTTGCCGGCTATACCAACAGCCTGCCGCTGGTCGGAGACAAAAACGGCATCACCGTGCTGGATACCAACCACGCCTGGGTGACCGGTTCGCAACCCTCGAGCGATTTTATTTATGTGTATGCCTCCCAGGACGGCGGGATTACCTGGGCCCACCAGAATTTTGCCATACCCCCCGGTTACAGCGGAGCCATGACAGGCGCCAACCTGCCGGTCTTCTTCGGCAACAATGAGGCCGTCCTGCCGGTGCTGTTGTTCGCCAACAACAACGGGACGGACTTCTACGTCAGCCACGATGGCGGGCAAACCTGGTCAGCCACCACAGTATTGGGCCAGGGTGGATTCCTGTCGGCCGCTTCCGCCAGCGATTTCTTCGTCTGGGATGGCAGCGCGTCGCTGAATGTCAGCCACGACGGCGGCGCCAGCTGGTCAACTGTTACGCCGAATGTGAACATCAAGAGCAACATGGTTTCCATGCAGTTCATCAATGCCACCACCGGCTGGGCCTTGACCACCGACGCCAACAACCACAGCATGCTTTATAAGAGTGTGGATGGCGGCGTCACCTGGGCGGTTCTGATCCCCTGAAAAAATAAACTGGGACTTGAACTCCTTGATCCGAAAAATACTCCCGCCCGTTCTGGTTCTGGTTCTACTCGGGCTGGCCGCTTGTTCTCCACAGGCCGGCAAGGTCACCAGCACCATTGCCAGCCCGACAAACACAGGCCAGGCTGCACCTGTTCCATCCAATACGGCTGCGCCTGTTCCAACTGCCACCGAGACGGTCATTCCACCCGTACTGCCGGCAGCCGCCTCCCCGGAACTGGCTCGGATCGATTTCCAGGATAAGAATAATGGGTGGGGCATCGCCGTCAACGGAAACGGCGCCGTACTGCGCACGGTCGACGGAGGCAGCACCTGGTTGAATGCCACCCCGCAAGGGACCGGCAGCATTGGCCTCTCCGCCAGCCTGACCGTTTTGAACGGCAATCACGTCTGGTTGCTGGTTCCCGGCACGGATTTCTTTTCCGGCACGCTTTACCGGACCAGCGACGGCGGGATGACCTGGAGTTCGAGCACGGTACCGTTTGGCGGGGCATACCTGCAATTTCTGGATTCCAATAAAGGCCGTGCCCTGGCAGACCGGGGAGCCACCGCAGGGTCTGAATCCGTCGAACTTTTCCAGACGGCCGATGGCGGCGCCGCATGGACCAGCGTTTTCCATGACGATCCGGGCCAGGCCGGTTCATCCGACAGCCTGCCGCTGGCGGGCATCAAGAACGGCATGACCTTCCGCGACACCCAGACAGGCTGGGTGACCGGTTCCCTCCCTGCAGCTGGAGAGGTCTATCTCTATATCACGCAGGACGGTGGGATTTCCTGGTCGCAACAAAACGTGTCCCTGCCGGCGGGTTTCCAGGCGTACCAGTACCTGACCCAAGCGCCGGTTTTCTTTGGGAATGTAGGCATCCTGCCATTGACGATCTACCAGCCGGACGGTACCGGCCTGACGTTCTTTACCAGCCAGGACGGCGGCTTGAATTGGACCGGCGACCCGGCAGATGCCAAGCGAGTCATACAACCTGGACTGCCGGCCATTGCCGACGCGTTACACTTCTGGTCTTGGGATGGGGGTACCAGCCTGTATACCAGCCGCGATGGCGGTCAGACCTGGGAAAATGCCAAAGCCAGCCTGGACCTGGGCGGTAACCTGGCACGTTTGGATTTCGTCCCCGGTTTCACCGGCTGGGCGTTGACCCGATTGGACATGAACGGACACAGCCAGCTTTATCGCACTAGCGATGGCTTGAACTGGACTTCGTTGATCCCCTGAACCGAGAGGTCTTCCCTTGAACTACAAAATCATTCCACCCGTTTTTGCCCTGGTTCTGGTCGTTATGGCCTGCCAGATACAGACGGCGCAGCCCACGCCGGTCGTCCCGACACCCACACCCGCCACGGAAATCCCGCTGGCGGCAGTGCCCAGCGCCACCCCCATCCCGCCAACCCCTGCCGGTTTGAGCCTGGACATGCTGCGTAATGGAACCTACTTTGCCCCATTTTATAATCACACGGTCAAACTGGTGAACGGCGCCTACTCGGAAGGCTCGGGCGCCGGTCTATATACCGTTCAGATGCTGGATACGGTTGCGTTCGGCGATTTGAACGGCGACGGTGCCGGTGATTCTGCCATTATCCTGGCGGAAAGCGGTGGAGGCAGCGGAGTTTTCGAGTCGGTGGTCGCCGTGCTGGATGTGGGCGGAACGCCCTCCCAGGGCGGTCAGGCCCAGTTGGGCGACCGGGTGCGGATCAACTCGATCAGCATTAATTCCAGCACAATTACTCTGGAGGCGCTTGTCCAGGGGCCGAATGACCCGATGTGTTGCCCATCCCAGCCTGAAACACAATCTTTCCGAATGGAGGGAAATACGCTCTGGCTGACCCGCCTGACCTCCCGCACCCAAGACAACCAGGAGCGGTCCATCACCATCAGTGCACCGGCGGATGGGAGCAGCGTGACCAATCCCTTCTTCGTCAGCGGCAGCGTGAGCATGGCTCCCTTCGAAAACACGCTGGCTTACCACCTGTTCCTGCCGGACGGGACCAAGATGAACGAGTCCACGCTGCTTGTGGATTCAGGCGGGATCGCCGGGGGTCCAGGGACATTCTCCCAGCCCTTTAACTTGGGTAATGCCGGCATCCGCGGCCCGGTCATCCTGCAAATCCTGGATCGCAGCGCGGCGGATGGCAGCACCCTGGCGCTTAACTCAATTTTGCTGATCGTTCATTAATGGAAGGAGAATCATGAAAACAGCCTTGATCCTGATCGACATTCAGAACGACTATTTTCCGGGCGGAAGGATGGAATTGGAAGTCCCGCTGGCGGCCGCGCAGCAAGCCCGGCAGCTCCTGGACTTGTTCCGCCAGAAGGGCTGGCCAACCGTTCACGTCCAGCATATTTCGAACCGCCCCGGTGCAACCTTTTTTCTGCCGGACACGACCGGCCTGGATTTTCACCAATCCATCCAGCCGTTGCCTGGTGAAAAGATTATCGTCAAACATTTCCCCAACTCCTTCCGCGAAACCGGCCTGCTGGAATATTTGCAGGGATCGAAGGTTGAGAGCCTGGTGCTGTGTGGAATGATGACCCACATGTGTGTGGATGCCAGCACGCACGCGGCCGCCGATCTTGGCTTCCCCGTCCGGCTGGCGGCGGACGCTTGCGCCACGCGTGAATTGGTTTACGGCGAGACAAAAGTACCCGCACAGCACGTGCAGGCAGCCTTTCTGGCCGCGCTTAAATCGCTACGGACAGATAATGAATACGGGAGAAATCCTGAAACAACTGGATGGATGATTAATAAAGCCACGCGAGGGCGACCGGGTAGAATGGACAAGAATATATCCATCCCCTAATTTTCACCATCTTTTTTCCCATTCCTGCGGGACCAATAATTTAATTGCCCTTCGCCTTTACCCGTGCAAGAAACCTGGCCTCGTCAATAACAAAACGCTCATGGCTGGCTTCCCCGATCAGATCAACTGCATCCCAGGCCTGGATCTTGAAAACCAGCTTGCGGCCATCCACGGCAGTCAATTCGGCCCGGGCACGCACCTGCATCCCGATCGGTGTGGCGGCCAGGTGGCGCACATCGATGCGCGCCCCGACCGTGGTCTGGCCGGGTTCAAGATGGCCGGTCAGGGCAGTGACTGCCGCACTCTCCATCAGGCCGACCAGCGCCGGGGTCGAAAAGACCGGAACCAGCCCGCTGCCCCACTGGGAGGCGGAATCGGCGTCTGTGACCGTGCGTTCGAGTTCGCCATGCAGTCCGGGAACTAATTCATCCATAAGAACACCTCATAATATGTAGTATCGTAATAATACTCTGACGCGATTCAATCCAAGAACGAAAACCATACCACCAGAGGCCGAAATCTGGAAACATCGGACTCCAGAAAAGTATCTCAAATCAATTTGGAAAAAGTTGAGATGTGCAATAGATCTCGGTTAATCTTTTCTATTATATCCGCGGATTACCCTGACCATTCCGGCATATCTATGGCAAAATAAGACCATGACAACCATAACTCTTGATCCCGAAAAGCAAAAGCAAGCCAAACAATATGCCCGCATCCGCAGGCGCTTATGGCTGCTGGATACATTTGCCAGCGCCATCTATTTGCTGGCCTGGTTATTATTCGGCTGGGCAAAAGCGCTGTCTGGCTGGCTTAAGATCTACACCACCAATGACTGGCTGCTGGTGCTGGCTTTCATCATCATCTTCGGCGGCATTGCATTTGTGCTCGAACTGCCCTTAAGTTATTACTCCGGATTCGTCCTGCCGCACCGTTTCGACCAATCCACCCAGGATTTCAAAGGCTGGGTGATGGACCAGTTGAAGAATTTGCTGATTGCAGCACCGCTGGGCTTGATCGTGGTTGAACTGATCTACTTGGCCCTGCGGCTGACCGGCGGGTGGTGGTGGTTGTGGACGGGTGCCGGCATGCTGGTTTTTACGGTCGTCCTGTCGAATCTGGCACCCATCCTGATCATGCCGCTGTTCAATAAATTCGTCCCGCTGGGCGAGGAACACGCCGAACTGGCCGAACGGTTGATGAAGCTGGCCGAGCGCTCCCATACAAAGGTGCGCGGCGTATTCAAGTTCGATATGTCCAGACGGACCAGGGCCGCCAACGCCGCTCTGACCGGGCTTGGCAATACCCGACGGATCGTGCTCGGCGATACCCTGATCAACGAGTTTTCGCCGGATGAGATTGAAACCGTGCTGGCCCACGAATTGGGGCATCATGTCCACAAGGATATCCCCATCCTGATGGCTTTCGGAACGGTCATGACCCTGGGCGGGCTGTTCCTGGCCTCCCTCGTGCTGGGCTGGGCAGCTCGTCAATTTGGCTTCGCCGGCCCGTCCGATATCGCCGGCCTGCCGGCGCTGGGGCTGGTGCTGGGCGCCTTCGGCCTGGTCACCCAACCGCTCGACAACGCCGTTTCCCGATGGCGCGAAGGCTTGGCGGACGAATACGCCCTGCAAAGCACTGGTAATGCCAAGGCGTTTGCTTCGGCATTCGTGCGCCTTGCCAACCAGAACCTGGGCGAAGTGGACCCGGAAAATTGGGTGGTGTTCATGTTCTATGACCACCCACCGCTGGGCGAGCGCATAAAGATGGCTGCGCAGGCTGCCGGAAATTGAACCGGGTAACCTGATATAAAAAATCACGCTCTCTTTATCCAAGAAAGCGTGATTTTTGGAACGATCCATAATGCGGGAGGAGTTTGCATTTCGAGTTAGGCCAACTTCAAAGTTCATGCTCAAAATGCGGTTCTTCTATTATTCCTATGGCCCCTTTACCATGAACTGGTTGAACGACACGTCGATACCGGCGGTACCACTATCCCCGGTGCGCACGATCAATCCAGCCGCGCCGGAGGTGAGAGTCGAATCATCCACCTGCGCCAGCATCACGCCATTTAGGGCCATCGTCAAAGTCGACCCGCTGCAGATGCCTTCGATATGGTTGGGACCGCTGGTATTTACCGTGTTCGGGGCCAGCGTATCCTCGTACAGTCCGCTGGGGCTCCCGGTCGAATCATATATAAATATGCCGTAAGAGCCGTTCCTGGAAATTTCAAAACTATATCCGCCGTTGGCCTTCGGGAACCGGCAGGAGACGCCCACCCTTGCGTCGTCCGGGGCTGTGTTCATGGTCGCGTCCACTTCCACGCTCATGTCCGTGTAATCCTGGCCATTCCAGACCGATTCCCCACCGTTCTGTTTGCCGACAACCACGTGATAGGAGCCGTCCTTATATTCCAGGGTATACCCCGTTTCATGCAACTGGTCCCAGCCAGTGGAAACGGACGCGAAATCATCCTTGAAGAGTACATTGGCGAACGGGACCGGAGTAGGAAAGAGCGTATCCGTGGGCACCGGGGTGGGAGGGGGAACTGGCGTAGGCGAGGGGAAGGGCGTGGGCAAGGGCACCTCGGTCGAGGTGGGCAGGACGAGCGCAGCCTTGAAGGGCGAGATGGAACCCCGCATCGCAAAGAACAAGGTGGCCCCTACTCCGCATAGTATCACCACGGTAATGATGATCGGTAAAATAATGCTGCCAATGGCAATACCCCCGGCCACTTTCCCAACCGTCCCGAGCTCATGGGCGGTCTCATCGCTAATTTCGAACGAATACTGCGGAGCCTCTGGGGTGGAATCCGGGTGTTTGGTGACGATGATGGAACTGCCGCAGTAAGCGCATTTAACTTCGGCATCGCCTGACTTGACATCCAACGGCGAACCGCAATTCGGGCATGTTGCAGGTTTTAGTTCTTCCATTCCAGCTCCCTGGTATTAATAATTCGGATAATCTTCCTTCAATATACCATAATCTTCTCCGGGGTATCAGTTCCCCTTTGGCTGGGATATCGAAAATACGGAAGCAGGCAATTCATATTCAAATTTACAGTCACGGCAGCTGCCCTAGTAAGGTCGTTGCCTCAGCCTGAAAAGCAGTGCTGCTGGTCGATGCAGCGCCAGATTTAATATTGGCGAGTCCGATAAAAATCGCGCCTTTGACGAAACCAAAATCGCTGCCGTGGATATTTTTTTCGAACAAGTTAAGGCTCCCTTGCGCTGTCGCGGCCCCATCCACGAAGTTGGGCAGCTCGGTGACCGTGATTCCCGCGCCCGCCAGTTCTGGCATCTTCGCTTCAAGCTCCGCCTGGAATTGCGCCTTGTCTGCCTGCGTAGTAGCGGCATCTTTATCCTGACCTACCAACACCATGAATACGTTCAGGGTCTGGTAACCGTACCAGCAGATCCCACCGCCTCCCGCGGTGGTATCTTCCTTACCCGGTCCATACGAGGTGCCGGCCAGCGATGTGTCTGGACAAGCAAATTGACAACAACGATGAAGAAGATTGTGACAAGTTCTGACTTTCGAAAAATTGTACAAAGATCAGAATCAACCGTTGCGTTTCCTATGTATATCGTTGGACAAATCAAGCAATAATTAATTATTCGAGGGGATAATTAATCCTTGACCGAGAAAACCCAAAAGCCACGGGTTTTATAAGGATCGTATATTCGGTGGTAATTGATTCACTCTCACAGGAGTTGGGCACCCGGGGAAGCAGATAACCAACCAGAACATAAAGTGGTACAAAAATCTCACTTGTATTTAATCACAAACAGATTTAATATAGACTATAATTGTCCAATTATTTGTTATATTTGAAAGACTACTGCAGGGCATACAAACCCTCAATCAAACTGAAATTGCTCAAAAGGGTAAGTTCGTTAGAATCCGATGTCCAACCACCTCGCCGACTCGCTTTCCCCCTACCTACGCCAGCATGCCGAAAACCCGGTGGACTGGTATCCCTGGGGATCTCCCGCACTCGAGAAATCCCGGCGGGAGAATAAGCCGATCTTTCTCAGCATTGGATATTCGGCCTGCCACTGGTGCCACGTTATGGCACACGAATCCTTCGAGGATCCCGCCACCGCTGATTTCCTCAACAAACATTTCGTCAGCATAAAAGTCGACCGGGAACAACGTCCAGACCTGGACAGCCTTTACATGTCTGCAGTTGTGGCGCTGACAGGCCAGGGCGGCTGGCCCATGTCGGTCTTCCTGACGCCTGACCTTCAGCCATTCTACGGCGGCACCTATTTTCCCCCACGACCGGCGTATGGGCTGCCGGGTTTCCTTGAGTTGCTGGAGGCGCTGGTAGCCGCCTGGACGAAGAAGCATGACGAAATCGTGCAGGAAAGCGCCCGCCTGACCGAACAGCTGCTGGCGCAGATCATCCAAAAGCCATCGCCGATAGCGTTCGAACCAAACGATCTGAACGAGGCGGCTCGCATCCTCGTCCTTTCATACGATTGGCAGAATGGCGGCTGGGGTAGTGCGCCCAAGTTCCCCCAGCCCATGTTGATTGAGTTCCTTTTGCGCCGCCATCTGGCCGGCGACCCGCAGGCCCTTTCGCCGGCAGTGCACGTCCTGCATGCCATGCGGCATGGCGGCATGTACGATGTGGTTGGGGGCGGCTTTGCCCGTTATTCCACGGATGCCTCCTGGGGCATACCCCACTTCGAAAAGATGCTCTATGACAATGCCCAACTGGCCGGCGTGTACCTGCATGCCTGGCAGCTCAACGGGGAACCATCCTTCCAGCGGGTCGTGAAAGAAAGCCTGGGTTTTGTTGAACGGGAACTGAGCTCGCCCGAGGGTGGTTTTTATTCCAGCCTGGACGCCGACTCCGAAGGCAAGGAGGGTAAATACTATACCTGGGATCAGGCGGAACTGAGGACCCTGCTGGGGGAACAGGCCGAATTCTTCGAAAACGCCTATGGGATAACCGCTGCAGGCAATTGGGAAGGCCGGATTGTCTTACAACGCCAATTGGAGGATGCCAAGCTGGCAGCCCAATTTAGCCTGAGGAGAGCACAGGTGCAGGCCAGGTTGGCGGACTGCCATGCCCGTCTGCTGGCCGGGCGGTCCGGCCGGGTGCGCCCCGCCACGGATGACAAGGTCCTGACAGCCTGGAACGGGCTCATGCTGGTGGTTTTCGCCGAGGCTGGCGCCGCCTTCGGGGACTCGAGGCTGACCGCTCGCGCAGCCCGTAACGCCGAATTCCTGCTGACCGCCCTTTGTCCGGGAAGTTCACTCCGGCACGCCTGGCGGGACGGTCAAGCCGGGCAGGAAGTCTTCCTGGAAGATTACGCCGCCCTGATCCTGGGTCTGCTGGCGCTCTACCAGGCCGATTTCAACCCGCGTTGGTACCAGCAGGCCGAAACTCTGGCAGGGCAAATGATGGAGCGTTTCGGCGACGAGCAGGGCGGATTCTTCGATACGCCAGTGGAAGCGCAGATGGTGCTGGTACGTCCCAAGGATCTGCAGGATAATGCCACTCCCAGCGGAAATGCCCTGGCCACCCAAGCCCTGTTGAAGCTGGCTGCGTTCAGCGGCAAACAGCACTACCGGGAGCTCGCTGAAGCCTCACTGCAGAGGGTGAGCCGCATGGCGTTGCGCTATCCGGCCGCATACGGGGCCTGGCTCTCGGCAGCGGATTTTGCATTGGGTGCCATCCGTCAGGTGGCCATTGTGGGTGACCTTACTGATTCGCGCACCCAGGCACTGCTTGCCAGGGTACGTGAAAAGCATCGTCCCAACCTGGTGCTGGCTGCTTCGGCCTTTCCGCCCGCCCCCGGTTCGCCGCCTTTGCTGGAACTGCGCAGCATGCTGGCGGGTAAGCCGACCGCACATGTTTGCACCGGTTTTGTCTGCCATCTGCCGGTCACCCATCCGGAGGAACTGCTCCGGCAGCTTTAGATCCGGGAAACGATAATAGTCATCCGTTGATCTTCACGAATTTCCGCTGATCTCTGGCTCTTTGGGAATTGCCGGGGCGAGAGAGGGGGTGTTGGGCGGGCGAAGCCCGCCCAACACCCCCTCTCTGCCTAATTGGTATGTGACTTTCTCTGAGGTGGCGCCTGTTCGCCCGGAAGATTAACCTGCAGCACTTACGCGAACAATGGGTCTACAACAGCATCCCGCCGGGCGGTCATCCAGTAAATTTAGACGGCTTGATGAAACTCATTAGTTTGATAATGTATTCTTTGGTAGTCGCTTGATCTGTCACAACCTCAAGTTTCTACAAAAGTGCGGTTTTCCTCTAGAGGAAGACCGCACTACTTTTTGTCTAACTTGAAATAACTCCCCAATTTTCAAGCTTGGTCGTAAACACTTTTCATGAAGACTTAACTTGAATATTTATGAATTATCTCTTTTTAAGGGATGAATAGGCGGTTAGTTCAAGCACGGATGAAGATGCCGTAGCTTGGTCTACGTTGCTCTGGCCCGCGTCCTTGACCAGGCCGACATTACTGGCGTACCACTTGTCATTGTGGAAATTGGTTACAGTTGGTGCAGATTGACTTTGCGTTGCCATCGTAGTCGATGTGCTGGTTTGGCACTTGATATGAGTGGCATTGAAGGTGCCTGCCGCAACTATGACAGACTCTATCCCGATGACGTTGCAATTCTCACTGACATTTTCATTGACCTGAACAGTGAAGCTATTCTCGGTCTCAGTGACTGTGACGCCATAAGCCTGCTTCCAGGAATTACCGGCGGTGGCAGCGGAAGGCAGGGTAGGGCCATCCATGGCGGTTGCTTGATAAGTAGTCTTCGCACCAGAACCCTCAGAATTCTCAAGGCAGCGCTCCAGGGGGTGAGATTGGTCAAGGTGCCTTGGGAACACTGCCAATTGCCGTTTTGGGTAGATGCACCAACACCGGAGACGTTAATGACGTACTGGTCATTGAATCCGGCGGCACTAACCGTTGAGATAGTCTGGGTGATGGTCATATTGGTACCGTCTCCTGTCAGATTGTAGTTCCAACTGGCACCTGCAACTACTGGCATTATGGGATTGGAGCAGTCCCCGCCCGCCACCAGTGCGGGAGCAGAAGTTGATTGGGAAGCAAGTACACCTGTGGTAGGGGCAGCAGATACACTTGCGATAGGGGCAGCAGGTCCTGACACAGAGGGTGATCCACCCGCACAGGCTGACAAGATAAAATTGAGTGTGGTGAAAATGGTGACTATCCCAATTAATGGCAAATACCTTCGATTATTCATGCCTGTATCTCCTTTAAACGAGCAAATCTTGAAGTCTTCATTAGTTATCCTTTTATCCATGGCTTTCATAAAAATAAATCCATACAGACAGCCTTTCCCTACTGTCTGTATAACAACTTTACAAATCAGTACTACGGATTAGCCATAATATATAATGATCCTGTCGTACTCCTTTCTCCTCTTGCATATTATAGATATATAACCTATTTATTATTTTATATATCCATAATATTCATAATCAAGGGCCTGTTAGTATGTGGTGGAACGGATTTTCGGAGGCATGAGAGTGTGGGGATGAGAAAGCAGGCGGCAATGGCCCATTTTCTTTTCTTGAATTGCGATATAATGTAGGTTGTCTGACAACCTACCAGGAGATAACCCCATGACACCAATTGACTTATCCGTGATTAGAGACCGCCGCAAACGCGCCATCCAGCGGGCACGCGAGAAGAATATCATCATACCGACCTATGCCCAAATGAAGGACCCCTCCAAAGTGCCTGCCAAAGTAAAGCAGGAACTGGCAAAGATCGGGCTATGGGATGTGGCTCCGCGCAACCTGTTCCGCATCACCTGGCACAACGAGCCCAAAGACTCCGGAGGCGGGTTCGTCGGAGTTAACTATCTCGAGTTGCCATCCAGCCTTACCGGTGTTCCGGCCCGCATCGTGGTGCTGGTTGGCAAATGGTTCCCCACCGGGGCGCACAAGGTGGGTGCAGCTTTCGGCTGCCTGGTTCCCCGCCTGGTCACGGGCCAATTCGACCCGTCCACCCAGAAGGCAGTCTGGCCCTCCACCGGCAACTTCTGCCGCGGCGGAGCCTACGACTCGGCCCTGCTGGGCTGCACTTCCATCGCCATCCTGCCGGAGGGCATGAGCAGGGAGCGCTTCGAGTGGCTGGAAAAAATTGCCGGTGAGACCATCAAGACCCCCGGAACCGAGTTCGAATGTGAAAGAGATCTTCGACAAATGCTGGGAGCTGCGCAAGTCCGGTGAAGACCTGATGATCTTCAACCAATTCGAGGAGTTCGGAAACTACCTGTGGCACTATGAGGTCACCGGGCACGCGATGGAAGAGGCGCTCAAGAAGCTGATGGGGCCCGAAGACCACTACCGCGGCATGGCCTCCGCCACCGGTTCGGCCGGGACGATCGCCAGCGGCGATTACATGAAACAGCTCTTTCCCGATAGCAAGATCGTGGCAAGCGAAGCCCTGCAGTGCCCGACCCTGCTGGAGAACGGTTTCGGCGCCCACCGCATCGAGGGCATCGGCGACAAGCACGTGCCGTGGATCCATAACACCAAGAACACCGATATGGTGGTTGCCATAGACGATAATGCCGTGGTCAACCTGAGCCGGCTGTTCAACGATCCTGTCGGACGCAAGTACCTGGCCAGCCAGGGCGTACCGGCGGCAGTCATCACACAACTTGATCTGTTGGGCTTCTCGGGCATTTCAAACGTTCTGAGCGCCATCAAGTTCGCCAAGTATTACGAACTGGGCGAGAACGATATTGTTCTGACCGTTCTGACCGACTCGATGCAACTTTACCAATCCCGGCTGCAGGAAATGCATGCCGAGTTCGGGGCCTATCGCGAGACAGACGCAGCAGCGGACTTCGCCCGCTATTTGCATGGGCAGTCAACCGACAATCTGCTTGAACTGCGCTACCCGGACCGGCGGCGCGTCCACAACCTGAAGTATTTCACCTGGGTCGAGCAGCAGGGCAAGACCTATGCTGAGATCCAGTCCATGTGGCAGGAACCGGATTACTGGACCAGCGTTCAGAAGCAGGTACCGGAAATAGACGCATTGATCGAAGAGTTTAATGCGGAGGTCGGGTTAGCTTGATAATTTGTAGGTCACGCTTGAATCGTGCCCTATAGCGTTCCCAACTGACCGTCCCGGGGTCCTTCATCCTGAGACGGCCAGTTTTTTTAATCAAAATGGTCAAGCAAGCCCACCTGTTGCAAATGTTTTTTCTTCACCCCATTCACCCGAAACAGCAGAACGACACAACCCAAAAGGATGTTTCGTTCTGCTGTACCACTGATGAACCTGGTTCATTATTTAAACATCTTCAGATATTTTGAACTTTTGTGGTGTTGTACAGTCCATTTTCAATTCTCGCACGTATCTTTCCCCGTCCCGGGTTTCAATGACATTACTCGAAAGACCAACCTCAATCTCGAATTTCTTTAGAGCCTTGATTTGGCTTACATGGAATTCGAGATAATGATATTCTTCATTCATTTCATAGTTCATGAAACCGGACTTTTGAAAGATGCGCTGAACTGGTGCAATATCCTTGCCAAATACTTTGGCGCTTTTAAGAAAGAAATCATTCTGGGAAAAAAACAAGGTTTTTGGCAGGGGACGGATTGCGTTCTGTTGATAGATCTGCCCGGTATGCTTATTTTCCAAAGAACAGTAATGAACTCCCAGTTTGAGGCCTGCATCCATGGCAAACTCAACCAGATCCAGGCATTCCACCTCGCTCCCAGCCACTGGTAATCCTCCACCATAGGAGTAATTGTAGAGCACCCGGTACGGTCTGGCCTTTATCTTGTAGCCGCGTTCACGGAAAACATCGGCGTTGTTATATGGGAAGCAGAATTCCAGCAGGTTGATGCCAAAGATCTCCAACCGGTCCAGTTCATTCAGAACCGATTTCATTTCCTCCAACGTGCCTGGAAGGACGGGCATTTCAACCATCACATGAGGGATATATTCGCGTGCCAAACCGATCTGCTCAAAGGTATGCCGTTGTCCCCTGGCAGGGTCCTGCAAGCGGATACTGAAGCGTATCTCATTCATGCCTGAATCTTTCAACGCCTGGAGTGTCGGGCGATCTATGTGGTCACCGCAGGTATACAAACGGGTATAAACGCCTGGAAAACTCTTGCGCGCCTCCTGGAAAAAGCGGATGGCTTCTTCCTTTTGAAGCAAAGGTTCACCACCGGTCAACGCCAGGTGATGTACGTCTGCCTGGCTGTCACGCAGGGACTGCAGTTCCGCAACCGTATCACGGGTATGCTCGCGATAGTATTCATAGTCTTCCTGGTTTGGATTAAAACAGTAAAAGCAGTCCCGATGGCACTTCAAAGAGATGAAGAATGTGGCACTCCCCACACCTGTCTTGCACGCCTGGCAGGCGGAAGAGATGCGCCCAACGTAAATACTCTTGGAATCATTCCTTATCTGCGCCCCTTTTTTACGCAATGCTGCAACCCTGGTGTCGTACTGCCCATCCTCCCAGCTGGAGTCAATCTCCAATCCGCTCCGGCGTACGTGATCCATGAAATTCTGATATATCCTGACATACTGTTCCGCGTAAGAACGTAAAGCAGGATTGTGGATGGAGGCTAGCGTAGCCTCATTCACCTCAACTCTCATTCTGGTTTCTTCTGGGCGGCCGGCGGCTTGATGATCTTTAGCCCGGGAGGCAGCATGGATCCAAAGGGGTGTGTGCGCCGGAATTCGCACAACGGGCAGAGGCTTATCCCGGGCTGCGCCGCCGTCAGAGTTCCACATTGCTTGCACTTCATCAACCCGCCTTCGTGTATTGTAACGTTATCTTGATCGAAGATCTGCGCAAATGTTGGGCAGTGATCCAGGTTCATTGCAGAGGGCGCACAAACATGGACGCACATTTCACAGCCTATACAATTACGCGCCGAAAAAGTCAAAGTATAGGATGTCTCAGTCTCGTTTTTTCCAAATCGAAGAGCGCTGGTCGGGCAAATTCTGGCGCATACCCCACAGGCAGTACAGGCCTCGGAGACGGAGATCCAGGCGAAATCCATGTCCTTCAGACTGCTGGTGTTACCTGGTCGCGGCACCGGCATATGGGTCACAGCGCCGTTCAAGCGCAAGCGGTCACGACCTGGCATACGATCAGTAACTTTTCCCAGGTCCTCGATTGCGTGGGAGAGTGTCACCTGACCCTGCCGAACTGCCGTCCGGAAGAGATCACGCCGGGAAAGTGGTGGGTTTGTCCCTTCCCATAACGGGCGTTCCAATGGAGTATCCAAGTCAGATATGCAAACAAGAGACCCGCTCCTTCCCCAAATTTCCAGGAACTGTTTAGCCTGACTGACCTGTTCTTCAACATGGTCTGGGAGGGTTGCCCATGTGCAGCCGGAGCAGGCATCCGTCCGCACCAGGAAATGCGACTGCCCAAAGGCTGCCAGCATAAAATATGCACCCGAACCCAAACCGGCTAGGCAGCCTTTTATGCGAATCCCTGTACTTGCCTTTGAGACACCCAGCGCGGCTCGTGGGTTTCTCTCACACAGCAACTCCACCGTACTGCTTTCAAGGTGTTTTACCGCATTCAGCAGTGCGACAACTGCATCGTCCGCCGCATAGACGCCGACCGGACAGACCATCAGGCAAGCCATGCACTTCCCGCATTTATCCGGGTTCAAGCTGGGCGGTTTGCCGGGTTTGATGGCTTTAACGGGGCATAAATCAAAACATGCCTTGCAGCCAGAGTATCGATCCTGGCTATGCAAACAACGTTCTGCGTTCAACGTCAAAGTCGAATGGTCAAAGGCTGAAAACCGTTCGGCAATCGAAAATAGACTCAATGGGTGGTATCCTTCGAGAATTTAACATCCAGCAATTCCGATAACTCGGATAACGCCCCACGGGTCAGTGTTGCCAGCCCTTTATAGAACTCCGTACGAGCGTTCCCTTCTACCAAACCGCACCATGTCATCGCCCAGGCACCCACATGTTGTTTGTGAAACTTACATTGCGCGTCCATTAACTCATCGAAACGCACATCATCTTTCTCATTCAACGCCTGTATACCCAGATCTGCCAGGTGCGACAGGAACAACAGTTCCAGGCCGATATGGTCATCGGGTTCGTGATATATTTTTTCTGCTTCCAATCCAAAGCGACGATACCAGTTGCGAACATCCAGCGTTTGTTCCTGGAAAGTCAATCTTTCTTCATTGAAGTACACTGATTCCCAGGGCGCTGCAACCACTTTCCCAGGGCCAATAAACAAGCGGGTATAGTCCGCTTGCAAGCCCTCAAAAATTTCATTGGAAAGACCTTGTTTTGCCCAATTTTGTAAAAGCTTTAGACCGGCATTGGTTTCCTCTTTTTCAGATGCAAAGGGCGCTTCAGAAAATATTTCCTGATCGCTCAACGATTGCAACCAGATTCGTTCATCGTTTGTTGGATAAGTATAAAAAATCCGGCCCAGCATATTAAATAGGAGCATTTCACCTGTTAACATTTCCTGCCAGTCAATTGAAGAGGGTTTAGCCACGTTATTTCTCTTTCCTTTTCTTAGATATCATCCATTTTACAGCCAAGAAAACCATTGCAAGGAGGGCAAGAACTTCCATTAAATAGGTGATTAACGTCACCGTCTGGGCTGTGCCAATCCCGAACCTTGCCACCTGATCGCGCACTTGAGCACTTAAACTCGGCTGCCAAACTGGCGTTATGGGCGCTTCGCTGTTTTGTTGCAGCGCTCTAACAACAACCGGATCGAATAGAACCGGATGAATTCGTTGATCCTGACTTAATAATGCCATCTGTCCCGCTTGCACTGTAATCGATCCACCCGCACCAGCTTGTTGAATGAATGCCTTTCCGTGAATTACATACAGCCAACCGGGCCGGGCAGGCAGGTTTTCCAAAGCAAACTGGCCACCAGAGATTGTGATTTGCATATCCTCCCAGTGGATGACAATTGGTTTTACAACCTCTCCTTCTCCCCACAACCAGCCTTGTTCAAAGGTAATTTGTTCTCCTTCCACACTGTATGTGGTATCCGGTGGGATAGTAATTGTTCCATCTCCCCAAGGAATTGTCTTCGTTTCAGGGCGACGAACCAGGTTAAAGTTCATGGGAGTGCCAGTTGTATTCTTTGTATTGATGGAATAAGCTTGACTGAAATAACCCGGCGCGCTAATGATTGCAGTTGCCTTGGCGGCTGTTAATCCGAAGAGGTTATACACACCCGAGGCTGGGTCAGTTTGTCCGGTCTGTGATTTTATATTTACCCACGCAAAAGGTAAGAATGTGCCGGTTTCATCCATTATTTTCCCCGTGAGTGATTTGCCTTTTAACGCTTGCGGAATCAAGTTCACATGCGTAGATGGCGAATGGATTAGATCAATACTTTCAGCCCGCAAAGCCATACCCTGTTTGGCCATCGATTGTGGATCCACAACAAGCAGATATTGGCTGACTGGTACGTTGCTAATAGCGAATGTGCCTTGGGCTGATGTTGTGGCAATGGAAGCACTGCCATCAGTGGGTGAAATCGCCCAAACACGAACAGGGTTATTCAAGCCGGTTACATGTCCGCTTATCTCGCCAGTGATTGTTTGCACATACAGGGTTGCTGCAGGAGCGGAAGTCGCGCCTGGCGGGAGGTCGACTTGAACACTATTTTTACTCTCATACAAGACGCCATTGATTATGGTCGGTGGAATGGAAATCTGGTAGTTGGTTGGATTCTGAGATAAAGCTTCCACTTGCAGGTTGGCCTGGCCTTTTGAATCACTGATGGTTCTAAAGGTGCGTCCGCGCCATTCGTACAATCTCGCCTCGGAGAGTAAAGGGATATTGGGGGCGGGTTGACCATCTTCTAGTAACACATTCAATGGAATGATAGCGTTTTGGCTATAATCCACATAAATCATCCGGTCATCAAAGGCTTTCTTTCCATCCGGAGCCGTTGCGACAACAACCAAATGAACTTCTCCTGGTGGCAGGACCGTCTGTGCTATTTGGTGACAGGCTACACAATAATTCCGGCCAAGGAAGCCCGGATAAGGTTCTGCTCCTCCAGGGCGAATATTTACAGAAAATGAAAAAGCACCATTAATATCCGGTCTGGTAGATAAAGTAGCAACCTGTTCAGAACCTTTCCACACCTCTAATTGAATCTCGAATTCAGTCGGAGCAACTGTTTCAGAAAAGACTGATCCTTCAATTGGTACCAAGCTCCTAATATCCTCAGGGGTATACAGATGAGCTCCATTCCCAGGAGAAGCAATCACCACTCCAAAGTCCGGTGTGGCTTGCGGTACAAATATTCCCTTTCCCAGAAGATTGTCGAAAGTCAATTGAATGGTCGTCCCGCCAGTAGCACGGGATAGGGCTGGACACCAATCAAGCACCAGAGCGCCATCTTGATGGCAGGTGGCGCAGCCGACCTCAATCACGCGGGCTGGGCTCGTGGCGCTGATTGGATGATGGCATGCTTGACAATTCTGCGGCGACGAAACATACTCTTGCGACTCCGGATTTGCTTCCCCAGCTACGTCCCATATCCGCACGGTATTATCCGCTGCACCCGAGGCCAGGTTCTTGCCATCCGGCGAAAAGGCCACACTAAAGACAAAATCAGTATGGCCTTTCAGCAAATCGTAAGGCTCCAAGGTGGGCATTTTCCATAGGCGCACGGTGGTATCGACGGAAGCCGAGGCAAGTAACTCCCCGTCTGGAGAAAAAGCCAGCCCAAGAACACTGGAGCTATGCTCATCTCGGGTAACCATCAAAGCCCCATCTGACACCCGCCATAGACGTACATCGTGGTCAAACGCCCCGGAAGCAAGCCATTTACCATCTGGGGAAAAAGCCAGTGAACGAATCCAGCCAGTGGAACCTTTTAGCTCCCGCAATAATGATCCGTCGGATACCTGCCAGAAACGAATGATATTGTCAAACCCACCGGTTGCCAGGATGGTCCCATCCGGGGAAAAGGCCAGGGTGCGGACGCCCTGCATACCATTATTTAAGACATAATCGAGGTTACCACCCAGAACAGTCCATAACCGAACCGAGTTATCATCGGAGGCTGTTGCAAGCAGTTTACCATTGGGAGAGAAAGCCAATGCTCGAACCCAGGCTGTATGTCCTTTCAGTTCGGTGAGAAGTACTCCATCACTTACCCGCCACAATCGGACAACCGGGTCATACGAGCCGCTGGCCAGAATACTACCATCCGGAGAAAAAGCCAGTGCACGGACCCAGCTGCCGGTTGATGTAAAGCGAATGGGTTGTAAATCAGAGGAATGGAAATAATTAATGCCTAGGGAAGTCCCAACCACCAATGTCTGCCCATCTGGAGAATAGGCCACTGCATACGCCCGGGCTTGCCCGTTGGGAGAGATTTGAATGACACGGGAACCAGTACTATCTGCCGATACAGAAAATACAAGCATGCCAGCTGCAAGACACGCCAGGAGAATTATTATTGGTAAGGGAAGTCGAAATTTAATTTTCATCTTTAAAATTATTGGGCGGTAGATAAACTGCCGCCCAATCGTTTGGTTAGTTGACCGACCAGGCATCTTTACCAATACAAGGTGGGGAGATTTTAAATCTCCCCACCTTGTATTCATTAATAAAGCTTACCGTTGACGCTCTACTAGATCCCTATTCTTACATGGGTGGCGTAGAACAGCAGGCGTCCCAATACCTCCGCTACCAACACGATCACAAACGCCGCATAGGCCAGGGTACCGAGCATCTTTTCATGACCGGCACTCATGGCGTTCTGGTACAGGAACAAGGCTAGCACGCCTGCGCCTACAAAGGCCAGAATGACGCGCAAGACGAGAGCCCAGCCATAGGCTCCGATCATCAACTGAATGCTTGCCAATCCAGCCGGGCTGCCAACGGCAATTGTGGCGAGATAAACCGGCAGGACGACCAGTTCCACTCCCACCAGGACTACCGCTGCGATGGCGATCCAATGGAGCGCCTCACGCATCAAAGTACATTGGAGATCTGCGCAGCCCGGCTGCTTACGTTGCAGGTAGCCGTAATTGGCAACAAATGCAGCCCCCATGGCCATGGAACCCAATAAGAAGGTGGTAGCATAGAAGGAGACCGGTGTAGCCCAAGTATTCCAGGCAGGCTGGGATTGCAGGAGGTAAACATTGGACATGACAAACACCAGCACCAAACCATCCAACGCAGCCAGCCAGGCAAATACGTCACGCAGAACCAGGGAGCCGATCTTGCGCCACTGCAGGAAGGCGAAAACAAATGCCAGCACTGCGAAGATCACCCCAAAGAAAATTTCCGCGCTGAGCCACGAGCTCCCCAGGTGGGCGACCGCCCGGTACGCATTGAACGGGTTGCCCAGGTGCAAAAGCGAAGCAACAAAGGCCAGTACGATGACCGGTACCAGCGCCAGCAAGGCCCGGTCGCTCAGGCGATCAGCTTCTTCCGCGCCGTACTTGCGTGCTGCAAAAAAGTGTGCAACCCCAAGCACCCAAATGGAACCCACGGACATTTGGACCAGAATCGTGAAGGTAATTAGTGCCCAATCACGTGCATTCATCTCACACCTCCTCCGGCAGGTTCTGAATCCAGCCAGTGCCCTGTCCACTTAGCTGGGAATATTTATGTGGCGAAATCACCAGCGAAGGTTCCGTTATATTCCCTGTCGGTAATGGTTCGATGGCATCCAGGTCACCATATTGCTGGCGCAATTCATCGAGATCGCCGAAGTGCAGGCAGCGCATGACGCACGCATCCACGCAGGCAGGGTTAAGGCCTTGATCCTGCAAGTCATAGCAGAAGTTGCACTTGGTCATCACTTCAGATTCTTCATTGAACTGCGGAGCACCATATGGGCAGGCCCACTGGCAATAACGACAACCGATGCACTTGGTATCGTCGATGAGAACGATGCCATCAGCCCGCTTGGAAATGGCGGCTGCCGGACATACTTCGAGGCAGACCGGTTTTGCGCAATGCTGGCAGGCGGTCGAGACATGGTACATAAAGACATTGTTGGGAGTTTCCACGCCAGCTAAGTTTGTCCAGGAACCACCACCATACTCAAAGACGCGGCGCCAGCGGACACCCAAAGGCAAATTATTTTTATCAATACAGGCGTTCTGACAGGCCTTGCAGCCGGTACATGAACTCGCATCAAAGTAGAAAGCTTTTTGAGTAGCCATGGTTTATGCCTCCTTGAGCGGAATGCGCTGAGGCCAGGAGGAATCTGGTTCCAGCGGTTCGCCGGTGTATTTCTCGACCTGGGCAATATTGGTATTCCAAGGTTGCACACCCTGACCGGTTGGAGTCGTCCCGGAAAGCGAATTGGTCGCCCCGGCCATGTCGATGCCGGTGGTATCATCCCGCGTAGCCCAGGCTCCTTCACCCATTGCCACTGCACCGACAACCACGCGCGGCGTGACCTTTGCATGCCGGATTGCCTTCCCGTGCGGACTGGTAATTAGAACCGTATCACCGGTCTTAATACCGCGCGCCTCTGCATCTATCGGGTTGATCCAAAGTTCTTGTGGGAATGCCTGACGCAGCCAGGTGACGTTGTCATAAACGGAATGGGAGCGACGCATGTAGTGTGGGGTCCAAAACTGCAGGGGATATTGTCCCTTGGTCTTGGTGTCCCAATTGGCAAAGGTTGCCTCATAACCCTGCAAGGGCGGGCGATAAGTGGCAATCGGAGTGGCTTCCGTCCACCCGTACATTTTGATCGACTTAACCAGGTCATCCGAGTATATTTGCAGTTTGCCGCTGGGTGTTTTCAAAGCATTGGCTACCGGGTCAGCTCGGAAGGCTTTATAAGCCAGGAAACCCAAATTGTCGCCGGGCGTTCGTGGCACCTGATAAATGCCTTGCGCCTTGAACTCTTTATAGGTGATCCGGCCTGTCTGTGGTTTTCCTTCCACGCCCATCGATGAAATATCATCAGCAGTGATTGTCAAGAGAGGTTCAACCCCGGACCCGTCCGCCTTCATGACAGTGGCTCCGGCAAGCTGGTTGAAGACCTGCTGTTTAAGAGAAAGCGTATAAATCTTGGTCGGATCCAATCCAATACGCGTGGCAATTTGCTCCTCGATCCAACCAGTGGTGGTGGAGACATTTGCAGTTCCATCGTCCTTGGCTTCATAAAGAGGTTCGACCGCCTTTTGTCCATATATCATCATTTCGCGGTTGCCGGTCAGTAATGCGCCATCGCGTTCCCATTGGGTTGTGGCAGGAAGGACGACATCCGAATACTTGGCATTGGTGGTTAGGAAATGTGACGATGTGACCACAAAGTCAACTTTCCGGAAGGCTTCAATTCCTTCATTGACATTCGGGTGTTGGTTTAATGCAGCCGCCTCCCCGATACACCAGATAAGATGGATATCGACCTTATGCTGTCCGCGTGGGCCATCCGTGAAATGCCCATTTACCACTGCGCTCCAGGCCTCATCCCAGACAATGCCCAATGAACCTTGATCAGGTGTCATACCAAAGAAAGCCGCCATTGTCCCGGCACTGATGGGGTTGGGTGGTGGGGTAACGCCTGTCGGGCCTGCCGAAATCAAGGGATTGCCCTGGTTTCCGGCGGTCGCATGACCATTTTCGGCGACCATACCACCGGGAATTCCTACGTTGCCGGTCATCCAACCGACTGTCAGGAATGCTTGGGCGAATTGCTCTCCAATATAGGTGCGCGCTGGAGCAAACGAGCTAAGCAATGCCGCCGGCTTGGTTGTGGCTATTTCCTGGGCCAGAGAACGGATCGTGGCAGGATTTGTTCCACATATCTCGGAAGCCCACTCAGGCGTCTTGGGTATGTGATCATAGGTGCCCAGGACATAATCCTTGAAATTCTCCTTGGGGTCTGCTCCTGTTGGCATATGATCGCTATCAAAGCCAACGGTGTACTTATCCAGGAAATCTTGATCCTGGAGGTTATTCTCGATCATATGGTAAGCCATACCAAGCAATAGGGCAGTATCCGTGGATGGTCGTACGGGGATCCATTCATCCGACAAAGCAACGGCTGTCGCAGTAAAAATAGGATCCACACAAATGATCTTAGCCCCGGCCTTCTTGGCTTGTTGGTAATTATAGGCGGGGTTGCCCGCGCTGCTCCAGGCCGGGTTGGCGCCCCATAGAACGATCAGCTTGGAGTTGCGTAATTCCATGCGATCACTGGCGCCACCTTCTCCAAAGAAAGTGTAAACCGCATTCCGGCCTGCCATATGTAACACTGGCTGAGGCCAGGCGCCGATGGAAACCATGCCCCACGTCTCCCAGCAACCACCGTAGGCATTCAATAACGGCGACCCTGTTCCAGGTGAAAGTATGGCTTCATTCCCGTATTTTTCCTTGACGTTCTTTAATTCGCTTGCAACAATGCTAAGTGCCTCATCCCAGGTGATGCGCACCCATTCATCATTACCGCGCAGTGCTTTATTGCCGCCACCGGGAGCCCAGTTCTTACGTTTCATGGGGTATTTCAAACGGTCGGCACCGAATACCTGCATACGTTGTGAACGCCCGCGTACGCAGGCTCGTTGGACAGGGAAATCGGGACTATCAGGATGCGTGTCATCGGTTTTAATCCGGGTCACAACACCGTCGACAACATTGGCTTTTAGTAGACAGCGCCCACCGCAGTTATGCCAGCAGGCCACAGTTACCCAATTGTCCGGAGTAACCGCTGTTTGCGCCGCGGCTTCTACTGCCTTAAAGCCGAATTTCAAGCCTCCGGCCATCGCAGCTGTACCGCCCAACGCAGCACTCCATTTTATGAAGCTGCGCCGGCTTAGCGCGTTTTCGGTAATTATTTTCGTGAGGAAATTTTTTTCACTCATTCCTTTCCTCCATCATTAATATCAGAGAGTAAAATATGCTCCAAAAGAGCAGCGCCTATCGATCAAAAGAGAGATTAGATGGGGGTGCATTGTTTCGATCAAGAACCTCCTGATAACAAAATTAACGGCTTTTTCGCCGTCCAGAAACTTTTCCATAGAATAAGGTTACGATAATAGACATGGAATTTCATCCCCCTCCAGGATACTCAAGAATCATCCTAATGGGTGATTTGGCTGGCTATTTATCCCGAGGAGAAACCAGCCCGTGAGTGAGCGCATAAGTGGCCGCCTGGGTGCGATTTTCCAATTGAAGCTTTTCAAGTATGTTTCTTAAATGGGTTTAACGGTATTTACAGAAA
The DNA here is from genome assembly GCA_963772245.1 of uncultured Chloroflexia bacterium. Taxonomy (GTDB): domain Bacteria; phylum Chloroflexota; class Anaerolineae; order Anaerolineales; family Villigracilaceae; genus UBA877. Next base: position 110,738 of record CAVYWB010000002.1, on the reverse strand, counting down.
TGGACAATTTGTTAGCAATCTCCTGGTTGCTGGCTCCGCTGGCCACCAGGCGAAGAACGAATAATTCCCTTTCCGAGAGCGCCTGTTCGCCCCTGCCATCATCCACCATCTTGTTCGCCACCGCTTTTAGAAACTTGCCTGCCATGGCCCGCGTCATGGCAGGTTCACCCTTGGTCACTCCAATCAATAATTCAAAAAGATCTGTTGCATCCAGGTCTTTCAATAAATAACCAGCTACGCCTATTTTCACAGCCTCATAAAGATGACCATCACGTTCCGAACTGGTCAGCATAACTATTGCAATTTCGGGAAAACGAGACCGAATCTCCTTGGCCGCCTGCAGACCGTCCATCTGAGGCATATAAATATCCATCAGGATGATGTCTGGATGTAATTCTTCTGCCATTTGAATGGCTTCCTCGCCTGTTTCTGCTTCACCGATAACTTCGACCAATTCTTCTCGCGTTTTCATCAAACCGATCAAACCCTGGCGAAAAAGTCTGTGGTCATCTGCTATTAATACTCTTATTGTCATGGGGGTTCCTGGCTTCCTACAATCCCATCCGAATATGGTCTGCATAAAAAAGGAAGCGTCCCAGGATTTCTCCGACCAGGACCAGCAGACAAGCCAAATAGGCAGGGGTGAAGAGCTCCTGGACGGTTTTTCGGGTGCGCCTTAGAATGACGACCGGACCAATCAGCCAACCCACCCCGGCAAATAGCAACAAGAATCTAAGAATTAGGAGAGGCTCGTATAGTTCCATTAGAAGACCATAGCTGGTTTGTGCCAATGGGGTTCCCGTTTGCAGAGAGTAGAGATATATTATATTTACAACGAAAACCAGGATAAGCATGACACCTGCTGCCACAGCTAGTCGGTTTACGGCATCATTTACGATGGTCGCCCATTCAGGCAATGGTCTTTTTTGTCGAACTTCATTGAATTTAAGATCCATGATCAGGATCGCGGCGAGAGCCATCACACCTCCCAGCAGCATCGAACCATAAAAAGCAAGAATGGTTTCTGGCATATTCCAGGCTGCCTGGGTCGGCAGAAGATAAATTCGGCCGGTACAATATACGGTCACGACCCCGAATATGATTGCCAGCCATCCCATAACCGACTTCAACCTCCAAAGTCCTTTTCGATACCATTGAAAAAACCAAAGGACTGCTGTACTAAAAAAGAATAGCAAGGTAAATACTATCTCCCAACTCAGCCAGGATGTCCGAAAGTTGCTCACCGCCAGTAATGATAGATAAGGTCTGCTAAGGTGAAAATGTGCACCGATCATCCCAAGAATGATAGTTGCTAATGTGATGATGAGGGGATCTCTTACAACCTGGTCAAGAACCTCTTTACCGTATCTTTTACTTCCAAAAAGTCGCAAGGACCATAAGACCAGCAACATACCAACTGACATCTGGATCAGAATCGTATAAACTGGCAATGCCCATTCGCGAATATTCATACCAGGGTTCCTGACTCAACGAATAGAAATTCTATCTTTATGCAAAATGATGGTCTGGTTCTTCTTCAGTTGCTTTGTTTCCAGGCAGGGAAACCGGCAGATAACGGCCGTACCTTTACCTGGAGAGGATTGCAATTCCAATTTTCCACCGACGCTGTTCGCTCGTTCTTCCATGGTATTCAGACCGAAGCTGTGCTTCGAATGCTTTTCGGTTAATCCAATTCCGTCATCAATAACTTGCAGATTGATCCATTCTTTACCGTTATCTTCCAATCGCGATAGAAGTACTTCCACCTGTTGGGCATGTGCATGCTTGCGGACATTTGCAAGAGCCTCTTGAAGAATACACACAAGCTGTACTTCCGAAATCGATGATAGGTTAAGCTCTTCATTCCCATCGTTGGAAAAACGGGTTCCGATCCCGGTTTGGATGCTGAATTCGTCCAGATATTCGCCAATGGCTGAAACCAGGCCTTTTTCATTGGCCAGGGTGGTGCGCAAGCTTAATATATTCTCGCGAACATCTGCATTGGCAACCTGGATCGCCGACCGCATCTTTTCCAGCTCGATGGATAGAGCATCACTTTTTCCTTGTTCATGCAGCGCACCCAAAGTTTGCACTTGCAGGTTCAAATACCCTAAGACCTGCGCCAGACCATCATGCATGTCACGGGCGATCCGGGCGCGTTCTTCTGTGACAGAAAGGGACTGTATCTGGGATGTCATCAACCCATGCTGGATGGCGATCACCACCTGGTCCGCCATACATTCCAACCAAACTAAATCCGTGTCGGAATATTGGTAATCATCCGACCTGGTCGCCCACAGTAAACCGATCGGGTGATTGTCCAATTCCAGGCGAACAATCCCAAAACCGCCAATTTGCAAGTTAAGATTACACGTGATATCTTCAATCTGTTCGAGTGTTTCCTTACCCGATGAACAATATGAGCGGTTGGTTTGTAAAGTTTCCAGCAGAATGGGAGTATGAACACCTATCTGTGATTCGACGATCTCCGTCTTACCTTCCAATGAAAAACACTTCAACTCCAGGCTGTTCGGATTATCAGCTAACAGCGCCATCCCGACAAAATCAGCCGGGAGTAGTTCCCGTGCATTTTTGACTATGTAGAGCAAAATCTGATCCACGTCTTCCATTTCCATGATCTGACGGTTAATGCTCATCAGGGCATTTGTCCACCTCTCAGCTGTCTGCCTGGCAGCGATCTGGGTATTAAAGGATTCTGCTTGTGCCCGATCACGTTCTTCCTGCAACTCTCGAAGTTGCCGCTTACGGATCGTGTCAAAAACACCCAAACCGCGTACGACGAAGAATGTTACTGCGAAGGCTGACAACATGCGCCAAAATTCGACCGGCAGGCCAGTAACCACCAATACATGTGCATAATCCAACCAGGCTGTGAAACCGGAGAACATATTTACACCTGTCTCTCCGGTGAAGGCATTGTAAAGGACGCGGTCGTAATTGTAATAAGATGTCGGCCCATAGGGGGCCGCTGGCACAACCAGGCCTACAATAAATGCTTCAAATACGAACCCCAGGCCTGCTCCAAATAAAAGATTGGCTACATCAGAGAATCCTTTCTTCCTTTGCACGTTCCCCAAACGAAGGAAGCCAATCCCGGCCATAATCGCACCCGGGAGATAAAGCAAGTAGCGGGACCAAATGTCTATCGGGATTTCCAGAGGCGAGGGAGTGATGAACGTGGTAGCCGCGTAAGTCACGACAAATGCAATCGGAACAATGAGCATCTCTGGTATGAAGATTGTCCATGAAGGTAAGGGTATGTCCCTTAATATATCCCAGCCAAATTTGAGCAACAAAAAGCCGGTGAGAGGCTGGGTGATCATTTTCAAAATCCCAAGTACTTGGAGGTATTTGTCAGGCCCTCCACTGGTAATAAACATGTCTAGCCAACTTGTTGACCCACAAACAAAGCCAAACGCTGCCAACCAGATAAGGTGCTTGTTCAGAGGCAGGTCGCTGCCCTGACGAAATTGTAAATAGGCAGCCAATCCAAGCCCCCAAAAAGCGAGTCCATCCAAGAACAAAATGATGATCATAATGCAGACACTATCCGGGATATCTTCTAATTACCGTTCTTTTTACGGTTACCATTAAGAGTTCATCGACATTTGCCAATAATACCTTAAAATAGGCCATCCTCAACTACTTGGTAGTGGTATTCATGTAATCATTGAAAGGTTACATATGTTGCAACGAAAGATGAATAATCTGGTTTGGCCACAATCTGTAAATTATTCTCTCCGGAGGATGAAAACGTATTGCCGGCTGCAGTCGTTCACCTATTAAACGGCGGAAGCCACCACGTCCAGGCCACAATGTCGTAGCACTTTCTTAAAGTTTGGGTCAACCTTAAATACCACCTGGTTGTCTAAGGGAAATTTATATCCAAAAAAAAGGAGAGCAGGATGGCAGTTTTTTTTATATACCCTGGGTTTTGGGTTATTGGGTTATTTATGCGGTTCGCTGCCATTTGCGGTTTGGACCACGCGGCTGGTCAAAGGCATCGACGTGCGCACGGCCGGTTCCGGCCATGCCACCACCACCAACACCATCCGCCAGGCCGCCTTCCTGCCCGGCGCAGCCGTCTTCCTATTGGACATAGCCAAGGGCTTTGCACCCACCTGGCTGGCGCTTCATTATGCGCCGGCCATCTGGATCGCGGCACTGACAGTCGCCCTGGCGGTGGTTGGGCATTGATGGCCGCTCTTCGCTGACTTCCGCGGTGGCATGGGGCTGGCGCCTGCCAACGGCGGCACGATGGCTGCCTTCCCGTTAGCCATTCTGATCATCTATGCCATCCTGGGCTTGTTGACCCTGATCCTTCGCCACAGTGCACGCGGCGGTGTGATCTCCGGGATCCTTTTTGCACCTTTGTTAAGGGCGATCGGGCTGCGCAGCCCGGTCTTATGGATTGCGGGCTGGGTGGGGCTGGTGGTGGCCCTGCGCTTCCTGAGCGATTGGAAACGCACGTATCGTGAGGCATGGCTGGATCGGGAGAAGAAGACCGGGTAGTGTCTGCAGAGAAGGTAAAATGGGATTTAAGTTCCTCTCGACACAGGGCAGGTTTTGCTGTAAAGTATGCGCAAGGATGCCGTGATTAAACCAACCGACTTGATCCTGGTATGTGTTCTGCCGGAGCCGCGCGACCTGGAAATTGCGCGCCTGCTGGGTTGGTACCGCATCCCGTTTCGCAGCGCGCCGAAGGTGGTGGCAGTGGATGGATTGGCCTTCTACCAGCCGGGGTCGTTCGGCGAATCAGGCGGGCGGATCGAATCCCTGACGCCGGTGCGCGGCTATGAGCTGACCACACGGGTGGAATTGCTGCGGGACGAACCGGAACATCCGCGGGCGCACGAGGAATATTTCAAGATCCAGCTGGGTCCGCTGGAACGGCTGGAGCAACCGGTAGTGGCGGATGTGTGGAGAAGGCTGGCGTTCCTGTATACCACCGGGGAATACCTGCTAAGGGCCAGAACGTTGAATGACCTTGACGTCCAAAGCGATGAAAGGCAGTTGCTCTGTCGATCGTTGCGGGAAAGGGCGGCGCAGGGACAAGCCTATCAGATCGATTTGCCGGAAACCGATATTCCGCCGGAAGTGCTGATGACAATATTAGGGATAAAGGAAGTCCAATCATCTTACGAATCTAAGGAACAACAAAATGAAGATTTTGATTAAAGGTGGCATGCTGGTTACAGCTGAAAAAACATTCATCGCCGATATTCTGGTTGAGAACGACAAGATTTCACAAATCGGTGAAAACCTGCAAACTGGGGATGCAAAAGTGGAGGATGCCTCCGGGAAGATGATCCTGCCAGGCGGAGTGGACCCGCACGTGCATCTCGACCTGCCAATGGCGGGGACGGTCTCGTCAGACGACCATTACACCGGCACCAAGGCGGCCGCGTTCGGCGGGACGACCACGGTGATCGATTTCGTTTCGTTCGACTTTCCCACTCTGCAGCAATCGGTCGATACGTGGAAGAAGAATGCAGAGAAAGCAGCCGTGGATATCTCGGCCCACATGAACTTGACCCGCTTCGATGAGAAGATCGCGGCCGAGTTGCCATCCCTGCCCGGGATGGGCATCACCACGGTAAAAACGTTCACTGCCTACAATAACCGGCTGCGGCTGCCGGACGGCGATATCTTCCGGACCCTGCGGATCGCGCGCAACCACGGCATGCTGGTGCTTCTGCACGCCGAAAACGGGGATGTGATCGAGGTACTCATTTCCGAAGCCCTGGCGGCGCACCACCTCACGCCCGAATGGCACGCCAAAACCCGGCCGGCCTGGGGCGCGGTCGAAGCTACCCTGCGGGCCAGCTCCCTGGCAGCCCAGGCGGAGGCGGCGCTGTACATCGTCCATATGAATGCGGCCGGCGAAGTGGATATGCTGCGCTATGCACGCGAGCACGGCGTCAGAGTGATGGGAGAGACCTGCCCGCAATACCTGTTCTTTACCGAGGACGACCTGCGCCGTCCGGACGGGGCCAAGTGGGTATGCTCACCTCCCGTGCGCACGAAAGCTGACAACGTCCGGTTGTGGGAAGGCCTGGGTGACGGCACGCTCCAGACCATCGGCACAGACCACTGCCCGTTCTTCTTCGATGGCACCAAGGCGATTGTGTACGAAGGCAAGCCGGTTGCCATCCCCGGAAAGGAACTCGGCCGGGAGGATTTCACCAAGATCCCCAACGGACTGCCTGGTATCGGCGACCGGCTGCCGGTCCTCTGGACGACCGGGGTCGGGTCCGGGAAGCTGACTCCCAACCAGTTCGTGGCCCTCACATCCACCAATCCTGCCAAAATCTTCGGCCTGTATCCGCGCAAGGGCGCGCTACTGCCGGGTTCGGATGCGGACCTGGTCATTTGGGACCCGCACAAGAAGGTCAAGTACGGCGTGGCACACAGCGCACAGCGCACAGACTACAACCTGTATGAGGGCTGGGAACTGACCGGATACCCCGAGAAAGTTTTCCTGCGCGGGCAATTGATCGTGGATGGCGAGAAGTGGCTGGGGCGTAGCGGGATGGGACAATTCCAGGCGCGCCAGCCAGGCGCCTCGGTCTTGTAACCCACTATAATAATCTTTTTTATGTAGATTAACAGATATGATAGAACGACTGAAGCCGTTACTACTTCAGGCAGCTAGAATCTCCTGCAGGCGGGGATGCCCGGCGTAGACTCCCCGGCGATCTTCCGGCAGGAGGGCGGCAATGCGACACATGACTTCATCGGTGTAATGCTGCATCAGGGCATCCCGGTCCTTCCCGGCGATGGGAGGCAAGGTGAAGGCGGGGCCCGCCACGGCATGGATATGCAGGCGGTTGAAATGCTTGAGGCGGTCTTTTACGACAGCATCCTCGCAGCCCGTAATGGCGACCGGTAAAATGGGCACACCCGCTTTCCAAGCCAGGTAAATCCCGCCCGGTTTGGCCGGAATCAGGTTCCCGGATTTCGAGCGTGTGCCTTCCGGCGTGATGGTCAGGATTTGGCCCTGGTTCAGACGACGCAGCGTGGCCCGGATGGCGCCAATATCGGCGTTGTAACGGTCAATGAACATGCCGTTCGTGATCCGGACCAACCAGCGAAAAAAAGCATATTTCTTATATTTTTCCGCCACCACCATGATGATATCAGGGCGATCCAGCACATAATAAGCCAGTGCGGCATCCAGCCGGCCGATATGATTGGCGGCGATCACATAGCCCCGGCCGGGCGGCAGGTGTTCAAAGCCGGACATTTCAACCCGGGCAATTGTGTTGAGGATCAGTCGGAGGATGAATCGGAAAATGCGATGAGGCGTCTTTTTCATTATCGGTTGTATCAATAACCCCATTAAGTGGCAACTGTTGCTCAATTTTCCATAAAAACGCTAATGGAAAAGAGTTTATTGGAGTGCGAAGTCTCCGACTTCGCACTCCGCTGATAAGGTTTCCATTATTTGGCATGAATTTAATTTATGAATACTTCGTATAGGGGATTTGATTGCAACAAACTACAAGACGGTTGCATGGCCGAACTTATATAATCGCCACTAGAATTTCACAATTGGCCGGTACCAGATACCGGACCGTTCTTCAGCAATTCTTGCAACCTGGGATGGTCCGCATAAAAGCCGCGGTTTTCCGGCGGCAATTGCGCCGCGATCCGGCACATGATCTCGTCGGTGTCGATCTTCAAGGCCTCGTCGCGACCCTGGCTCTCGGACGGAAGAGGCGGAAGGGTGAACATGGGGCCGATGTGAATGTTTATGTGAGGACGGTGAAAATGTTTCAAGTGGTCGAAGAAGATCTCGTCAAATGTACCGCCGATCCCGACCGGAACTAGCGGGAATCCCATCTTTACGGCCAGGTAACTGACGCCCGGTTTGCCCTCGATCAGGTGACCCACCTTGGAGCGGGTGCCCTCGGGTGTTATGACCAGCACTTCACCATGCTTCATGCGTTTTATGACGGACCGGATGGCCTTGACATCCGGGTTGAAGCGGTCCACGAAGATAAAATTCAATTGGCGGCCCAACCAGCGCATGATGGCCATTTTTTCCCATTTCTCGCCCACCAGCAGAACCAGGTTATTATGAGGAAGAATGTAGAACGGCAGAAATGCGTCCACCAGCCCGAGGTGGTTGGAGGCAATAATGAAATTGCCGTCGCGGATGTCGGAGGGAATATTTTCCTGGCCATGGCATTCGACCGTGGTTAAAAGGCGCAGCAAAATACGGATGATGAAACGGGTGAATTTAAGTCGCATGGGTGCAATTGTATGCGAAAGTTACTAAAAGAAAAAGCGCGGCCTGAGAATTGACAGGCGTTATCTCAGGATTCTTTCTTCAGGATATGCGTGAGGATGGTGGCACCCGACCCACCAATGTTCTGCGCCATGCCGATTCTCGCTTCTGGGACCTGTGTCTCGCCGCATTCCCCACGCAGCTGCTGCACCACCTCGACGATCTGGTAGATCCCGGTGGCGCCGACCGGATGGCCGCGCGCCTTGAGACCACCACGCGTGCAAATCGGAATTTGCCCCACCGGGGTGATCGCACCATCCAGGCCAAGCTGCACTCCCCGGCCGCGCTCGGCAAACCCGCTGGCCTCCAGAGACAATACGGACATGATGGTAAAAGCATCATGCAGTTCGAATACGTCAATATCTGCGGAACCCACACCGGCCTGCTGGTAGGCCTGCCTGACGGATTGATAGGCAGCAGCCAGGAAGAGCGGCTCAGTCCGGTCATGGATCGCAATGGTATCAGTGACGGAGGCGGAAGCCGCGACCAGGATGCGCGCTTCGGGAACCAGGCTGTCGGCAGGGACGATATAAACGGCTGCGGCACCATCCCCGATCGGCGAAGCATCCAACAGGTTGATCGGCGTGGCGATCATGGCGGATTTTTCGAAATCCTCCAGCGTAATCTTATGTCGCAGACGGGCGTACGGATTACCGACAGCATTGGCGTGGGCATTGATGGCAAATGGAGCAAAATCGGCATGTTTCCAGCCATATTCGTACATATACCGCCGCATGACCAGCGCGTTCAGGCCGACAAATGAGACGCCCATATCCACTTCGTAATCGGCATCGGCGGCTGTGGCGAGGGCTGCAGTGACCTCATGCGGATGGCGATCGGTCATTTTCTCCACGCCTACCACAACGGCCGATTCCAGTTCGCCCGAGCCAACCGCCATCAAGGCAGACCGGAAGGCGGCCGCGCCGGATGCACAGGCGGCCTCCACTTTGACGGCGTCCCCACCGCGCAGGCCAGCCCAGTCTGCCACCAGCGGACCTAGAGCGGTCTGGCCGTTAATGATGCCTGACATCATGTTGCCTACAAATACGCCTTCGGCGGACTCGCGTCCGGCGTCGTGCATGGCGGTGATAACCGCGTCGGCGGCAAGCTCGCGGAGGCTTTTATCCCACTGTTCTTCTATGACGGTCTGTCCGATGCCGAGGATGGCGATGGGGCGCATTGTGAACCTTTCATTTCTTTTTCAATACGATGAACCACGAAGAGGAAAATGGATTTGTTTTTTCCACAGGGTCGATTTTATCCGAGGAAGCTGTCAAGGGCTATCAGAATAAAACGTTCTTATATTACCTCCACCTTCGACCCTGTCTCCGTTTTCTCCACCTCGATTCGGGTTGGGAAGGCGTCCTTTAACTCCTCCAAATGGGTGATAACCAGGATCTTGGCGAAATCAGCCTTGACGGCATTGATGGCCTGGATCAGGCGCTGGCGGCCGAGGGCGTCCTGCGAACCAAACCCCTCGTCAATGACCAGCATTTGCAGGCGCGCACCTTTGCGCTGCGCCAGCACTTCCGAGAGCGCCAGCCGGATGGCGAAGTTGACCCGGAAGGCTTCCCCACCGGAGTACATCTCGTAATCTCGCAAGCCGGCGCCATCGCTGACCTGGATCTCCAGCGTCTCACGCAGGTCTTTGCGTTTCTCATCCTTGTATTTGGCTTGCGTCTCGAAGTGCAGATGCATGCTGTCTTCACTCAGGCGTCCCAGGATTTGGTTGGCCTTCAATTCGATCTCTGGCAGGGCTTGTTCGATCAAGAGCGCCGGGACGCCATCCTTGCCAAAGGCGCGCTCGAGGGTTTTATAAAGCCCGATCTGGCGGCCCTTGTCGCCGCGCTCGGATTCCAGAGCTTTTTTGCGCTTACGCTGTTCAACCAGTACGGTGACTTTTTGGCGGGCGGCGCCCACCTCCTGGCGCAATTGATTCTCGCGTTCCTGCAAATCCAACAGGCTGCGTTCGGCGGCTTCCAGGTCGGGGACCTGGGCTTCGATCGCCGATAAAGCACTGACGGCGTCATCGTATTCACCTTTCTGGCGAGTGACTTCCAACTGACGACTTTCGATTTCCGATCGGAGATTGGCAATCTCATCCTCGAGCGGTCGGAGGGCAGCCCGCGCCGATTCAAGGGCGCGATATTCCGCATCGGCGGGACGGACTTGCAACTCGGCCCGGCGGGCGGCATCGTGGGCGGCCGCCTCATAACCCAGGACGGCCAGTTCCTTATCCAATTTCGCAAGTTTCTTGCGCGCCTCCAGGGCAAATTTATTCTTGTCCAGCAGTTTCGTGACATCCTCCAGGCGTTTTGCACCGGTCTGCTCCCACTCGCCAGACTGTTTTTGGAGGCTTTCTAGCCGTTCTGTGAGCTGAGCAGCCTTGCTTGAAGCACTCATTCGATCGCTGTCGGCGGACGCATTCTGCGCCAGAATCCGTTTGGCATCCGCGGCCTGTTGCTCCAAGTTTTCCATTACCAATTTGTTGGCTCGAACACGTTCATCTACCTGTGACTTATCCGCTTTCAACTGAACAATGGTCAACCGCCGGTGTTCGGGGGAAAGCGGCTGCCCACAAAGCGGACATGTGACGCCCTCAGCCACTTCCAAATCCGTCATTCGCTGACTAAGCTCTTCCATTCTGATGTTCAGGGTGGTGTTCTCGCTGCGCAATGCTGCCCATTGTTCGCGCCCCTGCTGTATTTGCTGTTCCAAATCATTCCGTTTGGCCAACTGCGCCTCGGCTAGCTCGAGGGCTTTTCTGGCGGTCTCCAATCCGGCGTGCAATTCGACCATTAGCGTGGTTTGGTTTCCAAAGGTCAACCGCTGTTGTTCCAGACCGGTCTTTTCCTGCTGCAGGCGGGCCTCTTCCGACTCGATCTCACGCAATAGCGGCTGGCGCAGCCCATCCTGCTCGCGGAAGCGAGCAGCCACCTGCTCCCATTTTTCCAGGTCGAGGCGGCCCTTTTGTAAAGTCGCATAAGAGGCTTCCACCTCGGCGGCTCGCTGCACCAACTCCGCATGGGTACTGCGCTCGGCTTCTTTGACTTCCAGGCGGGCCTGCAGTCCAGCCAGGTGGACCTGCGAACGTTCCAGAGCCTGATCGAGATTGCCCACTGTTACGCGCTGCCTTTCCAGCGCCAGGCGGACCTGTTTCACATTCTCCAGGGCGGTTTCCTGAAGCTTGCGGCTGGCGACCAGCCCTTCCAGCATGCTTTCCAGTTCGGCCAGGCGCGCCTGGCGGGGTTCTTCCTCAGCCAGTTCCGCCTCGATTTCAGCGACCCGTCCGTCGACCGAGTCGAGCTCACGTTCGACCGCTTTTCTGCGCTCGGCGGCACGCTCCCGATAGCCATCCCAGGCTTCCAGGCCGAGGATGGCGCCCAGGATCTCCTTGCGGCGGGTGGGCGGCTGCTGCGCAAACTGGTCGGCGCGGCCCTGCAGGAAGAAGGATACGTTGACAAAAGTATCATAGTCCAGGCGCAGGATGTGCTCGATGCGCCCCTGGGTATCCCGCAGGGTGCGTTCGGTCAGCGGGCGCCAAGTTATTTGTTGATTTACGATTGAGGTTTGTGGATCGCCGCCTTCGGCGATCTGGAACTCCAGTGTGGTGGTTTTACCGCGCGGTAAGGCTGCGGATGACCCGGTAGATACTGTTCTCATAGGCGAAGGTGAAAGCCACTTCCGCCACCTTGGATTGCAGGTTGACGATGGCCTCGTCGCGCTTGCGGGCCTGGCCAAAAAGAGCCCAAGTGATGGCATCCAGCAGGGAGGATTTGCCGGCTCCATTCGAGCCGGAGATACAGGCCAGGTCGAAGCTGCTGAAATCCACTTCAACAGGGTCGTGGTAGGAAAGGAAACCGAAGAGTTTGAGATGGAGGGGAATCACGGGATAATCCTAAATCGTAAAATGAAAAACGTCAATCTGGAATCGGTAATTGGCAACATATAAAGGTAATCGCTTGCTCAACCTTCTGACTGATGTTATCATACTGCAGTGTTTACGAACGCATCGAGGCGCAACCGCACCCGCTTGATCCTGGCAGCCGCCATCCTGGCGACCATTCCGTGTTATTGCCTGGGTCTCATCGTGCTCCAGATCGCACCCATCCACAATGCGCCAACACAGACACCCAGCCTTACCGGGACGTTTACGCCGAGCGATACGCCAACCTCCACCCCGACTATGACGCCAAGTATGACTTCTAACCAATACTACCACAAGCACAATGACAACAACATCCAGTGTGACCCCAACCTGGACTTTTACCCCAACGAAAGTGCCCACCAGCACTTACATACCGACCCCGCTGCCCACCTGGACCCCCCTGCCCACCTGGACGCCCATACCCACCTTCACCCCATCTCCGATCCCTTCGGATACACCGTTCCCTTCCGATACGGCTACTCCTCTTCCAACCCTTTAAGTTGAGGTATACCAAAATAACCCATGACCGATATTCTCCCCTTTCTTAAAGACCTGATTTCCGCTCCCGGCTTATCCGGATACGAAGACCCGGTCGCAAAAATTATCGAAGATAAATGGCGGCCGCTTGTCCATGAAATCAGCCGGGGGAAACTGGGCTCGCTGCATGGACTGCGGCATGGCAGCGGAGAGGCACCACGCCCATCCATAATGGTTGCCACCCATATGGATGCGGTCGGTCTAATGGTCACCGGTATCACGGAAGGCTTTCTGCGGTTTAAGCGAGGTGGGGGGTGTGGATGCGCGCATCCTGCCCGGAACGCCGGTTTCGATCCATGCCACCGGGAAAGGGGCGACCCCCTCAGGGGTAGGCAGCCGTTCGGCGCTACCCGGGGTGATTGTCCAACCTTCCCCGCCCTTGCTGCCCGAGCAGGAAAGGGACGGCCCGGTGGCATTGGGGAACCTGCTGGTGGATACCGGTCTGCTGCCACGCCAGGTAACAGAGCGGGTTTGCATCGGCGACCTGGTATCGTTTGCACAGCCACCGTTGGAATTGAGCGGCGAAACGCTTTCAGGCCACTCGCTCGATAACCGCGCCTCGGTGGCAGCGCTGACCATCTGCCTGGAGGAATTGAGACCCGGACGCATAGCTGGGATGTGTGGGCAGTTGCCACCTCCCAGGAGGAAGTCGGCTTGCTCGGGCGCCTCCAGTTCTTCATTTACGATCCACCCAACCATGGCCATTGTTGTGGATGTGACCTTTGCCAAGGGGCCAGGCGCGATCCGACTGGCAGCGCTTCCCCACAAGGCAAGGGCCCGACGATTGCCATGGGGCCGAATATGCACCCGGCTTTACACAAGGCCATGCAGGAAGCTGGCCGACCGGCTCGAAATCCCTTGGACGCTGGAATATCTCGCCCACCCATTCCGGTACGGATGGCTGGGCCACCCAGGTGTCGGCGGAAGGCATCCCAACGCTGGTGGTGGGCATCCCGCTGCGTTACATGCACATGCCGGTTGAAGTGGTGGCAATCAAAGACATTCAACGGGCCGGACGCCTGCTGGCCGAATTCATCAGCGGGCTGGGTCCTGATTTTATGGAAAAGATGATATGGGAGTAGGAATCAGGTAATTCGGAATTTGTGATTCAGAATTCGGTAATGGGTAACCGGTTATGACAAAGGAATTATGCCAACGATAGGAAATCAGCAGATCAACCTTCTGGAACGCCTTTGCAATGCAATAGCCATTTCTGGTGACGAAGGCGAAGTGCGTGCCATTGTGCTGGAAGAGATCAAAGGGCATATTGACGAAGTACGGGTGGATGCACTCGGCAACGTGCTGGCAGTAAAGAAAGGCGCAGGCAGGACAGGCCAGAAACGGCTGCGCGTGATGCTTTCAGCGCACATGGATGAAGTCGGCTTCATGCTTGTGGCCGATGATGGGGAGGGCCTGTTCCGTTTCGAGACCATCGGCGGTATCGATGTGCGGCAGCTGCCCGGCAAGGCGGTGCTGGTCGGCAGGGATCATGTCCCCGGCGTGATCGGGGCACGCCCGATCCACCTGACCAGCCGGGAAGAGCGCAAGCAAAAAATCCCCCTGGAAACCTTGCGGATCGATACCGGCCCCGGCAGCAAAGTCAAACCCGGCGACCGGGCCACCTTCGCCACCCGGTTCCTGCGCAACGGCCCATCCCTGATGGCCAAGGCGCTGGATGACCGGCTGGGAGTGGCCAGCCTGATCGAACTGATCAAACACGCTCCGCCAGAGATCGACCTGTTGGCAGCTTTCACCGTCCAGGAGGAGATCGGGCTGCGCGGGGCAAAAGTGGCTGCGTATGCCTTCAACCCTGATATCGCCATCGCCCTGGACGCCACCCCCACCAACGACCTGCCAAGTTGGGATGGAGGGGAAAACAATACCTACAACACAAAACTCGGACTCGGCCCGGCAATATACATTGCGGACAGCGGCATCCTTTCGGATCCGCGCCTGGTGCGCTGGCTGGTGGAAACCGGCGATTCCCTGAAAATTCCCTACCAGTTCCGCCAGCCGGGTGGGGGCAGGAACGATGCCGGTGCCATGCACCTGGCACAGGCCGGGATCCCGAGTGTCTCGGTCTCGGTGCCGCACCGCTACAGCCATACGGCCATATCGATTGCCCGGCTCGAAGACTGGAAGAACAGCCTGGCCCTGCTGCAGGCCGCCCTGACCCGTCTCACACCAGAACTATTGGCGCCCGAGAGGGCATAATCCAAAACTCTTTTAGCAACGTGGTGAAAATATGAAAAGCCTTATCCAAAAACTAACTGAAACCTTCAGCCCTTCGGGCTACGAGTTTGCCATCCGGGAGGTCATCCGGTCCGAAGTGGAAACGCTGGCAGATGATATTCGTGTGGACGCGCTCGGAAACCTGATCGCCCGTAAAGGGCAGAAGGGTAAAACCGGCCGTCGGATCATGCTGGCAGCTCACATGGATGAGATCGGCCTGATCGCCTCCCATATCGACGCAAACGGTTTCGTTCGATTTACCAGCATCGGGGGAGTCCGCCCGCATAGCCTGGTGGGCGGCCGGGTGCACTTCGCCAACGGCACACCGGGAGTGGTCGGCGTGGAAACGGTGGATTTCTCGGCCACCAAAATGCCGGCGCCATCAGCGTATTTCATCGATGTTGGGGCAACCAGTTTGAAAGATTGCCCGGTGAAAGTGGGGGATGTGGCAGCTTTTCAAAGACCTTTCCTCGACCTGGGGAAACGCCTGGTGGCCAAATCCCTGGATGACCGGATCGGTTGCGCCATCTTGATCGAAAGCCTGCGCACCCTTGGATCTACACCACACGAGCTGTATTTCGCATTCACCACCCAGGAAGAAGTGGGCACGCGCGGGGCGACCACCTCCGCCTTTGGGATTGACCCGGATATCGGCCTGGCAGTGGATGTCACGCTGACCGGCGACACCCCCAAGAGCACACCCATGGCCGTCAGCCTGGGAAAAGGACCGGCGGTCAAGGTCAAAGACAGCGGAATGCTGGCCGACCAGCGGATTGTGGAATGGATGTGCAGCACCGCTGAAAAACGCCGCATCCCCTACCAGCGCGAGGTGCTCGATGGAGGCACGACGGATGCCCGGGCCATCCAGATGGCCCGCTCTGGGGTGCTGTCAGGCTGCATCTCCATCCCCTGCCGTTATGTACACACCCCATCCGAAATGGTGGATTATGAGGATGTCCAGAATGCGGTCAAATTGATGGTGGCCTTGTTGAAAGTGCCGGTACGCTGGTAACCGGCACCCGGCAAACTGAACGACAGTGAAAAGGGTAAAGATGAACAGCATTTCTGAATTTGAAAGCCGCCTGCCGTTGGCTGCGCGAACTGTTTTGCGCGGATTGAAAACACCGCTGGCTGTGCAGGAATATCTGGACAGCATCCCCTATAAGGCCGAAGAGTTGGATCGTTCGCCGCTGAGGGTGCTGACCGACGGCCAGGCGCATTGCCTGGATGGAGGCATTTTCGCAGCCTTGGCGCTCTGGTGGATCGGTTTCCGTCCGCTCATCCTGGACCTGGTGCCTGCGCCCGGAATGGATGACGACCATGTGCTGGCAATTTTCCAGGTGGACGGGTTATGGGGTACACTCGCCAAATCAAACTACCCCAACCTGCGCTACCGTGAGCCGGTGTACCGCAGCCTGCGGGAGCTGGCCATGACGTATTTCGAGTTCTATTTCAGCCTGCAGCGCGAAAAGACCTTGCGGGCATATACCCGGCCGCTCGATCTATCCCGTTTTAAGGACCCTAGCTGGATGTGGGACGAAGAGGGTATCAAAAAGATATCGAAGCGGCTCTATGTATTAAAGCCCATCCCCCTTATTTCAGAAAAAAGCGCTCGCCAACTGCATGTTTCAGATGAACGCACATACACAGCCGGCACCTACGGCACGGATTTCAGCTGGTCGTACGGGGCACGCTAGCCCTGCCAGGCAGGGTTTCGACAAAGGCTGAATGCATCGCTTACCCTAGCGCGGTGAATCTGAAGAATTCGTGGGGGTCGCATTTAATGCGATCCAGCTATAATTTCCAGCCAGTCGCTTAACGTTTGATCTGTACGGTGGTGCCGATTTCCGCCCAATCGTAAAGGGTTTTGGAATCCTGGATGCCGAGAACGATGCACCCGTACGTAACCGGTGTTCCCAGGGAATTGCCCCACAGGCGCTGCCCATTGTTCAGAAGCGGTAGGGAATGGAAGCCGTCTTCCAGGCTGCCAGAGTAATAGATTCCCATCCAGTCCGGCATCCAGAAGTTCCAGGTGGAAGCATACGCCTTGGGAATCTTATCCAGGATGGAAAAGGTGCCGATGCGGGTACTGTTGCCGGAGCCGGTCGAAGCGACAAAACTATAAACAAGCACGCCACCCTGGTAAACATAGACATGCTGCTGGCTGATGGAAACAACAATGAGTTTCTTGCCTGACGCAGGGATTTGCTGGGCCACAGCCTGCTGCACAACCGCAGGGGGAGGCGTATTCGTCGGCGGCGGGGTAGCCGTGGAAGTTGGGGTGGTGGTCCTGGTTGGTTCCGGAGTGGGATCGGAGGTAGCCGGCGGAAAAGGGGTGGACGATGGGGTTGCTGGAGATGTGGAGGTAGCCGAAGGAAGTGCCGTATCATTGGGTTTCGCCATTCCAGTCGGCAACAAGGACAGGATCTGGTTGTCCTGGCGGGAGCCAAGATCACCAAGGATGGCTGCCGATACCGATGTAACCGCCGCCGGCCAAAAACCCCCAACAGCGATCAAGCTGACAACCAGAACCACGAGCAGCAGTGGAATGAAGATCCGGCTGGCGGTGGGCATTTTGGGGGAGATTTTTAATGCTGGCCGGCTTCCCTGGCTGGGTGGAGCAATCCGCGCAGGTTGCCCGGGCTGCACGAAGGTAGATGTGGGCATCCACCTGACCGGCTGGCTCTTCTGAAGGGCATGCTGCTGGTGAGCCCAAACCAGGCCGTCACGGGCAGTTTTGCTGTGCGGGTTGAGCTGCAGGGCCCGTTCCAGGTAGGCGATGCTGGCGTGCGGCTTTGCAACTGCCGCCAGGATCAACCAGGGTTCCTCCATGTCCGGCGCCAACGCAGCAGCGATTTGCGCCCAGGCGCGGGCAGCATGTTTATCGCCGCTTTGCAGGGCATTGAGGGCCTGTTTCAAGGCCTGGCTGGATTGGATGGATTGGCTATCCATGGGAACTTCTTTTTCGACAATTCACTCAGCATTTTACTGCGATCGCCAAAAATTACGCAACAGTATTTCCATGGCAATTGCTTCTGGTAATTATTACCTGGAAAACGAAATTAGCAACGACCGGATATCGACCGCTGTCTCCATCTGTGAATTCTTTACCGCTTACGGGAATAGCAATTGGGAAATAAGTAAATAGAATGTGGACCAGAGAAATCGCGCGATCGACTATTTTTAATCCTAACCCCCTGCATTGCCAGTTCCATAAATAAACCACGTAAAAAGTCATTACGCGCCGGGCTGCTCGTCATCCTCATTTTCATCGGCATCTTTATCGGCATCGACATGCTTGTTCTTTGAAAAGAATCGCTTGATTCTGCCCCAACTGATGGCAATGGCGATGCCTGCGCCGGCAACGGCCGCTATCAGCAATTGGATCAAGAAACTCCCTGAGCCTGGGTCCAGATAAATAAGGATCATTTTTTTCTCCTATGGTCCCATTCAGGACCTTCGCAAGATTACGGCCAGGTAAATGGCCGCTCAGTCTTCTAAAAATAAAATTTTATAATTGTAACATCAAGTCGACATCCTTAAAATCCGGAATTATGTTGGAAACATATATGTTTACACAGCCTGCGAACCCCGGGACATATAACAAATGTCATTTTCATGAACAAAGCCAAGGGATATACTAAGCCACAGGCAGGGCTCGCCGGAAACTCAATCCTGGATGGTGATAAAATTATAAAAAACTCGTATTGCATTTGAGGAAATTCCTTGAAAAAAATCTTCCGATTCCCCTGGTATCCTATTTTCTTTTCTCTCTACCCGGCGCTATCCCTTCTGGCCCACAATATCTCTCAAATCCAGTATACGGCCAGCATCCGGTCGCTGCTGGTGAGCTGCATGGGGACGATCCTGCTGATTGTGGTCCTTCGGCTAATCTACCGGGACTGGCATCGGGCGGCGTTCGTCGCGGCAGCCTGGGTGCTGTTGTTATTTTCGTACGGCCAGGTTTTTGATGCGATTAATGGCAAATGGAAGCCGGCCGACCTGGCGAACTGGCTGCTCGGGATCTGGGCAGGGTTATTCATTCTTGTGGTGATACTGGGTGGACTTCGACGCATCCACTTTGACTCGGTCGTACTTCCGTTCAACCTTGTTTCGATCGGCCTGTTGGTCTACCCGGCCTATTTGGCCATTAACTGGACCATGCTTCACAGCCAACCGGTGACAATGAAACCACTGGGCCCGGAGCCTGCATTGCAGGTTACCGCCGGGAATGAGCTGCCAGACATCTATTACATAGTCCCGGAAGATTACGGACGGATGGACCTGCTCAAGGCCTGGGACAATATTGACACAAGTGAATTCGTGCAATACCTGAAAGATACCGGCTTTTATGTGGCAGTGTGCAGTCAAAGCAATTATGCGATGGAATCGGAGTTGTCAATTGGGTCGGCGCTGAACATGGAGTATCTGCAAAACCTGAGTCCCAAGTTTAAAGCCGCCAACCTAGATCAAGGCCCGATCTGGAATGTCCTTCGCTACAACTCAGTGGAGGCAGACCTTAAGAAGATCGGCTACAAGACGGTGGCATTTGCAACCGGTTTTGCATGGAGTGAGCTGAACAACTCGGATGTGTATATCACTCCGCCGCTGCTGTGGTCCAGCCTGAATTCTTTTGAGATCGAATTATTGCGTACGACGCCAATCCAGAGATTGGCGAATGCCGGGGTGATCAATCTGACCGAGATCGACGGCGAGCGATACCGGGAACGTACCATGCTGGATTTCACCAGCGCAGCCACACTGGCGCGTATGCCGGGACCGAAGTTCGTTTTCATCCATATCCTCTCGCCGCATGAACCGTTCGTGTTTGCGGCGGATGGCACGCCGATCGATCCGGCGCCCTTTATGGATCAGAACCAGCTATATACGCAGGCGCAATACATGCGCGGCTATCAGCAGCAGGTGCCTTTTGTCGATATGGAATTCGAAAAGATGTTCACCACCCTGATCACGAAATCCACCCGGCCGCTGGTCATTATCCTGCAGACAGACACCGGTCCATTGTTTACGACCGGATCTGACATGTTTAAAATCTTGAATGCCTACTATATGCCCGGGCACACGGACCAACTTTACCCGAGCATTTCACCGGTTAACACATTTCGCGTGGTCCTGAACGCCTATTTCGGCACGAAGTTGCCGCTGCTCAACGATCAGAGCTACTCTTCACCGATTCCCCATATTTATGACTTTTCACCCGTACCTAATCCCTGCGTGGATAAATAGCCGTCACGGAGAAGCCATGCAGCTGATTGCGGGGTTATCAGATCGCAGGAAAAATCGAAACCGGCACATAACGCGAAACCACTCCTTGCCGTAATTTGCTGACGGCAAGGAGTAGCGTTTGGCCCGAAAAAAATCCGATGCGGAATGTTTGTGTCGCGATTTACGGGTAAATAAACTGGCCGGCATAGATCCGGTCGGCATTGTAAATGTGATTATGCCATTGCAGATAGGACAAGCTCTCCCCGTAATAGCGGGCTATCTTTAACAGGGTATCGCCGCGGCAGACCACGTAGTAATTCCCATAAGTGGCATTGGAAGTGGGACCGCAGTAATAATACCCGTTGCCATACCAGGCATGGCCATAGCCAGGATTATACGCGCCGTTGCCAGGCACAGGCCCATTGTAATTCCTGTAATAAGTCCCGCTGTAGGTCCCGTTGTAAGGACCGTTGTAGGTCCCGTTGTAGGTCCCGTTGTAGGTCCCGTTGTAAGTACCGTTGTAAGGACCGTTGTAAGTACCGTTGTAAGTACCGTAGTAACCATTCCCATCGGGAATATTCAGAACCTGGCCCGCATATAGGTAATTGCCAACATACGGGTTGGCCGCATACAGGGCGGACAGACTGATCCCACAGCGGTCGGCAATTTTGGACAGCCAGTCACCCGGTTGGACAACATAGGTACTTCCACAAATCGATCCTGTGCCGCTGCCAGCTGCGGCGTTACCATGCGTAAACGCGAGTAGGGAAACCAGCAATACCAATATCAAGGTTGATTGGACAAGACGTTTGGCGAACATACCTGATCCTCCTTGCTGTGAAAATACGGACGAAAGTTAAGTTTATTATACATCTTTGTCAGTTGGAAATGTATTAAAATTATGTAATAAGGTCAGGAAAGGCCGGGTTGCCCCGCCCTTTTTCATCGATAATTAGGTTTTAGAATGCCTCCACCGGCTTCAGTTCCACTGGCGGGTAGACCTGGCCCGGAACCGGCGGCATGGGATTGTAAACCCAGTCCACCTGCACCAGCCCGGCCCGGATGCCGCCGATACGTCGGATACCCAGATAAGTGCCGCGTAGCAGCACGTCTTCCATCGTCAGCGCCATGCTGAAGACCGCCAACGGAACACCTGCCGGGATGAGGGCCAGCTCTTCTGAATAGACGGAAGTCGAGAATAAAATGTTCCCGGAGTCTAGGCTCTGGGCCTGGATGGCGGGAATGAGCACCGGGTAGCCGTCGGTATCCAGATAGCACAGGAATTTCAGGTTATCAAGCTTATCCAGAAAGGCACGCGTCCACGCTTTCAGCACAGGCTGTTTTCCCAGTTTGCGACCCAGCGTGCGCGCCAGCATGGTCTGAACGGCTGCAAGGATGATGCGGTTCATCGGCAGCGGGGCCTTGCCGGCATGCCCTAGCAGGCTCAGGTAGTAGACAGTGTGCACGCCAAAATAGGCATTGTAGCGAAACATGGGCACGTTGTTATAGAAGTCGTATTCCGGTCCGGCTTTGGCAGAATGAGTGTAGCTGACCTTGCCGCGCCAGACATTCCTATCCAGGCTCATGATGAGAAAACCGGCCTTGGGATTGGTGAGAATGTGCTTCTTCGACAGGCCTTCCGTGAACTGGCCAAAGCACATCTGCGACGGTCCGCAGGCCATCAGAGAGGAGAGCAGTGTAACGTGCGGGAGCCCTTCCGGCGTGATGGTTGCAAGCAGTCCGATCTTCACCTCAGACCGGGTGCTTTGGATGTCTTCTTCCGAAAAGGTGGTTAGAAGTGTATTCATTCTGAACTCCTAGATAGCCTCGTCGGCGCGCATCGCGCCGGTGGCAAGGATAAGTTCCGGATGGAAGCCGGAGGACCTGGCGACCTGTTCACAGTGTGAGCGCTCACGCTCGGTCATCAACGGCGTATTGGCGTAGGCCCATTCCAGGTTGAGGCGGGTGTACTGGTCTCGGCACAGGTTGTTGAACGCACACAACTCCCAGCGCGTGACCGTCCCATCGAGCTGCCCGGCCAAATGGCGCCCGATGGCAGTCAGGTTCTCGTCCAAGGTGGTTGCACCGGGAATGAGCGGGGTGCGGATCCACAGCCGGATAGGATGCACCTGGTTTCGAATGATCTCCCGGATGTGGTGCAGGTTTTCCAGGATCATTTCATTGGATGCACCGGTGAAATGCCGGTGCAGCGCCGGGTCGAACAACTTAAGGTCGAACAAGACCAGGTCCGTATACGGCAGGAGCTGGTCGAGGATGTGAGCGGAACACAGGCCGCAGGTATCCAGGGCGGTGGCAATACCCTGCTCCTTCAACCCTTGCAGGAGCGCCCCGGCAAATTCCGGCTGGAAGGTCGGTTCGCCGCCCGAAAGGGTTACGCCTCCGCCGGATTTCTCGTAATAAGCACGGTCCTTGCATAGTTCGGCCAGCATTTCATCCACGGTGACGGTTCTTCCCAGGGCCTCCAGAGCGCCGGAAGGGCAGGCTTCGGCGCACTTTCCGCAGGCCTCACAGCGCTCCCGGTCGATGACCAGCCCGGCCGCGCTCATCGTCAGGCAGCCATTCGGACAGGTCTTCACACAGGTCTGGCAGCCAATGCAGCGCACCGAGAACCACTGCGTCTGCAATCGGGACGTGAGGCTCTCGGGGTTATGGCACCATGCGCAGTGCAACGGACAGCCCTTGAAGAAGACGGTGGTGCGGATGCCCGGCCCATCTTCGGTGGAGAGGCGCTGGATATGCAGGATCCTGCCGGTGATCATTTCATCTGGTGGCTTTCGCGGGCAATGATCTCGTTCTGGAGCTCGCGCCCGATGGTGGTGAAATAAGCGTTATAACCGGTTACGCGCACCAACAAATGACGGTAATTCTCCGGATGCTCCTGGGCATCCCGCAGCATGTCGGCATCGATCAGGTTGATCTGCAGGGCTGATCCGCCGTTCTCGACGTACCCTTTCAGGAATGCCTTGAACTTGAGGCGATGCTCGCGGTCGCGTAGCAAGGACGGGCTGAAGGTCATGGTGTGGCTGCCGCCGTTGGGCAGCACATTCAGGTAACCGGCCCAATCCCCTTTGCCATCGGCAGCCTTGCCGCCCAACACCTTGCCGACCGAGTTAACATTGGCGGTGGGGCCGTTGCTGTCCGCGCCGTTGGAGGGGCACAGGGCGTTCGACAGGAACTTGCCGCGCGGCCGCCCATCCGGGCTGGCGGGCAGGATGAACGAATCCGCCACCCAGTAGTTCCAGGACAGCATGCCAGGACGGAACTGGCGGCCGGTGGAACGGGTTGTATATTTCCAGGTCTCGTCCGTCCAGAGTTCCATCACCTGGCAGGCCAGCAGGTCGGCATTATCCTCGTCCCGACCATATTTGGGGGCCCGGTTTTTGGCATGCGCCTGCAGGACTTCGTAGCCTTCCCAGTTATGTTCCAGCGCCTCTACCAGCTCTGCCATGCTGCAGACCTTCTGGTCGTAGACCAGGTATTTGACCGCCAGGAGCGAATCAACAGTAGTGGCATAGGTGACAGCTTCGATGGTCACGTAACCCAGCTGCGCGCCGCCCTGGGTGACATCCAGGCCTTTTTGGGCGCAGCCTTTCACCAGGCAGGACAGGTAGGGCGTGGGGGCAAACTTCGCCCGGATGGCCTCGGATTGCTCATACAGATTCACGATGCGGTGGACGATGTGGCGGGTCTGGGCGGCGTAGGCCTGCCAGAACTGATTCCATGTGGCGAAGCGGGTCGGGTCGCCGGTGTCCGCGCCCCAGCGTTTACGTTGGTCGGTCTTGCCTGTGATGGCATCCGTGAAGGGAATCAGGTCGTAGCCCCCGGTCAGAGCCAGTTCGACTGCCTTGAGCAGGTTCAGGTTGGCATCCACTGTGCCGGAACGGTCATTACCGACCATGGTATTTTCCAGGCAGCCGACGGAAGCGTAATCGAACACGTTGTCTGCATTGATGAGATCGGAAACCCCGGACTTGCGGGCTTCCAACATCATGCCGGCCATCGAGCGCTCGTCGAAATTGAGCAGGAAGGGCGAACCCTGGCTGGAGGCGATCATTTCCACCACCCGGTCGAGCAGCTGTTCGGGCGAGCCGCGGTGCAGGCGCACGTTTGGTTTGGGTTCCAGGATGGGCGACATTTCGTCGATCACATCCAGCAGGATGTAGGTAAGATCGTTGGTCATGTCACGGCTACCCGCCCCCATGCCGGATATATTGAAGAGCTGGCCGTAGCCAGCGGTGATGCCCTGGTTTTCGCCGGTGCGGATCAGGCCGTCATAGGCGGTATTGCAGTGCATCCAGAAACATTTCAGCAGCTCCTTGCCGAATTCCGGATCCATGCCCTCCCGGATGGATTTTTCCCAGAGCAGATACAGGTACTGGTCAAGGCGGCCGAAGGAGACACCCGGGCCGGGATAATTCTCATCAGCCATCACCAGCATGTGCGTCAGCCAGAGAGATTGGAGCGCTTCCCAAAAGGTGCGGGCCGGTTCCCATGGTACACGCCTCAGGATGCCGGCCATCTGAAGCAATTCATCCTTGCGAACGGGGTCCGCTTCGGTCAGCGCCAGGCGGGTGCACTCTTTGGAATACTCCGCAGCCAGGTCACGCGGCATGCTGGCGGCAGTCTGCATGGCCCGCAGCTGCCCGCCCTTTGGGCCGCTTTGTTCGGAGGGAGAAAGGGCCATATAGGCCGATTCGAGTTCGGCGTGCACCGCTTTCCAGCCTTCCCGGATGATGCGGCCGTAATCAGGGATTAGATGTCCAGAGGTGGCCCCGGCATTGCCGAAGCCGTGATTATGGAACCAGAGCATGGCTGCCCGGGCGCCTTTCGGACCATACACCAGCCGGTCGCGTTGCTTCGTCTCCTTTTCTGTCAGGCAGGCGGAGGTCATGATATTGAAGCGCGCCCCGGCCAGCAGGTCGCCCGGCAGTATTTCTTTCGGGAGATAGTGCACCATCACGGCATGGTTGAACCAGGCGCGCCGCTCGGGCAGGCTGGTTTTCCAGAAATCTTCCGGCAGACTGACCGGGCGGGCCACCTGCTTGAATGAAGAGCGGAAGGTCTGAAGAAAGGAATAGGTTTCGGGAACGATATAGAAAGTAAGCTCGCTGTATTGGAAATCCCAGGGTGTACCGGTGGTCCAGGCAGTGTATTCATTATTCCAGGCACGCCCGACTCCCCGGAAATAATAATCGCGCAACCATTGGATGCGCGGCGAAAGATGGCTGGGCGTTTTGATAGAATAGCGCGGTTTCTCGATATCAGTAGTAGTCATGGAAGATCTCCTTTGATTACCGGGGAAGAATCCCCAGTTACGGGTTGTTTTTCCAAATACGCGGCGCCATGGTTGAGCATGGCCGCCATGATGCTGACCGCCGACCCGGCCTCCCGCCGATCAACCGCCTCGACCAGCTGTACATGGAACCGGCGGACCGCCTCCGCCACCTCTGTGCCGCAATAATGGTTAAAGAACACACCGGTCAGGTGGGTGTAGACACCCTTAAAGGAATTGATGATGAGGGGATAGACCAGGTTACCAGAAGCAATGGCGATGGAAAGGTGGAAGGAAAAATCCAATCCGGTCAGGGTCTGCGGATCGCTGCAGGCTGCCCGGGCTTCCTCATTCACCAGGGTATGGAATTCCGCCAATTGCTGGTCGGTGCGGTTGAGCGCCGCCAGGCGGGCAGTCTCGGTCTCGACCAGCAGGCGCATGGCGATCAGGCTGCGTGTAAATTCCGGATCGAGATTGCCTTCATGATAGCCCAGCAGCGAACCCAGCATGGCCAGCGACCCGGAACGGCGGAAATCGCTGACGATGACCCCCCGGCGCGGCACGATCTGCACCAGGCCTTTGGAATCCAGATCCACCAGCGCGGCATGCAGGACCGGGCGGCTGACCCCGATGCGCAGGGCGAAATCGCGCTCGGAAGGCAGCTGCTCGCCGATCTTCATTTCGCCGGAGAGGATCAACTGCTCCAGCCGGCCAACACAGGCATCCTTGAGGCTTTGGATCTTGAGCGGTTCGAATGTTGTTTGCATGATGCTTCGCAACTTAGTCTGGTAAAACCACCAGCCAGCACAAATAGTATCGCGCAAATAAAACGAAATTTCAAGTGAATTTTGTCGGCCCTATCCATGATTGAAAAAGATTCTCCCCCTCAAGCCCGCGGAAGAGCCGCGCTGAGAGCTTGTACCGCGGTGCACTTCCGCAGGAAAGACGGTCTTCCATTAACTCAAATGAAAATAGATCTTTCCTTAGTGAACCTTGACGGCCTTTGTAGTAAATAGTTTTTCTTACTCCGTGGATGCTTCGAAAGACAGGACCAAACTGATCGGGCAGTGGTCCGAGCCAGGCACCTCGTCATGGATATCGGCTGCAAGGATGTGATCCTGGAGATCCTCGGAGACCATAAAGTAGTCCAGTCGCCAGCCCACGTTACGTTCGCGGGCGCGCGTCACCTGGTCCCACCAGGTGTATTTGACTGTATCCGGATGCAGGTGGCGGAAACTGTCCACCAGGCCGGCCTGGAAGAACTCACCCAGACCTGCACGTTCCTCCGGCATGAAGCCGCTGTGCGCCACATTTTCCTTCGAGCGAGCCAGGTCGATCTCGGCGTAGGCAGTGTTGAAGTCGCCGGTTACCACAACCGGTCGCCCGGTCCGCAGATAGCCCTGCGCCACCTCCAGGAAGCGCCGGTAGAAAGCCAGCTTGTGGCTGACCCACTCGGCCCCGCGCCCGCCGTTGGGGAAATAGATATTGAAGAGCACAAACTGCTCGAACTCATGGATGAGCACCCGGCCTTCTGTGTCAAAACGGGCTTCGTTCAGGCCGGTAATGATTTTGAGCGGCGGTTGCCGACAGTAAGTGACGGTTCCGCTGTAGCCTTTCTTCTCGGCCGAGTTCCAGGCGGCCTGGTAGCCAGGCGGGGTAAGCAGCGCTGGGGAGAGCTGGTCGGGGGAGGCCTTGGTTTCCTGCACCGCAACAACGTCGGCCTGGCTGCGCGCCAGCCAGGCCAGGAAGCCTTTCTTTTCGGCAGCGCGAATTCCGTTAACATTCCATGAGATCAGTTTCCAGTCCATAGTAACTCTCCGTTTTATTAACAAAAAGGACTCGAAGGTATACGAAGGTTCACGAAGAAAAACATAGAGCTTTTCCTTGGTGAACCGTGGTGCCCTGTGTTTAATATTTTTGTTTGTTTCCAGCCAGGGGATGCTCCAGGAAGAAGGCCCACATGGTCTGGGTGGCATCGATTTCCGTGGGAGTATGCCCGACCAGGAATCCCGGCAAAGGCTTCCCGCCCGGCCAGGCATGCCCGCCGCCCGGGATGGTGTAGAAGACCAGCTCGGCGCCGGTAGCGGAATTGGTATAGCGGACCCCGTTGACCTGCCCCGGCGCAGGGATGGCCTGCGGGGTGCCGGTGCAGCCGATATGCCGGGCTAGGGCCACCACCCAGACAGGGATGGCAGGGAAGGGCAGGTTGAAATAGCGGGATGGCCCGCCCTGGTAAGGGACGATCGGGTCGGCCGTGCCGTGAAAGAGGATGGCCGGCACCGGGCGGGCCGGCAGGCATTCACTCCAGGGCAGCAGGTAGGCACCCGCCACGCTCCCGAAGGCGGCGATGCGATCCGAAAGCCGGCACGCCAGGACGAATGACAGGCCTCCGCCGTTTGAAAAACCGTTGGCGTAGATACGGGCGGGATCAATGTTGTACTGCGTTGCCAGGTGATCGATCAGGTCGGAAATAAAAGTCACTTCCGGCTGCGGGCCACCGGGACGGTTGGGAATCCCACCGATGCGCCAGCGCTTCGGCAGGCCAAGGCCGGAGGGATAGACAACAAGGAAGCCGTACTGCTCCGCCAGGTCGTTCCAGCAGGATAATTGCATCTGGTGGGCCGGCCATTCGGAATAGCCGTGAATGCTGATGACAAGCGGAGTAGGCCGGGCAGGATCGTAACTTTCCGGCACATACAGCAGGTACTTGCGCTTCACGCCCGAAGAAACCAGGCTGCCGTTGGTGCGGTCAGACAGCCAGTAGGCCACTGCTGCGATGAGGGTCAGGCTGGAGGCCAGGCCGAGCAGGAGCAGGGGAATACAAAGGAGCTTTTTAAGCAGGGTTGAATTTTTTATTTTTACTGCCTCCGGAATATCGGGCTGAGGATGTTTTCAGATGCGTCCACCTTTTATAAACGACCAGTGGTTGTGGAGGATGCGCCATTGGCCATCCATGCGAACGTAGACTTCGCTGCAGTTCCAGGGGATCCGGCTGGCAATGGAACCATCCGGATTGAGGCGGGTGGAGAAGAAGCGGTAGAACAATACCGCCATGTACTCCTGGATCTGGATGCTCGGAGCGATAAAATCCATTACATCATAATAGATCTGACCCTTGCGCCGCGCCAACTCGTCCCGTAATGCCTCCCCGCTCAGGCGTAGCGGCGTGCCGGTGTCAAAATAGGTGGCATCCGGGGTATAGAGTTCGATGAAACCGCCCGGGTCGCCCTTGCGCCAGCGCACCATCGCAGAGGATTCGAGCACCATGACTTGGCCCAATACGCCCGGGTATTCGGACTGCGCCATTTGCACCGGAACAGGTACTTCCAGAATTTCTGGCAATTTGTGATGGATGAATGACCAATGGGTATGCACGATCTTCCACTGTCCGTCCCGCCGGAAGTACACTTCCGTGGCATTCCAGGGAGTCTGGTTCAGGACCTTTCCCTCCGGTGTAAGTTCGGTGGATCGATAGTTATAGGTCAGCACGGCCGCATCCCCGAGGGTGACGACTTTGGGCTGGATGAATTCCGAACCCTGGTAATGGACTTTCCCCTCTACCTTCTTCATATAAACTTTGTACTGCTCCAGGTCGGTGATGGGGCTGGCCAGGCCGGGATCCACATAGGTGATATCCCCGGCGCTCAGTTCCACGAAACCCCACGGATCGCCGTTGCGCCAGCGTTCCATGGCTTGATTCTCAAGAGACAGAATGGTATCATCCATTAATATAACTCCTTATTTCTACACCGGAAGCCAGGAGATCCCACCACACATGTGGCTTTGGCACACCTGTACCTGCGGTACTGGCGCAGGCAGTGTAGGCGTAGGTTATATAGGGTATTAAGAATCCATTTTCGACTGTATGTTTTTTGTCTGAAAACTAGATTGTTAATAGACCACTCGCAGGGTAGACTAGGCACAGGCGGGACTGGCCTGTCCCTGCCCTATTATGCACCATTTCTGGCAAATCGTCACTCAGGGCTGTGGATCTGACCAGAATGGTCTGTGATAATCCATAGCACGGTTGACAATGCGAAAACCGTAACTTCCATGAAGGTGGGTATCGCCACGAATGTTGTCTCTGTCGTCCAACAGTGCAGATTCGCGCATCCCAAATGCTTTTTTGTGCCTGCGGACGGCGCCTGACCAGCGCTTGGGTCAAGCTGCTTCCCTTCATTGCCCGGTAAATATGGATCGTTAAACTTTAAATCACAATGGCGGGTGGTCAACCCGCCATTGCTTTCGAATTCCGATGTCATTTGAACAGGAAATCGGTGTTGGGAATCACCGGCATGGGGATGGCCTGCGAATATAGGTACGCCCCTGTCGGCAAGGACGAATCACCCAGCAAGGCGGTACGGAGCGCCGTGAGTTGGGTGCGCCGATCGGCAGTGAGAGTCTGGGCAACTTGAACGAATGCATTGGCATATCGAGAACTGGTATCGCCATCCAATCCCCATAATTTCCCATTAGGTTGAGCACGGCATTTTGGTCAGGTACGCTGCCGGTCAGGAATCGAAAATGGACAGGGTTGGAACATTAAATCGGAATGGTATAGGCGTAAGCCACCTGTCCATTTTGCTGTCCGGATCCTTCATCCTTTGGCAAGTATGCACGTACATATTCAACAGTGGCCTGTTCAGGAGTGACTTTCACCCGCAGGTGACCGGAACTGCTGACTACATCGCCGTGGGTGTAACCATACTGCTGGGCCAATCCGATATTGTTATAATGGGTAATGCTAGGTTGAGGGAATTCCTGGTAGACCACACCATCCAGTTCCTGATGGACGAAAACATGGTCGTGCCCATGAAACAGTGCGCTGACGTGATTCTGGACCAGCAGTTGATGGATGGGTACTCCCCAGCTGGGGCGCTGGGCGGCGAAACCTTCGGAACCATCGGCATTCTTTCCGCCCCATTCGTAGTATGGGGCCGCTTCAATGCCGCCGCGGGCATCGCTGTCATTCCCGCCGACCAAATTGTGGATGAAGACGAATTTATACTTCGCCTGGCTGGTTTCAAGGGTCTCTTTGAACCAGTCGTACTGGGCTTTCCCAAGTGTCCATCCCCAGTTGCCATTAGGTTGGGGCTTTGGCTTGGAGCGGGTATACCAGAAGGGGTCCAGCACCACCAGGAGAACATCGCCCCAATTCCAGGCATAGTAGCTGTCGCGGATGCCGATGAACTGTTCCTGTACCGAGCTGCCGGAATAGAATCCATCAGGTGTAGGATTGGGGAAATAAGCCTGGCGGGTTTTGCTGCACCAGACCGCCAGATTCTGATCGCTGTTGTTCAGGAACCAACCCAATTCTCCTTCATGATTTCCGTTGACCAGAAAAAGAGGGGTTTGTGCACCGATTATGCTGAGATGAGAACGCATATCCGTATATGTCCCAATCACTCCGTCCAGAGTGGTAATGTTGAGTTTCTCGGTCATGAAGGTATCGCCCAGGTTGATGTGAAAGTCGGGCTGGTCGCGCACGGCGTTATTCAAGGTGATATCGTACAGTTCTCCATTAAAATTGGGATCCTTGTTGTGCGGATCGGCGTCGACGGTGAAGACAAAACTTTCGCCGGGCAGGCGTTGAGCGACGAAGCAGCGTTCCTCGCTGGCAGAAAACTCACTGGCGCCGGCAGACTGGGAACGGATGCGATAATAGTAGCGCGTGTTCGGCTGGAGATTGTCCAACAGAAGATTAACGGGAACGCCGGATCGAGCCGGAACGGCCGTTGTTTTTGCGACATACGCTCCCGATGCAGTTCCGTATTCAAAGTAAACATCGGCGTCCTGAGAGGAAAGCAGATTGGCTGTAATGGTTCGGTCGGTGGGACGGCCAAGTATCCCGGCGGGAAGCGGTCCATTGGAAGTTACCGGCGCGCTTGTGGAGAACGGCTGGGATGTGGCTGCGGAGAGCGATTGGGCTGTTGCCGTAGGCAGCGGCACCGTAGTTGGAGATGTGGCTGATCCGGTACCATTCTTCAGGCCGCAAGCGGTGAGAACAGAGCCTCCCACGGTCAGGATGGAAAGCCTAATAAAATTACGTCTGGATAGTTGCAATCTTTCTTTTTTCATGACTAACCTCCTGGTTGCTTTGGAGGGTTGGTTGGAACGCACATCAACTGCTGCTGTCTGGTCTGGCAGGTCCCTTTGACGATCCCATTACGATTGGTAAACTGACAGGAGCCACCATCATTCAGCCCGGAACACGCCGCGATGGATTGTGGGGAAGGCTGGCCAGCAGGCCCGCCCCCGACAGCCCGCCCGGTGGATGTTGATTGAGCCTGTCCACCCACAGATTCGATCGTCCCCTTGGGAGTCAGGTCTCTTCCGACCAAGCCTGGGAAATCAGGCGCATAACGCTGGACCTTGAAAACTTCGTTCAGGTATTGCCCCTGCTTTGCAGGGTCCGGCGGGATGGCATCGGTTGCCCCCAAAGGCCCCGTTTTCACGACCGGGTTGACATACTTCCAGACAGTCTCGCCAGCGGCAGTAACCTCGAAAAGCGTGCCATTCACGCCAGAACAGATCAGCGTGTCTCCATTTGGCAGCCGTTGCGCCCCGGATATTTCATCAGAGTAAAACGAGTTGGGAGGATTCGCCTTATAGGTCCACGCAAGGTTTGTGGGGCCATAGGTAGAACCGGCTGCCAGGGTATACCTCCCGTTCCCCTGCAGTGGAGGTGCAATTTCATCAATGGTGCTGTACCCGCGGCCGAGGCCGTTATTGAAGATCAGGATATCACCGGCGCCCGGGTCCCCAGAGTCGACCCAGACGGCGTCGTGCTGCTGAAAGAGCGCTTCATTATTCTGAGTCCCGGCTCCATATTGTGCGGGATTTCCCCACCGGTAAATCAGATCGCCACCATTGCCAGACTTGCCACCCGTATGACCGGCTGCCTGAGCGCTGGTCGTGCTGTGGTCGATGATCCAGATCTCGCTGTTGCCGCGCACGCTGACCATTACCTGGTCCAGGGCAGCGTTATATGCAATCGAGTTCATATGATTCCAGAATACCGGGGTCTGTCGCCCGCCATTCGGGTCGATCAACTCGGGATGGGCTGCCACATTGCCATAGTTGGCCTCGGAGGAGGAATAATCCTGAATCAGGTGGTCCCACACATGCCATTCCCAGACTACCGTGCCGCCTTCTGGGAAGGTGGGCTTGACCTCGACCACCGAATCGGGAAGGATGTATCCCATTTGCTGGACTGCCTGGATCTTGCTCGGGTCGAACCCAGCAGCAAGCGCCTCGGCATAGGTCTTCTTTTCGCACACCAGCATGAGGATATCCCCGTTGGGCAGGGGGACAAAATCATGGTGCTGCATGTACGTGTCCGTAGAATAGTCCATTGACCAGACCAAGTTGCCGTCCCAGTCGTATTCTTCGATTCTTCCGCCCTCTCCGCCGCCAGTATTGATATTCGGATTATTGATTGTGGCGGCCCGGATGAGATTACCGTTGGATAGCAGGTAGGCGGACTGGCCAGGTGGGTAATTGCTCTTCCAAGTGTGTACCACCTCTCCGTAATTATCAATTAGATAGGTCATTATGTTCTGCTTGGGTGCCAGCAGGGTATAGCCTTGAAAAGCGCGTGGGTCATTAAGGAACAACCCAACGGTCCGGCCGGCAATATTGGAAACTGCAGGTGTCGAGGTAACGGCGGGAAGAGAGGAAATGACCTGCGTGGGCGGGACCTGGCCGGTCACAGTGCCTGTAGCCCTGATGACGAGGCGGAAACCGATCTCGTCATTGGCCTCCTGGAATTCACCTGGGCCAAGGTAATACGCCGGATCACGGTTGGATACACGTGAGTGGCCGTTGTCCACGGTTTTGCCATTAAAGGTCACCATTTCGCCGTTATACCAACTTCCACCCCGCAGCACATGATAGGGCTTGCCGTCCGGCATAAGGCTGGCCTGTACCATGGTTGGACCGGTAGGATCCTGCGCTGGGCTGATACTGTAGTAGTTATTCTGATACCAGTCATTGCACCATTGCCAGACCTCCCCTGCCATATCATACAAGCCGTAGCCATTGGCGCCGTTCGATGTCTGGTAGGTCGCCTGGCTGCCGGGCCATTTGAAATCGGATTTGTTATGCAGCTGTCCATCATAAAAACCGACCGGGGTTGTCCAGGGAAAAGGGCCTGAACTCGTAGGGATCGCCCGAGGTAGGCCAGTTGGCCCGGCTGGGATCGGCATCGTTTCCCCATGGGTAGTTGTAATAAGGGTTGGTCTGGCCGCCGCGCGCCGCAAATTCCCATTCGGACTCGGTCGGTAACCGATAGCCGTTCTTGCTGAAGTCGCATGTCCAGCTAGTGGTATCGTAGCAGGGCTGATAACTATCCTTCAGGCTCATCCAGTTGGCATACGCTGCTGCACCATACCAGGTCACGCCCGTAATCGGATGATCGCCCCGGTTATCCAGGACCGCGAATGAGCTTCCGTCCCAGCTAATCGTGCCATATTGGTAAGCAGCACTTGTTTCATATAAAATATCTTTGCCACCCTTGAGATAAACCTTGCCGCCGGTCACTGCGATCAAACCTTGCGAGAGAGCAGAGTTTAAGTAGTCACAGTATTGATGAACCGTAATATCATACTTCCCGATCGAGAAAGAGCTGATGCTCACATTATGGAGCGGAAGCTCATCAGTGGGATGCTGCGAGTCAACAAAGCCGAAATGATCCCCCATTTGAAATGTACCGGCCGGGATGAGAACCATATCCGATTGCGAGGGTGGAAGTGTAGAGACAGTTGCAGTAGAAATGGTTTGAGTTTGTACCTGTTCACCCTGAGTTGCCACAATGACCGGCTGGGCCGGTGCATCGGAGACCTGGTTGGAAGGTACAGCTGGAATGCAGCCCCCCAGCAGAAGGACGACGATCAAAAATGCAGGCAGTAAATTGGCTTTCATACGATCCTTTCATGTGCACTACGTGAATATGGCTGATCCTATTTTGCATTATAGAAATGCCGTGTAAACAAGGAAGGTCACAGTTGTAATTTATTTGTAAAATCTCCTGCGTTCCACCTTTTATTGACAAGCGGTCCGCACTTTTGGAAAGAAATACGCCGGATACTCAAGCGGCAGGCGGAGGAATTTCATCATCAGAACCTGTTGTTGAAGTTTGGAGCTTGCCCTGCTCGTGCATTTTACGCCGAAGTTTTGCGAAGATTCCGCGGACCTTGCCAGAAAATATCAGGATGATTGCCGAAAAGACCCCAAACAGAACTAGAAAGATCTGGAATAACATACCTCCAGTATTCGGATCAAAATACATAAAACCTCTTTGCTCGCACTGGTTCTGGGCTTCCTGGAAATCGTAGTTTTTACTGGATCGATTTTGCTAGTGTAGCAATTGCCGGCGTTGCCCGCGCGCTATTGAAATATATTCCGTCAGCAGTCCCTACAATGGCAACGATCACCAATGTGGGGATCAGGATTTTCTTTTTCCAAATTACTTCTGCAGCACAATTTCCTGCTGGCTTCCTGCTGCAGTATATGACAGGGTCAGTTCTCCCTTTGCAGCCGAAGCCGGGATTTCATAAGCCATCCAACCGGTATAATCGCCTAGTTGTATTTTTAAGCCAGTTATGCGGGGCGAATATTGGTACAGCAATAAGAAGGTATCATTACTAAGTCTAGGATAAGTGTTCCCAGATGCATCCTTGACCATTAAGAACTGCCAATCGAAGAGGGAGGATTGGCTGCCAGTCTTGCTTATTGTGACATTTAATATCAAGTAGACATCCCCAGACGCAGGCGACTGGGCATGTGATACATTAATTTCCGATCCGTCGTATTGAGTGATAGCCTGAACACTGGAAAGATTTTTCTTCAAGTCGGTCCGATTAACATTAACTGTCCAGATGAGGTTTGGATTGGTCGTTACTCTTGTGGGGGAACAGCCAAATAGAGAAATTACCAGACAGATTGAAAGTAAATATTTGTTCAACATTAACAGGTCTCCTCAAGAAGGATGATCGGCTTCATAAAAGCGAATTGAACTGATAGCGGTGTGCGCTCCCAACCTTCTTGTTTAATCGAAAATTCTTTGTGCAAATCAATGTTGCCAGTTTTACTTGAGAACACTCCATTCATTCTGCCTTTCTTCACTATGGGTAAGACTTTTACTCACTTGCCAGTCCATTTTTATTAATAACTGGGCGGATATTTTGTTTGAAAACAAACCAATTATGATTATCTCCGGTAAATTCCTCACCGTCAGAGAATGGGCAGGGTAAATTTGAGCCAAGTTTTTTTTTACTTTTCTATGGTTCCGCCCGGCGTCAAATCCTTTCCCACCAAACCAGGATAATCAGGCGCATAACGCTGCACTTTGAATAATTCATTCAGGTATTGATCTGGCCGCGCGGGATCCGGCGGTATGGAATCTGTTGATCCTAACGGTCCTGTATTAGCTACAGGGTTAACGTACTTCCAGACCATTTCGCCATCAGAAGTAACCTCGAAGAGGGTACCATCTACACCAGAACAGATCAGCGTGTCTCCGTTCGGGAGCCGTTGTGCACCAGAGATTTCATAAGAGAAAAATGAGGTCGGCGGATTTGCTCTATAGGTCCAGGTGAGGTTCGTTGGACCATAGGCGGATCCTGCAGATTGCTCATAACCGTGTGGTTTGTCTACCGAAGGTGTAATTTCATCCACAGTGGAATAACCACGAGCGACGCCATTATTGAAAATCAGAATGTCTCCAGCCCCAGGACAGGTCGCATCTATCCAAACTGCATCATGCTGTTGAAAAAGCATTTCATTTTGTTGGGTTCCTGTGCCATACTGGCTTGGATTCCCCCAACGGTAAATAAGATCACCGCCTCTCCCATACTTTCCGCCGGTGTGTCCTGCAGATTGTTCAGTAGTTGTACTATGATCGATAATCCAGATCTCACTATTCCCGCGTACACTAACCATAACTTGATCCAAGCCAAGATTATAGGCAATCGAATTCATGTGATTCCAGAAAACAGGAATTTGCTGATTACCGCCATTTGGATCAATAAGTCCAGGGTTGGCTTGTACGTTACCATAATTGGATTTCGAAGAAGAATAATCCTGGATAAGGTGGTCCCAGACATGCCATTCCCAAACTACAGTCCCGCCGATTGGTTTGGTTGGTTTGATCTCGATTACTGAATCTGGTAATATGTATCCTTGAGTTCGACCAGATTGAATCTTCATTGGATCAAATCCAGCCATAATGGCTTCCTGGTATGATTTCTTTTCGCACACCAGCATCAGGATATTGCCATTGGCTAAAGCTACGAAATCGTGA
Source organism: uncultured Chloroflexia bacterium (assembly GCA_963772245.1). Taxonomy (GTDB): domain Bacteria; phylum Chloroflexota; class Anaerolineae; order Anaerolineales; family Villigracilaceae; genus UBA877. Next base: position 73,906 of record CAVYWB010000002.1, on the reverse strand, counting down.
TGTTGCATATGCTGGTCAGTCGAATAATCCAGTGACCAAACCAGGTTCCCATCCCAGTCGCATTCTTCTATTCTCCCACCATCGCCACCACCCGTATTAATGTTTGGGTTTCGGGTCATTGCTGCTCGCATTAAATCGCCATTGGGTAGTAAGTATGCGGATTGCCCAGGCGGATATTGGCTCGTCCATGTATTCACCACGCGTCCTTCATTGTCAATAAGATAGGTAAACATATTCTGTTTGGGAGCTAACAAAGTGTAGCCCTGGTATGCCTTGGGATCATTCATGAACAATCCAACGGTTCGATTTAATAAAATTGGAGTCGGAAGAGGCGATGGCGATGCCTGCATCTGGGTAGGGACTGAAACGGGAATAACGTCGGTCCCACATGTAGTCAGAAACGCACCACCTAGACCGAGTGCAGAATATTTAATAAAATCACGTCGAGAAAATTTTTTCATAATAGTATCCTTAGCCTTTTGTTATGGATATCATTTTCTTGCGAATTGTTGAGACCTTGGTGGAATCGATCCCTGGGATATTTGTCGCAGCGGTGTCCTATCCCGCTAGATGCACGGTATACACGGCAGTTCTTGCAGTGATAAAAAGCGTCTGGCCGTCCGTGCCGGCAAAAGCCAAGTTGGTGGGCACTTCCTGGGTCGGGATCTGTTTCAAAAGCACCCCGGCAGGGGAAAAAATCTGTACCTGGTTGGGAGTGGTCAGGTACACATTCCCGGCCGCGTCCAATTTCATTCCATCCGAACCGATTGAAACGAACAGGGTCTTGTTAGAAAGACTGCCATCGCTATTGATGTCATACCGGAAGGTCTGCCCGGCGCCATAGTCAGCCACATACAGCATTTTCCCGTCACGCGTGCCTACGATACCGTTGGGCTGGAGCATGTCAGAAATCACGCGAATGACCTGGCTGTGGTCGGAGGTGACGTAATATACATCCTGACCCCCTTGAACCACCGGGGAGTGGAAGGTCGGGTCAGTGAAATAAAGGCCGCCTTGCGGGTTGATCCACAGGTCATTTGGCTCATTGAAATGAACACCGTTGTACTTGTCCACCAGGATGGTGAGCCTGCCTTGTGGGTCGATGGAAATCAGCCGCCCCTTTCCTCCTTCGCAGACGATCAGGTTGCCGTTGGAATCAAATTGTGATCCGTTGGGCATATCCAGCCCTTGCATGAAAAGGCTCACGCTCCCATCTGGCAACCAATGGTAGATCTTTCCTGCGTTGATATCGGAGAAATAAACACTGCCATCAATGGCGGTCGCCGGACCTTCAGCGAACTGAAAACTGCCGCTCACTGGAACAGGATTCAAGGGCTGCGAGAAGTCAAAGGTAGGACGACTGTCCGTTGGTGCAACAGTAATTTGCTCTGTTGCCGCAATGGTCGCGGTTGGGGTGGCAGCTGCCCCAGGTTCTACCGGTGGTTGCGTAGGATATTCGTTCGGTGTGGCTGCAGCCAGACATCCAGTTGCCAGCGTGCAAAGAATGATCCCGAGACTGAATATACGGATTTCCATGCCATTTACCCTTCTTTCCTTCTGCAACCCCAGTGTATTCTCTCTAATGAAATGGGAAGAGTGCTGCGGGTCACTATTTTTACATTGGCGGTGTGCAAATTCTTCCCCGGACCCATGACACCAGTCATGGCGTTGCAAGTAATTTCATTACAGGGGTCAGATTGGATGCAATATTCTTTGTGATAAGATGTGATCATGGCAAGCAAGTTCTCCACCAGCAAGCACGTTTTCCAGATGGCCGCCTTGATATGGCTGTTCTACCTGGTATGTCTTGTTATTGTGGATGCATTTCTCTATCCTTCTGCTCCTTTTTTCAGCCCCATCCTGTACTATCATCTTGCTAACGGCATTCCTGCCCTGGTCTTTTTGGGAATTTCCTACACGCCCTGGTTGGAGAAATGGCCCCGCCCGCTGGTTCCCGCTCTGATCCTTCTGATCACCGCTACGCCCATCCTGGTCAACTATTCGTTCAATCTCCCTGAAGCACCATTATCTAATTTGGAAGGGATGATATTGCGGCAGATGCCAGTGCTGTTCATCGGGCTGGTACTGGTTGCCTGGCATTTCGACCGGTGGACGATGATCGCCTACAGCCTGGTTGCCAACCTGGTCGAATTTGGCATTGTCTGCTTTTTTGGTCTTATCAATGGTGAACGGCTGACAGCTTTTTCCTTCATCATCCTCATCCGCACGGTCAGTTTCATCGGTGTAGGCATGTTCATCAATCTGTTGATCGTGCGTCTACGTCTGCAGCAGGAATCGTTGATCGCTGCCAATACCCGGTTGACTCACTACACCCAGACGTTGGAAAACCTGACCGTCAGCCGCGAGCGCAACCGCATGTCGCGTGAATTGCATGACACGGTTGTTCATACTCTGAGCGGCCTGTCCGTCCAGTTGGAAACCGCCCGGGCCTATTGGGAAGTCCAGCCAGAGACAAGCAGGAAGTTATTGGATCAATCCCTGGAGATCACCCGATCTGGTTTGCAAGAGACCCGCCGGGCTATCAAGGCGTTACGCGCAAGCCCCTTGGATGATCTGGGCTTGGCCCGGGCCATTCAGACGCTGGCTGAAACGGCCCAGGAACGCGGGCAGCTAGTGGTGGAGGCATCCTTTCCTGAAATTGACCCTGTGCTGCCACCGGATGTGGAGCAAGCCATTTATCGCATTACCCAGGAAGCGGTTGAGAACGTCGTCCAGCATGCCGGCGCCCACCACCTGTCCATCCGCCTTGTGCAGGAAAAGAAGGGGCTAGTGCTGCTCGTCCAGGATGATGGCAGCGGGTTCGACATGCAAGTGGGCCAGCCGGCCGGGCACTTCGGTATTGCCGGGATGAAGGAACGCGCCCAGCTCGCCGGCGGTAGCCTTGCCATCCTAAGTCGTCCTAATGAAGGAACCATCGTGCGGTTATTCATCGATGGGAGTGGACAATGAATGTGATCATCTGTGACGATCAAGCCATTGTCAGGGACGGATTGGAGTTGCTGTTGAAGTTGGAAAGAGATATCAGCGTGGTCGGGCTGGCCCAGGATGGGTCGGAGGCGGTCACTCTGGTGAAAAAATGTTCTCCTGACCTGGTCTTGATGGATCTGAAGATGCCCGGCATGAACGGTGTGGAAGCCACCCGCCGGATCCGCGCGGAGCATCCGGATGTCAAGGTCCTGGTCCTGACCACCTTCGACGATGATGAATGGGTCTTCGATGCCATCCGGGCGGGGGCATCCGGTTATTTGTTGAAAGACACTCCACGGGAAAAAGTGATCGAGGCGATCCGCGGTACCGTGGCTGGAAAATCCTTTGTAGATCCTTTGGTTGCCGGCAAGTTGCTGGATCAGGTTGCCAGCAAACAGGAGCAACCTGCGACACTGATCACGAACCGGTTGACCGGGCGCGAAGTGGAAGTACTGCGCCTGGTGGCGCGGGGGTTAACCAATGCAGAGATCGCCGAAAACCTGCATTTATCGGAAGGCACTGTTCGCAATCATGTCAGTGCCATTTTTTCGAAACTGGCCGTTTCCGATCGCACACAAGCCGCCATCCTGGCCATCCAGCATGGATTGAATAAAGATTAATACTATTCATCCTTCTGCGTAATTTTAGTCGTCCCTTCCTACCTTTCCACGAAACGAATGCATGCTTCCGGCGCCAAATCGGGCCTTTCTCACCCATTCCGATGGATACTCGATTACCCCTATCCCTTCTCCCCTCTCCCTTATTCACTAATCCTGCATCTCCCATACTTAAAATATCAATAATATTAAAGGATTTATTAATATTATTAAGTGTTATCTATTGACTTTAAACTATTTACGAGTATAATATAAATAAGTTTAACTTGGAGATTAAAGGAATCCCAAATTATGAAGAACACACTCAGTAAATGCCCGGTCTGCGACGGCGAACTGACCGTCACCCGGCTGCGCTGCGAAACCTGCGACACCGTTATCGAAGGTCGCTTCACCAATGCCACCTTCGCCGGTCTCATGCCTGAACAATTGGATTTCATCGAGACCTTCGTACGCTGCGAGGGCAAGCTGACGCGCGTGCAGGAGGAAATGGCGCTCTCCTACCCCACCGTTCGCAACCGTCTGCAGGAGGTCATCCGCGCCCTCGGGTACGAACCAGGCAAGGAGGAGCCCGCCGAAATCTCGGACGAACAGCGCCTGGACGTGCTGGAAGAGTTGGATTCCGGTAAGATTTCCGCCGAAGAAGCCATGCGTCGCCTGCATGGAGAGGAGTAAACCATGAAACAACAAACCATATCGGTCACTCCCAATGCGATTGTACTCGTCCATCTTGTTCCCGGGGACCTGCGTGTGGCCGGTTGGGAACGCAACGAGATGATGGCCAAGACTTCCGGAAACCTGTTGGAACTGGTCTCCGGCGCAGCCCCTATCACGGTTTCCTGCGATGAGGATCTGATTTTGTATCTGCCGCACACGGTCACCCTGCAAGTGGAACAGGTCAGCGGTGACGCCAACCTGCAGGCATTGAGCGGCCCGGTCACACTTGGACCGGTGGACGGAGACCTGACCATAAAGGACCTCGGGCATATCACGCTGGGGACGGTTTCCGGGGATGTCTCGCTCCGGCATATCGGCGCGCTGAACGCGGGATCCATCGCGGGTGATTTCAGCCTGCGCGGCGGAGGCGGTGCGTGTGCCGTTGACAGCATCCGCGGTGACGCGTCAATCCGTGACATCGACGGCATGGTCGCCATCGAGAACGTCGGCTCGGACCTGTATGTGCGCAACGTACGCTCGGAGGTGAACGTCAAAGCCGGGGGGGATGTGGCGCTTTACCTGGTGCCTCTGCCGGGCCAGACTTACGATATCAGCGCCGGCGACGACTTGATCCTGCGCCTTTCGCCGGACACCAACGTCAGATTGCATCTGACCGGCGGCTCTCCCGATTCGATCCACGTCGATTTTCCAGACGTCACGGTCCCTGAAGATTGCGTCGGATGTGAAGTGGTCATCGGCAAAGAGGCGGAAGGGATGGCTGAAATGCTCCTGACCGCCGGTGACGACCTGCTGGTCTCAAACCAGGCCGATTCATGGGAATCCGCCGCCGATTTCGGCGTGGGCATGCGGGATGGCGGTGAGTGGGCTGTTCCACCTTTCGAACTGCCGGAAGATTTTTCGGAACGTATCAACCAGCGCGTTCAGGCCGCCATGCAGCGCGCCCAATCACACCTGGAGGCTGCCAACCGGCATGCCGATGCGGCCGGGCACCGGGCTTCCATCAAGATCGAAGCCGCCATGCGCCGGGCGGAAGCCAAGGCACGCGCTGCCGAAGTACGCTCCCGGCGCGGCCACGCCAACCTGCACGTAGGCATTGGACGCTGGAACTGGGACATAAACCCGCATGGACCGGTGCCGGATTCCAGCCCGGTCTCCGATGACGAACGACTTGCCATCTTGAAAATGCTTCAGGAAAAAAAGATCTCAGTTGAAGAAGCCGAGAAACTGCTGGCTGCCCTGGAAGGCAAGTAGAGGAGAATGAAATGACAGACCAGGAACGTAATCAAGTCCTCAAAATGATCGATGAAGGCAAGATCACCCCCGAGGAAGGTCTGGCTCTCCTGCAGGCACTCGACCAGCAGGAACCCGATGAAGAGCACACGGCTGAGCCGATCGCGCGGGCTTTGGACGAATCACACGGCAACTCTGCGACACAAGCACCCGATTCCGATCCGCACATCGAACATCTCAAGACAACCGCCCGCCGGCTCTGGCAGATTCCGCTCTGGGCGGGTGTCTGCATCACCATCCTGAGCGCGTTGGGGATGTACGCCATCCTGCGCGGCCCGGGTATGAACTTCTGGTTCTATTTTCTGCTGGTCCCCTTGCTGCTGGGCGTGGCATTGTCCGCCCTGGCCATCGCCAGCCGGGCGGCGCGCTGGATCTACGTGGACGTGCACCAGCAGCCCGGCGAGTACCCGCACCACATCTTCCTGGGCTTTCCCCTGCCCCTGAAACTGGCAGCCTGGTTCCTGCGCAGCTTCGGCCAATGGATCCCCGACCTGAAAAGAACCAATGTGAATGAAATCATCCAGATCATCGAGAGCGGGTTCAATGGCAGGGAGCCACTGATCGTGCACGTGAACGAGGGCGATACCGGCGAACACGTGCAGGTTTATATTGGGTAGAATATTTTCACGTGGCGAAACCTTCCAAAGGCCGTCACAGCGTAAACAAGGAGGCTTTCATGGCCAGCGTTGAAGAACGGATGAAGATTCTAAAGATGATCGATGAAGGTAAAGTCAGCGCGGAAGAAGGCGCAAAACTATTATCGGCCCTGACGAATGCGGGCCGCACCTCCGGAGGGTTGGGCGCCAGCGGCGCCAAGTGGCTGCGCGTGCGCGTTACGGATGTCACCACCGGGCGCTCCAAGGCCACCGTCCAGATTCCCATCAGCTTGATGGAGGCCGGCATGAAGATCGGCGCGCACTTTGCACCCGAGATCGATGGCGTGAACATGGACCAGTTGATGGAAGCCCTGCGCCTGGGTACCACCGGCAAGATCATCGACGTGGTGGACGACGAAGACGGCGAGCACGTCGAAATTTTCGTCGAATAACACCAGAAGCTAATCTGAAATTTGTAGGGGTACCCTTGCTTAAAATATTCCAGCAACGGAACTTTTCCCTGTTGTGGGTCGGGCAATTCATATCAATTATCGGGGATTGGGTTCTTTTCATCGCCCTGCCTTTCTACACATACAGCCTGACCGGTTCCGTTTTAGCCACCGGAGCAATGTTCATCGTCTCAACCCTGCCGCGGCTGGTCTTGGGCTCTGTGGCGGGTGTTTATGTGGATCGCTGGGACCGCAAGCGCTTGATGATCTTCGCCGACTTGCTGCGGGTTCTCTTGATCCTGATGTTGTTATTTGTCCGATCTCGTGATGGCCTGTGGTTGATCTACGTTTCCGCGTTCCTGGAATCGACTGTCTCGCAATTCTTTAATCCCGCTAAAAGCGCAATAATCCCTCTCCTGGTAGGTGATAAGGACCTGCTGGCAGCCAATTCACTGAACGGTTTGAGCGATGCTCTCACTCGTCTGCTGGGATCAGCATTGGGCGGGGTATTGATGGGTTGGCTGGGCTTTTCCAGCGTGGTCTTGTTAGATGCCGGTTCATTTCTTTTTTCCGCTCTCATGATCACACTCATCGTCATGCCCATGCGGCCGGTTCCGAAACCCCCAGTGACACACATCCCTGCTGAGGGGGGAATTACGGGAGTGTGGCGTGACTGGGTCGCTGGTCTCAGGCTGGTAAGGGGGGAACATTTGCTTTTCATGCTCTTTATTGTTCTCGGCGTGGCATTTCTGGGCGACAGCATGATCACCGTGTTGATCGTGCCCCTGGTCAAGGTTTTGATGGGTGGTGGAGCCCAATTGTTGGGATGGCTGATGATGGCCCAGGGAGTTGGTGGTCTCCTGGGAGGCTTGCTGGTTGGACAATTCGGAAAACGCTTCTCGTCCCGGCGTATCACCGCGCTCGGGTTGGTCCTCACCGGAATGGTCATACTCGCCATCATTGGTTTTCCCCATTCGGCCTGGGTGCTGCCGCTCATGGCAGCAGCCGGCGTGGCGGCTTCGGCCTGGCTAATTTGCAGTGAGACCTTGTTACAAATGGGCACCAGTAATCAATTCCGCGGGCGTATCTTCGGTACGCTTGGCACCACTTCAGCGCTTGCAAGCCTGGTAGGTATGCTTCTGGCCGGATCACTGGCGGACCTGGTCGGATTGGTCCCGATCCTGTACATTTCTGGCAGCTTGTATATTATTTCCGGGCTGATGGCCTGGGTTATGCTGCCCAGGATCCAACAACCGCAGGTCGATCAACCCACTGCGCCGAATAAGGAACTTTCAAATTCCCAGGCAGTGGTAAATTGACGGGAAATCGTACTATCCTTACCCAACCCGCGTTATAATCGGCGCGGAGTTGTTTATGCCCAGCATCTATCCCTTCACTGCCATAGTCGGACAGGAACGCATGCGGCGCGCCCTGATCCTAAACGCGGTCGACCCTCGTATCGGCGGGGTGCTGATCCGCGGTGAACGCGGCACGGCCAAATCCACGGCGGCGCGCGCCCTGGCGGCGCTGCTGCCCAAGGTCCGGACCGTGCGCGGCTGCCGTTTCGGCTGCGACCCCGACCAGCCGGCTTCCTGGTGCACGGAATGCCGCGAACGGGCCGCTTCCGGCGAACCGCTGCCAGTCGAAGAGAAACCCATCCCTTTCATCAACCTGCCCGTTTCGGCCACCGAAGACCGAGTGGTCGGTACGCTGGATATCGAACGCGCCATCCAGAAAGGCGAACGCCATTTCGAAGCCGGTGTGCTGGCAGCCGCCAACCGCGGGCTGCTCTATATAGACGAAGTCAACCTGCTGGACGATCATGTGGTGGATGTGCTGCTGGATTCGGCCGCCATGGGCATGAATATCGTCGAGCGCGAAGGCATCTCGTTCACCCATCCGGCCCGCTTCATCCTGGTCGGAACGATGAACCCGGAAGAGGGCGACCTGCGACCACAGTTGTTGGACCGCTTCGCGCTTTCCGTGGAAATAACCGGCATCCGGGATGCGCGCGACCGGGTCACCATCATCGAAAACAACCTGGCCTTCGAATCCGACCCGGAAGCTTTCCGCCAACTCTGGCAGCCGCACGAAGAAAAACTCTCCCGCCTGATTGCACACGCCCGAACGATGGTCGAGAAGGTCACCTACTCCCGGCGCGACCTGCTATCCATCGCCGCCCTGACCGCTTCCCTTAACGTGGATGGGCACCGCGCCGACCTGGTCATCCTCAAGGCTGCCCGGGCGCATGCCGCATACGAGGAACGCAGCGCCATCACGGACCGCGATATCGCCCTGGCGGCCGAGCTGGCCCTGCCACACCGCATCAAGCACGGCCCCTTCCAACAGACAGCGATCACACCGGAGCAATTGCAGGAACGCATCGAACAACTGCAGGGTTCATCCACCGAAGGCGAACCTTCCGAAGAATCCGAACAAGAGCCCGACGCGACAGATGTAAAAAAAAAGTCGTAACTGAAACAGGCGAGCAGGAAGACCCCAACCAGCCCCCGGACTCCGAACCCTCGCCCCAGCAGACGGTCTTCGACGGGCAGGATGCACACTGGTGGGACGGTGGCAAAAAGGTCAAGGTGGGTGAGACATTTGAGCCCCGCAAACTGGATACCCCGCTCGATAAATTAACCAGGCACCACGCCGGGCGGCGTTCACGGACTCACACCGAACGGAAACGCGGCAGGTACATCCAGGCCCGTCCCGCCAACGGCAAGACCGACGATGTGGCTTTCGACGCCACCATCCGCACTGCCGCCCCCTTCCAAAACCAACGCACCGAACAACGCAAGCAGGTGGCTTTTGCAATCAAGAAAAGCGATTTACAGCGGAAAGTGCGCGTTAAAAAGGCTGCCAACCTGATCCTGTTCCTGGTGGATGCATCCTGGTCGATGGCCGTGGCGGAGCGCATGGCAGCCACCAAGGGCGCCATCCTGTCCCTGCTGACAGACGCCTACCAGCGGCGGGACCGGGTCGGCCTGATCGTCTTCCAGAAGGACCGTTCCACATTGATCCTGCCGCCGACCAGCTCGGTCATGCTGGCCCAGCGGGCTCTATCCGATATCCCCGTGGGTGGGAAGACGCCGCTTTCGGCCGGCTTGTTGATGGCGTATGAGGTGCTCAGGCAGGAGCAGATCATCCATCCGGACGTGGAGCCGCTGCTGATCGTCCTGACGGACGGGGCCGGGAACGTCTCGATCGGAACGCTCCCACCGCAGGAGGAATCCTTCGCCTTCGCCGAGCAGATCGCGGACCGGAAATATCGCACCGTGGTCATCAACATGGAACACGCCTCGTTCGACCAGGGTCTGGCGCAATCACTGGCCGACCACCTGGAAGCGCCCTGTTACACGCTGAACGAACTCAAGGCGGAAAGCCTGCTGAACACCGTCCGGCAGGAAATGGCAGAACCGAAAAAGAAATAATAAAGGAATGTATATGAAATACGGTCTCAATATCCCTCCTGCAGGCGCACTGGATTTCATCGCCCTGGGTGCGCTGGTGCATCGGTTGGACCCGGGCGTCATTCCCTTCCGCAAGGCCAGCCAGTGCCAGATCCACGTGAGCGGCGGGGAGTTCAACTGCGCCGCAAACCTCTCGGACTGCTTCCAGATGAATACCGCCATCGTTTCCGCCATGGTGGATTATCCGATCGGTGACCTGATCGCTGGACAGGTTCGGGCAATGGGCGTCCGTCCGTTCTACAAGCATTTCAAACATGACGGCGTTACAGGCCCCAACATGGCAACCGTCTACAGCGATCGGGGCCAGGGGGTGCGCGCTCCCCTGGTATTCTACAACCGCGCCAACGAGGCCGCCGCGCAGCTCAAGCCGGGGGATTTCGACTGGCAGGCCATCTTTTCCGGCGGTTTGCGCTGGTTTCACAGCGGCGGAATTTTTGCGGCGCTTTCCGAAACGACCGGGGAACTCATCATCGAAGCCTTGCAGGCTGCCAGAGCAGCCGGGGCGGTGGTATCGTTCGACCTGAACTATCGCGCCAAACTTTGGAGCATTTGGGGCGGCACCGAACGGGCCCGCCGGGTGCTGCACCAGATCGTGGAAAACGTGGATGTATTGGTGGGGAATGAGGAAGACCTGCAATTGGGCCTCGGCGTCCCGGGACCTCAAGGCGGATCCAGGTCAGAACTCGATCCGGCTGCTTTCTTCGGAATGATCAAGGATGTAGTGGCGGAATTCCCACAGATCAAGATCGTTGCCACAACTTTGCGGGAAGTGCACTCGACCAACCGGCATTCGTGGGAGGCGGTGGCTTGGATCAACGGCCAGACGTATGTCTCCCCGACCTGCCAGCTGGATGTCTTCGACCGCGTCGGTGGAGGGGACGGGTTCGCCTCCGGCTTCTTTTATGGCCTGCTGGCGGGCGAGCCGGAGCAGACTGCAGTCAACCTGGGATGGGCGCATGGTGCGCTGCTAACCACCTTCCCCGGCGATACCAGCATGGCCACTCTGGAGCAGGTGCAGGCCTTCGCCAACGGTGCATCGGCACGCATCCAGCGCTGATGGAATTTCATTCAATTCGTTGATATACTCAAGGTAATTGGAACCTTTTATTGGTAAGAAAAAGTGAATGTACTGTGCCAGCCTTTAATCCTCCCTCCCAGCCAACCCAACCAAGCCTGGAACAATATTTGAATTGCGTCCGCTGCGGCCTGTGCCTGGCAGTCTGCCCAACCTACCGGGAAGACCTGAGCGAGATCACATCGCCGCGCGGCCGGGTGGCTTTGGCACGCAAGGGACTGCAAGGCGAACTGGAATTGACCTCCAACCTGTTTGAGCAGATGTATGCCTGCTTCGACTGCCTGGCATGCAATGCGATCTGCCCGGTCGGAATCCGCCCAGCCGACCTGGCCCTGGATATGCGCACATATGAGGAACATAACCGGCCGAAGACCTGGAAGAAGGCACTTTTCGACGAAATCTTTCCCAATCCGGCACGGCTAGAAATGGCCACCTGGCCGCTGCGCCTTTACGAAAATCTCGGCCTGCGCCGGCTGGTCTACGCGCTGGGTCTGGGCAAGCTGCTGCCACGGCGGATGCGCGATCTGGAAGCCATGCTGCCGCGCCTGCCCCGGCGCCCGCTCCGGCGGGTGCTACCGGAGGTCAGCCCGGCGAAGGACAGGCCCCTCCACCAGGTGGGATTCTTCCTGGGCTGTTTACAGAGCCTGATGTTCGCCGATGGGAGCGCCGCGGCGGTACGCGTACTGGCCCGCAACGGCTGCACGGTCGTCACACCCAGGGAGACGGTCTGCTGCGGGATGCCGGCCCTGGGTTTCGGGAAGGTCGAGCAGGTGCAAAAGCAAGCCCGTCATAACATTCTGCTTTTTGAAAAAGCGGATGTGGAATTTATCATCACCGACTGCGCAACCTGCGGTTCCACCCTCAAGGATTATGGAAAAATCCTGGCGGGTGACCCGCTGTGGGCAGCCAGGGCGGCAGATTTCAGTAAAAAAGTGCGGGATATCAGCGAGTTCCTGATGTCGATACCATTGGAAAAGCCCAAGGGTCGCCTGGATGCGCGTGTAACCTATCACGATCCCTGTCATCTGCGGCGCGGCCAGGGCGTCTGGAAGCAGCCGCGCCTCCTGCTGCAAATGATCGATGGGATCGAATTTGTCGAGCTGCCTGAAGCGGACTGGTGCTGCGGCCTGGCCGGCACGCAAATCATTACCCACTACGAGAGCTCGCTCAGGACACTGAAACGAAAAACCGACAATCTCGCTTCCACGCAGGCCGCCTACGTGGTCTCCGGCTGTCCGGCCTGCCAGATGCAGTTGCAGGCCGGCGTGCGGCGGGCCGGCCTGGACATGCAGGTAGACCACCCGATCACCCTTCTGGATAGGGCCTACCGTAATGGCAATCTCAGAAACTCCATTTCGGGAACAACAGACGTCGTTCCTACGATAAAGAGGGAAAAATGATGGATAAAAAAGTCCTCTCCCAACTCGAAAAGATTGCCGGCCGCGAGGGCGTTTTAACCACCCCCGAGGACCTGGCTGTTTACAGTTACGACGGCACCTTTGAGCAGGGCTGTCCGGAGGTGGTGGTTCTGCCCCGCAGTACGGACCAGGTCAGCCAGGTAGTCAAACTGGCCGTACAGGCACGCATCCCGGTGGTCACGCGCGGGATGGGGTCGGGACTGGCAGGCGGTTCGGTTCCATCCCAGGGGGGAATCGTTCTGGCAACAACACGAATAAATCGCATCCTGGAAATCGACCAGGCCAACGCCACGGCACATGTCGAAGCGGGCGTCGTCACCGCTGATCTGCAGACAGCCGTGGAAAAGCTCGGATTGTTCTACCCACCCGATCCATCCAGCATCCGTGAGTCGACGATTGGCGGGAATATTGCCTGCAATGCCGGCGGGCCGCGCTGCCTTAAATACGGCGTGACCGGCAATTATGTACTCGGCCTGACCGTGGTGCTGGCGGATGGGCGTGTTCTGCAGGCGGGAAACAAGTGCATTAAAGACGTGGTCGGTTATGACCTGTTGGCGCTCTTTACCGGCTCGGAAGGGACGCTGGGTGTGATCACCGAAGCCTTGCTGCGCCTGACCGCCAAACCCCAGTTCGTCCGCACCGCACTGGTGGAATTCCCATCCCTGGAGGATGCCTCCCGGACAGTCAACGTCATCCTGACGGCGGGTATCGTACCAGCCGCACTGGAATTGATGGATGAGACTGCCATTGCCTGCACCGAGGAAGCCATGCAGATGGGCCTGCCGCTGGATGTGGAAGCCATCCTGATCATTGAGACAGATGGTTCAGACGAGGCGTTTATCTTAAGTGAAATGGAAGCGATCGCGAGTATTTGCAAAGAGCAGGGAGCCCGGCAGGTTAAGGTCGCCAGAGATGAGTTGGAACGCTCCAAGTTATGGGAAGCTCGCCGCTCGGTCACGGCTGCCCTGGCACGCCGGTCACCCAACAAACTCGGCGAGGATATCACCGTGCCGCGCAGTGCCATCCCCGAGGCCATCCGCCGCCTGAAAGCCATCAGCCTCAAATATGGTCTGCCGATCGTCATCTTTGGCCACGCTGGGGACGGCAACCTGCATCCCAACATCCTGTTCGATATGCGCGATTCGGAGCAGTGGACCAAGGCCAAGCTCATGGTAAAAGAGGAGTTTTCGACCACCCTGGAACTGGGGGGCACCCTATCAGGGGAACATGGTGTGGGCACTCTCAAACGTGCTTATATGCAGGAAGCACTTGGTCCGTTCTCGATCGAAATGCAGAAACGCATTAAGCAAGCGCTGGACCCGTTGAACATCCTGAATCCCGGCAAAATATTCCCGGATTAAGTTCCCATAGGTTGAAAATAAGTCCTTATTGAATAAAATGGCCTCCGGGTAATTTGCCCGGAGGCCTGAATGGTGTGGAGTCTAACCGGTAATTTGCAGATTACAATTTCTTGCCACAATGCGGACAGAAATTCCAATCTTCCTGGACGGTTTCGCCGCACTTCGGGCAGGGTTTCATTGCGACGGATGGAACAACCGGGTTAGCATACGCAGCCGGAATTACAGCAGGTGCGACGGGTCTGCGCAGAGACCGCGTCAGCCAGATGATAGCCAGTACCATGAGCACCAGTAATCCTAGCATCATGAGGCCTCCGAAGAGCCCACTAAAAGGCATCATCCGGCCAAATCCCATCATGCCGAACCCGCCCATGTACATGCCACGTCTGGCCCAACCACCTGTACCAAATGGCATCATACCGGGGAATCGTCGTGTGCCGTTGCCATTGGTGCCAGAATTGGGGGCAGGCAGCTTGCCATTATTACCGGTGGATGGCTGCCGGTTGGTTGGGAATTGAAACCCGGGCCGGGTCACTCTTGCAAAACCGGTGACGTTCATCATGTGATTACGCAAGAGAAATGCACCTCCCACCAGGAGTGCCAGGACCACCAAAACTATAACCACTCCAATAACCCATTTCCAAACTGTTTTCATATCATGTACTCCTTTAATGATCTAAGCCGTTTTTTAGATAAGGAAAGAATCGAACTGCTTTCAAAATGACTTGCCATTCCAATAAATGGAGTTGCAGGGATTTGCGGGAGGATCTATCACCCGCTCAGGCTCAACCCTGGCCCCACTCATTGAGAAGATCCGATCATTTCCATTATCAAAAATTACTACCAATAAGAGTATATCCAACTAATATATAGATTTGGTAAAGAAATTATGAGCCTTTCGTAAACCTATCAATCCATAAATGATATACTTTGCACATGCAAACCATCGGCATTTTCGGCGGGACTTTCGATCCCCCGCACCTCGGCCATCTGATCCTGGCTTCGGAGGCACGCTCTCAACTCGGCCTGGAGCGCCTGTTGTGGGTGTTGACGCCTGACCCACCCCACAAACGCGGCCAATCCATCGCCCCGCTCAACCACCGCCTGGAAATGGTCAAGCTGGCCATTGCCGATGATCCGCAGTTCGAACTTTCCGCTGTCGAAGTGAACCGTCCCGGCCCACATTATGCACTCGACACGGTGCAACTCCTGGCCGGACAAAACCCCGGAAAAAAGCTGGTCTACCTGATGGGAGGAGATTCGCTACGCGACCTGCCAACCTGGTATAGGCCCGCTGATTTCGTAAGCGCCTGCGACCAAATTGGTGTAATGCGGCGACCGGGTGATACGCTCGACCTGGAGGCACTGGAAAAATTCCTGCCCGGCCTGACAGCCAAGGTGCGTTTCGTGGAAGCGCCACTGCTCGACATCGCTGCGCGTGAAATAAGGGCGCGCATTGCAGAGCAGCGGCCGTTCCGCTATTACCTGCCTGTGCAGGTGTATGATTACATAGATAAACATGGGCTCTATAGCGAAGGAGAGAACCGTTCTTAAGAGCCGATCTGCGCGCCGGACCGGATCCGTGAAAAGGCTTCATTATGAATCAAATCGAACATACCTGTCCACCCCAACGAAAAGTGGGATGAACAGATTTTTATTCAATGAAGATTGGGAGAATTAGATTCCTAATCTCAAATATCCGAGGTATTACTCAGATTGATCCAGCGATCTTCGCCGATTTTTCCCCAGCCATCCGCTTGTGTTGTGATCTGGAACAGGTCCCCCAAATTAACCGTCCCGGCCGGCTTGGAATTGGCATCCGGCTGCGAGTACACATTGAGAGGATTGGCGGTAACGCACACCCTCCGGACCAATTGCTGGCGCGGAACCAAGATAGCCCGTTCGTATCCCTCCGCCTGGGTCCAAGCCTGGTAGAAAATCAGCCAGGGAATACCCAACGACTGACCGGAAGCATCCCTCCGCAGCGGGTCATGGACGAAGGCTTGCTCCACATCCATACCTACCACCGCCAGATAATGCGGCCCATCGAACTTCTCCGGCGTCAGCCCGGCCGCCTTTAAAACCCCATGCTGGATGAGGGCAATCACCGGGCGGCCGCTGAACAGGATGAGCGACAGGTCGGCAAGTTTTAGGCCGCTGCGCAGCTTGACCGAGACGCCTTTGGCAACGAGCGTATCCGAAATTTGGTCGAATGAAAGCGGTGTATAGTCGGTTTGACCGGTTTTCTTGTAAAAATCTGTGGGAGTGATGGTCTGATCAGTATATGCCTGCACAAGCATGGCGCCGGTTGCCGCGCCAAAATCAGAGACAAACTGGTCAGTCCCAGTCCCCAGTTGGGAAAGATAGGGAACAGGCAATATGGAGGCGTTACCTTCCTGCGGCAAGGGATCAGGAATGGGATTGTTTATATCTCCCGGAAGAGTATCCGGGATGGAATCATTCGGGTCTTGCGGGAGGGTATCAGGAACGGATGTATTTGGATCCGTGGGTAAGGTGTCAGGAACATTTGGAACACCGAGCACAGAATCCACGACCTGGCGGATATGGTCAAGGGCAGCACGTTCGGGTTCAGTCATTTTGCCTCCTTTATCCGAGAGCAACTCTTACGACTCTTTCTTCCTGCTTCGGCTTTCCTTCGCCTTGAACTCCAGGCCGCTCCCATCCGCTTTAATTTCCACGCTGACGGTCGAACCGGAGGGAATGGAACCACCCAGCAGTTCCACCGAGAGTGGACTCTCAACGAATTTCTGCAGTGCGCGTCGTAGGGGGCGTGCGCCGAAAGCCTCATCATAACCGGTCTTGGCCAGCCAGTTTCGGGCTTTTTCTGTAAGATCGACCTTCACACCAAACTCATTCAGGCGGTCCTGGATCTCTTTCATCTGCAAGGTAACAATCTGTTCCATCTCATGCAGGGATAGTGGTGAGAACATGATGATTTCGTCGATGCGGTTGAGGAATTCCGGCCTGAAGGTACCCTTGAGGGCTTTTTCGATCTTGGAATGGGCTTCCCGGTCCTCATCGGTACCGGAGGGCTGCAAGAAGCCCAGGGTACCGCCTTTGTGCACATACTCCGTCCCCAGGTTCGAGGTCATGATCAGCACCGTGTTACGGAAATCCACCACATTCCCCTGCCCGTCGGTCATGCGACCATCGTCCAGGATCTGCAGCAGGGCATTCCAGACCTCGGGGTGTGCCTTTTCAATTTCATCGAACAGCAGCACCCGGTACGGGCGCCGGCGGACCGCTTCGGTTAACTGGCCGCCTTCCTCATAACCTACGTAGCCAGGTGGGGCGCCGAAAAGGCGCGAGACGGTATGCTGTTCACGGTATTCCGACATGTCGATGCGTACCATGGCTTCTTCGTCATCGAACATGAACCACGCCAGCGCCTTGGCAAGTTCGGTCTTCCCAACGCCGGATGGGCCGATAAAGATAAATGAGCCGATCGGTCGGGCCGGGTCTTTCAGGCCCGAACGGGCTCGCCGGATGGCATCCGAAATGGCGTGGATGGCTTCATCCTGGCCAATGATTCGCTCGTGCAGACGCTCTTCCATGTGCAGGAGTTTCTCGGCCTCGCTTTCCATCATCTGGCTGAGTGGAATTCCTGTCCACTGGTGAACGACCTCTGCGATGTCATTTACATCCACCACCTCGTCCAGGTGGTGTTCAGATTCCCACTTATCGCGTTTGGCGGTGAAATCCTGTTCCAGGCGCAGGCGTTCGGCTTTTTTCTGGGCGGCACGTTCATAGTCGCGTTCCACTCCTGCCTGCTCCTCCTCGACCCGCAGCTTGTCGATCTCGTTCTTCTTTTCTTTCAACTCCGGCGGCAGGGAATATAATGCCACGCGCAATTTGGCAGCGGATTCATCCATCAGGTCGATGGCTTTGTCCGGCAGGTGACGGTCGGTAACATATCGATCAGAGAAACGCGCGGCAGCCACCAGGGCCTCGTCGGAGAAACGGACCTTGTGGTGTGCTTCGTATCGGTCACGCAGACCCATCAACATCTTGATGGTATCATCCACACTTGGTTCTTCCACATAAACCGGTGCGAAACGGCGCTCAAGGGCGGCGTCCTTCTCGATATACTTGTGAAACTCGTCCAACGTGGTAGCGCCGATGCATTGCAATTCACCGCGCGCCAGGGCCGGTTTGAGCATATTGGATGCGTCCATGGCGCCCTGGGCGGCCCCTGCGCCGACCACCGTATGAAGCTCGTCAATCATCAGGATGACTTCCCCGGAGGAACGCTGCACTTCCTCGATGGCCGACTTGAGGCGCTCCTCGAACTCCCCCCGGAAGCGGCTGCCGGCGATCATGGCTCCCAGATCGAGCGCGACCACGCGTTTGCCGGAAAGGATTTCCGGCACATCATTGGCGGCGATCTTCTGCGCCAGACCCTCGACAATGGCGGTTTTTCCGACGCCAGCCTCACCGATCAAGACCGGGTTGTTCTTGGTACGCCGGGAAAGGATCTGGATGACACGCATGATCTCGTTATCGCGCCCGATGACCGGGTCGAGCTTGCCCTCGCGTGCCATTTGGGTCAGGTCACGCGAATATTTTTCCAATGTACGATAACGCGTCTCGGCCTGCGGATCGGTTACGCGCTGCCCGCCGCGCAATTGCATGATCGCATCCAGCACCCGATCCCGGGTCAGACCGGCGCTTTCAAGCACGCGCGCGGCTGAGGTGTTGCGCTCGCTCATGATTGCCAGGAAGATATGCTCGGTTGAGATATATTCATCCTTCAACCGGTTGGCTTCCTCGTTTGCAAGGTCGATAATCCGTTTGACGCGCGGGGTGATGAATATCTGCCCTGCCCCACCCCCGAAGATATTGGCCTTGGGTGTCATTTTCAAGGTCTGGTCGAGACGCTCGGTTAGGGCTTGGGCATTCACGTTCAGCATTTCCAGGATCTGGGGAATCACCCCGCCAGGTTGTTCGATCAAAGCCAGCAGGATGTGCTCGGTATCGATCTGGTTATGGCCATAACGCTGGATGATCTCGGCGGCTCGTTGGGCGGCCTCCTGTGCTCTTTCAGTAAAGCGATCAAATCGCATCATAAGCGGAATCCTTCTACATCATGGTATGGAGTTGATTATAACAAAATGCGGGTAGACAGACTGCAAGTATTACATAAGAGCTATATTAGATTTCCTTTTTTCGATGGATTGGCCAAGTGAGTCACTACTCGCGCGAATAGAAAGACCACAAGACAAAAGGTGACACCCAGATAGTTCCACCGGATCCATGACCGGCGCTTCTGGTCCGTCTTGCTGTGAAGTAGATTGGTAGTACAGATAATTATATATCCGTCCATAACCGGAAGGAGGAAAAGGTAGAGAATGCCAAGCCACCTGAAAATGGCTGGAAGCAGGCTGATAAAAACAACAAACCCGAAAAGACAACCGGAAATGGTCAGGGCTGCCTGGCTGCCGGCTAGGATGGCAATTGAACGGGTACCCCGAAGCCCGTCCCCTTCCATATCTAGGGCATCCGCGGCGATCTCCTCCCCTAGATCAAAGCAGAATGCCAAACCTCCCAGTGTCCAGATGACCGGATTCCATGGCTCACCCACAGCGATCGCACCGAAAATAAACATCATCCCGACACAGGTGCTTACCATCAGGTTTCCAATCAATCCAGAGGTTTTTCCTTTCCAATTGTATAAGAGACCAATCATCCAGAGTACCAATGCAACCACCAGAGCTGCCAGGTCTATCCTGGCTGCCGCAGAGAGGCCTAGGATGGCCGTGATGAAGGTGAACAGGATGGCATCCTTGGGAAGGGCATGACCGGATGGAAGAGGCCGGTTCGGTGCATTGATTCGATCGGTTTCAAGATCAAAATAATCATTTGAGATCATTGCCGAACTGGAAATAAAAAAAACACACAAGAACACAGGCAAGACGATCCATAATGGAGGCAGCGTGCCAGCCGAAATGATTGCCCCCATTAATGCACAAACCCCGGCTGCCAGTGGCAGTTCGATCCGGAACAATTGGATGATCCCTTTGATTCTCAACGTCATGGTTTACACCGATTGTAATGAAAACCTGTGAGAAATCAACCCATAAAATGCGGCTATTTGAGAATTCCATGAAAGGGGAAGCAAAAGGTGCAAAGCAAGTACGCCGCGTGCAATAAATCCCGCTATAATAGCAAGCATGGCTGCCATAACCAGGCCCATCGCGGCCAGGATGCCGCAATTACGCCCCTTGAACATCTTGCATGATCTGCCAGGCGTGGCCGATCTGGTTGAGAAGTGTTTTGCCGACACAATGGATTCGGAGGGGCGGCTTTACCTCCAGCAGATGCGCCATGCCGGGCAGGATAATGTTTTTATGCGGTGGGCCGCCAGTGCTGCTGACAGCGTTTCCATGCCGCTTTCCGGTTATATATGGGAGGAAAATGGTGAAATCATCGGCAACGTCAGTCTCATACCCTACCGTGAAAAAAAGAAGAAAATATTTTTGATCGCCAACGTGGCCGTCCGCCAGGATTTCCGGCGTAGAGGCATCGGACGGGCTCTGACGGAAGCAGCCATGCACCATGCGGAGGCTCGCCATGCCGCCGCCACCTGGCTGCACGTTCGCGATGACAACCCCGGCGCGATCGCACTATACCTCGGGCTGGGTTTCCAGGAACTGGCCCGCCGGACGCTCTGGGAGGCCAAACCCGACCGGAACGCCACCACCGACGGTCTGGGAATCACCATAACGAAGCGCAGCGGGCGTGACTGGCCCCAGCAGGAAAGTTGGTTGAAGCGCATATATCCGGAGCTGATGAACTGGTACCAACCGATGCCCTGGCAGAGCCTGCGTCCCGGCCCTGGAGCATTCATCTATCGTGTCATGATGGATTATGAAGTCCGCCACTGGGTGGCCCGAGCCGACAATGGGGCAGCTTCTGCCACACTAAGCTGGCAGGCCATGACCGGGATGAACGACCGGCTGTGGGCTTCCGCTGCCCCACAGGGCAGCGAGCGCGCCCTGACGGCGTTATTGCTGCACGCCCGGCGAAACCTGCCCTGGCGGCAAACTCTCATGCTGGATTTTCCGGCCGGTGAGTATGGCGCCGCGCTGGAAGCTGCCGGCTTTCAGCCACACCGCACGCTGCTTTGGATGAAACTTCGATCAGAAAATCCCGTACATCCTTTCTAGGAGGCTCGTATGAAATTAATCTTTCGTTGGGCAATCAACACGGTGGCGCTTTATGTTGCCATCATCCTCTTACCTCATTACCTTCTCCTACAAGGCAACTGGGTCAACATCATCTGGCTGGCCTTGATCTTCGGCCTGGTAAACGCCATCCTGCGCCCGCCGTTTAAGGCGCTATCCTGTCTGCTGATCATTCTGACGTTGGGACTGTTCACCCTGGTTATCAACACCCTGCTCTTTGCCCTGACGTTCTGGCTCAGCGGACTGGTTAACATCGGGATCACCCTGGCACAACCCTGGTTCTTAAGCGCTTTCCTGGGTTCGCTGGTGGTCACCATCATTGGCGGTATTTTGAACGGGATCTTTCGGGATGAATTGAGGGACCACAGGCACAAATCGAATTCGTAGCAGCAACAGTCTTATTCCGGAAATATCAAAACAGGGATGCGTGAAAACGCATCCCTGTTTCTTATTCATAGAACGAACAGGAAGACCAGATCGTTGGCGTTTGTGCCGGTCGGCCCGGGTTTGAACAGGTCGTCCAACGCAGCGAAAAAAGTGTAGGAATTGTTCCGGGAGAGAAAATCCTCTGGATTAAGATCCATTTCTAGCGCCCTGCGGTGGGTTTCACCTGTCACCACGGCACCGGCGGCGTCGGTGGGGCCATCTTCGCCATCCGTGGCCAGCGTGACCAGCATTACCCCGGGAAAATCCGCCAGCCCGGTCACGGCAGCCAGCGCCAGTTCGGTATTGCGCCCGCCTTTACCCTGCCCTCGCAGATCCTGCCCTGCCTGTGCCAGTACCGTAGTTACAGGCGAGACTGGTCGAAGGGTGACGGTAGTTTCGCCGCCGGCCACCAGGCAGGCCGGAGACGGGGCGGGCTTGCCGGTCCGTTTGACCTGGCGCAAAAAGGCGGCAAGTTCGGTACCAGCCTGGCGAGCTTCACCTTGCAGGTCCATCTGAAGGAGATGGGGGTTGAATCCCTCCTCCCCAGCCTGCTCAAGCGCGGCTTGAGCAGCCAACCGGCCGCTGCCCACGATGACGTTCTGAACTTGCGCGAAGATTGGATCCCCCGGTTTAGGCGTTTCCGGGGCTAGCTCCAGGGCGGCCGGGATGGAAGCGGGAATCTTCTCCCGCAACCCGTATTTGTTCAGCAGCGCCAGCGCATCCGCGCGGCTGGAAGGGTCAGGAGCGGTCGGGCCGGAGGCGATCGCTTCGAGCGGGTTGCCAACCACATCCGAAAGAATCAGGCTGACAACGGCGGCGCCGTTCGATAAACGCACCAGCCCGCCGCCTTTTAATTGCTCCAGGTGACGGCGCAGCAGGTTGATCTCTTCTATGCGTGCCCCGCAGGCCAGCAAAGCGGCTGTCAGGGTATGCATATCCTCCAAAGTAATGCCCTTCAGCGGGGTAGTCAACAGAGCTGAGCCGCCACCGGAGATCAGACAGAAGAGCAGGTCATCCGGGCCCAGGGCGGAGATGAACTCAAGCGTTTTTTGCCCGGCTGCCAGGCTGCGCTCGTCTGGAACGGGGTGGCCGCCGGCCAGGATGGTGAACGGGTACCCGGGGATTGCAGCGGGCTGCTTGGGAATGACCAGCCCGGAATCCAGACGATCTCCCAGGATCCCGCCCAGTCTTTCGCTCATGGCCAATGCAGCTTTGCCAATTCCCAGCAAACGCACGCTCCGAAAATCTGCCAGTCGATATTCCCGCCCAGCCACCTGCAGAATATCGCCGGAGCGGCTGATAAAGCGTGCCACGGCTGCACCCGGTTCCAGCGCATAGATGGCCGCCGCGAGAATGCGGGTAATGGAATCCCCCTGCCTTGCGAGCCGGAGGCTGGTGGTACGGAAGGACTCTGCAGAAAGCATGTTCCTATGATAGCATTAAAGCATGACCAAACCCAGAGTTTTCGTCACGCGTTTCATCCTGAAAGGCGGCATGCAGCTGATCCGGGATTTTTGCGATCCAGATATTTGGCCGGAAGAACTTCCGCCTTCGCACCAGGCAATCCTGGACCACATTCACGGAGTGGACGGCCTGCTTTGCCTGCTGACCGACCAGATCGATTCTGAAATCATGGATGCCGCCGGGCCGGGGCTGAAAGTCATCAGCAGTTATTCGGTGGGCATCGATAACGTGGATGTGGCCGCCGCCAGCGCACGCGGCATCCCGGTGGGTAACACGCCCGGTGTACTGACGGATGCCACTGCTGACTTGACTTTTGCCCTGCTGCTGTCCGCCAGCCGCCGGATCGTGGAAGGCGCAAAGGACGTGCAGGTGGGTCGCTGGAAAACCTGGGGGCCGGCTTACATGTTAGGCGCAGACCTGGCCGGGGCAACGCTGGGAATAGTGGGATTCGGCCGGATCGGGCGGGCGGTTGCCCGGCGGGCGGTTGGATTCGGCATGCGGATCATTTTCAGCGACCCGACCCAGGCTGCTCCTGAACCAGGCGTAAATGCTACCCAGGTGGATTTCGATACCCTGCTTCGGGAGGCGGATTTCATCACACTGCACACGCCGCTGACAAGCGAGACACGCGGGCTGATCAACGCTGATACGCTCGGACGGATGAAAAAGACGGCCGTATTGGTCAACACCTCACGCGGCCCGGTGGTCGACCAGCCGGCATTGTATGAGGCGCTGGTCTCCAAACGTATCTTCGCGGCGGGGCTGGATGTGACCGTGCCGGAACCGCTGCCCCAGGATGATCCCCTGCTGACATTGGAAAACTGCCTGATCGTGCCGCACATAGCCAGCGCCAGCTGGCGCACGCGCGAACGCATGTCGGTGATGGCAGCGGAAAATCTGATTGCCGGGTTGAAAGGCGAGAGATTGCCGAACTGCGTCAACCTGGAAGTAAATAAAAAAATAAGCACTACCAAAAAGTAACCAGGACGCGAAACCATTTAGACACTGGTGTCTTCGTGCCTTGGTAGTCAATTACTTTATTATCTTAAAGCAAGATTGGTTTGCCCGTTTGGATGGATTCCAATAGCGCCAGGATGGCATCGATATTGAGTAAGATGTCGACCAGATCGGTGGTCGACCAGCCGTGATTTATTCCAATTGCTCATGATTTTTTTGCCAATCCGCTCGGGTGACACGGTAAAGGAAGTGGTGAACAGGAGTAGTAAATTTGCGCTTCGATTCGGGGAATTCATAAATGCCTTCGCCGATACAGACTCCGCCCACAGCTTCCTGCATCTTGATTGAGGCAATATTGCCAACATTGGGCGAAGCGTCGACAGCCA
Organism: uncultured Chloroflexia bacterium; assembly: GCA_963772245.1. Classification (GTDB taxonomy): domain Bacteria; phylum Chloroflexota; class Anaerolineae; order Anaerolineales; family Villigracilaceae; genus UBA877. The sequence continues at coordinate 49,526 of CAVYWB010000002.1, read as the reverse complement.
TACACTCTGTGTGAGTGAACAGATAATCAAGTAATCCGCACTTGACTTCCAGGCCGAATTTGTTTCCCCAGAACTCTGGCAATAGCTTCACATCGGTTGTGGCAATACCATCCCTGTCAGGCCAGTGCAATTTACATTCACCGATAACTTGATCCGTTGATTTTATTGTAACAATTAGCAATTGCTGAAATTCGGATGTACCGCCCTCGGAAATCTGGCATTTTATCTCTTCTCGAGTGATTGGCAGCCCATTGGGATAGCCTACATTTGCCATGATCTGTGGGTTAGTCCATATCTTAAAGAAGATTTCAACGTCTTCAACCGTTGCCAAGCGCACGGCAATGCGCTTTGTTTCAAACACAACCCTGTTATTCTGGAACATTGTCCTTGCCACTTCGAAGATCAACTGTGACGTTGCCAACGAAAGGCCATCTGATAGAACCAGAAAAGAGCCTGGTTAGCAACACTTCTAGATATTATGACATAATTAATTGCAGATCCCACTGGTTTTCTCAGCGCTGCACTCTCACCCTGAAAACTCTTAGGCTGAAGATTCCGGAGTTCGAAAGAAGGTTGCCATACTTGAAGGTGGAAAAATCAAAGTGTAACTGGTTTACCTGTTTTTGCGGACTCCAACAACGCCAGGATGGCGGCGGTGTTGAGGCGGCTGTCGCCCAGACTGGTGGCTGCGGGCTTGCCGAGCAGGACGGCATCCGCAAAATTCTCCACTTCCGCCAGGTACGGGTCGGGACCTTTCACAACAATCGTGGAGGTTTTGCCATCCCGGGTCAGGTAGAGGTTTTTCCTGGCAGCGGTATTAAACGGCTGAGGGATATTCAAGGTGCCTTCTTCGCCGACGATTTCCATGAATACATGCTCAGGGATTTTGAAGCTGCAGTCCAATTGGAAGTAAATATCCCCCGGGAAACGCAACTGGCCCGCAAAGACTTCATCGACCCCGCTCGGACTGGTGACCTGCCAGCCAAAGACTTCCAGGGGTTCTGTTCCAAGTATCGTGCGCGCAAAAGTCAGGGGGTAGCAGCCGATATCCCATAGCGCGCCGCCGCCCATGGTCGGATCCCAACGGATATCGTCATTTTTAGTCATAACAAAGGTGAACGAACCATGCACCATTTTAATCTTCCCCAGCTTGCCGCTTTTCACGATCTCCTTCACCTTGCGCATGTGCGGGTGGGCGCGGTAGGCGAAAGCTTCGGCAATGATCCTGCCGCTCTTCCCGGCTGCGGCAGTCATGGCATCCACTTCCGCCAGGCTGAGCGCCAGGGGTTTCTCGCACAGGACGTGTTTACCCGCCTCAACCGCCCGGATGCTCCATTCGGCATGCAGGTGGTTCGGGAGCGGATTATAGATCACATCGATTTCCGGGTCAGCCAGCAAGGCCTCATAGGAGCCATGGGCCCGCTTGATCTTCTGTTCACGCGCATAGGCATCCGCTTTAGCCTGGGAACGGCTGGCAACCGCCAGCAGCGTGTTTCGCCTGGATAGGCGCAAGGGGGAAATCAGGGCCTTGTTGATGCGGGCAGTGGAAAGAAGTCCCCAGCGCAGAGGTTGAGAGGTCATGGTGGTTGTGCCTTTCTTTGCTCAGGAATAATTATCTTTTTACCACAGAGAGGACGAGGTGCAAAGAGGCTATAATGCGCCCATGTCTGAGCCGGTCCGACACCCCTCCCTTTTCAGACGAATTCTGGCACTGTTCGGCTGGACAAGCTCGAGCAGCGTCCTGCTGGGCGGATTCTTCCTGCTGTGCGGTCTGATCGTGTATGTATGGTGGCCGCTGGCGCAGGAGGCCATGGCAACCATCAACTGGCAGGGTCCCTGGTGGCTGGAAATGGACTGGCTGCTGGTGGGCATTTTTGCCTTCATGAGCCTGACCATCATGGCGCAGGCGAACCTGCGGCGGGACACGCTGATCGTCTTCGTCGGGATGGTAGGTGGTCTGGTGATCGAAGCGTGGGGCACCCAGACGAACCTCTGGCATTATTACACGGCCGAGCGCCCGCCGCTGTGGATCATCCCGGCCTGGCCGATCGCAAGTTTATCGATCGACCGGATCACCAGAGGGATGAATTGGGGAGTAAAGAGTTTTTTTAACACTATCCCGCGGAAGAACCCCGCGGGACAGGCAGCTATTAAGGAACTCAAGGAAAAAACCGTAAATACTTTTGAAGCCTCAGATACCTTAGAAACCCTGGCCTTCAAAATTCTTTATTGGCTTATCTTCATCTCTTTCTTCGCATTGATGCTATATTTCGTGGCGCCGACATTCGGGAAATCCTACACCATCATGGCACTGCTGCTGGTGGCGCTGCTGACCCTGACACCGACAAATTACCGGTATGCCGTGCTGACCTTCGTGGCCGGATCAGGGTTGGGTTATTTCCTGGAGTTATGGGGCACCACTAGGCAGTGCTGGACATACTACACATTCCAGACTCCACCTTTCTTCGCGGTGGTGGCGCACGGCATGGCTGCGGTGGCGTTCTGGCGGGCGGCCCTAATGGTGAAATGGGCCTGGAGAAATTTGGTTGTGCCGTTCATCAGGAAGATAAAAGGTGCGACCAGCCTGGTAGACTAAAAACTCTGTCGATCTATTCCCATTAGAAAGATGGTAAATGGGGTATGATTGCCTCTGATAATCATCAGGGGACACTTCCCCTTTTATCCGAACAGGTTGCGGTCGGCAGCCCGGACTGGAGGCTGGCATAGAAAATCAACCATTACCTTCCAAGAGATCCCTTTTTCGCGGCGATCCCATCTTTGGTCTGATCTTTGTCCTGATAGGATTAGCAATCTTATACTTTTTGGGCCAGACAACCCAACTGGCGTGCAACCGGCAGCCGGATAAAACCTCGACCTGCACACTAGGCAGCAGGGTGATGGGACTGATTCCTCTCCGCAGCACGCAAGTTGTAGGCGTTCAATCCGCCCGGGTCAGCCGGCTGGATTGCTCAGACACAAATTGTTCCTACCGGGTCGAACTGGTGCAAACGAACGGAACGACCCCATTAACGAGCTATTATTCCAGCGGTCAGTCTGATAAACAGGTTCTTGCAAACCAGATCAACCAGGCTCTCCAGGCTGGTTCCCAACAAAATTTCTCCATCACTACATCCATTAATCCTTTGATTCCAATTTGTGCGGCGTTGTTTGCCGCAGGGGGAGTCTATGCCATGTTTGTCCCAATGAGTTCGAGACATCATTATCATCATTAAAGAATTGATTCGGCAAATCGAATGCCAGAAGGAATATCGAAAGGATCCAACAGATTCTTTAATTTAATTAGGAGCCAATGTATGTCATCAATCCCAAATTACAAAGCGGAATTGGTCGGTGTCTTCGGACACCCGGTGGCTGAAAACCCCACGGTTGTGATGCAGGAAGCCGGCTTCCAGGCCCTAAATTTAGACTGGCGCTACCTGACCATTGAAGTGCTTCCACAAGACCTGCAGGCGGCCATGCTGGGAATGCGCGCTTTCAACATGCGAGGAATCAATTTAACCATCCCACATAAAGTGGAGGTGCTGAAATACCTGGACGAGGTCAAAGCGGACGCGGCCCTGATGGGGGCGGTGAATACGGTCGTGCGCACTGGCGACAAGCTGGTGGGTGAGAATACGGATGGCAAGGGCTTCATGCAGGCGCTGACGCAGGATGCCAAGGTGGATCCCAAGGGCAAGCAGGTGGTGGTGCTGGGCGCAGGCGGGGCAGCCCGCTCGATCACGGTGGAGCTGGCGCTGGCTGGCTCACGACAGATCACAATCGTGAACCGTTCACCCGACCGGGGTCGGGTGTTAACCGAACTCCTGCAGACCAAGACTCCGGCAAAAGCCAATTTCGTCCCCTGGCAGGGCAGGTATTCCATCCCGGAAGATACGGAAATCCTGGTCAACGCAACCTCGATCGGGCTGGCGCCGTATGCCGGTGAGAAACCGGACCTGGATTACGGCACGATCAAGTCAGGCATGCTTGTCTGCGATGTCATCCCGGCTCCCATGACTCCGTTTTTAAGAGAAGCGCAAAAGCGTGGAGCAAAAGCCATTGACGGCCTGGGCATGCTGGTTTACCAGGGCGCGATCGGTTTCAAGCTGTGGACCGGGCTGGATGCGCCGGTGGAAGCGATGTACCAGGCACTTTCCAAGGCATTTAATCTGTAATTGAAACAAACTTAAGAACAGCCTGCCGCGGAGCATCCGATTCCTTTCCATCCTGCAGGAAGTGGTTTAGCCTACTTGGATTTATGGATTGGGCGGTAATCGATACCAGATGCGGGAGAGGTAGCCGGCTGCGTCGGGCTGGTCGAGCTGCTCGAGCAACCTGGGGGCAGCGTTGACGCAGCCCCACGAATAAATTGTCGCGTGGCCGGTGACACTCATGGGGATAAAATCGGCAGTCGGGTTGGCTTTGCAGAAATCCTTTATGGGCTGGGAGGGATTTTTATTGGTATCGGCCTTCGAATCACAAGGCAGGTTTGCGCCAAAATAACAGACGTAGACTGCTTTGTTCATGCAGCGCCAAATGGTGCTTTTCTGGAGAATTTGGAGTGGCTCTCCATTATTCACCAGCCCGGCAGCTTTGAGATAACCCTGGATGATCATGGGAGGTACGGGATCGCCGGTGTAGCGTGAATCCGGTGCGTCGATCATCCCCACAGCGGAGCAATAGGCGAACGGATTGGTATAGGTTATCCTGGTACTGGTAGATGCAAGCATGGCAGGCTGAACGGCACACGCCGCCAATGCCAGCGTTAAAAGGGTGGTCAATGCATAAAGAAAAATGAAAGAGCTTTTTTTCATGATCGACCACCTCAAGCCAAGACAGTTAGGTAAGACCCTCGGAAAAGCTCCGAGGGTCTTTGTATTATGGGGTCTGCGTTTTGAAGTGGACCAGCTTGCCGTTGGTGGCATCCGTGACCCACAGGCCGCCGGAACCATCTGTAATAACGCCGATGGGCAATTGGAAGGCCGTGCCGGCTGCGCAGCCATCCCAGACATGCGTGGCCTTACCGGTGGAGGTGGAGAAGGAGATCACCCGGCACAATTCCGGATCTGTGACAGATACGGTGCCGGTCGCGTCAAGCGTTATGAACGGCTTGTTGTCCAGCCCGTTGCCGTTCCAGCCATCCACATCCCATGCGTCCGAGGCGGTATAAACCAGCCGGGTGGCATCCGGAGTAAAGACCTGGATACGCTGGTTCCAGGTATCGGTTACATAGGCGTTGCCCTGCGCGTCCAGCGCAATATCCACTGGTTCATCCAACTGGCCAAGCTGTGCCCCCGGGCTTCCGAACTCGCCCAAATAATTCCCATTGCCATCGAAAATGACGATGCGCTTGTTGCCCGTATCAGCGACAAAGACATGCCCGAGCGAATCCACCGCCAGGCCGCGTGGCCCATAGAATTGGGTATTTCCTTCGGCCGGGCCGGTTCCCCACATCTGCAGGAACTTCCCATCGGCCGTGAATTTCTGGATGCGGTAATTCCAGGTGTCTGCCACATACACGCTGCCATCCGGTCCGACGGCCACCCCCCATGGCTCGTTGAAGGTTCCTCCCGGAGCCGCGCCTTTGGAGACATCTGCAAAGGAACCCCAGGCCTGCAGAACCTTTCCGGTCGGGCTGAGATGTTGAATACGGTTGTTGCCCGCATCCGCCACATAAAGGCTTCCATCCGGAGCCAGCGCGATGCCACGTGGCGACTGGAACTGGCCTGAGGCAGTTCCCAGTCCGCCCAACACCATGTCCGGTGTGACCGGGGTGGTAATCCCCGCATACGGGTCGACCGGTGCGGCAATGGTTTGCGGGACGGTGCCATACGGCCAGAGCTTGGAAACAATATCCTTGCGAACATAGAAGGTCATCGCTTCGGAAGTACCCCAATTTGTGAGGGTATATGTAGTATTATTCGTCAATGCGGCCCAGGCAGTGTAATCCCTGTTAAACCAGATCTGCCAGACCGCGTTTCGGACGGCAGGGTTGGTGAAGAAGGGTCGGATGTGCGGCCATGTGAATTGCAGGTATTCAAAAACATTCATCGGGCTAATTTTTACATTGGTGGAACCATTATTTGTGAGAGCCGCCGTACGTTCGGCCGCGATGGAATCCCACTTCAAGCTCCAGTAATCCATGGTCGGCCACCACAGGCGCATGTAATTGAATTGGAAATAATTATCCCGCACAATGGGGGTGAGTTTTGCAGTGTTTTCAGAGCCGGCGGCTATGATCAGGGCATTCTGCAGCAGTTCGCGGGTGGGATTCTGATCAAAATCCACCTTGTTGGGGTAAAGGCGCATATACCACCAGTACGGATAGCGTACATTGTTATCATACGCCACCACCATATCCTCACCGCCGGTGGTACGCAGGGATAGCTGCTCGATTTCGTTGAATAACGCCTTTGGGTATGGCGTGCCGTGCGCATACACCAGGTATTCGAAGGGATAATCGTAATTGATATAAGCCGCCTTGAAGGCCGTCCGGGCGGTAATCAGAGCCAGGAGGCCGAAAAAGGCCAGGACTGCCACTCGTACGTAATTTCGAACACCCCAGGCCGCCAGGTGGCCCCATGGCGCCGATTCGATCATCCAGCCGAAGCCCCAAGCCGCCGCCAAGATCATCGGCATGGCAATATGAATGGTCAACCATGGCATCTTCTCGCCAGCGTAAGTGAAGAGCGCCAGGCTGCTGACCGACCAGAAGACAAACAGGGAGGCCACCGGAACCGGCTGCAACCCTTCATCCACTTTTATTTCTCCTTCTGGCAGCCCTTCGGAAGTCTCGCTGGAAATACCTTCGGATTCCGGCCGGGCAAAGGGCTGTCCGGACTGCGATCGCCACAATTTTTTGGTGGAAGCGATCACCGCGGCTGCCAAGGTACCCAAGGCAGGCAGGAATTCATAAACGGGGATCAGCAGGAAGGCATAATAATAGAGCGGTTGGCCGCCGCGGGCAACATCCTGCTGGGAGGACCAGTATCCAAGCAGCCCCACCAGGCCGCCCACAATGCCAGCCGGGGCGGTGAAAAACGTGCTGTAAAGCACCACAAATGGAATGAAGAAAAGCGCGGCATGCAGCAGCCATTTGCGGCCGAACCACCACAACCCGATTGCAGCTGCTGCGGCACCCAGTACCGCTACCGCCGCGATCACCCGCTCCACCCCGGCGGTGGTGTAATCCAGGGCAGTCTGGCCCAGCAATGTGATCGGGATATCGCCGCACAAAGGCAGAACCAGTGTTCCAAGCAATATCAACATGTCAAGGGAACGCTCTGATTTCAGGCCGGCCCAGCCAAATGCCTGCACCAGCAACAACCCCGACCAGACCAGGGCTGCCAGTCCACCCGCAGCCAGCACTGCCACGGCGAGTTTGGTGAAAAGGGTACCGAGCGGCTTCAGGGTAAGATACAGACCGCCAGCCCCGGCAAACAATGCAATCGCCAGGATCAGGCCCAAGAGGAAGGAGGATCTCCGTTTGACATCCGGCCAGGCGCGGCGTGCCATCCGATCCACGAAATAGGCCAGAAGGAAGAGGAACATCTCCCCGGCAAACATATAAGCAGTGGCTTTGTCGGTAAAGTGCAGGGCGTTGGCCGCAGTGAAAAGGAACAGCGCCCAGGCTTTGCCGGTTTCAAGATAACGCAGGGTGGCATACAGCAACAGCAAGCCCCAAACAACGATATAGGCTTCGTTGCGGGCATAGCGTCCATAGAAAAGCATGATCGGCGATATCAGGAACATCAAGCCGGCCAAGATGGCGCCGATGCGACCCAGGTAACGCCGGAAAGCCAGCATGGCCAGCCCGATCGAAACGACGCTCAAGACCGCCGCCGGGATGCGGGTGGTGAAATCGTTATCTCCGAAGAGCGCATAAGAGAGCGCAATCATGTGGAACTGGAGCGGACCGTGACTCATCGGATCGTATTGATAGCCGTTTCCCGTATACAGGCTGTAGGACGGCACGACGTGGTTCACCTCGTCGTGGCTGACGGCGCGGTCGCCCAGGCCAATAAAGCGCGAGAGGATCGCTGCCAGCAGGAGCAGAATAACAAGTAGAGTTTCCAAATTCGCCGGGAACCAGCGTTTAAGGGGAATGTCAAGAACGGATTGTTTTTCGACGGTTGGCATCATTCCGGCAATTGTACCAAAAAGGAGGAAAGAAGGAGATGAGAGAACAGGGAGAAGAGGGGAAAAAGGAATTGAAGAAAGGAAACTCTATCCGCTCTGCCATCTGGCATAGACGGCCTGGGAAAGCAGGCGGCCGGCGCTTTTTTCCTGGGTGACCAGTTCGCCGCACTCCAGGCTGCCCCCAAACCCCTGCAGCATTTCTGCCAGCGCTGTGTAGGCGTGGATGGCAGGCAATTTGACCGCATATACAGTCAAGATTACGAACAAAGGGGATTCATTTAATATCTTTCGACATGCCAGCAGGATCTCCGGCAAAGACTGGTAGACCTCCCACACTTCCCCCTTCGGTCCGCGCCCGAACTTGGGCGGGTCGAGCAGGATGCCGTCGTATTTCACGCCGCGCCGGCCTTCGCGCTCGACAAATTTCAAGGCGTCGTCCACGATCCAGCGGACCGGCTTTTCCCCCAACCCGGAAAGCAGTTGGTTCTCGCGCGCCCATGTGACAGATTTTTTGGAGGCATCCACATGGGTGACCCTGGCTCCGGCTGCCGCAGCTGCCAGGCTGGCCAGACCGGTGTAGCCGAATAAATTAAGCACATTCGCCTGCCCGTTTTTGTTTATTGATTTTTGGTTTATCTTCTCCATCATCCAATCCCAATGGGCAGCGCATTCCGGAAAAACTCCCAGGTGCCGGCCGGGGGTGGTCATAGCGGTGAAACGAAGTTCCTTCACCGCTGCCTCGTGAACCAGGGGTGAGGAGAGAGGGACAAGAGGATAAGTCATCTCCCATTTCGTCTCACCCGGTTTCCTCCAGGCCCAATGCCCGCCACTCTCTTCACCGCTTGGGTTGAAAACCGCATGGGCAGCCTGCCATTTTTCGGTAGGCCAGGTAGGCTTCCACAATGCCTGCACTTCCGGGCGGGAAAAGATGTAAGGGCCAAAGCGTTCCAGTTTCTGACCGTTACCGCTGTCAAGCAATTCGTAATCGTTCCAACGAGGCGAACAGAGTAGGGAAAATTGAGGAGTCATACCGGGTATCCTGGGAGAATTGTGCCCCCAACACTTAATAAAATAAATTGGAATGATTGCTACGCGATATGGTCAAAAATACTACTTGCAACCATTTCGTGAATCGTGCTAAAATAAGCGTGTCCGTGGGATAAAGTGGGACGAAGTGGGATGCTAGAATTCTCTGGCATTCAGGAAAAGAGAGATAAAAGGACAAATGTTTCTAAATCAGTACCATCACTGCTTCGATGATAAGGGCCGACTGACGATCCCGGCAAAATTCCGTGACCAGACAGTCGAAGGTGTCACCGTTGTCCCGGGCCTGGATCGTGACCTGATGGTACTGCCGCCAGCGGCATTTCAGATCCTTTACAACCGGCTGATGGAATTGAACTTGACCGATCCGGACTCCCGGTTGCTGCGGGAAATCATTCTGGGTAATGCCCTGCAAGTGACTTCGGATGGTTCCGGTCGTATCCTGCTCAGCCCAAACCTGCGCGATTATGCCGGGTTGAAATCCGAAGTTGTTTTCGTTGGTGTGGGAGAAACCTTCGAAATTTGGTCGGCCGAGCTCTGGCAGAAGAAACAGGAAGAAATCAACGCAGAAATAAATGCAAAGCGCTTTTCCTTACTTGATCTGAGAACTCGCTGAGATGACGCTGCCGCATCAACCCGTACTTTACCAAGAGATTATACACGCTTTACGCCCGATAAGGACAGGGTTCTATGTCGATGGGACACTCGGGGCAGGTGGTCACGCCGCAGGTTTGCTGGCTGGCAGCGAGCCTGGTGGCAAACTGCTTGGACTGGATGTGGACCCACAGGCGCTAGAAATAGCCCGCCAGAATCTCGCTCCCTTCGGGGAGCGCGCTGTCTTAAAACAGGCCTCTTACACCAACCTGCCCGGCCAACTGGCCGCACTCGGATGGGAGAAAGTGGACGGCATCCTGCTGGACCTCGGCGCCTCCTCGATGCAATTCGATACGCCGGAACGAGGTTTCTCCTTCCTGGCGGATGGGCCGCTGGATATGCGGTTCGACCCATCCAACCCGTTGACCGCCGCTGAAATTGTCAACACCTGGCCGGAGGACGAACTGGTGGATGTACTTTTCCGTTTCGGTGAGGAACGCGCTGCCCGGCGCATCGCCCATGCCATCCTGCGTGCCCGGCCGATCAACGACACCCGGCAATTGGCAGATGTGATCGAGAAATCCACCGGCTGGCACGGTTCCCATCACCCTGCCACGCAGACTTTCCAAGCGCTGCGGATCGCTGTCAACGGCGAATTGGAATCGCTGGAGAAGACCCTGCCGTTGGCGGTGCAATCCCTGGCCTCGGGTGGCAGACTGGCGGTCATCAGCTTCCATTCGCTGGAGGATCGATTGGTTAAGGATTTCATCCGTCTGGAAAGCCGTGACTGCATCTGCCCTCCCCGGCAACCGGTCTGCACTTGCGGACATAAAGCGAGTATCTTGGAAATTACCCGGCGGCCCATAACGCCGGCGCAAGAGGAAATAGATCGAAATTCGCGTGCCCGCAGCGCCAAGCTGAGGGTGGCCGAGAAATTACAAGAAACATAAGCCAATGGGTGTTGGCTCGCAAGTACCTGCGAAACCCTGGCTGCAAGTTCAGATCAGGCGTGAGCAGGCAAAAACGGAAGTACAGCAGTTCGTTAGACAATCAGTTGGCAATGGACTAAACATGGAAAATGTCACGCAAATCGTCCAACATGTTCGTCAGGCCCATTGGCGTGTGCAACGCCAGTGGATTGGCCTTTTTCTGCTTGGGCTGGTAGCAGTGTCCATGGTGGCCGGCATTTATCTGAATATAACCGTCCGGGCCACACTGGCAGGGCGTGAGATCCAATTGCTTCAGAACCAGTTGATCGACGACCAGCGTGCGAATTCCGATCAGGAAACGATCCTGGCCGGGCTGACCTCCGTGGCATCGATGCAACAAAGGGCGTTAGCCAAAGGCTTCAAGCCCGCCGACCCCGGAACCATCGTTTATGTGGTTGTTCCCGGTTATGTTCCGCAAACATCCGTGGATATGTCCCAACCGGGGACCGACGACCAGGACCAATCACAGAAACCAGTGCTCCTGCCCGCTTATTCCGAATCACTGTTCGATTGGATCACACGTACGCTCGTCGCTTCCGCCTCGCCGGGAGGCCGGCAATGAAAAAATTCTCCTCCTGGCGCTACCTGACCGTAGCCATCGTGCTGGGTTTGATCGGCACTTCCATCCTGGTGCAAATTGTCCGTATCCAGAACAGTCCGGAAGTGGCAGGGGTCATCGGGCAGGGTGCATACATCTGGAAAACTTTCTATCCGGCGCGCGGCGAAATATACGACCGGAATGGCAACCTGCTGGCAGGGAACAAAACCGTCTATGAGATTGGCGTGGATCTGACCGCCTTACCGGCTGCCAAGGATGCCGCTCTAAAAATGGAGGATGATATCGCACTGGCCGCCCAATCGGCGCTTGGCATGGACCCTGTCGATGCCCTTTCAAGAATGACGAACGCCCCGGCTGGCGTCCAATATATCACCCTCGAAGATTTCGTTGCTCCTGACCAGGCTGACCAATTAATGACACTGCAGAAAAATGACCAGGCTAATCCGGGCGGCCCCAACCTGGATGCCGTGCATTTCACAGCACACCTGATGCGCAGCTACCCCGAAAACGACCTGGCTTCCACCGTAATCGGCTATGTAACCCGCGACAACCACGGCTACATGGGGGTGGAAGAGAAATATGACAACATCCTGGCAGGAATACCGGTCACCAAGCTCGTCCCGGCCGACCCACGCCTGGCGGTGGATATTCCCCAGATCGAACCCGGTCAGACTCTCATCCTGACCATCGACCGGGAAATCCAGGCTTCGGTGGAAAATATACTGGATGACGCCCTGAAAAGCACAGGCGCTGCATCCGGAACCATCATTGTCATGGATCCCAAAACCGGTGAAATCCTGGCCATGTCTTCCACCCCGCGCATGAACCTGAACGATTACACCCAGGTGGGCCAAATCTTCCCGGGCGAAACGCCTTATAACCGGGCCATCAGCGAGGCATACGAACCCGGTTCCGTTGCCAAAATATTTACAATGGCTTCCGCATTGGATAACGGCACGATCAAACCCGGTACCATTTTTCTTGACACGGGCACGATCACAGTCGGTGGCGTTCCCATCCACGACTGGAACAACGAAGCGTGGGGTTACCAGGATATGACCGGCTGCCTGGCAAACTCTCTGAACGTCTGCCTGGCCTGGGTCTCCACTAAGATGGGCAACAACGCTTTCTACTCATATATGCAACGGTTCGGGCTCGGCCAGCTGACCGGCATCGACCTGGCTGGCGAGGTCCCCGGACGCCAGAAACTCCCCGGCGATGGCGACTGGACCCCGGTGGACCTGGCCACGAACGCATTCGGCCAGGGTGTTGCCATCACCCCTATCCAGATGGTCATGGCAGCCTCCGCACTGGCCAATAACGGGCAGATGGTCTACCCGCATGTGCTTTTAGCCGAGGTACGTGATGGCCACCAAAGTGATATGGCCCCTCACATCGTTGGTAATCCCATTTCCGCCGAAACCGCACACACCATTACCAACATGCTGCACGAACTCGTTGATAAAAGAAAGCTCCACAGCGATTCTCCCTGGTTATGCCATCGCCGGAAAAACCGGCACGGCCCAGATCCCCACCAGCACAGGATACGACCCGATAAACATCAATGCCTCGTTCATCGGTTGGGGTCCCATTGATGATCCGCGTTTCCTTGTGTACGTCTGGCTGGAGAAACCGCAGAGCAACAAGGCTGCCTCCGTGGTGGCTGCACCAATATTCAAGCAGGTCATCGAGAAGCTGGTGGTTCAAATGGGCATACCGCCCGAGGTTGCAGGAACACAAAATAACGGACAATGAGGTGTAATGCTTACGCTGGCAGATGTAATTGAGGCCCTGACGAACTTCCGCCCCGCCCAGGCGACAACTGTGATTACCGAGGCGGCGGTGGATTCGCGTCTGGTCATCCCCAGCGGGCTTTTCGTGGCGCTGCCCGGCGAACATGCGGACGGCCATGACTTCGTAGCGGATGCTTTCCAGCGCGGGGCCTCATTTGCATTAATCCAGCACAAAATCAGTGGTGACTACCGGACTATTGCCCTGCAAGCCGGCCAGGAAATTTCTTTCCCGCCCGAAATGAAAGCGCCCACCTGTCTGCTCGTCGAAAATTCGCTCATTGCCCTGCAACAAATTGCGCGCTTCTGGAGACGCAAACTGAATTTGGATGTGGTGGGTATCACTGGCAGCGTTGGCAAGTCCACCACTAAAGAAGTCATCGCAGAAGTGCTCAGCCAGCGATACCGGACATTGAAAAGCTCCGGTAACATGAATAACGAGATCGGCCTGCCGCTGACCATCCTGAGACTCAGTGCCGGCTATGAGCGGGCCGTTTTGGAAATGGGTTTTTATGTACCAGGCGAAATTGCCCTGTTATGCGATATTGCCCAGCCAAAATTTGGTGTAGTCACCAATATCGGTACCGTCCATGCTGAACGGGCAGGATCCCAGGAAGCCATCTTCCGCGGCAAATCTGAATTGGTACAAGCCCTGCCCGGCGACGGGGTTGCCATCCTCAACCTGGATGATCCCTTGGTATCCAAAATGGCCGGCCTGACCAAGGCGCGCGTTTTTTTCTACGGGCTCGATCCGGAAGCGGATCTGTGGGCCGATCATGTGGAAGGCCTGGGGTTGGAAGGCATCCGCTTCCAGCTGCATTACCGACATGAAACCCTGCATGTTCACATCCCGATGATCGGACAGCACTCGGTCCATACGGCATTACGCGCAGCGGCGGTTGGCCTGGCTGACAACCTGACCTGGCAGGAGATCATCGACGGTCTGCGCCAGGGACACTCGCAGCTGCGCTTGACCGCTGTCCGGAGTGAAAATGGCGCATTGATGCTCGATGACACCTACAACGCCAGTCCTGAATCCATGCTGGCTGCACTCAATCTGCTGGACGAATTGGATGGTCACAAGGTGGCCGTGCTGGGTGATATGCTCGAACTCGGCCAGTACGAGAAGCAAGGGCATGAGATGGTGGGCGTCCGGGTCTCCGAAGTGGCCGACATATTGATCACGATCGGAACACTCGGACACCAAATCGCATCGGCAGCTCGCTGGGCAGGCATGCGGCCCGGGAAGATCAAGGAATTTGAGAATACGGATGAAGCCATAACCTATTTGCAGAAGTCCCTGACTGAGAGAGACGTGGTTCTGGTCAAAGGTTCTCACGGCATCCGCATGGACCGCATCGTCACCGCCCTGGAGGTTCCTTCATGAACGACACCGCCCTTGCCATGAGCTTGGCCGGATTGGTTTTCATGATGACCATCATCTGGGGTGGACCGTTGCTGCGCATCCTGCGTCATTTCAAGGTTGGCAAGCAGATCCGTGTGGACGAACCGGACAAGCATTTCGTCAAGATGGGTACGCCCACCATGGGTGGTGTGATGATCATCATCCCGGTGGTACTGGTCACCGTGCTGTTGAATGCTGCCAGCCTGATCGGGATGCGGATCCTGGGACAATCGGTGCTGGTGCCGTTGATCGCCATGCTAAGCTTCGCCGTACTGGGCGCAATTGATGATTGGCAAGGCGTCAAAGGTAAACGCGTTGGCGAAGGGATGCGCATCCGCACCAAATTCATTGTGCAGATCCTGCTTGGGCTTGGATTTGCAGCGGTGTTAAGGTACATGCTTAGAGTACCCGAAATGTATCTGCCAGGAATAAACTTCCAGATCAGGTTGGGCTGGTTATATATCCCGATTGCAGCGTTCGTGATCGTCGCCATGTCGAACGCAGTCAACTTTACCGACGGGTTGGATGGATTGGCCGGGCTGATCTCTGCCACCATCTTCGCCGCATACGGCGGGATCGCCCTTTTGCAGGGGCAGGTCTTCATCGGCCGGTTTTGCTTCACCATGGTAGGGGCATTGTTTGGCTTTTTATGGTTCAACGTCCACCCCGCCCAACTTTTCATGGGCGATACCGGCAGTCTTTCACTGGGCGCGACGATCGGCGTGATCGCCCTGATGACCGGGCAGTGGGCTCTGCTGCCGGTTATCGCAGTGATACCGGTCAGTGAAGCACTGAGCGACATCATCCAGATCGCTTATTTCAAAATGACCCATGGACGGCGTTTCTTCAAAATGGCGCCCATCCATCTGCACTTCGAATTGCTTGGCTGGTCAGAGATGCAAATCGTGCAGCGTTTCTGGTTGATTGGCCTGATTGGCGCCATGCTCGGCATGGGATTGATGTTAGTGTAAATATGCAACAAAAAACGGATTGGAACCACAAACGTGTTCTCATTCTGGGAGGCGCCCGCCAGGGACAGGCGGCGGCGCGCTGGTTGGCGCGGCATGGTGCCAGTGTGACCGTGAATGACCAGCGCAGCGCACAGGAAATGAGCGCGGCCCGATCCTCCCTGACCGGTACACCGGTAAATTGGGTGCTGGGCAGCCATCCGGTGGAGCTTCTGGATACGACTGATATCCTCTGTATCTCCGGAGGCATCCCGCTGGCCAACCCGCTGGTCACAGGTGCAGTGGCACGTGGCATTCCGTTGACCAACGATACCCAAATCTTTATGGAATTGGCCGTCTGCCGGACGGTTGGCATTACGGGTTCAGCCGGGAAGACCACCACCACCACCCTGGTCGGGGAGATGGCAAAAAAAGCCTTTGGCGATAAAGCCTTTGTTGGCGGTAATATCGGCGACCCTTTGTTGAATTACGTGGACGAGATGGCACCCGGCGCCCTGGCAATTCTAGAAATTTCCAGCTTTCAACTGGAACAGATGACCGTTTCTCCGGGTGTGGCCGCCATTTTGAACATCACGCCCAACCACCTCGACCGCCACGGCACGATGGAATCTTATACCGCCGCCAAGCGCCGCATCCTGGAATTCCAGCAGGCCGACAGCACGGCGATATTGAACCGCGATGACAACGGTTCGTGGAATCTGTGCAGGAATGTGAACGGCCGGCTGGTATCCTTTGGTTCCGGTGCGTTCTCCGGCAAAGAGGATGGCACTTTCCTGGCAGATGGCATCCTGCACCTGCGCCAGGGCGGAAAGGAAATTCCCCTCCTGCGGCGTGACCAGATCCAATTGCGCGGTGAGCATAATCTGATGAACGTCTTGGCAGCCTTCGCCATCGGTTGCGCAGCCGGTCTTCCCTTGGACGCCATGATTTCCGCGGCACTCGAGTTTCACGGCGTGGCACATCGGCTGGAATACGTGCGGGAGTGGCACGGCGCGCAATGGTACAACGACTCCATCGCAACCGCACCCGAACGGACGATGGCAGCCATTAACTCCTTTACCGAACCAATCGTCCTGCTGCTGGGTGGGCGCGACAAGAACCTACCCTGGGAAGATCTGGCGGACGTGGTGCGCCAGCGCGTGCAGCATGTGGTGCTCTTCGGCGAAGCGGCCGGGAAAATTGCCGAAAGCCTGGATCGAGCAGCCGGACCGCTGCCCCTGACTATGCATCGTTGCAAAGACCTGCAGGAAGCAGTCCGGGCGGCCGCCGAAGTGGCCAGCCCCGGCAGCGTCGTTCTGCTTTCACCAGGCGGTACCAGTTTTGATCAATTTTATGATTTCGAGGAACGTGGAAAGGCTTTTCGAAAATGGGTATCGGAACTTTCGTGAACCAACCTGCCCGACCAATCACCGCACCGCAGCGTCGCAAGCGTACTTCCACGGGCGATCTGATCCTGATCGCCGCCGTGATTGCTTTGTGCATCTTCGGCCTGTTGATGCTGTATTCAGCCAGCACGGATTTCTCTTACTTGAATTACGGCTCACAGACATTCATGTTCAACAAGCAGTTGATCTTTCTGGCCTGTGGCATCCTGATTGCCTTCGCGGCCTCGCGGGTGGATTACCATCTATACCGCCGCTTTGCCCTGCCGCTCATGGCGGTGGCCGTCATCCTTCTGATTGCCGTACTCCTGACCCGCGACATGCGTAACGGTGCCATCCGGACCTTCTTCGGCGGGTCGGTCCAGCCTTCGGAACTGGCAAAACTGGTCACGATCCTCTACCTGTCGGTCTGGCTTTACAGCAAACAGGAATACCTGCACGACATTCATTTGGGCCTGGTACCTTTGGCCGTCATCCTGGGTGGCATCGCAGGTTTGATTTACCTGGAACCCGATCTGAGCGCATCCATCACCATCTTCCTGCTGGGCGGGCTGCTTTTCTTCCTGGCCGGAGGAGAATTACGCCAGATCATCCTGTTCTGCCTGGTGGCCCTGGTGGCCGGGTGGCTGGTGGTGCAAATCAGTTCCACCGGTCGCACCCGCATGGCATCTTACCTGGCCGGTCTCAAGGACCCGCTCAAGTCGAGCAGCCACGTCCTCTGGTCGCTTGAAGCAGTCTACCGGGGTAAATGGTTCGGAGTTGGCATCGGGAATGCCACCACCAAGCTGATTGGTCTGCCCTTCTCGGCCACCGACAGCATTTTCGCGGTAATCGTGGAAGAGCTGGGTATGTTCGGAGCTTTGTGCCTGATCAGCCTGTACGGCATTTTACTCTGGCGCGGCCTGGTGATCGCCTCCAGGGCTCCCGATCTGTTGGGTTCGGTCCTGGCAGCCGGATTAACCTTCTGGATCATTATCGAAGCACTCATCAACATGACCATGATCATCGGTCTGATTCCTGTGGCAGGCAACGCCTTGCCGTTTGTCAGCGCAGGCGGATCAAACCTGATATCAACTCTGACAGCCATCGGTATTCTTCTAAGCATATCGCGCCAATCCGGGCAAAAAGCCCCGGCTGAAACCAAAGAACGGAGGTCGTATAGTGCGACTGTTGATCTGCGCCGGCGGGACCGGCGGCGGAGTGTACCCCGCCCTGGCCGTGCTGCAAGCCATCAAGGATAATGCTGAAGTGCTCTGGGTAGGCGGAGAAGGCGGAATGGAAACACAACTCGTTAAGAGAAGTGGCATTCCTTTTAGAACCATCCCGGCAGCCGGAGTGCATGGCATTGGTCTGCGAACCCTGCCTCGCAACCTGTGGCAGGTAAGCCGTGGTATGTTGGCTTCCCGGCGCATTCTGCGCGAGTTCAGACCGGATGTGCTGCTCTTTACCGGCGGGTATGTGGCTGTGCCCATGGCTCTGGCCGGATGGAAGGTGCCCAGCTTGTTGTATGTGCCGGACATCGAACCGGGACTGGCTTTGAACACACTGGCACGCTTCGCAGACAAAATCGCCGTCACTGCTGAAGACTCGCTTCTCTATTTCGATCACCCCGAACGTATAACCGTGACAGGCTACCCGCTGCGCGCAGAACTAGCCCGATGGACACGCCAGGCAGCCCGCAAGGAAATGGCCCTGGCTGAGGGAAGCCCGGTCCTGCTGATCTCAGGCGGGAGCAAGGGCGCCCGTTCGATCAATACTGCGGTACTGGCCAACCTGCCGGCCCTGCTAGAGGCGGCGCAAATCGTTCACATCACCGGCGAGCTGGATTGGCTCGATGTGAAAGAGAAGGCAAAAGACCTTTTGAAAGATGCCCTGCGGGAGAGTTCAAGCTCCGGAATCCCCTTCATTCATTCCGCCCGCTACCATGCCTTTCCTTACTTGCATGATCAAATGGGCGCAGCCCTGGCCGCGGCCGACCTGGCTCTCAGCCGCGCCGGAGCTTCCACCCTGGGCGAATATCCACTCTTCGGCCTGCCGGCGGTTCTGGTGCCCTACCCGCATGCCTGGCGGTATCAAAAAGTGAATGCCAATTACCTGGTCCGGCACGCCGCCGCGGTTTTAATTGAAGATCAAAAACTGGCCAATCAACTCGTGCCGGTCATAAAAGATTTATTCAATCAGCCTCAAAAATTGGCTTCCATGCGTGGCGCCATGCTGCAACTATCCCACTCTGACTCCGCTGCACAGATCGGTCGCCAACTTCTGGCCCTTTGCCCGGATGAGGAGAAGAAACCATGATGAGTCTGGCGGTTGTCTTCTGGATGTATGTCATTGTGTTTGCGGTCATCGGCGGGTTGCGCGGCTGGGCCAAGGAAATTATGGTCAGTTTCAGTGTGATCCTGGCGCTGGCTTTTACCGCCCTGTTGGAACATTACGTTCCTTTTGTAAGGGACGTACTCCTGCCACAAAAGAGCACCACCCTCTTCTGGATGCGCTCGATTATCCTGATCTTGCTGGTCTTCTTCGGTTATCAAACGGTTAATTTCCAGCGATTTGCAGGCAAGTTCACCCGCGAGAAATTGGAACACGCCATCCTGGGTACCTTCATAGGAGCCCTCAATGGGTATCTGATTGCCGGGACAATCTGGTCCTACATGTCAGATGCCAAGTATCCTTTTGCAAATATCGTCTCTGCTCCGACCGGTGCTATTGCAACGTTATCTGACAACATGCTCCGTTTTATGCCTCCGGACCTCCTGGGTATCCCCGGCATTTACTTCGCGGTTGTCGTCGCCTTCATCTTTGTGATTGTGGTATTCGTCTAGACTATGACACACATTCATCTGATCGGAATTGGTGGTACCGGGCTCTCGGCCATCGCTCGCGTCCTAATCGAAATGGGACACACGGTGAGCGGGTCGGATCGCGTCGAGTTTTCATTTACTCGCGATCTGCAATCTGCAGGTGCAACCATTCACATCGGCCACAACTCCAAGAACGTTATCGGCGCTGACCTGGTCGTACGATCCTCGGCCATCCCGGACGACAATCCCGAAGTTGTGGCAGCCAAAGCCTCCCGGATCCCGGTGGTTAAACGGGTGGATTTTCTGGGCAGCCTGATGGACGGCAAAACCGGCATCACCATCGCCGGTACGCATGGCAAGACCACCACCACGGCCATGCTGGCCTGGCTGTTTTCCACGCTGAAACAGGACCCAACTTTTATTGTCGGCGGTGTCTTGGCCAACCTGGGAATCAACGCCCGGGCCGGAAAAGGAAAGACTTTCATTATAGAGGCGGATGAGTACGACCGCATGTTCCTGGGTTTGAAGCCGACCATCGAAGTGGTAACCAACATCGAGCACGACCACCCAGATTGCTACCCCACCCTGGCAGATCTGCAGGCTGCTTTCGTGGAATTTGTGCAGCATCTCCCGATAGACGGAATACTGGTTGCCTGCGCTGAAGATGCCGGTGCTTACGCTTTATTAAAGAAAGCGGAAAAGATGGGAAAAAACGTCCTGGCGTATGGGTTAAAGCAAACCACCCATGCCACCGATAAGGACGCAGATGATGGACGCGAGTTGGATACGTACACCAACATGATTTCAATCAATGGAAAAGGCGGTTACACCTTCAGCGCCAGTGTGCTCGGCAAGCCGGCCGTCGTTGAATTGCAGGTCCCGGGCAAACACAATATTCTCAATGCCTTGGCCGCATTGACCGTAACCCAATTCCTAGGCCTGCCGTTGGAAGAGGCTGCCCGGGTCCTCAGCCTGTTTACCGGTACCGGTCGACGGTTCGAGGTGCGAGGCGAAGCCAACAGGATTATTGTGATTGATGACTATGCGCATCATCCGACCGAAATCCAGACAACCCTGGCAGCAGCACGCTCGCGCTATCCGCGCAACCCACTCTGGGTGGTTTGGCAGCCGCATACGTACTCGCGCACCCAGTTGCTGCTGGAAGATTTTGCCAATTCATTCACCAACGCAGACGAAGTC
The DNA here is from genome assembly GCA_963772245.1 of uncultured Chloroflexia bacterium. Classification (GTDB taxonomy): domain Bacteria; phylum Chloroflexota; class Anaerolineae; order Anaerolineales; family Villigracilaceae; genus UBA877. Next base: position 28,652 of record CAVYWB010000002.1, on the reverse strand, counting down.
ATTGTGACGGAAGTCTACCCGGCGCGCGAGCCTAAACAGGATTTTTCAGCGAAGATAGTCGTGGAAGCCATGCCGCGCCCGGCTCACTTCATCGCAAGTCTATCGAAAGTAAGCAATTATCTGATCGATCATCTTCGCCCCGGTGATGTCCTGTTGGTTCTCTCTGCCGGGGATGCAGACCAGGTCAGTACGGATGTGCTGGCCCATTTCAAGGAGATTCACAATGGATAAGAAGAAACTCGTGTCCGATTTCGAAGTAAATGCTCCGCAGGCTCGGCGGTCGGTAATTGGGGATGATCCCCACTCCGATCCAATCAAATGGAACAAATACAACCAGTTGATGCAAAAATCTGACCGCGAAATTGAAAGCACGGTCAAGCGCATCATTGCTCTTCTCGAAAAGGATTAATTGCCGGCCTCTGCCAACTCTCGGATGAAAGAAACCCATGAACCCGGTCAGCCTGTCTGAACTGCGCGCTACCTTCGGTGACAATATGCAGGAGAATGTTCCACTCTCCGGTTATACCGCTGCGCGCATCGGCGGCCCGACCGACGTGCTGGTTTTCGTCCGCAAAGCAGATGAATTGGCGCAGGCTGCTGAGAAGTTGTGGAAGATGGACATACCTTTCACTCTGCTTGGCGGCGGTTCGAACGTGCTGGTCAGCGATCAGGGTGTGCGCGGCGTGGTCATCATCAACCGGGCCCGGCTGTTGAAATTCAACAGCAAGGCCGACCTCCCTACCGTCCACGCCGAAACAGGCGTCACCCCTAATGATATCGCCCAGCGGGCAGCCCGCCTTGGTCTGACCGGTTTTGAATGGGCAGCCTCCATCCCGGGAAGCCTGGGCGGAGCAATTTATGGCAACGCCGGAGCTTTTGGCGGAGACATGGCCGGAAGTTTGATATCTGTGGAATTGCTCCACCGCCAGGATGGACGCCAGACCTGGCCGGTAAGCAAGCTGGAATATGCCTATCGAACCAGCCTCCTGAAGCGAGAACATCCTCCTGTGATTCTCCTGTCGGCGGAACTGGTGCTGAAACACGGCGACCGGGCAGATATCCTAAGCAAAATGGAACAAAATTCCAACAAGCGGCGGGCCGCCCAGCCAGCCGGTGCAAGCATGGGTTCCATGTTCAAGAACCCACCGGGAGACAAGGCCGGGCGTTTGCTCGAGGCAGCCGGTCTGAAAGGAAAAAGCATCGGCAATGCCACCATCAGCAGCCAGCACGCCAACTTCTTTATCAATAACGGACAGACCCGTGCTGAGGACATGCGTGCGCTGATCGATTTGGCGCAGAAAGCCGTTCTGGACCAATTTGGTATCAAGCTTGAACTGGAAGTGGAATTAATTGGCGAATGGTAAGAAGAAAAAGATATTTCAGGATAAAGAGAGAGAATTGGAAATGACGAATCAAAAAGCCGGCACAAACCGAAAGTTGAAGATCGCCGTCCTGTTTGGTGGACGATCCGGCGAACATGAAGTCTCGCTGGATTCGGCGCGGTCGGTGCTCGGCGTGCTCGATCCTGGTAAATATGAGATCTTCCAGGTTGGCATCACCCATGCAGGTGAGTGGATGACCGGGCCGGATGCCCGCATGGCTCTGGAAAAAGGAGATACCAGCAAGCTGACTCGCTGCACCATTCTTCCCGATCCATCCACGCCCGGCCTGTACGCTTTACCCAGATCGGATTCTACAAATTCCGCCAGGTTCGAGAAACTGACCGATCTGGATGTGATCTTCCCGGTCCTGCATGGCACCTTTGGTGAGGATGGCACCCTGCAAGGGCTGCTTGAAATGGCTGAACTGGCTTATGTGGGTGCGGGAGTGACCGGCTCTTCTGTCGGCATGGACAAAGGCGTTTTCAAGGATGTCATGCGCGCGATTGGCGTACCGACGGTTGAATTTGTCATTGTTCTTCGCAGTGAAATCGAAAAGGATATCGAAGAGGTTATCCGCCGGGTCCAGGCAGTGTCAGCCTATCCACTGTTCATCAAACCGGCCAACTTGGGTTCCTCGGTGGGCATTACTAAATGCAACCGGCGGGCCGACCTAGGCGAGGCCTTGCTGGAAGCCGCCGCCTATGACCGGCGCGTGCTGGTGGAACGCGGCGTGAATGCCCGAGAGATAGAAGTTTCCGTCCTTGGTAACGACGACCCGCAGGCATCCGTGCCCGGTGAAGTGCAGCCCAGCCGCGAGTTTTATTCCTATGAATCAAAGTATGTGGATGGCACATCTGGCCTGCTCATCCCGGCGCCCCTGCCAGACGAGACAGCCGCTCAGATCCGCAGGATGGCCGTTAGCGCCTACCAGGCCATTGACTGTGCCGGCATGGCCCGGGTTGATTTCTTCCTGGAGAAAAACACGGGTGAGATCTTTTTGAATGAACTCAACACCATCCCCGGCTTCACCAGTATCAGCATGTACCCTAAACTCTGGGAAGCCAGCGGATTATCCTACACCGGGCTGGTCGACCGCCTGATCGAACTGGCCTTGGAGCGTAAAAAGGATCGCAACCGAACCGAACGCCGTTTCCGGAGAACATCATGACCGCATTAGAGATACCCAAAAAACAGGCGACTGGGAAAACCCGCGCCGAAACCGTACGCCAACGCCGCTCATCGCAAAAGCGGGTCACACCTGATTCCAACAAGACCAAGCAGGTCACCCGCCAGACCTACCGGACCAGTTCGATTTTTCTGCCAGGGGAACCAAAACCAAAACAGGCCCCCGCCACGCGCCGCCCTCCGGTAACCTCGTCCAAGGGTAGGCAGGCACACGTCAGCGCATTACGTTCGCTTTTCATGCAGACCAGGACCTCCGGCCGGATGGGTACGTTCAAGACCACACGAAATGCCTCCCGCCAAACCGGTTATGATTTTGCCTTCAGCCTGGGTCGCACCTCCGTGCACGCTCCCGCCTTCTACCTGCCCCAACTGGGCCCGCGCTGGATCTCGGCTGGATTGACCGTGCTGCTGACCATGGTTCTGTTTTCCATGTGGACCGCCAATACATTCATCGTTTCGGGTGCTCAATTAAGCGGTAACAAGCGCCTGAGTATAGCTGATGTCAGCTCCGCCCTGGGAGTGGTAGGACAGCCCATCTTCAAAGCCATCCCATCGCAGATCGAATCCAACCTGCGCATGGCCTTTCCGGATCTGGAAAGAGTCAGCGTGCAGGTGGGCTTCCCCAACCATATCTATGTTAATGTGGTGGAACGAACCCCCCTGCTGGTCTGGTCCCAGGGCGGAAATATTACCTGGATCGATGCAGACGGCGTGGCGTTCACCCCGCGTGGCAATGTTCCTGGCCTTGTCCCGGTAGCTTCCACAGGGAACCCACCCAAGCTGCCGGGAGATCCAACGCAATCAATCTATGATCAGCCCTTCATTGATCCCACCATGGTGCAGGCAATTTTAACGCTCCATCCGTCGGTTCCCGCTGGATCGCCGATGGTGTACGACCCTACATACGGCATGGGCTGGCAGGATCCGCACGGCTGGTCAGTCTATTTCGGTCAGAATATACAGGATATTCCCATGAAGGTAAAAGTGTACCAGTCCATCGTGGACACAATCACCAAACAGGGCATCCAACCCACGCTGATCAGCGTGGAATACCTGGATGCACCATTCTACAAGTGATCAAAAACTATGGACGAGATTGTTGTTGGAATTGACGTAGGCACGACCAAAGTCTGTACCCTGGTAGGCCGGGTGGAAGAAGAGACCATCCGCATCCTGGGCTCAGGCATAGAACCTTCGGAAGGCATCAAGAAGGGCGTAATCGTGGACCTGGCTGCGGCAGCGCAGGCCATCACGCGGTCCGTGGAAAAGGCCGAACAGGTTTCGGGTGTGGAAATCACCGGAGCGCTGGTCAGCCTGGCTGGAGCGCATGTTTCCTCCATCAACAGCCGCGGCGTGGCGGGTGTTTCCGGGGAGATGATTGACGAGAACGACGTGATTCGTGCCCTGGATGCAGCCCAGGCGGTTGCCATTCCTCACAACCGGGAGATCATCCACATCATCCAAAGGGGCTTCACGGTCGACGGTCAGGACGGGATTGCGATGCCGGTCGGGATGCACGGATACCGGTTGGAAGTGGAAGCACACATCATAACCGCCGCCCAGGGCACGGTGGAAAACCTACGCCAGTGCGTCGGCGCGGCCGGTGTGGAAGTGCTGCAATTCGTGCTGAACCCGCTGGCCTCCGCCGATGTGGTATTGACCGACGGAGAGCGCAACATGGGCGTTGCCGTCTGCGATATTGGCGGTGGGACCACCGACCTGGCCATCTACGTGGATGGACACGTCTGGCACACCATGGTGCTGGCGGTGGGCGGAAACCACATCACCACTGATATCGCCACCGGTCTGCGGTTGCCGCTGGCGCAAGCCGAAGAGATCAAGATCAAGCACGGCTACGCCTTGAAATCCGGCGTGGGTGCTGAGGAATTTTTGACAGTCAAAGCCTATGGCGAAGATGCCCCGGTCCAGATCAGCCGCCAGGACCTGACCCACATCATCGAAGCCAGAGTGGAGGAAATATTTGCACTTATCCTGCAGGAGATCAAGCGTTCCGGGTATGACGGGTTGCTGCCGGCTGGCATGGTACTCACCGGAGGTACCAGCGCACTGCCCGGTATCCGGCAATTGGCCAGCCAGGTGCTGGGAGTGCCCGTCCGAACAGCCGGGCCGGAGAAACTGGTGGGCCTGGTGGATCATTTGAAAAGCCCGGCCTATTCCACCGGCTTCGGACTGCTGCATTGGGCTGCGGCACTCAACGAAGAAGACCTGCTGCCAAACCGTACCGGCGGGCGGCATCTTCTCAAGAGAGAGATTCCGGTGGATCTCGGTCCTGTAAAGGACTGGCTCAAACGGTTACTTCCGTAATCTGCGAAATTGGTTAACCAAACATCCAGAAACATCGAACCATTTTTATCAGCTTTAAGGAGGCTTAGCATGGACACAAAGAGTACGCAATCAGAAGCATTTGCCCGAATAAAGGTAGTTGGCGTGGGAGGTGGTGGCTGCAACGCGGTCAACCGGATGATCGAAGAAGGCATCCAGGGAGTGGAATTCGTGGCCATCAACACGGACGCCCAGGCGTTGATGCTTTCCAAGGCTTCCACCCGGGTGCGCATCGGTAACAAGCTGGCGCGCGGCCTGGGTGCGGGCGGCGACCCGGATATTGGGCGCAAGTCTGCCGAGGAATCATCCGACGACCTGTACAATGTGCTGAAAGGCGCCGACATGGTCTTCGTCACGGCCGGGTTAGGCGGCGGAACTGGTACCGGGGCTGCCCCTATCGTGGCTCAGATTGCCAAGGAGAACGGTGCCCTGACCATCGGTGTGGTCACCCGCCCGTTCACGTTCGAGGGCAACAAACGCATGCAGTCCTGCGAGGTGGGCATGGCCAACCTCAAGGACCATGCCGATACCCTGATCGTCATCCCCAACGACCGCCTGCTGCAGATCATGGATAAACGCGCCAGCCTGAACGACTCGTTCAAGATCGCTGACGAAGTCCTTCGCCAGGGTATCCAGGGTATCTCCGAACTCATCACCGTGCCCGGCTTGATCAACCTGGACTTTGCAGACGTGCGCGCCATCATGAGCGAAGGTGGTGCAGCATTGATGGCGGTCGGCAAGGCCTCCGGTGAGGACCGCGCCCGCATTGCCGCTGAACAGGCCATCTCGAGCCAGCTGCTCGACATAACCATCGACGGAGCACGCGGTGTTCTGTTCAACGTCACGGGCGGGCCGAATTTGACCCTGTTTGAGGTCAACCAGGCCGCTGCGCTGATTCGTGAGACCTCCCACCCGGATGTGAACATGATCTTCGGCGCTGTGATCGACCCCAATATGACCGATGAGATCCATGTCACGGTCATTGCCACCGGTTTCGAACGGTCCGGTATGCCGCGCCGCATAACGCCGCGCCCTATCACCCGGACCATTGACGGAAAGTTGCTCAACAACACGCTGGAATCCGTCAACGTGTCCGCGCAGGCGAACAATCAGCCGGTCGAGTTCAAGCCGCAAACCTTCCGCACCGAAGACCTTGATATCCCAACCTTCCTGCGAAACCGCAAGTAGTTTTTACAGATATTAATCCCATGCCCGGCTTCAAGTGAAGCCGGGCGGGTTTGCCCTGCCTCCAACCCCTGATAAACCAGATTCTGACATCCGAAGTCTGTATGACTTCGGATGTCTGTGTTTCTGAACCGGTTTCCTCTCAACTATCTATCAACACCTTGAAATTCCCGCAGCAAAGCCAACTGAAACCGGATTTAAAGGGGGTCAACTGACCTGCCACAATTAGGGGCACATGACACTGTAAATTAGAGATAAATGGTCGTAAATTAGAAGGGTACCTGATACCACTAATTAGTCATCATATTTACAAAATATCTACAAAGGAGAAAAAAATGAATAACGTTGTTACCACCCGAAAGGGCGAATCACTTCATACCCCCGCTTTCCTAAAGACCATTTTCAACCACCCGCTGGCCGGCCTGATCTGGCTGCCCATCCGCGTCTGGATTGGCTGGCAATGGCTGGAAGCCGGTCTGGAAAAGTTCAAGAGCCCCGCCTGGATGCAAACCGGTGTCGGTCTGAAAGGCTTCTGGATGGGCGCCGTGGCCATCCCCGCTAAGGGTATGGCACCCATTCATTATGCCTGGTATCGCTCTTTCCTTCAAATGTTGCTGAACGCCCAGGCTTATACCTGGTTCGCCAAGGTTATCACCATCGGTGAAATCCTGGTCGGCGTTGCGCTCATTTTGGGTGTTTTCACCTGGTTCTCGGCTCTGATGGGCGGCTTTATGAATTGGAATTACATCATGGCCGGCTCCGCCAGTGTCAACCCGATGTTCTTGATCCTCTCGGTTTTCCTGGTGCTGGCCTGGAAAGTCGCCGGCTACTTTGGCGCAGACTATTTCCTGGTTCCCTGGTTTGCCTCTTTGTTCAGCCATAAGAAAGAAAACATGGAATCGATCCCGGCAGGTTTGCCCAAGGGCGCCCAAGCCAGATAGATTACGAATAAATACAAACAGGACGGCGAGAAAATCTCGCCGTCCTGTTTTTTTAATCTTTTTACTCGTGTTTCATGCGTTCTGAAAGGTGGTTCTTGATCGCATAGGTCGCCAGCTCGATGCGGTTGGAAAGTTGGAGTTTTTCCAGGATGTCGCTGACATAGTTGCGGGCGGTTTTTTCGCCCAGGTTGAGACTCTGGGCAATTTCGGCATTGGTTTTCCCCAGGCTCACTTCGTAAAGTACTTCCAGTTCACGTTCCGACAGGTCGTGGAAGGATTCCTGTTCCTCCTTCCGTTCGAAAGCGCGCACGCGCGCAAACAAGCGGGTCGTCGTAGCCGCATCCATAACGGATTCGCCTTGCGCAGCTGCCCGGATACCCCGCAGGACTTCTTCGTTCCCCACTTCCTTCAATAAATATCCGACCGCTCCGGCGCGGATGGCACTTAAAACCAGTTCTTCATCAGCAAAGGAAGTCAGCATGACCACTTTGGTATCCGGGAAGCGTGCCACAACCTGGCGCGTGGCTTCCAGGCCGCCTTCTCCGGGCAGGCGGATATCCATGAGAACGACATTCGGGTGTTTGTTCGCAACCATTTGGATGGCTTCAGCCGCCGAGCCGGCTTCACCGGTCACTTCCATGTCAGGTTGATCATTTATCAGGGTCTTCAAACCCAAACGCACCAGGGCGTGGTCGTCAACCAGTGCTACGGTGATCTTGCTCATGGTTCGACCTCCCATGGAATATCCAGGGTGATGCTGGTACCCTTTTCCATTTTCTCGACAGCCAGATGCCCGTGCAATAACGCCGCCCGGTCGCGCATATTTCGCATCCCGTGGCCTTCGATAACGTCAGCCGGAATTCCTATCCCATCATCCCGGATTACCAATTGCAGGCGTTCTCCGGGCCTGCGGGCAGTAACGGTAATATGCCGGGCCCTGGCATGCCGGACGCTGTTGGCCAAAGTCTCCTGAACGATCGCCAGGACTTGTGCGCAGCGCTCAGGCGGGAGGATATCTGATTCTGGCAGGTCTACATCCAGCATCACATGCACCAGTGAACTGAAGCGCGGATCAGTGACCAACTTTTCGAGCTTGGACTTAAGTGGCTCCTGGGGCTGGGCCGGGGCATGCAGTTGACTCAGGTTCTGGCGTAAGTCACCGATAGCATCATCTAAAACACCAACCGCCGTGGCCAACCGGCCTGCCAGCGGAGTTTCCTGATCGGCCAAATTCTGGGCCGATCTGACCAGCAGGCCGGCAGTATAAACTTTCTGGATGGTCCCGTCGTGCAGGTCACGCGCGATCCGCTCGCGCTCGTCCCCCAGCAATTGCTGCTGCTTCATCGACTCTATCTGGCGGGATGTTTCCACATCGAAAATTTCTAAGACCCGGATGGTTGTAATTGCGATTATCAACCCGAGCAGCGCCCGGACCAGTTGGGGAGGCACGATCAAATAGCGTGTGAACGTATCCGTATTCAACCAGTTCCCTGGAAGGAAATTCACCGGTGCGACAATCAACCCGGCTGCCAGCGCATATAATGCCATGGTGATACCGGCTGCCTCCATTGCCCGGACAATCTGTGGGACTTCGAACGGAGCGATGCGTTGCAACGTATGCTTGCGTAAAGCGTAGGCAGCCAGCAACCCTCCCGGTAAACCGATGAAATACCTGGCCAAGGCACCGCTGGTATTGAACCAGGCGGTAAAGTCGGAGATCCCCATGCGCAGTGGAATGAAAACGATGAGTATCCAGGCGATCAACAGGCTGGCTACCAGAATGTGCAACCATTTCTGCGGTTTCAAAGACTCCAATAAGGCCGCACCGAATTCGAACAGGCAGGCAAAGGAGGTCGCAAGCAGCAAAAGGTGTAAATAATTGAGAACTACGATGATTCCGGGCGACAGATAGGTGGCCTGTATGGGGATAAAGAGATCGCCCCATTCATTAAATGCATGCAGAAAGCCGAAGGCAGCCAGCCAGGTCAGGTTTCGGGCCAGGTCAAGCCGCGAGGAATGCCGGGATTGGAGTGCGATGGCCAGCCCCAGCACAAAAAAGACCAATCCATAGACAAAATAGATGATTTCGTGATTTACGGTGAAGATATTCTGGATAAAGTTCATCGGTAAAGCAAATTATTAGAATGTAATTGCGGCTGGGCGCAGCGGGTGCTATCCTTAAGTTGTTGAGAGACGGGAACGCATCCGGGGTGCGGAGCGTCTGGGCGAGCCGAGTGCTAAATGGGATGTACAAGCCCGTCAAATTATTTGGCTTCCCGTCGCACTTTCTCATCTGGGACAGTACTGCCGTACTGAGTCCGGATTGGTTTTTGAAACTCCTTGCCCGAAAATCTGCGCCCCAGCCGCATCTATATAAGGAGTTTACCATGAAAGATGAACCAATTTCAATCCCTATTTTGCGTTACATTGCCATCGATGCCCACAAGCACTATATCATGGTGGGTGGTATGAATGCCCAACAAGAGATGGTGCTGCCCGCTCGCAGGGTAGACATGGAGAACTATCCCAAGTGGGCCAAGGCCAATCTGAGGCCGGGGGATGCCGTGGTGATCGAAGCCACAACCAACACCTGGACGCTGTACGATATGACCCTGCCATATGTTAGCAAGGTAGTGGTGGCGCACCCGCTGGAAGTAAAGCAGATCGCCAATGCGCGGGTGAAAACTGACAAACATGATGTGAACTGTCTGGCTCGGCTGTTGGTTGCAGATCTGATCCCGGAAGTGTGGGTTCCGCCGATGGATGTGCGGGAGCTGCGCACTTTGATCGCTCACCGGCAGCGGCTGGTCAAGATGCTGACGATGACCCACAACCGTCTGCACAGTGTGATCCATCGCAACAACCTGGTACCGCCAGAGGGAGGCTTTTTCGCTGACAAGAACCGTAGCTGGTGGGAAAGCCTGGCTCTTTCTCCAGTGGAGAAGCTGCAAGTCCGCCAGGATCTGGCCATGCTGGGCCACTTGGAGTCTCAGATCGCAGAAGTCAACCAGGAACTGGCCTGTCTTAGCACCACATCCCCATGGAGCGAACCTGCCCCCTACCTGCTGCAATTGCCCGGGTTCGGCGTGATCAATACCTTGACGGTGCTTTCCGCTATCGGTGATATCACCCGTTTTCCCACTCCCAAGAAGTTGGTTGGCTACGCCGGCCTGGGAGGCAGAGTCCATGACCAGCGGCCAGACCCATTTCACCGGACCGATCACCAAACAGGGACGCAAGGAACTGCGTTGGTCCTTGGTGGAAACGGCCTGGACCGCAGTGGAAACCCATCCGTTTTGGAAACAGGAATTCCAGAAGCTGTCTCACCGCATGAAGGGCAACAAAGCCATCGTGGCGATCGCTCGCAAATTGCTGGTGGTCATCTGGCATGTTATGACCGAACGCATCGCGGATCGCAAGGCTAATCCCGAGATGGTCGCTTTCAAATTGATGAGATGGTCCTGGCAACTCAATGACTGGCAGCGAGGTGGATTAACCACCCGCCAATTTGTGCGCTACCAACTCATGCAACTCAAACTTGGCGAAAAGTTGACCCACATCAGACGCACTTATCCAAGATCGATCGCTTCTGTGGAAGAAATCTTGGCTTTGAAACCAGAACTCAGACCCACGGAATAGGTTCTGATGCAAGGACAATGGAATACGATTTCCAACCCTCACTGAATTTATTCAGCGGCAGGGTCGGGAAAATAATTCCATTTTTTCGAACTAGTTTGATCTTTCAAAATTCACTGTCGCCAACTCTTGACACTGCACTTCATTGGTATTGCACCACAATTCGAAAGGTAATCTACTTTCCCTCTGTCTGGATGCGGATTTCGTTCGCATTGAGTTCCAGCTCCACCCGCTCCCCATGTTGGATCTCCGGAATATATTCAGAAATTATTTCGATTAGGGAAGCACTCTCGAAATGTCTCTTCTTTGTCTCCGGGTGGGGGTAGTATACATAACCGGCGTAGCGGACGCCTTTGAACCGGACCGTGCAGCGCGAAAACGAAAAATCCTCCGGCGGGTGCAGGTCGGTCCAGGCCACCTGCCGGAAGGTAAATTCCGGGTTGGCCATCTCGAAAGTATCCGGTGCAATGGAGACATTTAATGTGCCTTGATGGAAACGCTCCAGGTTGAGGCCGAGACGCTTGAACTGCGGGATTTGCTTCTCGAGTGTGCCGTACGGATAATCTTTAGACGGGCCGGAAGCAACCTGGTAACCTGCCACAATCACGCCGGAAATGACCGTCTGCATGGGAGTTTCTTAACCTGCGTTGAGCTCTTCTATCAAGGCTAGCATTTCCGAATTGGCAGGGATATCGGTCATATCATGCCCATAGTGGATGAAACGCGCCATCCCGTTCTTATCCACCAGCACTTGCGCGGGCATGCGCCCAAATTTGAACAGGTTGATCTGCTGACCGTACAATTTCAAGACGGTATGGGCCGGATCCGGCAAGCCGGTGAAAGGCAGGTCATTCTCTTTGAAATAACGGGCGAAGGTGGCGGCGTTCTCTGGACCAACAACCAGGATGGTCGTCTCCAGCTTCTCGAACTCTGTAAAGTCCTGGCGCAACTGCGCCATATGCGCACGGCAGAATGGTCACATAAAGCCGCGGTTGAAGACCAGCAGGACATTCCGGCCGCGCAGGTCCGATAATCGGACTGCTTTGCCGCGGTAATCAACCAGCTCGAAATCAGGGGCGTGGGTATGCAGGGCAACTTGAGGCATGGCTTCCCGGCTTAAGCCGGATTCCTTTTCACCAGCAAAGCCGCGACCAGGCTGGCAGCCACCAGGCCGAAAGTAACCCAGGTGGCAACCGTGACGATACCGGCCTGCGGGAATCGCACCGTGATGCCTGCCAGCGCCCACAGAATCACCAGGGTATAGGCCACATCCCGGCGCAGAAAGTTCATCAACCCGGCAATGACCAGCACCGCGCCAAGGATGATCACCATCCAGGTGGCTGCGCTGAGGCCAAACTGGTCCCACTTCACGAACCACAGCACGTCACTGATATCGGCGACCGTCGCGACCGTGATCCAGCCCAGGTAAATACTGAAGGGGATTCGCGCCGCCCAGGTCTCGCCAGCCTTAACTTTGGTCCGCCCGATCCCAAGCCGCAGGTATACCAAGATCAGTGATGCCAGCAGGATCAGCATGGCAGCTACTGTCCAGACAAAGATCTCATACTGCCATAGAAAGATCCACGCACAGTTAGCCAGCCCGCCCAGGGCCACCCACCAGCCGGTGGACTGCATGCGTGGGTTCTCCCGCTGGGAGGGTAATGCCTGGTAGACCGCGTAGGCGATCAGTCCAATGTAAATGATGCCCCAAATGGAAAAAACATAACCGGCCGGGACAAAAAATACCTTGAAGGTATCCGATATCTGCCCGGTATTCAACCCGTTGATGGGCAGGGCATTCGCCAGGATGTTGATGACAATGGTAATGAGTGTGACAAGCACAACGCTGATTTGTCGAACTGTGTTTTTCATATGAGCTCCTTTTTCATTATTTTGATTTCCAATATGGTGTCCTGCCGACCCTGCCGGCTGGAACCAAGCGAAAACATCTTCCTCATCAGGCCGTATTTCCTGTCCAAGAGGCGGTTCACTTTTTTGGATAATTCCGTTTCTGAAATCTCCCTGGCATCCGCCACGACCCAGGTCCCGGTGGGCGTACCGTCCATCTTGCAAGGCGTAATATTGACCCTGCCGTTGTTGCGAATGCGTTTAACCTTGCCCGAATTTGCTCCGGTATTAACGAAAATGGTTTCCCCATCCTGTGCGAACCAGACCGGCGTGCGTACGCTTTGGCCGTTCTTGCGAAACGTCTCCAAGTTTAGGTATTTCTTTTTAGAAAATTGTTCCAGCGAATTCATTTTAAACTTCCTCATCACAATATTTTCTATTTTTCTAGCGGCTCAAAAGCTGAGGGAATGGCTTTTACGTTCATTACAACCGTCCGGGTATGGAGGCGCAGCAGGCGCCGCAGTCCCTCACGCAGGAAACCCAGCATAAAGGTCAGGCTGGAACCCACACTCACATCCAGGCCGGTCCTGCCGTCCGTGGCCGATGATGCCAGCCAGAGCGCTTTGCGGGCTGCCACTTCCGGCTTCTTCCCGGCTGCCCGGATGAGGAAAGGCATAAAATTCCGCAGGCGCTGCTCGTGTTCTTGGAAAGTGACGACCTCCGTCAATAGGTCAGTTTCCATCAGGCCGGGCTGCAGTGCGAACACCCCCACCCCGCTGTCCCTGGTTTCCGCCGCCAAAGCCATGGTGAAGACCCGGATCCAGGCCTTGGTGGAGCCGTAGGCATTCTGGTTGGGAGCTGGTTTCTTCGAGCCCGCTCCCAGGATATTGATGAGCTTCCCGGATTTGCGCGGCAGGAAGTGCCGCATCGCCATCCTGGAACCATGATATACACCGAACAAATTCGTCCGCAGAACAGATAGAAATTGCTCCGGCGACAGGTCAAAGGTTGCTCCATATGGGCCGGCCGCCCCGGCATTGTTGACCCAAACATCATAATGTCCATGGGTGTCAAGGGCGAAGCGTGCTAACGCTTCCACCTGGTTTGGGTCCGAGACATCGCAAACGAAGGTCGTAGCCGTATGACCTTCGGCCTGCAGTTCGGCGGCGATCTGCTCGATTTCCTTCTGGGAACGCGCCGCCAGCACCACCTTGGCGCCTTCCCGTGCAAAGAGCATGGCAATGGCCTTTCCCAACCCGCGGCTGGCCCCGGTGACAACCGCAACTTTCCCGTTTAATGTGTTCATAAAAATGCACTCCTTCTGGCAAGCGCAAATTCCGGGAAATATTTCATCACTAGGAGTTGGGCTATAGAATTTGGATAAATCATGTCATTATTATACAAACTTGTACACGTTTTGTCAATGTATTATGATAAATATATTGACAAAATAGGTGCAAGTTGGTAAGATAGCCGTGTTTTAGGAAAGGTAACTATGAGCGATCAAGCCACTGCAGACATGCCGGAAGCCATCTTCAATATCGGAGCGGTCACCCGCATGACCGGAATCCCCATCACGACCCTGCACGCCTGGGAACGCCGCTACGGTTTCCCTCGTTCTTCGGCACGCACCCTGGGCGGCCACCGCTTGTACTCGGAGAAGGATGTGAACCTGCTGCGCTGCGTAAAGGCGCAGATCGACCAGGGCATAACAGCCCGTCAGGCCGTCGTTGCAGTTCATAAAATGGACCAGGAAGGTCGCTTTCCGGAAGGGAATCATAACGAAACACCCCGGCTCGCAGCCACGCCGTCTGTCTCACCGGCCAGTAAGTCGCAGTTGGCCGAGGCGTTGTACCAGCACGATCTGGTTCGCGCGGATCAACTGATGGGCGAAATGCTGGCGTTCCATTCCCCAGAAGAGATCACCCTGAACGTCATCGGTCCGGTGCTGGCCGGGCTAGGCGACGCCTGGGCCGAAGGGCGCATCACGGTAACCGATGAACACCTGGCCAGCAATTACCTGCGCCAGCGCCTGTTGATGTGGCTGGTGACCGGACCGCCAACACGCCAAGCCAATCTCATCGTGCTGGCTTGCGCTCCAGGCGAGTGGCACGAGGGCAGCCTGCTCATGCTGGGGGTGCTGCTGCGCCGCCGCGGCTGGCCGGTGGCCTACCTGGGTCAGGATGTGCCCTTCTCCGACCTGGCTGCTTTTATCGGACAGGTCCGGCCAGGCGCGTTGGTCCTGGTGGGAATACTCGAGGAATCTGCTCACAAGTTAGTCAGCTGGCCGCAGTGGATCAAGCAGGCTGGCAACCGGCCGCTGGTAGCATTCGCCGGGCGGGCCTTCGTGCTTCAGCCTGAACTGCAGAGCCAGGTGCCGGGTCTGTACCTGGGCGATACCATCCAGGCCGGGCTGGCCAGGTTGGAAGAAAACTTAATAAAGTAAACAAAGCTCCAACAAGCTTGAATGTGCAGTTATTGACAACGGACGATTTGAGACAATTGGAAAATGCGGGAAATTAAAAGTAAGGGGAAATGATTCTTAAACCTGGCGGTTCCAGGTTCAATTCCTGTTAAAGAAAATCTTTATTGATACGGGTATTATCTCCTAGCGATTGGCATCCCCGGCTGGAGTGCGAAGGTGGAAAATGTAAATTAATGCGGGAAACCTTTCAGCCAGAACCACATCCATTAACGGGCAGAATCCCACGCGTCTGGTGCTCGCCGTGGTAGACGGAAAATTAATCACCAACAAGCTGCGATCAAATTAAATCAAAGGAATGCCATTTTCATATGGCTTGAGGCATGCATGGATAAAGTTATTCACTGGTGTGGGCACGCCAAGATTTTTTCCCAAGCGGGTGATTATCCCAATTATTGCTTCCAACTCAATTCGTTTTCCTTTTTCCAGATCAATGAGCATGGAAGGCTTGTATTCAGGAGAATTATTCTTTTGTTCATCAAGAATTTCGTCGGCAACTTCTGCTGATAAACCAATTCCATTAGCTTGCGCAACGGAAATGGATTCCAAAATTGCCTGTCGGATAAGGTCCATGGTTTCGGGGGATTTTAAGATCACAGCCTTATTCGCTCTAACAACACTATATACCCCTGCAAATCCAGAAACTACGCACAACTTCCACCACATCCGTTCCATGATATTTGGAATGGACCGGAACTCAATACCCGTTTCTGCGAGTACCTTTTGCAGATTATCACAACGCTTGGAATACCCTCCTCTTGTCTCTCCAAATTCAATGAAGTGCAAGGGGCCGATTTGCTCAACAAAACCCGTTTTGCGAAGGTGGGAAGCAATCATGGCCACGCCGCCAAGGACTGGATCAAGGCCTACCTCTTCACCCAGGATGTTGATATGGTCAAGGCCGTTCGTTACAGGAATTATCAGGCTCCCCTTTTCTATTATTGGTTTGATCAACCTGGCAGCTGCCAATGTGTCATAGGACTTGACACAAAAAAATACCAGCTTCACCTTGCCGATATCCTCCGGATTGCTGACTGCTTTAACTTTCTCTATTTGAAAATCACCATGGTCGCTCTTAACCTTGAGCCCATGCGCAAGAAGCGCTTGAAGATGGTCTCCCCTGGCAATAAAAGTGACATCATGTCCGGCCAGAACCATCCTCCCGCCTATATAGCTGCCAAGTCCGCCTGCACCCATTATCGCAGTTTTCATTGTTTCCTTCTCCAACTCCATTTATATAATAACAAAGATTTTCCTTCTCATGATTTGGTTGAATAATGGTTCCTCAAGGATCATGCATCAGGATTTTATCTCGATTAATACTGATTCCTGGGTGAGACTCCCAACAACTTGGTATGCCCGGCTAAATTCTGGCGTATCTTTAAGGTAAATACAAAACTGGCGTTGCTGCATTGTAAGCAAAGCCGGTTACGCCAATTTGCGCGTGATAAATGAGATAGTCTTTAATTCAATTAAGGCAACTGGCGCAGGCCGGTGATGTTGCCATCTTTATCTTTTATCGATGCGACCAGCAGGCCGCCGCCTACATTTCTCACATCCTGCTGAACTTGCGCGCCCAGCTCCACCAGTAATTTTAGGGTACTCTTGATGTCCGTTACGTCGAAGTAGGGAAGAGGTGCTGTCATGCCTTGGTCTTGACCGTTGGTGACTAATCCTACTTCATGGTCGCCCACTTTGTAGCCAACATAATATGGCGCGTCGGCATACGGTTTAACGCCTAACAGTTTGTTATAGAATTTTTTTGCCCCGGCAACGTCTTTTACGGGATAGGTCAATAAGGTAACGCCTTGAAGCTTGCTCATAATTGTCAGCCTCCATGCTGATATAGATGGAAATTTACCAAAAAGGATAGGATTGGTTGAAGAAAGCTTATTCTATTATGACAAGATTAATGGAAAGTAAGTATCGCTCCTGACGGCGCCCCCGATCTGCAATCAGGCAGGTCTCTTAACGGCTAAAATATGGTCCGCACATTTAATGGTGGCTCCTGCCTCTGGTCGCATTCGCCGGGCGAGCCCTCGTGCTCCAGCCGGAACTGCAGAGCCAGGTGCCGGGGCTGTACATGGGCGATACCATCCAGGCAGGGTTGGCCAGTCTTGAGGAAAGCTTATTGAAATAAACATAGCACCCGCAGGTTATAACCTGCGATTTTGATGATGGAAGATTGGAGATAACCAGAAAATGGGGAGAATGAATGGATAGGAGATGAGCCTATAACCCAGTAGTATGTGGTCCATTTTCAATTCACATACACCATTTACTTTTCCTGTAAGATCTCGTAATTATTTCATATCGCGGGTAAATAAGAAATTCATCTGAAGTTGACCCCTTTATCGCAGAAAATGTCTCTCATCCCGCTATTAATAACTGCTGGGATAATTTATTTTCATATCCTTTCCATCGAACTTAGCGGCTGAAAAAGAAGGTATGTTGTCATCTGGATCTCGCCGGGATGCGGCCAGTTCCCTCCTCCCACCAGCCTTGCGTGGCTGATGGTTGGTGCTGAGAACGAAAGGGCCGATTTCCCTACATGGTTGTTTCGGGTGGCTGTTGGTGATGCTGGTGATGTGCCTCAGTGGAGATAAAACAGCCCGATTCGTTGCCGAATTAGGTGACATAATATAAATCATACCGGCTGGGGGTGCGCACCTGATTATCCCATTGGGACAGGCAGGATATATAATACGCATGCAAGCCCCGAATGACCGCCGGAACGTCCGGATCGGACGTTCCGGCCGATGATCGCGTCCGTTGGGCTTGTCTGGTGGATAGCCCGGTTCAAAAAGAATGTCTGCCTGTTATTCCTGGTACTCCAGCTCGTATTCCCCGATGTACACCGTATCGCCTTCCTGGGCCCCGGCTTCCCGCAGGGCCTTGTCCACGCCCAGGCGTTCCATCAGCTTCTGGAAGCGCCGCACCGAGCCGCTCTGGTCGAACGGCGTCATCTCGGCCGCCCGCTCGATCGCTGCAGATTTGACCCGGTAGCCGTCCGGTTCCCGCACGATGGTAAATGCATGCGGATCCTCGACCGGGCGGTAGACCGGCATGGGCTGTTCCGTCTCTTCCAGCGGGGGCAGTTCCCTCAGCAGTTCGACCACCTTCATCAGCAGCTCGCGTACGTTGGTACGCGCCAAGGCGGAAACCGCCATGGCCTCGTAGCCGTGCTTCTTCAATTCCTTCTTGAGCTTCGGCCAGGCCTCCAGCACTTCCGGCTGGTCAATCTTGTTCAGCGCCACCAGCATGGGTTTCTTCGCCAGTCCCGGGTCGAACAGGGCCAGCTCGGCATTGATCTGCAGGAAGTCATCCAGCGGATCTTGCGAGAGGCCGTCCAGCATGTGGATCAGCACGCGCGTTCGCTGGATGTGCCGCAGGAAGTCGTGCCCCAGCCCCACCCCTTGCGCCGCGCCTTCCACCAGCCCGGGGATGTCCGCCAGGACGACCGTGGTTTCTTCGTCCACGTTCGCCACGCCCAGGTTAGGGTCGAGTGTGGTGAACGGGTAGGCCGCGATCTTAGGCTTGGCATTTGTAAGCACCGAAAGCAGGGTCGACTTGCCTGCATTTGGAATGCCCACGATTCCGATATCCGCGATCAATTTAAGTTCCAGGCGCAGGCGTTTCTCTTCGCCCGGCTCGCCGTTCTCGGCCGTGCGCGGGATCTGGTTAATGGAGCTCTTGAAGTGCGGGTTGCCGCGCCCACCGCGCCCGCCCTTGCAGACCACCAGCCGCTGCCCCGGGGCAGTCAGGTCTCCCAAAAGATGCGGAAGGCCATCTTCTTCCACATTGGCAGGATTCTCACTGACGTCGTAGACCAGCGTGCCGGGCGGGACCGCCACAACCAGGTCGTCCGCCGACTTGCCGGATTTGTTGTTCGTGCCGCCGCCTTTGCCGTCCCCGGCCTCGAAGCGGGTGGTGAACCGGAACGCCTGTAACGAATTGAGCGTGGCACGTACTTCCAGGATGACATCCCCTCCGCGCCCGCCGTCGCCACCGTCCGGTCCGCCGCGCGGCACGTATTTTTCGCGGTGGAAATGCACCATCCCATCCCCGCCGCGCCCGGAATGTACTAGGATCTCTGCCTTGTCTATGAACATGATTTCTCCATTGCAATTATTATACCGTTTTAAAAGAGCATCCTCTTGACCCGACCATACTGCCATCGTATTGAGATGATCAAACAAGGAAATGAGTGTGTCTTTGCGGGTGCAAATGATAAAACGATGAACGATGAAACAGTTTTTGGTGAAACCTTTGGAACCGGTCTGGCCGTACCCATTGACAATCTGCGCAACCGGGTTTAATATATGACCTGTATTATATATGTCTAGTCTTATATAAGGAATATCTCATATGTCTCTCGAATACGCCATCTTGGGTTTCCTGAACTACCACCCCTATACCGGCTACGACCTGAAGAAAATATTCGATACCTCCATCCACCACTTCTGGCCGGCCGACCAAAGCCAGATCTACCGCACCCTGGCGCGCCTGACGGAACAGGGTTTTACTGAAATGGAAAAAGTGCCGCAGGACGACCTGCCTGACCGCAAGGTCTATTCCATCACCGCGGCCGGGCGCGCCAAGTTAATGAAGTGGCTTTCCGGTCCGCCCCCCCTGGGGGATCCCCGCAGCGCCTCGCTCATCCAGGTATTCTTTGCCGGACAGTTATCGGACAAGCAGATCCTGGCCAAATTCGAAAGCTTCGCCGCCATCCTGCGGAGCATCCTTGCACAATATGAACAAATACCGGCCCAGATCATTCCATACCAGCAGGAAATCAGCTCGCCGCGCGAGCACTTCTTCTGGCTGCTGACCCTCGACAATGGCATCCGCTCGATGCGCGCCAGTCTGGCCTGGGCCGAGAATGTCATCGGGCAGTTGAAGCAGGGCAAGGTCCCGGCAAAGTAAGGTTAAGACCATGAAAATCACCATCCTGAATGGAAACCCTGCAGCTTCTCCCTTCGACACAACCCTGGCGCAATTGTGCACAGCCCTTCAGGCTGAAGGCCACAATCTGATCCAACTCGACTTGCGCGACCTGACCCTGCGCTATTGCATCGGCTGCTGGGGCTGCTGGGTCAAGACGCCCGGCCGGTGCTCCAACGGGGATGCAGCCAGCCTGGCCATGGACCGGGCGGTCATCAATGCGGATTTCGTCCTGTGGGCCACGCCGCTTAAAATGGGCTTCCCGTCCCATCTGCTGAAAATGGCGCTGGACAAGCACCTGCCGCTCATCCATCCTTATATGGTTGTGGATCACGCCGAGGCCCACCACCTCAAACGCTATGCGCATTACCCGCGCATCGGCCTCCTGCTCGAAAAGGAACCCGGCACGGATGATCGCGATTTGCAGATCGTCGGCGACATTTGCTCCCGCACTGCACTTAATTTCAAAACCCGCCTGGAGTTCTGCCTGACCACTGCGACCTCGCTGACCGAGTTGGTCCGGCGCATCCTGATCAAACCGGCCCGCCCGCTCGCGCTGCCGGCGCCGTGCACCCCCACGCGTGGGGTAACCATCACTCCCCCGGCCCGTCTGACCCTCTTCAACGGCTCGCCGCGCGGCCGGCGCGGCAATACCCCCATCTTTCTCGATCAGTTTGCCCGGGGTTTCGGTGCTCCCGCCCAGATGCATCACCTTATCCGTCTGAAGGAAACCGTGCAAATGGTGCAGGCCTTTGCCGCGGCCGAATGTGTCATGCTGGGTTTCCCGCTCTACACCGATGCCATGCCCGGTGTGGTCAAACATTTCATCGAAGCACTCGAACCGCTGGCTGGGCGGAAGAACAATCCATTCATTGGTTTCCTGGTCCAATCCGGCTTCCCGGAGGGACTGCACTCCCGCTACGTGGAACGCTATCTGGAAAGGCTGGCGGAACGGCTGGGCTGCCCCTACTTGGGGACCATTGTCAAAGGCAACGGCGAGGGGATTCGCCTGATGCCGCCGGACGCCACCCGCGCTCTGTTCGCGGAACTGCAGGCCCTTGGGGCCGGTCTGCGCCGGGAGGGAAATCTCGACCCACAGCGGCTGGCACGCCTGGCCGCCCCCGAACGCTTCCCCGCCCTCCTGGGTCCGTTCTTCCAACTCTTCCTGCAAATACCTCCGGCGCATGCCTACTTTGACGACATGTTGAAGAAGAATGGCATTTACGCGCAGCGCTTCTCCGCGCCGTTCTCAGGGGAAGGATAATTAATCAAAATGGAAAACAAACCGCTCTCCAGCCCTTCCAGCAAGGGCAGCTCATCCAAGGTTTTCATGAAAAAGATCATCAATCCGGTGGTAACACTGATCTTGCATTCGCCTTTGCGCTTTCTGCTGAGCGATTCAGTACTGCTCGTCACCTATCGTGGGCGTAAAACCGGAAAGGAATACACCATTCCAGTGCAATATGCCCAGGCAGGGAATGATATCTATATCGTTCCGGGGAACCCTGAACAAAAAAACTGGTGGCGCAACCTGAAGGAGGCGACGACCGTCAAACTTGTTTTGCGCGGCCAGACCCTGGCTGGAACCGCCGTCGTGCTTATACCAGAAACCGACTCGGAAGCAATCCTGGCAGGCTTTGGTGTATATCTCCGGCGCTTTCCAGCCCTGATCAAGTATCACCATATCCGCGTGGAAGCCGGGGGGAGTCTCAACGCCGGAGATCTGCAGCGGGCTGCAAAAAATGCAGTGATGATCCGCGTGGAATTAAGTTAATTAAAATAAGTCTCACGGAGTCCGAAGTCTGGAGATTTCGGACTCCGTATAATACCCGGTAGAAAAACCATCTAAGCTTGATGATATGAAAATGGAATTAAGCCTGCTGAATTGTTTCTGGCTGATCCTCCCGCTGCTGGCCTTGAATCTCATTCTGGGTTCACGGATTACCGACCCGCGCGTGACATCCGATGCCCAATCCCCGAAATGGCTGCTGATCGCCGAGAACATTGCCCGTATCCTGGTCTTCGCACTGCCGCTGCTCATCCCCTTGCCGCGCGGACTGCTTTGGCAGTCCATCCTTCCCCGAGCCGGGTTGGCTGTCTACCTGGTTGGCACGCTGGTGTACTTCGCCTCCTGGCTGCCGCTGCTGCTGGCCCAACCTTCCGCTTGGAGCAACACCCCGGCCGGACTGCTGGCTCCTCGCCTCACGCCGTTTCTCTCCTTCCTGGGCGTCGCCCTGCTGGGAGGTTCTTGGCTGTATGGAGGCATTGCAGCAATCTTCATTGTCTTCCATACCTGGCATGGAATACAAAATCTGTGACCGTACCATGGCAATTGAACTATCCGTTAATCCGCGCTAATTTTCACTTCTATGATTTTACTCGCGCAGATATGCAAGGATTAGCGGATTTTGATCTTCATACATCCAGTATGGTGCTGCAATACTAAACCCAGTGGATTTGGACTTGATCTTCAATTGCCTTATATTCTCTATCCCCTGTCACAAAATCCGCTTTTTTTACCTTTGCAAGCGCGGCTGCATAACAATCTGCACACGACATTTTGTGCATTGATTTAAATCGCACGGCTTCCTGGGTGATTTCCCAATCTGCATCTTCAATTTGGATGCGCAGGTCGTGGAGTTCTTTGATACTGCTGTTGGCTTCCTTTTCCGAGATTTCCCGGGCAATTATGTACCAGACCTCACCGGCATTGACTACGCACATATAGACCGGGATTTCCTCATCATGTGCGCCGGCAATCAAGTCGGCGATCCTCCCGCCGGACGGTTCATCCTCCAGATAAGCGATCACCGCCCAGCTATCCAGCACCAGCGCCTTCGGTTTGCGCGGCATTTAAAGCTCTTTTTCCCGGTTCTTCTCAGCCATTAAGGCATTCATCAAACCTTTGCCTTTATATTTTCCCCGCAGGCTGTGAATATATTCGCGCGTCACCGGGGTCAGGATCAGCCTCTTGTTGGCATCATCGACATCAATCTGGATGTAGGTTCCCTCTCGTATTCCCAATCTGCGCCGGAGCTTTGATGGGATAACCACCTGTCCCTTGGATGTTGCAACCGTCTCCATAATACGCTCCTTCCGAAATTCAATTCTTGATATACCATTAACTAATCAGTAAGTCAATAATATAATGTCTTACATTTTTGAATAATTCAGATAATAGAAAGTAAGCACACCCCCTTTTCTAACGACCCTGCTTTCTCTAGTCAACAGTAAAGTCTTATGTCTCCCGGTCCATGCCCAAAGATTTGGTAAAGCCAGTCAAAAAGGACAGGTGCACCAGGCGCAGGGTATTCAACCTGCAGTGGGAATCCGCCCTTATGCAAACGAAAAAGTCCCCGACAAAGCCTTTTGCCGGGGACTTTTGGTTTCACTGGTCACTGATCCCTAATCACTGATCACTTTTCTCAACCTTTTTATTTCTTCTTCCCAAACTTCTTCTTCAAAATATCCTCCAGCGTCGGCTGGCCGATTTCCTGCAGTTCATAGCGCACGCGCTGGAAGGGCTTGCTGATCTTAAGCACACGCGTCAGGTCGATCGGCGTGCCGATGATGACCAGGTCCACATCCGACTTCCGGATGGTGGCCTCCAGGTCTTTCACCTGGGCCTCCCCGTAGCCCATCGCCGGCAGGATCGGGCCGGTCTTGGGGTACTTCTGGTAGGTGGCAGCGATCGACCGCACGGCGAACGGTCGCGGGTCGACGATCTCGGCCGCCCCGAAGCGCTTGGCCGCTACGTAGCCGGCCCCATAGGCCATCTCGCCGTGCGTCAGGGTCGGGCCGTCCTCGATCACCAGGACGCGCTTGCCCAGGATGGCGGCGGGATCGTCCACGAAAAGCGGGGAAGCCGCTTCGATGACGGTGGCAGTGGGGTTCAGCTTGCGCAGGTTCTCGCGCACTTTAATGACCGCCTGTGGATCGGCCGTATCCACCTTGTTGATCACGATCACGTCCGCATCCCGCGCATTGACCTCTCCGGGATGGTAGGTGCTCTCGTGGCCCGGGCGGTGTGGATCGGCCACCACGATCTTCAGGTCCGAGACGTAAAACGGGAAGTCGTTGTTGCCGCCGTCCCATAGGATGATATCCACTTCCTTCTCGGCCTGGCACAGGATCTTCTCATAGTCCACACCGGCAAAAACGATCACGCCGTTATCGATGTGCGGTTCGTATTCCTCGCGCTCTTCGATGGTGCACTCCTGTTTGTTTAGGTCAGCGTAGGTTGCAAAGCGCTGCACTTCCTGCTGGACCAGGTCGCCGTACGGCATGGGGTGACGGATTGCCGCCACTTTGTAACCCATCCCGCGCAATATCAGCGAGACGCGCCGGGTGGTCTGGCTCTTGCCCGAGCCGGTCCGGACGGCGCACACCGAGACGACCGGCTTGGTGGATTTGACCTGGGTCAATTTCTCGCCCATCAGGCGGAAATCCGGCCCGGCTGCCAACACCATGGAAGCCTTGTGCATCACCACCTCGTGCGGTACATCCGAGTAGGCAAAGATGACCTGGTCCACCTTGAATTTCTTGATCAGCTTGAGTAGGTCGCTCTCGGCATGGATCGGAATGCCTTTCGGATACAGCTTCCCGGCCAATTGACGGGGATATGTGCGGCCTTCGATGTCGGGGATCTGGGTCGCGGTGAATGCCACCACTTCATAGTCCGGGTTGTCGCGGAAGAAGACGTTGAAGTTGTGGAAGTCGCGCCCGGCGGCGCCCATGATGATAGTACGAACAGCAGACATGACTACACTCCTTGACAGAAAAGATGAATATCAGCCAGGTTCTTCATTTCACCGCGGTAGCCGCCGCGATTGTTCTACAATGGCAGCAGCTGGGAGGCTCTTGCGCTTTTTCGGAGCTCCTTTACTTAATCTGGCATCCTGCGGTGAAGCAGGAACGCGCTGATTTTCGCTCTGGCCTTCGGCCAGCGCGTCACATCACTTCTGGGGCTGTGATGCCCAAAAGCGCCAATGCATTGGCAAGCGTAAATTTGGTCGCCGCCACCAGCCGCAGGCGTGCTGCCCGAATCTGCGGTTCGGCCTGCACGACCGGACAGGCATCGTAAAAGCCGGCAAAGGCTTTGGCGATGTCATAGGCCAGGCTGGCGATGACCAACGGCTTGTATTCGGCCGCGGCCCGCTGTACTTCATCCGGGAAACGGCTGATGGTATCGATGAGTTCGATCTCAGCCGGTTCCAATGTGTAATTGAATATCGCCGGTGGAAGCTCGCTGATGGAAACCCCGGCCTTTCGTGAAATCGAGTTGCAGCGAACATGCGCATATTGTATGTAGGGAGCCGCCTGCCCGTTGAAATCCAGGGCAGCCTGCCAGTCGAAGGTGACCAGCTTGGTGTTCTCGCGTGCCAGGATCGGGTATTTTAATGCACCCAGCCCGACCGCCTTTGCCACCGCCTCGAGTTGTTCCCTGCTCAGGCTGGGGTTCTTCTTGCGGGCTTCCTCCCGCGCCCGGCTGACCGCCTCGCGCAGCAGATCCTCCAACAGCACCACCGTCCCCTCGCGGCTGGAGATCACCACGTTCCCTGGCAGGGTGACCAGTTCATACGCCACGTGCACGCACTTCCCGGCCTGTTCGTATCTGGCAATTTCCAGGATCTTGAATATCTGCGTGAAATGCAGGGATTGGCGCACATCCACCACGTAAATGGAGCGGAACAGGTCCGGGTAATCCCGGAACTTGTGCAAAACCAGTGCCAGGTCTTCGGTGGCGTACAGGGCGGTGCCATCCGAGCGCAGCACCACCGTGGTGCGGTATTGCTCTTTTGTTAATCCCAGCAGCTCATCGATCTTGACCAGCACCGCCCCACCCTGCGGCCGTTCGTCCGTGGCGATGCCTCTTCGGACCAGCTCTTCCACCACCTGCTTGCCCGGCTCTTCCTCTTCGCTGTTAAAGTAATACTTGTCAAAGCGGATATCCAGTTCGGCGTACAATTGGTGGAAACCTTCCAGCGACCACTGGCGGGTCTTCTGCCACAGCGCCACGATCTCCGGATCGCGTTTATCCCATCGGGCATAGACCGCCCGCACTTCTGCTTCCAGGTCGGGGGTTTCTTCCAGCCTGCGGGTGGCATCCGCGTAGACCTTGCCCATCCATTGGGTGATATCGGTTCCGGGTTCCTCGCCGGCATGGTATTTCAAATATGCCCACAACCACTTGATCACGTGCAGGCCCATGTCGCCGGGGTAGTTGGCCCGCACCAGATCATAGCCGGCAAATTCGATGATCCGGGCAAGCGCATCCCCCAGGATGGCAGAACGCAGGTGACCCACATGGAAAGCCTTGTGCGTGTTCGGTTGGGAAAATTCGATCATGACGCGCTGGCCTGTGGCGGGTCCGCTTCCAAAGCGGCTCTTTTGCTCCAGCACCGTCTCCACAACGCGGCCGGCATATTCCGCCGTTTCGAAATACAGGTTGAGATAGCCCTTGACTGCCTCGATCCGGCTGATCCCGGCTGCATCAACCAGCGCTTCCCTCACCTGCATGGCCATTTCCTGGGCACGCTGCGGCACGCTGACATTTTTCCCCGCCCGGGCCTCGAGTGCCGCGCTCGCAAAAAACGAAGTGGAAAAACCCCATTCCCCGCTGAAGGGGATGGGCTTCCATTCCAACGCGGCCAACGCGATCCCCTGCGCCGCCGCAAACTTCTTGATCTTGTCTTCGATGGCTTGCTGTTCAGATTGGAACATGGACACCTTGGGCAGGATTATATCTCATTCGATGTAAGCAAAAAAACGGGAGGCCCATTCATTCCGGGCTCTCCCGCTTAATGTTTTTACATGACACGCTGGCTTATTCTTCCTTTTTTGCACGCGGCTTCCTGGGCGTGGCAGGTTCTTTCTTCGCTTTCGATGTCTTGGTTGCGGCGGTCTTCCTGGGTGCAGCCTTGGGCTTAGCCTTGGGCTCAACTTTGGGTTCAGCTTTGGGTTCAGTCTCGGCTTCCACCTTGGCGGTCCTCCGGCGCGGCGCAGCCTTTTTCACTTCCGGTTCGGACGCCGGTTCGACCATGGCGGGTTCGGTCACCACCTCGACCGGCTCCATCCGAGCAAACGCCTTCACCAGGCGGCTCTTGCGGCGGGCGGCGTTATTCCTGTGAATGACGCCCTTTTCGGCTGCCTTGTCTAATGCGCTGATGGCGCTGGCCAGCGCCGCTTTCGATTCAGGCACGCCGGAATCTATGGCGGTTCGGGCATTTTTGACAGCAATGCGGGCGGTACCGCGGAAAACCCGGTTGCGCAGACGGCGCTTATCGTTCTGGCGGTTTCGCTTGATCTGGGACTTGATATTAGCCACTTGCTTCCTCCATAAAATAATACGATTGCCATGCGAAGTGCATATGCTGCGATCTCTGCCTTTCATTCAATCCATTCGATAATTCGAATGGATAAGTAGCATAACGGAACCTGCAACCAAAGCACAGTATTTTACTTTACGCCGGGGAATCTGTCCAGATTTCCCGCCCCCGGGTTTTAAGTGAGCGCTTGAAAAGAAAGATTTACCGGAGATGAACTGGAATAATAAATTATGCGATCTTCTCGAATTTCTCGTAAGGTGTATTGCAGACCGGGCACCGGCCGTTTTCCGGCAACTTGCCCTCGTGGGTGTAGCCGCAGATCGGGCAGATATAATACTCTTTCTCCGGCAGGTCTTTGCCTTTTGCCAACGTCTCGGCTGCCTCGCGGTAGAGCGCTTCGTGGACCTTCTCGGTTTGCAAGGCATAATTGAAGCTCTGGGCGGCGCGTTTATCCCCTTCCGTCTGGGCCTCGGCCAGCATGGTCGGGTACATCGTGACCACTTCGTAATTCTCCCCGGCGATGGCAGCCTGCAGGTTCTCCGCCGTGTCCTTGACCCCGTCCATGGCCCGCAGATGGTTATGGGCGTGGATCGTCTCCGCCGCGGCTGCCGCCCGAAAGAGCCTGGCGATCTGCGGGAAACCCGCCTGGTCGGCCTTCTTCGCAAATGCCAGGTACCGGCGGTTGGCCTGGCTCTCGCCCGCAAAAGCGGTCTTTAAATTATCAATGCTCTTGGACATTTTTACCTCCATTAGGGTGATTTGCTGTTCTCATACATTAAAGCATATTCTGCCCTCTTCACCGGAGTAAAATGGTCATCTTTCCGGGGTGATATATCTCCTCAATTTGAACCAGAATTCCCCGCTTCGACCTTAATGCTTATCCGCTAATCTCCACGAATTTCCACTAATCATCAATAAAAAATTAGTGTGGACCTGTACAACGAAGTGGCATTAGTGGATAATGCCCATTCCCATCGAGATTGACTCGCCGCTCCAACGACGGTATGATACCTTTGTCTTCAGGTTGGCCGGGCGGTCGCGGCATTGGGCGTAAACCCAGAGTCGAGGAAAGTCCGCACTCCATAGGGCACGGCGCCGGGGAAACCCCGGGGCGGGGAGACCTGCCGGATCAGGGCCACAGAAAATAACTGCCTCTGCCTCGTGCAGAGGCGATGGTGAAAAGGTGGTGTAAGAGACCACCGGCGTCCGCAGCAATGCGGGCGGCCAGGTAACCCCCGCCGGGAGCAAGGCCAAGCAGGGACGAGAAGCGGCTCGCTTCATTATTGGTCCCGGGTAGGCTGCTCAGAGAGATGATCGCACAGGCGCGCGCGCCGGGATGAAACCTTCGGGCGTAAACCGGCTTCAACCGCCGGACAGA
>CAVYWB010000001.1:0-1118694 GCA_963772245.1 uncultured Chloroflexia bacterium | reverse complement strand
AAAGAGGAAGCCGCCTAGCGTCGCGCCCCTCAATCCGGAGCTCCCCCCGCCCCATCCAATTCAAAAAAAATGATTGTCCAGTCCACCTCGTTAGCGGCCATATTTCTTTTTCTTGATAACAGTTTACAATTGGAATAAAATCTGTTTCTATCGAAAAATTGGATTTTCTCCAATCACCGGCTACCCGCTGGAAACAATTCCCCCGCCGTTTCTGTCCGATATCACTCAAAATTTAAACTTCTTTTGCAAGGATATGCGCATGGATATTTAAGGACCTTGCTGGGATATTTTTATTTTTTCATCATGGCTGTTTTCTTTTATGCTTGCGGAATCTCTTCTCATCCAATTCATCTTTAAAGACAAAAAATCTAAAAATTCCCCTGTCGAACATCTAGACCCTTTTGAAAAATTCTCTTACGCCTACATTTCCGGAACGATCCTGGCCGGTTCAATTTGGGCCTCCTGGGATGGGTGGGATGGATGAAATGTGAAATTCGGCCTGGGCGTTATCGGTCTTAGGGATATTCTTGCTCCTGTTGAAATGGCGATGGATGGAGCTTAAATACCGAAACCTAAAATTGATTCGAGACGGCCTTTTATACCTGGTAGCCGGCAATTCCGCTTATATGAAAAATTGACCCTCGCCGGAATCTTTTTATTCCTAATCCTGATTTCGACCGCAGCCTTCCGGCACCGCGGCGAATATGAGTTGACCGGCCATGCCGCCCTGGCGAGAAGCTATGTCAACGCCGGAAAAATTGTTGTAAACCCATACCATTTCTGCTCTTACTTCCCGCAAAATCTAGAAATGCTTCTGGCGTGGGGGATCCTCTTCGATTCTGATATCGCGCCGGTGCTGGTTTGCTGGAGTTTTTACGCGGTGTTACTATTAGGGTCTTGGGGGTTCTTAAGGAGGCATTGGGGAAATTTTTCAGCGTTCGTCACCACATTCATGGTTCTGATTCATCCCTATCTCGTGACTCAATCCACATTCATGGGTCTGATCTCACCAGCGCCGTATGCGTATTTTTTTCTTTATGCGCTTTAACCGAATCGTTCCACGACCCTGCAACAAGGGGCCGTTCAAACCTCTGGTTATTTTTAGCAGGTTTTTTGTGCGGGGGCGCGGCGGCCCAGAAATTCACCACCTCCCATCGCGTTTTTTTTTTTTTGCGCGCTGTCTCTCGATGATCTTTACTGCCGCTGGAAATATAAACCCAAACGTTTTCCCGTTCTTTTTTGGCTCAGCGGTTTTTTGATCGTGACCCTGCCTTGGTTTATGCGCTCCACCATTCTCACCGGAAACCCCATACACCCTTTTTTACACCATCTCTTCAATGAACCGACCCCTCCGCCTTTCGAACAATTTGAAAAGACCCTCGCATCTATACGAATTTTTTGAGTCTCATAAAAAGCATTTGCTGGGAGATCCCAAATCCATTCCCGGATGGGGCCCTGCCTTTATCTTCTTCAGCCTGGGAATTACGGCCCTGTTCAAACTCTATCCAAAAGGTTTCAGATGGGGAATCTTAACTGCCGCCTGCGCATCCTGCTTCGTTTTATCTTGGGGATTAATCCGCTATCAATATGGCACACAACTCTTCGTCCAAGCCGTTTCTTTAGCGCTCGCCCTCCACTGCCTTTTGGATTTATATTTTTAGTTATTTTAAGGGCGACAAAGATGGCTCTATTATTTTTGGCACTTTTCTATATCTTCGTATTTTTTTCGTTGACTTCTACTTGGAATTACATCCTCTCCTCCTGCATGATGGCCGCCTCCGGATATCCGCTCGGCAATTTTCATACGATCAGCGACGGGAAGGGCGAAAACATGGACTGGATCACTCACCTCGTCAACCGCTATACCCCCGCAGCGACGGAATCATCATCGCCTGGAAAGGTTGCGCCTACCGGATAAAAAAGAAAAATGATTTTTGATTCAATCTGTGAACGCGAGCCGATCGCCGATCTCGCCGCTGAATCACAAAATGCCCAGAATTTAAAAGAAAAACTCCTGGCGCGCGGCGTTCAACATTTAATCGCCCATCAGCCGCTTTCATTAATAAACCCTAAACTCCTGGACATATACCCGAAAATGAAAATTGGTGAGCGGGAATACCGCCATCATCACAGATTTATTAAAGAATGAAATGTTCGTAGAATTCACCAATCCGGAAGATTCCTTACGCTGCTACGCTTTTCAACCTTCGCGAAATCAAGCAGAGTTTATCGACGAAAAAGATGCTCAAGAATTTCCAGAATATTTCATCGATGAAATAGAAGTCCAATTGCGACAAAAACAGATCGCGCGAGCCGCCCGACTCATACGGATTGCAGTTCAAACTCCGATGTCGGTTCAGAGTTTTCAATTCCGGGCGTTCAAATTTTTCAATGAAAGTGCTCCGCTGAATACTGCGGAACTCTCCTCTCTCAAACCGCTTCTGCAAAGCGCCCAAAAGTGCTTCCAGTATACCGGGCAGATTTTTTAAATATCAACTCCAGGATGCTGGCGCCCTAACCTTATTCCTACAGTGCTATCGTTTAAAGCCGTCATTTTTGTGCGCCGATCAGATCGGCAATACTTATTTTGAAATGAATGATTTATCGTCGGCTCTGAGCTGGTATCAAAAAGCGGTTGAACTCGATCCGGGTTCTGCCGAAGCAACCCACGCGATCAGCATGATCTACCTCCAACAAAATAAATTCGACTTGGCCGTTCAATATTTGAACCGCGCCACACAAATCGACCCCGATTTTAAAAATGTTTTTAAAGACAGCAAAAACCTCAATTTCCATATCAACGGATTTACGGGATGGCTGGCCATTTCGCAGAATATAAAATGAACCCATCACGCAAACTTCATTGTATAATATAGGCCTATGAACCAGACTTTAACAGAGAACTTGAACTCTGACCGATCCGCACTCAACGGCAGGAAAAGAATAGTCGTGGCGATGTCCGGCGGCGTCGATTCTTCAGTCGCCGCGGCGCTCCTCGCCCAAGCAGGCCATGAAGTGATCGGGATCACGTTGCGGCTCTGGTCGCCGCTGAGCTCCGCCAACGGGGAACGCGCCGGGAGCTGCTGTTCGGCCCGGGACGTTACGGAAGCCAAAGAGGTCGCTGCCATCTCGACATCAAACACTACACCTTCAACCTGGAAAAAGAATTTCGCGAGAAGGTCGTTGATAATTTTATCTCTGAATATATGGAAGGCAACACTCCCAACCCTTGCGTGCGCTGCAACATATTCATCAAATTCGACATCCTGCTCAAGTATGCTTTGGCGTTCAAGGCGGATTATTTGGCGACGGGGCATTATGCCAGAATAAAAGCCGAGGCAAACGAGGGAAAGAGGGATACGAGGGAACGAGGATTTAAAGAATGCGGGCTCAGACTATCAATAAACGTTCAGAAGCAAAACAAAAATTTTCTTCTAAAACTGAAAAATATACAAAAAAAGATCAGTCTTATTTTCTTTATATGTTGAACCAGGAGCAGCTTTTCCAAAATTTTATTTCCGCTCGGAGATTTCACGAAAGACGAAGTGCGCGCGCGCCCGAGCAGTTCAAGCTCATCACGGCGAAGAAACCGGACAGCCAGGACATCTGCTTTCTCGAAGGGCGGAGCTATCAGGATTTCATTAACGAACAGACGGCTCAAGGGTTGATTCAAAAAGGCCCGATCCAAACCCGCGACGGTAAAATTTTAGGGGAACACCGCGGGCTCCCCTTTCTACACGATCGGCCAGAGAGAAGGGCTGGGGATCGCCGTGGGCGAACCGTTCTACGTCATCGAAAAAAATATTAAAAATAACACCCTCGTGCTCGGGCCCGCAGCGCAAAACCTCTTCAGCAAATGTTTCGTCCACCCCGTCAGCTGGACTGACGTGCCGCCCCCCCAAGAGCCTTTTAGAAGCTTCCGTCAAAATCCGCTACCGCAATCCCGGATCGATCGCGACGATCCTCCCTGTTGCTCCAGATCATGTAAAAATTCTCTTCGACGTGCCCCAAAGCTCTATCACCCCCGGCCAATCCGCAGTCTTCTATCACAACGACCAACTCCTCGGCGGCGGCATCATCACATAACTCAAGCGGCCGGCACGAACCATGACTCCATCTCGATGCAACCGGAATTGCCCTCAACAAGATCCGGTTAACCGTAAAAGACATATTTGCATTCAGAATGCAAATATGTCTTGACAACGTTTAAAAGAGTTGCTAAGGTAATAAGCGACTGAAATCAGAGCCATGTATATCCCCAGAGAAATCGAAACCAACGTTTATAAAAGTGCTGCGAACTTTCCCGCGGTCGCGATCACTGGGCCGCGCCAATCGGGCAAATCAACTCTACTTAAGAAAATGTTTCAAAAGACGCACCGCTATATCTCGTTTGACGATCCTGTCGTCAGAGAACGCGTACTTTCCGACCCGAAATTATTTTTTGATCAAGCCGAAAAAAAGATCATCCTGGATGAAATCCAATCTGTTCCACAGTTGACGTCCTACATAAAAATAGCGATCGATGAGAAAAGAAGCGCCCGCGGCAGATTCCTGATCACCGGATCGCAGAGATTCCAATTGATCAAAAACCTGGGGGACTCTTTGGTGGGCCGGGTCGCGGCTCTTTGAACTGCTGCCTTTTGCACACAATGAAAAAACTAAAATTTTAGATGTACGAGATACAAAAAAAATGTTCGTTCAAGCATGCTTTAGAGGAGCTCATATCCCGAACCCGCCATTCATCCTGATACTAACTTCAGCCAGTGGTGCGCCGGCTATTTACAAACGTATTTGGAACGAGATATCCGCTCGATCTATGATATCGGAAGCATCAGAGATTTCCAAAGGTTCATGCAGCTCCTGGCGGCGCGCTGCTCGCAGATTCTCAATTTATCTACCCTATCGAGCGACTTAGGCGTTTCCGTCAATACGATCAAAAAGTGGATTTCCATCCTTGAAGCCGGACGCATGGATCTATTTGCTTTATCCTTATTATCAGAACCTTGGGGAAACGCATCGTAAAGTCCCCCAAAGTTTATTTCATCGATTGCGGGCTCGTCTGCTATTTAACAGGAATCCATTCGAGCACACGCAACTTATCCGTCACCACAGCAAAAAAACGCAAGCCGGCGGAATTTCTGAGCAGGGAAAACATTTCACGGCGTACCTCCGGCAGATCATCCTTGGCATGGAACGCCAGAGCAGTTTTTTGCCGGTCCATTTGCATGGATGGAACATTCTTGAAATACGGGTCCGCCAGAAGGCGCTGTCGCAATTCTCGCAGATCGCCTTCCAAAGCGGCAGGATCGGCAACATCGAGAAGCCCGAGCATGAAAAAACGCGAACAGCCAGGGGTACCTACCAGCAGCTTGCCTTTTGAAGCAAATAAGGTGCTGTCGCCGCCCTCATCGACATAATAATTGCGTGTGATAGGTGCAGACTTCTTTTTCATACCTGCCACCATACCAGCGGTTTGAGCAACCGCCAGTCCGGATCGGTCAGGCTGATCTGCTCGCCATCCTGGAATTCTACATATTCCCTTGTGATACGCTTGATCCATTTGCCGCGGAGGTTGGAGAGGGTTTCGGCCAGGTCGATATCCTCATACAGGCGCTCGGGATGGAAATGGACGGCGTTCCGGGCGGTATCTACTTCGAGCGCATCCAGGTTCTTGAGATCGCGGAGGAACACGTACTGGTGATACGGGTTTCGTAGGGGTTATCGAACAGGTCGGCATCCGCATAGCGGGCTCGACGCAGCACCTCTTCGTACTGTTCCAGCTCGTAATACTTGACGAACTGGCTCATGCCCCCTTCGCCTTTCTCGAAAACCGCCTTGCCTTCTTTCCATTTGCTGTTGAAGGCCACCTTCTTGATGCGTGGCAGGATGACCGTGTAGAAGTGCTCGCCCATCTCAACCAGGATGTATTTTCGATGGCCATCATCCTCGTGGTTCAGGTTCATTACCGCATGGGCGGTTGTGCCACTTCCTGCAAAGAAGTCCAGGATAATATCTATCTCATTTGGTGCAGCGGACCTCAGAATATATTCATAAAAATCACTACTATGGGCAAAAGGAAATTCTATACCAAGATCATCGAGGCCTTGTTTTCCTCTTCCGCCACTTCTATACATGCTAGGTAATTGGCTGGTTTCACTTTCGTCAAGATAAGTTTTCTTTCGCGGCATTTTTGTGTGATCTTCACCAAATAAAATTTGCCCTTGAATAATTAACCAGCAATTGTGTCTGGTGTATATCGCCAGCCATAATCGGGGACTGGGCAAGGCATCTTTGTAATGGGGTGAATTAATGGTTCGTAGAATTTCTTGTCGGTCCTTTTATCCGTTGCGGACATATTATCCGATCGATAAACTCTTCCTGTCTGATCAAAAGAATCAAAAGTTTTTTCACCCGCCGAAAGTTCAATGTTATTTTTTAACCATAACCGATATTCTTTTATGGCTTGAGGTGTGGTTCCACCATGCTTAATTAGTAACTCATTTGCTTGAGATTGAATTAATTCTAGATTTCTTTTCTGCAATCCTATTTTTATATTATCTATTGATTTCCATATTACATATTCATGTTGTGTTGCTAATCCATAAGCTCCGGAAACAGGTTGTCCTTTATCCCAAACCATTGTGCCTGCACTTTGGAATCCAACATTATCAAGAAGCAAGTTCAACCTTTCATATTCATATTCATCTATGTGACAAGCAAAAACCCCATTCTTTGTAAGAAGAGATTTACTTAGAAGAACCCTATCAAACATCATTGAAAGCCAACTTGAATGACTAAAATTATTGGCATATAAAAAACCGCTACTATTAGTGTTATATGGCGGATCAATATGTACACAATTTATTCGGTTTAGGAACTTGGGTAAAAACGTATTGAGCGCCTGGTAATTTTCGGAATGTACCAGCCACCCGTCCAGGGCAGCATCCAGATCATCGAACAGCCCCAGGATGTCCAATTCCAAGTCGGGGAAGTAGCGGGTATCGAGAGGAAGGAACTGATACTGCGGGTGGCGCGGTTCACCCACCACATCCTTTTCGGCCACCTGGGCCAGGGTAAATGATTCATCAAGCATGCCCAGGCTTCGCCATTCATCCAATTGGGCTGCCATATTGGCGTGGGCAAAGATGCGCTCAAGCAGTTGCGGGTCGGTAATTTTGTCAAGCGTCAGGATGTAATGGTTTTTGCGTACGAATTTGGGCTTGTTCCAGATCCTGACCAGTTCATCCTCGAATTGGCTGATGAAATCGATCACTTTCAATGCAATCGCCTTTAACTCCTGCAACTGCGCTAGGCGTTCGGCACTCCAAACATTCTGTCCGCTGAATAAATATTGGTAAAGCCACAGGTCGAACTGCTCCTGCAGGAAGCCGCGCGCATCCTTGTTGATGAAGTAGTCCACCTCGCTCTGCTTCTCGAAAACCCGAAAGGCCTGAGCGAGGGTCTCGTCGCTGAGCTTCTGGCCGGCCTGCTTGACCGCTTTCAGAATGTCATCCAGCTTGGTAGATTTGCCCTTCTCGGAGTACGCCACGTCAAAGACCAGCGTGCCATCGGCTTCAGCGTTGCGGAAGGCATACACGGTTGCACGTTTCTCGTTGGCTTTCTTCAATACAATCTTGCTAGCATCGAAGAAGAATTTCACCTCATCCACTTCCAGGCGCAGGCTGGTAAAGATGCGATCGGTCTTGACGTAATAGAGCATGTGCGTCTTCCAGAACAGGATCACGTCCCGGTCGTCGGTATACACCTTCTCATAAATATTCTGGTGCAGCGAAGTATAGCGGAAATAGATCGAGCCGCTTTCACTGAAATAGCGCTGGAAGAAAGTGTACAGTTTATCGAACAGCTCTTCGCGAAAATCCGGGAAGGGCTTCAGAGCAGCATTGATATCCTTCTGCAACAGCGGGAACACGCCCTGCTCGTAGTAGCGGTTTTTAATGGCCATCAGGTTGATAAAGCCCAAATCGCCTTCCAATTTTGCGCCCACAAAGATGTCGCGCAGCGCTTGGAAGAATTGTTTTTCAAATCGTTTTGCGTCTGGCATGGGTAGATCCTTGGATTGCACTGGAAGCCGAAAGGAACAAGATTGGCCGGGCTGATGCATCCACCCCGGAAGGAAAACTCAAAATTACCCCTCTAGTTTAGCACATGAGAGATAGCCTGTCATGTGAATAAAGCGTTTTGAATAAAGCGTTTTCTGCATAATAAAGAATGCCCCTGACTGGCTAAGTGGGGCAGGTAATGTACGGGCTAGTACACTTTGGACAATCTAAAGTTCTCTCTTCGACAGATATCCCAAGAAATCCACTGAATGAATAAGCCTTTCCCCCGGCTTTTCTTATATCTCGATCTCTCAACCATGATCAGAATCATTTTGGAACAAGAGACTCAGATTATATGCCTTATCTTTCAGGCAGGTATTCCAGAATTTTATCTATAGAAACATCAAAAAACTTGCATAAAGCATCCAGCACATCAAAAGAGATGGCTGTCCCCTGCCCTTTGGATAACCTATACGCAGTGGCGTAAGCAATATTGGCCTTGCGCATCAAGTCCGTTGCGTTCAAGCCACGCTCTTTCAGCAATTCGGGCACCTTTAACCTTGATCACAGATCATCTCCTAGGAAAAACGATCTGGCGAAACTGCGTCAAGGCTTGACAAAAGGCCAAATTATCTACTATACTAGATATAGCCTGATGCATATGCCAAAACAGATGCGCAGGTCGCCGTTTTACAAGAACGGCCATGTCTCGACCAGGCATTGACGGCCACTACCCGACGTCAATGCCATGCCTATAATACATTGCAGCTATTCAAGAGTCAATAGCCCACGAATAGCTGCAATGTTATAAGTGTCCAATCGAATATCACAAAACTTATCGTAACTGATACCTCGCCGGGATCCAGCCGTGCGAGGTATTTTTGTTTAAACGCACATGAAGCCTACATTTTTATCTAACGATTTAACCGCTTTAGCCCGCATAGAGATGGGTAAAGAAGTGGTATAAGGCAACCGCTGCCTTCCGCATGAACATCCTGCGATATCGCAACCATCATTCTTACACCATCAAAGGAGATAATTTGTGCTTTACCAGAATGCTTTTACCCAATATATAAAATCGCTGCGGCGAAAAAACTACTCGCCGTGCACTATTGATAATTATAGTGGCTGCTTGCGAACGTTGGGAAAATTTCTTGGCGACGTAGAATTAGAGAATATCCAACTTCCTCGCTTGAGGGAATGGATCGATCTTGCGATTAAACAAAATCCAAGTCCTTACACGATTTGGACAAAGGTGGTCCTGGCACGTGCATTTTTTAACTGGTGTGTACGTGAAAAATTATTATCAGAATCTCCGGCCCAGCAACTGGATAAACCTAAACTGCCCCAACGCCTCCCCAAAGCATCCACGGATCAGGAAGTTCAGGCCCTGCTTCAGGCTGCCCAGGAGAGTAACCATCCGGAACGTGATGCTGCATTAGTGTACTTCCTGTTGGAAACGGGAGCACGA
This sequence comes from uncultured Chloroflexia bacterium, assembly GCA_963772245.1. Lineage (GTDB taxonomy): Bacteria > Chloroflexota > Anaerolineae > Anaerolineales > Villigracilaceae > UBA877. The sequence goes on along the minus strand of CAVYWB010000001.1, from coordinate 1,109,163 downwards.
AGAGGGGCCGTTGCCTCACTCAAAACAGAGAATCTATCCCTGCAGGAATGTATGGCCTCAGTGATTACAAAGGGGGACAAAGAAATGCGGCTATATTTTGAGAAAGTGACCAAAGAAGCCATAAGAAAATGGCTTGAAGTCCGTGATCCCCGGAAATTTCATCCATCTATCGATCCCCAAAGCGTATTCGGGCTTACGGCTGATGGCGTTTACCAGGTAATCGGCAGGTTGAAAGAATGTTCCGGCATCCAACGTCGTCTCTCTCCGCACATTTTGCGTCACACCAGTGCCACTCTGCGAGTGGAACAGGGGATCGACTCCAGCAGCCTTCAACAGATTATGGGGTGGTCTGACATTCGCATGGCAGAGGTATACACGTGCATGGCTAACGAGAGATTGAAACGCCTGGCGTTGGAGACCTCTCCAGTCAATAAAATATTCAATATCCAACCAAATCACTCACATTGATGAGGTCGGGAGTTCAAGTCTCTTCGCGCCCACAAAAGAGACCATTACGGGTCTCTTTTTGCATGGAATTCCTCCTTAAGGATAGGTGATACAATAATATGACAGCGTTGTCAATATATAACGGGAATCGCCGTTTCCATGCCTAAAAGCAGAACTTCCATAAATATTGAAGGAGTGATAAGGATCGGAATAGTATGGCTGCAACAATAAAAGATGTTGCCCTCGTGGCCGGTTGTTCGATTAAGACAGTCTCAAGGGTCATCAACAATGAACCGTATGTTAAAGAAGATCTGCGCACCCATGTCCAGACAGTAATCCGGTCACTTGGGTACGCCCCCAATATTTCAGCCCGCCGTCTTGTACACAATAAATCCTTTATTATTTGCATTCTTTTATATCCCGGGTTCAACCAGGAGGCTTCACAAATCCTTTCCACTGTCATGGATATTACCCATGATGAGGATTACGACATCCTCATCCAGCCCTACTTCCCATCCAATAAACGATCCCGCAACAAACTGGTGGAACTGATCGCCGAACATCGCATCGACGGTTTTGTCATCACACCTCCCTGTGATTCGGATAGTTTCCTGATTGACATGCTCGTCACTTACAAAGTTCCCCTGGTCCAAATTAATCCTTACGACCATTCGCCGCAAATCCCATCCGTTCTCGGCGAAGATCGAGCAGGCGCCTTCCAAATGACCGAGTATCTGATCACGCTAGGCCACAGACGGATTGCTTTCCTGATGGGCTCCCGGAATATGCGTTCCAGTTTTGATCGCCTGGAAGGTTACAAAGCAGCTTTGCAAGAACACCGCCTTCATTTCGAACCAAGTCTGGTTGAAAACTCGGAAAACAATTTCGATGGCGGCTATACGGCTTGCAAACTTCTGCTCCAACGAAATGCAGATGTCACAGCGATCTTCGCCGGAAACGATGAAGCTGCCTACGGGGTTATTTTTGCTTTGCAGGAAATGGGTATTCCGGTTCCCAATCAGATATCGGTTTGCGGTTATGAAGATCTGGCACAATCGAAAAAGATCTGGCCTGGCCTCACCACCATCCACCAGCCTGCTGACGATATGATTGCCCAAGCCACTCATATGCTTATTAGCAACTTGAAAGGCATCCCCCCAGGGGAGCAGCAAATCCTTATCCCCTCAAGGTTGGTAGCGCGCGGATCAACCGGTCCGGTTCGCTTGTTATAAGAAAGATCCAAGTGGACTTAAAAGTATGAATCTGGTCATGCTGGATATAGATGGCACACTCACCCAGTCCTACGAGTACGACCAGGTAATATTTGGGCGTGCCATTGCCGAGGTACTTGGTTGCCCTCCTGTCAACGCAGATTTGAATGGCTTTATTGACAAAACCTCTTCTGGAGTGACCTGGGAAGCAATCCGGCGTGTCACTGGTACGAATCCCACAGCAGACCAGATCGAGCAAGTGAAGCGAAATGTGCAATCACGCCTTGAAGCGATGTACCAGTCCTCTCCCCAAATTTTTTGCGAGATCCCCGGTGCGGCTCATTTCCTGGACCAGCTGCGCCGCCTGAATGGGCTGGGAATTGTAATTGCCACCGGCTGCTGGACCGACGAAGCATTATTCAAATTGCGGGCAAGCGGCCTGAACATTGCAGCCATCCCAATGGCCACTTCAGACGATGATATGAAACGCATGCGTATTATGCAGATCGCAGTGGAAAAAGCTCAGGCTGCTTACACCTGCCCCGGTTTCGAACGGGTTGTCTACCTGGGTGACGGACCCTGGGATCTGGAGGAAGCCCACTCGCTTGGCTATAGTTTCATCGGGATCGGCCCGCGGGTCTATGCATTACGAAACGATCACGACTTTCTCTGGCATTCGGATTTCATGGAACTTCAAGCCGTGCTTGCCTCCATTAAGATCACTTTGAGGTCTTAAGCATGGCTCCCGGCTCAAAAATGCCCCTTTCCTCTCCCGAACTCCAGCGGTTTCCCAAGCGGCTATCGAGGAGTACAGATGTAAAATGTGTTATTATTACAAGGTTATTAACGGTACCATACCTTGTCACCAAGGCAATATTATTGTAGTTATACAGGGTGATGAGTATCGCCCTTAAATTTTTTTAATAGTAACTGATGCCATTATTGCTCGATCGAGCCCGACGACAGTTTTCGTATAAAAATTTATCTGTTTTGCAATGAAAATAAATTATGGCTGCACATTTTCGCGTCAGATTAAAGACGCGTATTCACTTTAAAGGAGGATCGTTATCCATGTTTCGCATTTTTAAGAAACGCCAGAATGTTTTTTTGAAATTGATCCACGACCAGGCATCGCTTACTGTGGATGGCCTGGAGGCCCTGAAGACTTTTATGATTTCACGGGACCCGGCTGCATCTGCCTTGGTTTCCTCGAAAGAGAAAGAGGCCGACGAAGCCCGCCGCATCCTGATCGACGAATTAAATAAGACTTTCATCACCCCCTTCGATCGCGAGGATATTTTCAGTCTTTCCCGTACGATCGATGATGTGCTGGATTACGCTTACAGCACCGTCAGCGAGATGGAAATCATGAAGGTTGAGCCAACCAATTTCATGCAGCAAATGGCTTCCATCCTGCGGGATGCGGCTTATGAATTGCTGATGGCGGTTGATCGCCTGGAAGATCACCCCGGGGTGGCCAGCGACCACGCCCAGCGCGCCAAGGGTCTTGAAAACCGGGTGGAAGAGATGTATCGTTCGGCTTTGGCAGACCTCTTTGGAGGTGCCGAAGACATTCAGGGGGTGATCAAGATGATGAAATCTCGCGAGGTGTATCGCCACTTGAGCAACGCAGCCGACCGCGTCGATGAGGCAGCCAATGTCATTGGCGACATTATCGTGAAGATTACCTGAGTTCTGGTAGAATTTGTGTCACCGGTCCTTATTGCCATCGTCATTTTGGCCCTCGTGTATGCTTTCCTGAACGGCCGAAACGATTCGAGCAGTATTGTTGCGACGATGATTTCATCACGCGCGTTATCGCCTCGCGTTGCCCTGTTAATTACCGCCGCGGCAGAATTTCTGGGACCTTTTATCTTTGGGATCGCGGTAGCCAAGACAATTGGTCATGGGATTGTCGAGGCTGAAGTGATCAGCACGACAGTCATCCTGGCGGCCATGCTTAGTGCAGTCGCATGGAACCTGCTGACAGGCTACCTTGGGCTCCCGAGCAGCTCATCGCATGCACTCGTCGGCGGGCTGATTGGTGCAGTGATCGTGGGAGCGGGATGGCAGGCCATCCAGATTCCCGGGTTGGAAAATACATTGATCCCATTGTTTCTCGCCCCCATGATTGGTCTTGTCGTAGGATTCGTCGTTCTACGGATCGTCATGCGATTAAGCTGGGATGCCTCCCCCAGAATTAACGAAGTACTTTAAGCGCAATCAGATCTTTACAGTGATTGCCCTGGCACTCAGCCATGGCAGTAATGACGCGCCAAAAGCCATGGGAATGATTACCCTGGCTCTTATAACAGAAAAATATTTGAACACATTTATCGTTCCGACCTGGGTTATCCTGATTTGTGCAATGGCAATATCAGCTGGAACAGCGGTGGGAGCACAGAGATTGATCCGCACCGTGGGAGCAAAATTCTATAAAATTGCACCCATGGATGCTTTTAGCGCCCAACTTGCCTCGGCCGTCGTCGTAATGACTGCCTCGCTGACCGGAGGACCGGTTAGCGCCAGCCAGGTGATCAGCACAGCCATCATGGGTGTGGGCGCGGCAGAAAGACCCAACAAGGTCCGCTGGAAAATTGCCCAAGACATCGGCATGACCTGGTTGTTGACCATTCCTGCGACAGCCCTCCTGGCCGCGCTGATTTATAAGTTACTGACCCGGAGCCTCCAATGAGCAGATCTGTAGATGGAATTAAGGATTTGCAAAGCAGATTTCATGCTAAGGAAAGGCAGCTAACATGACACCCGTCCTCATTGCTGTGATTGTTTTAGGAGCCTCATTTGATCTCCTGAATGGTATCCATGATTTAAGCAACGTGGTGGCCACGATGATTTCATCCCGGGCATTTTCTCCGCGGGTTGCACTGGGGGTAACAGCCGTCGCAGAGTTTTCCGGGCCTTTTATCTTTGGTGTAGCGGTGGCGCAAACAATCGGTAACGGGATCGCTGCTTCCAGCCTGATCAGTACAAAGGTGATCTTGGTGGCACTCGTCAGCGCGATACTGTGGGATTTACTGACCTGGTACCTGGGATTTCCGAGCAGTTCATCCCATGCATTGATTGGTGGCCTGATCGGGGCGGTGGTGATGGCGGCGGGGTGGAAAGGAATCGAGCTCCCAGGTTTGGAAAAAACATTGATCTCCTTATTTTCGTCTCCCATTATTGGTTTTTTCGTAGGTTTCCTTTTTATCAAACTTATCCTGATATTGAGTTGGAAAGCTTCACCGCGCATTAATACCTTTTTCAAACGCAGCCAAATTCTAACTGGCATCACCCTGGCGCTCAGCCATGGCGCCAATGATGCACAAAAAACCATGGGGGTTATCACCCTGGCTTTGGTAACCTCAGGATATCTCTCTGTCTTTAAAGTTCCAGACTGGGTCATTCTCCTGTGTGCATCCATGATCGCTTTGGGAACTTCAATCGGTGGATGGCGGTTGATCCGCACCCTTGGAGGCAAGATATACAAAATCCGTCCCGTGGACGGATTTGCTTCCCAGTTGAGCTCGGCAGTGGTTATCCTAACCAATTCGTTGTTCGGGGGACCTGTGAGTACCACCCAGGTGGTCAGCTCGGCGATCATGGGCGTAGGCGCTGGTGAACGGGCCAATAAAGTGCGCTGGGGGGTGGCACAGGAGATTGCCATGGCCTGGATTTTCACCATCCCTGCTACCGCCCTGTTTTCCGCTGGCTTGTATTGGTTGATTATCCGATTAATCCCCTAGCGTAATCTTCGGGACAGTTGCCTGGTTCTGGAGGATCTCTGAAAATAAAGAGGATAACAGAAGATGCTGCCAGGCAAAGGTTCTTAAAACGTGTACCTCGGAAGTCCTTCCCAAGTACCAATTGATTAATTGTGAGAACCAGCCGCTGAATGCCACCTGACCATTCCGGATAAGCTCATCCAGCTCGTCCAGGCTGTAGCAGTCAATTCTCTCTACCTCAACCGGGTCGAAATGTAGCCGATCTGGTTCAACCCGGCCTTCATACAACTGGCTGATTTCCCGGTCGTTTGGTCCATAATCCATTTTAAATTTGACCATGGGATGTATCTTGATGTCCCGTATGCCCAATTCCTCAGCCAGGCCGCGTAACGCAGCTTTACGATAGGATTCCCCGGTTTTGACATGCTCCGAGACCGAACAATCCAGAGCAAGCGGGCTGGTCTCCCGCTGTCGTCCGCGTCGTTGCACAACCAGTTTGTTCCCAGGAGTGACCAGGAATATGTGGACTCCGCGGTGTTGCAGGCCACACTGGTGAACAACGGTTCGTAAAGCCTGGCCTACAACCAGATCGGTATCATCGACAATATCGAGTATTTCATCGGACATATTCATTCTTCTCAACGAATTACCGAACAATGAAGCGAAGAGGCTGCCCGGTTCTTTTCGGACAGCCTCCGTTCTATCTTTGTCCCAGGTGGAAACCGGTCTTTTTTTTTCTAACCAGCGAAGAAATCGACTGCTTGTTTTACATGCAACACGCCGTCAAATTTCAGGGTTTTACCACCTTTGGTCAGGCTACCTTTCTCGCCTTCCGGATCGCCCAGGCAGGTGACGATGATATCGCCGCCGTTAACGTCTTCCTTTTCGGTGTAACCATTGGTCGTGACAATCACATGAGTCCCGGCTGCTTTTGCGGCTAATACACCATTCCTGGAATCCTCGACGACCATGACTTCCTCGGGTTTTAAACCAGTCTTGGTTAGAGCCAGGTTGTAGATCTCAGGGTCGGGTTTCTTATGGCTGACTACGTCTCCGGCTAATACGATGTCAAATTTGATGTCTGCAAGGATTTTCTCGGTGATGGCCTTGGCGGCCTGCTCGTTGGAGGTGGTGCACACTCCGATCTTCAGACCGGCCTGCATGGCCTCCTTCATAAATCGATGGATTCCCGGACGCAGTGGCAGTTTTCCGGTCTCGATCAACTCAACGAAAATGGCCGTTTTACGTTTATGCATCTCCTTGATCAGATCATCAACCTGCTCCGGGGGTACTGGCTTGCTGAACCCTTTGGTCTCCAGGTGATGCTTCATGCGTTCCTTGCCGCCAGCAATCTGAAGTAATTCGTGGTAGTAATCCACGCTCCACTCGTCAGTGAATCCGAATTCCTTGAAAGTCATATTGAAAGAGACGCGATGACCATCCCGTTCGGTATCGATGATCACACCGTCCTGGTCAAAGAATACAGCTTTAATCCTAGCCATGCTTAGCCTCCTCACTTGGAAAAACCCCACCGTACATTTCAGCGGTGGGGCCACCAGGTCATTTACCGGTCAAGAACTCGCGTACCACGTTGACCGCCATGCGGTTTTCTTCCTTGGTTCCGATGGTAATGCGGAACCAGCCATCGCTGCCATATTTTTCGCCTTCCGGGCGGAAGATCAGGCCTTTCTGTTCCGCAAACGCCACCATATCCTTGCCCTTCTTCCCTAATGCGCCGCAATCGAAAAATATGTAGTTGGCTTTTGTGGCAAACACAACCAGGCCGGGAATCTCGCTGAGCGATTCGGTGATGTAGTCAACCTCGCTGTTGTTGAATTTCACGCGAAACGCCAGGGCTTCGGTATCCTCAAAAGCCGCCAGGGCCGCCCACATCGGGATTGTGCCCACATTCCAGGGGATCAGCGCCGCGGAGATCTGTCCAATCACATCCTTGTCACCCAATGCATAGCCAAAGCGCAGGCCAGCCAGGCCATATGCTTTGGATAGTGTGCGCGTGATGATTACGTTCTTGTATTTCTTGATCAAGCCCACCTGCGACATGCCCAGGCCGGCATATTCCACATAAGCTTCGTCCACTATGAAGGGTATACCGGTTTCAGCGATACGGACAAAGTCCTTTGCATCCATGAAGTTGCCGGTCGGGTTGTTCGGATTGGCAATGACAATGATCTTGGTTTTATCCGTGATTGCTTTGATTATCGCATCTGGATCATAGAGCAGGCGCTTATCTTTGTAAACCATCGGCACGGAGACCATTTTGGCGCCCAAGATGGTGCCGCGCAGCTTGTAGATGCCAAAGCAAGGGGTGTGCTGGATTACTTCCTCTCCGGCCGTCACGAAGCAGCGGAAAATGTTGTCATAGACCTCGCTGGAACCATTGCCCAGCAGGACATTCTCGGGACCATCCAACCCGTTTATCTCAGCGATCTTGCTGCGCACCACCAGACCCTGGTCCGGGTAGCGGTTACCCATCCTGGCATACTTGTTAATGGCTTCCAGCACTTTTTCTGAAGGTGGATTTGGATTCTCATTGGACATCATGCGATGGAGTTCCGGCTTTTTCCAGGCCAGCTCAATATGCCCGGAGATATACATTGGGATGCCTTTTACCCAGGGAACAAAATATTCTTCAACCTTTTTCATGTCTTACTCCTTTTTTTATTTGATGCAAAGGAAAAGCGAGGGGCAATTGGCTTGCTCCTCACTCTTCCCCTGTATGCCTTATCGTACTTATGCCTTGCCGGCACAGCCAAGGATGTCGATCCAATGACCAACTGCGTTGCGGATGGCAACCCTGACCGCCTCGTCAACCTTGCCGGGATCGTATTCCTCCCGGTGTGCAAGGATGTACTCGTATTCTGCGTCAATCATGGTGCGTTTTAATTCGGTGGATACGTTCACCTTTGCGCCGCCCATCGCGATTAATTTCTTGATATAGTCCTCCGGGAGGCCGGTCCCGCCATGCACGACCAGCGGCGTCTTGATGGTCTTGCCGTTCAGCATTTCATTGATCTTGCCAAGGCGCTCGAAGTCCACTTTCGGATTCTTGGTTTTATAGACTCCATGAGCGGTGCCTATGGCAGGGGCAAAGATATCCAATCCAGTGCGCTCGACAAATTCTACGGACTGTTTGGGATTTGCCAACTGTGTTTCATCTTCGGCGACCTTGATCTGATCTTCCACACCGCTGACTGTACCGAGTTCCCCTTCCACTGAGATGTCACCAACCTTGTGGCAGTAATCAACAACTTCCTTGGTCTGGCGGATGTTCTCCTCGTAAGCCAGTTTGGAAGCATCGATCATGATATTGGTATAGCCTCCATCGGCGCACTTCTTGCAGTGTTCGACCTCGGTGCAGTGATCCAGGTGCAGACAGATCGGGATGGGAGCTGACTCAGCGATGGTTCTGTAAATCGCCACTAACACATCAACGCCCAGGAACTTGCTCGGTTTCACCGAAGTTTGAATGATCAGGGGAGCTTTCTTGGCTACCGCCGCGTCGACCACCGCTTCCATCTGAACCAGATCGGTAATATTGAACGCGCCGACAGCATATTTTTCCTTGGCAGCCACCATCATGATTTCTTTTGCGTTTACGATTGACATAGGTTTTATCTCCTTGATTTTCCGGATTCAAAAATCCGTCTATTCTTGCGGTCACCAATAAATTCCAGTTGCAAAAACCGCATTCTTGTGTTGAGAGACATTATACAACCGTCCGGGTTGATCACGCTCTGATGCGCTCTCCTTTGGGGTCCCATAAAGGTGATTGTGCCACAACAGCTCCGACCTGCTCCCCAAGGAATTCAACCTCCAGTTCCGTGCCCACCTTGGCAAACTCCATCGGCAGGTAGGCGAAAATGATGCTCTTCTCCACGGAATAACCGTATCCACCCGCGGCCACCCATCCGATGGTCTTGCCATCTTTCGATCGGACCGGTTCCTTGCCTAGTGCAATGGTACGGCTGTCTGAAAGTGTCATGCAGCATAACTTGCGGGTTAGGCCGGCTTCTTTTTGCTTAAGGATGGCTTCTTTTCCGATGAAATCCTTCTTGTTCAGCTTGACCGCGAAGCCCAGGCCTGCTTCAAGGGGGGAATAATCCGGGCTGATCTCGCTGCTCCAGTAGCGGTAGCCTTTTTCCAACCGCAATGAGTTCGATCGCCTTGTAACCTGCTGCGACCAGGCCTTCAGGCTGCCCGGCAGCCCAAAGTGTATCCCACAGGCGCAAGCCATATTCCATCGGGCAGTAGAACTCCCAGCCCAGTTCGCCGACGTAGGTGACACGCGATGCCAGGGCCGGTACATCTCCGACCACGATCTGGCGGGCTGTCATGTAGGGGAAGCCGGCATTGGATACATCCGCCTTGGTGACTTTCTCAAGGATTGTGCGGGCTTTGGGTCCCCATAAGCCCAGGCAGGTATAGGAAGAGCTGACATCTTCAATCGAAACCGATCCATCTTCCGGCATATTTATTGACAACCAGGACAGATCGTGCTGACCGAAGGCGGTTCCGGTAACGATGAAGAATTGCTGTTCAGCCAGGCGGGTGACCGTGAAATCACACTCGATCCCGCCGCGCTTATTCAAGCACTCGGTGTAGACGATCGTACCAACCGGCTGGTCAATTTCATTGGCACAGACATTATTCAGGAAAGCCAGCGCACCCGGCCCGCGCACTTCAAATTTATTGAAGGAGGTTTCATCGAACAAACCTGCATTCGAACGGGTCATCAGGTGTTCATAGCCTATGGCACGCGACCAGTTGTGATGGGCCCAGCCTTTCGGTTCATGCCCGTGACGGGCCAATTCTTCATATGGCTTGAACCAGTTGGGACGTTCCCATCCGGTTTTCTCGCCAAAGAAACATCCCAGATCCTCTAGGCGATGGTACGTGGGTGATAGGCGCAGTCCACGTCGGGACATGCGCTCCTCCCCCGGGTAATGGATGTCGTAATATTGGGTGTAGGTTTCGATCGTACGAGCCACGGTGTAGTCCTGGCTGTTGTAGTTCGAACCAAACCGGCGGACATCCAAACGCCAGACTTCCCACTCCGGATGTCCATCGATGATCCATTCCGCCATGGTTTTTCCTATGCCGCCCGCACCGGCCAACCCATGGGCGCAAAAAGCGCAGGCCACCCAGAAACCCTTGACCGAAGTTGGACCCAGCAGGAACTCGCCATCGGGTGTGAAACCTTCCGGTCCGTTCAAAAGCTGCACCACCTCGGCTGTTTCCACCGCGGGAACACGTTTGATGGAGTTTTCCATCAACGGAGTAAAACGCTCCCAATCGGGCGGAAGGAGCTGGTATTTAAAATTGCGCGGAATGCCGTTCAACCCGAACGGTTCGGGTTTACGTTCATACCCGCCAGTGACCAGCCCGCCTACCTCCTCGCGCCAATAGACCAGCAGATCCGGGTCGCGCAGAGTCGGAAAATCGTGCCCGACGCCCTTGATCGGTTTGGTAATAATATAAAGGTGTGCCATCGGCACGATCGGCAGATTGAGCCCGACCATTTTGCCGACCTCACCGCCCCATTGCCCGGCTGCATTCACCACAATTTCAGTTTCGATTGTGCCTTTGTCGGTGACCACATCATGGATGCAACCGTTTTTCAGGTTGATCTTTTCCACGTTTGTGTCGGTGAAAATTCTCGCACCGCGTTGTTTGGCACCGGTTGCCAGGGCATTGGTCAGGCCGGTTGGATCGATGACGCCATCATTGGGGGTAAAGGCGGCGCCGGCAATTCCTTCCGGGTTCATGATCGGGAAGAGGTCCATGGCCTCCTTGGGAGAGACAAGATCCATCGGCACACCGAAGGATTGCGCCATTCCAACCAGCCGCTTGAGATCCTCCATGCGTTCAGCAGAAGACGCCAGCCGCAAGCCGCCAACCTCCCGCCAGGCCGGATCGTGTCCGGTCTCGTCCTTCAGCTTCCTGTACAGGTCGGTGCTGTAATGCATCATTCGGGTCAGGTTGGCATCCGAGCGCATCTGGCCAACCAAACCGGCAGAGTGCCAGGTGGAACCGCTGGTTAACTCATGGCGTTCCAGGATGACAACATCCTTCCATCCCATCAGGGTTAGATGGTATGCAATGCTGCATCCGCCAACGCCGCCACCGATGATAACTACTTGAGCATGAGTGGGAAAATCAGACATTTAAACAACCTCCTTGAGCCATTCATTCCATTCAGGATTTAGGATATTTTCCATGACACGTCCAAAGAATTTATTGGCATAGTCATGGAAGTCGAAATCAAGCTTCGAGATGCCTATCTGCACTAGTCCCCAGGTTGCCTCACGCAAATCGGACAAGATTTTCATTATTTTTAAATGCGCCCAGCGTTTTGGTGTCACCTCCCCAAAATAACAATTTAACAGCCAGCCATCCTGTTCGTCATTTAATTGATGATGGTCGGAAAAATTAGCCAGGTCAAAAAAAATATCACCCATTCCGGCGTATTCCCAATCCAGCACGTAAAGTTGATGATTAGCAAGGAAATTCGCATTGAGTAAATCATCGTGGCACGGGTGAGGTGTCAGAGTCCGGTTATGCAAGGCTTGCTCGGCTTCGGTTATCCGCTCGATCAACCTTTCAAAATCTTTCGGTAATGCGACCTGGTAACGTCGGGCAATTTCAGAGTAATCTTCAACAATACGAAAAACATCAAAATTGCCAGGGATCTCCGGCATGTTGTGAATTTTCCGCAGTACATCCGTAACCCGGCGAATGTTTTCCGGTCGGCAAATTTCCTCAGGAAGGATTGGACGCCCGGTTATGAAACGTGTGATCAGATAGCCTTCCGGACGGATGAAATAAAATACTTCCGGCGCGATGCCAAGCTTGCCGGCAGCCAGATTGGCGGCGTATTCAACCTCCCGGTTTATTCCCAAAAGGTCTGTATCTGCACCGGCAATCCGAAGAACAAAAGACTCCCCGCCAACATCTATGCGAAAATTATTGTTGGTTATACCTCCTCCGAGCGGTGTCGCCTTCAAATCGCTCGCACCTGCCCACTGAGGAACCCGGGCAAGTGCTTCTTGCAGCGTAAGAGCCATGGACAGAATTCTCCGACTTAATATATCTTGTTTAGCAGCCGACCCTTTAAGAATACTGGAATCGACTGCTTTGGTTGTTTACTTTTGCCAGGTCGATCCAGGCCTGGCCATCTCGGCAACGATATCGAAAGAGGAAATTATGCCCAATGGAAAGGCTTGTGGATCATCCTTATCAACGACCACCAGGCGATGGTAATGCTTCTGAATCATCAGGTCGGCGGCTTCGCGCAACCTGGCGTGCATATCGATGGTGAGAACCGGGTGCATGATGTCGAGCACGGTCAACTTTTCGTCAACGCCATTCTGTACACACGGCAGCAAGTCCTTGCCACTGACGACGCCCTCCGGCGTACCCTTGGCATCCACCACCAGCACTGATCGCCAACCGGCCTGGGTCATGGTGCGCGCCGCTGAGATCAGTGGCGTTTTCTCCCGGCATACCAGGATGGCATCGGACATCACATCCGCCACGGTGGAGCGTAATGGTTTTTCTTCTCCGGCAATACTGGCAACAAAATCGGAGATCGAAATTACCCCGACCGGGTTTCCCTGATCTGTGACCAGCAGACGGTTGATATCCGCCTCGATTAGTTTCTGGGCAGCCACATGCAGTGGGACACTCGCCTCAACAGTATCGATTGGGGAGGACATCAATTCCCCGGCAGTCAGATGACGCATGGTGGCCAGACTTTTAGAATCCTCCGAAAGCCATTCGCCGGCCAGCAGGTCGTAATCGGAAATAATGCCAATGGGACGGCCGTCCCGATCAGCAACTACCAGGGCATGGACGTGATGCTGTGTAAGCAGGACGGCCACCTGGCCCAGGGTGGCGTCTGGGCGGCAGGTGAGCAGCCCCGGATGCATCAGGTCACGCACGGTTTTCATAATTGCCTCCTGGACTTCATTCAACATCATCCACATCTTTGTACCATTTCACGCGGTCACCAACTCTTGCACGCAGGCGCCACGCAAGCGGCTTGGGCTCCTTCTCAATGCGATTCAGTGCGGTTGTGACTTGCGAATCGATGGTGCCTTTTTCCTCACCGGAAAGTTGTTCATAGCCCTTTGCCAACTGCCGCACCTTGTCGAGGTTCATGGTGGTGGTGCGCCAGAGACCCCAATCCAGGCTGCAAAGCTCGGCTATGCGCTTGATATTAATAGTTTCGTGATCTTCGTCTCCCAAAGGATGTTCGAGCAATAACATAATGGTATCAATAATATCCTTTTCGTTAATCTGGACGATTTGCATTTTCTCGAGCAGCATCTCTGCCAGCGGGATGCTCGGATGGTCCACTTCCAATCTGCCTTTCCAATAGATGGCATGGCAGAAGTCTAGTTTTTCATAAAACACATCGATATGCAGGCCGGCCTCCGGCTTTTCAAAAATGGCGCGATTCCCTTCCGATACAATAAACACTTCACGGTTTTCCTGATAACCCAATCCAGCCATCATTGCCTGGATTTCCTTGGCCTGTCTATGATAAGCGGCAAAATCGATATCCGTGTAGGCACGCCCCATGGCAGCTTGAAGATATCCATACTTCTGGCAGTGCTTTTGGAATGCCAAAGAGCCGATTACCCGCATGATAACGCCGGCGGTATCACTGGCATTAAGGATGCGCTTCAGTTCATTTTCGAACTTTTCGCGCTCGAGGCGATCTTGTTCACCCATACCAATGGAACTGCTTGTCATCCCAATCTCCTACGATGTGTTCAAAAAGGAAATCCCTGGTCGATTTCGGGCAGTTAAAGGTTAACAGGGAGACTAAAAACCATTGCCATTATAATAACAAAAGCAAAAACTTGCAAATTTCTTCAGATTCTTTTATAATTCGAATTGTAAATATCCAATCTTTTTCAACTGCCAGCCTATCTTCGACATCTCCATGAGCAAACCTCTCATTCCAGCACAACGACGGGAGCGGATCCAGGAGTACCTGGCAACCCATAAGATCGTTCGTATGGACGATTTGTATGGCATGCTGGATACCTCGGAAGCGACAGTCCGCCGCGATCTGGAATGGTTGGAACGCGCAGGGGTTGTTGAAAGAACACATGGGGGTGCAATCCTCAATCAAAGGTTGGCTTTGGAGCCCGAGTATTTGCAAAGAGCACAAAAACATATTGAAGAAAAACGTTCGATCGGTGCGTTGGCAGCCTCACTAATTGAAGATAATGATGTTGTCTTTATCAACAGCGGCACCACCACCACGCAGGTCATCCGCCATATTCGCGGGAATGCTGGAATTACAGTATTCACCAATAACGTCTATGGCGTTCTCGAAGTGGGTGAAGCAGGCTTTAAACATCATCTGCTGGGTGGGGAGTTCCAACCTCATTCCAATTCCGTGGCAGGGCGTTTCGCCATTGACAATCTTCGCCAAGTGTACGCTGACAAGTCAATCCTGGGCGTGGACGGGGTCAGCTTGTTGTACGGTTGCACCGTCCCTTCAAATCCGGAGGCGGAAGTTGTCAAACAGATGCTTGAGCGTACACGGGGGAAGGTCTATATAGTCGCCGATTCCAGCAAGTGGGGTGTGGTCGCCAATTTCCAAATTACCACGATCGATGGGATTGATACATTGATCACCGATGACGGGTTCGATCCAGCAGCCATCGAAGCTCTCTCAGCAAACTCGGTGAACTGCTTGATTGCTGCTGCAATCTCTATCAAAACTTGATACGGTTGGTTCGCTGATCGATTATTCTAATAACTCTCTTAGAAAGGTTAAATTAAATCATGAAAGATCAGGCACGCGTTGTCATCATCGGAGGCGGGATCGTCGGGGCCAACATTGCCTACCATCTGGCCAAGCTGGGTTGGACGGATGTCGTCCTGGTTGAAAAAGGGGAAATAGCCAGCGGAGAATCCTCTCACGCAGCCGGACTGGTAACCCAGTTCGCCACCTCGCAAACCCTAATGCAGTTCCGGAAATACAGTATTGAGCTTTACAGCGGCTTGGGACTCTTTGATCATGTCGGCAGCCTGCGCGTGGCTTCAACGGAAGACCAGCTCAAAGAACTGCAACGCAGCGTCAGCCGTGCCAAAGCCATTGGCATGGATGTGGAGGTCATCTCACCGGACGAAGCCCTGCGGATCATGCCTCAATTGAGCAAGGAAAACCTGTACGGCGCCATATACTTGCCGCGCGATGGTCAGTTGGATCCATACCTCACAACCACCTCCATGGCTCGTTTTGCACGCGAGATGGGCGTGGAGGTCAACACCGGCGTTCGTGTTACCGGCATCGAGCTTACTTCGAAAGGCGAAGTCCAGCGCGTCCTTACCGACAAGGGCCCCATCCGGACTGGGATTGTAGTTAATGCTGCCGGCCTGTGGGCACCCAGGGTGGCAGCCATGGCCGGCTTGCAAATTCCAACCACTCCGGTCGATCACCAGCATATTGCATTGAAAGCGGTTGGTAATCATGAGTTTCCCAGCTCAACCCCATGTTTGCGAGACCCTGACAACCTGGTGTATATGCGCCAGGAGGCTGGTGGGTTGGTGATCGGTGGATACGAACCGAATCCACTGGCGCGTTGGATCGATGGCGTACCATGGGAGCATGGCGGCACCACCCTGCCAGCCGACTACGACCGTTTCGAGCAGCTACTGGAAGGTGCCATTCGCCGTATTCCATTCCTCGACCAGGCTGGCATCATCACATTGGTTTGCCATCCTGGGGCGTATACCCCGGACTGCCAGCCCATGCTTGGGCCAATGGCCGAAGCGCGCGGCATGTGGATCGCGGCCGGCATGTCGCTTAACGGATACGGAGGTGCAGGCGGGATCGGTAAACTGATGGCGGA
The DNA here is from genome assembly GCA_963772245.1 of uncultured Chloroflexia bacterium. Taxonomy (GTDB): domain Bacteria; phylum Chloroflexota; class Anaerolineae; order Anaerolineales; family Villigracilaceae; genus UBA877. The sequence goes on along the minus strand of CAVYWB010000001.1, from coordinate 1,092,885 downwards.
ATGGATTGTTGAGGGCGAACCATCACTGGATGTCTATGCCTATAAAGCCACGCGCTTTGGTAATTATTATGCCAATCCGGAATATGCTGCCGAACGGACGCGTGAGGGTGTTAAATATTATTACCGGTTGCGCTTCCCCAATGACGAGAATGAGTGGGCGCGTCCGCACCGGATCAGTCCTGTGCATTACCGGCTGCAGGAAATGGGTGCCGTCTTCGGGGAAAAATTCGGCTGGGAGCGCGTCAATTTCTTCGAGCCCGGTAAACCCTGGCGACGGGCCGGCACCGACCAGCGCCAGTGGGGCTGGAATTGTCCGCCTTATTTCGAGCGAGTCGGACAAGAACATCGGGCCACCCGCGAGCGGGTTTCCCTTTTCGACCTGACTTCCTTCGGAAAGATCGAAGTAAGCGGTCCGGGTAGTTTGCAGCTGCTGCAGAGGGTGGCGGACGGCGCCATAGACAAACCGGTCGGCTCAGCCACCTACACCCAATTCCTTAACAACCACGGAGGCGTTGAAGCTGACCTGACAATTTCACGTTTGGCTGAGGATCGTTTCTGGGTGATCACTGGTTCCGCCTTTATCGGGAACGACCTGGCCTGGCTCAAAATGCATCAACAGCCGCAAGACGAAGCGATAACGATCCGGGACATCACGACGGACTTTGCCTGTCTGGCAATGTGGGGACCGAAGGCACGCGCCGTGCTGCAAAAACTCACCAGCACGGATATCTCGAACGAGGCCCTGCCTTACCTTCATGCCAGGACGATCCTGGTCAACGGAGTCGAGATCTGGGCCCAACGGGTCAGCTATGTAGGCGAGTTGGGCTGGGAGCTTTACATCCCGGTTGAAAGGGCTACTCCGGTATGGGACCAGCTGTTAAATGCCGGTAAGGAGTTTGAAATCGAGGTGGGAGGGTATAAAAGCCTCGATTCGTTACGCCTGGAAAAGGGTTATCGCTACTATACCGCCGATGTAACCCAATTGGAAACCCCCTATGAAGCCGGATTGGGTTTTTGTGTTGACCTTGGAAAGAGCGATTTCATTGGCAAGCAAGCCCTGGTCAAGCAAAAACAGGAAGGATTGACCCGCAAACTTTGCACCCTGGTATTGGACGAGGATGAATTCACACAGATCTACGGAGGTGAAGCCGTTTATTACGGTGGAAAGGTGGTCACGCGTGTCCGCAGCGGTGGCTATGGATATACTTTGGGTAAGAATATTCTGTATGCCTACCTACCCCTCGAATTAGCCAAAGCGGGAACCCATCTCGAAATGGATCTGATCGAAGGCCGCAAACAGGGCCAGGTGACTTCCACAGTCCTTTTCGATCCCAAAGGCGAGCACCTGCGCGTATAATAGGTATAAATAATTCATTTCGAATTCGGAAGGTTCATCGATGATTTTGCCATTGGATGCCGACGATTTATTGGCAATAGAAGATCTGGTGGATTCCCGTCAGCCTGGATATGGATTGCCACGCCAGTTCTATCATGATGAACCGCTCTACCATCTCGAGATGGATACCATCTGGCGTAAGGGCTGGCTCTTCGCCGGTCACTCATGCCAGATTCCCAAACCGGGTGATTACTTCCTTTATGATATGGATGGGGATTCAATCATTATCATAAGGGAAGATGATGGAAAGGTGAATGCTCTATATAACGTATGTCGTCATCGCGGCTCGGTTATCTGCCTGGAGCCTGAAGGTACCGTTAAGCGCTTTATTTGCCCATATCACCAATGGACCTATGACCGAAACGGCCGCCTGTTGCTGCAGAACGGAATGCAGGATGGTTTGGATAAATCCACGCTTGGCTTGCATGCTGCTCATGCCCGTGAATTGGAGGGCATGATTTTCATCAGTCTGGCCCAGGAACCAGCTGATTTTGAAGCAGCCTATGAGACAATTGCCCCGGTTGCCAACCCGCAGGGAATGGTGAACGCCCGTGTAGCTAAAATCATGGACTTTGAGGTTGAATCCAACTGGAAGCTGGTTTGGGAGAACAACCGGGAATGTTACCATTGCAATGTGAGACATCCGCAATATATCAAGGCTAACTTCGATCATTACAATGCTGACGATACCACAACGCGTGTGGCTGAAAGACTGAAGACAGTAACCACCCGGCTCGAGGCTAAACTGGCCGCCCAGGGCATGTCCTTGCGCAATGAAACCGGTATGACCGAGTTCCCGGATCCGGAACATGGGATTTGGTATGCAGCCAACCGCACACCGCTGGTGGAAGGGTACGTCAGCGAGACAATGGACGGGAAGCAGGTGGCTCCGTTGATGGGTCTTTACACCGATCCGGATGTCGGAACAATGCGTGTGCGTACTCTACCCAACTTTTGGGTGCATGCCAGCTGCGACCATAGCGTCGCCGTCCGACTTACGCCGCACGGATTGGAACATACGAGTATTCGCATGATCTGGCTCGTAGACGGCCAGGCAGAGGCAGGCCGGGATTACGACCTGGAGAAACTTCTACCCTTCTGGCTGCTGACCGCCCAGCAGGACTGGGCCATCTGTGCCAACCAGCAGCGTGGAGTGAAATCCCACGCTTACACGCCTGGCCCACTTTCCACCTACAAAGAATACAACCTGGAACGCTTCCTGAGTTGGTATATCCAAGAGATGAAATCTGCGTTGTCAAAATGAACAATATCCGCCCTGTTTACGTTGGTTTTGGAATGCTCACCCCGGTTGCCATAATGGTGGTCGAACAGTTGCCTGAACATAATACCGGCGCGCTAGTCAAAGAAGTCAGCGAATTCGTCTTCGACGATGCCGCCATCATCGCCTGTCTGCTGCGCCAGTGGGAACTTCCAACCGCCATGATCGGCACTGCGGTCGGGGATGACCCACGTGGCCACATTCTGGCACATCAATTGGAAACATGGGGCGTACAGGGCGAGGTCCGCCACTCCAGGCAAATCACGACTCCCTGGGAAGTGGATGTCTCGGACGAAACGGGTGCGCGTACTTATTTTTGGGAAAGGGCACCACAGGTGTTGGATACCCTCGACACAGCCGATCTCGGCTTGCTGGAAGGTGCAGGTATCCTGTACGTCGACTGGTACGATGGAGATCACATCCTGCGCGCAATGGATGAAGCCAACCGTTTGCATGTGCCAGTTTTCCTGAATTTTGAGCATGGGCACGCGGACCCTGCTCTCTTGAACCGCTATGCGGGCCGGGCGGTTATCTGCCAGGCAGTGACGGATGCGGCTCAATTGGGCGAGGTACCTCCCTTGGAAGTTGCCCAAAAGTTATTGAAGACCGGCGTTCAGACTGCATTGATCACCATGGCAGGCGAAGGCTGCCTGGTGGTTCATGGATCGGAAGCGATACGCGTTCGCGCTCCTTCCGTGCACGCCGTGGATGGCTGCGGCGCCGGAGCTACTTTCTCGGCCGGTTTTATCTATGGCTACTTGAAGGGATGGAGTTTGCAGGATTCGGCATGCTTTGCCACGGCTGCTGCTTCCCTCAAAGTGACCCGCCCCGGACTTCAAATGTTTCCAATCGCTGAGATCAAGACCCTGGCAGCAAAACTTCTTGTGGAGCGTCCTGAAGCAGCCGGCCAGCCTGGTCACTAGGAGCATCCTTTGGTTAATTTCGCCACCCTTCTTACGCAACAACAGGTCGAACGCACCCACGCCGCATCCCTGGAGATCCTCCAGAACGTCGGCATGCTGGTCCGTAACGAAAAAGCCCGCATGATCTTCAAGCAGCATGGCTGCAATGTGGATGCAGAAACGCAGGTCGTCAAATTCCCGCCAGCCGTGGTGGAGAAATTCCGCGGCATGTTATCTTCCGCTTTTACCTTCTATGGCCGCGACCCTAAATTCGACCGAACTCTCCCACAGGATGGGCCGATCCTGGTCACAGGTAGCTCCGCACCGGATATCATCGATCCCGTTACAGGACGACCCAGGCGGGCATCTTCAAAAGATATTGCTCAAATTGCCCGGCTCATACAGGAACTGCCTGCGTACGATGTTTTCTCGATCTCTACGCTGGCAGAGGATGCGTTGCCGGGACAATTCACTCTCGCCCGGCTCTACCCTTCTCTAAAGTACTGCTTAAAGCCGATCCGCAGCACCACAAAGGATATGGACGACGCAGCCGCAGTCATGCAATTGCTTTATACAATGGCGGGCAGCGTCGAGGCTTACCATCAACGTCCTTTTGTCACCCACCATTACTGCCCGGTTGTTTCACCCTTGACCATGGATCAACTCTCCACTGAGGCGGTTATTTTCTTTTGTGATGCAGGGTTGCCGGTTTATCCAAGCATCGTTCCCAACGCCGGTTTAACTTCGCCAATGTCCATGGCAGGTACCCTGGCACAGGGCAATGCCGAATTCCTCGCCATCTCGGTGTTGATGCAAATGGTCCGGGAGGGAACTCCCACTATTTATGCCACCCTGCCAACCGTTGCAGACATGCGCACCGGCGCGTACGCCTCAGGCGGCATCGAGTGCGGCATGCTGCATATGGCATTCGCGCAGATGGCGCGTTTCTACAATGTGCCGTGCGGTGGTTACATCGGATTATCCAATTCCAAGATAAATGATGCACAATCCGGTTACGAAACCGGCATGTCCAGCGTGGCGGGCGTATTGGCCGGAGTGGACATGTTGAACATGGGCGGCTTGCTGGATGCGCTGAAGGCATTCGACTTTGCCAAGGCCGTGATAGATGACGAAATTGCGCAGATGCTAAAACGCCTGGTACGCGGAATCACGTTTTCCGAAGAAGAGCTTGCATTACAGGTAATCGCACAAATAAAACCAGGCGGGTCGTTCATGATGAACCCGCACACAGTCAAGCGTATGAAAAATGAAGCCCTGCTGCCCAAGCTGGCGGACCGGGAAGCGCGCGAAATCTGGGAGAAGAAAGGCTCACTCGATACGCATGCTCGCGCCATGCAGCGTGTCAACGAGATCCTGGCCCATGCCGCTGATGACCTGATTCCAGCTGAATTGGAGGCTCGTCTGCATGCCCGGTTCAAAGACTTGGTTCCTGGAATGCAGTAAAATTAGATGGTCGCCAAGGGTATTTGTGGTAGTGATTATTCTAAAAGTTTCTACTGGACGTTTATTGAAAGGTTTACCTGATGAAGATTTATTATGCAACGGATGTACACGGTTCTGAGATTTGTTGGAAAAAATTCCTCGCTGCCGGTAAGTTTTATGATGCCGATACCCTCATACTGGGCGGTGACATGACCGGCAAGGCCATCATCCCTATCATCGCCCAGGGAAACGACGATTTCAAGGTTACCTTGCTCGAACAGGAAAGTATCCTGCATGGAAAAGAGCAGGTGGATAAGATGGTTCAGACCATCCAAAACCGCGGCTATTATCCGTACGTGACAGATCCGGACGAAGTGCAGGCTCTCGTCGATTCACCTGGAAAAATGGACGCTCTCTTTCTCGAACAGGTGATGAAAACCATGCAGCACTGGATGGAATATGCGGACGCGAAGCTGGGCGGAACAGGCATGCGTTGTTTTGTCTGCCCCGGGAATGATGATATCTTTGAGATCGACAAAGTAATTGCAGCTTCCAAATGTGTACGCAGCGTGGAAGGCCAGGTCGTTGAGCTCGACGAGAATCACGAGATGGCCAGCTCCGGCTGGTCCAACCCCACTCCCTGGAATACCCACCGCGAGGAACCGGACGATGCCTTGCTTGTCCGTCTCGAGGCGGTTATCAGCCAGGTAAAGAATCCCTCCCAGGCAATCTTCAGCCTGCATGCACCACCATACGGCAGTGGTCTGGATGAGGCGCCGGAGCTGACCAAGGACATGCGGCCAGCCTATGCCGGTCGTTCCATGGTCCCGGTCGGCAGCCATGCGGTAATGACCGTGATTGACAAATATCAACCTTTGCTCGGATTGCATGGACATATCCATGAAGGCAAGGGCACACGTAAATATAAGAAAACCTTATGTATTAACCCCGGCAGCATGTATGAACAGGGCATGCTGAACGGCGCATTGATCGAACTCAAACCACAGAAGGTTGGCAATTACATGTTGACCACCGGCTAAGGTGCCACGCTTGCATTTGCCTGGAAAGGAGCAGCCTATTGTTGATCAGTTGATTTGAAGATTTGCAGACACTTCGGTCCGAAACCTTTTATTTTAGATGGTCTCCTTAAATAATTGCAGGAGACTGAAGAAAATTTATGAAAGGAGATTCAGATGAGTGACGTTTCTTTGTTCGTTCGCAAGGCAAGCGGCCTGGTCAGAGCCTGGTCAGTTTTCGATGCGTTCATTTATGCCACTTTCTCGATCAACCTGATTACCCTCGGTCTGTTCATCTTCTCCTATTGCTATTACCTCGGGGGCAGTTTGATAACGGGGGTTGTGGTTGGAGCCATCTTTACGGTCTTTGAGGTTATCGTGTACGCCAGCCTGATTTCCGCCATGCCGCGGGCAGGCGGCGACTACGTCTGGCAGAGCCGCATTCTTAATCGCGCAATCGGGTTTGTCCTGACGGTTACCGGCTGGTGGTTCATCCTTTGGCTGTGGACGCCGCTCTATGGTCAGATGCTTACCTACGAGGTTTACACCCCGCTGCTGGCGATTGCCGGCCTCAAGGATGCCGCCTTATGGTTTACAACCACTGCCAACGGCCAGTTCGTCGGTATGCTGTCCGTGTGCATCATCGTGTTCGTTTACATTGCAGTTGGCATGAAGTGGTATGCCCGGGTTCAAAAATTCTGTTTCTGGGGCGGCCTTGTCGGCCTGGCCATTGTTTTCCTCCTGCTTTTATTCGGGAACAATGCCACCTTTATTGCCAATTTCAATGCTCTGGCCCCTCGCTTCGGCGCCACACCCGGAGACACGTATTCGGCCACCCTCAAAGCCGGTGCAGATGCCGGCACGGTGGCTGGCCCGCTGTTTCCATTGGCGCTGGGAGCCAGCATTTTCCTGGTGCCGATGCTGACCTTCTTCAACCTGTGGCCCAACTGGGGTTCCACCCTGTACGGTGAGGTGCGCGGTGCCACGGATTACAAGCGCAACCTATCGGGCATGCTGTGGGCAATCATCGTGACGACGGTTGGGGCAGTGATATTCTTCCTCCTCATCGGTAAAACCATCGGCTGGGACTTTTACAATAAGGCCAACGGTGCGTTCTGGAACTGGGGCTTTGGATACACCACCACCCAGCCTCCGCTGCCGATCTGGCCCTACCCAGCCCTGTTCGCAGCCTTCATGGTAAAAAGCCCGGCGCTCATGTTCATCATTGTGCTTCTGATGAGCTTGTGGTGGTTCGGCTGGTCCGGGACGCTCTTCCTTAGCTCCACCCGTGTGATCTTTGCTGCCGCAATCGATCGCATGCTGCCGGAGTGGGTTTCCAGAATTGAGCCGCGTACGAAGACGCCCATTAACGCGTTGCTGCTGATGGTTATTCCATCTGCGCTTATTTCCTACCTGTACGCCTTCAAAATCTTCAACTTCCAGACCCTGGCATTGGACGCTACGGTCGTGATCGCCATCACATTCTTGGGCTCCACCATCGCAGGGATTGTCATGCCGTGGAGGGCCAAGGATGTCTTTGACGGCTCTCCGATCTCCAAGTATAAGGTACCGGCATGGCTCGGTTGGATTGTGACGGTCCTTTTCGGTGTCTTTGCGATCTACCTGATCTACACCTCGTTCAAAGATGCCTGGGCAATCCTCGGTGGATTGGGAGCGCTAAGTGCCGACGGTCTCACCTGGTTTGTGGTTATTGTGCTGGGACTGTTGACCATTCTTAACGCTTTCATACTTCTGTGGATCCTATACCAGGTCATCAAGGGAACTTTGGTAAGTAAGGCCATGGCGCTTATCACGCTGGCTGGCCTGATCTTCATGGGTTTCCTGGACTGGCTGCTGGTGGTGTGGTTCTGGGATCCGAATGTGCTTCCGAAAGCCCTGCCGGCAGTTGGCACGTACAATATCGGCTGGTCCAACGTTAGCTCGATGGTCTTCATGTTTATCAACTATCTTGTCGCCGCCGCAATTTACTTTGGTTTCAGTGCCTATCGCCGGCGCCAGGGAATTGAAATAGAGAAGGTTTACAAGGAAATCCCGGTGGAATAATTACCGGCCAACCAACTTTTTGATGAAGGAGCAGGGTTAGTCCTGCTTAACCAGACCATAACTGCTCCTTCCCTTTTTGTTAATATTGACGGTATATGATTGCAAAGTTCAACCTTTCCGTCAGTATTACCTCACTTTACCATTACAAGCATAAGACTGGTTGACTCTGGTAGGTGAGAATGCTACAATGAGTTATCGCATACAGACCGGAGGTGCATCGACCAAATATAAATAAACAAATTTGTCTATCTTGTCATTTCATATCAACCATATCTAAGAAATCTGGATTAGGAGAGAAAGAGAATATGCAAACAAAGAAGTACGTTTTAAATTTGATCGCGTTGCTGGTTGTCGCGGCCTTTGCGTTAACTGCCTGCGGCACTCCTGCCACCCCCACCGCTGCACCAGCCACCGCTGCACCAGCCACTGCCGCTCCGGCGACCGCCGCTCCTGCAACTGCTGCTCCAGCAACAATGGCTCCAGCGACAGCAACCATGGCTCCTGCAACCGCCGCCCCGGTAGCTGCTCCCACAATTAACTACTCATTTGATGGTACGGGTGTGGCTCAGGGATATAAGGGTACCGTTGTATCGAGTGTGCCAGCCGATTTGTTGGCTGCCTGCAAGACAGAAGGCTCTCTGACAATCATCGCCACCCCGCCCAACTGGGCCAACTACGGCGAGATCTTTGCCGACTTCGAAGCAACGACAGGTGTCACACTCAACTCGCTGGATCCCAATGCGGGTTCGGCTGACGAGCTGGCCGCAATCGTAGCCAACAAAGGCAATAAAGGTCCTCAGGCTCCCGATATCGTGGATGTTGGTTATGCCTATGGCGCGCAGGGCGTGGCCGCCGGCGATTACCAGCCGTATGTAGGCACATATGCCAGCCGCCTTCCTGCCACCACCTTGGGCATTCCCACCGCTGATCCGAATGGATTGTGGTCGATCGGCTACTTCGGCATCATGGTGTTCGAGACCAATACCGCCGTTGTCCAGAATCCTCCGAAGAACTGGTCTGACTTGCTCCTGCCCGCCTACAAGGGTCAGGTTGCATTGGCAGGCGATCCGCAATCCTCCAACCAGGCCATCATGGCTGTTTATGCCGCTGCCCTGGCGAATGGTGGTTCTTTGGATAATGCCCAACCCGGTCTCGATTTCTTCAAGAAGTTGAATGATGCCGGCAACTTTGTTCCGGTGATCGCCAAGGTCGGTACCATTGCTCAGGGCGCCACTCCCATTGAAATGGCTTGGAACTACAATGCCCTGGGTGACCAGCAATCTCTAAATGGGAATCCACCCATTGAGATCGATTACCCCTCTCCTAGCATCGGTGGTGCGTACGTCCAGGCAATCAGCGCCTATGCGCCGCATCCCAATTGTGCCAAGGTTTGGATGGAAGTCATTCACTCCGACCAGGGCCAAATCGCCTGGATCAAAGGCGGCGCTTCGGTCGTATCGCAGGCCGATATGCAAACCCGTAATGTAATTCCTGCAGATGTATTAAAGATGCTGCCGGATCCCAAGATTTTGGCTGCAGCTGTTGCGCCCACTGTCGCACAATTAACTGCTGCGAAAACACTGATCACTGGCGGTTGGCTCTCGACCGTTGGCGTGGCGATTCCGACTCCAAAACCTTAATCGGTAATGAGCACAATAGTTTCAGAAAAGCGGGACGCGCCAAAAGCGCGTCCCGCTCCACACAAATTGTCCATGGTCTGGCTGGGAGTAACACCATTCTTCCTGTTTGCATTTGCCTTCTTGCTGTATCCTTCCTCGACGATTGCAATTAAAAGTTTTCAAAATTCAACAACCGGTGCATTCACATTTAATAACTTCGTGCACCTTATGCAGAATCCCAACCTGGTAAACGCATATTGGATCAGTATCAAGATCAGCCTCATCACCTCAATCGGCGGTGGTATCTTCGGATTCCTTCTGGCGTACTCCGCCATCCGTGGTGGGCTGCCTCCCTTCATGCGGACCAGCCTGATGACTTTCTGCGGCGTAGCCTCGAACTTTGCCGGCGTTCCGCTGGCCTTTGCTTTCATCGCCCTGCTCAGCCCATCCGGTGTGTTGACAGGTTGGCTGAGGTCCGTGGGATACAATCCGTATTTTCACGGGTTCCAACTCTACACTTTTTGGGGATTGAGTATGGTGTACATGTACTTTCAATTTCCCTTGATGGTGTTGGTCATTTCACCGGCAATTGACGGTTTGCGACGGGAATGGCTTGAAGCTGCGGAGAACCTGGGAGCTTCCACTTTTCAGTACTGGCGCTATGTTGCTCTTCCGATTCTCCTGCCCTCATTAATGGGCACGATGATCCTGCTCTTTGGAAACTCCTTTGGGGCGTTTGCGACCGCACAGGCACTGACAGGTGGCTCGATCAATCTGGTTACCATCATGATCGGGGCCCAGTTGCGCGGCGATGTATTAGGGGACGCAGGCTTGGGGTATGCACTTGCCCTCGGGATGGTGGTGGTCATGGCTGTGGCGATCGCTGGATACACACTGCTCCAAAGACAATCTGAGAGGTGGTTGCGATGAGACGCGGCGGCAGAGTCTGGTCATGGTTTTGGATGATCCTGGGAATCATCTATTTTTTTCTGCCACTGGTCGCAACATTTATTTTCTCGCTGCGCGCGCAGAAAGGCATATTGAGTTTCCTGGCCTACAAGCAGCTTTTCAATGACTCCGGTTTTATCCAAGGTTTCTCATTTTCGGTCCTATGGGGCGTCCTAACCATCGTTGTTGGCATATTGCTCTTCGTTCCCACTGCCTATTGGGTTCGCCTCAGGGCGCCGCAGTTTCGAACAGCGGTCGAATTTATCACCTTGCTTCCGTTCGTAATTCCCGCCATTGTATTTGTATTTGGATTGGTACGAACCTTCAGCCATCCTCCGTTTTTGATCGTAAACAGCCCGGCTTTGCTTATTGCAGGGTATACCGTATTATCAATGCCTTATATGTATCGCTCCATTGATACGGGTTTGCGAGCCATCGATGTACGCACTTTAACGGAAGCGGCGCAAAGTCTAGGCGCAAATTGGGCAACCATTTTATTTCGAATAATCTTGCCAAATATCCGCGTTGCCATCTTGAGTGGCGCTTTCCTTAGCTTTGCCATCGTGATGGGTGAGTATATTTTGGCACAGTACCTCGCCAAACCGGCCTTCGCGCCTTTCCTGGCTTACTTGATCCAGGAAAAGGCCTATGAACCGGCCGCAGCTACCGTCATCAGTTTTGCGCTTACCTGGGCATGCATGGGAATCATCAACCTGTTCGGCCGTGGGCAGCAGACACAGATTGCCGGCGGACATTAAATCATTCGAGAGTGAACACATGACGCATCTAACACTGTCAAATATTTGCAAGCAATTTGGTGAAACTGCGGCGGTTTGCGATTTTAACTTGGATGTAGCAAAGGGAGAATTTGTTTCTTTCCTGGGACCATCCGGTTGCGGAAAAACCACCACCCTGCGTATGATCGCCGGATTTGAGGTTCCCACCACAGGCAAGGTGATTCTTGATGATGTAGAGATCACGGATAAAGCGCCCAATCAGCGAAACGTAGGTATGGTCTTTCAAGCGTATGCTTTATTCCCAAACATGTCGGTTGCTCAAAATATAGGCTTCGGCATGCAAATTCATAGAGAATCGAAAGCTGCGATCAAACAGCGCGTGGAGGAAATGCTGTCCCTCATCCACCTTGAGAAGAAGGGCAACAGTTTTCCATACCAGCTTTCCGGTGGGCAACAGCAGCGCGTCGCTTTGGCACGCGCCCTTGCCAACCGCCCTCAGGTGCTTTTACTTGACGAACCTCTCTCCGCCCTGGACGCGAAGATCCGGGTTCAATTACGCGCCGAGATCCGCGCCATCCAGCGCAAACTGGGCATCACAGCCATCTACGTTACCCACGACCAGGAAGAAGCGCTTTCCATTTCGGATCGTATTGTTGTAATGTACGAAGGGAAAATCGAACAGGTCGGCACACCCTTCGAGATATATAACTTCCCCCAGACCACCTTCGTTGCCAATTTTGTTGGGACCTTGAATACCGCCGTTGCCGAAGTGGTTGATCCGATCAAGAGCCTTTTGAAAATAGACGGTGTCCAGTTGGAATCTTCTGATGCAATGGACGGCAAACAAAAAGGTGACAAAGTGACCATTGCGATCCGGCCCGAACGCTTCAATTTTGTTGCGCAGGAACGGAAAGCCAATGTCCTTGATTGCTTGATTGATAACATTACCTTCCTGGGATCGGTTGTGCGTATCCAGTTACTGATAGGAAGCAATCGCTTCTACATGGATACATTCAACAATCCATTTCTCGAATTGCCCAAGATTGGTGACAAAGCGCAGATTTCCTGCTCGCGTGAAGCAGTTCTGGTATTAAGAGATTGACCAACCGGTAATTACCAAAGAGATAGTAACTTGAACAAAGTCATCCTGGTGCTTTCCGACGGCCTGCGGTATGACACCGCGGTTGCCGGGATGGGATACCTGGGTCATTTGGTGGAAGCAAAACTCGCCAGCCTGTACAAAGTGACTGGCGAGTTGCCCAGCCTATCGCGTCCCATGTATGAAACTGTCCATACCGGTCTGCCGGTCAATGAACATGGCATCATCTCCAACCTGGTTGTGCGTGGTTCGACTGCACCGAATGTTTTCCACGCCGCCTACAATGCGGGTAGAACAACGGCAGCCGCAGCCTACTTTTGGTTTTCAGAGCTGTATAACCGTTCACCCTTCGATCCCATCGAAGATCGGGAAGTGGATGATGAGACATTGCCCATCCAGCATGGTCGGTTTTACACCCAGGATGAGTACCCGGATATTGAGTTATTTGCAACAGCCGGTATGCTGGTGCGCAAATTCAAACCGGATTATCTCCTGGTTCACCCGATGGGGATGGATTACGCCGGGGAAAGCCATGGATCAGATTCCAGCGAATATCGGAATCATGCAACCCGCCAGGATAAATGGCTGGCAATGGTACTGACTGAATGGATGCAGGACGGTTACAATATTCTGGTCACTGGCGATCATGGCATTAATTCCGATGGCCAACATGGCGGCACAACATCGGACGTTCGAGAAGTCCCTCTGTATTTCATCAGACCCGGGGTTGTTGGATTAGGTGATTCACGCCAGACGGTCTCGCAACTCCAGATCGCCCCGACAATTTGCAAGTTACTGGAGCTGGAAATTCCGAAAACAATGCGAGCCGAATCGCTGGTGTAACTCATGGGTATCCGACCTTTTGGAAACACCAAAATAATTTCTGTTCAAAAAATACATTTATAAAGGAGTTAGCCTTGAAACTCGTTGCCTGTGTGAAAACAACGCCCGATACTACTGCCACTGTTAAAGTCGAAAATGGCAAAGCCACCTGGGGAGATGCACCATTGGTCATTAATCCATGGGATGAATACGCTGTTGAAGCTGCCCTGCAAATGAAAGAAGCCAACAGTGGGACGGTCACCGCCATCTCGGTCGGCGGTGAAGATGCCCGGATCGCACTAAAGCACGCCCTGGCGATGGGCGCAGATGATGCGCTGCTCATCTCTGATCCTGCGCTTGCAAATATTGATCCCCAGGCAGTTGCCCGAGTCCTGGCCGCCGTTATCCAGAAGCTGGGTGGTGTAGACCTGGCTTTCTTCGGTCGCCAGGCCATTGATGATGATTCCGGCACCACGCCACCCCAGGTAGCCCATCTGCTCGGTTGGCCGGCACTCACCCTTGTTTCGGTCATCAAAATGGAAGGCAGCAGCCTGCGCGTGGAACGCGCCATTGAGGAAGGCAGGCAGATCGTCACGGCCAAACTGCCGGCTGTCGTCAGCCTGGTCAAGGACATTGGCGAGCCGCGTTATCCATCCTTCATGGGTATTCGCAGGGCCTCCAAAGTCGAGATACCGGCCTGGTCATTATCCCAGGTTGGCATTCCTGCTCCATCTAACGGGATTGAATTTCTCTCTCTGGAAAATGCTCCAGTTCGTGAGGTGGTTTGCGAATTTGTCACGGGAGCCAACCCGCAGGAAATCGCTGAACGGCTTGCGGATAAAATTATTGGAGAAAAGCTGCTATGAACACTCTGGTTTATATCGACCATTTCAAAGGGGAGGCCCTGCCCGCCTCCTGGGAAGCAGTTGGCGTAGGGAAAACCCTGGGCAAGGTTACCGGTCTGGTTTTCGGAACCGGCCTGGAAACTCTAACTAAAAGCGCCTTCGAAAACGGTGTGGATGAAATCCTTTTGGCGGATGCTCCTGACCTGGCCGATTATCGTGCCGAATTGTACGCAGCCACCTTGAAGCAGGCTTTTACCCAGCATGGATGTGATGTGCTGCTATTCCCGACCACCAGCCGCGGGCGGGAATTGGCTGCCATGGCTGCCATTGACCTGAATACAGCGGTACTGGTGGATGCGGTTGCCTTGGAAGCCACCGGGGATAAATTGACCGTCACCCGACCGGTCTATGGCGGGAAGGTATTGGCAAAAGTAACTTCCTCAATAAAACCGCAGATTATTACTCTGCGCGGGCGTGTTTTCCCCAAACCTGTACTGCAAACCGGAAAGTCCGGACCGGTGACGAAGGTAGCCGCAGGGAGTGGAGCCTTGACAACTGTGGAGGGGTACTCCACCGCGGAAGGCGGCGTCAGCCTGACGGATGCTAATGTGATCGTCTCCGGTGGTCGCGGCTTGGCTGAAAACCCATCCCTCCAGCCGCCGGCTGGATTGGATGCCAAGCAGAGCGAAATCTGGCGCGCCAAGCAGGGCTTTGGCATACTTAAGGAAATGGCGGATGCGTTGGGTGGTGCAGTAGGCGCATCCCGCGCAGCTGTGGATGCAGGGTATGTTCCTTATGCCATGCAGGTCGGTCAGACTGGCAAGCTGGTCTCCCCGAATCTGTATATCGCCTGTGGCATCTCCGGTGCCATCCAGCACCTGGCTGGCATGCGTTCGAGCAAGCTGATCGTGGCCATCAACAAGGACCCGGAAGCACCGATTTTCAAATTGGCCCGCTATGGCGTGGTTGGCGATCTTTTCCAAATCGTTCCCGCCCTCACGGCAGCTTTCAAAAAGCGTCTGGCAAAATAATGTCTGCCGACTGAAAATACACATTTACCGCCGCTCCTGGAATCCGTCTGGAGTGGCGGTTTCATTTTCGCCTTCAGGCTTTGCTTGCAATGAGCAGGGCAATTCCGATCAATACCCCACCGATCAAGAAGAATAAGCCGACCTGTTCATGCAAGAAAAGAACACTTAGCAGAGTGCCCACTATGGGTTGGGCGAAGAATGTCAGCGAAGCGAATCCGGCATCCAGAACCGCAAAGGCATAATTCCATAAGAACATGGCCAGCGCAGTCGAGATAATGCCAAGAAACAAGATTCCGCCCACCACCCCCAGGCTGACCGCATGGATACCCTGCGTTGCAGTTTCCCACCCGCTGAGCGGCAGGCAAACCGGCAAGCCTCCAAGAAACGCGATCAAGGTTGTTGTCAGGACATCGATCTCCTTGGTGACTATGCGAATAAGCACCGAATAAAGCGCCCAGGTGAGCGCGGCAGCCACCAGGCAGAGGTTCCCCCAAAAGAAATTTGGCAATACCAGTGCATTCCGTGGGTCGATGACCGCCACAACGCCAATCGTGGCGATTACCAACGCCAGCAAACGTCGAATGGTGATTTTTTCGGCTAGTAAAAGCGCGGCAAACAACAGAACAAAGGCGGGAGTGGCCGATGTGACCAGAGAGCCGTTCGCGGCCGTGGAAAGTTTTGTGCCGACAAATTGGAAACCCAATGAAACTCCATAACCCACCAATCCCACGCCAAAGATGCCCCAGAATTGCCGGGACGTCACCTTCCACTGCTTGCGGATAACTAAGATGATGCCCAAAGTCAGAATGCCCAGGACCAGCCGCATCACAATCAGCGAGAAGGGTGGGATGACTTGCATGACCACTTTGCTGACCACATACATGCCTCCCCAAATGGCAGCCGCAGTCAAGCCGGAAACAAGTCCCCAAACTGGCTTGGACATCCAGCCTCAATGCATGTACGATCCGCCATCGACGAAGTAGTTCTGGCCGGTGACGTAGCCGGACGTGTTGACGATAAAGTCGATGACCTGGAAAACATCTTCAGGTGTGCCAAGCCGGCTCATCGGGATGCCGGTGAGCGCCCGCTCCAGGTTTTCCTGCTGGTCCAAATGATAACGCGCGATGACCTCCGCGGTATTGATGTACCCGGGCGTCACGCAATTCACCCGGATGCGTGGGGCAAGTTCCAGGGCCAGGCATTTGGTTAAAGTCAGGATGCCGGCGCGTGCACAGCAATAGTTCGCTCCGTTCCTGCGGCCTCGCAAGGCGGTCACGGCGCCGATATTGATGATATGTCCGGAATCTCCCCTGTAGCGGCGGGCAAACTCCTGGGAACAGATGAATGAGCCGGTAAGAATGGTTCCCAAGACTACCGACCAATCTTCATCCGTCATCTCCAGGAAAGGTTTGTCGATGTTCAAACCGGCAGTATTAACCAGCACATCGATCTGTTTGAAATGCGTGGTAACTTGATCGAACATCTGGCTTACATCGCTCCTGCAGCCGACATCCGCCCGGATTGCCACGGCAGTATCCCTTCCACAGCGGTCATTAATTTCTTCCTCAATCTTTTTGGCCGCCTGCTCCGATTTATGGTAGTTGATGACCACTGCATAGCCTTTTTCGGCAAAGCCGCGCGCCAAGGCGGCCCCAATTCCACGCGAGGAACCGCTGATAAGAGCAACTTTCTTTTCCGCAGCCATGTGCCTCCCAATAAAACAGGGGTGGAAAACCACACCTGCAAGGTGTTGCTCACTCTCCGAACTTGATCCCCTGAGCCAGGGGCAGGTCATGCGACCAGTTGATCGTATTGGTCTGCCGGCGCATATATGCCTTCCAAGCATCCGAGCCGGACTCGCGCCCGCCGCCGGTCTCTTTCTCGCCGCCAAAAGCTCCTCCGATCTCCGCACCGGAGGTGCCGATGTTTACATTGGCAATGCCGCAGTCCGAGCCATCCCGGGAAAGGAACAATTCCGCTTCGCGTAATGAGTCCGTGAAAATGGCACTGGAAAGACCCTGCGGGACGTCATTATGCAGGTGAACCGCCTCTTCAATGGTATCGTACTCGAGCAAATACAGAATGGGGGCGAAGGTCTCCTTCTTGACGATCTCGGTCTGGGTTGGCATTTTGATGATGGTCGGCTCAACGAAGTTCGGACCCATTTCCGGTAAGGCATGGCCGCCGTAAAGCACCTGCCCGCCATCCCGGGTGGCTTGCTGGATGGCTTCCAGCATTTCCTCGACCGAATCACGCACCACCAATGGGCCCATCAGGGTGTCCGGATCAATTGGGTTTCCGATGTGAACCTGTTTGTAGGCATTGACCAGGCGATTGCTCAAATCGTCCGCGATGTTCTTCTGCATGATGATCCGCCTGGTGGAGGTGCAGCGTTGCCCGGCAGTGCCAACCGCCCCAAAAAGGATGGCGCGTGTCGCCATGGCAAGGTCAGCATGCTGGCTGACAATGATCCCGTTATTCCCGCCCAATTCGAGTATTGTGTGCCCGAAATGGCTGGCGACCGCTTCCGAGACGTGTTTACCGATTTCTGTTGAGCCGGTGAATGAGACCAACGGTATGCGCTTATCATTAAGCATCTTTTCCCCTACCTCGCGTCCGGAGCCAATGACAAGGTTAAAGATGCCACTTAAGTGGTGGTCGGCCATGACCTGGTTGGCAATATTGGTTACCGCAACCGCCGTCAAAGGAGTATAAGATGAAGGTTTCCAGATGATCGTATCACCGCAAACAGCCGCCAGGGTGGAGTTCCACGACCAGACTGCCACCGGGAAATTGAAGGCGGTGATTAACCCCAGGATACCCAGGGGATGCCATTGTTCGTACATGCGGTGGTCCAGGCGCTCCGATTGCATCGAGAGGCCGTAAAGCTGGCGTGAAAGACCAACGGCAAAGTCGCTGATATCGATCATCTCCTGCACTTCGCCGCGTCCTTCAGCCTGGATTTTACCCATCTCTAATGTAACCAAGTCACCCAGCGGTTCCTTGTACATACGCAGGGCATCCGCCAGGTCGCGCACCAGTTCACCTCGTTTGGGAGCAGGTACGCTTCGCCAGTTCATAAAGGTGTTCTGCGCGCTGGTCACAACCTGTTCATAGGTCGCTGAGGTGACCTGGATGACTTTCCCGATCAATTCCCCGGTGGCGGGGTTATAGGATGCCAGCTCGTTGCCTTTCGGATCAAGGATCCATTGATCGACCCCGGTGCAGGCGCCCGGCGTCACGGCTTTGATTTTAAGTTTCTCCAGGATGGATTTCATTATATTTATCTCCTTCACACCGATTTTTTACAACGTGGTAATTAGGTATGGCTGGGCTGGAAATTAAGAAAATCCACAACGGTTCCATTTTACTTTTACTTCATAAAAATTTGTGTGTTTTTTGTAAATGACATCTGTTACTTTTATAAATACGCGCACTTTGTTACAATTTGCGATTATGTGTCTTAAGAAGAAGTATCGGTTCTGAAATTGGTGAGAAAATCGTATTTAATTTGTTCGGCTTCTCTCCAGACACAAAAAAAGCAATTCAAAATCATGTTTTAATGGATAACAAGGCAATCTGACTTATGAGGAGCAGAAATGAATGAAATGTTTCCCCTAAAAAACGGTAAATTTCGAATTGCCTGGCTGCCCGGGGATGGTGTGGGGGTGGATGTGCTCGATGCAACCAAAATTGTGCTTGATAAAATAAACCTGGATGCCGAATACATCCATGGTGATATCGGCTGGGAGTTCTGGTGCAAGGAAGGCGACGCTTTCCCGGATCGTACCATCGATTTACTGAAAAATGTCGATGCAGCCATGTTTGGCGCCATCACGTCCAAGCCAGTTAAGGCGGCTGAGGCAGAATTGATCCCGGAGTTAAAAGGAAAAGGGCTGGTATACCGTTCCCCCATCGTCCGGATGCGCCAGCTTTTCGAACTCTACAACTGCCTGCGTCCCTGCAAGGGTTACCCTCAAAATCCATTGAATTATAAAGAAGGCATTGATCTGGTCGTATTTCGTGAGAATACCGAAGACTTGTATGCGGGAGTTGAGTTCAATCCGGTTCCGGCGGCTTTGGCAGCCGTTCTTACACAGGAGTCAAAGCCTTTTGCACCTTTCAAGGATTTACAGGGTGATCAATATGCGCTTTCGATTAAGGTAAACACTCGCAAAGGTTCCGAACGGATCCTGCGCGCTGCATTTAATTTTGCTAAAAAATTCGATCGCAAAAAAGTTACAGTGGTTCATAAAGCCAATGTGGTGCGCGCCACGGATGGCTTGTTCCTGGAAACCGCCCGCGAAGTCGCCCGTGATTTCCCGGGTATCCAGATGGATGAGGCCAATGTGGATGCCATCTGCATGTGGCTCCTGAAAAACCCGCTCAGTTACGATGTTCTCGTTGCGCCGAACCTCTATGGGGACATCATTTCCGACCTTTGCGCCCAGATGGTGGGCGGACTCGGCTTTGCCTGCTCCGGGAATATTGGCGATCACCTGGCGGTCTTTGAACCAAGCCACGGTTCTGCCCCCAAATACGCCGGCCAATACAAGGTCAATCCCATCGCTTCCATCCTAGCTGCCAAGATGATGCTCGACTGGCTGGGGGAAGAACAAAAAGGCGCCGCGTTGGAAAATGCCGTAGCGGAAGTGATCAAGGAGGGCAAGATCAGGACCTACGATATGGGTGGATCAAACACGACCCTGGAAATGGGGCAGGCCATCGCTGCAAAGCTGTAATGCAGCCTGCACACCAAGAATGGTAGATGCAGATGGATAAAATTTTTATCCACGAAGTCGGGCCGCGCGATGGTCTGCAGGCCGAGCAGACGACCGTCCCGCTGGCGGAGAAAATCAGTTGGATCGATGGCATTTGCAATTCTGGCATCGATATCATCCAGCTCGGCTCGTTTGTCAATCCCGCCAAGGTCCCGCAAATGACCGACACGGATGCTCTTTTCCAGCACTTCATCTCCAACAAGCCCGGCAGGGTGGTATTTTCCGGACTGGTCCTGAACGAGAAAGGCCTTGAGAGGGGGTTGGCATGCGGGGTGGAGGTATTATGCATGGGTGTCTCTGCCAGCGAAACACACAGCCGAAAAAATACCGGCATGACCAGCGCCGAAGCTCTTGAGCGCATTGTCCCCATGGCGAACCAGGCCAAGGCTGCCGGTAAAAAGGTCCAGGCTTCTGTTCAGTCAGCCTTTGGCTGCGGGTATGAGGGTCCTATTTCCCAGGAAAAGGTTCTTTCCATCGTTAAAGCATATCTGGACGCAGGCATTCGCGCCATCAGCCTGGCTGATACGGCCGGTCACGCCCATCCACAACAAGTGCAGGACCTTTATTGTGCAATCAAGGCGCTGGATCCCTCCGTGGAATTGGCCTGTCACTTCCATAATACATACGGTTTGGGATTAGCCAACTGCTATGCTGCACTAAAGAGCGGAGTGACCTATTTCGAGACCTCCTTTGGCGGACTGGGAGGTTGCCCATTCACCAAGCTTCCGGCAGGAAATGTCAGTACAGAGGATCTGGTTCACTCCTTCCAAAGAATGGGTTTGCGCAAAGACATTAATCTCAATTTGCTGCTGGAGGTGGCGCGCCAGGTTGGCAGATATTTCGATCGGGAACTACCCGGCTTTATTCTAAAGTCTGGCTCCATCGTGGATTTCAAGGGACCCGCCGGGCTTCAGGGAGACAATCCATGAAATTATTGGAGGGGATACGCGTCCTGGATTTAACCAATGTGCTGTCGGGACCTTTCGCCACGTTACATCTGGCCCTGCTGGGTGCGGACGTGATTAAGATCGAAAATCCGGATGGCGGCGACCTGGCCCGCAAATTGGGCAATGTGCCCAAGTACAACCAGAAACTGCTGGGAACAAGTTTCCTGGCCCAAAACGCCAACAAGAAATCCCTGACTCTCAATTTGAAAACTGAGCAAGGGAAAGATATTTTTCGGAAGCTGGTCAAGACAGCTGACGTAGTCGTTGAAAACTTCCGGCCAGGCGTGATGGCCCGATTGGGATTTTCCTACGAAGAATTGTGCAAACTCAATTCCAGGCTTATTTACTGTGCCATCTCGGGCTTTGGTCAAACCGGACCGGACGCCTCCAAGCCTGCTTATGATCAGATCATCCAGGGCCTGTCAGGTGTCATGGCAATCAACGGGGACGAGCGTCTAAACCCATTGCGCAGCGGTTTTCCTGTTTGTGACACGGTTGGAGGCATGAACGCCGCGTTTGCCATCATGGCCGCCCTGTACTACCGCGAGCATACCGGCGAAGGCCAATTCATTGACATAGCCCTGCTGGACTCGATCATGCCTCTGATGGGCTGGGTGGCAGCCAACCTGTTGATCGGAGGTCAGCAGCCGGTCCTGTTGGGAAATGACAACTTCACAGCCGCTCCGTCGGGAATGTTCAGAACACAGGATGGCTACATCAATATTGCCGCCAATCAGCAGAAGCAGTGGGAGGACCTGGCTGATGAATTGGACTTGGCTGGGTTAAAGACAGATCCACGCTTCCAGGACCGCGACACTCGTAAGGGTAACCGCTTCCTGCTCACCCCTCTGCTGGAAGCAAAGCTGTCCCGGAATACCACAGCCCATTGGGTGGATGTGCTCAACGCAAAAGGCATTCCCTCCGGAGCAGTGGTCGGCCTGGGAGCCGCACTGGACTCCGAGCAGGCCAGGCACCGCCAGGTGATCGCCGATGTGGAACAGCCCGGTATCGGGAACATCAAGATTTTCAACATGACAGCCAAATTCTCTAAAACCCCGGCAAAAATTGAGACCCCCCCTCCCAGGCTTTCAGAAAATACCATAGAGATCCTGGATGAATTGGGATACAGCGCTGAAGAAATAAAGACGCTAAAAGAAGAATCTGTTGTTTAAAGGCGTGGGATCTTCTTTACAAGCTCAATGGCTTTACCCATTGTGAAATATTGGATAAATATTGCAATCCAAATTCAAGGAGAAATATATGCCAATGACATTGGTCGAAAAAATACTTTCCAGGGCAACCGGGCAGTCTCCAGTCAAAGCAGGAGACGTGGTCGAGCCCCTGGTCAATCTGGCGATGTCCCATGAAAATGGTGCCTTGGTGATCAACCAATTTCAGGAAATTTATCAGGGCACCGGCCTGCAGGCCAAAGTCTGGGACCCCGATAAGATCGCATTGATCTTCGACCACCGGGTGCCTGCGGAAAGTGCCAAGACCGCCACGAACCAGAAAAAGGTCCGTGAATTTGCCACCCAACAGGGGATCAGAAAATTCCATGATATCCGCGGGGATGAAGGCGGCATATGCCATCAGATCCTGCCAGAAAACGGTTATGTCCGTCCCGGGCAGGTAATAGTCGGTACTGACAGCCATACCACTAGTCATGGCGCGCTCGGCGCCTTCGCGTTCGGCATCGGGGCGACGGAAATGGCTTCGGTTTGGGCTCTGGGGAGAATCCTCAACGTGGAAGTTCCCGGAACCATCAAGGTACAGGTTCATGGAGAATTTCATAAGTTTGTCCTGCCAAAGGATTTAATCCTCTACCTGATCGGCCAGCTCACCGCCCAGGGTGCCAACTTCAAGGTCATCGAGTTTCACGGTCCGGCGATTGAAAAAATGTCTACCTCCGGTCGCCTGACCATTTGCAACATGGCGGTGGAGGCTGGTGCTACCTCCGGGATCGTCCCGGCGGATGCAGAGACAGTTAGGTATTTGCATGATGAAGCAGGAGTGAAAGGCCCAGTTGAAATTATGACTCCGGATGAAGATGCTGGTTATGAACGGGGGCTTGAAATCGACGCCTCGGACCTATCCCCGCAGCTTGCCTGTCCCCACACGGTTGACAATGTAAAGCCCATCCAGGCAGTTGTCGGAAAGCAGGTCAATCAGATCGTGATTGGCTCCTGTACGAATGGCCGGCTCGACGACATTCGGATTGCCGCTAAAATCCTGGAAGGAAAAAAAGTGGCCCGCAATATCCGCATGCTGGTTTTCCCGGCTTCGGCTCGTATTTATCGACAAGCCCTCAAGGACGGAACTCTTGCAACTCTCATGGATGCCGGGGCAGTCGTGATGAATTCGGGCTGCGGTCCGTGTCTGGGTGTGCATCAGGGCGCTCTGGCAGATGGCGACGTGGCCCTTGCCACCACCAATCGAAATTTCAAGGGTCGCATGGGCAATCCAACTGCTGAAGTTTTTCTTTGCTCTCCGGCCGTTGCTGCCGCCAGCGCGCTGACTGGCGTAATCACTGATCCTCGGAAAGGAGCTTGAAAATGTCCAAGGTGGTTCTCAAGCTGGCCGATGATGTCTCAACCGATATCATCTACCCGGGGCGTTTTATGGCAACAGTTTTACCATCAGAAACACCCCAGTATGCATTTGCTGATCTGGTCGATTTTAATGCGCAGATGAAGAAAAAGGAATTCCAGCCGAACAGTGTGATTGTGGCCGGGAGAAATTTTGGATGCGGCTCCTCTCGTGAGCAAGCCGCCTCCTGCCTAAAAGGCTCTGATTTCATTGTAATAGCGAAGGATTTCGCCCGTATCTTTTTGCAGAATTCTATCAACCTGGGGTTAAATACCATCATTTGCCCAGATATTGAGGCGGATGAAGGGGATGACTTATTAGTTATCTCTACGCAGGTGGTTAATCAAACCAGCGGAATAACCTTTTCGATCGTGCCCTTGCCTCGCGCGCGCCAGGCAATTATCGACGCAGGCGGATTGATCTCTTACACCCGTCAGCGATTATTGCGTAATGAAAAATGATCCCTTATTAAAGGCTATTCTAAAAAATCCTCGACGATAAATGTATGTGGATAAAGCACCTTCCCGGATATGCTGGGGTTCTCTTAAATAATGGTTACCCACTTGACTTATTCAATAAAAAAGAGTAAAGTCAACACTGAAGTTTGTCTGCTAACGAAAAAGAGTTTCACGAAAAAGGTGATTTCGAGAGTACCGAAGCCTGCATATTGATGTCTCGGAGATCCAAAATGTCGAAACCTTTTTGTGGTTGGTAGGCTCTTTTTTTTTAGATGTGAAATCGTTTTAGATATACAGACCGGAGAAAAAATATCGTTTGATCTTTTACATGTAGAGAATTAATTGTTCTTCGCATAAGAATTTGTGGGGGCGGGCGAAGATAATTTTTCCACTCGATCAATCAGGATGAAAGAATAAAGGAGGTGGTGCTAGACAAACATAGGCATTGTCAGCCGCGCCGGCAAAACCCGAGAAAACGGGTTCCTAATTCAGCATTCTTCATCGGAGGAGAAAGTATATGATTAAACGATTGTCAATAGTAATTTCAATATTTGCCATCCTCGGTATGGTCCTGGCGGCCTGCGGTACAGCCGCCCCGGCATATACCTGCACGGATTCGATCGGTTGTGTAAAGATTGGTCCTACGGATCCCATCCATATCGCTTATCTGTTGGCCATTTCGGGCGCGAACGCAGCCTTGGGCACCGACTCACGCAATGGCGCGGAAATTGCCATTGATGATGTTGGCGGCAAACTGCTCGGCCATACCATCAAGTTTGATGGGCAGGATGATGGCTGCAGTGCGGATGGCGGGCAGTCCGGCGGAACCAAGCTGGCTTCTGACCCAACCATCATTTTCGTCCTCGGCACTTCCTGCTCGAGCGCAGCCCGTTCAGCGGAACCGTTGCTTTCCAAGGCCGGCTTTGTAACGATCTCGTCTTC
The DNA here is from genome assembly GCA_963772245.1 of uncultured Chloroflexia bacterium. Lineage (GTDB taxonomy): Bacteria > Chloroflexota > Anaerolineae > Anaerolineales > Villigracilaceae > UBA877. Next base: position 1,067,970 of record CAVYWB010000001.1, on the reverse strand, counting down.
CAATACCGCGCCTGACCTGACCGATCCGACCAACCCGAACCACTATCCTGGCTTCTTCCGCACCGCCCATAACGACAAGGTGCAGGGCGCGGCCGTAGCTGACTACGTTTACAACACTCTTAAATTCACAAAGGCTGCCACCATCCATGACGGCAGCCTGTATGCCAGCTCGCTGGTTGCGGTGTTCCAGCAGGACTTTAAGCAGTACGGCGGCACGATTACCGATGCAACTTCCGTGGATCCAAACGCCACTGATATGAGCTCGGTCCTGGCCGCCATAGCCACCGGGAGTCCGCAGGTGATCTATTTCCCGATCTTCCTTCCTGCAGGTGCCTTCCTCATTGACCAGGCCAAGACCACCACAGGCCTGGAGAACGTCCAACTCATGGGCTCTGATGGCCTGTACTCGCCGGATGTCATGAAAACCGCCGGGGCTGCCGTCGAGGGATTCGAAGTTTCGAGCCCGCTGGTACAGGGCGCTGCTTACGACGCCTTCGTTGTAAAGTATAAGGCCAAGTTTGGGGAGCTGCCGATCAACATCTTCCATGCGCACGCCTATGACGCTATGAACATCCTTTTCGCCGCCATCACGAAGGTTGCCGTTCAAGAAAAAGACGGCACCATCTATATCCCGCGCCAGGCCTTGCGCGACGCCGTGACCGCCACCAAGGACTATGTGGGTCTGACCGGTGTCTTGACCTGCAATCCCGACGGCGACTGCGCCAACCCGATCATCGGTGTTTACAAGTATCACGCTGGTCAGTATCCGCCTGAGCTGATCTGGCCGACCAAGTACATCCCAACTCCCACACCGTAAACATTTAGAAATTGCATGCCGAGGGGCGAGCATAAGCTCGCCCCTCTTTAATAAATATTCCCATTTGAGAATAGGAGTATCCGATGCTTCGAACCTGGCGTCAGCGGTATACACTTACTGATCTATTTATATGGGTGATCGGCCTGGCTATTGCAGGCGCAGTTGTCTGGGGGACAATCAGCACCCTGCGGCTGCACCTGTATACTTCCAGTGATTGGATCGCCCTCACCATCCGGGGATTGGCACTTGGTGGGGTTTATGCACTCATCGCCATGGGCTATACCATGGTGTACGGTATTTTGAAAATGATCAACTTCGCCCACAGCGAAGTCTTCATGAGTGGTCCATTTGTAGCATGTTTTGTTGCTTTGGGCCTGGCCAGTTCTGGCTTCTTAAACAATCAACCCGTGATTGGCCTTGCATTCATTTTTATCATTGCGATGGCTGTATCCGGAGGAGTCGCCCTGCTGCTGGAAAGAATATGTTACCGGCCCTTGCGAAATGCCCCTCGCCTGGTTCCACTGATCACCGCCATCGGAGCTTCTTTTTTCCTTCAATATACCTTTCGCGGTTTATTCGGTTCCGGTTCCTATGGTTATCCGGCCATAAATATCCTTGAGCATTCCTTTACAATACGTGGAATTCAAGTTTTTACCACCCAAGTCGTGGTGATTGCCGGCTCTGTGCTCATGATGTTCATCCTGTTTGGGATCGTGCAGTGGACAAAGATCGGGAAAGCCATGCGCGCCGTTTCGGAAGACAAGGAAGCGGCTGAGTTGATGGGGATCGATGTAGACAAAATCATCGTTTTCACTTTCGGATTGGGAGGTGCCTCGGCAGGTGCGGCGGGTGTACTCTATACCTTATTGTTCCCCGTGGTCAACTTCTACATGGGATTCACGCCCGGGATCAAAGCGTTCACCGCGGCGGTCCTCGGAGGCATTGGAAACGTTCCCGGAGCATTCCTGGGAGCCATCATCCTCGGTTTGCTTGAATCGGTCGGCCCCAATCTCTTCCTGACCGGGTTAGGCATTCCTTCTCCTTCCCAACTGAAAGATGCAATTGCTTTTATTGTCCTGGTGCTCATCCTGATCTTCCGTCCATCCGGTATTCTGGGCGAACGGATATCGAAGGATAAGGCATGAGGAGGATGATATGAAAATCGAATCATCGCTTTGGAAAAAAGTGCTTCAAAACGGCCTGCTCGGTGGACTCATTTCCCTGCTCCTGGGTCTGGTCGGGATGGTTGTGGCTTTTGGGACGACCTATTTGGTTGGAGGAATGGTTTCGATGGGTCAGATCTTCTTACTGGCTCCGTTTTTATTGGAAGCCTTCTCCTCAATCAAGCAAATTCCCTCGAAAAATCCTCGGACCATCCTGACAGTTGGAGGACTGACAGGCCTTCTTGGAGGTGTGGTCATTGCAGTATATCTACTTGTCGGCCAGTTAGTGCCTTTCCGCTCGGTTCTGATCAACTCCTCCCCTGACCTTTACAACTTGTGGACCTTCAGCCTCCCGCTGGTGCCCGGAGTGCTGGTTCTGCTTGTACTTGCGTTGATTACTGGATTGATCGCGGCAGGTTTTTCCATGCTGCCGGTTCGCATCCGGGGTGCCTTGAGCTGGGGACTCCTAATCGTCTTAATCCTCGGCCTGTTCCGCGACCTGATCATCACAGTCATTGGCCTGTGGGGTTTTGTGCAATTCGCTTTCCTGTGGATGTTTGCGGATGTCGGGATGACGATCCCCGGAGCCCTGGTTGTGTTCCTGGTCGTGGCCGGCATCGTCTACTGGCGTTCGGACACCGTTCGGAAGGCATCTGTTTCTAAAAGAAATCCAAGGCAGCAGCGTATCATTCGATGGGTGACGCTGGGGGTGCTGGCGGTTATTGTTTTGCTTTTGCCCAAAATCCTGGGAATGTATTTCAGCGAAATTCTGGATGATGTGGGAATTTATATCTTGATGGGACTAGGGTTGAACATCGTGGTCGGGTTCGCCGGGTTGCTGGACCTCGGCTACGTGGCCTTTTATGCCATCGGAGCCTATGCCCTGGGAGTATTGACGACCACAGAAGCAGTTGGACTGTTTCATCTTACCTTCTGGGCTGCTTTGCCGGTTGCCCTGATCGTAGCGGTCTTTGCCGGCGTGGTGCTGGGCTTGCCAATTTTACGATTGCGTGGTGACTACCTGGCAATCGTAACCCTCGGATTTGGCGAGATCATCCGCATCTTGGTGCTATCCGACTGGTTCAAGCCTCTTTTGGGCGGATCGGAGGGTATTCAACGGATTGGCCAGCCGACCATCGGGACTTATGTCTTTGCAAACCAACAACAACTTTTTTACGTGATTATCGCCGGGATCATCGTGGCAGGTTTTATTGCCACCCGTCTAAAAGATTCCCACCTTGGTCGTTCCTGGATGGCCTTGCGTGAGGATGAGGATGTTGCCGAAGCCATGGGGATCAATAAGGTTGCCACCAAGCTGCTTGCTTTTGGAACCGGGGCACTTTTTTCCGGCCTGGGCGGGGCGTTATTCGCAACCAAGGTTGGCTCGGTCTATCCGCAAAGCTTCAGTTTTATTGTTTCGATCAATATTCTCTCCTTGATCATCATTGGCGGGTTGGGCAGCATCCCGGGTGTCTTTATAGGCGGCCTGGTCCTGGTGGGGTTACCGTTACTGCTGGCGCAGTTTGCAGATTTCGTCTACCTCATCTATGGTGCCTCTCTGATCTTCATGATGCTGAGCCGACCGGAAGGATTGCTGCCTGAAGCACGCCGCCGCCTGGAATTGCGTGAGGGAGAGTCGGGGCCGAGTCCCCAGCAAAATCAAAAACCGGCCATAACGGAAGCTGGGCGTTAGGTGGAGGCTGAGATGGCGATACTCGTTTCGGACAAGGTGACCAAACGTTTCGGCGGCCTGGAGGCTGTGAGCAAGATCGATCTGGAACTAAAAGAACACGCGATATACAGTATTATTGGCCCAAATGGTGCCGGTAAGACCACTTTCTTCAACTGCGTCACCGGTTTTTATACTCCGGAAGAAGGGAAGATCGTTTTCAAAGGCAGGAACATCACCGGCCTTTCTCCGGACCGGGTCACACGCTTAGGCATTTCCCGTACATACCAGAACATCCGCCTATTCAAGAATATGACCGCGGTGGAAAATATCCTGGTTGGGATGCAGCCGCACTTGAAATCCGGTCTGCTGGGAGGCATTTTCCGCGACCCCCGCACCAACCGTGAGGAAAAGGAAGCCGTTGAAGAAGCCATCCGGCTGCTGGCTTTCATCAACCTGAAAGGCAAGGGCGATCTGCTTGCCAAGAACCTGCCTTATGGGGAACAGCGCCGCTTGGAGATTGGCCGGGCGCTCGCCAGCAAGCCGGCCCTGCTGCTGCTGGATGAACCGACCGCCGGTATGAACCCCCGGGAAACCCAGGATATGGTCGACTTTATCCGCCGCTTGAGGGATGAATTGGGCGTCACCATCCTGCTGATCGAGCACCAGATGCGGGTTGTAATGAGCATTTCTGAGCAGATCAGCGTTCTGGATTTTGGCGTAAAGATTGCCGAAGGTACTCCGCTGGAAATCCAGAAGAATCCCCACGTCGTTGAAGCATATCTGGGCCGCGGCGCGGCGAGCGGTCTCGGCCAGGCCAAAATGGCAGACTGAGGCGGAGGATCATTATGCCTATCTTGGAAGTTGAGAATATTCACTCGTATTACGGTAATATCCATGCTCTCAAGGGGATTTCTCTGACCGTTGAGAAAGGCGAGATTGTGACATTGATCGGCGCCAATGGTGCCGGCAAGTCCACCACCTTGCGCACTATCAGCGGTCTACTCAAACCACGCGAGGGACACGTCCGCTTTGACGGGGAAGACCTGGCTCCTTATAAACCGCATGACTTGATCTTCAAGGGGATGTCGATGGTGCCCGAGGGGAGACGGATCTTCGCCCGGCTGACTGTCGCCGAGAATCTCGAAATGGGAGCCTATACGCGCAAGCGCGGGCCGGAGCTTGCCGCGGACTTGGAGCGCGTTTTCACATTGTTCCCGCGCCTTAAGGAACGTCGGAAGCAGGTGGGTGGAACTCTCTCCGGTGGAGAGCAACAAATGCTTGCCACCGGACGCGCATTGATGGCTCACCCACGCCTGTTGTTAATGGATGAACCTTCCATGGGCTTGGCACCGGTCCTGGTGGAGAGTATCTTTGATACCATCATCCAGATAAACAAAGAGGGAACGACCATTTTGTTGGTCGAGCAGAATGCCCTTATGGCGTTGAGTGTTGCCAGCCGCGGCTATGTTCTCGAGACCGGCGAAATAGTAATCCAGGATACCGCAGAGAAACTCAAGGATAACAAAATTATCCAAAAATCGTATTTGGGCATGGAATAGCCAAATAAGATCATTAAGAATGATCTTCTTACCACACTTTGTAGTATTGAATGGAAAGCTCGCTTCGCAAACAGCAAAGGGAGCCTGTGGCTGGTGATAATTCTACTTTATCCGGGCGTAAACAATATAAACAATAATCAAAGAGAAAGGATTACCAATGGCTGAACATCAACTGCTTTACCTCTCACGAGCCGACGTTGAAAATGTTGCGCTCGATATGCCGACCATTCTGAAACTTCTCGAAGAAGCTTTCAAGGAAAAAGGGCATGGGAAGGTCGAAATGCCGCCCAAGCCCGGCATTCATACCATGCCGGACGCCTTTATCCACGCCATGCCCGCCTTTATTCCCTCCTTGCATTCGGCCGGGATCAAATGGGTTAGCGGCTATCCCGAGAATTTCAAGCGCGGGCTTCCCTACATTTCCGGCCTGCTTATCATGAATGACGATGAGACCGGTATTCCCTATGCCGTAATGGATTGTACATGGATCACTGCGTATCGTACCGGGGCGGCTTCCGGCTTGTCTGCCAAGTATCTGGCGCGTCCGACCAGTCAGGTGGCTGCGATCCTGGCATGTGGGGTTCAGGGACGCACCAATCTGGAAGCGCTCGCTTGCCTGTTCCCCCTTAAACGCGTCTATGCATATGATATTCTTCCGGAGGTCCAGGCCAAATTTGTGGATGAAATGCGGAAGAAATTCAAATTTGAGATCATCCCGGTCAAAGGACCCAAAGAGGCAGTTCAGGAAAGTGACCTGGTGGTAACTTCCGGTCCAATCCTCAAACATCCCACTCCCATTATCGAGAAGGATTGGTTGAAACCGGGAGGGTTTGGCTCGGCTGTTGATTTCGATTCGTATTGGACTGGCCCGGCAATGGCACAAATGGATCATATCAGCACCGACGATCATGCGCAGTTTCAATATTACCGGGAAAGCGGGTACTTCCAGCAAACACCTGACCCTTTTGCCGACCTAGGAGAACTTGCAACCGGACAGAAACCAGGTCGGAGTTCGGAAAAAGAAAGGAATTTGGCCATCAACCTGGGACTGGCGATGGACGATATGGCCATTGCACCTGAAATCTACCGGCGGGCACGCGAAAAAGGGTTCGGCACTTGGCTGCCCCTTTAATGGATGACTATTAATGGTTCCGAAAACAGCTGATGTCGTAATTATTGGCGGTGGCGTGATGGGCGCGAGCACAGCGTACCATCTTGCCCTGCGTGGTCAAAAGAACATTCTGCTTTTTGAAAAGGACGAATTTTTTGGACAGGAGGCAACCGGCCGTTGTGCTGGTGGTGTCCGTTACCAATTCTCAACGGAAATCAACGTCCGTCTTTCCATTTTGAGCCTGCCCATGCTAGAGCGTTTCAAGGAGGAGACGGGGCAGGAAATTAATTTCCGCAAGTGCGGTTACCTATTCGTACTAACACAGCCCGAAGATGTGAAAACTTTTCGGCACAGCTTGGAGCTCCAACAGGGCCTGGGAGTCCGAACCGAATGGTTGTCCGCCGACGAAGTTCGCCGTCGCCTGCCTTTAATGCGGTTTAAAGATGCCCTGGCAGGCTCCTATAACCCACAGGACGGCCTGGTTGACCCCAATAGTGTTGTCATGGGCTATGTGGGAGCGGCACAGCGCCTGGGCGTCCAGTGTCTGAATCATGTAGAAGTGACCGGTATCCAGGTTGCAGCTGGCAGGGTCGTCGGTGTGGATACGAACCAGGGCAAGGTTTCCACCCCGGTGGTGGTGAACGCTGCGGGACCGTGGGCCGGACAGATCGGCCAACTGGCCGGGGTAAAAGTACCAATTGTTCCATTGCGCCGCCAGATCATGACGACCACGCCTTTGCCGGAGGTGCCTCAGGATTTTCCCTTCGTTCTGGATTTTGCACAGTCGCTCTATTTTCATCGTGAAGGTGATGGAATATTAACCGGCATGTCAAACAACGATGAAAAAGCCGGATTCGACCAGACCGTTGACGCTGACTTCGAAATGGTAAACCTGGAAGCGGCCATCGCACGCATGCCCTGCCTCGAAAAAGCCAGCATGCTTTCGCATTGGGCCGGACTGTATGAAGTTACTCCCGACGCGCATCCCATCTACGGAAAAACACCGGTCGATGGATTTTTTATCGTAGCGGGTTTTTCCGGTCATGGTTTCATGCATGGCCCCATCTCGGGAAAATTAATGACGGAATGCATTCTGGATAAGAAGTTTATGAGCCTGGATGTTTCGATGCTGGATCTGGCCAGGTTCAGCGAGGACCGGCAAATCCGGGAATATAATGTCGTTTGAATCTTTTGAGATATATCTTTTTCAACTCTTATTTGAGAAACGGAGGCAGCCATGCTAGTCCAGCAAAAAATGACCCGAAACCTTGTCACTACCACCACCGACGTCTCAGTGACGGACGCACTGGAGTTGATGCACGAGAAAAAAGTGTCTCGCTTGCCGGTGCTCGATTCGCATGGGAATCTGGTGGGGATTGTCTCGGAGGGAGATCTCTTATACGCAAGCCCTTCACCTGCCACCACCTTGAATGTCTGGGAAATACATTCGTTGCTTGCAAAGTTGAAGGTGGATAAAGTGATGACCCACCCTGTCATCACGGTAACCGAAGATACGCCCATTGAAGAAGCTGCCCGGATCATGGTTGAGAAAAAAATCGGTGGCCTGCCTGTCATGAACAGGAAGACAGTGGTCGGCATCATTACCGTTGCTGACATCTTCAAGGTATTCTTTGCACTGTTCGGGGGGCTGCGGACAGGCGTGCGGGTGTCTGCTTCCATTTCCGGCTCCAAAGGAACTTTTTTCAAGATCTGTGAGGCAATTTCCAAAGCCGGCGGGAATATTGTCGGACTGGGTTTCGATGAAGTGTCCAATTTTCCAAAGGAAGATTGGGAAATGACCATGAAGGTGCAGGATCTTTCCCAGGATAAAGTGGTGGAAGTGCTTAAACCGGTCGTGCTTAAAATATTGGATGTTCGCACGATTTAAACCTGTCCAAACATCAGTCCCCGAGAGTCAATCTTCATGGGTATCTGAACAAAACATGCCTCCCTAAAATAGACAGTAGGCATGTTTTTTATGTTAGTTTCGACCTGATTGCCTGGACGCCTTACCAGCATTACAATAAAAGGTCACTGCTCGGAACCGGTAAGGTTGTCTTCGGAGACAGGCCCTTGCAAGCAATTGGTAGGTCATTAAAGAAATTCTAAAAAGGAGGCATAATGCTGCGATCATTCTTAATCTATCTATCCAAGGCCGCGTGGGCGCAGCGGCTGGTCACTTCATGGAAATTTGCCTGGCGGGCTGCCAGCCGGTTTGTAGCCGGCAGCACAGTTCCGGACGCAATCCGGGCGGTGACAGAGTTGAACGCGAAAGGGATCAATGCCACCGTCGATCATCTTGGAGAGGCAACTACTACTCCTGAAGAGGCGGTAAAAGCTACCCAGGATATTCTGGATCTGCTTGACCAGATAAACGCCAGCCATATTCGCGCGAATGTTTCGGTCAAGCTCTCCCAGATCGGTTTGGCTCTGGACGAAACATTGTGTGAGAAAAATCTGGATCAGATCCTCGCCCGCGCATGCCAGTATCAGAACTTCGTTCGCATTGATATGGAAGATACGCCGTATACTACAAAAACCATCACGATGTACAAACGTATGCGCCAAAAAGGTTGCGAGAATACAGGCCTGGTGATCCAATCTTATCTCTATCGCACCGAAGAGGATGTGCGTGAGCTGATTGCGGATGGGACTCGCTTCCGCCTGGTCAAAGGCGCTTATAAAGAACCGGCCAATCTTGCATTCCCAAAGAAAGTGGACGTGGACGCCAATTTTGACCGCCTGACCAAGATTTTGATCGATAGCGCGCTTGCCAGGGGCTGCCAACCCGTCAGCAGTGACGGACGCATCCCACCCATACCTGCGATTGGCTCGCACGATGAGAAACGCTTGGTATTTGCAAAGGAATATGCTGAAAAAGTCGGCTTGCCTAATCAGGCCATCGAATTTCAAATGTTATACGGGATTCGGCGGGATCTGCAGGATAAATATGTTCAGGCAGGCTACCCGGTGCGAGTGTATGTCCCTTACGGAACACATTGGTATCCATATTTCATGCGCCGCCTGGCTGAGCGCCCGGCCAATGCGTGGTTCTTCATTTCAAACTTTTTCCGTAAATAGCCCATGCTCACACTACCTGAAAAAATCATTCTCTCGCTCGCCCTTCTAGCCACTCTGGTGGCCGTATTCTTTGCCATCCGGCGACTTATCCGTATCATTTCCGCAGGGCATGGCCGGCCGGACTGGCGTTTGGCCTGGAAGCGCCTGCTCAATGTGCTCGGTCGTATGGTCACTTTCCAGCCGGTTTTCCGCTTCCGCTTCTGGTCAAGCCTGTTCCATGCTTTCATCGGATGGGGTTTTGGTTTTTATGTCCTGGTCAACTTGGTTGAGGTGATTCATGCCTACCTGCCTGGTTTCGCCATCCCCGGTCCGGTCGGGGATATTTATCGCCTTCTGGCAGATGTTCTATCCGTTGCATTGCTGGTAAGCGTGGTCTATTTCGTCTTGCGCCGCTTCATCTTCCGCCCTTCGAACCTTACGACGCGCCAGACCACCCTTCTCAGCCCCAAGGCTCGTTTTGGAATCAAGCGGGATTCGGCAATCGTCGCCGCCTTCATTTTCATTCATGTCGGAGCGCACTTCGTAGGTCAATCGCTCTCCGTTGCAGCCGAAGGTAAACCCGACAAATGGCAGCCGTTCGCCTCTATTTTGGCCGGCCTGTGGACCGGGATGAGTCCTCAGGCGATTGTCATTGGCCAGCATATCGCCTTCTGGTTGGCCATTGGACTGATCATGGCCTTCATCCCCTATTTCGCGTACTCCAAGCATGTCCACTTGTTTTTCGCCCCACTTAATTATCTACTCAAACCGGAACGTCGCTCGATCGGCGAGTTGGGCTACATCAACCTGGATGACACATCCATCCAGCAATTTGGGGCTGCCAAGCTTAGCGATCTGGGCTGGGAACAGTTGATGGACGCCTATGCTTGCATCATGTGCTTCCGCTGCCAGGAGGTCTGTCCTGCCTACGTCACCGGCAAGGTGCTTTCACCCGCTGCTCTGGAGATCAATAAACGGTATTTTCTCAATACTGTAAATTCGCTCAGTGATTCCCCGGCCCTCACCGAGTTTGCCATACCGGCAGAAGCCGTCTGGGCTTGCACCTCCTGCGGGGCCTGCGTCGATACCTGCCCGGTTGGTAATGAGCCGATGCGCGATATTCTTGAAATCCGCCGTAACCTGGTTCTGATGGAAAATACTTTTCCCAAGCAATTGGAGACGGCCTTCCGTGGCATGGAGCGATCAGCCAACCCCTGGGGTGTTCCCCCAACAGAAAGGATGAAATGGGCCGAAGGATTACATGTTCCGACCATCGATCAGAACCCTGAACCGGATGTGCTTTGGTGGGTGGGCTGCGCCCCGGCAACTGATGCACGCGCCCAGAAGACCGCACGGGCCTTTGCTAAGATCCTTAACGCTGCGGGAATCAATTATGCCGTACTTGGACAAAACGAGCAGTGTACCGGTGATTCGGCCCGCCGAGCCGGTCGGGAAGATATTTTCTTTGGGTTAGCTACAGCCAATGTGGAACTATTAAATGGAGTAAAACCTCGCCGCATCGTTACGACTTGTCCTCACTGCCTGCACACGCTTAAGAACGAGTACCGGGCCTTCGGCGGAAATTACGAGGTCATTCACCATACCCAGTTGATTAACGAATTGATTGATGGGGGGAAGTTGCATCTTCAGTCTCAACCCCCAATTGGAGAAAACCACCCGGGCATCTTTACATACCATGATCCTTGTTACCTGGGTCGCCACAATGGAATCTATGCCGCGCCGCGCCAGGTTCTTAAGAATGCCTGCCCAAACCTGATCGAACTGCCGCGGCACTCTGACAAATCATTCTGTTGTGGAGCTGGTGGAACGCAAATGTGGAAGGAGGAGGAGCACGGTGATGCCCGCGTCAGTGCGGTTCGCGTCACCGAAGCGCGGCAGGCTGGGGCAGAGACAATGGCTGTGGCTTGTCCCTTCTGCATGATCATGCTAACCGACGCTGCCAAAGCTGATGGAGAGATGATCAATGTGGTGGATGTGGCAGAGATCATTGCGGAGAGAATTAAATAAAATCTGATCCGTTCAAATCGGACAATATAATTAAGCTGACGTCCCGAAGGAAGGTTGGGAAACGTGGTATTTCCCTAACCCTCCGGGTGGTTTGGTAGCTATTAACCATAAACGGCTATTAAGACAATCCCCACAAAGATCACAGCTGCACCGAGCACACGGATCTTCCCCAGTTTCTCGCCCAGGAACTGCCAGCCGGCAAATGCGCCCAGAACCACGCTGACTTCCCGGATAGCTTCTGAATAATTAACCGGTGCAATCGAGTAAGCAAAAAGGGCGAACATATAAGCGATGACCCCCAGAAAACCAACCAAAATGAGCCGGGCGGGCTTCCAGTGCCTGCCTTCAATCATTCGTTCCCACCCATAATGATGCACGAGTACAGGTGTGGTCAAAACTGGCATCAGCACGAAAATGGTCAGACCGTAGGGTAGAGCCGGACCATGTTTGACTGCAAAACCATCGATCAAAGTGTAAATTGAAATGACCAGGGCAATCAACAACGCTATGGTTATCCCCTTGAAATGCAATTTACCCTCGTGAGGTTGGGAGACACTGGGTGCACCGATGATAATCAACCCACCAATAATAGTTATGATCCCGATAAAACCACCGGTGCTTGGGATCTCCCGCAGGAATAAAAAAGACCAGATTACAACCAGCGCTGGAGCAGTTCCGCGCGCGATCGGGTACACCAGCGAAAAATCATGATCACTATAGGCGAATGAAAGCAGGATGAAATAAATGGCTTCCAGGGTCATGCTGATAATAGCAAATAACCACATGGAACGCGGGGGCAGGCCCGTGAAGAATAGCAGAACCAAGGATAGAACCCCACTGATGATCACCTGCCACCCCATTGCAACATATTTCTCCGGGGATTGTTTGAGGATAAGATTCCAGAGAGCATGTAAGACCGCCGAGCTGAGCAGTAAAACAATGGCAAGAATGGGCATGGAGGAATTAAATTTACCACATTATTCTGAATATCCGGTCCTATCAATGAATTGTTAATGTTGGGAGTTCAGACCCCTTTAGAGTACACTGATGAAGCCGTCACCAGAATCCTTTCGAGCCAAATTGGTGTTGCCAGAAATGGATTGGCACAGGTCCATAAAGTAGTAAAATTCAGCGAATATCGTTAAGCGAAAATCTCAGCCAGAGTATTACAGAAAATTCCTTTAATTACGTTCATATGCAATCAAACCTCCGTCTGCTTTATTCCTTGATTCATGAACAAACTGAAAAGAAGCCTGATGCTCTTGTCATCCTGGCACCAGGTAAACAGCCGATATCATATGGGCAGCTATCCAGACATATGGAGGCAGTTGCTCTGCACCTCAATAGGCTGGGTTTTCGGATAGGCGACCGGGTGGCAGTGGTACTGCCAAATGGTCCGGAAATGGCGACTGCCTACCTTTCCTCTTCTTTAGTCTGCACATGCGCTCCGCTCAATCCGGCCCTTCAAGTGGATGAATTTACTTTCAGCATGAAAGATCTCCAGGTGAAAGCGCTACTTACTTCTTATGGGGCCGATCATCCGGCTCGGCAGGCGGCTCTTATGCTGGGGATACCAGTACTTAATCTGAATCCGGATGAAAAATTCGCCGGGTTATTCAATATTTCCTCCCCTCTGCCGGTAAACGACGGCTTTTCTGAGCCTGTTATGGCGAGGATGGAGGATATTGCCGTTGTCCTTCATACTTCTGGGACAACCTCCCGACCGAAAATTGTTCCACTCACCCATCGAAATATCTATTATTCTGCACGAAATATTGCCGATACCTATTCTGTTTTATTCTCCGATCGCTGCTTGAATATGATGCCTCTCTTTCATATACATGGCCTGATGGGAGCACTGTCGGCATCGTTGATGGTCGGGGCCAGCGTTATCTGCGCACCGGGTTTTACCCCCAACCAGGTCCTGGGCTGGCTGTCTGACCTCGAGCCAACCTGGTATACGGCAGTTCCGACTATCCATCAGGCCATTCTGGATGAAGTCCAGCGTTGTCCAGAAAAATTACACACAAGATTAAGGTTTATTCGCTCCTGTTCCTCTTCACTCTCCCCCAATGTGGCTCGAGAGTTGGAAGATTACTTCAACGTTCCGGTTCTTGAAGCGTATGGTATGACAGAGGCCTCTCACCAAATAGCCAGCAACCCTCTTCCTCCGAAGTCCCGCAAATTCGGTTCGGTCGGTTTACCAGCTGGCACTACAAATATTTCCATCATGGATGATCAGGGGAACGTCCTGGAAAAGAACACCCTAGGTGAGATTTGCATCCAAGGGGATAATGTGATGGCTGGATATGAAAATAACCCGACAGCGAATGCCACTTCCTTTTTCAATGGTTGGCTGAGAACTGGGGATCAGGGAGTTTTTGATGATGATGGTTACTTATTCATCCAGGGAAGATTAAAAGAACTCATCAATCGCGGCGGTGAAAAAATATCTCCGAGGGAAGTTGATGAGGTATTGCTGACCCATCCTGCCGTTCAACAGGCCGTAGCTTTCGCTGTACCGCATCCCACTCTAGGAGAAGATGTGGCAGCGGCAGTAGTATTGCGAAAGGGGTTCACTATCACCACGCAGGACCTCCGCCATTTCGCTGCCGCTCACCTGGCAGATTTCAAGGTCCCGCGCCAGATCATTTTCGTTACGAAAATCCCCAAAGGCCCGACCGGGAAAATCCAGCGAAACGGCTTAGCTGAAAAGCTCCAAGGCGATCTGGATGCTTTACGATCCCATGATGCAGACAACGCTATCGCACCATCTACACCGTTGGAGACGCAAATTTCAGCCATCTGGCAAGAAGTACTCGGCTTGGAGAAAATAGGTGTTCAGGACGACTTTCTCGCCTTGGGAGGTGATTCCATCCAGGCATCCATAATAATTCTCAATATCAATGAACGGTTCGGCACGGGTTTATTTATCGAGGATTTCTTTTCTGCATCAACGATCGCTGCATTGGTAGATATTATTAAAAAGAAAACTACACAGGTCAATTAGATGGCCGAACCTAACCTTATCCCACCGCCAATCCAAAAACGCAATCTAAATCAGGCCGTCCTTTCCGCTGCACAGGAAGGACTCTGGTTCTTGCAACATTTCTCACCAAGCAACACCGCGTACAATGTAATCTATTTATTTAAATTTAATGGCGGTGTAAATCGCCATATTCTGGAAAGCTCTCTGAACAGAATTATTCAGCGGCATGAGATCCTTCGCACAGTCTATCCAACGGATATGGATGGCACGCCTTTACAGGTTATCCAACCGTTTGTGTCACAAAAGCTTCTGACCCTGGATTATTCTTCCCTTAAAGCCGACGAGAAAGAAAAAGCCCTTCGGGCATATGCCTTTGAGCAAGGAAGTAGACCTTTTGACCTCCAAAACGGCCCTGTTTCACGCTTTGCCTTATTGCATTGCGGCCCTGAAGAGGATTATCTTTTTTTCGCTATCCATCACATCGCTTTTGACGACTGGTCCCGGTATGTCTTCATTCAGGATTTGCTCCAATGGTATGAAGCTTACCAATCCAGGCAGGAGCCCACGTTACCCACTCTTCCGATCCAATATTCGGATTATGCAGTCTGGCAGAAAGAATGGATCAGCGGAGAAACGCGCACATTATTTGTCCAACATTGGAAAAGCATCCTTTCTGGTGAACTTCCGATCCTGGCCCTCTCTACCGATCATCCCCGTCAGATCAAACAAACATATCATGGGGCTAATATCCATTTTAAGTTTTCCCCAGATTCTTCAGCTCGAATCAAGGAGTTCTGCCGTACCGAGCGCCTGACACCATCCCATTTATTCATGGCAGCCTATGCGCTTTTTCTAATGCGGTATACCGGGCAAGAAGATATTATCATCGGTTGCCCTTTTGCCAACCGCCCACGCTCCGAGCAGGGCAATTTAATTGGATATTTCATAAACACACTGCCGATCCGTTTGAATCTGGGAAACAATCCAAGTGTACGGGAACTACTCAAACAAGTACGTACTGTGATGCTGGATGCATCTACCTGGAAGGGTCTTCCATTTGATACTCTGGTAGCAGAACTCGCTCCCAAGCGTGAAATGGGACACACGCCCATCTACCAGGCCATGATCAATATACTCAATGTACCGAAGCGGAAAAGATCCATACCGGGACTGGAAATCGATCTATATCTCCGTGAGCAAATTCTGGTAGATTTCGATATCATTATGGAACTTTCCAACTCCGGAGAACACTTCAACGCTGCCATGTATTACAACACAGACCTTTTTGATGAATCCACCATCCTCCGAATGGCTTCCCACTACCAAAATATCCTAGAAGAAATGTTGATCGGTCCTGATCAATCGCTTTCCGAACTGGAAATATTATCAGCGGCGGAAAGGCAAAAAATTTTGGTGGATTGGAACAACATGGATGGGAACTATCCACTTCATAAATGTATTCATCAGCTATTCGAAGAGCAAGTGGGACGTACTCCTGATGCAACCGCTTTGGTTTTTGAAAATCAGCAATTGACCTACCAGGAGTTGAATATTCGTGCCAACCAATTAGCGCATTATCTGGTTTCAATGGGTGTGGGACCGGAAGTATTGGTAGGTATTTGCCTCGACCGCTCGCTCGATGTGATCGTCGGCTTGATGGGAATCCAAAAAGCTGGCGGTGCTTATCTGC
This sequence comes from uncultured Chloroflexia bacterium, assembly GCA_963772245.1. Classification (GTDB taxonomy): domain Bacteria; phylum Chloroflexota; class Anaerolineae; order Anaerolineales; family Villigracilaceae; genus UBA877. The sequence continues at coordinate 1,051,881 of CAVYWB010000001.1, read as the reverse complement.
CGATTGATCCTGCATATCCTCCGGAACGTATTGCATTCATGTTGGAAGACTCTCATTCGCCCGTCCTGATTACCCATTCACGACATATTGAACAACTCTCTGCTCATGATGCCCGGATGGTTCTAATTGACAAGGAGGAGGAAACAATCGCAAGACAGGATGAGCATGACCTCCCGATGAGGGTCCGACCCGATAATCTGGCCTATGTGATGTACACTTCCGGCTCGACCGGCAAGCCAAAAGGCACCATGAATACCCACAAAGGCATCGTCAATTATATGTTCCACATGATGAAACAATTTAACTTTGGCCCATCGGATCGTGTCATCCAATTTACACCCATTTCCTTCGACAGCTCTGTCTGGAATATATTGGGTACCTTGTCATACGGGGGTACGTTATTCTTTTTAGATGATGACCAAATTCGCAACCCGGATTTTATTTACTCAGCAATTATCGACCAGCAAGCTACTTATATCAATCCTGTCCCGACCATGCTCCGGGCAATTTGCGAGTCAGCCCTAGCTGTCGAGCCAAAGAGAAACTGTCTGCGGTTGGTTTCATCTGGCGGCGAGGTCTTACGGGAAGCGGATATTGAACTTGCCCACCGGGCATTCGGGGGATCAATGAAAATAAATAATCAATACGGACCAACTGAGTGCAGTATAAGTGCCATCCATTATCTGGTTCCGGATGCCCTGCCAAAAAACTCACAGGATGTGCCTATTGGAAAACCGATCAGCAATGCACGCGCTTATGTGCTCGATGATTATTTGCATCCGGTTCCACTTGGGGTGAAAGGTGAGCTGTTCATTGGAGGTGTCGGAGTCGGGCAGGGCTATTGGAACCGGTCAGACCTTACTGCTAAAAGTTTCTTAACCGACCCTTTCTGGCCAGGAGGCCGGATGTATCGTACGGGTGATATCGTTCGGCAGCTACCAGATGGCACCATTTGCTTTCTTGGCAGATCTGACAATCAGGTAAAATTCCGAAGTTATCGGATTGAATTGGGCGAGATTGAGGCAGTTGTGAATGAATTCTCCGGTGTTAAGGACTCGGTGGTTGTCTTATCACACCAGAATGGATCGGACAGACTTGTAGCTTTTATTACTGTATCAGAAGGCGCCCATGGCCAATTAATTGAAAAATTGCATGCTTTTCTGGCGGAACGCCTCCCATTTTATATGCTGCCTTCTTCTATAGTGCTGTTGGAGTCAATGCCGCTGACTTTTAAGTGGGAAGGTAAATCGCCAGGCACTGCCCTTCCCAGAAACAGGTTCAAGCCCCATCCTTCCAATTGCCCCCAGGAATGATACCGAAACTCGACTGGTTTCGATTTGGAGAGAAGTACTGGAGATTGAGCAGGTTGGAGTACGTGATAATTTCTTTGCGCTTGGCGGGTATTCTTTACTGGCAGTGAACCTATTCGCACGCATAAAGGAAGAATTCGGCATTTCCCTCCCATTGCAGTTGTTATTCAAAGAAGGAACCGTGGAAGCGTTGGCAGAAGCGCTTATTCACTTCGAGAATTCAACTATATTACAAGGAATTACGCCCATTCGCCCGGAAGGGTATAAAACTCCTTTGTTCATGATTTCCCCTCAATTACTAATGCGCGAGTTGGCTTTCACTTTGGCACCTGGGCGTCCGGTATATGGTTTGGCTTCTGTCGAGAATGGAAAAGAGGTCTATCGAAAAACCATCCAGGATACGGCCGAAATCTATTACCGCAATCTGGTGGATTTTTATCCCCAGGGCCCATATTTATTAATAGGCCATTCTGGGAGAGGGCTTTTCACCCTTGAATTGGCTCGTTTACTCCTTCAGAATGGAAAAGATGTTGCTTTCCTGGGTTTGCTTGATACATTCCCTCATAAAAATATTCCCTATTTTGAGAGGTTGAAATTCCATACTTCCAATCTCCTCGATAAGAATCTTTCGGGGATTCTGCAATATATCAGAACTACATTACACCGTGTCACTACTCGCTTATGGATAAGAACACTGAATCCAGTGAAAACCGATCGTTATCAAAAAGAGGGACGGGTTCAGGTTCAGGATGTGATGCATCTCCTGATGAGAACGTACGTTCCAAAACCATATACAGGCAAGGTAACATTGTTTTCAATAACCGATAATCCGTTGGAAAATCCCGGGAACCCGATGAAACGGTGGGGGAAAACCTTCATCGGTCAACTCGATATAGTGACCGTTCCAGGTGATCATGTAACTATGCTCGAGCGACCGCATGTTGCAGCATTGGCTGAGAAAATAAACGCTCTGCTCCCACCTGATTGAAATTTGCAGAAGTAACTTGTCGTTTATTAAGGCGCCAGGATTTGCAATCTTCCGGGATGGATATGGTATTCCAGGTCCTGGATTGCTTCCGTGAAGATCTCTCCATCTATATGCGCAGGCGTAGGGCTGTCAACATGGATTTTAATCCATGAGGATTGCTCTTCGTGGATATCCTTTGTCTCCACGTAATTTCCCGCGTCCCTCTTCATCGTTTTCGGTAAAACGGCAAACATTTCACGTCGTGTTCGCCGCAGCCCGTAGACAAAGGTTAATTTTCCATCAAAGAGATTCGCATGCGGGGCCATGTAGAATACCCCTCCCGTGCGGGCTCCGTTCCCTACCGTGACCAGGAGCATTTCACCCTTATATTGCCCGCCCTCCCACGTGATTTCGGCCGACCAGAGCGGCTTGTCCATTATCCCGGCTATTGCCGCCACCAGGTAACGCAGTATGCCCTTGATCCAGATGATTCGCTGTTGCACCAATGTAATGTAAGGCTCCAGCCCAATCGCGGAATTATTGGCGAAATAAAGGCCATTAACTGAACCTATGTCCATCCGGCGGGTCTTTCCAGCCGCAATGACCCTGGCAGCGCTCGCCAGGTCTTTTGGTAATCCCAGGTTATCAACCAGGTCATTGGCCGAACCGAGCGGGAGTATGCCAAATGGCCCCAGCAGAGCCTGGTCATCTTTCGCAGCCTTTGCCAACCCATTGACCACTTCCCCAATTGTACCGTCTCCTCCAGCGGCAATAATGGGGGAAAAGCCCTCCTGCGCGGCCTGTTCAGCCAGTGCGGTGGTGTGGCGTGGATATTCAGAAATAGCCAGATCGAATTCCACTTCGGCGGCTTGGAGTGCGGCTTCTGCTTCCGGCCAACGCTTCTTTGCATTCCAGCGATTGGAATACGGATTGAGAATGATTTTTGCAGTCATAAGTTTACTTTTATCCAATATTGGTCAATTTTCATTTTCTTTCCATACAGTCGCCTGATCGAGATCAGATTTTTCTTCAGCTGTCAGGTGTATATCAACCGCGCCCAGGTTGTCTCTTAATTGTTCAGGTGAATTCGCTCCCAGGATGGCGCTGCTGATTATCGGGTTTGCCAGTAACCAGGCCAGGGAAATCTGTGAAACACTTGCGTCTCTCCCTTTCGACAATTTCTCGATCCGGTCCAGCAGGGCCCAGTTATTCTCGGTGAAATACCTTTTTGCCCCGGCGGCGCGGGCGCTGTCCGGAACCAGGTTTCGCCGATATTTTCCTGTCAGGAATCCGCCTGCCAATGGACTGTAAGGAATTACCCCAATTTGGTAAGTTTTACAAACCATTGCCAGTTCACGCTCGAACTCTTCACGGTGGACCAGGTTGTAATGCGGCTGAAGACAATCAAAGCGGGCCAATCCGTTCCGGTCCGAGCTCCATAGCGCCTGCATCAATTCCCAGGCTAGGTAATTCGATGCGCCGATAACCCGAACTTTTCCCTGCTTGATCAGGTCATCGAACGCTCGCAAACTTTCCTCAATGGGAGTTTTCTTATCCGGCCAATGCGCCTGGTATAAATCCAGGTAATCGATCTGTAACCGCCTCAGGGAATTTTCTACCGATTCCAGGATGTGCCTTCTGGACAGACCTTCATTCTCCGGCCCGCCGCCCATGTTTCCACGCACTTTCGTCGCAATCACAATCTTGTCGCGCGGAATATGGTTATGTTGTATCCAGCGTCCGATGATTTGCTCCGCTACACCACCCGGGTTGCCATTTGCCCAGCGGGAATAAATATCGGCTGTGTCAAAAAAGTTTATCCCAGCATTGTATGCCGCCGAAAGCACACGCTGGGCTGTGGATTCGTCGGCCGTCCAGCCAAATTGCATCGTACCTAGGCAAATTATGGATACTTTCAGATTGGTTTTACCGAGATTACGGAATTCCATAGGTTTTTATTAATGGCGAGCTGAATCCAAATAAAAAAATCATGATATACCATCAATATCTAACAAGGACAGAAACCCGTTCCAGATATTCTTACAATATGTTAATTCTACTCTAATTCCTGGGATATTGCTCCACGACCGAGTCCGCGCTATAATGACATCCACATGTAAGGAGAAAATCTATGGCTGAGAAAACTGAACATACCCATAAACCATTTGAAGGTAGAATTCCCGAAGAGAGCCGTCAGCATTTACGCGCTGCCCGGGAAGAGTTCCGTAAGAGTATTGAAGGCATGTTGCCGCCCGAATTCATGGATCACCGCCACAAGGCCCGCAAGGAGATGTTGATGGCATGGCGAAGCATGATCGATGCATCTCTGGAACGAATGGAAGAACCCAAAAAGAAAGCCTAGAACAAAAAGCCGCCTCCTGTGAAACGGGGCGGCTTTTGAATTAAGGGTGGAATCGCCGTGCATTTCCTCGATTGAAAAAGATCATCCAAATCAAGGTCACGCCGGAACATCCAACCAAGATGCCGGCAAACAGGTTTTTTCCGGCGTTGAAAAGAATTACACTGCCGATTAAGAAGGCTGCAAAAACGAGACTACCTGATAACCGGTCGATGGCTTTTTCTATGTACGTCAACTGTCGATTGACCGCTGGTACCTGTACCGTAAGGTCTCCGCGCTCTATCTGACTCAGCACCCTTCCCATTTTCGACGGGATCGCAACCAGCTCCTTGAGGATATTCCCTGCTTCATCCAGCCAGACACGCCAGTTGGAACCGACTTCCTGGGAGACCAGTTTGGTGGCATAAGGTCCAAGCTGGTTCCATAGATTGAATTCGTTATCCAGACCGGAGCACATTCCCGACAGGATGGCCACCGTCCTTCCCAGGAGCAGCAGGTTTTGAGGTAATTGGAAAGGCATATTGAACATCAGATCCCGGAATCGGTCTGCAAAACGGAACATTTCTTCCGGGCTGAGTTGGCGTAACTCATCCATCGATTTTCCCCAGAACATTTCAAACATCGAGGCACTCATCTGCTCAAGCTCTTTCAAATCCGCGCTGGGCAGCAACACATGCAGGGTTTGAAAAGAACGGATCAGGCGGGCTGCATCTTGCAGCCCTGTGGCAATAAGCGCCTCGCGCAGGCCAATCCGTAGTGTCTCGGGCACATGACCAACCATGCCGAAATCCACAAAAGTCAGTTGCCATGCCGGTTTGCCATCCTCTGTTAGACCAGCCAACGGTGTTATGAACAAATTTCCGGGATGTGGGTCTGCGTGGAAGAACCCATCTTCGAAAATTTGCTTGAGGTAGGTATCCAATAATTGGCGTGCCACCTCGGCCCGATCAATTCCGGCTGCGGTGATGGCATCATAATCTGTAATCTTGATGGCGAATACATCTTCCAATGTCAGCACCCTGCGCGAGGTATGTGTCCACACCACCCTTGGCACATGCACGCGGGGGATATCTTTGAAAGTTTTCGCTGAATATTTCTGCATTACGGCCTTCCGCGAGGTAATCTACTTCTTCATGAATGGAGCTCGAAAACTCTTGAATTAATGAAGGAACGTCCACTCGTTTAGCAACGGGTGGGTATTTCTGAAGCCACCCGCCCACCTGCCGCAGCGCCGTGAGGTCAACCTCAATTAATTGCTCAATGAATGGACGCTGGATCTTGACGACCACATCGCAATATTCTCCGCCGTCATTTGTCACACACAACCGTGCACGGTGTACCTGGCCCAATGATGCGGCAGCCAGGGGAATTTCCTCAAAAAACTCATATTTCTCATCTAAAGGAGCGCCTAGATCTATTTCTGCCTGTTTGCGGATCTCATCAAACTTCTCTGCCGGTACTTCGTCTTGCAATCCAGCCAGTTCTTCGGTGATCTCAGCTGGTAAGACATCCAATCGGGCGGAAAGGAACTGCCCAACCTTGATCATCACCCCTCCCATCCGGATGGCTAGGCTTCGGAACTGAGCCGCGACTCGTCGGTACCGGTCGGAACGTGTTCTCCGCGCCAAAGCGCGCATTCCGATGCGCGGTAAAAAAACTTCCCAGAAAATGAAGTTAACCGCAACCCCTGTAAAAAATAACATAATGCGCCGGTAACGTGCGCGCAATAATGAATTTTTCATCGAACCTCCAGAATATTTACCAACTGATTGTACACCATGAATAATAACATCTTTGTGATTCCACTCGCTTGCGTGTCCGGGCTTTTTCCAGTATGCTTGACCCATGGAACCTAGAATTAGCATGATCACTCTCCGAGTATCAGACCTATCTCGAGCGATCATTTTCTATCGGGATGGTCTCGGGTTACCGACCTCTTTCAAAGAAGGGGCTGGCATCGCTTTTTTTCAGTTGAAAGGCGTGTGGTTGGCGCTCTACCCTTCGGATGAGTTGGCGAAGGATGTTTGCCTGCCACCGCAGCGTTCCCCTTTTGGCGGCATGACTCTCGCATACAATGTCCCAACCAAAGAAGAGGCCGACAATATCACCTCTAAGGCTCTGGCAGCCGGTGCTCAACTCATAAAACAGCCTGCCGACACTTTTTGGCACGGCTACTCTGGTTATTTCGCCGCTCCGGATGGCCGCCCATGGGAAATTGCCGGGAATCCATTCTTTCCACTGGAGTAATACTTGAATCAGTTCATTTCTTTCCCTGAGGATTTCACATGGGGCTGTGCATCCTCCGCGTACCAGGTGGAAGGCGCCTGGAACGAAGATGGTAAAGGGCCATCCATCTGGGATACCTTTGTTCATACTCCTGGCAGGATCGCCAACAATGAGACCGGTGATATTGCCGTGGACCATTACCATCGCTATAAAGATGATGTAACCTTGATGAAGGAACTCGGTCTGGCTGCCTATCGTTTCTCAGTTTCCTGGGCCCGCATCCTGCCAAATGGAACCGGACCGCTTAATCAGGCTGGTTTGGGTTTCTATGATCGTTTGGTGGACGAATTACTTGAGAAAAAGATCGAACCCTACCTATGCCTTTTCCACTATGATCTTCCTCAAGCGCTCCAGGATAAAGGCGGCTGGCCCAGTCGCGATTGCGCCTATGCTTTTGCAGAATATGCGCATATCATGACCAGTCATCTCAGCGATCGCGTTAGGATATGGATGACCCACAACGAACCCTGGGTGGCTGCCATGGCCGGGTACTTTACCGGAGAACATGCACCGGGAGTGAAGGAACCGGTCACTGGTTTTAAAGCCTTGCATCATTTGTTCCTCTCCCATGGACTGGCTGCTGAGGCCATTCGTGCCTCTGCCAAACAACCGGTCAAGGTTGGCATCACATTAAACTTGAATCCTGTTTATCCAGTCTCCGATTCCAAACAGGATCGCTTCGCAGCGCAACGGATGGACACTGCTCTCAATCGACTGCAACTTGATCCATTTCTTAAAGGGGACCTCCCCCTTGCAGGAATTCGCGCTCGGAAAAATGCTCAGTAAGAGTCTTGTTCAAATCAGGTGACTTGGAAAAAATCCACACACTGGATTTGCTAGGCGTAAATTACTACTCTCGTACAGTTGTTAAGAATGACCCAAAATTCCCGGTGGTCTCGGCGGTGCAGATCAATCCGGAAGGAAATGAATATTCCGGAATGTGGGAAATTTACCCGCAAGGCATCTTTGAACTATTAACGCGCATCTGGAAAGATTACTATCCCTCCCTTTTGCCGGGAAAAGAACCCGTAAGTAGGAAAATGCCCGAGATTATGATCACCGAGAATGGCGTTCCTATGCCGGACGGCCTCGACTTCGACGGCCGCATCCGGGACGAAAGACGCATCCGCTACCTGCGTGACCACCTTTTCCAGGTCCATCGCGCCATGCAGGCCGGCATTCCGATAAAAGGCTATTTCCACTGGTCTTTGATGGATAATTTCGAATGGGCCCTGGGCTACGCACCACGTTTTGGTCTGGTTTATGTGGACTATCAAACTCTTAAACGTACTATCAAAGACAGCGGTCGTTGGTTTGCCAGGGTAATTCAGGATAATGGGTTTGAATATTAAATGACCCCTCATTATTTGATAGGTGTTGCCTGCGGAATTTTCGGCGGCTTATTGAATCAAGGAGGCCAACTCTTACAAAAAAAGGTTGTGAATGAAATCCGCTACGATGACCCCGGTCAGGGGTTCATGCGCCGGCTGCTCCACAACCCTCTCTGGGTGTTCGGTTTCATAGTTGGTTTGGGCGGCGGTACGGCTGGATATATGCTGGCCCAGAGTTTGATTGGCCCGGCCTTGAGTCCGGGTCTGATGGCCTCCGGGCTGATCTTGTTATCGATTGGTTCAGTCAGACTCAATCATGAAGAATTGAATAAATCAGAGATTACCGGGATTATCATGATGATTTTCGGCATACTCTCTCTCGGCTTGAGCGAGTTGAGCATCAGCGCCAATCAGGTTAGAACCATGCTTGCAGACCACTCTGCGCAGATCCGGGTGATCATTTTCACTGGTAGTCTTTTCTCCTGCTGTCTATTGAGTCGCAGCCTGGCATTACGCAGCCAAAACCGCAAAGGTTTGTTGATTGTGCTTGGTAACGGCTTTCTTGCCTGTCTTTCCGATTTTTGGATCAATCCACTTCTCGCCCTGATCGTTCTTGTTCTGGTAGGAAAGGCGACCAATTTCCAGTCTTTCTTTTTTATCATGGCAGCCGTGATCCTGGCATTCACTGCCAGTGTGATTACTTGGCAGAACCAGATTGCTTTCAAATATGCCCAAGCCAGCAACGTCATCCCAGTCGCGCAAGTGCCCATTCAGATCTGCCCGGTGTTGGTATATTTTTTCATCTTCGCACTGATACCTCCACGAACCATTTCGGTGTTCTTTATATTGGCAGGCACCATCCTGACGATCTTCGCCGGGTTCTTGCTCGGGCGCCGACCGGAAACCACTCTGATCCAGAATAAACTTCCTGAGCCTGAAAGAAATCCTGACCTGTCTACCTAATAATGACTATGCGCAAAATCCACATCGTTTCTCACACCCACTGGGACCGCGAATGGTATCGTTCTTTTCAATCCTTCCGGCTTATGCTCGTCCATCTTGTGGATGGGCTGTTGGACCTGCTCGAGAATGACCCGCAATTCAAATTCTTCATGCTCGACGGTCAAACTATAGTACTGGATGACTACTTGGCCATGCGCCCGGGTAAAGACGCCCTGCTCCGCAGCCATATCCGGAAAGGTCGCATCCTTATTGGCCCCTGGCATATCTTGCCGGACCTGTTCCTTGTCGGTCCAGAATCGCATATTCGCAACCTGCTTCAGGGTGACCAGACCGCGCGCCGTTATGGATCGAAAATGATGGTCGGTTACATTCCTGATCCGTTTGGACATCCCGGTCAGGTTCCGCAGATCTTGTGTGGTTTCGGCATCAAATCTGCCTGTCTGTGGCGCGGGTTGGACGATGAACCAGCCGAATTCTGGTGGGAATCCCCCGATCGATCGAGTGTATTAATGGCCTACCTGCGAGACAGTTATTCCAACGGTGCTTCGCTCCCGGCCGACAATCCACCTGTTTTTACCGAAGCGCTTGCAGCCGCCGCCGATTCCCTGGCAGCCCACTCAGCCACCCAGGACTGCCTCATCATGTATGGCACTGACCATATGGAGCCACCGATCAATACTTCCGCGGCCATTGCTTACGCAAATCGAATTCTGCCAGATACCCGCGTTATCCATTCTACTCTGCCTCATTTCATCACTGCTCTCCAGAAGAATATTAAAAGAGAGAAGCTGGACCTCCCCACAATCACCGGTGAATTACGTGCAAGCAAACGAATGCATCTCCTGCCGGGAGTACTTTCCACGCGCATTTGGATCAAGCAGCGCAACCAAGCCAGTGAGAACTTGCTTCTCAAATGGGTGGAACCATTCTCCACATGGCAGGAACTTGCCACTGGCATGCAATCATCCATTCTGAATCAGAAATCCGAGATCATCCATCAGGTCTGGCGTTTGCTCATGGAAACTCATCCACATGATTCCATCTGTGGCTGTTCCATTGACCAGGTCCACGATGAGATGAAAGTCCGTTTCGATCAGGTCGACCAGATCGGCGAAGAGCTAACCCGTCAGAGTTTGGAATCCATCGCCGGAGCAATTAACACCACGAAGGATCCAAAATTACCTATTGAGAATCTTATATCGGCTGTCGTGATTTTCAATCCAAATTCGGTTCAATGCACAGACATCCTCAGTGCATCTATTGAATTACCGGATGGAGTGGACGAATTCGACCTGTTGGATGAGTACGGCCAAAGACAACCATACCAAACAAACGGCTTGGGCAGTCGCGAAATCATTAACATGACCATGGATGCAAAGGCACTCCAATCCGCCTTTGCATCTATTAGCGACGGACGTGTAATCGGAATGGCCATCCAGGAAGTCAAAGTTAACCGGGAGGGCTCCCAGGTTTACATCGAAAGCCGTATGTCTGAAGAGGCTGAACCCAACCTGGCTGTCTGGAACGCCGCTCGCAAACAAATCGACGAGTATTTATCCGACTCCACTGTTACTGGCTACCATGTACGTGCCCGTTCCGCCTCGACTGTACAGATCCTCTTCACTACTCCACAAGTTCCTGCGCTCGGATACCGCACCTTCTGGGTCCAGGCCCTTCCTGCTGTGGAAAAAACCGCAATCCGGCTTAATCCTCTGCTTAAAATGCTGCTGCCCCTGGCTCGGCTGCCCCTGCTCCAGCAACTGGTCACCCGCAAGCGCTATGCCAGACCGCCCTACCGGATCGAAAACGAATTTTTTTTGGTTGAACTACAGAAGGACGCCAGCTTGACCTTGCTGGATAAACGCCTCAACCTAGTTTATAAAGGCCTGAATAGCATCTTTGACGGGGGTGATTGCGGCGATGAATATAACTATGCCAAACCGGCAACAGATCGTTTCATTTCACCGCGTTTGAAAAGAGTCAACCTGAAAAGCGGTCAAGTGCAGCAATCCTTAGAAGTTGAATTGGAACTCTCTACATCTCGCTCCCTAACTTCTGACCGAAAGGCTCGCTCGAAGAAGCAGACCATCCTTCCCATCACTACGACAATCACCCTGTCCAAAGGCGTTCCACGTGTGGATATACGCACATCACTTTTGAATACCGCCCGGGATCATCGATTACGTGTACACTTCCCCGCTCCCTTCACAACTGAAATAGGCAGCCAGGATGGGCATTTTGAGGTCGTAAAAAGGCCTATAAAGCTTCCTCCTTTTGATGATACCTGGGTGGAACAGCCCAGACCCGAAGTACCGCAGCGCGCCTTTACCGATATACATGACGGCAAATCCGGGTTAATGGTTGCCAATCGTGGTCTGCCGGAAGTCGAAGTGCTAAAGAATCGGCAGGGAAATGCCGAAATCGCCCTGACGCTCCTGCGCTGCGTCGGCTGGCTTTCCCGGGATGATTTTTCCACCCGCAAGGGCCATGCCGGGCCGTTTATGGAGACACCCGGCGCACAGATGCCCGGGCAATGGGTTTTCGATTATTCCATCATCCCTCATCCGGGAGATTGGAACAGCGCGTTCTGGCAGGCGTATGCCTTTAATGCCCCCCTCCGGTCGGTATCCACCTCCTTGCATGCCGGGAATCTTATCTCCCTCCCTTTCTTTTGTGGAAGTTACACCAGAAACCTTTGTTATATCGGCGGTAAAATCTGCCGAGGTTGGTCACGGTTGGCTGGTGCGTGGCTACAACATCACCAATGAGGCGATTATGGTGACGCTAAAAGCCTGGATGCCATTTAAGAAAGTGATGCTGGTCAACCTGGCTGAGACAAACCAGTCCCCCTTGCAGCCTGACCAGTCCGGTTATTTGACCTTCCCGGTGAGCGCCCATCAGATTGTCAGTGTAATGTTTCAATATTGAATTTATAACATTATTCTAAATCGTTGGACTTTTCACTTAATTCCCCTAAACTATTGCTCATTTTATTCCGGATGGGATGAACCTAATGGTTCTCTCCAACCTTCAGCCTGCCCATATACCGAAATGAACTGATAATGCCAATACTGGTACCTAATATCCAGGTGGCCACAACGGCCTTCGAATAAACATCAGTAGTGATGTAGGGAATTTTTATATACCCGATCGCGACCACAACTAGCAAAAGACTGGCCATCAGCAGCCTGGCACCGCCGTACTTATTCACCGGATACCAGATCTCCGGATGTTCCAAGGTCTTTCTCACGCGGAAGCCATACAACCTGTTCGGCGGAATTCTTCCGAGGATGAGCGGAATACAAAAAGCCACCATTACCATCCCGCTTGTTACAAAAGTAACCATTAAGACTGTCATTTAGGTTGATACATTATGAATATTTAAGCCGGTTTCAGTAGATCCCCAACCTTGCGCCGGAACAAATCCATATCGAATGGCTTCGACCAGATATCATTTGCACCAGCCTTAATCGCCAGCGACCTTTCCATGTCGGAGCTCATCGCAGTCAATAGGACGATTGGTGCCGCGAAATTAAGCGGGGGCTGGCGTAATTTTTGGCATAGCTCATACCCATCCATATCCGGCATCATGACATCCAGGATGGCCAAATCAGGCATGGCATCCTCGACCAACCGGATTGCTTCCAGCCCATCTCGGGCGGAGACTACCTTATAGCCTTCCAATTCGAGGATCTTGCCGATCAACGTCAGATTCATTTCATTATCATCGACAACAAGCACAGAATATGGCATCTTTTCACCACCTCGGCGGTACCAATAGAATACTCGAACATGGGCCAAATCGTCAAGTCCCCCGGCACTCTTCCATGCAGCCATTTACTATTTGTGTCGGCTATAATAAGTAAATCCGGAGGAGCCATGTCAAACGTTTTTGCATCCCAACATCCGCTTGTCGCCCATAAATTATCCCGATTGCGTGACCGCACCACCGAACCCAAGAAGTTCCGCGAACTGGTTCGCGAGATCGCCGCATTGCTGGCATACGAAGCCACGGCAGATCTTTTAACTGTTCCCAGACAAGTTCAGACTCCTCTTGCCACAACGACCGGTGCAGAACTGCAGGAGAAGATTGGCCTCGTTCCAATTCTGCGGGCTGGTCTTGGCATGGTGGAAGGCTTTTGGGAATTGATGCCTACCGCCGAAGTCTGGCATATAGGGCTTTACCGTGATGAGAAAACCCTCCAACCGGTACAATACTATAACAAGCTCCCGGTAGAACCGACTGTCTCGGTCTGCCTCATCCTCGATCCCATGCTGGCAACCGGCGGTTCCGCGGTCGCCACAACAGCCATTGTCAAACGTTGGGGCGTACGAAAGATCAAGTTCGTAGGCCTGATTGGCGCGCCGGAAGGCATTTCCCTCATGCAAGCGACCCATCCGGAAGTCCCCATCTACCTGGCCGCAATTGATGATCATTTGAATGAACGCGGTTATATCCTGCCTGGATTAGGCGATGCAGGAGACCGCCAGTTTGGAACGGGCTGATTATTTTTCGCCCTGAGCGGAGTGAAAGTAGACAGCGGAGTCGAATGGCAAAGGTAAGAAATACCAAGTTCTCAATCAGCCATCATTTATCTATGAGGTGAACCTATGCATGTAATAGTTGATTTCACGGTTGTCCCAGTCGGTGTCGGCGTTTCATTATCAGAATATATTGTTGCCTGCGAACGGGTTTTAAAGGAATCCGGCCTGACTTACGAGTTGCATGCCAATGGCACCAACGTGGAAGGTGAATGGGATGCAGTTTTCGCGGCCATCCGTCGCTGCCACGAAACGTTGCATGCTTTGGGAGTGCCACGCATCCATACGGATATCAAACTCGGTACCCGGACTGACCGCATACAGAATATGGTTGATAAAGTAACCAGCGTGAGGAAGAAACTGAATGGATGACCAAGCCTTACATGAATACTGGTAATTTCCTTTTCCGACCTTTAATTGTGCTACCAGATTGAATTACAAATAATATATTCCGAGTTCCTTTCTGATCCTTACTCCTCCCCAGTCAACAGTTTGATCCGTTCCCAAGGTTTCAGACTGGCATCGTCTGCCAGCACACTCTTCAATTCATACATTTCATCTCGCAGCGCCGCCGCCCGTTCGAACTCCAGGTTCTTGGCTGCTTCCTTCATCTGCTTTTCCATTTCCGCGATCACCTTCTGCAATTCACTGCGTGAAGTGGCCTCCGCTCGTTTGCTTTTTGGTTTGTATTCGCCGCGCATTTCAGCCACTGCTTTGGGTGTCAATTGGTCGGTCATATCGCGAATGGCTTTATGGATACTGACCGGTGTAATGCCGTGATCCTGATTGAAACGTACCTGTTTGGCTCTCCGGCGGCTTGTCTCGTCGATCGCGCGCTTCATTGAATCAGTGATCCTATCGGCGTACATGATTACGCGCCCGTTGATATGCCGGGCCGCACGCCCGATCGTTTGGATCAGAGCCGTGTCGGACCGTAGGAAGCCTTCCTTATCGGCATCCAGGATTGCCACCAGCGAAACCTCCGGCAGGTCCAAACCCTCCCGCAGCAGGTTAATTCCTACCACCACGTCGAATACGCCCAGGCGCAGGTCGCGCAGGATGCTGATTCGCTCCAGTGTTTCCACTTCAGAGTGCAGGTAGTGCACCTTGATCCCCAGTTCTTCGATATACTGCGCCAGGTCCTCAGCCATCCGCTTGGTTAGCGTGGTTACCAGCACACGCTCGCCATTCTCCACTCGTGCGCGTATTTCCTTCACCAAGTCGTCCACCTGCCCCTTGGTTGTACGCACCTCCACCTCCGGATCGACCAGACCGGTCGGGCGGATGATCTGTTCAACCACCTGGCCGGCATGTTGCATCTCGTAAGGCCCGGGCGTTGCGCTGGTATAGATCGTTGAGCCCATCACTTGCTCGAATTCTTCGAATTTAAGAGGGCGGTTATCCATGGCGGATGGCAGCCGGAAGCCGTATTCCACCAGTGTCTCCTTGCGGGAGCGATCGCCATTATACATCCCTCGGATCTGGGGAATGGTCATGTGGCTTTCATCGATTATCAGCAGGTAATCGTGCGGCAGGAAATCCATCAACGTCCAGGGATGACTTCCGGGGGCGCGTTGGTCGAGCTGGCGTGAATAATTCTCAATTCCGGAGCATGTCCCTATTTCCCGCAGCATTTCCAGGTCGAATTGCGTGCGCTGCTCGATCCGCTGGGCTTCCAGCAATTTCTCATTTGCTTTATAGTAAGCCACTCGCTCTTCCAATTCCTTCTCGATGTTTTGGATGGATTCCTTCAACCGGTCTTCCCCTGCCAGGTAATGCTTGGCCGGGTAGATATCCGCCTGCTTTGGCTCGCTGTATATCTCTCCTGTCAGCGGGTTGACTTCCGATATCCGCTCCACTTCATCTCCAAAGAAAGTGATCCGGTAACCGCGCTTGTTTTCATATGCCGGGATGATTTCCAACGTATCCCCGCGCACGCGGAACGTTCCGGGTTTCAATTCCATGTCGTTGCGTTGGTATTGGCTGTCCACCAATTGCCGGATCAGGGCATTCCGACGGGTGATTTCGCCTACCCGCAGGCTCACCAACCCCTTACCATATTCCTCCGGGTTGCCCAATCCATAGATACAGGAAACCGAAGCCACGATGATGACATCCCTTCGGCTCATCAACGCCGTTGTAGCTGCCAACCGTAGTCGCTCGATCTCTTCGTTAATATCGGTCTCTTTCTCGATATACAGGTCATGCCGCGGTACGTAGGCCTCCGGCTGGTAGTAATCATAGTAGGAGACGAAATAAGAGACTGCGTTTTCGGGGAAAAACTCCCTGAATTCAGCGTAAAGCTGTGCGGCCAGCGTCTTGTTGTGCGCCATGACCAGAGCCGGCTTCTGTAGCTCCTGGATGATGGAGGCCACTGTAAACGTTTTACCTGTCGCAGTCGCCCCCAGCAGTACCTGGTGCTTGAGTCCTCGTTGGACGCCGTTAACTAACTGCCTGACAGCTTCAGGCTGGTCGCCGGTGGGTTGGAAGGGAGCATTAAGTTTGAAGTCCATAGCATTCCATCATAATTTTCAGAACAGAGGTTCTATTTTATCATAGTCTCTCCTCATCGCCCATACCAGATTATTAAAAGCGTCAGTTGCCTTGATTTTTTTACCGATTTCCTTATCCCGGTATTGAATTCAGCGAATTAAAACACTGGTGTCCGGTGCAATGAAACACCGGACACCAGGTTGATGTTTATAAGCAGCTATGACTTCTTCTGGATGTAATCTGCAAATGCGTACGTACCATCCGACAGTTGTGCCCATCCATTGGCTATCTTTACGACCTGCAGTACTTCCCCTTTCACGGCAAAACGTATGAAGGTGGAAGTAGAGTCCGGCTGGGCACGTACATTGATGCGTGCATACATTACCACATAAGCAACCGTTCCTGAGGGAGTTGGTGTAGGTGTGGGAGTGGGTGCCGGCGTCGTCGTAGTCGGTGATTGAAGGGAAATATAAGCTGCAAAAACATAGGTACCATCCGCCAGCTGTGCCCAACCATTGGCAATATTAACGACCTGCAAGACTTCACCTTGCGCGGCATAACGCACAAAGGTGGAATTACCGGAAGGTTGCGCCCGTACATTGATGCGGGCATACATAACCACGTAAGCGACCGTTGCAGGTGGAACAGGTGTCGGGACGGGAGTCGGCGTGGGAGTCGGTGTTGGTGTGACGGGGGTTGTCGCCGTTTTTAAACTTATGTAAGCTGCAAAAACATACGTACCGTCCGATAATTTTGCCCAACCGTTGGAAATACTGACAACGTGCAGCACTTCGCCCATCACGGCATACCGTATCCAGGTGGAATTCCCATCCGGCTGTGCCCGGACATTGATCCGTGCGTAAATAACCACGTAGTCAACCGGTGCTGTTGGGGTCGGGGGAGGCGGACCCGCCACTGGATTCAAAGTGTTTACCTTGATCGCAGCCAGGAAAGCTTGAGAGAATTCACTTACATCCAGTGGCAGCTCCACATTGTTTATGCTGTAAGAACCCGGCAGTATGCAGCTGTCCCCCGTGAATTGGTGCCCCATCACAAGTTCTGGTAATTGGCCTGCCGCTAGAATAAGATCGTAATTTGGCAGCCAATTTGCCGATAATTGCGCCCAGGTCATCTGGGTTGCCTCTTTCGGCTGTTTTCCATACTGTGGCACCCAGGAACGATACAGCGGCAGCCAGTTGTTCATCCCCGGCGCCCAGGTGGAGACGAATCCGTTATTTGTGTAAACGCCGCATTGAGGGAACTTGCTGTGGAGCTCAGTAATGAAGCTCTGGAAATGATTGCTGATATTCGTTGGTGAGCCTGTCGGAACAGAGCTGAGGGGGATCGTTCCATTCCTGCCTTGCTGCCAGGCAGTCCAATCGGTCCACCATTGCTCCTGGTCAGCCCACACCCATTTGATGGGTAAGCCCTCTGTTTGGATGGTATTAATCACCCAATCTGCCTGTTGGATGGGATCCTGGGTGATATCATCCCAATAATACGCTTGCAGTACCATCGAGCTTTTTGTCGCCACATCAATGCACTGCTGGCGTGAAATGGGTGAAAGGACTTTTGCGCCCGTGCTGTCAAAGGCCGCATACAGGCCTACTACCACCGAACCACAGCCGCCGTCTTCAAACTCCTGCGGGTTGATATGGTCGCACCATATGGATACATCCGGTACCAGCACAGGATCAAGTATTCTCATGTTTATGATCTCCTCATCAACCAGTTTGCCTGGGTAATGAACAATATCCACCTTGCAAAGTACTGCCTAATTGACTGAATCTGAAATTATGCGACCGGTCCTGCCACCTGCATGCATCATAATGCTAATCGCAGCCATAACGCCATACAGGAAAGTGCACTTAATTATTTGATAAATGGATATAAATATACCAAAATTACGCATTTTCCCTTTATACAATCTCTTGTCATATCCCGTACATTGCTCGGGATTAGCAGGCAATAGGATTTTACTATACACTACTTTAGAATTTACAAAACCGCAATGGCTTCACCGTCCTTTAATTGATTCCTGATTATCCATACTCAAACCTCATCTCCCTTTCCCTGGCATGGTAAAATCACATTCCATGCCAATCCAGGATTACCGGGAAACCCTCCAGACCAGTGGAAACCATGTCCATAGCTGAATTTACCCTCTCCCGCCACCATGCCTCTGACCGGCGAAATCACATTCGCTGGATAATCTCTTATGCTGTGCGCTATTGGTGGCTGGTCCTGGTTATGTTTATTGGCGCAGTCGGCAACGCCGCATTGGCCGCCTATATACCGGTATTGACTGGCGATGCTTTCAACGACATGCTTAAAGTCCCGCCAAATACCAAAGTTCTGCTCCCGCTGGCGCTTCTTATGGGTGGTTCCCAGATTGTACGCGGGGTTTTGCAGTTGGGTCGCAATTTTGGGGCTGAGTTCATGGCCCAGCGCGTCGAACGCGACGTGCGCGATGAATTATATGTCGCCTTGCTCGCCAAAAGTATGACCTTTCATAATCTCCAGCCGGTCGGCGATACGATGGCTCGTGCCACCAATGATGTGCGCGAAGTCAACTACATGTTCAGCCCGGGAGTCAACCTTGTCGTCGGCTCGCTCGTCTTCCTGGTCATGCCACTCTTCTTCGCTCCGTTCTACCATTGGTCGCTCCTGCTGGCTCCGCTCCTGTTCATATTCTCGTATTTTATTGCCCTCAATCGCTACTTGCGAACCCTCGACCCCATCACCGAGGATGTGCGCGCCTCCTTCGGAGTGATGAATACGCACCTATCAGAAGCACTGGATGGCGTCGAAACCGTTAAAGGCGCTGCCCAGGAGGACCCGGAGGTCGGTCGCTTTGAAATCAATGCTAGCCGCCTTCGCGATAATACCATCCGTCAGGGAGATGTCGAAGCTCGCTTCGTTCCACTGCTGCTATTTTACATCACCCTTGCGATCGGTCTGGTGCACGCCATTTTATTATTTCGCGTGGGTATCCTGAACACAGGTGATGTGGTGGCGTATTTTGGACTGCTGCTGTTGCTGGATTTCCCCACCTGGACCTCCATCTGGGCATACTCCCAAATCTCATCCGGTCTGGCCGGTGCCCGTCGCATTCTGGAACTGATCAACCGCGAAAATGACCTGGATCAAAACTCCCTTGGATACACGCATAGTATGCGCGGGGAAATTGAATTCCAACATGTGACCTTTGCCTATCCCACCGGGGAACCGGTGCTTCAAGACATTTCCTTCAAGGTAAAACCTGGCCAGACCGTCGCTATCGTCGGTCAGACTGGCACTGGTAAAACCTCTTTGATGAAGCTGGTCAACCGCACGTATGATGCCAGTGCTGGAAAATTAGTAGTGGACGGCGTGGATGTTCGCGATTGGAACTTGGCCTCGCTGCGTTCGCAAATATCCATCATCGAACAGGATATCTTCCTGTTTTCCCGCTCCATCGCGGATAATATTGCCTTCGGGAATCCCGCAGCAACTAGGCCCCAGGTTGAGGCGGCTGCGCAATTCGCCCAGGTGGATGATTTTATTACTGAGTTCGATAAAGGCTATGATACCGTCATTGGCGAGCGGGGCGTCACCTTATCAGGAGGTCAGCGCCAGCGTCTGGCGATTGCTCGCGCTTTCCTCACCGATCCTCGAATCCTTATTCTGGATGACTCGACCAGTGCCATTGACTCTGCCACCGAGGACAAGATCCAGCGCGCCATCGCCGTAGCTGCAAAAGGTCGGACGACCTTCATTATTACCCATCGTTTGTCACAGATTCGCTGGGCCGACCTGATCGTCGTCCTCCGCAAAGGCCGCATTGCCTCCATTGGCAATCATGAAGAGCTTATGAAAACCTCCAGTACCTATGCCCGCATATTCAGAGAATAGGAATCGGGTAAGTGGGTAATCAAAACTCTTGACTACCTCGACAATGTTAGATTAGGTTTTATCCCGTTTCTTGCCTTGGGATTTATGGCGACTTCTAATAGAACGAGAACGATTGACCAGATGTTTGACAACCAGTCGGGTTGCCTGACTGGACGACAACTGAGGCAACGGCATTGCCGCCAGCAACAATTCGCGGACATTAGCGACCGACAGGGCTGGCAATGCCTTCAACTCCAGTTCTTGGGCCAACATAGGATCTCGAGCATACTTGTTGGCCCATTCATTCTTGGTCTGGGCGATGAACCAGGTGGCCATAATGGTCATAGCCAAATGGTGCTCCCAGGCTCGGAATTTCTGAGCCTGCAGCTCATCCCAACCGATTTCGGATTTGGCATCCTGATTGGATCGCTCGACAAAATGACGAACACATTTAAGCCAGGCCAGGCGGTCCAGAGTAGTGTCCACGGGTGCATTACTCAAGGCGTACGTGTAGCGTTCATCGTTCTCATGCCGGATCACCAGCCATTCTTCGGCCAGTTCGTCATCCCGGATCGTCCAGATGCGGCGCATGGCAAAACGATCGTCCAATACACCTCGTTCGGTATTGCGGACTGGAAAGCGTTGAAAATGGGTATCCAGATCAGTGATCAGCTGACGAACTTCCATGGGTTGGTCTTCACTCAACACCTTGGGACGAGTACTAATTCGCCCAGCTTGCCCTCGGGCATGTGGTGGTATGCCAAAATCGGGTTTGGTCAGATAGATTTGTGTATTTTCAGGTACTTCAGCCATGTAAAGGATGTCAGCTTGGTCCATTTGATGCCTAAACCAGCCACTCCGACCATACAGATCGTCACACGCCACCGCTTCAAACGGCAAACCATGCGCTTGGACCCTTTGGATCATGGTCCAGCCCAACTCGATCTTAGTAACAAATTTGCGCTCCTTGGGAACCCCCACGCGCTTGCGCTCACTTGCCATTTCAGTCGTGAACCAATGCTCCGGCAGGAACAGCTCCCCATCCACCCAGGTCCACACCACATCCTTGTAGAAGGCCAGAAACACCCCCACCTGGCTCATCTCGATCTTGCCCAAACGCCCATTATGTTGACGTCCAGCCCCCGCACTCTTTGGGCCAGCTTTCTCGTCCGCACTCTCATCCAGAAGCAGCATCCCGCCTTCCTGCAATCCCGGCGTGACCGCAATCTCCTGCTGGACTTTCTGAATCACTGCCTGCGCCTCCCAGGGCGAATCGGACATAAATTGCTGCAAGTTCTGCCCATCTTCCCCTGGGTCGGTGACCCGCCGGGCAATGTTGGCAAAGTTACGTCCTGTCTTCATCTCTAAAATTCCTCGCAAGTAGGTCCAAGCATGCTCTGCACTATCGCGCGTTTTGGTTTTGAAACAACTTTGAAAACCAGACCAAGAATCCTGCAATCGGTTTCCCAGACTGGCAATCGCCTCCGTGGGCAGCCCCCATCGATCTGGAAGATAGAGAGCTTCATCAATAATTATAGTGCTCATCGGCTTTCCTCTCCTGTATAAAAGTGGATGTACCATATTTTAAACACGATGAGACTGATATACTAGAAATTTTGAGCTAATTTAACATTGTCGAGCTACTTATCCCTATCTATCTGGTCACTGATATCTATGGGTTTCTACGAAGGTCTTAACGAAGAACAATACGACCGCCAGTACCCTGACCGGGAACTGGCTCGTCGAATCGTTGGATATTTCACTGCACAGCATGGCTGGGTTGCCGTTGTTGTCATCCTGACCGTGCTTATGGCGGTCATTTCTGCCGCGGAACCGGTCGTGGTCAGCAAAGGTCTCGATGCTCTCAAGAACCAGCCCAGCCTGTCTGCCAGTTTGCTGATCGGGCTGATAGTTCTTTTCATCGGTGTCGCCAATTGGGGCCTTAATTGGATCAGGCGGCGTCTGACGGTCCGGATCGTTGGTGATGTCATTCTCAGCTTGCGCACCCTCTCTTTCCGTGCCGCGGTGGAACACGACCTTTCCTTCTATGACCAATTCTCATCCGGCCGCATTGCCTCCCGTATCAATTCCGATACCAACGATCTTGGTAATCTGGTGGTCATCCTAACCGATGTATCCGCTCAGGTTTTCCAGGCTCTCCTGCTGGGGGTTGTCATCGTCCAAACCGAATGGCACTTGGCCTTGTTGCTCTTTGCCTTCCTTCCCTTCATTTTTGGAATGGCGCTTGCCTTTCGAGGCCTGGCCCGCAAGGTCACCAGGAGTGGCATGCAGGCCATGGCGGATGTCAACTCTGCCATAAAGGAAACGGTCAGCGGCATAGCCATCGCCAAGAATTTTCGCCAGGAAAATAGTATCTTTGAGACTTTCAACACTGCCAATCAGATTTCGTACCGGGTCAATGTATGGCGTGGCTTCGTCCTTTCCCTTGTCTGGCCTTCATTAAATACTCTGGGTGGAATTGGTACCGCCGCATTGGTCTTTGCGGGCGGCCTCAGTGCTGCGCAGGGAGCCGTTACAATTGGCGCCTGGTACCTGTTTATCTTGTCCCTGGGTCGTTTCTTCGATCCTGTCATGAATCTCTCGTCCTTCTGGTCCAACATCCAATCCGGCCTGAGTGCTGCCGAGCGTATCTTCGCCCTGATGGATGCGGAACCAAATGTAGTTCAGACCGGCAATCAGGATGTCCCGAACCTGAAAGGCGCCATCCAGTTCGAAAACGTCTCCTTCCGCTACGCCGAAAACGAACCGGTTTTGAGCGATTTCAGCCTTGCCATTCAGCCTGGTGAGAACTTGGCCATCGTCGGGCATACTGGTGCAGGTAAGTCCTCGCTTGCCAGGTTGATTGCACGCTTTTATGAATTTCAATCCGGGAGAATCTTGATTGACGGCACCGATATCCGTTCATTCAATCTGCAGCAGTATCGCCGGCAAATGGGCATCGTCTCGCAAGTTCCCTTCCTTTTTTCAGGGACGGTGGCCGAGAATATTCGCTATGCCTGTCCCGGTGCTGGCAGTGCAGATATCCTGTCCATGGCCAGTCGCATCGGCGATGGCGAATGGCTGGAGACCTTGCCTGCTGGCCTGGATACCCTCGTTGGCGAGCGTGGAACGATGTTATCGATGGGGCAGCGGCAGTTGGTCGCTTTGCTGCGTGTGCTCATGCAAAAGCCCGCCATCTTCATCCTGGACGAGGCGACTGCCAGCATCGATCCGTTCACGGAATGGCAGATCCAGCAGGCGTTAAACATGATTCTGGTAAACTCAACCAGTATTCTGATCGCCCACCGCCTGTCCACGGTCAAAGCTGCCGACCGGATTATCGTTATCGAAAAAGGCCGGATTATTGAGACAGGCAACCATTCTGGGCTGCTGGCACAGGCTGGCCATTATGCCATGCTTTACAATACCTATTTCCGGCACCAATCCCTGGCCTACGTGGAACAGGCAAAAGATTTAATGGACAATCTCAATAAATAGGGGAGCAAGGGGGGGGTGCGGACGGTCGCGGAGCATACCTGAAAGGTACGTAGCCGCCCGCCCCCCCGCTGCCGAGATTATTGGGACGATACGATTTGATAGTAAAATAAGTGTCGAGGACCCATCAATGACTTCTTTTATCCTATTGCTGCAGAGTTTCGTCCTTGCCATGAAAAGCGGGCACCTGCCCGAATTGGGGTATTGGACCTATCTGGTACTGGCCTTCCTGGTCGCCATTGAAGGACCGGTGGCTACGCTTTTTGGGGCTGCTGCCGCATCGGCGGGTCTCATGCGGCCGTGGTTGGTGTTCATTTGCGCTGCCGGCGGTAATCTCACTGCCGACTCGTTATGGTATACCTTGGGCTATGCCGGAAAACTGGAATGGGCGCTGCGTTTTGGGCGCAGGCTGGGCTTGCGTCCCGAGTTCCTCGAACGCTTGGAATTGGGCATGCATGAACACGCTGCCAAGATCCTTTTCATGGCCAAACTCACGGTCAGTTTCATGATCCCATCTTTGATTGCCGCCGGGTTGGTGAAAGTTCCCTGGAGGCGCTGGTTTCCAGCCTTGTTCGCCGGTGAAACGATCTGGACCGGGTCGTTGATTCTGGTCGGTTATTTTGCCACGGAAGCCATCAAACGCGTCCAACAGGGAGTGGAATACTTAATATTGGGCTTGTCAGTAGTTTTCATTATCTTCATTATTACGATTGGGCGCCGGGTATTGCGAAAGGGTTTGAACATTAATGATGTCAGGGAAGAAATCGGGGGAGAGGTGGACAAGCCAGGGAACCAGCTGCCATAATGCGGATTTTAATTGCAGAGACTTCCTCAATATATCGCCTTCCATGGGCAGGCGATTTTTACCATTAACCTTGCCGAGGGACTGGCGAAGAACGGGCACACCGTGCTGGCGCTCGTTGGTTCGGAAAGCGGGCATGCCTATCAATCCGAACGGAATGGCGTAGCAATCCATGCTTTGGCTTCCTTGAACTTAAATCACTTCCACCCCGATTCTTGTTTGCCGCTCTTCTCTGCCAGGGCTGTCCGGCAGGTTTTCAAATCTTTCCAACCGGATATTGTCCATATCCAGGATCATTACTTTTTGTGTCGCAATGCAGCCATCGCAGCCCGGCACCTTGGCGTAAAATGTGTCGGCACCAATCACTTTATGCCCGAGAACCTGGCACCCTACTTTCCGGTTCTTTCCGGGATCAAACCAGTCTTTAATTGGGTCCTTTGGCATTGGATGAGGGATACCTACGATCGGCTGGATGCCGTGGCCAGCCCATCCGGCACGGCAGCCAGGATGTTGCGCTCCGCCGGCGTTCGCCCACCCGTCTTCCCCATCTCCTGTGGTGGAAATACCAGCTTTTTCCATCCAGACTCTGCCGTGGATCGTTCAGCCTGGCGGAGCAGGTATGGAATCGACCCGCATAAAACCATCTTCTTGTTCGTCGGCCGGGTGGATCGGGAAAAACATTTGGATGTACTTTTACGAGCCGTGGCTTTGCTCGACCGGGACGATTTCCAGCTGGTCATTGGCGGGAAAGGCGCATACCTGAAAAAGTTGACCTCCCTGGCAAACCGGTTGGGTCTAGGTGCCAGGGTGCGCTTCACCGGCTTTATTCCGCAGGAAGATCTTCCTTCCATGCTGAATAGCATCGATATTTTTACCATGCCCAGCGAAGCCGAGTTGCTCAGCATCGCCACCCTGCAGGCCATGGGCTGCGCCCGCCCGGTCCTGGCAGCCGATGCCGTTGCCCTACCCGAACTGGTTACGGACGCTGTCAATGGCTATCTATTCAAACCGGGCGATCCCGCAGATGCCGCCCGTAAAATGGAATGGTTCCTGGACCATCCCGAAGGCTGGTCTGCCATGGGCCTCGCTAGCCTGGCCAAAGTCCAGCCGCATAGTCTGGAAAATATCGTGCACGAATATGAAACACTCTATGAAAAGGTCTTATCCGGGAATCATCTGGATCTGTTTGACTGACCGTTTCTTTCTCCAATAACGTCCCCATCACATAATTCGAACCGGTCAGGCGTTCGCTTAGTAACCGGGCGATCAACTTGTGCAATGCGGATGCCAGGTCTGAATCCTTAACATAAGACCTTGCACTTTTTCATCGCTCCGTGTCCTCACATAGGTTATGGAAGAGTTTCATTTGCCGACGAAAACGTAATGACTGTCTGCGGTTTTCTCGGCATACGATATTAAATTTTGTAACAAAGCGGCGGCATCCGGCTCATAGGTATTAGTGACCGAACCCTTTACGTTGATTACAAAGTGACTGTTATAGAGCAGCACTGCGCAAAGGCCATCATCCGGATTTGGATACGCTTTGTTGGGATAGACTACTATATACATTAATTCATCAGTTAAATCATAGATCGACTTGATATTCCCTTTCGCTTGTGCCGCGGCGGCGATGCCAGTTTCACCAACTTTATGATAATTGTCGTATCCTGTTCTTGCAACCGCAGGATCTTGTGCATAATTCAAAGTGAGAAATGCCACGCCTTGTCCTGAAATGATCCCTGTGAATTGACAATAAATACTGGCTGCGTTGGATTCCACATCGTATCCACTGGGTTTAGGAAGGCCCGGGGCATTGCAATCGCTGTTAGAAAATGGGATGAATTTATATGAGCCAGCCGGCTTCATTAACGGTTCCAGGTTGCAGGCCATGCCCGCTAAGAGTAGCACCGCTAGAATAGAAAAAAGGGCTTTCTTTCGATGGATTGCAATCTTATCAAAGAATGGCCACAAGATTGAATTATCTTTCCAACGCATAAAGCATCTCCCGATTCTCAAATCGATCTTCTATTTTCCTTTTTAATTATTGACTCTGGTGCAATAACTCGAACTTTAACAACTCAGAGATGGTTCTGATGGGACGAAGGCGCCGATCCAGTTCCAAAGGGTAGCCTGGGACCACAACCAAAAAGAATCCTTCGGTTCCGGAGGCGTTTCTCTGGAGGCTCCTTCGGCCTGTTTTTTAGTTTCCAAGTAGCGTTGAATGCGGCGGATGTTTGCCATCGCCGCAGAACCAACCAGCAGGCAGGTCATGCGGAATCGTCCCCGCACCGGCAGTTTGCCGGCCGGGAAAGGATGTTTGAGGGATCGAATGGTGGCTTCAACCGCCGCCCGCAGATTGCCGTCATCTTTCTTATGTTGCCGGTTTTTCCGGCGGCGTTGGGAAGAATAGACCTGGGAGAGTTGAAAATACAGGCTGTGGTGAGGCATGCGCTTGGCTGCAACGGTTGGACAGCGGTGAGATTGCCAGAAGGGACACTCGTCGCAGAGGCCAGCCTCGAAGCGAGCCACCCAACCTTTTTTCTGCCGACCCTCCTGGACTGGGACGGACTGTTGAGCCGGACAGCGGATTTGGATGGGTTGACTGGTGGCATCCAGCTCGATCTCGAAATCAGCCAGGCTGAGCTTCTCTGGCTTAGGCGCTTTGCCCCGGATCCCGGTTTGGATGTGGGTGACGTGCTCCTCGTGCAACACTCGATCGGCTTCTGTGCCGCCATGACCTCCATCCGTATACAGTTGCTCCAAGGCCATGCGCTGCTTCAAGGCAGGCACTCCTTCCGCCAGCAGGTGCGTGTCGGCCGTGTGATTGGGTGCCACCTGCACCTGGGTGATCAGCTGCAGCTCGTTTTCAGGAGCGCAGGTTTCGCTCAGGTTGGCCACATAGCCGCGATAGCCTTTGCCGCCCTTCTGGACAAAGGTGGCTTCCAGGTCATCCAGCGACTGCAGGCTGGTGGGGCTCAATTCCCGACCGGCTTTGGACTTGAGTACGCCTTCTTCCACCCGGAAGTGCTCTCCAAAGACCCGTTCCAGCATCTGATAGACCGGCTCATCCTGATAGCCTTCCCGCAGCTCCTGCAGCAGCCGCTGCATGAACTCCCCGATCCACTGGATGTGGGCGGCGTGGTCGGCCTGTTTGAGCCGGTACACATATTGCCCGGCATGCCCTTTCAGGTAGGGAGCAAAATCAGAGACATAGCGCTCTCGATCTTTCGGCCTCAACATCCGCTCCACTCGCCGCAGCACTTCCACCAGCAGCTGCAGCCGCCCCACCTGACGAATGTAGCTGCTCACCTGGGTGCTATCCATTCTTTGCATCCCGGTCTGGACCCGGAACGCCTCCAACTGCTCGTCGGTCACCTGCTCAAAGGCTTGCTGGAGCAAGTTCACCCCTTTCTCCTGCATGTAGCGGCTCAAGCGCTCCCGGAAGTAGTACAGTGTCCGCAGATCAAAATCACCCTTCAAAAACTCATCGTATCCGAGCGCATAGCGGACCTGCAGATTGTACAAAAAGGCTTCATACATCTCCGCATCCGACCAGCCAAACCCGGCTTTCAGGTATTCCAACCCCACCAGCACATTGACCGGCACGTTCGGCCGGGAAGGCAGATCACTGTACAACACCGCAAAGGGCTTTTCGTCCAACCGGCAGAAAAACTGTCGATAGAACACCCCTGCCCATGAATTGTACAGGAGGCGCTTCCGTTCTTCCGACAGCTCATTGACACTGCAGATCAGGATCGGTTGTTCGTGGGCATGGTTTTTTCGGAACATATCTGAGCCTCAAGCTGGTTGGGATAGCTCGATTATATTAAATTTGGAGTCACTTTGTCCAGTCGTTTTTGCAGTGGAGTCATTATTGTATATCAAAAAGTAACGTATTTCAACAGCTTGAAGCCTGGAGGGAATCGAATACTTTCTGGAAATTTATTATCTGTCAGTTCTATCGTCTTGGTTCTCTGCATTCAATTTCTTTCTGGTAAGGAAACAACGGCGTTCGGGTAATCCTTCATCCCTGCCTCATTCCTTTGATTCGATCTTCTTAATCCAATGGGACAATTGATAGAAGCTTCAATTGCTTATACAAGACAATATGTTTCAAATTCCCAAGATCTAATAACCCAAGAACTTTTCAAATCATTTCTAGCAGAAAAAAGAAAGCTGAAGAAAATTGTAAATGGAAAAATCAAGAAAATATCTAATTCAGCCTTACATCATAAGGTGAATCTGAATCCCGAAACCATATCACGGTTGAGAAATGGCAAAAATCTGCACTTCGCAACTTTAAAACGAATTGATGAGGTACTAAACCAAGATATTAAGCTTTAAGAGAAAACAATTACTCTTTTTAAAATATTGATATATACTATTAATGACATAAGACACATATTAATTCGATTTGAAGGCTACAATTGTTCACAAGCATTTTAAACGCAAAACCGAAGCTGAACCATTAGTGTGATAGCCATGATCGATTACCTCTTTAGTCCAAGTGCTTTATGAAAAATCGTAAACCAGAAACGCCTCCCCTCGACTGGCGACATCGAACTGTGGATACCTTGGCCAAGGACTTTACATCGCCTTTTACAGGAATTCTCCATAAAGCTGGTGCGCCAGTATCCGTCATTACTTTAGTTAAACATGGAGATCAAGAGCTCCAAATAGGCGACCCAAGTGCACCAGCTCTATTTATTAACGCATCTTGGATTTCCTACCAAGCATCCATCAAAATCCACCCATTTCTCCATGGTTCGACTTTAAGACAAGGAATTGATCAGCCAACAATAGCATATGACTACCTTGAAGCCATAATGTCAGCCATTATTTTTGCATTCACGGCTATCGAGGCCTTTGCAAATGAGGAGATCCCTGAAGACTATCAGTATCCTACACACCGTAAATCGGGCATCTCTATTATTTTCCAGAAGTCCTCAATCGAACGACATATTGACTTGGTCGAGAAACTTGCAATAATCCTCCCAGCCGTGAAACAAGTCCCTTCTCCAAAGGGGACAAAGATTTGGCAGGATTTTAGAGAATTGAACCAAATTAGGGATCAGATAGTTCACTTGAAAACATTGGACCGTTTAACCTCAAAAGTGGGTAATCTCTATCCCAATTCGATATGGAGCCGCCTCCTAGCTCCCAATCAGCCAAATTACCCACTCATTGCTAAGAATATGATTACCACCTTTGCCGATCAGGAAAAGTATTCTTGGCTCAAGTACTGCCCAGTTATTTAGCGACCCTGCCAACTTAGAACAAAAATAAATTAAGTAAACGGATAGATTGTTGATAACCTATGAAACGAAAAAATAAGTTCATATTGCGAGAAATAGCGAAAAGAGGGGTTCCTATAGTTGCTCTGCTCTTGTTGTTCGTTTTCATTTTAATCACATGGTTTTTAGTAAGAGGTTTTTCACAATCACAAACTGTAATTGCTATAGGAATTGCTGGTGTTTCAGCTTTTTTCGCAGCGATTAGTTTAATTGCTGGATTGATGCAGACAACTGAAGCACAAAGACAGAGGGAAAATCAGGAAAGGCCTTACATAACAGCATTTTTTGAAGGAACAAACCTAGGTAGAATGATGATTTAAAGAAAACAACAGTCAATTAAATACTGCATCAGTCAAAATCGAACCCGTCCAAACTCTTCGAGATCCAGTAAATATGACTGGATCTGAGAAGGAACAAAAAAATATTGCTAATAGAATATTTAAAAAAAATACGGATGAGGCCAAAAAGTAAATAGCCAATGAAACCTTATCTAATATATGAAATAGGTGATCAGTTCCAATGAGGTCACTAGAGGAGTTTAAATCATGAAGATCGTTATTACAGACCTTCTTTCCCTATTGAAGTACCTTGCAAATCTAAATCCGATTCAATCTCTAATTGCCACAATTATCTTTGGAATATTAAGTTATTATTTCCCGATCTCACTAGCCCTTGATGTCAGCCAACAGTTCTTAAGAGTAATCTTCTTAATCTTATTTATTATCTTTATAATTTTTTTCTCTTGGAATCTAATAACTTGGTATCAAGCTAATAAGATCAAGAAAGCAGAAAGAGAAAAAGCTAACCAAGAGAAAAAAGAACAAGAGGAAATCCAAAGACAGATAGAAAATAATTTGGAAATTGAATCAAAATTTACAGGCTTGTATACATCATCAAAAGTTATGCTTAAAGACTTTTTAGAAAATAATGAAAATCCAAAGGATCTTTGGGTTGACGATGAGACTGTTCAACAACTTGAGAGCAAAGGTATTATTGAAAAAGTCGCACCTGTAACAATTGGTTCAGCAAAAATAAAAATGTGTTCGTATAAATTGACATCCTGGGCTTGGGAATACCTACAGAAAAATCAACATGTGATCAAAGTCTCTTATAATGACATTCAGAACTTCTTAAAGCTGATATAAAATTGTACTTTCATAGTAAGTAAACATTGAACCGTTAGTATATGATAACTCCTTTTATCGAAAGAATATTCAATCCCTAGTTATTCTAGGAGATAATTAATTTATAGCAGTAGAAAACCTTATAATTCTGGAAATTATACGAACCTCCCATAAGCGGTTATATAGCCCGCTTATACAATAATTGTGCGGCCAGAATTATAATTTTCATATAGAAACGTAGAGATGAAACAATACGCTGTGGATTACCTAAAGAATGAGCTAGAGTATTTCCAAAAAGCAGCTGAAGTCCAGTTTACTCACTTTATGCAAGTATTCTACTTCTGGACAGTTGTGGTGACAGCGCCCATCACAGCGGGTTTGCTAGTTACTCCAGGCTCCTTTACATCAGACAAATCAGCCCTTCCAATTATCCTTGTGCTAATCGCATTCATTGGTTGGTTTCTCGCTGCAAAAATGTTCGATATCAGATGTAGTCAGCTAAGGTATATTTCAAAGATTAACTTTGTGCGAGCGGCCATGTTCGATGAAGTCAAGGATCATCTTCCTAAAGGATATATTCCTCCGTTTCTTCCTGAGACCGATCTTCGCGATGAGGCGTTTAAAGACTTTGGAGTACTAATGGCAATAGCAATGTCGGCGATAGATGGGGTATGTCTTGGGTTTGGCTTACCGCTCCTGCAAGGCAAAACCACTTTCAGTTGGTGCTTCTCTATTCCTTATTTCATTGTTGGTTTGGCGACCTACTTTGCCATCATCTTGTGGCGCGGGCCAAAGCCACGAGAAAGCGAATAAAGATTATGATTCTACAAGTCTAGTCCATATCAATCTTTTGTTAGCAGCCAAGACCGACTCCAGTGGACGGCTGTTCTGCCACTCCGCGCAGGCGCTAATTGCCAGAAATGTGCCATAATTGAGAACAAGTCTTGCCAGTCCTGCCGCTGCCTGCGAGCCAACCCGTTGTCGATAATATCTATGCTATAGAATATACATCTGCAGGATTTGTACCTCAAACCGCTTAATTACGGTAACCACGCTTATATTAATTATTCTTTTACAGAAGCACAAAATTATCTCATTTAGGATTTGTAAACAATATAGCTAGGTTAACATTCGCTACTGATAAATATATGAAAATGATTAATTTTTTTTTCGAAAGGAGTTATCATCATGAACAGTCTTATCGGGTTGAAGAACACAATTATTATTTTAAATGCCATCCAGAATAAAGTAAAAGCTTCAAAACAAAACCGCGAAAGTTATATAAATGAGGTATCAGTGATTCTCAAATATATTGGGGAAGGACTAAGAATACTACAAGAACATTATGAAGAGCTACAATCTCAGGACCTAATAGAACAATTTAAACTTTATGATTTGTGGTTTGAAGAACTAAATAAATTAGACCCCAAAGACATGACGAAATTCATTGAACATTATAAACGAATGCCTAAAGTAGGTGCACTTATCTCTGTTTCACAACAATTCGGTCCTGCACTTGTTTTCATTGAAGTACTTGCTAGACCGCAAGGTATCAACGATTTCAATAGATCGTATGCCAATCTGGCCAAAATCAAAATCCCAAAGGAATATAAAACCTTTGACATTATTTTTCGCTCGATGATATCCCCATTAAATTCTATTCATGATGCCCTAAATAATATTTTCCGATGCAGAGCAAAAGATATGAAAGAATTAGATTCTGCGATAATGGATCTAGCACCACTTTTCAAATTCTCACTAGAACAATTTGATAAAATAATTCCTTAGTTTTTTGTCGACGAAGTCTTTACGTTATAAAATCTTTCTTAGTTTTGACAATAACCTCGAACCTGGCGGTTCGAGGTCTGAATCCTGCACAAATTATTTTTATATTTCGGAAATATCCCTTTGGTATATTTCTTTAATTTTCACCAAATGAGTGCCTAAAAATATTAATAAGAAATTTTATCCACGGTGGGCCACGGAAAGAAGGTTCTCAATTAATAAATAAATTCCAACCTATCCAAGCCTGCCATGACCTGGCCGGACCGGGAGGAAGCGTCAATTCCCAAGAAAACCAACAATTAGATCAAATCCGATAAGGTCCCTGCCTGTCATGACCCGACAGAAGTGGGATAAAGTGGAAATTAATGGAGATATACAATACAAGGGGCTATCTGATTTGACAATCCAACCCTGCGCTGCTATACTGGCAGCATAAGGTTGACTTTATCTGCCAAATTTGGCAGTTTGTAAGTACACAATTTATCTGTTCTTCCCAACTCCTCCATATTATCATGGGGTGTTTTGTGTTTTTATTTGCTGCATGACACCGGGTGGGACAATATGAATTAATTCAAAGGAATAAACATGAACAAAAATCAAGAAAAACTGCGCATTATCCCTATCGGCGGCCTGGGCGAGGTCGGCAAAAATATGATGGTGTACGAGTACAACGGCCAAATCCTGATTGTCGATGCCGGTCTGATGTTCCCCGATAACGACATGCTCGGGGTGGACTATATCATCCCCGACTTTAAATACCTCCTGGACCACCAAAACCAGGTCCTCGGGATCGTCATTACCCACGGGCACGAGGATCATATCGGCTGCATCCAGCACCTGTTGGCTGCCGTCAGTGCCCCGGTTTATGCCACCCCCCTTACCCGCGGCCTGATCGAGGTCAAGCTGGCCCGTAACGGCCTGGCTGGCAAGGCCGATCTGCATACCATCCAGGCCGGTGAGACCTTACAGGTTGGCCCATTCAAAATTGAGACCTTTCACGTCTGTCATTCCATTCCGGATGCCATCGGGCTGGGAATTACCACTCCCGCCGGGCTGATCATCCATACCGGCGATTACAAGTTCGACCAGACCCCCGTGGATAATTGGCCGACCGATTTCGCCAAGCTGGCCGAATTTTCTTCCCGCGGCGTGGATGTTCTCCTGGCCGATTCGACCAACGCCGAGCGACCCGGCTGGACCCCCTCTGAGCGCGTTATTGGGCCGGCTCTTGATGAAGTTTTCCGCAATGCTTCCGGCAAAATCATCATCGCAACGTTTGCTTCCCTCATTGCCCGCATGCAGCAGGTCGCGGATGCCGCAGTGCAGCACAACCGCAAACTGGCCTTTGTGGGCATGAGCATGGTGGACAATGTAAAGATAGCCCAGAAAATGGGTTATCTGAATATTCCTGAAGCGACCCTGGTCAGTCTGGAGGAAGCCCTGCATCTACCGAAGAATGAGGTCGTGCTGATGTGCACCGGTTCCCAGGGCGAACCGACCTCCATTATCGGCCGGCTGTCTGCCGGTACCAACCGCCAGTTCGACATTGAAATGGGGGATACCATCGTCATTTCATCCCACCCCATCCCGGGCAATGAAGAAGCAATTAACAAGACCATAAACCGTCTGCTCCGCCGGGGCGCTGAAGTTATATATGAAGCTCTTTCGGCAGTTCATGTTTCCGGCCATGCCAGTTCGGAGGAAATGAAGCTCTTGCTGAACCTCGTCCGGCCTAAATTCTTCATGCCCATCCATGGCGAACTGCACCAATTAAAGCGTCACGCCTCTTTGGGAAAACAGGTCGGCATTCCTCCGGAAAACATATTCGTCGTCGAAAATGGGCAGGTGGTGGAACTGGCGGATGGCAAACTTACCCTGGCGGAACGAAATCCCGGCAATTATGTCTTTGTCGAAGGGGATAGTGTTGGTGATGTTGACCAGGATGTGATGCGCGAACGGGAGCAGTTGTCCCGTTCCGGTGTCGTTCTTATCACCATCCCACTGGACAAATTTTCAGGCCGTTTGCTCAAAGATCCCGAGGTCATCACGCGCGGCTTCATTTCCCCCGAAGACGCCGAGGCGATCATTCCGGCAGTCCGGAAGAAGGTCACCGACCTGGTCAACAGTGCCGGCCTGGATGATGAAAAGCTCATCACAGACGCGGTGCGTTCGCTGCTGCGTAACCAGACCGGTCGCCGCCCGATGGTGTTCACGGCGGTAACCAAAGCATAATAGATCAGGGCGGGTTCAGAACCCGCCCTGATCTATTAAATGTTTTCGTTCGTTTTCCCCGCAGCTTTCCTAAATTCTTACCTTTCTTTTTACCCCAGCTTGAAAACAATGAATAATAAAATCGCTCCGATTAAGAAAGCCCCAGCCCCCTGCCATTTGGCCAGCTTTGGTTTGGGAAACGTCGCTGGCTTATTAAAAGCCAGGTAAACGATGTACGGGCCGCCAAAAAAACCGGCTGCTCCGATTCCATACAACAACATTCGAACGATCTCGTTCATGCATTGCTCCTTGATTTATTTCCAACCATATTCACCGCGTAGCGGGACAAAGCAGACTTCCAGGGTTGTACGGCGGTTGAATTCTTTGCCGGTCCGTTTCCAGACCTCCAGCTTCTGGACGTTCCGGTTCCCCACCGGAATGACTAGTTGCCCCGCTTCGGCCAGTTGGTCAAGCAGAGGCTGTGGCGCCTCTGGTGCCCCCGCGGCCACCAGTATCCGGTGGTACGGAGCAGCCGCCGGCCAGCCCGAGCTGCCGTCCCCGCTGTGAACATGTACATGAGTATAACCTAATCCGGCCAGAGTCTTTTCTTCCTGCCGAGCTAGTTCCGCTATGACTTCCACGCTGTGAACTTCCTCTGCCAGTTCTCCCAGCACGGCCGCCTGGTAGCCGCATCCACCGCCGACTTCCAGCACCCTATCGGTGGGCTCCACTTCCAGCAGTTCCGTCATCAGGGCAACGATATACGGCTGCGAAATGGTCTGGCCGTAACCGATCGGCAATGGACCGTCTGCGTACGCCCAGGGCAGGTCATCCGGTGGGATAAAGCAGTGCCGCGGCACCGAACCCATCACCGCCAATACGCGATCGTTTCGGATTCCGCGTCCAGCGATCTGTTCCTCGACCATGCGCTTTCGCGCAATTTCATATTCGTCCATTTTCATCCAATTCGTCTACTACCCCCGAAATGGCATCGTTCCTCATTGTTTTCACATGAGCATCGGAGCAGCCTCATTCCGGTGAACGGTTCATCGCTCAGAACCTATAATAGCACGAATTCACCGTAAAAGCCCTCATGCCGTGCGGATGGATAATTTCCGCGCGATCTGCCGGTCCACTTTTCCCATCGGGTAATGTTGCAGTTCACCCGGGTTGACCCAGGCTAGTTCGGCTGCTTCGATTGCTTTCGGTTCACCCTCGATCAATTCGCAAAAGAAGGCATGCAGGGTGATCCGGAAATGAGTGTAGGCATGCTGATAAATTCCGAACGGCTCACACACGCGGATCGTCGCACCTAATTCTTCCCGGATTTCGCGGATCAGGCAATCTTCAAGCGCTTCACCCCTCTCAATCTTTCCTCCAGGGAATTCCCACATCCCGCCCAGCAATCCCTTCGATGGGCGCTTTGCCAATAACACGTTCCCATCCTGCTGGATGATTGCCGCCGTGACAGTGTAATGCGGAACCTCTGCCTTTTTTTTCAGCACCGGACGTTCTTCCTGCACACCCAGTTGGTATGCCTGGCATATTTCATGTAGCGGGCAAAGCAGGCAGCGTGGTTTTTTTGATAAACAAATCGTCGCTCCCAGGTCCATCAGCGCCTGGTTGTAGTCGCCTGCCTGGCCTTTTGGTAAATGCTCTTCAGCCAGTTTCCAAAGAATTTCTTTTCCCGCTGTGGAATCGGCAGCCTGCCTGATATCGAAAACACGTGCAAAAACCCTTCGCAGATTTGCATCCAGTGTAGCCGCATCCTGCCCGAATGCCATGGAAGTGATCGCGCCAACAGTATATCGTCCGATGCCAGGCAGGCTGCGCAGCGCCGCCGGATCGCTCGGGAGTCTGCCGCCATATTCTTCCATTACGATCCTGGCAGCCTTATGCAAATTGCGTGCCCGGCCGTAATATCCCAGCCCCTCCCATATAGTAAGAACTTCCTGCTCGCTCGCCCTCGCCAGGTCGGCTATGCTCGGAAAACGCTCCATCCAGCGCTCAAAGTACGGCATGACCGCCTTGGCACGCGTCTGCTGGAGCATGATCTCGGAAACCCACACCGCATAGGGATTTAACGAACCGCGCCAGGGAAATTCACGTCCCTGGCGGGTGTACCATTTCAGGATTAGAGCGGAAAATTTTCTCATTACGGTAATTCGGGCTAACCGGAAACACACCGGATAGTGATGCCATCAAAATCAATTCTTAACTCGAAGAATGGTTCCGGCAATGGCTATCCGGCCGAATCTCGTTTTCCTCGTTTGGATTCTTCATACAATTCAACTCTGATCGGGTTTCTAATTTCTTTCGCACATTTTAAAATTGGAACCCGTTGCGTGCCGTGACAATCTTGTACGAAAAATTCTTTACCAGTGCAAGCAATTTATCCTGCATCTGGTTCCAACCATCGGAACGTAAAATCTGTTGAACACCCGGTAAGTCTTCGGCCAGGATGCCGACCTGGATCTGCGGGTAATCACCATAAATGGTCGCCCAGGCTTCCACCGGCTGAAATCCCAATCGCTGAACACCTGGAATAAATTCCCCAATGACGAACTCGAAATAATCCTGTTCGTGTTCGGGGGCTATGTCCCAGGTCATCATCAACTTTACAGACATGGCTGCGTACCTTATTCGCGCTGATAATCCAGTACGACCAATTTTGTTTCGTCTGGCAGGCTGTTCTTGGTTACCTTCAAACTCGCCACGGTCTCGGCTTCGTGCATGCCCATTTCCTTCAGGAATTTGTCCAGTCGGTCAAGTGGCACTTTGGTTGCCGGTGTGGAATAGTGCATCGGGATGACGATGTTTGGCTCCAGCAGGCTGACGATCTCCGCTGCCTTGGCCGCGTTCAACCCGCTGCCTCCTCCAACCGGAACGAGTACTATATGCACCGTCCCAAGGCTTTCGATTTCATTCTGAGGTGGAACGGAGCGCATATCTCCTAAATGGGCCACCGTGATGCCCATGTAATCGAATACATATAAAGTATTGCGCGGTTTCTCCTCCGCTTTCTTACCCTGTCCATCCATCTGGATGCCGGTGATAAAAACACTGCCAATCTCGAACTCACCCGGACCGGTGATGGCATGTGAATAGCCCTTGACCGCGTTCAAGTAATTATGTCCGGGTGCATCGTGGCTTGATGTAACGATATCTGCCTTCAGCTTAAGTGGTTCGTATCCCACCATTTCAGCATCAAACGGATCACAAACGACCGTGGCCATGCCACGTTCGGCCAGACGAAAACAGGAATGTCCGTACCAAGTAATTTCCATTAATCCTCCATGCAGGCCAATTATACACGCATAATGTTTCATGCCAATAGATGGCTCATTGGGAACCATCTTACGACTAGGTGGATATGGAGCATCGGGCTGGCAAAATTCATCCGACACACCTTACCCTTTCCTATTTCAATGGAAATGATGGGATTTGGGAAATTATCCGAAAATCGCAGTAGAATTATCGGGATGGATGTCGAACTTTCTGCTCGCCTGGCGGGTTCGGGAACCTTGCAAAGCTTGGAGGACGGTTGGCGTTTGAGCATTCCAGCTGGGTTGCCCCGTACCTATCGCCTGACGCAGCTTGATGATTATGGCAACCTCACACGTAGCCGCTTATTGCATTCTTCATCCTGTAATTTAAGCCTGCGCGCCCGCGTATCGGAACCTGACTTGCCTGGCACATGGGGTTTTGGTTTCTGGAATGACCCGTTTGGCTTTTCGCTCGGATTCGGCGGCCAGGCCAGACGCCTGCCAGCCCTTCCGCAAACTGCCTGGTTTATGCATGCGTCCCCGCCAAATTGGCTATCCTTACGTGACGATCTTGCAACGTTGCCAGCCAACGGTTTTTTCGCTGGAGCATTTTGTTCGCTGCGTATACCGTCTATTCTATTCGCGCCAGCTCTGCTGGCATTACCGCTATGTGCAGTCCGGCCATTTTCCCGTTTTCTACGTCGTTTGGCCGTCCGGATCATCCAGCAAGATGCCGCCAGGGTTGATGTGGATGGTACGCAATGGCACCAATATTCCATCAACTGGTTTCAGGGTGCCTGCCTATTCTGTGTGGATGGAAACGTAATCCTGCGCTCATCCTGTTCCCCGCATGCTCCGCTGGGACTGGCATTATGGATTGACAACCAGTTCGCGGCTTGGACCCCGGAGGGGAGACTGAAATATGGCACATTGGAGAATCCGGCCGCATGGTTGGAGATCGAAAACCTGACCTTTCAAAAAGCTTAAAGAGTATTGGTACCACCGCTTGCACTCTTTGATACTTGTTTTTTGCACGTCCGGTGTTCATCATCCGGCGTTCAATCCATCCAAACAGCCCGATCTTCAAACGAAGGACGTTCCATTACCGGGGGAATCATGTCAGGATAACCAATATACACAAAACTGAGCACTATCTGGTCAGGTTCGAACCCCAGGAATTTCTTTATCAGCGGTTCCTGCGCTGCCGGACCGGTTCGCCACATCGCTCCCAGACCTTCTGCATGTACAGCCAGCAGCAGGTTTTCCACTGCAGCTGCCACGGAAGAAATATTTTCGATCTCCAGGACTCTTGGATCGATGGGTTTGTCGACGCCAACGGCGATCAGCACCGGGGCGCGCAAAGGCTTGGCGCGTTCTTTTTCCAGCGCTGCCTCCAATAGATCCGGGTGCTGTTGCTTAAGAGCTTGGACCATCACCTCCCCAAGGGCCTCCCTGCTTTTACCGGTCAGAACAACAAAGCGCCATGGTCGAACCTGGTAATGGTTGGGAGCCTGTACTGCCGCCTGCAGCAATTTTTCGATGGTCTCACGCGGCACCGGGTCGGATTTGACTTTCGAAATAGAGTGACGGGTCAGGATAGTTTCCAATGTGTCCATTGGATTTACTCAATTCCCTGTGTTTGAAAGGCCCAGTCCCAGATGGGTGAACTGACGCCAAAGCGTGTATCCGGGTCCTTGTAATGGTGCATCATATGGTAGCGTTTGATATATTTGGCATATCCAGAGCGCATCGGAAAATGATGCTGTGCGTAATGGGTCAAATCATAAACCAGGTAACCTGTTATGAAACCTGCCATCAGTGGTGCCACCCACTCGGGCGAATGGAATAGAACTACCAGGATCAGGTAAAAAAGCCCCAAGAAGACAATTGCCATGGGGATGCTGACCGGGAAGGGCATTACCAGGCGCGTTTTTACTTGGGGCTGGGCATGGTGAATGCCGTGAAACAGGAAGAAGATACGTTCCTGGCGGGGCGTGGTTGGGTGGTGGTGGAATAAAAAGCGGTGCAAGCAGTATTCTGCTAATGTCCAAAGGAACAGCCCGATTAATATGCCGGCCGGGATACTCCAGGGAAAAATCTTTGCGGAAACCGTCAATATGGCGTAAACGATCAAAATCACGACGATGGGTAGCCAAAAACCAGTCACGGCTGCCGGGCTGATATGAGTGAAGAATTCCAGGAAATCAGATTTAAACAGACGGATCGGCTCTGTCTCGCGGCTGGGGTCTACTGGCAAATGGCTCATAAAATTCTCCTCTAATTGATTGTACACCCATCCGGTTCTAACACTTGCGCGGTTAGTTAATTATGAAAGGACCACACCATTACCGGCGTGGTCCTTTCTACCTGATCTTTGATAACTTTATTGTTCTTATTTCTACTTATCTTCCGAAATCTTCTTGCCGGCATACTTCAAGGCAACATGCGCAGCCGCCAGGCGGGCGATCGGGACACGGAAGGGCGAGCAGGAGACGTAGTTGTTGCCGATGATATGGCACCATTCGATTGACTCAGGGTCCCCGCCGTGCTCACCGCAAATACCTACTTCCAAATCCGGGCGGGTCTTGCGGCCGTCATTTATGGCCATTTGCATCAACTTGCCCACACCTTCCCGGTCCAAAGTCTGGAACGGATTCTTCGGCAGAATGCCCTGGCTTACATAGGTGACCAGGAAGTTGCGCTCGGCATCGTCACGGCTGTAACCAAAGGTCATCTGGGTCAGGTCGTTCGTGCCAAAGGAGAAGAATTGGGCCAGTTTGGCCAGCTCACCGGCAGTCACTGCCGCACGCGGTATCTCGATCATGGTGCCGAACTTGTAAGTGAAATGGACTTTCTTCTCATCCATTACCGTCGCACCGATGCGTTCCAGGCGTGGCTGGATCCATTCCAATTCCTTGACAGTTCCAGTCAGCGGGATCATCACTTCAGGATGAACCTTAATGCCTCGCAGGGTGCAGTCAGCCGCCGCTTCGAAGATTGCGCGGACCTGCATCTCAACGATCTCGGGCATGGCAATGCTCAAGCGCACACCGCGCAGTCCCATCATCGGGTTGGACTCGTGCAGACCCTTGATGGCAGCCAGCAGTTTTTCCTTTTCCGGCAGGCCTTTGGTCTCGCCCTTGACACGCATTGTGACTACTTCTTCGAAGAGTTTTTCTTCATCAGGCATAAATTCATGCAATGGTGGGTCGATCAGGCGGATGATGACCGGG
The DNA here is from genome assembly GCA_963772245.1 of uncultured Chloroflexia bacterium. Classification (GTDB taxonomy): domain Bacteria; phylum Chloroflexota; class Anaerolineae; order Anaerolineales; family Villigracilaceae; genus UBA877. The sequence goes on along the minus strand of CAVYWB010000001.1, from coordinate 1,010,547 downwards.
TAACCGTCCATCGCCTCGAACAGGCCGTCAAAATCCTTTCGCTGCGTCGGCAGGAGCAGATCGAGTTGCTTGGTGCGTTCTTCACTGGTGTCGGCCAGGATCATCTTCTGAACGATTGGCAGGCGTTCGGTCTCAAAGAACATATGCTCGGTGCGGCAAAGACCTATCCCCTTGGCGCCGTAAGAGCGGGCGCGCCGTGCATCCTTGGGATAATCGGCGTTGGCCCATACCTGGACACCCGGAGCCTTACGGCCATCTGGCAGTACACGGATATCCTTGCGAGCAGCGACATCGTCGGCCCAATTAAGCAAGGTCAGAAGATCGGTCTGCTCTTCCAGGGAAGGAGCGCTGGTCACAAGTTTACCGACATACACCTGTCCGGTAGTGCCATCAACGGAAATCCATTCGCCTTCTTTGACAATGTTTCCGTCTACTTCCATGATGCGCTTCTCAAGGTCGATCTTGATCATCGAAGCGCCCACAACGCATGGGATGCCAAACTGGCGGGCGACCACGGCGGCATGCGAGGTGGCTCCGCCTTCGCTGGTCAGCACACCCTGTGAGGCGATCATTCCGTGCACATCATCCGGTTTGGTAAAAGGTCGTACCATGATGGTGGCTTGTTTTTCTTCCTTGGCCATCTTTTCGGCTTTGTCAGCATCAAAATAAGCCTGGCCTACTGCTGCTCCTGGCGAAGCGTTCACGCCCTTGGCATATACGATTGCCTTCTTTTTTGCGTTTTCATCAAATTGCGGATGCAGCAGCGCATCCACCACTTCCGGGGTCACCCGCAGAATTGCATCTTCCTTCGTGATCAGGCCTTCGTTGGCCATATCCACGGCAATCTTGACGGTGGATGCAGCTGTACGCTTTCCATTACGGGTCTGGAGCATCCAAAGTTTGCCGCGTTCAATCGTGAACTCGACATCCTGCATGTCTTTGTAATGCTTTTCCAGTTTGCCGGTGATATCCATGAATTGATGATAGACTTCCGGCATACTGTTTACCATTTCCGCGATCTGCTGCGTGTTGCGGATGCCTGCCACCACATCTTCACCCTGGGCGTTCATCAGGTACTCACCCATCATCTTCTTCTCGCCGGTGGATGGGTTGCGTGTGAAAGCCACCCCTGTTCCTGAGTCGTCGCCCATATTTCCAAAGACCATCGTCACAATATTAACGGCCGTGCCAAGATCATCGGAGATGGCAGTGGCCTTGCGATAATCCACCGCGCGCTTGCCCATCCACGATTCGAACACCGCTTTTGTGGCCAGTTCCATCTGCTTGTAAACATCCTGGGGAAAATCCGACTTAATATGTTTCTTATAGACGTCTTTGAAGGTGGCGACCACTGTTTTCCAATCCTCGGCGGTCATCTCTGTATCCAGCTTGTAGCCCTTCTTGGACTTGTACTCGGCCATCGGGTGCTCGAAGACCTCGTCGTCCAGGTTGAAAACGGTCGTTCCAAACATTTCAATCAGGCGGCGATAAGAATCCCACACGAAGCGGGGATTCCCGGTCAGCTTGATCATTCCTTCCACAACTTCGTCGGTCAATCCGATATTGAGGATGGTGTTCATCATGCCTGGCATGGAAAACTTGGCGCCCGAGCGGCAGGAAACCAGCAACGGATTGGTCGAGTCGCCAAATTTCTTGCCGGCTTTTTTCTCGGTAACCTTAAGGGCTGCCAGCATCTGGTCCCATTGGCCATCTGGAAATTTGCCGTTCTTGCGAAATTCGTTGCAAGCTTCGGTCGTGACGGTGAAGCCGGGCGGAACAGGTACTCCCGCTCTCGTCATATCGGCCAAACCGGAACCTTTACCGCCAAGCAATCCTCGTACGCCTTCCCAAGAACCGGCATACTTTTCTGCCTCGGCGACTTCATCGAATAGATAAACCCATTTCTTTGCCATCTTTCTAAGTCTCCTCACGTGTGAAATATGATATCAGGGATTTTCATGGTATGGACGTGCCAACCAGATAGTTTACCACAAACTTCTACAGAACCAGTGTTCAATTTCCTTTTTTTCTCAGGGTTTATCCTAAAAAAAACGAGCATACTCTTCGCCTTCAAATGTGGTTGCCTGGACTAAAAGATAATTCTCGTATTTTACGGTTATCGTTGTAATTTTTGTTAAGCGTTTGCAAAGGTATACCGGTCATCTTGATGATAAGATACGCAAGATATGTGGAGACATAAATAATGTATAAAGTCCTTTCGATAGATGATGATCCAGCAATGACCGAGCTCTTGACCTTATTGTTGAAAACGCACGGGCTGGATGCCTATATGGCTAACTCCGGTGAAGATGGGCTAAAAATGATTCACAAGGTTTCTCCGGATGTAATTATCCTGGATTTGATGATGCCTGAAATGGATGGCTGGCAGGTTTGTTCCGAAGTGCGTTCCTTCAGTATGGTACCCATCCTGATTCTCTCAGCCCTCGACAGTCCAGGTCTGGTAGCCAGGGCACTGGATGGCGGCGCAGACGATTACCTGGTCAAACCGGTGCCAAGTGGTGTGTTGATAGCTCACTTGAACACGCTTGTCCGGCGTGCCACTACGGAAAGAAATGTCAAGGAACGGTTGGCGATCCATTCTGCCGCAATCCCAATTTGAGATTCTTCCATTCTCCTTCAGAGAGAAAACGCGGGTGCAAAGCTCGCGTTTTCTCTTTATTTATTAATTCCAACAAGCCAGGTGTTTCTCATTCATGCGCGGTAAAATAGAACCAAAATGCCCGGAGTATATTATGCGAACCTGTTCCAAATGTAACGCCGCCTCCCCAGATAATGCACGTACTTGCGCCAATTGTCATTCCGACTTGGCCGAATTTTCCGCCACTGCCGTGGCGTTGAAGCGCCTGCAAGCCAACCCGCGCGTCCGTTCCATTCGCGTAACAGTTGCATATGATGCCTGCCCGCATTGTTATGAACTGATGAGAACCTATTCCAAGGATAAAGTTCCTAACCTGCCGCACGAGGGTTGTTCACACGAAAACGGCTGTCGCTGTTTCTACGAGCCTGTGCTTGAAGAGACCGCCATTGTGGGTGAAGTAGTAAAATAACCGCTCGAGATTCCCAAAGAGACGGCTGCTGGTCAACTCTTCTTCAGACTAAATGGAGATTCGCGGGTTATTTCAATACTCTGAGTGCTTCAGCTGTTTTCTCAGGTGCTTCCATCATGGTCATATGACCGGCATTCGGAATTTCAGTCAGATGGGCGCCAGATAGTACAGCTTTAGCAGACCTTGCACGCTCGATCGGAACCAAGGCATCCACCATTCCATGCACCAGGACTAACGGCATATTGGAACCAACAAGTTGAGGGGTCGAGTCAGGGCGTTCTGCCATTGCCCGCAATGCCCCCGCCAATCCTTCCGGACGCTGGTGCAAAATCAGTTCCTTCAACCAGACCTGCAGGTCTGGGTTGTCAGTCAGTTTTTCTGGCATGCTTTCGGCCACTTCTTTCACCCCATTGGAAAGAATGGCTTCCGCTTCCTGGTAACGCCCGGCTTTTTTTTCAGGGGTATCGGCCAAAGTCTGGGATGAAACCAGGCCCAGCCCGAGCACACGTTCAGGATAAGCACGCATAAATGCCAGAGCCACATACCCACCCATGGAATGCCCGGCTACGGCTGTTTTCACAATATTCAACTGGTCCAGCAAACCTGCTACATCAGCCGCGCAGTCGGCCATTGTGAAATCTTTACGCACCGATTGCGTCTTGCCAAAGCCACGCAAGTCCGGCAGGATTAGTTCAAAATCGTTTTCCAGAAAAGGGATAAGTTTCTCCATGGTACTGTGGTCAAGCGGATAGCCATGCAACAGCACCAGTGGACGACCCCTACCGAGTCGTTCGTAGGCAAGGGAAATTCCGTTTACATAAACTCTTAACATTTCCAATTCACCTTTACTTTCTGTTTGCTGCCAAGCCGTGTGTAATACTGCAAAAAACCGTTCTCGCAGCCAAAATCATAAATTCGCCGGGTTACATCAACATCCACTTTGCAATAGTCAGCCAGCTTGTCCAATTTGCCGGCGCGCCACCATTCCACTGCCTGTAATCCGCTGGCAGACTTGCTTTCACCCAAAGTGGCTCGTGCTACTGAATCCAGGCTGACGCGGAAACTCAATGTATGAAAAAGGTCATCCAGAATATCCAGCGTGGGCAGGAATTGCAATCGGTCTTTGGGGGCATAAGGCCGCAATACCTCGTAATCAAAGCCTTTGATATTGAACCCAATCACCCGTCCGGCAGACTTTAATTCGGTGATCAGGGCTGGAACATCCTTCTCCCAAAACACTTTGAAATCCTTGCGATCCGAGGACCAGGTCACCCCGCAGGAGACTTTCAACGCGCCAATATTGCCTCTCCCGCCAACATCTTCAAATAGATTTTGCGTTTCAAGATCGAAGACCACAATATTCATGGGAGGTTCCTCCTGGTTTTCACTATCACCGGACAATATTTTTTATTTTTTATGCTCGTCTTCCAACCGCTTGCGTGCCAGTCCCAGCGCCTGTTCTTTTGTTGACACGTCCCCAACCGCCTGGGCCTCACGGATTGCTTCAAGCAATTCGCCAATCTTTCTGCTTGGTGATAATGAAAATTCTCGCATCAGGTCGTTCCCATCCACCAACAGCTGGGGCGTGACCCGTTCTTCCTTTTTCTCATACCATGATTCCAACATTGCACGAACCACCTCCAGAGCGGCCGCCCAGGTCTCTTGTGGCAGGGTTTGCTCGTAAGTGGCCTGCAAATCAGCCAGGCTTAATAAACATACCTCCACACCAGCTGAGCCGGTATCACGGAAGAAGCGATAAATGGCCCGTCGGGAAGGCGCCTTGCCTTCCCGAACCAGCCGGTTGGTATGGAACAGGATGCGCATGTGGTTACGGACAATGATCTCCAGCCATTGAATTTCGTCATTACCAAGCGCCAGGGCGCGTGCCCGCTCCGCCAGCTTCTCGGCCCCTTGCTGGTCATGTCCCCAAAAGTGATATTGCCCTTCTTCATCCATTTTTTTTGATTGGGGTTTGGCAGCATCATGATACAGCGACGCCAGGAAGAGCAGGCTGCGCCGGGAACGGTCAGCAGTCAGTGGCTTCATCAGCTCTTCGTTGATCTGCTGGCGGTATCGCCCGATCCGCTGAACCAGCAAACCGTGCATCAAATCCGAGGCGCTTTCCGGGTCGAACTCTTGCTTCAGCACAGCAAGGTTCTTTTCCAGGTGCCGTACTGTTGACAGGGTGTGCTCCCAGACCTCCTGTACGTGAGGAGGAATCTGCTTCACGCCCTTAAGCGAGGAAAGCTCAGGTAAAATCCTGTCAAACACATCCAGAAGGTCAAGCGCCCGCAGGCAGGTTGCCGGTTGTGATCCATCTAAAATACGAAAGAGTTCATCGCGCAGGCGTTCAGAGGAGACTTTTCCAAGAGAACTGGCTGCATCGTTCATGGCGCTCCGGGTTTCCGGCATGATGTGGAATCCGAAATTCGCTGCGAGTCGTACTCCACGCAGGATTCGCACCGGATCATCCATAAAAGCAGAAGGGGAACATGCACGCAGTCTCTTCTCCTTCAGATCCATCGCTCCACCCAAAGGGTCGTACAGGCTGTTATCGTTTAACTTCATGGCAATCGCATTAATGGTGAAATCCCGCCCTTCCAGGTCAGCTTCAAGGCTTTGTCCTGGCCCCGCCGAAGGGTCTGTACTGCGGAAAGAGGCAAAATCCATCAACATATGGGTTCCATCAGCGTTGGTAACTATGACGCGTCCGGTATCGCGTTCACTATCAAGTACGTAGAAATCGGCATTCAGGGTATCTGCAATCTGTCGGGCGGTCTTGATGGCATTGCGTTCGAGCACGAAGTCCAAATCATGAATAATGCGTCCCAGCAGTGCATCCCGAACCGCTCCCCCCACCAGGTAAACGGTCAGATTATCCGGTATAGAATTGCGGACTGATTCCAACAGCGCAGGGAAAATCAGTGGTTTAAGTGTGGGCATAAAGAGTACTTCTGGAGTTTCCGTAAAGCGGGATTGGGCCGCCCGCCGGGCCTGTTCCGGCGTACCACCGTGGGCTACCAGCCGGCCGCGTAACCGGGCGATCCACCGTCCCGCATACGAATCCTCATTTTCACCCGCCATATTTACTCACCTTTATTTACTTGCGTTGATCTGCTGCTTTCTTGTACTTATTCAGGTCGGCTGAGGCGATAAACCGCAGGTAGCGATAATGTTCGTCAATATCGATCCCATAGCCGAATACATATTTATCCGGCACATCAAACCCGACATAATCCACATCCACGGGCACTTCACGTCGGTATTTCTTATCAAGTAGGACGCAGACTTTCAAACTTTTCGGTTCACGCGTCCGCAACAATTGAAGGACGTGAGCCAATGTACGTCCGCTATCGACGATATCTTCCACCAACAAAACATTCCTCCTTTCGATGTTTGTCATCAGGTCAAAATTGACACGTACATTGCCGCTGGAGGCATAATGGCCTACTCCATAAGAGGAAAGTGACATGCAATCCAGAGTATGTGGAATGGTCAGGTAACGGGTCAAATCAGCTGTAAACGTAATCCCGCCGCGTAGCATGCAAACGATTAATAGCTCTTGGCCGGCATAATCCAGGCTGATTTGCGCTCCAAGTTCTGCAACGCGCTTCTCAATTCTTTCCGCATCCACCAGCACTTCATCGATAAACTCTCGGTAATCTTGCATGAGTCCTCCTATTTGAATTCGCTGAATTAAATTAATATTCAGAACCTCCCCCTACTTAAACAATCCGTTCCTTGGGATAAATTTACTTGGAAATCGTCCACATTTATGATCTCTATTCATCTTTGGTGAAAATGTCCTGGGATGGTGGCTTATACTTCTCCAGGTCCACCACCGCTACAAAAGGCAGGTTACGGTAATATTCGTCCAAGTCAAGGCCATAGCCAAAAACAAATTTGTTTGGGATGCTGAAACCGCGATAATGGATCGGAACTGAAATTTCACGTCGGCTTTCCTTGTCCAGCAAGGCGCACACTTTCAAGCTTTTCGGTCGGCGTGTTTGGAGCATTTCGAGCACATGGAAAAGGGTATACCCGCTGTCTACGATATCTTCCACCAGCAGGACGTTCTTGTTCTCGATGTTGGTTTGTAAATCCAGGCTCATGCGAATATTACCGGTCGATGCACGCGCTCCCACTCCATACGAGGTTAATGCCATGCAATCCAGTGCATGCGGAACGGTTATATGCCGCATCAGGTCCACCATGAAGACAATTCCTCCACGCAGAACGCAGGCAAGCAGCAGGTCCTGACCGGCATAATCTTGGCTGATCTGATCTCCCAATTCCTTAACCCGCATTTTGAGGGTCCTTTCATCAACCAGGATTTCGGAAATAATATCTTTGTAGTCCTGCATATTCGACTCCTAAAGTAGGTTCTTTCTCCTGACGGAGCTATTACTGCTATTATGGGACCACTTCTCTTAACCAGCTGACTTAGCCCCGCTCGCGCGGGACTTTATGATGCGCCCGGCAGCGTGCTTCATACATCTCCGCCGCGCCGACGATTACGACGGGATCGTGGTATCGGGCAGGTTTTCCATTGACCAAACGCTGCGTTCGGGAGGCTGGTTCTCCACAGACCATGCAGATGGCCTGGAGTTTGTCCACGCGTTCGGCGCGTGCCATTAACACCGGCATTGGACCAAACGGTTCTCCGCGAAAATCCGTATCCAACCCAGCTACGATCACGCGTATATTCCTATCGGCCAGTTCTTCGACAACCTGGATGATCGCATCGTCAAAGAACTGGGCCTCGTCAATGGCCACTACGGAGGCTTCACCGTCTAACTTATCGCGGATATCGGCTGCCTTCTCGATCGGAATGGCATCGAAATCGCTCCCCGCATGGGAAGTGACTTTTTCGACGGCATAGCGCATGTCTATGGCAGGCTTGAACACCTGTACATGCTGCCGCGCGATGGTTGCCCTCCGCAAGCGGCGAATGAGCTCGTCAGTTTTTCCGCTGAACATGGATCCGCAAATGACTTCAACAGTACCGGGTATATGGGGGTTCATATTCTCCTGTTAATAATAAACAACAGGCAGATGCATCAACAATCTGCCTGTTAAGTTTACCTGATAATGGCCTTTCGGCAAACCCTACACGGAAGGAGTTTCCTCCGCTTCCGGAAGTTCGTAGCCGAGCGCGCGCAATTTCTTCTTGATATCGATTAACGATTTTCGGCCAAAGCCTTCGATGGATAAGACGGCAGCTTCGCCCTCGTTTAGCCTGGCCAGGAACTGACCCACTTCAGTGATACCAGCCCGGTCGAGCGCACCTGTGGCGCGTACTCCCAACTCCAAGTCTCCGATGGGACGCTTGGGGGAAACTTTTGCATCGGAACGGGCTTTCTTTTCTTCCACGAAATTCTGGCGCACCTGCAGTTTTTTGTAGAAGCGGTCCACCTGACCCTCAATATCGATCATGCGGGCACTCTCACCCGAAAAGAACGGGTGACATTTGGAGCAAATTTCTACACGGATTTCTTTCTGCGTCGAACCGGTTGTCCATGTGTTGCCACAAGAGGCGCAGGTCACTCTGGCATCCGGATAGTATGTCGGATGAATTCCCTGTTTCATTATTCAGAATCCTTTCGCCGGTTATTTCTCAGCCGGCAGAACGTTGACACGCTTACGACCCTTGATGACGTCATAGACAACTACGCCTTCAATGGTTGCAAAAATGGTATCGTCCTTGCCAACGTCTACATTCATGCCAGGTTTGATTCGGGTACCACGCTGGCGGATAAGAATATTACCAGAAAGAACGTGCTCGCCGGCGTATTTCTTTACGCCCAGGCGCTGCGCATTCGAATCTCTTCCATTGCGGCTGGAGCCGCCACCTTTTTTATGTGCCATGACAACCTCACTCTCTACTTCTTCTCAGCCGGTTTTTTCGATGCAGGCTTTTTGGCAACCGGTTTCGTTGCAGGCTTTTTGACAGCCGGTTTTACGGCCGGCTTGGCGGGTTTCTTTTCCGCTTTCTTTACCGGAGCAGCCTTCGTCTTTACGGCGGGGGCTTTCTCAGGCTTCACAGAAGCCTTGGAGGCCGGTTTTTTTTCTCTCATGGCGGTCGATGCAGCCCTGGGGGCGGCTTTGGACGGTTTTTCAGCCTTCTCTTTCACAGAGTCGGTTTCGGCTTCCGCTTTCACCATCTTTTCCACCGGCTTGACAGGTTCCCGCTTCAACAGTACAGTTCCGCCAATTTGTTCGACCAGCAGACGGGTATAGTTCTGGCGATGGCCGGTCTTAACGCGGATGCGTTTCTTAGGGCTGAAATTGAATATAGTGACTTTCTCACCCTTGAAGTGCTCGATAACCTTCGTCCATACCGGACTGTCTTTGATGAGCGGTGTGCCGACGGTGATGTTCTCCCCATCCGCCAATAAAAGAATCTGTTCAAGTTTGAAATTTTCACCGGCGTCCACCGGCAGGCGATCCACTTCGAGCAAACCGCCTTCGACGGCCCGATACTGCTTCCCGCCGCTTTCCACAATAGCATATTTCATATTCACTCCTGGTCTTCGCTTCACCGTCATCCCTGCGATACGAACCTGCACCCGGGCTTCATGCTTATCTACGGGCCGGCCCCTACGCTGAGATACGGGGAAGCCGGGATACAAACAAACGGACGCCCCGGCAAACTGCCAGGGCAGAGGCGACCGATATTATACATGCGAGCCGCATGCATGTCAACGGCTGTAGGTATTTTCAAGCGTTTGTTAATCGATACGACGAGTGCACTTTTCGCATGCAAAATAGTAAAACAGCCTAAATAAATGCCATAAGAAAGGGAACTCTACAAATATTTGGACACTCTTTTGTCGTCTGCTTCATTTGAGATGGCACACTCTAAAATAAACCACCACCGCCAAAGGCGATGGCTTTGGCATAGCGCCTGGAAGGCGCACCAGTACTTTGATAGTTAATCGAACAACTTGCCTTGCACAATCTCGTCTTTCTTTTCTTGCTGCTCTTGCCACTGGACATATTTCCTGATCTTCTCTTCATCCAGTCCGATCGTGCTCACTCAGTAACCCCTCGCCCACAGGTGACGCCCCCAATATCGTCTCCCAAGGCTTTCATACTGTTGGAACTACCGTAAGGCCATTTTGCCCTTCAGGTATCCCATGAATTCTGATACCGCATACTTCGGCGGGATCGACACCACCAGGTGCACATGGTCTGGCATCACGTTCAACTCCAAGACTTCTTTCTGCTCTTTCTGCCTGCACAGTTGATACACCTGTTGTCTCGCATATTCTCCAATCTCCTCTTTGAAGATTCAGTATCGATATTTCGGGCAGAACACATTATGATTCTTGCATTCATTTATGCTATGTGATAGCCTCCTGAATTGTTGGGTCATGATGAGTCTCCATTCGGTTGGTTGCACGCCTTCCAGGGAGGCTCATCTTACCCAATTTCTTCAATTACTCATCACGGTAGAACCTTCTCACTCTACCCACTGCCAAAGCCAGTGGTTTTAGAAAAATAAATAATACCCGGCATAAACAGCGGTTTGGGGTGTTATCTTTGCAGAAATCGTGTGATAAAGGAGGTGGATGAACACAACGGCTTGCACAGGGATTTTCCTTACCTGAAAGCCGGAGCAAATGGATAAAATGGAGGAAACTTGAACAAGTTAACCACTTTGGCCCACAGATCCTGCTCGCTATCTTGAAAATGGTGAATAAAAATTATGGCGGCGATTAAATTCTATGATCTTTTATTTTGACCAGAATGAGAGAGCAAATGTCAGAAGATGAAAAGAATCAAATCCAACATCTGCAGCGCACAGTAGTTAAATTATCCATGGCTTACGATGCCACCATTGAAGGTTTCGCTCGCGCAATGGATCTACGCGAAGGGGAAGTGGAAGGTCATATCCATCGCGTGGCAGAAATGGCAGTGGAACTTGCCAAGGCGATGGGCTTGGATGAAGCCGATTGCCAGCATATCAAGCGAGGCGCCTATTTACATGATGTCGGCAAAATGGGTATTCCGGATGTGATCCTGCAAAAACCGGGTTCGTTGAATGATGAAGAAACGTCGTTTATGCGCATGCACCCACAGTATGCCTATGATCTTCTGCTTCCAATCCCTTACCTGAATCGTGCATTGGATATTCCATATCGCCATCATGAAAAATGGGATGGTAGCGGATACCCTGGGGGCTTGAAAGGTGAAGAGATTCCACCGGCAGCGCGTATCTTTGCAGTGGTGGATGTATTCGATGCGCTTACGAGTGACCGTCCGTATCGCTCAGCATGGACAAAAGAGAGGGCGCTTGAATATATCCGTGAGCAAGCCGGGGGACATTTTGATCCGAAAAAAGAAGGCGTTCTTAAAGCTTCATTAAGTTCCAAATACAATCACACCACCCAGGAATCCCAGTACCGCCACCAGGGCGAAGCTCACAAAATAGGCAGCCACGTAGATCGCCTTTGCACTGCTGTGGAACATTTCTGGCCATTTCCAGCGGATGACCGCTGTGGTAGAAGTGACCACAAATAAAATGGATGCCAGGATAATTTTCAGGGTGTGATTGGAAGCCATGCCATGGTAGAAAACGATATTATCTCGTATCCCTCCTAATCCAGTCACGATGGTGCTGACTGCCGCCAAGGCAAGGTCAGCAAATGCAATCTGTTCGAGAATATCCTTTTTATATATGAGTGCCAATAGGATGAAAAACATGCCGGCGGAGACCAGCGCAATCGGGAAATGCACCAGCAAGGTGTGCGGCGGATGTACATAAAGAATGGCATGGATTATTTGAGCAAGCGACATGAACTCCTCCTTTTAAAATTCCTGCTTGACAAACCGGTTCCTACCGGGGTAGTATTAGGTCAAATAATACCATAAGAATCCAATTTAGAATCTGTTCGACAATTCGGAACGGTCCTCGTTTTTCGTGTATAAGGTTTCGACGGAACCGTAAAAAATCAAATCCTTTCAAATGGATCAGATGGAAAATTTTTATTAAGAGGCAGTATGGGAACTTCCTATAAAGTTGGTACGATTTCCGGCTACCTTGCCAAACCTGCTGGTAGCGGTCCCTGGCCGGCATTGATTGTCATCCAGGAATGGTGGGGCCTCGATGTGCAAACTCAATCCATCGCGGACCGGTTTGCTTCCATCGGCTACCTGGCCTTCGCCCCGGACTTATACCACGGCGAACAGGCCAAGCTCGGCGATAATCAAAAAGCCTCCATGCTGGTCCAGAAATATTCTTCCGGTGCTCCTGCTGACCTGGAAAAGGTTTACGATGCCATAAAAAAAATGCCTGAATGTACTGGCAAAGTCGGCAGTGTCGGTTTTTGTTTCGGAGGACGCATGTCGCTGGCTCTTGGCATCAGCCGTCCCCTGGATGCAATCTGTACTTTCTACGGCGGCGGAATGCAGCAGCTCTTTGACCAACTTGGCAGTCTCAAGAGTCCTGTGTTGGGGTTGTTCGGCGATAATGACCAATCCATCCCGGTCGGGACCGTACAGCAGTTTGAGCAGTTGCTCGGCAAGATCGGTGTACATCATGAAGTGATCGTCTACCCTGAATCCGGTCACGCCTTTTTCCGTGACAGCGATCCAAATGTCTATAAGCCGGAAGCTGCCAAAGATGCGTGGAACCGCGTTACTAAATTCTTTGCAAATAATCTTGGTTGAACTTTTTATCATCTTTCTTGGACACGAACGTTGCGCTTGGACGAATACCTCAAATTTATAATCAATTCAAATTTGCATCGGCAGGTCTTTCTTGTTGACAAATCTCCCGCTTTCCGATACTCTTGAACCGTGGTTATTGATCAAGATCAACGTGAAATAGTTGAAGCCACTTCTGGCAAAAAAACCTTCCTCTCCGGGCCGGCCGGCTGCGGAAAATCCACGGTTGGTGTGGAACACCTGAGTCAGCTTTTAAAAGCCGACGTGCCGGCCGATTCCATCCTTATATTGACCCCCCAACGGACCCTTCAGACACCCTATGAGGTTGCATTGAACGCGCCCGGGATCGGTCCGGGAGGGCAGACTACCCTCGCCACTGTTGGCGGCTTGGCGCGCCGCATGGTGGACCTTTTTTGGCCGTTGGCTGCAGAGGCTGGCGGGTTCGCACATCCAGATCAACCACCGGTTTTCCTCACGCTGGAAACAGCCCAGTATTTCATGGCGCGTATTCTTCGCCCGTTACTGGACCAGGGCTTTTTTGCTTCGGTTACCATTGAACGCAATCGCCTGTACAGCCAAGTGCTTGATAATCTTAATAAATCTGCTTCAGTCGGTTTTCCCTTTTCCGAAATAGGGGAAAGGTTGTCCGGCGCATGGTACGGCAACCCGGCCCAACGGCGTGTCTACGCGGATGCTCAGGAATTTGCCAATCGTTTCCGCCAGTATTGCTTGGACCACAATCTGCTGGACTTCTCCCTGCAACTCGATCTCTTCATGAATACCCTTTGGGGTACTCCGGAATGTCACACGTATCTCACTCACCGGTACCATCATCTGATCTATGACAATATAGAAGAAGATATCCCAGTTGCACACGATTTGCTTTTCGAATGGTTGCCTGAATTCGATTTGGCGCTTCTAATTTATGATAATGATGGAGGATACCGGCGCTTCCTGGGCGCCGACCCAGATTCCGCCCTGCGGCTGGATATATTATGTGATAAACATGCCAGTCTGAGTAGGTCTTTCGTTTCTTCCGTGAAAGTCCAGGCACTGGAAACAGCTTTCACTTCCAGACTCTTTCCCAATCATCCGGCCTCCACCATTACTCCTGAAAGCCTGTCCGCCCTATCCTTCCCGCCCGCTGGTACGCCCGCCCGTTTCTATCCGCAAATGCTGGACTGGGTGGCTGCGGAGGTTCAGCGTCTTATCAAAGAGCAGAATCTCCTTCCGTCCGAAATCGTTATCCTGGCTCCCTATCTCTCGGACGCCCTTCGCTTCTCCATCAGTCATCGCCTGGAGGAGGCTGGCATCCCCTGGCATTCTCACCGGCCTTCTCGTTCCCTGCGGGACGAACCCGCCAGCCATTGTCTGCTTACATTGGCCGAGTTGGCTCATCCTGAGTGGGGCATTCATCCGACAAAATTCGACCTGGCGTATGCCTTCCTGTCCGCCATCGAAGGGATGGATCTGGTGCGTGCCCAATTACTGGCAGAAATTGTTTATCGTCCGAGGGATATCAGCCTTTCGACTTTTGAAAAAATCCGTTCTATAATCCAGGAACGTCTTACTTTTGTTTTTGGTCAGCGTTATGAGCAACTGCGTACCTGGCTGGAGGAATATCGCTCACAGCCTGTGGAGCCTCTCGACCACTTTCTACGACTCCTTTTTGGGGAAATCCTGTCACAAGAAGGTTTCGGTTTTCACCGAAATCTGGATGCCGCTCGCACCGCCGCCAGTCTGGTCGAATCCGTCCAGAAGTTCCGTCAGGCAATGGAGGCCTCTGGAGATGGTGCCATGGATGTGGGCAGGGAATACCTGACCATGCTCCAGGATGGCGTCATCGCCGCCCAATATATTGAAGCCTGGCAAGTCGAGCAAGTCAATGCCGTCCTGATTGCCCCGGCCCAAACCTTCCTGATGATGAACCGTCCTGTCACAATGCAATTCTGGCTGGATGTCGGCTCCGGCGGATGGTGGGAACGGCTATTCCAGCCGCTCACCCAACCATTTGTTTTGAGCCGCTCATGGGATCGCAATCGTCTATGGACCGATGCAGACGACCTGGCTGCCAACCAACAGACTCTTAGCCGTCTGGTGACCGGACTGCTTCGCCGCTGCCGGGAGTGCATTTACCTGGGCATGAGTGACCTCGGTGAATCGGGCTACGAACAGCGTGGGCCGTTATTGAAGGCCATCTGGAAAATGCAGCTGGATATTCACGGCAAAAATGAAAAATAGATATTTATCGTTCTGCTTAATAATGACCATCCTGGGTTTGGTTTCTTGTACTGGAACCAGACCTACTTCGGTCCAAATCGTTCCATCCGTAACTCATTCCCCCACCCCCCGGCCCCTAGCCCTCCTTCCTTCTGTAACCTCGACAGAATCATATTCACCTTCCCCGACCTGGTCCACCATGCAAGTTCCGCAGGTTTCCTTGGAAGCCGTCGGTGACATCATGCTGGGGCGGACAGTCGGGCAGCAGGTACTGGCAAAGGGTCCGCAAATCGTCTTCGCAGGTGTCCAATCTGCCTTGGATTCTGCCGATGTTCTGGTAGGTAACCTCGAATGCGCTATAACCGACCAAGACCAGCCGGTTGAAAAATCCTTCGACCTGAAAGCTCCCTCGCAAACCGCCCGGGCTCTTTCAATGGCTGGGTTCGCTGTGCTAAGCCAGGCCAACAACCATGCCATGGATTTCGGACCTGCCGGGTTAGCAGATACGCAGAAATACCTGGGTCAATACGGCATTGCCACGGTGGGAGCCGGGTCGAATGCCGCTGCCGCACATACCCCGGTATTCATTACGAGGAATGGGCTGCGGATGGCCTTCCTGGCCTACGTGGATGTGCCACCTGAGAAATCCGGCTTTGACCCGCGTACCTGGACTGCTACCGCAACCAGCCCCGGTGTTGCTTGGGCTGACCCGGGTCAGATCAAGGCCGATGTACAAGCTGCCAAGCTCCAAGCGGATGTGGTCATTGTCTTTCTGCATGGCGGTATTGAGATCACGGATGTGATCAACAATATTGATGCCAACCAGCGCCTGGAAGCGCACACTGCCATTGATGCGGGCGCAGCGTTGGTAATTGGGTCACATCCGCACGTACTGCAACAAATCGAACCTTATCATGGTGGGTTGATCGCCTACAGTCTGGGGAACTTTGTTTTCGACCAGTACCGTGGAATCGCCAACGCAACCATCATCCTGCGGGTCATTCTGAACCGCGCTGGTGTGGTAAGTTACGATTATGTCCCGGTATTGATCGACAATGGGTTGCCGCACATCATCACTGACAGGGATGTCCCTGCCATAGGTACGCTGGTCGCACCACCCAAACCATAATGGATCGTTTTTTTTGAGAATTGTTTGTGCTATCCCGATGAAAGGAACCTGATGGAAAATGGCATCAACCAGTGATTCCACCTCGGAAGAGATCGTGTTCAAACCATCCTATCCCCTGAGAATCCGCTTGTCGGTATATCTGTACCCGATCGGAGTGATAGCTTGTTTCTTTTTTGTGATTATGGCGATCATCTCCCGCTCGGCCTTTCCTTATATCATCTACGCCATCATCTTTGGTTTCACCGTATTAAGCATGCCAATGATTGTTTTCCGGGAAGTCCGCTTCGGCAAGACCATCGTGCTCAAGCGCTTTTTTCTACCGTCTCGCATCATCCAATATGAGGATGTGACTGATTTCACCCTGCGCGGGCTAATGGCCAGGCATGGCGGTTTTCCTCTGGCGAATGTCCAAAACCGGGCCGAGTTCGAACGGATCATCAAGAGTTTGGTTGCTCAGCAAAGACTCAAGCTGAAGAAATGATTTCATCCTATGGACTTCACACCACGCCCGGCCCAATCCCAGATCCTCGCCTTTACCGGTGGTAAACTCGGCATCTCCGCCGTGCCCGGCTCTGGAAAGACCTTCACGCTCAGTGCCCTTGCTGGCCAGTTGATCCTTTCCGGCCGGATCGGAGATGAACAGGAAGTGCTCATTGTTACTCTGGTCAACTCGGCCGTGGATAATTTCGCTGCCCGTATTAGGGATTCACTGGCATTGCCGATGCCCTTCGGCTATCGCATCCGCACTCTGCATGGGTTGGCGCATGATATCGTTCGTGAAAAACCCGCTGCGGTCGGGCTGGAGGACCGCTTTATTATCCTCGATGAACGTGAAGCTGATTTTATCCGCAAGGAAGCCGCTACATCCTGGTTACACGCACATCCTTTCGTTTTGAATGACTTGCTTGATCCAGGTCTGGATGAAAACAAGCGTGAATGGGTCCATCGCCAGCAATTGCCTGATTTAGTTACCGGCATTGCATCGGCTTTTATACGTTCCGCCAAGGATAACCGTCTGACCCCTGGGAAACTCAGTGACCTGTTGGCAGCCGCACCTGCACCCCTGCCCCTAGCTGAAATGGGCCTGGCCATCTACTCCGATTACCAGCGTGCCCTGACCTACCGAGGTGCAGTCGACTTCGATGATTTGATCCGCCTGGCCATCGATCTTCTCGAGAACGACCCGGAATTTCTGGGACGACTGCAGTTTCGCTGGCCATATATCCTCGAAGATGAGGCCCAGGATTTTAGCAAATTGCAGGAACAGATCCTGCGGTTGTTGGCTGGCCCTCAGGGCAACTGGGTGCGCGTCGGGGATCCGAACCAGGCTATCTTCGAGACTTTTACCACTGCTTCGCCTGAGCATTTGATTGACTTTATCCATTCCGAAGCGGACCAGTATCGCGAACTGCCCGATTCGGGGCGGTGCCAGCCATCCATTATTGACCTGGCCAACCAGTTGATCGAATGGGTAAACGATGATCATCCTGCGATTGGTGCACGCGGTGCGCTGACCGTTCCCTACATCCACCCCGCTCCACCCGCCGATCCGCAGCCCAACCCACCCAATGATCCGGATGGTCTCAAGCTGATCGGCCTGCAATACACGCCTGACGAGGAAGTCGAGGCGGTCGTCAAATCCATTGCAAATTGGCTGCCCGGCCATCCTGAATCTACTCTGGCCGTGCTGGTACCGCGCAACCTACGCGGCGCGGATGTCATTGATGCGCTCAAACGCCGCAATATCGACTTCGTGGAATTACTTGGCAGCACCTCATCCACGCGTGCGGCCACCAAACGACTGGGGGACGTGGTCAGCGCCCTGGCCGAGCCTCAATCCTCGGTTCGAATGGCTAATGCCTATCTGGCCTGGCGGCAAAATTCAGAAGAAACCGCCAGCGAAGACTTTCAGCGCCAGGTTGCCAAATGGTTGAGCAAATGCACTGAAGTGGAAACTTTTATCAGCCCAAGAACAGACCGGGATTGGCTGGCTGCCTTTGCCTCCACTTCAAACAAAGGAATGGGCATCGGGGAAGATGTGAAAGCGGAGTTGGAAGAATTCCGGACCATGCTACGGCGCTGGCAGGCTGCCACCCTGATTCCGATTGACCAGATGATCCTCACTCTCGGGCAGGATTTATTTTCCGTCCCCAATGACCTGGCCCTGGCGCATAAAATGGCTTTGGTGCTTCACCAGGCCAGTCGCGATCATTCCGATTGGCGGCTGCCCGAACTGAACCGCGAGCTTAGCCTGATCGCCCGCAACGAACGCCGCTTCCTGGGATTCAGCGAAGATGATGCCGGCTTTGATCCTTCCCATCATGCCGGCAAGGTGGTGGTAACTACCATGCACAAGGCCAAGGGTCTGGAATGGGATCGGGTTTATCTTATGTCGGTAAACAATTACGATTTCCCCTCGCTCCAATCCAATGACCGCTACATCTCGGAGAAGTGGTTCGTCCGCGACAGTCTGAACCTGGAAGCCGAAACGCTGGCGCAATTGGATGCTGCCACAACGCAAAATGAATATGCCTGGTTTGAAACTGGCAAAGCCACCCAACAGGCCCGCCTGGATTATGTGCGCGAGCGCTTGCGCCTGCTTTACGTGGGCATTACCCGTGCCAAAAAGGAACTGATCATGACCTGGAACACCGGTCGCACCGGGGTACAAACCCAGGCGTTGGCGTTTTCTGCATTGCAAGGCTGGCTGGAAGTGAAAAAGTAGAGGAATGAGGGGAATCTTAACAGTCCTTTATACTCAATTTCATATTTCCTGAACGACCTTTCTTTTCCATTTCCCCAGATTGGCAAGCCTATCGATTCCGTTCTCTACTGCGGTGAATCAAAACAGGAGCTTAATGATAAGAGAACAATATTCTTTACCGTCCTCGTTAATACTTGTATTCGACTTGAACGCCTGCGCTAGTACACGTGAAGATTCCTGATAAAGTGAGGTAAAATTGATTGAAATCTATGCAGGAGGAAGTTCTAAAAAATGAAGAATCGAATTATTCCCGTTGGTAGTTTCCTTCTTGTAATTCTATTGGCTGGCATTTTGTTAGGCGCTTGTGGATCAAGTTCTTCTCCATCCCCTTCTTCCCCAACCTCTTCTGGTAGTACAAGCGCTGGTTCAAGCGCAGATGGTCAAACGCTCATGCAGCAGCGTTGCAGCGTTTGTCATTCCACTGCCCGGATCACATCTGCCCATATGACTGCCATCCAATGGAAGGCAACCGTCGATAAAATGATCAATAATGGTGCCCAACTATCCGCGGCGGAAGAACAAACGCTCGTTAACTATCTGGCACAGACCTACCATCCATAAAGAGAATGCACTCAATTTCCGAATGAGCGACCGGTATTTTAGCTGTGCCGGTCACTTTTCAATAGTACCGTCTATCCAAATCCCAGTCCGTGCTCTTTCAACGATACCCACCTGCTCTGCCCGATCACCTTGTGGTCCAACACATCTACGTCCAGCAATTTTCCGGCCTGAATGATAGCTCGCTTAACAACCGCGTCATCCGGACTTGGTGTCTAGTCACCACTGGGATGGTTATGGACAACTATCAATGCTGGAGCGTTGCGTCGTATGGCTGCCTTGAATATTTCCCCTACATGGATTTGCGAGGAATTAACCGATCCTTTATAGATCTCCACAATCTCCAACACCCGGTTTCGTGTATCGAGCAGGATCACATGTAAATGCTCCTGCTCCAACGTGGACATCTAATACATGACCAGTGCGGCAGCGTCCGCCGGGCTGTTGACCGCCGGGCGCTCTTCGGGTGATTCGAGGGTAAGGCGCCGTCCCAGTTCAATGGCAGCTTTTATCTGGGCGGCCTTGGCTTCTCCAATCCCGTGTTGATTGCATAACTCCTCCATCGGGGCTGGCTGCAAGCCCGAGATTCCACCAAATTCGTTCAGCAACGCTGACCAACCTGGACTGCATTCTCACCATGCACGCCAACTTGTAGAAGTATGGCAAGCAGTTCCGAAGCTGCCAGTGCTTGTGGGCCCAGACGTAACAACCGCTCACGCGGGCGTTATTCTAAGTCCAAGTCGGTGATTCTATATATGGTTTTGGAAGAATCATTCATTTACTGCCCTCATGACGATTTTGCGAATGGGTGGTAATTTTACTATTTATCGAATGTACCCATATTTCGAGTGTTCACCTTTAATTCCCTGCCTTTAATAACCTATCACAAATTATGGTACTCCCGTTGACAGGAATCTGTAATTCTGATAATATAGGTCGAATTTACTGATTGAGGCAACCATGTCAACTCTAATCCAAACGACTTCTGTATCCCTTTCTCCTGCCGCCGCCGAGGTGGTGCGGGATTTACTCAAGCAGCGCAACCTGGACAAAAGTTATGGCCTGCGTATCTTTATCTCTGGGCAAAGCTGCTCCGGCTTTCAATATGGAATGGGGCTGGAAAACAATCCCGTGGAAACCGACACCACCTTCGAGAGTGAAGGACTTAGAGTTATCATTGATGAAGCATCCATGCAATATATGAGTGGTGCCACGGTTCAATTTATCGATGACGAACGCGGCAAAGGTTTCCTGGTTGATAACCCAAATGTCGCTCCCGCCTGTTCGTGCGGTGACAACAGCAGCGGTTGTGGGTGCAGCCAGAACTAAGAAAAATACCTCTCGGCCGGGATAACCCCGGTGTTGTTTTGTCAAGATTACATTTTTCAATGATATCAGTTATTTAATTCCCGAACTCCTTCAAATGGTTTTACTACCGGTTTCCCTGCAGAAAGGAGATTACCGCCCCGAGGATCCCGATCAACGCCAGGAACAGGATAACCAGGCCGTAAGGTATTTTGGATGTACCACTCGCATTCGGCGCGAAGGTTGGTAGCTTCAAAGGGGCAGGCGGAGTATAGGTCGGAAGGCGGGTGGGCACCACCTGCAAACCATAGGCGGCCACAAAGGTGGGGTTAAGTGTCGCCGTTGTCAGCGGGGCTGCAGTAGGAGGGGCATTCAATTTGGGCAGGCTGCCCGGGGTGATCGAGACAAAGGGCGCATAGACCCAACCGACACCACCTTGAACACCCATATATACGATCTCTATCCAATTTCCATCCTGGCTGAAGCCAAGTGCGGGTGCGGATGTTCCTGCGGCCATCACCCCAATCGATTCATAATCATAAGAACTGGGACCGGCATATACATCGATAAAGGTTTGGTCGGAATAAACGGTGACCAGAGGGCCGGTTGGTGTTCCGGTGACAGTCGGAATGTTTCCGGTTGGCTGCTGGGCGTATACATTCCCGGGTGGGAAGCTGGAAAGGACTAGAAAGCTCATCAAGCCGGCAATTCCGCCAGCAAACAGTAGTATAAGCCAGCCCTTACCAGACCTATGCAGTGATTTCATGATAGCTCATACGTTGCTTTTCAGACTTAGTGACGCCTGAAAGAAGTAAAGGCTATTCCGAGTAAACCAATCATGCCCAATCCGGCCATAAGCCATGTGGTTGTGGCCTTGCTGGAAGAAACCGGAATTTCATTTTCGTATGTGGGGATCGCTAAGGGCGGCGGAGGCGTGAAGGTCGGCAGGCGGGTCGAGGTCGGTATAGTGGGGAACGCTGCCACAAAGGTCGGGTTTAAGGTGTCAGTCTCTAATGGAGCCGGTGTGGGCGGAGGTTCTACAACCGGGAGCAGGGCATTGGGTGGAGCAACTGTTACATTGGCTGCATATACCCAGGCAGTCCCTCGCGGCGACTCCGGAAACTCGATCTCAATCCATTCTCCGGCCGGGGATCGTCCTATCGCCGCGGCCGTCCCGCCGACCGGAAGAGTTCCCACGATGGGATAATCAAATGAACTCGGCCCGGTTCGCACATTGATTGGTTCTATATAAGTCACGGTAATATAAGGCATCCCGGCAGAGACTGTCATAGTCATGGTCGGTGATGGAGTGATAGTATTCAACTGTTGAGCTGCAACCGGATTCTTGAATGATCCTAGGGACACTAAGGTTGTAAAACCAAAGATCAATAAAATCCAGGTTCCAATTTTAGACAGATATAAGTGTCGCAACTTGATGGGTGTATCCTTCGTAAATATAATGAGAATGGTTCCTTGCAATTACCATAGGATTGAGATAATAGATGGTGTTGGGAGACCGAAAACCCACCCAACACCACCACCAATCCATCCATTATCGGCATTTAAATGACCCGTTAAATTCACTAATGGGTAAAACGATTATAATCTAAAACACTATGGACAGACGCATATTTCATGGAAATATTTCTCCCACTAACGTTGCCGAGGCACTGGAGGCAGAATTCAACCAGGGCAACACGCAGACCCAACTGCTTGGCGAGAGCAACAACATGACCATTCAAATTGCCTCAGCACAATGGTCACGTTCCGGTGGAAAGACCGCTTTGACTGTAAATATCCAAAAAGTGGAAGACGGGATCATGGTGGAATTGGGCCAACAACAATGGCTGGGCGTGGCAGCCAGCCTGGGGCAAACTGCCATTGCCACCCTCATCAATCCGTTGAATCTCTTAAGCCGGCTGGATGATATTGCCCAGGATGTGTCAAACTTGCAATTAAATGATAAAGTCTGGCAGGTTATCACCAGGGTTGCCGGAGAGGCCGGTGCCAGCCAGCAGTTGTCCGAACGGTTGTCCCGCATAACTTGTGATTATTGTGGAGCAGCAAACCCGGTCGGGGAAGCCACCTGTCTGGCCTGCGGCGCGCCACTTGGCAAGGAACAGCCGAAAACCTGCAGCAAGTGCGGTTTTGTTCTGGTAAATGACGAAAAATTCTGTCCAAATTGCGGACAGCAGATTTAAATATGGTCTGCATCTCCTCTTACCAGCCTGTGATGAGATCCGCCATGGATTTACATAGGCAATGCAAAATAGTGAAAATAAGTTGCAATTTGTATTCGCTTTTTTCTGATTCGCATTAGGATGGAATTATTGGTGGGAATTGGACACTATGATAATAATCCGACAAACTTGCATGATTCATTTTTCGCTCCTATAATAATTCCATTATGGCTTCGCTAGACGAATTT
Organism: uncultured Chloroflexia bacterium; assembly: GCA_963772245.1. Lineage (GTDB taxonomy): Bacteria > Chloroflexota > Anaerolineae > Anaerolineales > Villigracilaceae > UBA877. Next base: position 987,403 of record CAVYWB010000001.1, on the reverse strand, counting down.
GAATCCCACTTGCAGTCATTGATCGAAGTCCATCTTCTAAAGCGCCTCCCGGGATACAAGGTGGAGGACGGAATAGCCCAGCAATTGACCACCGAAATGCACGCTCATCTGAAGGAAGAGAACGGGGTAACGCAGGCTCCTAACATCTATGTAATAACCGGGAATCCTTCAACACTTGCTCGCTGGCATGCCAAACCGCGCTTGTTGAAAGAATTGGCTAACACTCTTTATATCGCCGGGAAGGAAGCCGGATTCCATTTCTCTACCAAACCGGCGGTCTCCACAAACGAAGATTCCTCCCTGACTGCCGAGGAATTACGGATTGTTGCTTCATTCAGTTTGGAAAGCGTCGGTGAGACAATCGGGACTAATCCTGGAGCAAATTACGGGCCAAATGGCGCGGAAGTTCCTGGCAATGCATTCCTGATATTGGATGGAACTCGGATCATCCCACTAAATCGATCCGTCATTAACATTGGGCGCAGGCTGAACAATCATATCGTCATTGATGATCCGCGTGTTTCTCGCGCGCATGCTCAATTACGTATCGTCAAAGAACGCTTCTTTCTATTCGACCTGAATTCCAGCGGTGGTACTTTCGTAAATGGTAAGCGCGTGGAACAGTCTGTACTCTACCCAGGCGATGTCATCAGCTTGGCGGGAGTTACCCTAATTTTTGGTCAGGATTTGCCAACCGGACACATCCCCACAGAGGGACAGACCGAGCCAGCCTCAACCATCTCTGGGGATAACACGGACCTTCTTGAAAATGGAGAAGGTAACAACAAATGAGCGGGCCGGTAGTCTTATTCCTGCGCTTATTGCTGACCGTCAGCCTGTATGCATTTTTTGTTTGGGCTTTCACGAATCTATGGGGTGACCTCAAACTGCAAAGCGCCCTATCTAACGGCGCGCAAGATCCCTCCCATCAGTCTTACTCTCACGCTTACCGGGCAGGTTTCTCAGATTCGTCGCTTCATTCAGGCCGAAGTAACCATCGGTCGCGACCCCGCCTGTGAATGTCCCGTGGCAGACGAGGCTGTTTCCGCCAGACATGCCCGCCTGAGCTACCATCACAATCAATGGTGGCTGGAAGATTTGGAATTCAACCAATGGGACGGTATTCAACCAGGAAAAACTATCCATTCCCACCGTAGTGATTTCTGGTGATGAATTTCGTTGTGGTGGTACTCTTTTTACCGTAGCCCTGGCTGGTGATCTCCTTATCTCCCAGGCGAAAATAAAAACATAGCTCAAGTGCTTTACCAAATTTAGGACCAGTTTAATCGGTCGAACAGGTAAAAATACACTTCCAGATGGCAATAATGAACGTTCCCACTTTCTTTTTGATTCTTTTCGTCCCGTTAGTACCTTATCGTATATAATCCCTTCGTTGCATTGTAACGATTAATTCTAACTAAGGAATTTCCCATGTCCGAAAAATTAGCACTTGCAATCATTGGTGGTTCCGGCCTGTATAGCATGTCGGGTCTTACCAATACCCAGGAAAACGATCTTAACACACCTTTCGGAAAACCATCTGCGCCGATTGTAGTTGGTACGCTGGAAGGACAACGCGTCGCTTTCCTCGCAAGGCATGGATTTGGTCACCACATCATGCCAACCGATGTACCCTACCGGGCTAATATCTACGCCCTTAAAGCGCTCGGCGCGGATCGTATCGTAAGCATTAATGCCTGTGGTTCTTTACGCCAGGATTACTCTCCAGGTCACATAGTCATCCCTGACCAGATATTTGATAACACCAAAGACCGCATCCATACGTTCTTCAGCGAAGGCTTGGTTGCGCATGTCGGTGTCGCCGATCCGTTTTGTCCGGACCTGTCCGCTTTGCTGGAAGCAGCTGTGCAGGAGACTGGCGCTACTGTCCACCATGGCGGCTCTTTTATCATCATCGAAGGTCCGCGCTTCTCCACCAAATCCGAATCCAATACATTCCGCTCTTGGGGCATGTCCATTATCGGCATGACCACCGCGCCGGAAGCCTTCCTCGCGCGCGAAGCGGAAATGTGCTATACCGTCATGGCGCATGTCACAGACTACGATGTCTGGCATGTAAGCGAAGCTCCGGTAACTGTGGAAATGGTCATCCACACTTTGAACCAGAATACCCTGATTGCCCAGCAAGCCATTCACATCTTGGTGAAAGGGTTGTCTAATAAACGCAGTTGTAGCTGCGAAAATGCCTTGGCAAATGCCCTTATCACCAACCCGGCGGTTGTGCCCGCCGATACACGTAAAAAGTTGGATTTACTCGTAAAGAAATATCTGGCTTAAACCCAATTCCTTTGCTTCCTCGCCCAGCCACCCTCTCCCGTTCTCAAATCCAGGCCCGCCTGCTTGCTCTGTCGGCTGCCTTTCTATTTCTTTATTCGCTTATCCTAACCCTGGCCCCGGCTGCGCGCGCCCGCTCTTGGGATGTGCAATACCATTGGTCGCAATGGCTGGGTTTTGTCGTTTGGGGGGGAGTTTTCCTCCTTGCACACATCCAGATTAAGCGTCGGATTCCGGAAGCTGACCCATACTTGTTGCCGTTGGCTGCTGTGCTGACCGGCTGGGGTATTCTCACGATCTATCGACTCGTCCCTGCTTTCGGTCTCCGACAGACCATCTGGCTGGCTGTCTGTGGGGTAATACTCTATCTTGGGTTGCGTCTTTCTCCTGAATTACGCTTTTTACACCGCTATAAATATATCTGGCTTACTGGCGGCCTGTTGATGACTGCCCTTACACTTATCTTTGGTACCGATCCGGGTGGTGGCTATGAGCATGCTTGGCTGGGGTGTTGCGGAGTTTATGTACAGCCATCCGAACCTCTCAAGCTGCTGCTGATTGTATTCCTGGCAGCCTACCTGGCTGATCGCCTGCCGCTCAGCCTTGGAACCATGCCGTTGCTGACCCCCACAGTTGTCATCTTGGGGATTGCCTTGCTGCTTCTAATAGCCCAACACGATCTTGGCACCGCTTCCATTTTTATTTTTCTCTACACCATCATCCTTTTTGTCTCGATCGGAAAAAAACGCATCCTGCTTGTCAGTCTGGTTGGGCTGGCAGTTGCCGGCATCGTCGGTTATTTCTTGTTCGGTGTAGTCCGTTTACGCATCGACGCCTGGCTCAACCCATGGCTTGATCCTTCCGGAGGATCTTTTCAAATCGTGCAATCTCTCATGGCGGTTGCGAATGGGGGAACATCCGGTCGTGGACCAGGTATGGGCAGCCCCGGTTTGGTGCCTGTGGCCATTTCCGATTTTATATTTGTCGCTATCGCTGAAGAAACCGGGTTGGCTGGGACACTCGGCCTGCTGGCTCTGATTGGCTTCTTTGTTGCCCGGGGATTGCATACCGCAATGCGCGCACCCGATAGTTTCCGGCGCATCCTGGCCGCCGGGCTGGCTGCCTATATCGGGGCGCAAAGCATCCTCATCATTGGTGGGAATATCCGACTGCTTCCACTTACTGGTGTTACATTGCCTTTTGTCTCGTATGGGGGTTCATCCTTAGTAACTTCGTTCCTGGCTCTGCTCATCCTGCTTTTTATCTCCTGCCAGCCCGAAGATGAACCTGCCCCTCTCCCCACGCCCCAGCCCTACCTGATCCTGGCAGGGTTGGTTGGCCTCGGTCTGTTTAGCCTGGCCATTGCCAATGCCTGGTGGGCCGTCTGGCGCGGTCCGGATCTTCTCCAGCGCACTGATAATGCCCGTCGCTCGATTGACGACCGCTATGTTAAACGCGGCAGCCTACTCGACCGGAATGGGATTCCTATCGACTTCACTCTGGGGAAAATCGGAGACTACACCCGCAATTATGTTTTCCCTGATCTGGCTCCGATAACCGGCTACACCAATCCGGTCTATGGACAAGCTGGTTTGGAAGGCATATTGGACCCGTATCTGCGCGGCCTGCAGGGGAATCCGGCCAGCAGCATCTGGTGGAACCACCTGGTCTATGGCGAGCCGCCCCCAGGCTTGGATGTCCGGTTGAGTATTGATCTAGATTTACAGAAGCAAGCGGATACCTCGCTGTCGAACCAGTCCGGGGCAATCGTATTGATTAATGCGGAAAGTGGAGAGATTCTGGCAATTGCATCCCATCCCACCTTTAACCCAAACCTCCTTGATCAACAAGCCGCCGCGCTGCTCAAGGATCCTCGATCACCGTTGCTGGACCGCGCTGCACAGGAAGTATACCCACTTGGCTCTGCCTTGGAAGCCTGGCTCCAATCGATTGATCCATCACCCCAGGTGTTTACAGCTTTGGGATTCTATACCACGCCCGAGTTGCACTTGCCCGTCGCGGCCGCTGGCTCACCCGTCCAACCCCTCCGTATCAGTCCCTTGCAATTGGCGCTGGCTGCTTCTGCATTGAGTGATAAAGGTTTACGACCCGCACCCCGCCTGGCAATGGCAGTTCACATCCCTTCCCAAGGGTGGGTTGTCCTGCCGCCGCTCAGCCAACCGGTACAGGCACTTTCCGTCAGGACAGCAGACTCCGCCATCCAGTCCTTGATGGTGAAAGACCAACCTCTCTGGCAATGGAGTGGCATGGCAGGGACAGCCGCTAAACCATTTGCGTGGGCCATGGGCGGTACGCTGCCCGGGTGGCAAGGCACTCCGATGGCAATTGTGGTTCTCCTGGAGGATGCCGACCAACCAAGGGCTGCGTCCCTCACCCAGCAGTTGTTGGTTGCTGCCATGCAGCCTTGATATTAATAAAATCCCCGGCCTTCTCTGCAAGTGCCGGGGATTTTTCACTACTCGTGCCCTGTAAGTTGCGACTTCAACTGCCTCTCGTTTTTGTATTAATGTTGCACTCGCACGAATCTCCTTTTACCCACTTGCAGCACACCGGCATGCGGGAAAATGGCATCGAATTTCTCCAATATCTCCCCATCCAATTTAACCCCCTTCTGCTCGATCATCCTCCGACCATCCGATTTGCTGGTGACCAGGCCGGCTGCCATCAGGACATCCAGTACGGTCTGTCCCGGCTGCAAGACATAACCCGGCATTTCATCCGGCAATTCCTTTTGCTGGAAAACTTTCCGGAAGGCTTCCTCGGCAGATTCCGCAGCCGTTTCACTGTGGAAAATGGATACGATTTCGCGACTGAGTGCCATCTTGGCGTCGCGTGGATGCAGTTTCCCGGATTTTAGATCCACTTCGATCCCAGCTATCTTGTCAGGTGTCCAACGGGTAACCAGCCGCATATACGACGCCATCGCCTTATCCGGCACAGACATCACCTTTCCATACATATCTTCCGGCGATGAGAGCAACGGGATATGGTTGCCCAGGCTCTTGCTCATCTTGACCTCGCCATCCGTACCGGGCAAAATACCCAGAATGACGGCTATATTGGGTTTGTCGCCCAGGGAGGTCATGATCTTTCGGGCCGCAGTGACGATATTAAAGAGCTGGTCGGTACCGCCTACTTGAACATCCGTTTGCAATGAATGTGCGTCATATCCCTGCATGATGGAATAGAAAGTTTCGTGCAGATAGATCGGGTCGCCGTTATCCCAGCGTTTTCGAAAATTGTCGCGAGTTACAAATTGCTGGATCGTGAAATTGGAGGCCAGTTTGATCAGCTCGGCAAATGTCAAACCCGCCAACCATTCCGAATTGAAGCGGATCTTGGTCTTGGTCCGGTCCAGGATCTTGTACGCTTGTTCGGCGTATGTCCGGGCATTAAACTCGACTTCCTCCTGGGTCAGGATGGGGCGTAGTTTGTCCTTGTCCGATGGGTCGCCGATCAAGGATGTAAACGATCCAACGACAAACGTCACCTCATGCCCAAGCTCCTGGAACTGGCGCAGTTTGCGCATCGGCACCGTATGGCCCAGGTGCAGATCCGAGGTTCGTGGGTCGAAACCACAATAGATGCGAAGCGAGCGGCCTTCCTGCCCGGCTTCCAGCAGGCGCTGGCGAAGTTCCGCCGCCATATTTTTTTTCAATTCCTCGTCACCGTATTCAGTCCCTTGCATCAACAGGGCTACTTGCTCGTCAATGTTCATCATGTCCTCCTGGATTACAGAATAAAAAAACGCGCCCGCTGCGGCAGGCGCGTCCTCCCCACCCGCAACGGCGTATTAAAGGTGAGGATAATAGAAAAAAATGGAAAAACCGGCGTTCATAGTCGCGCTATTATACAACAATTCCCGGACTGGGCAATCTTAAAAAATGAATTTTCTCTGTCCCGTCTATCCCTTCATTAATTTTTACGAATTGTTTTTTTGACCTGGCTCCCTAATCTGTCCTCACATTCATCCTGCAATACCTACTCCATTTGTTATAATTCACTTGAATTGATGCAATAAAGGAAATAAATATGGATACCAACGAGACTCTCCCATCCACCAACTTCATCCTAGACTTTGTCGCCGAGGATCTGAAGACCGGCCGTTTCAACTATGTTCGCACCCGCCTGCCGCCGGAACCAAACGGCTACCTGCACATCGGGCACGTCAAGGCCTTCCTGATCGATTACAACACCGCCAAAGCCTTTGGCGGCGAATTGGTCCTGCGCTTTGATGATACCAATCCGGCCAAGGAAGAGACCGAATTTGTCGATGCCATTGAAGCAGATGCCCGTTGGTTGGGTATCCAGTGGGTCAAGGTGACCTTTGCCTCTGATTATTTCGACCGGCTCTATGAATGGGCCATCCGGCTCGTTAAAAAAGGTTTAGCCTATGTCGACGACCAGACTCCCGAAGAAATGAGCGCCAGCCGGGGAACCCTGCCGCGCGGCACCAAGTGGAGTCAGACTGAGTCAGCCTTAAAACCTGGCGTAGAGTCTCCCTATCGCAACCGCTCCGTCGAAGAAAACCTGGACCTGCTGGAACGCATGAAGAACGGCGAGTTCCCGGATGGCAGCCGGGTCTTGCGCGCCAAGATCGATATGGCTCATCCCAATATTGTCATGCGCGACCCGGTCATGTACCGCATCATGCACGCCACCCACCATCGCACCGGCGACAAGTGGTGCATCTACCCGATGTACGACTGGTCGCATGGCCAGAATGATTCAATGGAAGGCATCACGCATTCGCTGTGCTCGAACGAGTACATCATCCATCGCCCACTCTATGAGTGGTTCCTGGAACAGCTCGGGGAATTCAAGACCCGCCAGATCGAATTCTCCCGGCTGAACCTGACCTTTGCGATGATGAGCAAGCGCAAGCTTCGCAAATTGGTCGAGAACGGCACGGTGACCGGTTGGGATGACCCGCGCCTCACCACCCTGCGCGGTCTCCGCCGGCGTGGTGTCACCCCGGAAGCCCTGCAGAATTTCATTGCATTTGTCGGTGAAACCAACAACGATAGCTGGGTGGATATGGGTTTGCTTGAAGCATTCATCCGCGACGACCTGAACAAGCGTTCCCTGCGCCGCATGGCCGTCCTGCACCCACTCAAGCTGGTTATTGACAATTACCCCGAAAGACAGTCGGAGGAGATGCAAGCGATCAATAATCCCGAAGACGAAACCGCCGGAACGCGCAAGGTGCCCTTCTCGAAAGTACTGTATATCGAACAGGACGATTTTCGTGAGACGCCGCCGCCGAAATATTACCGGCTGTATCCCGGAAACGAGATCCGGCTACGCTATGCCTATCTGATCAAATGCACCGGCGTCACCCACGACCCAAGCACCGGGGAGGTGACGGAAGTGCACTGCACCTATGACCCGGCCACGCGCGGCGGGGATGCCCCGGATGGCCGCAAGGTTAAATCCACCATCCATTGGGTTTCAGCACGGCACGCCATCCCGGCTGAAGTGCGTCTCTATGACCGGTTATTCACCGCCGAAAATCCGGATGAGGGCGAGGATATCAACCAGATCATCAACCTCAAATCCCTTGAAATCGTCACAGATTGCTTCCTGGAGCCCTCCCTGGGTGCAGCACAACCCGGTGATAAATTCCAATTCGAACGCACCGGTTATTTCTGCGTGGATTTGGACTCAACCTCCGAAAAACCGGTATTCAACCGCACTGTCACGCTTAAAGATTCCTGGGCGAAGATCGAAAAATCTGGGAAGGTCTGACAAGTCTTTTTATTCGTTTCACCAGATCCTCGGACCATAAAACTCCCTTCATGACCATCCTTCATTACCTTCTGGTTATCCTTGTCTCTCTCGCCGCAGGTTTGATCAATGCCCTGGCTGGTGGTGGCACTCTCATCACCTTTCCCGCCCTGCTGGCAATTGGGCTTCCGGCTGTTTCTGCAAACGTCACAAACACGCTCGGGCTTTGGCCAGGCTCCCTGGGTGGCACACTTGCCCAGGCCAAAGATCTGAAGGGTCAAAAAAAACGCCTTTGGATAAGCCTTCCGTCCGCCGTAATGGGTGGGCTGGCCGGCGGCTTCCTATTGCTTCGGACCAATGAAAAACTCTTCTCAGACCTGGTGCCCTTTCTGATCCTGCTGGCAACCAGCCTGCTGGCGCTCCAAACTCCATTAAGGCAATGGGTGGCCCGACGCCAGGAAAATGGCTTGGCCGGGTCCATTCCGGAAGGTTGGATCTTCCTGCCCGTATTCCTGGGCGCCATTTACGGAGGCTACTTTGGCGCCGGGTTGGGTATCATTCTTCTGGCAATATTGGGCTTGCTCCTGAACGATTCCCTCACGCACCTGAACGTCCTTAAACAGATAATCTCTTTTTCAGCCAACTTCGCAGCTGCCCTGCTTTTCGTTTTTTCCGGTAAAGTTGTCTGGAACGTTGCGCTGGTGATGATGGCCGGCGCGCTGCTGGGTGGTTCGTTGGGTGGGCGGTTGGCCGGGCGGGTCAAGCCCGATACGCTGCGCTGGATCGTGGTCACGATCGGGTTCATCGTCGGAATGATCTACCTGGTTAAGACATATTTTCTGGCCTGAACGCGCTACCACGGCCGGCCGTACAGATCAACCTCTCCTTCCGGCCAATCCTGCCTGCCAACCGGCAGCACCAGGACGGGATAATTCATTTTCATTTTTCCATCCGGCTGACCGATTGTCAAAGAATGAGCCACCATGACCCAACCGGCTTTGGTATATTGGGGGGCCATCTCCTCGGTGGCGATCACCAGGCCAAAATCCACCTGCAGGGGATCTTATAAGAATTCCTGGGCCACCTTCAGCGCAGCGCTGGCATAACCGCGCTGGCACCACTCCACCTTGGTGGCAATATTCCCGATCCCGCCCAGTTTCACCGATTCTTTGCCCACCTTTGCCGTCCGTACGACGATGTGGACGTTGCTGACCATCTCTTCGTCTTTCCAGACCATACGGCCCAATCGGGAGGCGCCCATTTCGTGCCCGACAGGAAGGCGTATAAGGAACTGGTCACCACACAATCCTGCCGGGCCTTTTCAAACGTGCTCCATTGTTCAGCCGATTTGATCTCAATTCTCATGCTGATTGCCTGCCAATAAAGGGTAACAGACTACCTTAATCGATTTTAAGGAAAACACCTATAAATTTGCAGCTTTTTTTCCAAGTTAAGGTTCCATCAACTTATGAATTCTCCAGAATTTTTATCGCATTTTGCAGCCGTTCCAGCACTTTTTCCTTGCCGACGATCTGCATGCTTTCGAAAAGCGGCGGGCTGACGGTCTGTCCCGTAACGGCGAGGCGCAGGATCCCGAATACCTGATTGGGGGTGAGGCCAAGCTGTTCGACCAGGTTGCGCATGGGCGGCTCGGTCAGCGCAGGGTCCAGATCGGGCAACCCAGCCAGGACCTGATAGGACTGGCGTACGATATCGGCCGACTGGGCGGCGTTCAGGCCTTTCGCCACCAGCCCAGCCGGGTCCGGCGTGACCGCCTCCCTAAAGAACCAGGCCGCGAAGGGCAGGCAATCATCCAGCGTGACCAGCCGCTCGCGGATGAGCGGGATGATCTTCATCAATTTCTCGTCCTGCACGGCCAGCCCCTCGCGGAGAAAGCACGGTTTGATGCGGGCGGCCAGGTCAGGGGCAGGCAGCAGCCGGATGTGGGTGGCATTGAAATGATCGAGCTTGGCGAAATTAATGGCGGGCGGGGCGGGCGCCAGGTTACGGATTTCGAAGCGGGCGACCATATCAACCAGGCTCATCACATCGTCCACGGAGACGCCCCAGCCCATCAGGGCGATCCAATTCAATACGCCTTCAGGGATGTAACCCAGCTCCTTCATATCGCCGATAAAGATCGAATGGCCGTCCTGCTTGGCTTCGGCAGCTTCGCGCTTGCTCATCTTGCCTTTGCCGCTGGGTTTGAGGAAGACCGAGAGGTGCACAAACTGCGGTTCCTCCCAGCCGAAGGCACGGATGACGTGCACATGCAACGGCATGGATGGCAGCCATTCGGAGCCGCGGATGACGTGGGTGATCTCCATCAGGTGATCGTCGACCATGGCAGCCAGGTGATAGGTGGGCAGGCCGTCCGATTTGAGCAGGACCGAATCGTCCAGGGCGGAGTTCTCGGTGGTGATGGAACCGCGCACCAGGTCGGTGGTGGTGATGGAGCCTTCCTTGGGCATCTTGAAGCGGATGACGTGCCGCTCGCCGGCCAACGCGCGCCGGCGGGCTTCGCCGGGGTCCAGGCTGCGGCAGGTGCCGGCGTAGCGCGGGTTCTGCTTGTTCTTCATCTGCTCCTGGCGGACCTTTTCCAGCCGCTCGGGGGTGCAGAAGCATGGGAAGGCGTGACCCATTTCCACCAGTTTCCAGGCAAGTTCAGTGTAAATCTCACGCCGCTCGGTCTGGCGGTAGGGCCCGTGCGGGCCGCCGATATCCGGGCCCTCGTCGTATTCCAGACCCAACCAGCGCAGTCCGTCCACCAGCTCCTGTTCGGATCCGGGGACAAAGCGTTTCTGGTCGGTGTCTTCAATGCGCAGAAGGAAGGAGCCGCCAGTATGGCGCGCCAGCAGATAGGAATACAGGGCGGTGCGGGCTGAGCCAAGGTGCATCCGCCCGGTGGGGGAAGGGGCAAAACGGGTGCGAGCAGTCTTTGGGGTCAAATGCATTCTCCGGTCTTATGGTCAGCTGATTGGCTTATGCCGTATCACCACGCTTTCGACCAAACCGATGCCCAGCATGAGCGAGATCAAGCCGCTGCCGCCATAGCTGATGAACGGGAGCGGAATACCCGTCACCGGGATGAGGTTCAGGTTGACAGCGATATTCACAACCGCCTGGAAGAAAATAAGGATGGCCACTCCATAGGCAATAAAAGAGCCGAATGGATCGCGGGCCATGCGCGCGGTGCGCAGGCAGCGGTAGATGATGAACGCCAGCAGAAGCAGCACGAAAATGGCGCCGATGAAGCCCAATTCCTCGCCGATCACCGAGAAGATGAAATCGTTATGGCGCACCTTCATAAAACGTAACTGGGTCTGGGTGCCATGGCCGTAGCCCTCCCCCACCCAGCCGCCCGACCCGAGCGCCGCCAGGGCCTGGAGCACATTATAGGTGGCGCCATAGCTGGTGTTGGTGGGCGGGAAAATGAAGGTGGTGATGCGGTCGCGCTGGTACGGCTGCAGGAAGAAGGAGTAGGCCACCGCCACCAGCAGGATGACCACCAGGACCAGGATGCCCAACTGCCTCAGATCCAGGCCGGCCACCCAGGCCATGGTCGCCCACAGTACCATTACGACGATGACGTTGCTCAGGTTGGGCTGGATGAAGATCAGGGCGGCGATGCCGATGGCAATGGCCAGGCTTTTTAGGAGCCAGCCCCAGTTCCGGTGCGATTCGATATTCCGGTCAAAGAAATTCGCCAGCGCCAGGATGACGACCATCTTGGCGAGCTCGGTCGGCTGGATGGAGACCAGGCCGGTCTCGAGCCAGCGCGTGGCGCCAAAACGAGTCCCACCGACGACGAACAACAGCAGCAGTGCCAGGACAATAACGACATACATCGGCACGATGGCCCCGGACCAGAAGTGATAGTCGATGGCGGCGGCCAGGAGGATGACCACAAAGCCGACCGCGCCGAAGATGATCTGGCGCGGCACCAGGCTCGCCAGGGTCGCGTTACCGGCAATGGCGGACCGGATCATGGTCACTCCAAACACCAGGGCGATAATGACCGCCCCCAGCAGCCAAAAATCGAAATGCCGCCAGAAGATACTACGGAACATAGATTGGGCGGATTCTACTACGTAATGGGGGGGTTATCGCACCCGCCTGCGGAGGTTGCTTTTTAAAGGAATATCGGCCACCAAGCGCTGTTCACGGCCATCCTGGGCCACGTTGATGCGGACCGCGGTCGGGTCGATCTCGATGAAGCGGGAAATGGTGGCGATCAGGGCATCCTTGAGCGATTCCAACTGGGCCGGAGAGAGGTCGGTGCGGTCGTGGATGAGGACCAGCTGCAGGCGCTCCTTGGCGCTATTGGCACTTTTCTTGCGTCGAAAAAGGAAAGCCATGGTCATTTCCTCCCGAGGAGACGTTGGAATACATTCTGATTATCGAGATCGATGAAGGGCACCTTTTCCCCCATCAAGCGCCGGGCGATATTCTGGAAGGCCAGGCCGGCGCGGTTCTTGCCGTCCAGGGCGAGCGGCTGGCCGCGGTTGGAGGCGACGATGACATTCTCATCCTCGGGCACGATCCCGATCAACTCGATCGCCAGCAGGTCGAGCACATCCTCCACGGAAAGCATGTCCCCGCGGCGCACCATGGCCAGATTGAGGCGGTTGATGACGAGGGAGGCCGGACCCTTGCCTTCGGCTTCGAGCAGACCGATGACCCGGTCGGCGTCTCGGACGGCGGAAACCTCCGGATTGGTGAGCACCAGGACCCGGTCGGCGGCGGCGATGGCATTCTTGAAGCCGCGCTCGATGCCGGCGGGCGAATCAATCAGGATCCAGTCCACTTCGGGACGCAATTCGTCACACACGCGGACCATGTCGGAGGGGGAAACGGCGGACTTATCACGGGTCTGGGCGGCCGGGATGAGGTAGAGCTCAGCCATGCGCTTGTCACGGATCATAGCCTGGCGGAGACGGCAGCGGCCCTCGATGACATCCACCAGGTCGTAGACGATGCGGTTCTCCAGGCCCAGGATCACATCCAGGTTGCGCAGGCCGATATCGGCATCGATGCAGGTGACCTTCTGGCCGCGGGCGGCCAGGGCGACAGCGATATTGGCAACGGTGGTCGTCTTGCCAACCCCGCCCTTACCCGAAGCAACTGTAACCACTTTAGCTGTCATATCACCGTCCTGTCGAGGTGTTCCAGGGTTCCGCGGCCAGGTGCCCATCTTCGATGCGGGCCACTTCCGGCTGGCTACGGGGCTGTTTCTTGGGCGAGATGGCGATCTCCCCGGCGATGCGCAACTGGGTGGGGGCCAGCTCCAGGGCACACACCACGGCGGCTTCATCGCCATGGCAACCAGCATGCACGACGCCGCGCAGGCGGCCCCAGACGATGACGCTGCCGCCGGCGACGATCTCGGCGCCGGAATTGACGTCACCGAGGACGACCACATTACCGTCGTAGGCGACCTTGCCGCCGGAGCGGAGCGGACCCTTGACCCATTTGGCGGCACCCTCCGGGAGGACCTGCTCGGGCTTGGCGGTCACTTCGGTGAGATGCGGCTTGGAGAGGCGGGTGGCGAGGCCCAGGTTCTGGGCGGTGCGCTCGGTGAGGCCGGATTCGACTCAGCACGGCCCAGAGCGATACGCCGCGTTCCGAAAGCTGGTCGCGCAACTTGGATAAATCTGCTACACGCAAGTCCTGCAGGCCTACATCCAGCACCACCCGTGCCCCTTTGAAAAAGGCCGAGCGGCTCTCGATGTTCTCAATGAAAACCGCCACTAGGTCCGGCCAGTCCGCCCCCGTCAGGGTTATCAGGAGGCCATCCCGGATGCCTTTGATTTGAATAAGAGATGATTTCTCGCCCATAATATGGGGGAATTATACTTCGTTTTATAATGAGAAAGAGAGATGAGGGCGGGAATTCGATAATCATAATTCGTAATTCGGTATTCGTAATTCGTGATTTGGGATGCGGTATTCGTTCCGCGGAACGAAGAGGAACGAATTTCATTCCAGGCCATATTTGGGCTGCTCTTCCGGCAATTCGTCCATCTGATCCAACTGCTGCAAGAAACCGTCGGCCGGGTCGAGATTTTTCTAGGCGAAGGATTGAAAGCGCTCCAGGCTGGCGATGCGCCCGACCGCCAGGGTGATGGCACGCAAGGCTGCCAACCTGGCTTCGTAATCCAATTCCTCCAGGGAAGTGGTATAGACCTTGCCAGCTAATTTATAACGCCTGGCCGTGCCGAATGATTTCTGATACCTTACGAAGGAAAAGAGAATCCGCTAATCCGCGCGAATAGACACGAATAAAAACAAGGATTAGAGAAGATTAGTGTGGATTAGCGGATGAATCCTTCTTCCCCAGCAAATCCTTCAATGCGCCTTCCAGGCCGGGGAAACGAAAGGTAAAGCCGAGGGCCTGCAGGCGGGCAGGGCGGAGGCAGGCGCCATCCAGGACCAGCGTGGACATGCCCCCCAGTGCCATGCGCAGGGCAAAAGCCGGGGCAGGCAGCCACCAGGGTCGGTGCAGCAGGCGGGCGGCGGTGCGGGTGAAATCCACATTGGAGATTGGATCGGGGGCGGTGAGGTTGAACGGGCCGCGTGCACGCGGGTCTTCCAGCAGGAAGCGGATGGCGGCGACTTCGTCGGCCAGGTGGATCCAGGCCAGGCCCTGGCGGCCGCTACCGAGCGGTCCGCCGAGGAACAGGCGCAGCGGCAGCAGCATGAGGGGCAGGATGCCGCCTTTTGGGGCAAAAACGACGGCCGAACGGATGACGACACGCCGTACGCCCAAGTCTTCGACCGGTTGGGTGGAGGCTTCCCACTGCACGCACAGGTTGGACAGGAAATCCAACCCGGGCGGATCGCCCTCTGTGACAAGCTCCTGCTGGTGCGGGCCGTAGAAATTGACGCCGGAGGCCTGGATGAGCACCGGCGGGGGTGGGGAAGCGGCCTGGATGGCCTGGGTCAGCGCGCGGCCAGCCAGCACGCGGCTGTCATAGAAGCGCTGCTTCTGCTGCCTGGTCCAGGGCCAGCGGGAGAGCGACTCCCCGCTCAAGTTGATGACCGCATCCACATGGCCGAGCATATCCGCCCAACCCGCCACCGTTCTGCCATCCCAGCCAAGCGGGGCGGCGCCCAGCGGGAGGCGGGCCTGGTCAGGACTGCGGGTGAGCACCCAGACCGGGTGATCGTCCGCGAGCAGGGATTCTGCCAGGGCTGTGCCGATCAGCCCGGAGCCACCGGCAATCAGGATGCGCATGGTTTGCTCCTTTCATTTACCATTTTTGCCAGTAATTTAGCGATGATTAATGCGAAAATTCACAATGAGTGCGTGTTTTGGTCTGGAGTATAATACACGCCAACGCAAAAAACTATGAACGAGCCGGTACTGGTTCTCAACGCCAATTTCGAGCCTGTAAATGTTTGCAACACCCGTCGCGCCATTGGCCTGATCCTGGGGGGAAAAGCGGACATGGTGATGAACGGACGCGGCACCATCCAGACGGTTAAGCAGGTACTGCCGCGGCCATCCGTGATCAGGCTTGATAAAATGATCCACCGGCCGCGCCTGCAGATCAAATTATCCCGCCGGGAGGTCTTCCGGCGGGACAACTATACCTGCCAGTACTGCGGAAGGCACACCAGCGACCTGACGGTGGACCATGTGCTGCCCAAACACCTGGGCGGTGAGCACAGCTGGACCAACGTGGTGGCGGCCTGCCCAAGCTGCAACCACCGCAAAGGTGGCCGGCAGCTGGGGGAAGTCCACATGCACCTGCTGCACATCCCGTTGCAGCCGCCGGCCAGCGCGTTCTATATATTTGGGCGGCACCTGGAGGAAAACTCCGAATGGGAGCAGTTCATCAAGGGCTGGTAGCATAAAAAAATTAACCACAAAGGCACCAAGGCACTAAGGCCAGGTGCCATTTTTATTTAAATTTTACTCCGTATATCTTCTGCAGCAGGTCGATCTTTATCACGAATGGAACGAATGGACGGAATTTGCCGAATGCTTTTTTTTACAAAATATTTGTGTTATTTGCCAATTCGTGGTATTCGTGATTGAATTGTACGGTAAGGTGGAAAAGCATAGTCCCGAAGGTTTGCGTAAGAGATCGGAATATCTCAATAAAAACCTTCGGGACGTTCTTCTAATCGAAATTCAACTGCATGAAATCTTTGGCCAGCGTAACCGGGCCATCGAACTGCGCGTGCGCTTCATCCAGAAGGTCGGCGCTGGTGAACTGCCCGGTGGGATAATGGATCAGGTAGAGCCTGCCCGCTCCGGACTGCCGGGCGGCCTGGCCGGCCTGCGCGGCGGAGGAATGTCCCTCGGATGCGCCGGAGGCTTCGTGCACCAGGATATCCGCCCCGCCGGCCAGCTGCGCCATCTGCGGGCAAGGGGCCGTATCGCAGGAATAGGCCAGGATTTTTTTGGAGGGGGCGAATTCCATGCGCAGACCTATGGAGGGGATAAAATGTTTCATCGGGACTGCCAGGATGCGGAGTTCATCCGATTCGATGACAGGCGCCAGGGGCTGTTCCGGCAGGCGGTGGAAGGTGACCGGGTAGAAGCCCGGCCAGGTGGACCATTCATACAACCCCATCATGCTCTCGATCCGGTCAAGCGTATAGGCCAGTCCGTGGATGGTCAAAGGCTTGTGGCGGCCCAACAACCACAAATCCATCAGAAGCTGCGGCACACCCGCAACATGGTCCGGGTGGAAATGGGTCAGGATCAGATCGCTCAAACTGGAGATATCCACATGGACGTGCTGGAACCGGACAATGGGACTGTCCGGGCAGTCGATCAACACCGTCCGCTGCTCCCCCACCAGCAGCATGTGGGTGTTTTCATGCTGCTCATCGGATATGGCGTTCGAGGTTCCCAGGAAAATCAATTTTGCCATTGCGGCACAGGTCCCTTTCTTGGTGGACCTTATCCTACCCCTACTTTATAACGGAATGCAATAGGACAGGAGTAACCCATGTCTCCAGAACCGCCGCGATGGTCAATAAAGGAAGCACCAGGCCAACCGCGATCCTGGCCCAATCGGCGATCGCATTAATCAGCACCTCGCCCAGCGTTAAATGGGAGCGCGGCGTTACCAGCGCGATGCCGATATAGAGCACCGCCGCGCTGGAAAGGATCAGCGCGGGGATCTCGAAAATTCCATGCGGCAGGACCCCAAAGACCGCCAGCTTCCACGGGGACATTCCCAGGGCACCTCCCAATGCCAGGACCACCCCGATGATGCTGGTATTCAAAAGAAACACCAAAGCCCCCAGGACGCCAAATGAAAACAGGCCCAGCAGCAGGATGATCAGCACTGCCCGCAGGTTGTGGCCCCAGATCATCGGAAAGGAGATGACGATATTCGCCAGCGGGACGCCCGTCCCGGCGTTCAAAATACCCGTCAGGCTGCCAGAGTGGAAGGCGCCAACGACCTTTTCAGCATTCAAGACGACCAGAACGTATCCACCCACTGCAGCGGCCAAACCCAAGGCCAACGTCATCCAGATAGAGATGGCCTGTCTTTTTAGCGTGCCCATGACTTCCACCCGAAACCAGTCCGCTGCGGATTTTGCATTACCCTTGAAGCCGCGCCAGAAAGTCCGGCCAATCCAGCCCAGGTTGAGCACGTCGATCTCGTGCCCGAGCAGGGCTTCCCGCTGGAAATGGGCAATCCCGACGCGCGCCAGCAGCACCGCCAGTACCAGCACGCCCACCACCGCCAGCCAGAGCGCCTGGTTATTGCCCCAGAATAACATGACGGCTTCCCCCTGGATGAGCAGGGCCATCGGGATGACGATGAATGAGGCCATCAGGTTGGAGGCCCGCACCGAAGTGGCCTGGGTGGAGATAAGAATTGCCCCGGTAACCATCAGGAAGGCCTGGGCAGCCGTCAGGGTGAGCGTCTCGGCCATCCGGCTGGCATCCGGGAAGGGAATGTGCTGAAAATGGAGACCAAGCATGTAGACCGAGATACCCAGGTAAGCGGTAAAAAGCGGAGCAATGGTCCCGGCCAGTAGCTTGCCTATGAAAAGCTGCCAATCCTTGAGCGGGCTGCTCAGGAGCGGCTCGATCGTACCGCGTTCCTTCTCCCCAACAAACAACTCAAGGGCGATCACCAGGGAAACCGTGATCGGGAAATAACCCACAACCATGAGCAGGAACGGCACCAAGCGCGCTGCGATGAGGGGCGTGCCGTACTTTGTGGTGAAATTGATGGCGGCCTGCGCGCCCAGGTCCGCCAGGAAAGGCAGGATCAGCGTCAGCCCGATCATCGGGAAAATAATCCGCCAATCCCGCAACTGGTCGCGCAGTTCGCGCCAGGCCACCAGCCAGGCCATGCCTAATTCCTCTTTCAGGCTCTTAACCATGCTGCACCCGGGCCATGGCAGCCAGATAGACCTGCTCGAGCGTGCGCGGCAGTTCCTGCAGCGCGACGACTTCCACGCCGCGCTGCATCAATTCCTTCAGTAAAACCGGGTTGGCGGTTTGCGGGTCTTCCACACGGAAGCGCGGGCCGGAAAGACCCGCGTCAAGGGCGGTCACGCCCGCCGGTAATGGGAAAATCATACGCGGCCATTCGCCGCGCACCTTTAACTCATATTCGGCCGGCCCCAACAGCACTCTTTTCAATTCTTCGATCGTTCCACTGGTCAGGAGCCTCCCGCGGTAAATGATGGCGATCTTGTCCGCCAGCATTTCGGCCTCCACCAGGTTGTGCGTGCAGATGATGATGGCTCGTTGCTCTGAACGCAGGCTGGCGATGGCCTTCCGCACCAATTGGGCCAATTCAGGGTCCATGGCGGAGGTCGGCTCATCCAAAAGCAAAACAGGTGGGTCGTGCAGCAGGGCGCGCGCCAGCGCCAGCTTCTGGCGCATGCCTTTGGAGTATTGGCCGATCGGGTGCCTGGCAAATTCCGCCAACCCGAAATACTCCATCCAGGCCTGGCTGCGCTTCTGGCGAACGGCGCCGTCCATTCGATAGATCTTTCCGTAAAAATCCAGGTATTCCGCCCCGCTCATACGCAGGTAGAGGCCATGTTGTTCGGTCAGCACCCCCACCGCGGCCCGCACTTTCTCGGGCGACTGCCGCACATCATACCCGGCAATCTTCGCCCAACCGCGCGACGGGGAGAGCACCGAAGTCAGCATGCGGACGGTGGTGGTCTTCCCGGCGCCGTTCTGACCGAGCAAAGCCAGCACCTGTCCGGGCTGCACGTCCAGAGTCAGGCCATCCACAGCCCAGAAATCGCCGAATTGTTTGCTCAAGTCTTCAGTCTGGATCATTGCACGGTGGTCGTGCGGCGGCGATGGTTCAGGAACAGGAACACGCCGGCGCCCAGAGCCACGAAAATCACAAAGGTCTGATTGAAGTTTAACCCTGCCACCACGGAGGCATCCACGCGCAGGAATTCCAGGAAGAATCGACCGATGGAGTACATGATCATGTAAATGTAAAAGATGTCACCGGGTTTGAGCCATTTTTCGAACCGGCGGGCCATCCACAGCAGGATCGCCATATTGAGCAGGTCCCACAACGACTCGTACAGGAACAGCGGGGTGAAATAACTGTAGTTCTGGTACCCCTGGACGCGATGTGCCGGATCGATGTAGATCTTCCAGGGCAGGTTGGTGGGTTTCCCGTACAATTCCTGGTTGAAAAAGTTGCCCCACCGGCCGATCGCCTGCGCCAGAGCCACACCGGGGATAACGGAATCCACCAGGTTCAGGAATGAGGTTTTTTTGTTCCGGCAGTACAACCACAAAGCCAGTGCGCCGCCGATGATTGCTCCAGGAATCCCCAAACCGCCGTTACGGATGTTGATCATGTCCAACGGGTGGGTCAGGTACCATTCCGTCGTGATGCCCTGCGCCACCATGGAAGGCGGCGGGCTGAAAATATGCCAGATGCGAGCGCCCACAATCCCGGCCAGGACGATCCAGAAAAGCGAATCCCAGATGTAATCCGGATTAATGCCGCGCCGTTTGGCCTCGGCTTGCCCGAGGAAAGCCGCTGCAACCACCCCCACCATGATGAGAATGCCATAAAAGTAAATATGGAAGGATGTATTTAGAAACGGGAGAGGAATATCAAATCCATTAGGCAAGGTCTGCATGAACTACTCCTGGGAGTGAGATAATTGGCGTAACGCATCACGCCGCACACGGAAAATCCTTTGCAGGGCCGTGAAATTTGCAAAGACTGCGATGATGATCAAGGCGATCAACGCCAAGGGATTGTACAGGCCGCTGAAAATCAAACCCGGGATGAGCACAAGGTACCGTTCGACGCGCGTCAATAATCCAACGTTGGCGTCCAGCTTGGAGGCATCCGCGCGCGCCTTGACGTAAGATACCAGCACCGAACCGGCTGCAGCCAGGTAGGCAAACAGGATGCCGAGTGTGCTAAGCGGGCTGGGATGAGCCATGTAGTACATCAGGAAGCCCAGGAACAGGAACAGTTCAGAATACCGGTCCGTCACCGCATCCACGAACGCGCCCCAGGCGCTGGCTTCATTACGCATGCGGGCGAGCGCGCCGTCCATGGCATCCACCGGTCCCATGATGAGCAGCAGGATCCCGGCCCAGGTTAAGTGTCCAAATCCGATCAACAGGGAACATCCGACCGTCCCGGCCAGGCCGACCAGGGTGACCGTGTTTGGCCGGATGCCGATGCGGTTCAGGAATGAGGCGATCGGAAAGTAATACCAGCGGAACCAAACCCGCATTTTGTCGGTAAATGAAACTTTCTTTTGTTCAGTCGGTTGAGTCAAAGCAATTCCTTTCCTGGCAAAGTGCCCTAAAAAGAACTATGATACCATAGGGGAGTTAGGCCTCTTCACCGGCTTCCTCGCTCTCTTCCTCCGGATCAAGCAGGACATCCCGGTCGCGCCCGCCCCCCATGGAAGGACCCACCACCCCCATTTCCTCCAATTGATCCAGCAAGCGCGCCGCCCGCGGATATCCGATCCGCAAGCGTCGTTGCAGCATGGAGGCACTGGCGCGCTGGTCTTTTCTTAAGATGGTGATGGCCTGCTCCACCAGTACATCATCGCTGCCTTCCGCCTCGTCTTCCGATGCCATGGATTCCCAGGGTGGCTTGACGTCTTTTTGAGGCGCCATCTTCTGCCAATGTGCAATCACGCGCTCAATCTCCTGATCGGTCACGATCACGCCTTGGGCGCGCGTTGGATTGCCCACCTCCGGGTTCAGGAACAGCAGATCACCGCGCCCAAGCAAGGTCTCCGCTCCGGGCAGGTCCAGGATGACGCGTGAGTCCACCCCCGAAGCAACCGCAAAAGCCAGGCGGGCCGGGAAGTTGGCTTTGATCAAGCCGGTCACCACATCGGTACTCGGGCGCTGGGTTGCCACCACCAGGTGGATGCCGGTGGCGCGCGCCATCTGTGCCAGGCGTACCAGGGCATGCTCGGTTTGATCCGGTGCGGACAGCATCAGATCGGCCATTTCATCAATCAGAACAATAATACGAGGCAGGCTGGGTGTATCCTTCCGGCGCTGCAGGTGGCGGTTATATGCGTCTATATCGCGTGCTTTGGCAGCCTCCAGCAATTTATAGCGGTGCTCCATCTCGACCACCACCCAGCGTAAAACGCCCAGGATGCGGGTGACATTCGTCTCCACTTTGCCAAAAAGATGCGGCAGGCCGTTGAAACGGATTAGTTCGACCATTTTCGAGTCGATCATCACCATGCGCAGGTCTTCCGGGGCATTGTTCATGGCCAGGCAGGTTGCCAGTGCGGCAATGCACACCGATTTGCCTGAGCCGGTCGTCCCGGCGATCAGCAAGTGCGGCATCCTGGCCAGGTCGGCCACCAACGGTCCACCCGAGACATCCCGCCCCAGTGCAATCGCCAGCGGGGAGCCTGTTTTGTAAAATGCTTCCGTTTCCAGCAGCGGCCTAAGCCGTACTAAAGAAGAGCGCAAGTTCGGTACTTCGATCCCAACATAAGCGCGTCCCGGCACAGGGGCTTCGATACGCAGACGCTCCGCCGAAAGCGCCAGCGCCAGGTCCTTCTGCAGGCCGGCAATCTGTGCCACGCGCACCTTCATTTGCTGGGCGTCTTCTTCGGTCCCCTTGCGAATGAAACCCGGCTGGACGGCGAACTGTGTTACGGTGGGCCCGATGCGAAATCCGACCACCTTGGCCGGAATGCCAAACTCCGAGAGCGATTTTTCGATCAGCCCGGCCGTCTGGTTGATGGTTCGCTCATCCGGCCGGATGGATTGTTCACCCAGTAAAACATTCAAGGGCGGCAGGCGTTCACTACGCGGTTGCGGCGCAGCCGGCCGGCTGTCCTGCCGGTCCTCCACTTTGAACGACTTGCGGAATTCGGGTGGCAGTTTCTGGGCAGGTTTTTTAGCCGCCACACTTTTTAAATCTGCAGCAGCATCGGATGGGAGCGGCGCCACAACCGGGTTTTCAGATTGCGCAAATGCATCCGTTATGGCCAGGATGGGCTCAAGCTCATCCACAGCCTCCAAACCGGCCTCTTGC
This sequence comes from uncultured Chloroflexia bacterium, assembly GCA_963772245.1. Classification (GTDB taxonomy): domain Bacteria; phylum Chloroflexota; class Anaerolineae; order Anaerolineales; family Villigracilaceae; genus UBA877. The sequence continues at coordinate 964,853 of CAVYWB010000001.1, read as the reverse complement.
AGCAGCCAGTTCTCCAGCGGTTTCCAGAATCCAAAACCAGTCAGGACCATAAACCCCCACAGGGCAAGGAAAACCAACCCGCCCCAGATGAGACCAATATAACGGGCCAGCACCATCGCAAGACCCCAACCAACCTCTCCGCCCCACATGGCCCCTTCAGACAACTGGTTTCCGTTGAGCGCCGATAACAACGCCAAAGTCAGGAAGAAGGCCAGTTCCATTGCAATGATACGATGCAATGGAACGGTGAGCGGTTTCATGCTGCGGCGGAATGCCAATACGCCTCCCGCTGCGAAAATGAGCACGACCAGCAGGTCGCCCCAACCAAACCAGATATGCAATAATGTTACCCACTGTCCCAGCAGGCTGCCTTTTGAAAGCCCAAGAATTCCCAAAAGAGTCATCAAGGCCAACGCGAACAGGAAAACCCCCAGAATATCCCAGAGAAAACGCCCAAAGTGCGCCTGGAGTTGCGCAAGACGATCCACCCAATCGGAAGAACGGGGTGATTCGGGGACGGCACGGGATGGAGCGGATGCGTTCTTACCCGAAGGAAGCTGTGGCATGTCAATTCAATTTCATACTCAGGCCGAGACGCTGGCGGGGAGGATCCACCTGCAGAACCCGCACTTGCACACTCTGACCCGGCGAGAGAAAATCCTTGAGGTTCAAATTGGGAGGCAGGGGAATTTCCGATGTATGGATCAATCCCTCCAGGCCTTCCTCGAGCCGTGCAAAAGCACCATAAGGCACCAGGGTCGTCACAACCGCTGGGACAATCGTATTGATCGGATACCTGGCCTGCACCGTTTCCCATGGATTGGGAGTCAACCGCTTCAGGCTGAGCGCGATCCGGCAGCGCTCCGGTGCAACTTCCATCACCTGCACTTCAACGCGTTGTCCAACCTTGCAAATCTGGTTGGGATGGGATACGCGACCCCAGGAAAGTTCTGAGATATGAATGAGGCCTTCCACTCCGCCCAGGTCAATAAAAACACCGAACTCTGTTACATTCGTAACTTCACCTGAAAGGCACTGACCAGTCTGAATGGTATTAAAGAGTTCCGGCCGTTTGCCGGCTTTGGCCCGGGCTGCACGCTCTGAAAAGACCAGGCGGCTTTCTTCCGGTAAGCATTCGATAATCTTCAATCGCAGAGGCCGGCCGACATATGTCGAGAGATTGTCTTCACGGCAATCTTCGTCAGCCTGGGAGGGCAAATCCACCAGGTGAGAGCAGGGAACAAAACCATTCAAGCCTTCCCCCTCGACCAGTAATCCACCCCGATTGAAACTTGTAACTTGTAATGAAATAATTTCGTCCTGGCGAAAAAGCCGCCCTGCCTTGGCCCAATCGGTAATAGGTTTCCCGGTCTCTTCTGTCTTAGGAGATTTTGCCGCCAGCGCCGGTCCCCGGCTTTCCTCTTCTGCCAAAACAGAAGCCCACCAGCCGTCATCCTGGATCGGCATTTCCGGTTCGGGATATTGAGTGTGAACCATTTTATTTATCCAACCTCCTTCCCATTAATATTCGCCTGCGTTTGGCGTTCCATTTCAAGGATGATTCTGGCTACTTCCTCGATGGCGACCCTCTGTTTACGGTACAGGTCCGCCTCTGACATCGCCAAACGGGTGGCAACTTCACGTACTTTTCTTCCCTCGACAAACTTCATTTCAAGGATATTAAAAAGATCCATTCGCCGGTAAAACGCCGCTCTCCTTCCGGGCGGACGTGGTCCATCGCCTGGCGCAGGATGGATCGCAACGCATTGGCAGGGTTATCGTTATGCTCTTTAAACGCCTGCTGAACGATTTGGAGGTTGAGCAATGGATTCTGAGTCAATTTTGGGCCTCCCCAGTAATGCGCCAGGGCATCCCGCACCCAATCCGCCATATCCGAACCAGGCGGCAAAGTCTCCTCCAACAGGCTGGCTTTGCTGTCATGTTGCCCGACCGCGCGTATTCGTTGGAACAAATCCACTTGCGGGCGCAAGTTTTCGAGTGACCGGAAAACACTTCGTTGCAGACGACGATCCTGCAGCGCCACCAGGGCCCGCTGGAGCAGCACCTCCAGCGACTGGCGCTGGTCGCTTACAATGACCTGGTCAGCCTGATGCACGACCCCCAGCAAGCCGAGCAGGATTGGGGACCCTTCATCTGTATCAGGCGGCTGGTGCAGGGGAAACAGCCAATAATCGCCCCATGAATATTCCTCGCCATCCTCATTTTCCTCGCGGTTGATGACCTTTAATGCCTCCGGAAGATTGGATTCCTTCAAGAGCGGCGAACTACCGGTGGCAACCACCAGAGATAATTCCTCACCATCCAACGCAGCAACAAACGCAGACGGTGATTGTAAATGGTCCCTGACTGCCGCCAATACCGCTTCCAGGAATTGGCGCAGATCGTTCTGCGTGATCAACCGCTCTTCCAAATTCTCCAATAACGCCAGGTCAGTCCGGTCACCGCCAAATAAGATAACACGCTCCCAGAGAGGTGCAGCCAATGTGATGGCATGCTCCAAAATAAGCACTGTTGCAACCATCGCGGCCGGTACTGCAACGGAATAAGTGGTTCCAAAATGTTCCCCGCCACGCCGGATGATGGTCATTACACCCAGGGCAGCCGAAGCGACAACCGGCCCGCGCATGATCCATTTAAATAAGCGGCTTTTCACCACCCGGTCTGGCCAGGAAACGCCAAAAAAGGCGACTGCATAGGCCATAAGAATGATCAGACCACCCACAAGGAAATTACTGAAGGTTGCCAATCCCCAGAACAAGAAGGGGAAATTGGCTGCCACGCCGGATCCGTATAACAAGTATGGGAAACTTCCAAACGCCGGTGCGGCCGCCCCTGCCAGCAAATAGATCATGCGGCGGCGTCCCGACCGAGTTAATGTCCTGCGATAAGCACGCCCAAAATTGATCCAGGCCAGCACCATGATGAGAACATAATATGCCGTAAATATTTCCGTCCAGACAGTACGCTGGAGGTATGGCGCGGGTTCCCCATCCATCACCAATGGGCCAAGCAGGTAACCGTTCGCCAGCATGAGAATAAAAACGGCAGAGATGGCATACATCAGTCTGACAGCCAGGCGCCGGCGCCCACGGCTAGGGTGGCCGGTGGTTACCAATAAGGCGTCTGAAAGATGCAGGTACGCTGCAGGCAGAAAGATAATCCCCAGCCATTCCAACCTCAGAAATAGATTTATCACAATGGGAGTGGCTGACGCGCTTTCCAGCGCTTCGGAAGTAAATACTGTCACCACGCACAAAAGAATGATGGCAAAGGAACGTGCCACCCGATCACGCAAGTTGAAAGACAGGGCATAAAGGAATAGGGATATTGCCGTGATAGCAATCCCGGCTGTGAATATCTGATTTACGGTAATAATCCCCGTTAGTAAATCCTGAGTCCAACCGTTAAGCATGCAAACCTTTCGTACCGTTACCGAATGGAACGACCAAAAAACAACGCAATGTCCTGTGTATCGTAATACATGTCATTATACCCGCAGAATTCGTAGCCGAGTTTCCGTGCCAGGCAAAGCATTGGGTTATTTTTTAACGGCATCTCGAGTAATGCCCGGTTATTTTTGCGGTCCACTGCCCAGGATTGTGCCGCGAGAATAAGGGCTGAGCCCACCCCCTGCCGTCTGAAATTGGGTGAAATAACGACATCGGTCAACCAGGCAATGTGAGGCACCATCAAGTCACTCATACGGATATATCCGATCACCTCGTGCTCGATTATCCCAACCAACATGCCCGACCGGCGGTTCCACGTTTCTGGCAGGTTGGCTACCGGCCGGGGATAAGGTACGGTCACCGAACGCGGCAAACGAATCTCCCGGAAAATGGCCCCGATTTGGCCGGGTTCGCGATCGACATCCATTTGCCATACATAGTCCGTCTGGCAGGTATGGTCAATCGCCATCAGAGTCGGTATATCAGTTGCAACGGCACGGCGAATCTCTACATCTGGCATCCAGCACCTCACGGAGCTAAAATATGTACCGGGATGACACAGGCGGGAAAATTATTGCCCTGATTATCGCTGACCACCAATCGCAGCTGGTAATCTCCCGGCGTAATCGCGGACGTGTCCCAATCCCCAAGCTTGCCGTCCTGGACGACTTTATTATCCGCCAGGATGGTGGCCCATGTATCCGATCCTGCCGGTGCAAACTCATACTTATAAAAGCCAAAGTTGGGAATATTGGCGGTACCATCCAATTCAATCGAGCCTTTCAGAGTATCACCTGGCTTGGGTGTGGTTAAATCAATCTGACCCGGTATGCATCCGGTCGCCGAGAAGGTTACCGTAGGTCCACCGGGCGTCACAACGCCCAATGTTTCCATGAACTCCAGCGGAAATGTGCCGGTTGGTGTCAGGAGAGGGTTCATGGTGGGGGTGGCCAATTGGGTAAAATATGGCATGTTCGGAGCCAGGAAAACGACCAGGGCGAATTCCGCTAAGCCCAGGAGAATCACCAGGCTCAGGGCTGCGGAGGCCTGGCGCATGTGATGCTGGGCAATTTCACGTTCCAACCCAAATACTGCGTCGCCCTGCTCCTTGTGCGCCCGCATAATCTGCCGCAAGCCAAGTAACAATCCCAAAGCCAGCAGCGTAAAAATTGCCGGCGCCAGTGAAACAAAAAAGCCAAGAATAGCAGCCATTCCACCCCTGGTTATAGTGCTTGAAGAACGCCCCGGATAAGCGTCTCCAGTTTTGGTACGATTACACCCCCGGATGCCAGCACTTCTTCATGCGAAGTGACAGTATTTCCATCCAGATTGGCCTTATTACTGATACCGGAGAAACCCAGCACACGTGTGCCGCCATGACGTGCCACAATGACTTCTGGTACCGTAGACATTCCGACTGAGTCCGCTCCTGCCAAGCGCAGGAAACGCAGGTCCGCCGGGGACTCGAATGACGGCCCGCTCAGTCCGACATAAACCCCTTCATGCAATGCCACCTTTTTTTCTCGTGCAACCTTGCGAGCCAGGTCGCACAACCCGCGGTCATAGGCCTGGCTCATATCCGGAAAACGCGGCCCCAAATCGTCCAAGTTCGGTCCAATCAAAGGGTTGAGACCGGTCATTCCGACCAGGTTCAAGTGATCTGTGATCAGCATGACATCCCCCGGCACATAATCCGGGTTAATGGCTCCAGCTGCATTGGTTACGATCAGGATTTCGATACCCAGCCGCTGCATTACACGCACCGGCAGGGTAACTTGAGCCATATCGTAGCCTTCATAATAATGAATGCGCCCCTGCATCACCAGCAAACTCTTTCCATCCAATTCACCCAGCACCAAACGTCCGGCGTGCCCCTGAACGGTGGATACCGGCCAGCCGGGTAGCTCAGAATATGGAATTATGACTGGCTGAATGATCGCATCTGCCAATCCACCCAGGCCCGTACCCAAGATCAAGCCAATGCGTGGCTGAATTTTACTCTTCGAACGAATAACGCTGGCAACCCGATCTATCATCTGTAAAGTAAACTGCATTGCCCTGCCTCCCGAATCCCAATAAAAACACTCATATCCAACCAAATTATATCTTAACCAACCGCTCTACGAAATGCTTCGATTGTCTGCTCCACTCCCGCATCATCAATCCAATAATGAGTAACCAACCGATATTGCCTCTCCCCGGTTGCCCCAATCAACACTCCAAGCTGCTTCAGTTTTTCGATCAATTCTTCGGTGGTGCAGTGCAGTTCCGGGTGCAGGGATAGAAAGACCATATTCGTCGCCGGCGTCCCCGGATCCAATTGCAACCCAGGCACCTGTCGCAGGCCATTCGCCAGCTTCCTGGCCCTGGCATGATCTTCAACCAACCGGCTTACCATCCTGTCAAGCGCAACCAAACCAGCCGCCGCCAAAATCCCGGCCTGGCGCATGCCCCCGCCCAACATCTTGCGCAGGCGGCGTGCCCTGGTGATGAATTGCTGCGAACCGCATAACACCGAGCCGACCGGTGCGCACAACCCTTTGCTCAGGCAGAAGGTGACCGAATCGACCGGCCTGGCCAACTGGCTGGCAGTCACACCTTGCGCAACCGCCGCGTTGAAAATGCGCGCCCCATCCAGGTGGACAAACAGCCCATGGGAGTGCGCCCATTCTCCCATTTGATTGGTATATTCCGGCGTCTGATAAACCCCTCCGCAACCGTTGTGCGTATTCTCAAGACAAACCAGCCTGGTGACCGGTTCATGTAGATCATCCGGGCGGACAGCCGCCGCCACCTCTTCCAATACCAGCGAACCATCCGGTTGGTTTAATAACTGGCAAGAATGCACCCCTCCCAATGCAGACATCCCTCCTGCTTCATGGACGAACACGTGGTTTTTCTTCCCGACAATTACTTCATCGCCGCGCTGGCAGTGTGACAGGACTGCGATCAGATTGCCCATGGTGCCCGAGGCTACGAACAATCCCGCCGACTTGCCCATCTTTTCCGCGGCCAGTTCCTGCAAACGGTTAATTGTGGGGTCTTCCCCATACACATCATCGCCCACCTCGGCTTTCGCCATGGCTTCGCGGATTTCCGGCGTAGGCTGGGTGACGGTATCGGAACGCAGGTCAATGAAATTCATAAGGATACTCCTGTTTACTTCTTAATTCTTACTTCTCACTTCTTCCAAGGCTCTTTCCAAATCATCCGGCAGCCCTGCCTCAAATATCTTCGGCTCCCTCCCGCCTGGAATAATAATCTTCAATTTAGATGCGTGCAGAAAATGTCTGCGCAACTCCAATGTGCAGGTCTTTTTCCCATAAACAGTATCGCCCACCACCGGACAACCCAGAAACGCCATGTGTACACGGATCTGGTGCGTCCGCCCGGTTAATGGATGAACTTCCAACAATGTATGGGCGGGGAAACTCTCCAGCGTGCGGTACTCGCTGATTGCTACACGGCCTTTTTCCAGCGGCACCACCGACATCAGTTTGCGATGCGTGCCGTTCCTTCCGATTGGGGCTTCCACACGCCCACTTGGCGTGGGTGGTTTTCCGTCCACCAGAGCCAGGTATTTCTTCTCCACGGTACGGTTACGGAACTGATCCTGCAGCCAGCGATGGGCTTGCTCATTCTTGGCGACCAGGATCAGGCCGGAAGTCTCCTTATCCAGGCGGTGGACAATGCCCGGTCGTTCTTCGCCGCCTATCCCTTCCAACCCTGGTACATGGCCCAGTACGGCGTGCACCAATGTTCCACTGTTGTGGCCCGGCGAGGGATGCACCACCATGCCGGCGGGTTTATTGATCACCAGCAGGTCATCGTTTTCGAAAATGATATCAAGATGGATGTTCTCTGCCACCAGCCCGCTTGGCACCGGCGCGGGAATTCGAATCTCAACACGGTCGCCGGTTTCCAGGTCCCGTCCTGTTTTTATTACCGGTAGGCCGCTCACACAGACGGCGCCGTCCCGAATCAATCCCTGAATTCGGCTACGCGAAAATTCCGGCAGGCATTCCGTTAAGAATACATCCAGCCGTTCTTTCCCGTCTTTATCGAAGAGAAAAGTTTCCAGCCGGTCATTCACCCTTTTCCTCACCTTCGTCAGGGGCAGGTAAGGCAGCTTTCTGTGCAGCTGCGCGGCGTTTTTCGGCCATATCCGTGATCCAAACACCCAAAATCAGCACCACCACCCCCACGGAAATACTCGCATCTGCTATATTGAAAATCGCGAAATTTCCCACCGAAATGAAATCCGTAACGTGTCCGAATTGGATCCGGTCTGTCAGGTTGCCAACCGCCCCGCTAAATTGCAGAATCAATGCCAGACGCAGCCACCAATCCTTGCGGGATATGCGAGGAAAATAGTAAAGGATCACCCCGGCTACGATGATCGCAAGGACCATGAATATGTAATTCCCATTTGCAAAGATTCCGAAGGCGGCACCAGAGTTATACCAAAAACGGATGCGCGCAAAAGGCATCAACCAGGCCAGTTGGGGCGGCAGCCAGTCACCTCCCAAGGGGACATTTGCCCGCACCCACACTTTTGCCAGTTGGTCACTGGATACGATGACAACCGCCACCAGGAGTAAGACCAAATAGTCAAACCAATAATTTCTTATAAATGTCACCAAGGCATTCAGACTCAACCGTTTTGGTTGCATGACAGGTTGGGGTACATTCATTAATTTTCATCCTCCGTGATATAGACGCGCGGGACGCGTGTATTGATGTTCGTTAGAATCTCGTATGGGATGGTACCTGCCCATTCGGCCAGTTCCTGGGCGGGAATCGCCAGGTTGTCCGATTCACCCAGGAGTGTTACTTCATCTCCGTTGAAGGCCGAATCGGCCTCAATATTGACCATCATCTGGTCCATGCAAATCTGCCCCACCTGCGGATATTTTTTCCCCCGGATGATCACCTGCGCCTGGTTGGACATGCGGCGGAAATATCCGTCACCGTAACCGACCGGTACCGTGACAATGCGTACCGGATGGTCGGACTGCCAGGTGGAACCATAACTGACCGGATGCCCAGCCCTCACCACCTTGAAATATACCACGCGGCTCTTCCAGGCCAGTGCCGGTTGCACTTCAACGGTATGTGCCAGCTCTTTTGCCGGATAGACTCCGTAAAGCATGATACCGGGCCGTACCATGTCCAGGTGGCTTTCCTTCAATTGTAAAATGGCCGCCGAATTGGCCATATGTCGGATGGGTATCGGCAGGCTATTCTTATCGTAAAAACGCAGCACTTCCTGAAATCGTTCCAATTGCAAGCGGGCATGCGTGAGGTCAATAGTATCGGAGTTGGCAAAGTGGGAAAATATCCCTTCCACTTCCACATGCTTGCATCGTAAGGCGGCTTCCTGCAAAGTCTGGGCGCTGTAATAATGAACGCCGATGCGTTCCATACCCGTGTCTATCTTAAGGTGAACTTTCGCCTTCACCCCCATCCGGGCCGCCGCGCCATCGATCTGCTCAAGGCGTTCCACAGAAGAGGCGGTCAGGGTCAGGTTGTGCTGCAGGTATTGCGGCACCTGGTCACCCCAGATCCCACCCAGTATCAGGATGGGTGCTGTCACACCCAGTTCGCGCAGGAAGATGCCCTCCTCCAGCACCGCCACACCGATGTAGTCCGCCTGGGGTCCCAAATGCTTTGCCACCTCCGCCAGGCCATGTCCATAGGCATTTGCCTTCACAATGATCATTACCCCGGCGGGGGCCACGTGGGACCGGATGGCTTGCAGATTCCGGCTCAACCGGCTCAGGTTGACTTCAGCCCAGGTTGCACGCACATTCTCACCGTTGGAAATAACAGGTTGGTGGATTCGCATGGGGATGATTTTACTGCTTCTTATGATAATTTGTGGATCTTTTCCTACCTAGAACTAGACCAGCGCATGAATCAATCCGATCAGGGCCCCACCAGCGATCAGCCAGGTCGAATTGATTTTATAGCGCAGGAACAGGAAGAGGCTTACAAGAGAAATGAGGATGGTGATAGGGTCAATGACAGCCGTCGAGGCAAGTTGGATGGTAACCCCCAGCATTAATCCCAGGGAAGCAACATTCACGCCATCCAGAAAACCGGCTGCCCAGGGGGAATTGCGGATGCGATTAATCACAAGCCCCGCAGCAGTCACATAGATAAAAGATGGCAAGAAAATCCCACCCGTAGCCAGCAGCGCTCCCGGAACCCCCCCAAGCAAATACCCTATGAAGGTAGCCGTGGTGAAGACCGGCCCGGGTGTGACCTGCCCTATGGCAATCGCATCGATCAACTGCCGGTCAGTGAGCCAGCCGAGACCATGGACGAAGTCAGCGCGCAGGTAAGCCAGTAACACATAGCCGCTACCGTAGAGGGTTGCTCCAATTTTGAGAAAGGTCAGGAATAAAACCGGCAGGCTGAACGGAATGGAACCAGCCAGGAGGCCAACCCCCGCCAAAGGCAGCCAAAACCCGACCACAGGCAGGCGGCGTATTCTGGAAATATTTTCCGAGAGCATGGCTATCAATCCGGCTGCCAGAAGAAGTAACAGGATGTTTACCCCTAAAAAATACAGGATGACCACGACCAGTCCGAGAACACCGGTCATCCAGCTTTTCACTGCGATCTTACGAAGATTCCATAAAGCCTGGGCGACGATGGCAATTACCACAGGCAGGATTCCATAAAAGATCCCGGAGACGAGCGGTGTGGTACCGAAACGCACATACAACCATGCGAGCCCTATTACTATCAGCATGGCCGGAAGGATGAAGCAGACTCCCGCCAGAACCAGGCCGAACCAGCCGGCACGCCGGTACCCCAAGTAGATTGCCAGTTCGGTTGAGGTCGGGCCGGGGATGAGGTTCGCCGCACCAAACAGGTCAAGAAATTCCTGCTCATTGACCCATTTTCGCCGTTCCACCACTTCTGAATGCATGATGGCAATGTGCGCGGCCGGCCCGCCGAAGGCGGTCACGCCCAACCGGAGAAAGAATGCCAATACCTCGACCAACCGGTCACGATAGGAAAGCGGGGGTGTCTGTGCTTCCATGGTTCGGTTCATTATTGATTATAAGTTATAGGACTGGAATTCCGGTCAGATAGAATGTTTTGCTCCATCGATTCACACAATTTAAGATATAATCGCGCCGCTGTTCGGAGAGGTGCCAGAGCGGTTGAATGGGACGGTCTCGAAAACCGTTGTGGCCTTCGGGCCACCGTGGGTTCGAATCCCACCCTCTCCGCCTTTTTTGCCACCGCAGGTACCCATAAGGGTATGGTATTCGAATCCCAGCCTCTCCGCCTTTTTTGCCACCGCAGGTACCCATAAGGGTATGGTATTCGAATCCCAGCCTCTCCGCCTTTTTTGCCACCGCAGGTACCCATAAGGGTATGGTATTCGAATCCCAGCCTCTCCGCCTTTTTTGCCACCGCAGGTACCCATAAGGGTATGGTATTCGAATCCCAGCCTCTCCACCTTTTATACCACCGCAGGTACCCGTAAGGGGATGGTATTCGAATCCCAGCCTCTCCGCCTTTTTTACCACCGCAGGTACCCATAAGGGTATGGTATTCGAATCCCAGCCTCTCCGCCTTTTTTGCCACCGCAGGTACCCATAAGGGTATGGTATTCGAATCCCAGCCTCTCCGCCTTTTTTGCCACCGCAGGTACCCGTAAGGGTATGCTATTCGAATCCCAGCCTCTCCGCAAATAAAACCCTGAAGGGCTGTAAATCCCTCAGGGTTTATTGATTTTGTAATTCATTGGCGGCTGTCCAAAATGACGGGCGCTACTTCTCCGGGATGTGGACCGCCTCCTCTTCCGGCTTAATGGCTTTCTTTTCCTGTTTAAGGCGCACTTTTTCAGCTTTCTTCTTTTTCTTGTCCAACTCTTTTTGGCGTTTTTCGTATTGATAGTTTGTTTTTGGCAAGGGATTATCCTTCTGGAATGATTACTTATATAACAGGCATACCGACAGCCTGACATTATTCATTATTATAGCACCCTTACCAGGGCAAGGTGTGTCTGTGGTAAGATAGGCACAGACATAGAATATGAAGCTAAAAATTGCCCTCGCGCAGATCAACACCCGGCTTGGGGATGTCCAGGCTAATTTGGAAAAACACCTGGCGCTCATCGATCAAACCCGGAAGGCTGGAACGGATTTGCTGGTCTTCCCTGAGCTTTCCCTGACCGGTTATGTGCTCCAGGATCTCGTCTCGACGGTCGCCTGCCATCCGGATTCGGATGATCCGGTCTTTCGCAGGCTCCTGAAAGCGAGCCGCGACATTGACCTGATGGTCGGTTTTGTGGATGAAGACACCCGCCATCGCTTCTATATCGCCTCGGCTTACCTCTCTCAGGGCTCGGTAGTGCATGTACATCACAAGGTTTACCTGCCAACCTACGGCTTGTTCGACGAAGGCCGTTTTTTCGCCCCGGGAAACGCTATCCGCGCTTTCGATACCCGCTTCGGCCGCTTTGGGATGCTGATCTGTGAAGATTTCTGGCATGCCTCCCCACCCTACCTGCTCTGGCTGGACGGAGCCGATGTGCTGTTATTTGCCTCTGCGTCGCCGGGGCGGGGACTGAACGGTGAGCCAAAGCTCGAATCCTCCGCCTGGGTGGAACATACCAACCGTGCGTATGCGTGTCTGTTCACCACATTCGTGGTTCATTCCAACCGGACCGGATTTGAAGATGGCCTCAATTTTTGGGGTGGCTCGACGGTGTTCGATCCAAACGGCAAGTTGACCGTCCAGGCGCCATATTTTGAAGAATCCCTCACCTCCGCCGAGATCGATCTGAACCAACTGCACCGCACACGCGCCCGTTTGCCCCTGCTGCGGGATGAACGCCCGGAACTGGTCCAACGCGAATTGGAAAGGATTCTGCATGGATAATGGACTTTCCATCGATACCGGTCTCGTCAAAAAAATACTGATCGAATTCATCCGATTGGAAATCGGACGGGCCGGTTTTAGCCGGGCAGTCGTTAACCTTTCCGGCGGGATCGACTCGGCCGTTTCGTTTACCCTGGCGGCCGCGGCGCTCGGTGCGGAGAATGTCCTGGCAATCCGGCTGCCCTACAAAACTTCCTCTCCGGATAGTCTCGAACACGCCCAGCTGCTGATCACTCAGTTCGGCAGTCCATCCGAAACCATTCCCATCACGGAAATGGTGGACCCACTCGTTGCGCGCGAAAAAGAAATGTCCCCCGTGCGCAAGGGTAACATCATGGCACGCGCCCGCATGATCGTCGCATATGACCAATCCGAGGCTTTCAAGGGATTGGTGGTTGGCACCGGTAACAAGACCGAAATCCTGCTAGGATACACCACCCTTTACGGTGATTCAGCCTGCGCACTGAACCCCATCGGAGACTTATACAAGACCCAGTTGCGTCAGCTGGCACCCGCCTTGCAAATCCCGGAAGCCATCATTACCAAACCTCCCTCCGCCGACCTGTGGAACGGTCAGACAGACGAAGGGGAACTAGGTTTTACCTATGAGAATGTGGACAAACTGCTAAATTTACTTGTGGACCAACGATATCGTCCGGAAGAATGTGTCGAGGCAGGCTTCGATGAAAAGTTCGTCCGCCAGGTTGTCGAACGGGTCCGCCGGAACCAATTCAAACGCATACTGCCTCCCATTGCCAAACTTTCCAGCCGCACGGTCGGCTACGATTTCCTGTACCTGCGGGACTGGGGCACTTAACCTCTCTCAATTCCTCCTTCATGAAACTTCACATTCCTCCGGCACTTAAGCACCGCCGTTATTTTTACCTGTGGCTGGGCCTTCTCATCTCGCTTGCCGGCTCGCAGATGCAGATTTCTGCCATATTCTGGCACATCCGCACGCTTACCGGCAACCCGGATCCACTTGCCCTGGGTGGGATTGGCCTGGTACGCATTCTACCGGTCATCCTATTTTCCATGCTCAGCGGACCGGTGGCGGACGCTTTTGACCGCCGCAAGATCCTGTTCATCACGCAAACCTTGATGGCATTGATCGCCCTGGCACTGGCTTTCCTGACTTTTACAGGTTACATAACCATCTGGCAGATCTACGTCCTGACCGCGCTGCAGGCCGCAGTATCGGCTTTTGACAACCCTGCCCGGCAGGCCATGGTTCCGAACCTTGTCCCGGTAAAGGACCTTTCCAATGCCTTCAGCATGCAGTCGATCGCCTCCAATACCGGCTCGGTGGTGGGACCCATGCTGGGCGGAGTGGTGATTGCCACACTGGGCCAGGGCTATACCTATTTGATCAATGCAATTTCCTTCCTGGCGGTCATCATCGCCTTGGCGCTGATAGGCCACGTGACCCAGGATACCCGCAAATCCGCCGGGGTTAAATTTGTCTGCAATGAAAGAAGGCCTCCGTTTTATCCTCCAACGCCCAATGATCCTTTCGACCATGCTGCTTGACTTTGTGGCAACTTTCTTTGCCTCCGCCAATACCATGATGCCTATTGTCGCCCGTGACATTCTCAAGGTGGGTGAAGTGGGATATGGATTCCTGTCCTCGGCACAATCGGTCGGCTCGGTCCTGGCTGCGCTGGTCATTTCGCAATTACGCAACCTGCGCCGCCAGGGTCCTGTTTTCCTGGGGGCTGTGTTCGTTTTCGGCCTGGCAACTATCTTATTTGGCATTTCGCACCTGTACCTCCTGGCGCTCCTGACCCTGGTCTTGATGGGTGCGGCCGACGCAGTCAGCACCATCATTCGCAACACCATCCGGCAGCTGCAAACCCCGGATAGCATGCGCGGGCGGATGACTGCGGTAAACCAGATCTTTTTCCAAGGCGGGCCGCAATTGGGTGAAGTGGAGGCCGGTGTGGTAGGGCAATTGTTCGGAGTGCCGTTTTCCATCATCAGCGGTGGGATCGGCTGCATTGTGGGTGCGCTTCTGATCGTCTTGAAATGGCCCCAGGTTCGCTTATACGACCGGGAAGAAGAGCCAGTTCCCGTTATCGAGCTCCCCTGATGCCCTGCGCGTTCCTTATCTCCTTCCCCTATTTTTTCCCTTTTTCCCTACGCCTGCCCAACGATTCATCTACAATTTGGCAAACCGTCGACAAATCAATTGACTTTCATCTCGATTCGCACTATACTGGCAATGGAGTATCCGCCTATGCGAGTTTTTGACGAACATACCCATGTGGTTTCCTGAAAGGCACGCGTACATTTTGCGTGCCTTTCTCTATCTTCCAAAGGAGATATATAAATGGACTCTGGAATGATCGGCAAGATCGAAAAAGCCAAGCAGTATGCCCAGGAACGCGAACGCTTCCATTTTGAGAGTCTCACCGTCTCGATCGACGGCGCCAACAATCCTCATCGCGTCTCCCTGGCAGAGGGAAAATGGAATTGTGATTGTGATTTCTTCCATAGCCACGGACTCTGCACCCATACGATGGCGCTCGAAGAACTCCTGAAAGGCATGCTGCTTGTTTCCATGAAAGCTTGAGCAGGCAGGAGCACCAGACCGACGAAATGACCTCCGAGGGTTTTCGCCCTCGGAGGTCGCATTTTCAAGTACAATTCCCCCCTATGCAGACTTTTTCTCGGCGTGACTTTCTCAAAATTGGCGGATTGGCTTTGGCCAGTCTCGCGTTCACATCCTTCTTGCCGGAAGTTACTGAATTCGAAGATTTGGAACTGGTGCGTGTGGCAAAAGACCCGGTCAGTGTTTATCAAAAGGCTTCCGATAAGAGCACGATCGTCCATACCTGGGTGCGCGACAACCTGGTCCACGTTTATGAATTAATCCAGGTTCCCACCACCGGAAATACTTCGCTCTGGTATCGCGTCTTCGGCGGATACATGAATGCCGGTCGGCTTCAGCAGGTGAGGATCCAATATAATGTCCCTCTTTCCAGCGTCCCGGCGACCAAACTCCTGTCGGAAGTTACTGTTCCATATACCGATACCTACCGCTACAGTAAATGGGGAGGCTGGACTATATATAACCGGCTGTATTACAGTTCCATCCATTGGATCACCGGCATCGATACCGGACCAGACGGCACTGCCTGGTATGATATCCAGGACAATGAAGACAAAAATCTTCATTATTTTGTTCCAGCCATCCAATTGCGTCCAATCGACCCATCGGAACTTACTCCGCTCTCTCCGGATGTGCCCATGGGCCAAAAACGGATAGATGTCAACCTGACCACGCAGACCCTTACCTGCTATGAATATGACAAGCTCATTTTTTCCACCCAGGTGTCCAGCGGGCAGGGTGTTTTGCTGGCAACTCCTGCCGGAGATGATAACATCATGGATAAGCTTCCCTCCAGGAATATGAGCACCTCCAGCCCGCTGGCGGATGATGTCATCCCATTAATGGGTGTCCCATGGTGCAGTTTCTTTACCTCAAAAGGTCATGCCTTCCACGGCACCTACTGGCACAACAACTTCGGCTTTCCCATGAGTCACGGCTGCGTTAATATGCGCAACGAAGATGCATTATGGCTGTTCCGCTGGGGCCAGCCGGCTGCCGCTTTCGACGATATTAACAAAGCCACCCTGGACGTTAAGGGATATGGGACCCCCGCCCACGTCCATTATTGATATGCCTACCCTGACCTGGCCATCCAAAGCTCTCCCGCTTCCGGAACCAGCTGGCTTGGTGCTGGATTCGGTCATTTTTCCGCAGGGTCACGGATATCCGGGGACCCTCCCTGAAAGCCACCTTTTTATGGGGGATAATCTCGGAGTTATGGCTGCCCTGCTGCCAAATTACGAGGGCCGTGTTGAATTAATCTACGCCGATCCACCCTTTTTCACCAATAAGCACTATCCGGCCCGCATCGGACGCGGCGAGGATTCCCGCCATCCAACGGAGTGGCAGCTGGCTGAAGGCTATGGCGACCGCTGGCTGGATCTGGATGATTATCTTAATTTCCTTTATCCGCGACTGGCGCTGATGGCCCGGCTGCTTTCCCCGCATGGCACCCTTTACCTTCATCTGGACTGGCACGCAGATGCCTGTGCCCGCCTGCTGCTGGACGAAATCCTGGGTCCAGACCGCCTGCTGAATGAAATCATATGGACCTACCATGGACCTTCCCCCATTCGGCACGCCTTTAACCGGAAACACGATACCATCCTGGTCTACACCAAAGGCGATAAATATACTTTCAATGCCGATGTGGTCAGGGAGCCTTATAATAGCAATACCATCAAGACCTTCGAGTCCTCCACCAAGGCTGGTTTTGGAAAAATCCCGAACCTGGTGCGCGGGAAAGTCCCGGAAGATTGGTGGTATTTCCCGGTCGTGGCACGTCTGCACAACGAACGCACCGGATACCCAACCCAAAAACCCGAGGCGCTCATCCAGCGAATCATTCTGGCCTCTTCCAACCCTGGCGACCTGGTAGCAGATTTCTTCTGCGGCTCCGGGACATTTCCGCTTGTTGCCGCCCGTCACGGCCGCCCGTTCCTGGCCTGTGACGGTACCTGGCGCGCATTGCACACAACCCGCAGCCGTCTTTGTGGACAGAACCAGCCGTTTTCCTTGCATGTGGCCAAGAACTGCGACGTTCCTATTTCAAATATTTCCATAAAATCAGATGTCGAACCTGGATCGATCCGGCTTGTAGATGTTCCGGAGTTGGATTATTGGGAAGTGGATCCTGATTGGAATGGGAAATCTTTTCAGAGCGCCATGCAAGCCCGCCGCCCCAACCGTTCCGGACAAATCCCCCTGGAAATAAAACCACCCGCCGCCATAACCAACCTGTGCGTGCGGGCAGTCACCATAACCGGGGAACAGATTCAATCACACGTCCAGCCGGTAGCCTACTCCCCTGACCGTCCTTAATATCTTGGGGGCAGTCGGGTCTATTTCAATGGCCCGCCGCAGCCAGGAGATGTGTACATCCAACGTACGCGTGTCATCCGTATAATCGGTTTCCCAGACCTGCGAGAAAAGCGTATTCCTTTCAATTACTTCGCCTTGGTGTTCGATCAGGGTTTTCAAGAGGCGCATCAAACGGGGTGTAAGGCGGGTCCGCTTATCCATGCAGCGAACGATCCGCTTATCCACATCCAGCCGAACCGGGCCGGCATGGATGTTGGATTTGCCATCCCCGGGCAGGAGATGCCGAATCCGGTTGGCCAATTTTTGGGCTGTGAAAGGCAGGGACAGGATCACATCGGCATCCAACCTCTGAACTTCGCGGTCGGAGTCAAGAATCACTAGGATCGGCAGCCCCGGTGCCTTCTCCTTTAATGACTGGCAAATTCGTTTCCCGCTGGCCCGCAGGGATGCCGCGTTGACTACCGCCACGACCGGGTGCAGACCGTCGTCAAGACGCGCCAAAGCTTCGCTGCCATTTGAAACCGATTCAACAACGAAACCCTTCTTACGTAATGCGGGGACAAAAGCAGGTTGGTCTGCGTGTTTGCCCTCAATGACCAGAAGCGATGACTCACTCATTGGAATAATGTGGATTACATTATTTTTATATACACTAATTATACACCAATGTTAAAAAAACAAATCCGTCTAGGGTACCATTCCAGTGCATCCATATATAGTGCTGGTAGACCTGAAATTCCTGCCCGGCTTAATTATTGTTTACACGGACCCTGCTCAGGAGGTCCGGATCGAAGCGCCACAGTAGGCGCATTCTGCCGTAATAACATCAACCCAGGTTGCTTCACTTGCATGCAGCGGCGCGCCGCATTTTGGGCAGTTGGTCGGCAGGCTGCCGCGCTGAGAGGCAGCCGGGGCGGGCGCGGGCATGCCCCCCACTACCGACCCGAATTCCTTCACCAGTGCCTCGGCAGAATTTTTCATGCCTTTGTTGGTGAGTTTGCGGGTGATGTTGGCAAAGAATACCGGCGTCCGTTGCACCATTTGGTATTGGATGAAAAGACTGAGGGCGCGGCGCGCCTGGACCAGGGCATCCTGCTCATCCTGGCCATCCGCAAACGCGTGGGCAGCCTGGGCGTGCAGGTTGGCAGCCCGGCGCGGGTGGTTGCTGGCTTCCATATTGCTGGCCAGTTGGGCAAAGATCGGCGCAGCCAGGATGGGTTGTCCACTGGCCACCAGCTGGTTGGCCTGGTTCATCGCCTGCAATTGGGCCGGACCGAGTGGTGCGGCATTCTGACCGGGATTTCGAAAGCGTCGGAACATGCTGTCCTCCAATGTGATTTATATGAATATCCAAGTCTATACTTAATGGACATCTTATCCCATCTGGATTAAGCCATTATTAACTTTCTGTGAACCGGGTGTAAAGAATACATCCATCTACACTAAATCCTTGAATTCGTCATAAGGCATCTGAACTTCCTGTTCCACCATTGGCACCATCTGCTGCCACAATTCCATGAAGACACGCTTGCGGCGTTCGATCTCCTTGACCGTGAACGCATGGAGCAGCATTACCTCCTGGATGGTTTCCCGAAAATGCGGCGGCAGGTGCGGCAATTTTTCCACGCAGTAAAAGCGCCATTTCATATCCGCAACCAATTGGTCATTGATCGCAAACAACATGTCATAGAAATAGTTCAATCCCTGGTCGAACATATGGTGGGCGCTGATGATATTACCGCGCTCCAACCACAGGCTGGTCAAGCGATTGACGTACCACTCTGAAAGTACCAGGCCGGACATTAACAACCACTTTTTTTCATCCGGCAGCAACTGAACTTTTTTCTGCAGCAACCGGGCGATCAGGCCTTTCGGATCAGAATGGATCTGCCCCTGGGAATACGTCCATCGTCTGGACATGTCCCAGGTCGCCCGGATTTCATGCTCATAATCCTCCACATGACTATGGACCTCAAAGCCCTGGACCCTTTGAAACATGACCGGCATTGTTATGGCTGCCGCATGTTTCTTAAAAATAGCAATATCGATGTCGGCCGAAGCATCGTAATACCCCCGGGCGATCGCTCCCAGGAAGACGATACCGACCACCCCGTCGACTGTATACTGCCGGACGAAATCAAGGGCAACCTGCCGGGCCTGCTCCAATTGTATAGGATCGGAGGATTGGATAAGAAACTGATTGTTCATACCTGTTATCTATTCCTGAGCCTGGAATTTCATGGCATCCGCCAGTTCCGGATTAACCTGCCATTTCCCTTCCTGATACACCTGTTTATCCCATGGGAAGATGACCAACGCATCCGTCACCAATGCGGATTGATCGGGTGCCGGACTGGCCCAGCTGTGGCTAACCAGGCAAGCCGTGATGACATGCCTCGCCCCCTGCTCCCTTGCCCGTTGCGCCACCAGCCGCAGCGTCTCGCCGGTGTCGGCTATCTCATCGATAACGGCCACAACCTTGCCCTCAATCTCTTTGGAAACATCCACCTTCCAGACCGGCTGTTGGTATATAACCTGATCATTTAATCGGCGGGTGATGCGTACCGGGAACAACTCCTTACGCAGGGTACATGCCACCGCAGTCGCCGGGAACAGGCCCGCCCTTGCAATCCCCACAACAACCTCAATCTGGCCATCAGCCAGTTGTTCCGCCAGTACGGCGGCCAATCCGCCAAACCGTTCCCAACTGATTTCTTCAACGCCTTTTCGTCGGGAGTAATCGTAGCTTTTCATCTCTACAACCGGATCACGAACCCGCATTACTCACACTTGAGGCTGTCCATGCCGCGCAGCACCACCGTGGTGATATTGCCTCCACATGACGGACATTGCGCCGGAGCCGCCTTGACCTTTTCCACAGCCGCCTGGTCGAGCGCCACGGCGCGCCCCTGGTCGAAGTCCTTATTCCTGGCACGGTTGATCGGCGCCTGATAGACCGCGTTATCCTGCCAGATGTGAAAATGCGCCAATTGCACAGCAGCGCCACTTAGAAAATGAACCTCGATGTGTTCCTCATTTTTCAGCAAACCCTGCTGGCTGGTTTCCACCTTATCCACCTGTGCCAGCGGGGCCTCCAGCTGTAATGCCTGCACCTTCTGTTTCTCCTTTGCCACAAAGAGCACTTTCTTGGTGGCAATCTCTTCCTTTTGTTCGAAGATCAGGCACTGATCGGTCAGATAGAGAACGCCCTGCGGGTCAGCCTTCTGCTCTTTACCGGTTTTACTCCAGACCGTCTTGACCGCTGCGATGCCCGCCTCGGTCGGCAGCAGTTGGAAGGGGGCCTCGGCCAACTGCGCCAGGAGGTACTCGATCTTCTCCAGGTGCCGGGTGAATGCGGACATCTGGCTGGTGAACTGGTTGTACATCCCTTTGATGGCCTGTTCGGCAGCAGAAACCTTGCTTTCTTCCTGCCCAACGGCCGATTGCAGCGTGGCCAGCAGAGCGCGGGCTGCCGCCGGGTTGCCGGACATTGCTACCAGCTGCGGCATCTGAATCTCGATCGGACGGAAGGTGTTCATGAGCGCCGAGGATTGTGCATTAATCTGCGCCAGCAGGTTCGGGTAGAGCTGACTCCAGGAATTGACCAGGCCCTGCACCTGTCCTTCCATATCTTTCTCGAAGACATGGCCGCGCGTCCGTAGACCGTCTATGCGCTGAACCAGACCATTTACATTAACCTGGATTTGCTCAACCGCTTCACGGTTTCTGGTCATTTGCACGCTTGTCTGCAACGTATTGACCCTGGCCTGCAAGGATTTACTCTCTTCGGAAATTTCCTGAGCGGGATTGGGGGTAGTTATCGGTTTCCTCCTGTGCAAATTGGATGATGTCCATTTTATTATTGCACGAATATGGTGGAATGGCAACAGATTTCTGAAGAAAACAGTAATCACCATTCTTAAATCTGACCGCTCCGGTTTTCAAGCGACGCATGGTAAAATCAGGCCGATTGAAACGTTCAGGAGATCTATTGATGAAAATAGCCGTTGCCTGTGACCATGCCGGTTTTCCTCTTAAAGAGGGCGTTCTTGAAACAGTCCGCCGTCTCGGACACACATCGCTCGACCTGGGCACCGATAGCACCGCTCCGGTGGATTATCCCGACTATGCCGAAAAACTTGGACGTCTCATCCAGGCCGGGCAGGCCGAGCGCGGGATATTGCTGTGCGGTTCCGGTGTTGGAGCCTGTATCGCGGCCAATAAACTCAAAGGAGTCTATGCCGGCGTTTGCCACGATACGTATTCCGGCCACCAGGGCGTCGAGCATGACAACATGAATGTGCTCTGCCTGGGTCCGCGTGTCATCGGGCCCGAATTGGCTTTGGAGATAATCACGGCCTTTCTCTCGGCGCGTTTCATCGGCAATGATCCAGGACAGGAACGGCATGCCCGGCGGGTAGGCAAAATCAAGAAATTGGAAATTAACGGGTGAGAATATGACAATTCAAAAACTCTATTCCCTCGGTCAATCGCTCTGGTACGATAATATCCAACGCCGCCTGCTCGAGAACGGCGAGTTGGCTGCCATGATCACGCGCGGCGACATCCGCGGCGTCACCTCCAACCCTTCCATTTTCCTTAACGCCATCGCGAAGACAAACGATTATGAACCGGCGCTCGTTCCACTGGCCTGGTCCGGCTGGGATGCCGAACAAATCTTCTGGCAGCTGGCCATCGAAGACATCCGGGATGCGTGCGACAAGTTCTCAACCATGTACCGCGAGAGCGAAGGCGCGGATGGCTTCGTTTCGCTCGAGGTCAGCCCAGAACTGGCCCACAATACCGCCGGCACGTTTGCCCAAGCCAAGCAGCTCTGGGAATGGGTGGACCGCCCGAACCTGATGGTAAAGATTCCTGCAACAATGGAAGGCATTCCAGCCGTGCGTCTCGCCATTGCAGCCGGAATCAATGTAAATGTAACGCTGATATTCTCACTGGACCGCTACCAGGCAGTCATGGAAGCCTATCTGGGTGGGCTGCAAGACCGCATTGGTGCCGGGCTTGACGTGCATCAAATTGCCTCGGTGGCTTCCTTTTTCGTCTCCCGTATGGACACGAAAGTAGATGCGCTTTTGGATGCGCTCGGAACTACACGGGCGAAGGATTTACGCGGCAAGGCTGCCATTGCGTACACCAGGTTGGCTTATGAAGCCTTCCTCCGTGTTTTCCGCGGGGAGCGCTTTGCCAGCTTTAATGCGGCCGGCTGCGCGGTTCAGCGTCCGCTCTGGGCCTCCACCAGCACCAAGGATCCGGCCTATCCTGACACGATGTACGTGGATCAGTTGATCGGTCCAGGCACCGTCAACACCGTCCCGCCCAAGACCCTGGAAGCTTTCCGGGACCACGGCAAGGCAGTGGAGACCATCCACGACGATCTGGACGGGGCCCGCCAGACGCTCGCCTCGCTGGAAACCCTGGGCATCTCAATGAACAAGGTAACGGCGGAACTGGAGGCGGAAGGCGTGAAATCCTTCGCGGAGGCTTTTTCCGCCATGTTGCAGGCAATCGATGAACAACGTGCCCGCGCCGTTTATGCCCTCGGGTCCCTGGCTGAGCCCGGCAGCCGCCGGGTTGCCAGCCTGATCGCCGTTGGAGCGCCTGCCCGTCTTTGGTCGCACGATCCGGCCTTGTGGACAGTTGACCCGGCTGGTCAGGAGGAAGTTCGCAAGCGCCTGGGCTGGTTGGACCTGCCGCGCAGTTCACGCACAGCGGTCAAGGAGATCAACGATTTCTCGCAGAAAGTGCGCGCGGACGGCCTGACCCATGTGCTCCTGCTCGGCATGGGCGGTTCATCGCTCGCGCCGGAAGTACTTTCCCTCATCCATTCCGCCCTCACCCCTTCAGCAAGCCAGGCGATGCAGGACGGCCTGACCTTTTCAATCCTTGATTCCACCGATCCTGACCAGGTACAGGAAACCGCCCGCCAGTTTCCGCCGCAGAAAACTCTCTATATCCTCTCCTCCAAATCCGGCGGCACCGCGGAAGTCACCGCGCTTTTCAATTATTTTTGGGAGCAGACGAGTGGGGATGGCAGCCATTTTACAGCCATCACCGACCCGGGTACCACGCTGGAAGCGCTGGCGAATGCGCGCGGTTTCCGGAAAACCTTCCTGGCCGACCCGGCCGTTGGCGGGCGTTTTTCAGCCTTGACCCATTTTGGGTTGGTCCCGGCGGCCTTGATCGGCTGCAACGTGGAACAACTGCTGCAGCGCGCCCGCTGGATGATGCGCCAGAGTACGGCAGTGGTAAGCGGGGCGCGCAACCCTGGCCTGGTATTGGGCGCCGTGCTGGGCGAGGCGGCGCTGGAAGGCCGGGACAAGCTGACCATCCTGGCCGACCAACCGGTCACCGCGCTAGGCGCATGGTTGGACCAGCTGGTGGACGAGTTAAGCGGAAAACAAGGCAAGGGCATCCTGGTCGTGGACGGCGAACCGGTCGCCGAACCGGAAGAGTATGGCTCCGACCGGATCTTCGTCTACTTACGGCAGGACGGCAGCCTGGACGGTCAAGTGGAAAAACTGCGCCAGGCCGGCCATCCCGCATTGGTCTTCGGTGTACCTGATGTGGACAACCTGGGAGCCGAGTTCTACCGCTGGGAAGTGGCGATCTCCTTCGCCTGCGCCGTGCTGGGTGTCAGCGCTTTCGACCAGCCGAATGTGCAGGACAGCAAGAACCGCACCGTAAAAAAGATGGAAGAATATAAACAATCCGGCAAATTGGAAGAGGGCCAACCCATTTGGACGAATGCGGGGATGCGGGCCTATTCGACTATGGAGCTGGGAGGAAGCAACCTTAAAAAGATTCTGCAGGCTTTCCTGGGTGGCGCGCAGTCCGGAAAGAATTATGTTGCCATCAATGCCTTCCTGCCGCGCAATGCCGCCATGGCCGCCGCACTGACCGAACTGCGCCTGGCCGTGCGCGCAAAGACCGGTTGTGCCACCACGGTTGGATTTGGACCGCGTTACCTGCATTCCACCGGCCAGTTGCACAAGGGCGGGCCGGATACGGGCCTGTTCCTGCAGATCACTGCCGACCCGGCCGCTGACCTGGACATTCCCACCCAAAAGATGCCATTCGGCGTGCTGGAACGCTGCCAGGCGCTCGGTGATTACGAGGCGCTGGCGGCCAGAAATCGGCGCATCCTGCGCCTGCATCTGAATTCATCCGTCCTGTTGACCAAAATCTCCAACGCGTTAAAATGACCTGCTCCCGGAGGCCGAAGTCTGGGCAACTTCCCCGCAGGGGGGACTTCAGACTCCATATAGTTTTCCTATTGCTCCTATTCCTGGCGGCCTGCCAAACCCAGGCCGCTCCTGTATTAACTGCGACTACCAGTGCCCTGCCCAGCCCCACCGCCAGCCCGACTGCCACAAGCACCATTACCATTACCCCTTCCCCCACCGCCACTCCCACTCCCGCCCCGACCCTTTTCCCGCTGCCAACCCTGGACCCGCAGGCCACGCTCCAACCTTGTGATCAACGCCGTCCAGCCGGCAGCGACTTGTTTACCGAGGTGGACGCCAGTTATGGGCTTGACCCGGCCTATGTCCCCGGGGACCTGGTCAGGCTGGGGAATTACCTGCCCGGACGGGTGACGCTGCCAGATATGCTCTTGCGCCAGCCAGCCGCCCAGGCGTTGGGAAGGATGGGTAAAACCATGCTGGCAGAGGGTCTCGCGCCGACCGTGCTCTCAGCCTACCGGAGCTACTTCGAGCAGGCCGTTGCCCATAATCGCTGGGAGGTTGCCGATCCAACCAACGCCAACGAGGTCAGCGCCCTGCCCGGGCACAGCGAACACCAGCTCGGCACGGCGGTGGATTTCGGTTCGCCGGAGATGCCTTCCCTGACCGGCAGCACCGCCTACCCGTTCTCCCCGCTTTTCGACCAGACCGGGGAAGGCCGATGGCTGGCGCAGCATGCTTTCGAATACGGATTTAGCATGAGCTCCCCTTTGGGCGCCGAGAGCGTGACCGGTCTGGCCTACGAGCCGTGGCATTACCGCTATGTGGGGGTGGAAATGGCAACTTACCTGCACGAAAGTGGACTCTATTTGGACGGGTTCCTACTCAAGGTACGCCCCGTGATGCCCTGTATCCCCTAACAAAATTGCCAAGTAAATACCAATAGAAAAGCATGACACTTTGCAGTATGATTACAGTCGAATCCAGCGGAGCAACGCATGCGTTATCGAAACATCCTTGTGTGCCTGGTCATGGTAACGGCCCTGATGGCCTGCACGGTCGACCCCGGCAGCCTGCCCTCTTTTTGGGGCTTCCTGGGCCCGGGCGCGCTCGTCACGACCGAACCACAGACCTTCACAGCGACATCCACGCTTACCCTCACCTCCACTTCTTCGGTAACTTATACACCAACCGCCACAGGCACCGCCACGGAAACCTTAACGCCCTTCCAGACTTCCACCGCCACGCTCACTTTCACCGCCAGCCCGACCGGCACCCTGACGCTCGACCCTTCCCTGACGACCGCCACGCTACCATTTACAGCCACATCAACTTCCTCCATTACAAGAACTCCCACACTTACATTCACCCCCAGTGCAACTTACACACGCACGCTGACTCCTTCCCGGACACCCACAGGCACCCGCACTTCCACAGCCAGCCTGACCAGAACGACAAACTCAACATTTACGCCAAGTAAGACAGCTTCTTCAACCTTAACTCCCACAAAAACGGAAACTCCGGCCTATCTGCCCTCTGATACGGCAACGGGAACCCGCACTGCCATTGCCAGCCAGACCGGGTCCCCCCCGCCGGTAGATACCTTGACCTTTACACCGGTGCGGACCGCCTCCATCACCCCCACTTTCACCCAAACTGACTCTCCAACTGCCACCCAGTCCATTCCAGGATCGGAAACAAACACTCCCACGGCCAGCCTGACCAGAACCCCGACACTGACATTTACACCAAGCTGGACGGCTACTTTCACCTTTACCCCCACCAATACGGCTCCGCCCAGCTCCACGCCAACCCGCACGAACACCCCGCAAGCTGCGGCAACGAGCACCCCAACGAAATCCGGATGCAGCCTGATCCATAACGGCACCTTTGAGAACCAGGTGCTCGCCCTGGTCAACGCCCAGCGCGCCCTGGCCGGCCTGAGCGTGTTGAATGATTCCTATCCGCTCGAGAATTCTTCCGGGATCCACAGCGACGACCAGGCGGCCAATAATTTCCTCTCCCACACCGGCTCGGATGGTTCGACTTACTGGCAGCGGGAAGTTGCGGCGGGCTATACAGGAAGGTGGGGCGGCGAGATCATCTACGCCGGTTCAGGCTCTTATAACAACCCCCAGAGCGCCGTGACCTGGTGGATGAACGACCCGCCGCATAAAGCCATCATCTTGGCCGATTACAATGATTTCGGCGCGGGCTACGCCTACTGTCCCACCGGCACCTTCGGCGGCTTCTTCACCGTGGACTTCGGCCACCGCTAAAAGCTTTAAGAGATCTTTCCACCACAAAGGTCACAAAGGAACACAAAGGGTTTTAAAGTCTTCCCTGGTGTCCTTAGTATCCTAGGTGTTCTTAGTGGTGATTCTTTTTTTCTTACACCGGGTTCTTTGCGAGCCTATTTTCAAGATCCCTTTTTTCCAACGCATTGAAAATTTTCATCAGGAAGGGCACATTTGCCAGCCCGCCGATCAACGCGCCCTGCAGGTTGGTGAACGGCCCCGGCAGCGCCGGCAGGCCGATATGGGCGCTAAAATCCACACTGCGGCCGTCCAGCTCGTAGCGGTTCCGGCCCGTTTTGCGGACGACGGGTTGGTGTTCCAGGAAAAGCCGTAGGGCCGCCCGCTCGGATTTTGTCAGCCAGGCCGGTAGATCGGAAGAGGCTTTGAAGTCCGCGATCCGGGCCAAGTCTTGAAGGAGCTGTTTCTGTTCCGAGGTTAGATCGTTCAAAATGGAACCGAAATAGGCCACATCCGGGTCGGTCTCGACGAGCGGCCAGAGCCACAGCCGCTGCAGCGTAGTCCGGATGGCATTACGGGTGCCGGGCGTGGCGGTGTTCATCAGCAGGTCGTCATCCCGATGCGACATCCAATAGCCGGCCACATCCGGGCCTACTCGCAGCCCGTCGCACAGGCCCAGCGACGGCAGCACCGGCGCGCCGCAGGCGAGGAAGTAGGCGTCCCCCAGCGCCTCCCGGATGGCTTTCAGCCCTTGCCGGTAAGCCACCTCGCGCGGCATATCCACATGTCTTTTACCCGGCAGCGCACCGGCATATAGGAAGTCCAGCTTGACATACTCATAGCCCCAGCTGCGCACCTTTTTCATCAGCGCCCGCAGCCAGCCCAACACCTCCGGATGGGTGGTATCCAGGCCGTACAACCGCTCGCCCCAATTGAAGCCCGCCGAAACCGGCTTGCCGCGCCCATCCCGCAGCAGCCAGTCCGGGTGCGCATGGTAGAGTTTCGATGACGGCACCGCCAGCAGCGGCGCCAGCCACAGGCCGGCCTTCCGCCCGGTAACCTGGATTCGGGCAGCCATGCCAGCCATGCCGGAGGGAAATTTGGCATTCGGCTCCCAGTCGCCGATAGCCATCTCCCAACCGTCGTCCATCTGGAACACGTCAAAGGGCAGGTCGCCCAGGTCACCCAGGATCTTCGTGAGGCGGCTTTCATCGATGCCGGTATACAGGCTGTACCACGAACACCACACCCGAGGGGATTTTCCGGCTCTACCGCTCCCGAAGCGCTGCTTGAGCAGCCCGGCATACTGTTCGAAAACCGCCTCTTCCTTGCCAAATCCAACAAACCATTCTGCCTCGCCTGCTTCCACCCGGCCGGTCAGATTCTGGCCGTCCAGAAAAACGTGGCTTTCCAGCCCCAGCGCACCCAGCAGCAGCACCTGCCCATCCGGCATTTCCACCGCCCCAACCCACGACCCGTGCGGGCGGGTTTCGGCGGCATAAACCGGATCGGTCTGCATGGCCCGCAGGCTGGAGGGCCGCATCGGCCGCACTGACCTGGCGGTCTCCACCCAGGCCGCCAGCGACCAGGACTGCCAGCCTGAGTACAGGTAGCGCGTGGGGATCTCCGGCAGCTCCAGGCTGACACGTGCGCCGGAGAGCAGCCGGCCGCCAGGAGTCTCCCGAATGGAATTGGCAATTAATTTGATTTGGTCTGGGAATAAGCTGGTCATATCGACATCCATTGAGAAAGCGAGGAAGGGTTGTGTCGAGTATACCAAATTGAGATACCGATGGTACTTCCGAGACGGAAAACTTTATTTTCCGGGCAGGCGCAAATAATCCTCGATGCTTAACCATTAAACCGCACTTGTCCCACCGCAATTTCTGTGGCATAATTTGGCGAATTAATCCAAAAGGCAATGATGGGAACGAGTAAGCCCCGCACTGCTGGCAGCGAGCCCGGAAATGGTGCGAGCCGGGTCAGCAAGCAAGGCCGAAAATCCTTCCGGAGCTGTGCACTGAAATCAGTCTGACGGTCACAAGTATGATAGTCTCCGGTTCGGGCTGAGAGTAGGGTAACCGGAGTTGTCCTCCGTTAGAAGGACAGGAGTATATACGACAGGTCATACTCCACTGAGAGCCTGCCATTTGGCAGGAAGCAGAGTGGTACCGCGTGAGTCATCCGGCTCTCGTCTCTGAGATGAGGCGAGAGTTTTTAATTAATATAAAAAGATTTTTACCGCGATCCCGCGGAAGATTGCCGCGGGACAAGCGGTCGCAAAGTAGTACTAAGTAAGACCAAGGAAATAAAGTTTTTTTAAGAACGTACCTTTGTGATTTTTCCCTTCATTACCCTTTCTGTCGTTTGTGGTAAATCTTTCTTTTTCTTTTGGAGGTTCGCATGTTCAAACCGGTCAGCCCCAAGCTGGATGTCACTTCCCTGGAAGAGGGCGTTTTGCAATTCTGGAAAGACCGCAAGATCTTCGAAAAGACCGGTACCCAGCGCAAGGGCGCGCCGGAATACGTCTTTTATGAAGGCCCGCCTACTGCCAATGGCAAACCCGGCGTCCACCACGTGGAAGCGCGTGCCTTCAAGGACATGTTCCCGCGCTACAAGATCATGAAAGGCTTCCATGTCTCGCGTCGGGGCGGCTGGGATACCCAGGGCCTGCCGGTGGAGCTTGAAATCGAAAAGAAACTCGGATTTAATAATAAACAACAGATCGAAGAGTACGGCATCGAGAAATTCAACGACCTGTGCCGTAAATCCGTTTTCGAATACATCCAGGACTGGGAGAAGCTGACCGACCGGATCGCCTTCTGGGTGGACCTGGGCGAGGCCTACGTCACCTATACCAACGATTACATCGAGTCGGTCTGGTGGATCCTGAAAACCTTCTGGGAACGCGACCTGCTCTTCAAGGGCTCCAAGATCGTGCCCTACTGCCCGCGCTGCGGCACACCGCTCTCGGACCATGAAGTGGCCCTGGGCTATGCGGATGCCACCGACCCATCCGTCTTCGTGCGCATGCCGCTGGTCGACAAGCCCGGTACCTCCCTGCTGGTCTGGACCACAACCCCCTGGACTCTGCCCGCCAACGTGGCGGTGGCGGTCGGCCCGGAGGTCGATTACGTCACAGTTGAGCGGTCCTTACCGGAGTCCGAGCCTGGCGTCAAGCCGGGGAAAGAGCGGCTCATCCTGGCAAAAGTCCTGCTGGAAAAAGTCTTCCGCGGCGAAGAGTTCAAGGTGGTGGAGCATTTCAAGGGCAAAAAGCTCAAAGGAAGCAAGTACCACCCGCTCTTCACCTTCATGCCGCTCGAAAAACCAGCCCATTATGTCATCCTGGGCGATTTCGTCACCACCGAGGACGGCACCGGGCTGGTGCACATTGCTCCGGCTTTCGGCGCAGACGACATGGAAGCCTCCAAGCAAAATGATCTGCCCGTGCTGATGACGGTCGCGCCGGACGGCACGTTCCTGCCGCAGATCAAACCCTGGCGGGGCGTATTTGTCAAAGATGCCGACCCGTCCATCATCCTGGACCTGCAGGCGCGCGGCCTCTTATTCAGGACCGAAAGTTACACCCACACCTACCCCTTCTGCTGGCGCTGCGGCACGCCCCTTTTGTATTACGCCCGTGATTCCTGGTACATCCGCACCAGCCAGTTCAAGAAACGCCTGTTGGAGCTCAACAACAAGATCAATTGGGTGCCCGAAAACATCCGGGAAGGCCGCTTTGGCAACTGGCTCTCCAACAACATCGATTGGTCGCTCTCGCGCGAGCGCTACTGGGGCACGCCCCTGCCGGTCTGGGAATGCCCGGACTGCAAAAACCGGGAGTGCATCGGCTCGGTCAAGGAGCTCTCCGAAAAAGCCGGGCGCGACCTCTCGGACCTGGACCTGCACCGTCCGCACGTGGATGCCATCACCTGGGCCTGCTCCAAATGCAAGGGCAAGATGGCGCGCGTCCCCGAAGTGATCGATTGTTGGTTCGATGCTGGATCCATGCCGGTGGCCCAATGGCATTACCCCTTCGAAAACCAGGAAATGTTCAAAAAGCAGTTCCCGGCCGATTACATCTGCGAAGCCGTTGACCAGACGCGCGGCTGGTTCTACACCCTGCACGCCATCAGCACCCTGCTCTTCGACCAGGAATGTTTCAAGAACGTCATCAGCCTGGGCCACGTGGTCGACGCGGAGGGCAGGAAGATGTCCAAGCACCTCGGCAACGTGGTCGAACCGTGGACGGTGCTGAACGAATCCGGGGCGGATGCGTTCCGCTGGTATTTCTATACCTGTTCGCTGCCCGGAGCCGAGAAGCGCTTTGCGCCCAGCATGGTTACGAATGTGGTCAAGAATTTCACGCTTACGCTCTGGAACATCTACTCATTCTTCGTGACATACGCAAACCTGGACAAACCGGCACTCACTCTTTCCGTCGAGGAGAAAGGGGAAAAAGACGGGAAGGGCAGCGACCTGGACCGCTGGCTGCTTTCCTCGCTGAATACCCTTGTCCGGGACGTAAGCAAGGCCTACGAGACCTATGACGTACCGGGCGCCACCCACCCGATCGAAGTCTTCGTCGATAGCCTCTCCACCTGGTACCTGCGGCGTTCACGCCGGCGCTTCTGGAAGTCCGAATCCGATACCGATAAACAGTCCGCCTATGCAACGCTATATACTGCCCTGGTGACCCTCACCAAACTGCTGGCGCCGGCCATGCCGTTCCTGGCCGAGGAAATGTACCGCAACCTGGTCTGCTCGCTGGATACCAAGGCGCCCGAGTCGGTGCACCTGGCAGCCTGGCCCAAAGCGGACGAAACCCGCATCGATGAAACGCTCAACCGTGAAATGGACCTGGTCATGAAGATGGTTTCGCTGGGTCACAACGCCCGCCAAAAAGCCAACCGGAAAGTCCGCCAACCGCTGGCCGAAGTGGCGTTTGCGCTCAGCCGGCTTGATGAATACCATGCCGTGGAGACCTACGCCGACCTCATCACCGACGAACTGAACGTCAAGAAGGTGCGCCTGCTGGATACGACATTGGAGGCGGTCTCCTTCACGGTCAAGCCGCTGCCCAAACAGTTGGGGCAAAAATACGGCAATAAATTCCCCGAACTGGCCAAGGCCATCCGCAGCCTAGATCCGAATGTGGCCGCCCCGGTCTTTCTCTCCGGGCAGCCGGAAAAGGTCATGCTGGAAGGCCAGGAATACTCTATTTTGCCCGAGGACGTGGAGGTACGCGCGGATGCCAAAACCGGTTTTGCGGTGGCGGCGGAAGGCGCCTACCTGGCCGCCCTGGTCACCGACCTGACTCCCGAACTGGTGCGCGAAGGTCTGGCGCGCGAGTTCGTCCGGCGGCTGCAGGACTTGCGCAAGACCGCCGACCTGGACGTGGCCGACCGCATCAAGGTGAATGTGGTGGTGACTGCCGGGCTGAAGGAAGCCATCGAAGCCAACCGGGATTACATCACCGCCGAAACGCTGACGGTGGAGCTGCGCTATTCCGAGCCGGTCCCTGGATCGAACACTTCTTCGGACGAGTTCGATGGCGAGAAGGTCACGGTTGGGTTGGTAAAAGCCTGAACGAGCGACGCCCGCTCAGCCAGCCTTTCATCTAATCACTATCAATGCGACGCGCTGCCCGGTGCGTCGCATTTTTTCTTAACAAAACGGAAATCCCCCTTTTATTAGTATCGAATATAATCTTATTAATACAGGATGGACCATTGAAAAGAGTCGCCTTTTTTATTATCAGCTTCATGTGCAAGGTAGAGGCCAGATGATGCCGAAGCCGGTGCGCTGCCGGGTGGTGGAAATCCAGGAGCATGGTGGGCAGGTCTATAGCATTTTCCTGGAGCCGGAAAGGCCCGCCCCACGCTTCCTGCCGGGCCAATACCTCGACCTGACCCTGGATGAGGTGCGTCCGGAGGCGACCTGGCCGGACAGCCGTTCCTTTTCCATCGCCAGCGCCCCGGCCGAACGCCGGCGCCTGCGCGTCACCTATGCCGTCAAGGGCCGGTTTACCGCCCGCATGGAAGCGGAGTTACACCAGGGGTCTCCGGTCTGGATCAGGATGCCCTTCGGTGAATTTATCATCAACCCGGAACGGGACGCCTGCCTGCTGGCAGGCGGCACCGGCGTGACAGCTTTCAGCGGGTTCTTGACCGGGCTTTCAACCGCTTACCCGCATAATATCTACCTATTCTATGGGGCCAGGCGGCCCGGTCAACTGATCTACCGCCCATTGGTGGAGGCCGCCGCGCAGCGCTGCGCACACCTGCAGGTGCGCTACTTTACCGAACAGGATTTCGAGGGTATGGACTGCTTGCCGGGGCGGATCGATATCGAGACCGTTTTTCGCTCCGTCCCCGAACCGTTCTCCCTGACCTACTACCTGGCCGGCCCGCAAGAGATGATCCAGGCGCTTTCCGGGGAATTGACCCGGCGCGGAGTGCCGCCCGGCCAGGTCATTGCGGAGGCGTGGGAGTGAGGACGGTGCTATAACCAGAACATGCTTGGGGTGGCACGAATAATTTATAGCAATTACTGGCTATAATAGTGTTCTATGGTATTCTAGCGAATTCGCAGACCTCGGCGGGCATTCTCTATCTGATCTTCGAAAGAAGAAACTCACCATTTATTCTCTAATTCTTAATACTCATGGCAATTTAGTTAGTTTGAATTACTTTAAAACTACAAGAATCATTTAGCTCTCACACTTATTCTCTACATAAATAATCTCTAAGAATTTCTGTAAATTTACTGATGCTATTTTCCTATAATATTCAGCCCATTTCTTAGATATATCACGGTCGGTAAATAATAATGCTTTTTCCAACTGCTTTTTTAACATTTCATTGTTACCAAATTCGAATAAAAGCATTCCTCTCGTCTCGCCGATATTTGTTGCAACCACAGGTTTTAGGTTCAAAATACCCTCAATGCGTGACAACCCATAACTCTCGAATTTTGATGCGCGAACAAGAACATCACATTTTTTTATTACCTGAATGACAGTTGCGTGAGGAATTTGGGATAATTTCATCACCCATTCGCGAGAATTAAGCACTTTTTCCTCATATTTCGAATCGTTAATAACAGCACCATCGATTAAGATTAACCCGATATCGACTTTTGATTCATTGCGAATTTTTTCAATTGTTGTAGCAACATAATAGAAACCATATAATTCATCAAAAATACCAATAGCGACTATATTTATTCTATGGTTCGCAATAAATCTATTAATTTCATCAGGTATGAAAGGTTCTATGCTTCCTCTATCCATTTCTGGCAGCAGTGGTCCAATGACAGAAATATTCCCCTTATAATTCATTGTGTTTTTAAACCATTCAGCCAATGTATCACTCACAACAATTAATTGATCAATACGGTTTAGCAATAAGTTGAATACTTTTTTTTGCATCACGGTAAATCCTTCAAATCGTGCGGGAAGGGAACCGCTATGAACCATATGTATCCATTTAAATTGATATACTCTTTTTATTATCCACCAATATAATGCCAATTTCCAATTAGGATACTCGAAACAGAACTCACTCATATCAAAACACATCTTAGCTGAATAGAGACGCATCCCAATTTGAAACAAGTACCAAGGTTTTCCCACCAATTGCACGATTTTATTATCCTGAATTTTTCCGCGACTGTAGGCAAGGACAGTTAAATTCTCCACTGATAAAGAAATACATTTGTAAAAATCTTCCATAAATGTGGCGATCCCGCCAAATGGAGGAGGGTAAGGACCGAAGATGACGATTTTCTTTTTCAATTTTATGTTGTCCCTGATTTTTTTAAACCGGCATGGATCGGCGCATTTTTGCTCACAGTGTTAGTCAAAACGCATCCAAGAAAATCCACAATTTCCTTGCCAAGGCTCGACCACAATTATTCTTCTTAGAAACACAAAACCAGCCTGAAGAAATGATTTATTTAATATTATTGTATCCGTATAATAATCAATTGTAAGTTCCTTGGATTAATAAATCTCCTTTTATTAAATATAAATAAAAACCAATACTCATTAAAAAAATGATGCAATAAGAAAGGCTTGATGCAATTGCGGCACCAAGTATCCCATATCCCG
Source organism: uncultured Chloroflexia bacterium (assembly GCA_963772245.1). Taxonomy (GTDB): domain Bacteria; phylum Chloroflexota; class Anaerolineae; order Anaerolineales; family Villigracilaceae; genus UBA877. The sequence continues at coordinate 929,973 of CAVYWB010000001.1, read as the reverse complement.
GTATCAAGATTAAGTCACCTATTACAGTCATAACTAATCCCACACCTGAAAGGATAGAATTATATTGCGGATAACCTCGACCAAGGATTTCAGCGGTCAAAACTTTTGCAGCCCCCAGTAATACAACACCTGGTAATAAAGCCAATAAAGGAAAATACGCACCTTTAAAAATATCGGTATATAGAAAGGATATTAAAAATCTACCGATGATGGCCAAAAATAATGCTCCTATTAATGTTATTGCCACTGTTATTGCCAGAATTTGCAATGTCGTACTTTTTCTTTTCTGTCGTTGATCAGAAACAATCCGAGGAAAAAATACAAAACTAACTGCGTCAGGCAAATTCCAAATAAGTTCTGCAATTCCATAAGACACAGCATAAATTCCAACCGCTGCTGGGCCTAGAAAAATATTTACTATCAATACATCCAATCGATAATTAAAAAATTGCAGAATATTCGCAATATATCCCCGCAATCCGAAAGAAAGAGAGGCTTTAATAACGTCGCTGTGCCAACTAGGAATAAATCGCGTCCAATTTCCTTTTAGCAGGAAAGCGAACCCAACTGTCCCTGAAGTACTGGCTAGAATCGCAGCAATAAGTGCCCCAAGCAAGCCTAAGTGAAAAAATACCACCATTAAGCAAGTGAGCAAAAAAGAGATACCTGCTTGTATAGCCTGGATCCGATTTAACTCGACTATTTTTTCCAACCCTTGTAAAAGTCCGGAAAGAAGAGTGCTCAAGAGTGCAAACGGGAAAATCACCAGTGCTACTAAAATGGCCCATTGAGGCACACCAGGCAGTAATATTTTTTCAAGACCCCCGGGTATAAAAATAATTGCAAGGATTACAGCTAAGGCAGTGGAAATAATCGCAAATGTAATAGTGCTTTCAAATAATCTCTTAACATCAAATCTTCTGGATCCAGCGAAATATGTATTTGAAACATTAATGCCTCCATTTAGAAATAAGACCATCATATTTGGCAAGAGAAGGACCAACGTTAAAATCCCCTTTTTTTCTGGACCGAGAATACGAGCGACAATAATAGAAGTTGCGAACGAAAGAACTAATGTAAGAACCATTGTGGAGAAGGTGGCTGTAACATTTCGAAAAAACACATTTCTAAAAATATTCTTCATTGTTTTACGATTTCTTTTTGGCACAGAAAGTCTCGAATTTTATACATTATCAAGAGAAAAATTCCTACTTTGACCTAGAATAAATAGAGCTCCTCCAAATAGCCATGTAGATAGAGATTCACCTAAGAAATGGCTAGTAAATTTCTGTTTTTTCCCGCCATAGAAGTGAGTAACATGCAATATTTGCAGATCTAAAACATTAAATCTTTTTCTTAACCAAAGATTTTGCTTCTGGGATTGTATATCCTCTTAAATGACCATTGTAGTTATGCGGACCATATTTTTGGTTATCTGGTTTCTTCTTTCCATGCAAGCGAAACCATAAATCAGAATTTATTAAGCACTTTTCCAAAGGAATTTTTAGAAGGGCATACCGGCACTTTAGGCTCACTGCCTCCAGAAAATATTTTTCATTTTCTATATGTTCTAGGATGTCAGAACAAATAATTAGATCATAAAATTCCCTTTCCTGTTTTAAGAACTCTTCGTTTATAAAATTGATTTGGGGATAAATTTTCGATCCCCTTTGGCAAAAAACCAAACTAATTTCAAAATTATCGAGCCTTTCAACATTTAATATTCTTCCAACAGTATCAAGGATTATCCCTTCAGCGCCTCCTATCTCGCATACAGTGCTGATTTGCGGGTCCTTAACTGTTCGTAAAAACAAACCTGCTAAATTAACAGCTTTCCATTTTAATATTCTGGTTCGATCTGAATCCGATAATTGTTCAATCGACCAATTATCATAAAATTCACCAACCTGATCATTCATTATTTTTTTCTTTCTCATCCAATTTTCTGATCCCACGGATTATGACACGCCGAGGATCTAGAAGTGCAATCAATATTAATGCATGCAGATGGCCTCCTAGCAAATATGCACGCCACACATTCATAACATATTCTTCGCGCCAAATGCGGAATTTCGTGGTTAGCGACATCGAATGAAGAAAGGCAGAAAAATCGCGCTCCGGATTACCATTGAGACGTTTCTTTGCACAGTCCAAAGCATAAAACTGAAAATATATGTTCTGCCGAACATTTTGTATTGAGAAACTATCAAAACGAATGCGGATTTTATAAAGGAAATCGCAACAATTACGAAGTTCATTCCTTTCTACCAGACGGAGGAACAAATCCACTTCTTCAGCGCGTTTAAATTCCGAGCGGTAACCGCCGACTTCAGCAAGCGCGCTTGTTCGAAAAAGGCAAGTACCTTGAATTAGACCACGCAATCCATGGGTAATTTCCCAACGGATAATACGGGGGGAAATAGAAACTGTTGACGAACCGATGATTTGGTCTGAATCCGCATCAATATAATAACAGTTTGCACTACAGGCAGCTACGGACGGAAATCTTTCCAAGAGGCGGATTTGAGTGTCCAAACGTTGCGGTAAGGAAATATCATCTGCATCCATACGGGCCAGCAAAGGGATGTGTTTGGCTAAGGCATATTGAACGGCTAGATTCATAATTGATCCAGGCCCCTTATTCTTCTGGTTCCAGACTATCACGCGCGAATCTTGGATTGAGCGTACTTCGCGTTCGCATCCATCGGTTGAGCCGTCATTAATCACCAGTAATCTAAAATTTTGATGGGTTTGCTTGAGAATTGAATCTATCGCCGCTTTTACGTAAGGGCGGGCGTTATAAAGTGGCATTACAACCAGCACTTCCGGCGGTACCATTTAGAGTCTCGTAGATTTTTTTAGAACACCAGACCAAATTGAACACATTTGCTGCGCCAAGTTTCGGCGGTCAAACGCTTCTACACCTGTTCTCTCAATCCAGATAGGATTTCCCTCCCGGTTTGAATGAAAAATGCCCTCGATATATCGGGAAGCATTTTCAATTTGATCGAAAAGAAAATGCTCACCCAGGTGATTCTCTGTGACCAGATTGCTTGAAGCCCCGGTTTCTGCAAACAGGAGAATAGGTGCTTTCCCAGTAGACCAATATTCAAACAATGTACTCGAGATAGAAGTGAAATTTCCACGAGGTTGAACCAAGAAGAATAAGTCAGCCTGCCATAAGTGCTCTACCAGCTCGTTACGGTTCAGCGTGCCGCTGTAAGTTATAGCGGATTTGGGTAGCAGCCTTTCCAGCCAGGTTTTATAACTGCTGTCGGGTTCATCTCCCAAAAACTCAATCTCGATTTGAGTACACACCTGAGGACATTTAAATATAAACATTTCCAATGCCTGCAGAACAGGAGTCAAATCACGATAATCAGGTCGATAACCTGCTGCCGCCGAAAGCAACCTGAAACGTTTGCCTTCTGGTTTTCTTCTTCGTCCCAATAGAACTTGATATTCTTCCAGATCTTCCCCATTATAGATCAGGGATATTTTCTTATCCATAGAGAGTGAGGAATATCTTTTGGAATAACCTTCAAAGCTGGAATGTGAGACCGTAATGACGGCAGAGGCCTTCCGCATTACCATTTTCTCACACCAATTTTCCAAATACCGGCACAATCGCCCTTTTTTCCAGTAGTCGATCGAGCCGACCCAATCGTCTTTCATATCTACGACTAGAGGTATTTGAGATAACATAGCAAATATTGATCCAACGGCTACATTTGTAAAAGGGGGGGAATTTACGAAAATCAAATCGATTTTGGAGATATGCAGCTTTTTCCAACCTCGCCAAAATACCGAGACCCCCCATGGAAGGGATGAGGTTCCGATAATTTTATGACCCAACCGTGCACCAATCCAAAAGTTTAAGGAAGGATTTCCGATTCTGATAAGTTCCGTTCCTGAAGGTATTTCAGACAATAAGAATTCACTCGATCTTTTTTCCGGGATAACAGGATGGTCAGGATCCTGGGTCAGTACAGAAAAAGACCAACCTTGGACTGATGCATATTTCATCAACTTTACAAGACGAATTGAAGCTCCTGCAGAGCTGAGAGGGGGAAAATATCGGGAAATAACCAGAACAACAGGCATATTATATATTATACTGGTAGAAGTTCGCTTACGTAAAATTGAGAAATCGGGGAATTATTTCATTTCCGAAATAGACGGGAGTTTATTGCTAGTTTGAAAATGAGCTTTCTGTGTGTTTCTGATAATATGATCAAATCTATTCTTGGCGTGTGCGTTTCCTACACAAGTTACAAAGATGCTTTAAAAAAGGTAACGGTGTGGGTAAAGAATACGGAAAGTCGTTATATCTGTATTGCTAATGTCCATGTGCTCATGATGGCTTACGACTCCGCGGATTTTAGAAAGGTCCTCATTCGCGCCGATCTGGTCACCCCGGATGGCATGCCATTGGTGTGGATGTTACGTTTAAAAGGTGTAAAAAAACAAACTCGTGTATATGGCCCGACACTCATGCTGCACATTCTGGAGATGGCTGCCACTGAGAAGATCCCGGTGGGTTTTTATGGTGGGTATGATCGTACGCTTGAGAAACTTGTTTTATTGATGCTGGAGCGTTTCCCTGGTTTGCTGGTGGCTTACAAGTTCAGCCCTCCCTTTCGCCCATTGGATAAGCAGGAATCCACCCAAATTATCACGGATATTGCCGCCTCCGGTGCGCGCATCCTGTTTGTTGGTCTGGGTTGCCCGAAGCAGGAAATCTGGATGGCGGACCACAAGGGAAAAATACCTGTGGTCATGCTGGGTGTGGGGGCTGCCTTTGATTTTCTGGCTGGAACGAAGGCCCAAGCCCCCCGTTGGATACAAGCAGTTGGGTTGGAGTGGCTCTTCCGATTTATTCATGAACCTCGCCGCCTGGCAAGGCGATATCTGTATAATAACCCGCGCTTTATTCTTTTGGCTTTGGCAGATTTATTGGGTATTCTGGGGAAAGGAAATAAAGAGGTCTAGGGATGCTGCGGCGATTTTCGATCAACTTTGCCATTTTTTCCATGATCATGGACGCCATCTGGGTGGTAATTGGGCTGAAGGTGTCAGTATTGGTGCGGCCGTTCTTGAATGCCGTCCCTTTTTTCAAGGCTATCCCTGAACCGGTCGACCTGCCGGCCGGCATCTACATATTTTTTCCACTCATCTGGGTCGGCATTCTTGCGGCTTTCGCTATTTATGATGGACGGAAATACCTGAGGGTGGTCGATGAATATGCCATGCTGACATTGGGCAGCCTGATCGCAACGGGTGCAATGGCGGGTATTCTCTATCTGTCATACCGCCTGATATCACGGGCATTATTCTTCATGTTCGTCCTGATCGTGTATATCCTGTTGCTGGGCTGGCGCGGGGTTGTCAGGGTTGTTTTTCGCATGCGCAGGGAATGGCCGGATGCCGCCCGGCGCGTGCTGATCGTGGGAGCCGGCCCCTTGGGAATCCTCATCGGGGAACAAATCCAGAAGGCACGCATAGAAAACATGCAGTGTGTGGGGTATGTCGACGATGAAAAATTGGATAAAGATTCACCTGAACTCCTGGGGAATTTCAAGGATGTACATAAGATAATTCAAGGAAGCGCCATCACAGACGTAGTGATAGCTCTTCCTTATTCCATATATCAAAGAATGAACGAGGTGGTTACCCTCACGTCCGACCTGCCGGTGAAAGTGTGGGTGGCCCTGGGCTTTTTTGACCTGGCCCTGTACAAAACGGATATTGAGGATTTTGCCGGAGTCCCGATGCTGGATCTGCGGGCACCGGCTTTGAGCGAGTACCAGCGCCTGGTCAAGCGTATTTTCGATCTGTTTTTCGGCAGCCTGGCCTTGTTGCCGGCGCTTCCCATCATGGCCCTGATCTCCCTGGTAATCCTGATAGTTGATGGAAGGCCGGTCTTCTTCATACAAAAACGTGTCGGGGAAAACGGGCGAATCTTTGAAATATGCAAGTTCAGAACGATGGTAAAGAATGCAGATCAAATAAGGAAAGCGGCGGAACGAACTGATGATGAAGGTAATCTAATTCATAAGCGCGCAGATGACCCACGCGTAACCCGCATCGGTCGTTTCCTGCGCAGATTCAGCCTGGATGAATTCCCCCAATTTTTCAACGTCATCAGGGGCACAATGAGCCTGGTCGGCCCCCGACCGGAGCTACCCTACCTGGTGGAAAAATACCAGGCCTGGCAGCGCAAGCGTTTTGCGGTCCAGCCGGGCCTCACCGGCTGGTGGCAGGTCAATGGGCGAAGTGAACGGACGATGCACTTGCATACCGAGGATGATTTGTATTATATAAATAACTACACGCTATGGCTGGATATCCAGATACTCATCCGGACAATCTGGACAATTTTCTTAGGTAAAGGGGCTTTCTAGTGAGGAATGAATCCTTTGAGGTGAAGATGCTGCACAAGAGATTATTAATATTTGTAGAATCAATCGCTTATGCGATCCTTTTTTTACTGATAATTAGAAGGATCATTGGGAATACGGTAATCTCATTGGATCAGCAAGCTTTCGACAAAACCATCCATGAGATGGCCCTATGGGGGCTGATAACGGCAATATTTTTATTGATCGCCCATAATAAATCCATGATTCCAAGGATGGTAGCCACCTGGAAGAAGAATTGGTTTTTTCTTTTATTTATCTTGTTTGCAATCTGTTCCATAATATGGAGTTCAAATACAGTTGCCTCAATCTATAAGGGAATTTCCCTGGTGGGTTGTTCAGCAGCAGCAGCTTATACCGCACTGGCATATTCCAACAAGACACTTTTTCAAGGGTTTTGGTGGTTCTTTGTTTTCGTCGGCCTGGCTTCATTTATTTTGGCATTGGTTTTCCCCACCGTAGGTACGCATATAGGTTATCCTTATTTTGGAGCCTGGCGGGGTATATTCTGGTCCAAGAATTATATGGGTCCGATCATGGCATTTGGAAACCTGGTTTTCCTTTTCCATATGGCCACATCCAGGAAAAAGATTTTACCTTTGCTCGTAAACATTCTGTTCTATTTGCTGACGGCTGTATTGGTTTTCCTTAGTAAATGCGCCACAGCCATGATTTTATTGGTCATCCTGAATTTGGGATTTTTTCGGTGCTTGCCTGGGTGAAATGGAAGAAACACATTAAAAAGTCACATTATATTGCTGGTGCAATCGTTTCCGTGCTTTTAATCATAATATTCTTTCTGAATTTAAATTTCTTTTTAGGGCTGTTGGGCAGGGATTCGACTCTCACAGGACGGTATCCACTCTGGTCTTACCTTATTCATTACGGTTGGACAAACCATCCAATTCTTGGAAGTGGATTTGGAGCCACCTGGGAAACCGGTAATTTCAGAAATAACACAGCCATTGCTATAAACTGGAATTTACCCCCTCTGGTATCCGATAATGGCTACATCGACATGTTCCTGGATTTGGGACTCGTTGGGGTCATCTGGACGATCAGTATGATTTTGCTCTGTCTCTTCCGTGTCATAAGACATGCAACCCAGGAACAGACTCTCATCAGTTTTTTCCCCGTGCTCCTGATGGTCTTTGTGATCATGGTTAATTTGGACTTGAGTTTCTTTCTAAACCTTGAGTTCTTTTCCTGGTTTCTGATGATTTATGCACTGTTCTCCACAACCCCGCTTCCGGTCGCTGAAATCGCTAAATCATAAACGTATTGAAGGAACACTGAAACAGAATATTTACTTCTTCCAGATGTGCCATCTGGTTTTGCCAAAAAAACAGGTCCGGTGGTTTTTATCCGGACCTGCGTTTGGTTAATTCAGATCTTCCACCAGTTCCATTGGCATCACGGCTACGCCGACAACGCCCGGGCCGGTATGCACTCCCAGCACAGGGGAGATGCGCAGGATCTCCAGTTTCTTGATATTCAGGCGCTGATTCAAGGATTTGGCCAGCGCCTCGGCGCTTTCGGCAAAGCGTCCATGCAGGACGGTGGCCCACAGCGGGATGGAGCCGTACATATCGCCGATATGGTCGACGATGGTGCCCAGATTCTGCGTTATGGTGCGGCCTTTGGCGAAAGTGGTGTATTTACCATCCTTGTGGTCCACCCGGATGATCGGTTTTACTTTCAAGACAGAGCCCATTAACGCCTGGACGCGGCCGATGCGGCCGCCGCGCGCCAGGTATTCCAGCGTTTCCAGGGTATAGATCACCTCGGTATTTTCGCGTATCTTTTCCAACCGGTCCAGAATGGCTTTCAGATTCCAACCGGCTTTGGCAGCTTTTGCAGCCGCCAGCACCTGGAAGCGTTCTCCGCCGGAGAGCGTCATGGAGTCGACTATGTTTACAACGTTTTCTTTGATGTGTTCCGCGCCCATCCGGGCAGAATTGATGGTACCGCTCAATCCGGATGAAATATGGATGGAGAGAATATTCCTGCCGGCATCCGTTGCCTTGCGATAAATCTCGCTGAAAACGCCGCTGGAAGGCTGGGCGGTGGAGGGTATCTCGGGGCGCATGGCTTCCAGGCGGTTGTAAAACTCATCGGCGGAGATATCGATGGCATTGACCTCGCCTTCAGGAAATTGGATGTAAAGGGGTGCCTGGATGATGTCCAGCGATTCCAGTTCCTCATTGGGCAGGTCAGCCGCGCAATCAGTGACTATTTTCATATCAATCTCTCTTTCAATTTTTTAGTAATATCTTAAAAAGCAAGGAAGGATGGGATTATGCAGACAGCGAAACCTTCCTTACCCCCAAAAACCAGATTTTTTTATTTGGGTAATTATATTCGAAATTGGCAGTTTTAACATACCTGCTTGGTCATTTGTCGGGGAAATGAAAGGGGATTTGGTAAATGGCGGCACAATTCTTTTGTCTTTACAGGGAAAACCTTACTTCTCTTGCAAGGCTTTTAATATCTGTGCGCCAAATGTTTTCAGTCTCCAGGGAGATCGCGGCATGAGTGCAGAGAGCTCTCTGAGGTTCTTGGGGCCTTGCTCCGCAATGGCATGCATCCAGGGCTTCGGCAGAACCACATCCGACTCCACAGCCATCTTTTGTGCGGCGCCTTTGCGCCAGGCCGACAGGGCATTCAGCCGGTTGAGGATGTGCGGGTCGGGGTGCCCTGCAATTGGACGATGAACCGGGGCAGCCTTCCTGCCCTGCCCGACCGCCTTGAGAATGTCACCGCCAAAAACGTAGATCTGCCGGGCCGTCAAGTCGAGGGCTTCCAATTCGGTCTCACTCTTCGGGGCAGCCATGGCAATGGAGACCAGGCGCTTGTCATCCATCACTTTAAACACTGGCCGGCCCAGTTGTTCGGCCTCGGCACAGCGCCAGTTGCAAAGCTCCTGCAAAATGGCCAACTGCTGTCTGCTCATATTGCGGGTGCCCTTGACGCGCTGCCATGCCGGCAGGTCGGCCCTGGTGGAGCCGTTCCCGGCAGCCAGCCGTGTGAATTCCTCACAGGCCAGCTCCCAGCGGCCGCGTTCCTGCAATTCGGCTTGCAGGTTGTCGCGCAGGTCCAGCAGGTGATGTGTGTCCAGGCGGGCATAACTAAGCATTTCCGGTGAAAGCGGTCGCACGCCCCAATCCGCTTTCTGGTAGCGCTTATCCAGGTTGATACCCAGTTTTTCGGCCAGCATGGCATCCAGTCCGACTTGTCTGTAGCCAAGGATGCGGGCTGCCTGCATGGTATCGAAGATATTGACGAAGTTGATGTCGAAATCACGCTTCAGGCAGATCTGGTCGTATTCGACGGCATGGAAAACCTTTTCGATGGCCGGGTTGCTGAAAAGTGGTGCCAAGGATGAAAGATCGTGGAGGGCCAGTGGATCAACCAGGTAGTCTTTTTTCGGTGTGGAGAATTGGATCAGGCAGACCTGCTCCCGGTAGGCATGCAGGGAATTGGATTCTGTATCCACTGCCAGGCGTGGTTCGGAAGCCAGGCTGCGGACCAGCTTCGCGAGGCTGCCGGGATCTGCCACCCAGACAGGCGGAGGTAATGACGGGGTCATTACCTGATTATAGTTTATTTAGAGCAATTTTAACAAAATGCTGACATTTTTTTATTATTTTTTCAACATTGGCATTGTATATTAAAAGCGTAACAATAAATTCCATTCTATTCATAAGGAGGTTCACTATGTCCAATCTAACCCGTTGGGAGCCCGTACACGAAATGATGACTCTGCGTGAGGCGATGGATCGTTTGTTTGACGATGCCTTTACCCGCCCCCTCAGCATGAGTGGAGGCTCCGTCGTCCCTGCCATCGATCTTTTCCAGACTGAAGATGAGGTGGTGGTGAAGGCCGCGCTGCCCGGTCTCAAGGCAGAAGATGTGCACATCTCCGTCACGGCAGATGTGCTGACCCTCTCCGGCGAATTCAAGCAGGAGAATGAAAAGAAGGACACCACCTACCACATCCGCGAGCACCGCTATGGTTCCTTCGAGCGATCGGTCATGCTGCCGACGGACGTGCAGACCGACAAGGCCAAAGCCGATTTCGAGAACGGCATCCTGACCATCTCACTGCCCAAGGCCGAAACCGTCAAGCCAAAGACGATCAATATCAAAGCGAAGTAATGGCTTATACAATAAGAACCCGGTTCCTAACGCAGGAACCGGGTTCTTATTTCAATCCCATTGTTTTGAACACAACCACTTCGAATTGAGCAGGTTTATTGAATACTTTTTTTGTTTCCATTTATTCGGGGTATTTATGTTGGAATGGTATATGTTTCTATCAGAACCTTTTTTGCAGAAGGGGGTGTAAAATCAGGTTGGCAGACAATTATTATTAAGGAGATATTATGACAATTGTTCTGGATGGTTCTTCGCTGAGCGTTGAGAAATTGGTGGCGATTGCCCGCTTTGGCGAAAAAGTGGAGTTGGCCCCGGCCGCTCTGCAGCGCATCAAGGTCTGCCGGGCCATGCTCGAAGAAAAGCTGGCGGCGGGCGAAACCATGTACGGCGTGAATACCGGCATCGGCGAATTCTCCGAGAAAAAATTAAGCGACGAACAGGTGAAGGAATTCCAGAAGTACCTGATCTACAACCACGCCGCCGGCATCGGCGATCCCGCGCCGGTGGAACACGTCCGGGCGGCGTTGGCGGGACGCATCAACGTGCACGCGCACGGCAATTCAGGCTGCCGGCCCGAGATCACGCTGACATTTGTCGAAATGTTGAACAAGGGCGTCACACCGGTGGTCTGCCAGAAAGGCTCGGTGGGGGCTTCGGGTGACCTTGCGCCGATGGCGCAGGCGGCGCTGCTGTTGATGGGGGAAGGCGAAGCCTATTACCAGGGCGAACGGCTGCCCGGCGCCGAAGCAATGCAGCGGGCGGGCATCCCGGTGCCTGGCTTAATGGCCCGCGATGGCCTGGCGGCTATCAACGGTTCCAATCTGCTGACGGCCATTTCAGCCATCCAAATCTACGATATGGAACGGTTCCTCAAACAGGCCGAGATCGCCGCAGCCATGTCGATCGAAGCGCTGCTCGGTAATCTCAAACCCTACCATTCCAAACTTCATGAACTGCGCGGCTTCCAGGGCGCGGTGACAAGCGCCGGTAATATCCGAAAAATGGTGGAAGGTTCTGACCTGGCTACCGGGAAAATGAAAACAAAAGTACAGGATGCCTATTCTATGCGGTCCACCCCGCAGGTTATCGGAGCCGCCCGGGATGCCATCGCGTATGCCCGCTCGCAGGTGGAGATCGAGCTCAACGGCGTGGGCGACAACCCGATCTTCGTACCCGAACTTAGGTTGACGCTGACCGGCGCCAATTTCCAGGGTTCCCCAGTGGCTCTGCCGATGGATATGGCCGGCATAGCCATCACCATGGTGTGCGTCCTGGCCGAACGGCGGCTGAACCGCCTGACCAATCCGGCTCTCTCCCAGGGGCTGCCGGATTTCCTGGCGCACGAACCCGGCTTCTACTCCGGTATGATGCTGTCGCAATACACTGCCGACCACCTGATTGTCGAGCAGCGCATCCTGAGCGCGCCGGCCAGTGTCCAATCCATCCCGGCCGCGGCGGACCAAGAGGACTTCGTCTCGATGGGGATGAATACTGCCATCAAGAACGGCCAGATCCTGGATAACGCCTTTGGAGTACTGGGGATCGAGCTGATGGCAGCCGCGCAGGCGCTGGATTTCCGTACTTTCATGCCCGGCAAAGGTACGCAGAAAGCCCGTGAGATCATCCGCAAGCACGTGGCCCACCTGGAGGTGGACCGCCCACTGTATACCGATCATAACGCCATGAAAGCGCTGGTCAAGTCCGGGGAAATTTTGGAAGCGGTGGAGGCGGAAATCGGGAGGTTGGGATGATCCTTTCACAATTAAATTTCTCTTCGGATGTGCTGGCGACACGCTGCACAATCAACGTTCTGCTGCCCCAACGCAAGCAAGGCAACCCACAGGATGCATATCACCCGCCCTTCCGGGTGCTCTATCTCTTGCACGGTTATTCAGATGACCAGAGCGCCTGGCAGCGCTGGTCTTCCGTCGAGCGCTATGCTAACGGTCTCAACCTGGCGGTTCTGATGCCGGCTGTCCAAAACAGTTTCTATACAGATATGGCGCACGGCGGGAAATTTTTCACCTTCCTGACCGAAGAATTGCCGGCGGTGGCTCACGACCTTTTCCCACTCTCGAGCGATCGCGCGGATACCTTTGTGGCGGGCTTATCGATGGGTGGTTATGGAGCTTTCAAGCTGGCGCTGAGCCGGCCGGACCTTTATGCAGCCGCGGCCAGTCTCTCCGGCGCGGTGGATGTCGCAAATATGATAAAACCAAATGACGATCCCGAGAATAAGGCCTGGATGGTGAGGATGCAGAATATCTTCGGAGATCTGGAAAAAGTGCCGGGCGGACCGCACGACCTGTTTGCGTTGGCCCGCAAGGTTTCCCAGTCCGCCATCAAACCACGTCTTTTCCAATACTGCGGAACGGAAGATTTCCTATATCAGGACAACCTGCGCCTGCGAGACTTTATTCGCCCGCTGGGCTTTGACTATACCTACGAAGAGACTCCTGGCGACCATTCCTGGGAATATTGGGATAGGGTGATCCAGAAAGTGCTGGTCTGGCTGAAGTTGTAATGAAAAAACTCAGTTTCCTGACCAAAACTTCGTTACTGCTGTTCCTATTATTCGGCGTCGATAAGGCCCTGGCGTTTTTACGCCAGATCATCGTATCGCGACAGTTTCAATTATCGGCGCCATATGATGCCTTCAATTCTGCCAACAGCCTGCCAAACCTGCTGTACGCTCTGATCTCGGGTGGTACACTGGCAATGGCCCTGATTCCCATTCTGAGCGAAGCCCTTAGAGAAAATGGTCGGCGGGACCTTTGGAATGTTTTCTCGCGCGTCGCCAATATCTTCTTCCTGACCGCGGCCGGCGTGGCCGCATTGATCGCCGTTTTCGCCCGGCCGATCGTGGGAAGCGAGATCGGTATCGTTCCAGGCTTCTCGGATTCCCAGCAAGTATTGGTGACGCACCTGATGCAGTTGAATCTTATCGCTACGCTGATCTTCTCGATCAGCGGGTTGGTGATGTCGGGGCTGCAGGCCAACCAGCACTTCCTGTTCCCGGCGCTTGCACCGATATTCTATAATGTCGGTCAACTTTTTGGGGCATTGGTGCTCTCTCCAACCAAGTCTTATTCCTTCGGTCCCATTCGGTTGCCGGCCCTCGGGCTGGGGGTTTACGGTCTGGTTTATGGCGTCATCCTCGGAGCAGCGCTGCACCTGGCCATCCAGGTACCTGGGTTGATAAAATACCAGTTCCATTGGTCACCCTCGGTAAGCCTGAAGGATGAAAAGGTGCGTCACGTGCTCAAGTTGGTCGGTCCGCGCCTGATTACCATGTTTTTCATCCAGGCCACATTTATCGCACGGAACAACCTGGCATCGCGCTTGCCGCAAGCACTTGCGGTCGGTGCAATCTCGGCCTTGACGATTGGCTGGGACCTCATGCAGGTGCCGGAAACCCTGATCGGTACAGCCATTGGGACGGCGCTATTGCCGACCATTTCGGAACAGGCTGCCGCCCAGGATTGGGAGGCGTTCCGGGGGACCATCCAAAGGGCGGTACGCGTGCTCGTGGCGGTCTGCCTGCCAGTGGCGGCGGTACTGGGTGCGGTCATTCACCCGCTGATCCGGGCGGTCTTTGGCCTGAACGAAGCGGGAACAACCCTGCTTACCTGGACGGTGCGGGTCTATTTGCTGGCTCTAGCAGGGGAATCCGTGCTCGAAGTAGCCTCGCGCGCCTTCTATGCCCGCAAGGATGCCATCCGCCCGCTGGCAGCCTCCTTCCTCAACACCCTGTTTTTTATTGGAGGCGGTGCAATAATCCTTCTTCGTTGGCCGGAATGGGGCGCACCCGGCATTGCGCTGCTCGAAATGGCTTTTACCATTGAATCTATCATCCTGCTAATATGGCTCAACCGCCTGCTGCCGGCGAAAGTCACGCTCGGCACATCCCTGCTGCGCGGCTTGGCTGGCGCGCTGGTAGGCGGAGGCGTGGCCTACGCTTTGGCGTTATGGTTGCCGCTTTCGGGCACCCTGTCAAGCCTGCTTGCGCTGCCGGTAGGTTTTGCCGCCAGCCTGCCATTCATTTGGCCGGAAGTACGGCTGCTCGTGCAATTGTAGGCTGCAAGGGAATCTCCGTGGAAAGATGGAGGGCGTCCTTCCAAAAAAAATATGCTTCCCAGCCAGCCGGGTTCTGTTTTCGAAGTGTTAAGGTATAATCGCTCGCATGTCTGAAAATGAAATGAAAGATACACAACCGAATTCCATGAAGATGGAGGCTGCACCGACTGCCAGGAGTAAATTCCCGGCGTGGCTGGTAGTTCTGATCCTGATCGTCTTGATCGTAATTGGCATTCTGGGCGGCTATGGCTCCGGCATGGGCAAGCGTTATGCTGCCCAGGATACTCAGGTAAGTGGGCAACTGCTCGAGCAATATCAACTGGGTGTACAAGCCGTGAATGCGGGCCAGTATGCTGTTGCCAAGCAACATTTCGAATACATTATCCAGAACTACCCGGATTATCCCGGTGTGAAGAGCGCTTATACGAACCTGCTTTTACGTTTGATGATAACCCCCAGTACCGTCCCTTCTCCAACCATAACAATCACGCCTACACCCGACACGCGCAGCATTGACCAGGTTTATGCCGATGTTACCGGTCTTCTCTCTGCTCCGGGGGCGGATTTGTGCGCGCGCAATTGGGACGATATTATTTCCAAGCTGGATACCCTCCGGAAGGACGACATAACCTATCACGCTGCCGAAGTGGACGGCATGTATTACATGGCCCTGCGCAACCGGGGCGTGTGCAAGATCTATCCTCAATCATATGAACCCAACTCTTCGTGCTCGGATCTCAATATTAACCTAGAGGGAGGCATCTACGATCTGACCCAGGCGGAACAATTCGGACCGCTGGATTCGACCGCCTCGGCATTGCGAACCTGGGCGCGTTACTATATCACCGGTTCCAGTTTCTGGGACCAGGACTGGCCGCAGGCGATTAATTATTTCAGCCAGGTCATGGCCAACTATCCGAACCTGGCAGATTCCTCCTGTACAACTGCTTCTGAGCGTTTCCGGCAAGCCAGTCTCGGTTACGCGCAACAATTGATAGACAATAGAGATTTTTGTGGTGCCGAAAAACAATTCCAGGCAATCTTTGCTGTAAACAGCCCGAAAAATGCCACCGCTTACCCCACCGGCACGGAAACCAACCTTGTTTGCAATGGCGAGGTTAATCCACCAAAACCCTAGCTTGGCCAATGCACTGCATTCAATAATTAAAATCAGGAATAGACAGCGCGACGGTTTTCCGTCGCGTTTTGGTAAAGGAGAGCATGCAAAATTACCTGGAGCTCGCCAGACAGGGGAAGAACTCAGTCTGGCGGTGCATTCTGGCAGTCCTGTTAATATTGATCACCTGGCAGGTGGTTGGTGCCATGCCGAGCGCCATCCTGCTGGTCTGGCTGGCATTGCATGGTAAGTTACAAGCTGGTGGCCTACCCAGTATTACGCAAGGAATGAACACACTGGTGGGATTTATTGCGCTCATGCTGGCGTCGGTGTTTTTTTTGGGTGGGATTTATCTATCCATGCGGTTCATACACCGCCGTCCATTTCAGACTCTGGTAACTCCGGCGCGATCGTTTGCCTGGGGGCGTTTATTCCAGGGGTTTGTAGTCTGGTTTGGATTGGTGTCCCTGATGTCGCTGGTGGAGGCGCTGCTCTATCCGGGGCGCTATGTCTGGTCACTTGATCCAGGCAAATTCTTCCCATTCCTTATTCTTGCTTTGATCTTTATCCCCATCCAGACTTCAGCGGAGGAACTGTTTTTCCGCGGATACATTTTGCAAGAGATAGGCTTGACCATGAAAAATATCTGGGTACTGAGCATTATCTCGGGCGTCTTGTTCGGTTTGCCACATTTATTGAATCCGGAAGCCTCGGTTAATTTTCCCCTGTTGGGTTTCTACTATTTCGCGTTTGGTTTTTGCCTGGCGTTTATCACTTTACGGGAAGGTAAATTGGAGCTGGCTTTGGGGGCGCACGCCGCCAATAATCTCTTCTCCGTGATTATCGCGAATTACACGATAACCGCACTGCCCTCCCCCTCTCTTTTTACCATCCAGGTATTGGATGCGTATTTTTCGGTCCCGATTGCAATCCTGGGGATGGGAATTTTTCTGTTCCTGTTTATTGGTCCCTGGCGAAATAAAGAATCATTTGCAAAAGTTGATAAATTTTATCGTGGGGATGAGTAAAATCTGTCCGGTTCATCCGTGTAATAATAGATGGTTTGCCGGCCCGGATAAAGGGCGGCGAGTGCGGCATCACTGATCGAACCATTATTACTCCAGGCAAAAATAAAAGGGGAGGTTAACCATGGATCTTCCAATTCCAACAACCCGGCGTATTCGGTCCAGATTTTCTGCGTATGGACGATTACCAGGGCGGGTGTTTTGGCGCGTGCCTGCGGCGTCAGGAACGGACTCAACTGAGCTGAATGGACATCGTACAACCCGTAGAGCTGTCTGAAGCGTGCCGGCAGGTTGGCCGCCAGGTTGTAAATGACCAGGACTGCCAATACTGCGCCAACCAGGAAAATCCGCAATCTTTGCCAGCCCTGCGCTTTCAAAGAGCCTGCCAGCCAAAGGATCCCGGCCGCGCTGGCCATGGTCAGTCCATAAAGTCCTTCATAATAATAACGCGGGCCGTAACGGACGACGCTTGCCCAGTAGAAAACATAGCATATCACCAGACACACAAAAACAACCATGGTCAACCAGGCTGCCCGCTTCTTATACAGCGCCCACAGACCGAATGGCAAAAAGATCCAGGAATAACCGGACCATCCAAACAAATCCTGGTTGAGATCGGTCAGCATCAAGCGCGCATTGAGGATTCCAAGCTGCAAAGTATGGCCACCCGGTTCCAGACCGATGCCGGGTCCGAAACCGATCCGATCAAAACTCCACCAGAGCGTGTACGGATCGGTGAATGGACTGCCAGTCACCGCAAATTGCCAAAGCAAGAAGAGCGACCCTACCACCAGTGTAGCTGCACCGATTGCCAGGACATGCCACCTGTCCGCTACATTTCCGCGCCACAAAAGGATCAATCCGTGAATAAGAAAAGGCAGGGAAACGCCCAGGGCGGTCAGGGGTCGGGTGAGGATCAGCAACCCCAGGCTCAAACCGGCCACGGAAACCGTCAGCCAGGATGGAAGTATTTTTTGTGAGTCAGGGTCCGCCCGGCCACCCAGGTGGAATGTATCCAGCCAGGCCAGGACAAAAATGATACTTAAAACCAGGGACCAGGAATTGGAGTCCAACGAACCGGAGAGTATCAAATAGAACGGGGAGCTAACCGTAAGCAGCGCGGCCAGCAGGCCGGTTGCACTATTGCATATTTTTTGACCGAGCCGGAAGGTCAACCAGACCGCCAGGCCGCCAAGCAGGGGGTTTACCCAGGTGCGGATGCCAAGCAGGACGCCCAGCGCCAGAACCATCGGCCAGCCGGGCGGGTACTTTGCGGAACGGTGCCCGTTGGCATCCACCACAAATGGAACATACATGCTGCGGGGTTGGGGCGGCGTGGGGGCGGTCATTTGTCCGTGCGCAAGGACATTTGCCTGCCAGACGTAAGCCATTTCATCTTCCACATGCGGGACAGCCTCGAACACCCGAACTGCAACCAGGTAAGCCGCCGCAATACCTGCCAAACTGATGAAGAGAGCGATCCATTCCGCTTTCCGCATTTGTCCCTCGTCCGGTTATCCCGCGGGAAAGCCCGTCAGGTCGTAGGCCATGGCTCCGGTAATTTTTACCGGTAGCAGGCTGCCAATGGATGGAAGTTGGGCGGTTTTTTTCGATCCTTGCGGCTCGATGAGCACCAGGCCGTCAATTTCCGGCGCATCCCGGTACGAACGCCCCACGGCAATGCCGTTGTTGATCCCTTCCACCAGCACATCCAGTGTTTGTCCCACAAATGTCTGGTTAATCTGGAGTGAGATGGATTGCTGAAGTTCCATCAACCTTTGATAGCGTTCCTCTTTGACCTCGGTCGGCACCGGGTCTGCGAGCGCTTCGGAGGCTGTACCTTTTTCAAACGAAAATTGGAAAGCACCCGCATGGTCGAAACGCATTTCCTCCACGAAATCCAATAGCGTCTGGAATTCCTTTTCCGTTTCTCCCGGATATCCGACAATAAAAACGGTTCGGATGGCCATTTTGGGCATGGCCTGGCGCATTTTTCCTATCGTTGCATGCACCCATTCCAAATTTGCCGGGCGGCGCATCCGCGTAAGCGTGTCGGGGTGGGCATGCTGGAGAGGGATATCGAGATACGGCAGGATTTGCGAATGGCTGGCCATTATATCGATCAGCCGGTCGGTTACATAACCCGGAAAAGCATACAGGATTCGAAGCCAGTCCAACTCCGGAATGGCATCCGTCATTCTCTCGAGCAGGGTAGCCAATCCGTCTTTCATTCCCAGGTCATGCCCATAATCGGTAGTATCCTGGGCAACCAGGATGAGTTCGCGTACTCCCAATTCGTGCAGGCGAATGGCATCTTCCAAAATCTGTTTAAGCGGCCGGCTGACAGCCGTGCCTTTGATGAGCGGGATGGCACAGAACGCACACGGGCGCCGGCAGCCATCCGCCACCTTCAGGTAGGCGCTGGCGCCGAATTTATTCGCCCGCACAACGCTGGTTGTAGAGTTATCCTCCAACAAGGTGGGTGTCTCAGGTAAATGATATAAAGGCTCCGGGTGTGGGCCATTTCGCAGTTCGCGCACTACTCCGACAATATCCATCCAACGCCGGGTGCCCAGAATTCCATCCACTCCGGGAACCCGCCGGGCAACTTCCAGGCCGTAGCGCTGGGTAAGACACCCGGCCGCGATGAGCAGTTGACCCGGGCGTTTGGTTCCTGCCAGCCTCTGCAGTTCGGAATATGCTTCTTCCCTGGCTGTTTCGATGAATCCACATGTATTGACAATCAATATTCCGGCCTGGCGGGAACTGCGAACAGGTTGGTAACCATCCGCGGCAAGCAATTGCGCCATGGAGTCGGAATCGATGGTATTTTTCGGGCAGCCGAGCGAAATCATGTGGAATGTTTTTGGGTTCATAACGATAAAGGCTTTACAATTTTTTCCGGTCATTCAAGCGTGCTGGTCGGAACAATGCGACTGGCAGTCTACTAAAAAACTCCTAAGGCGTCGCGGGAGGCAATAATAGCGTTTTAGTCAGGCTTGGGGTGGGCGATTCCTGCGGCGTGATGGTTGGTGTGAGGGTGATGGTCGGGGTGGACGTAGTTGTCGCCGTGGGGTTCAGGATGGCGTTGGCTGTGTAAATTCGATCAACAACTTCACCAAAGCGTCCCATCGCTCCCAGGTTACCCTGGTTGTATAAGACACTGATCCCGGCCCCGTTCCCGGTCAGCACCTCGATCTGGTTATTCCCGCTGAAAGAATAAGCCGTCCCAACCATGATGCGCCCATCGAATTCGACCTTTTCATCCACTGTGACACGTAAATAGGCCTGTTCCAGGCCGACAACGACGATCTGTACCGGTCCCGGCCCGCCCGGCGGGATGGTCCCAATCGCAGTAACACCTGCGGTTGGAATTGCCTCTTGCGTGCCTGCCTCACTGGGGGTCGCGGTGATGGAAGCAGTGCCGGACATACCTTCCAGGATATCGGAGATGGATTGGGCGGTCGATTGAGGAGTAATGGCCGCGTGCAGCCTGATCACGCTGCTGGTGCCCCAAATTGCGAAAGCCAACAGGATCAAAATCAAACCGCCGCCAACCAGGATATCCATGGAAAGATAACGTCTCAACCTTGTCCGAATCGTCGCCCTGGGGGGGGGTTCGGAACTCTTATTGCGGTGATTTTCGGCTGGCGCGGGCTGCCGTTCCATTCTTTGGGCCTGCAGGCCTTCGGCAAATTGCAGCAGGATGGCGTCCAAGTCCATGTCGAGGAAGTGGGCATAGTTATTCAGCATTCCGCGCGTCTGGACAGACGAGGGTAAATGGTCGAAATCTCCCAGCTCCAGCGCCTCGAGATAATGTTTGCGGACATGCGTGTGGCGTTCGATCTCATCCAGGGTCAGGCTGAGAGATTCACGGCGCTGGCGAAGGCTCTGGCCTATACCGGTAAAGATGCGCTGCGATTCCAGGTTTTCACCAGAAAACACGGCTGCCGGTGAAGATTCTTCCGGCGAATCCAATTCTGGTTCTTCCTGCGTTTCCTCGAACGATTCTTTCTGTCCTGCACTGACCGTTTCTATGTCTTCCGTCTGTCGTCTGCCCGGATCAGACTGTTTTTGTATAACCGGATTGGTTTCCGCCTGCGGCTGGCTGGGTGGTATGGATTCAACTGGTACGGTGGTTTCCTGAGGCAGATTG
Source organism: uncultured Chloroflexia bacterium (assembly GCA_963772245.1). Classification (GTDB taxonomy): domain Bacteria; phylum Chloroflexota; class Anaerolineae; order Anaerolineales; family Villigracilaceae; genus UBA877. Next base: position 909,021 of record CAVYWB010000001.1, on the reverse strand, counting down.
GTGGGCCTCCGGAGGCGCTTGAACAACCCCATGATCTTTTCCGTGAAAGGATTGGAATTGCCTGCCGGCGGTTCACCCAAAGGTTCGGCTGCTTCCGCTTGGGGGGATACTTCAACCGGCTCGATAACCTGGCCTGGAATGGGCCCAATGGCTCGGTTTTCTGTTGCGGGTTCGCCGGAAGCCGGACGCTGCCTCGCGATCATTTCATCCAAGGATAGGCCGAGGAACCCGGCATAAGACCGTAGAAACGCGCGCGCCTGAACCGGCGAAGGGAGAGATTCGAAATCGTCAGCTTCCATCGCCTGGAGCAGGCGCCTCTGGATGTGTGTAACCTGGGTGACTTTTTCCAGGGTCAGATTGCGCGCTTCGCGGGCTGCTTTGAGTTGTTGACCAATTGTTTCTGGCATTATTTTAAAGAAACATCACCGGCTTCCCCAGCTAGGTTGGACCGGTGATGGTTGCGAATGTCTCTATTGGGAAATCAGGCCTCGGCTGGAGCGGAAGCTTCTTCCGGTGAAGGCTCGACCGGCTTCTGTTCTTCCGGCTTTTCCGCAGGCTGCTCAATGGGCAGGCTGGGTTCCACCTCGCCTTCCCGGTACACGGTGACTTTTATCTCTGGGATCATGTCCATTGTCAGGCGGATGCGAACGGTGTGCTCGCCCAGAGTGCGCAGGGGCTGCATATCCAACTGCTGGCGCTTGACAACGTAACCCGACTTCTTCTGGATTGCATCGACGACATCCTGCGAGGTGATCGAACCGTACAGCTTGCCGGTTTCGCCAGCCCGGGCGCCAAAAGCGATCTGGACCTTCTTCAGTGCTTCGGCAACCACAGTCATTTCGTCGTTGAGAATGGTGCGGCGTTCGGTGGCTTTGTGGCGGATGCGTTCCGCTGTTCTTCATGGCACCGGGGGTGGCCAGTACCGCCATCCCTTGCGGGAGTAGAAAGTTGCGGCCATAGCCATCCGCCACTCTTTTAACATCCCCGGCGCGTCCGAGTTTGTAAACGTCCTTGATGAGTAATACTTTCATTTCTTTTCAAGCCCTTTCTTTCTGAAGGTTGGGAGCGAAGGGTACAACGCTCCGGGGGCTGATTTTACCAGAGGCCGGGCTGGCTGGGAAGGCCTGGTTTAGGTTAGAATAGATTGAGAATCAGGGTTATCTTTGGAAAGGAATACGTTTTGTGAACAACACTCTCCTTCTGGGTGTCTGGCGGATCATGCTCAATTTGCCGCCGGCGCTTTGGCAAAGCACACTGGTCAAAGAAACACAGTCCGACCTGGCCTTCATGACCGCCGATCACCACCTGGTGAGAGATTTTGTGGTGCGTGAAATGCCACGCCTCAACCAGCCCGTCTCGCCTGAAACCATCGCCACCGCTGTGCGATTGCCGCTCGAGCGAGTCTGCTCCATCCTGGATGAACTGGAACATGGCATGACCTTCCTGTTCCGCAATTCAGCCGGCGCAGTCACCTGGGCATACCCGGTGACTGTCGACCAGACTCCCCACCAGGTCACCTTCAGTTCCGGCGAAAAATTGTATGCTGCCTGAGCTGCCGACGCAATCGCGACACCCTTCGTGCAAGGGCAACTGCGCCAGGAACAACTGACCGTATCCATTTCAACCGAATGCGGGCACTGCCAGTTGCCGCTGCACCTGGAAGTGGACAGCAATCTAAACTGCCGCGTGCAGGAGCCCGGTGCTGCACCATTGGTCTTTATACCCATGGTGAATTTTCAGAAGCTGGAGGGCCCCAGCATCATCGATGCTTTCTGACGGAATTCCATATTCTTCTGGTCAGAAGAACACGCCCGAACTTATCGACGCAGTGTCGGCAGCTGGACCGGAATTTATTTGACCCTGCCGCAGAGCATGACGCTCACCCGGTTGGCGCAAACAGCACTGTTTGCATTTCCCCGGAAGGAGTAGATTTGGATAGTCCTCTCTTCATCATCAACAGCGTGGCACCCATCCGCATCTGCGATAACGGCGGCTGGACGGATACCTGGTTCGCCGGGCATGGGCAGATCTTCAATATCGGTGTGTATCCGTACGCCGAAGTGCAGATCGCCGTGTATCCCAACGATGACCGCGCCAGCCAGATCATCATTAACGCCGAGAATTACGGGCAGCGCTACGTGGTTGTACCTGAAAAACATTGGGACAAGCATCCCCTGCTTGAAGCGGCCATTGAATACATGCACCTGCCGCTGGGCCTATGTCTCGAAGTGACCATCTATTCCGAAGCCCCGGGTGGGGCCTCCACAGGCACCTCGGCAGCGGTAACGGTGGCGCTGGTAGGCGGGCTGGATATGCTCACACCGGGGCGGATGACCCCGCACGAAGTGGCCAGCGCGGCCCAGAAGATCGAGACCGAGATGCTGGGCCAGCAGAGCGGCATTCAGGACCAGTTGTGTTCGGCTTACGGGGGCATCAATTTCATCGAGATGTTCCATTATCCGCACGCTTCTGTATCCCCGATCCAGATCCCGAATGCCACCTGGTGGGAATTGGAACGGCGGCTTTCCCTGGTATACCTTGGCAAGTCGCATCGCTCCTCGGATGTGCACGAGATGGTGATCCGCTCGCTTGAAAACGCCGGGCCGGATTGCAAGCAGCTCAATGACCTGCGCACCACGGCCACCAAATCGCGTGATGCCCTATACGCCAATGACTTTGCCGCCCTGGGTGCTGCTATGATCGAAAATACCGAGGCGCAATCCCGTCTCAGTCCGGCCTTGATCAGTACCGAGGCAGCCCGCGTTATCGAAATTGCCCGCGCACACGGCGCGCTCGGCTGGAAGGTGAACGGCGCAGGCGGGGACGGCGGTTCCTTGACCATTTTGGCTGACATGAGCGCCTCTGCCAAACGGGCCATGCTCGCCGCCATCGAACAGGAGAACCCGCTCTTTAAGAACATCCCAATTTATCTAAGCCGCTATGGCCTGCGGGTGTGGAAGCAGTAAGATGTCGCATGTCGCCCTGAAATCCGGCTACACCGAGCTGGTCGAGCGCCTGAACCGTTTCCCGCAAGGGGCGCCGCCCTCCGATACGCTTTACCAGATCCTCAAGATCCTGTTCAGCGAACAGGAAGCCGGCCTTGTGGCGCAGCTCCCGATCAAGCCCTTCACGGCTGCCGAAGCCAGCCGGATCCTGAAAATGGACCTGGCAGAAACGCAGAAGTCCCTGGAGGCGCTAGCCGGCCGCGCCATCCTGGTGGATACCGAGCATAACGGCCGGACCACCTACACCCTGCCGCCGCCCATGGCCGGTTTTTTTGAATTCTCGATGATGCGCCTGCGCGGCGACATCGACCAGAAAGTGCTGGGGAAATTATTCTACCAGTATATGAACGTGGAAGAAGAGTTCATCCGCAACCTGTTCGTCCGGGGTGAGACGCAACTGGGACGGGTGTACGTTCACGAGCCGGACCTCTCCAATGAAAATGCCCTGCATGTGTTGGATTACGAACGCGCCAGCCATGTCATCCGTACCGCTACAGTGCGAGCCGTTGGTGTGTGCTATTGCCGCCATAAAATGATGCATATGGGCCGGGCCTGTGATGCACCGTTGGACATTTGCATGACCTTCAACGGTTCGGCCGACAGCCTGACCCGGCATGGTTACGCCCGGGCCGTCGACGTGAGCGAAGGGCTGGACCTGCTTCAGCAGGCCTATGAACAGAACCTGGTGCAGTTCGGCGAAAACGTGCGGGAAGGAGTCAACTTCATTTGCAACTGCTGCGGCTGCTGCTGCGAAGCCATGATCGCCGCCCGCAAGTTTGGCATGCTCAATCCGGTGCACACCACCAATTTCCTGCCCGTGATCGATGAAGCCATCTGCAATGGCTGCGGCAAGTGCGTGAATGCCTGTCCGGTGGAAGCCATGACACTGGTCTCCACCAATGACCCGCATCATCCTAGAATGAAGAAGGCCAAAGTGGATGAAGATGTATGCCTGGGCTGCGGGGTGTGTGTGCGCACCTGCAGCCACGCCAGCATGTCGCTGCGTTCCCGCCCGCAGCGGGTCATCACCCCGCTCAATTCGGTCCACCGCACCGTCATGATGGCCATCGAGCGCGGCGACCTGCAAAACCTGATTTTCGACAACCGCGTCATGTGGAACCATCGCGCCCTGGCAGCGGTTTTCGGCGTCATCCTGAATCTTCCACCCGTCAAACAGACCTTGGCCAGCCGGCAGGTGAAATCACGCTATTTGGAATACCTGCTCACTCATATTGAAGTATAACAAATCATTTATTGCCTATACGCAACTTATTAGATGGCAGGTGACAAAAACCCGTGTATTCGATCTAATAAAAAGCATCTTAAGAAACCCTAGACAGACCGGTAGACTACCCAATCGGGATGAAGGTACTGTTTACTTTTTTTGCAGAAACGGGAATGGTCGTATAGAAATCGATTCCAAGGACCTACCCCCCATTTGGTCAGTCATTTTTTCAGCGGCTTTGAATTCAGTTGTTTGTGAGCTACACCAGATGCGGTTTTTTTGACACCAAATCCCCATTTTCGCCAATTTTATCTTTTTGCACGATCTCATCGCCAGCTTTCCCATTCACTGGATTTTCCACTCTAGCAGCGTTTTTTTCAGCTTGTTCTGCTTTCTTTGAAACCAGGTCCCCTTTTTGGACAACTGGTTCTTTCACCGCATTCTCAACACCAGCCTTCTCATCGGCTGGATGTTCTCCCTCAACCGCATATTTTTCCGCTTGTTCGGCAAGAATTTGTCGAAAGGGCACCGGAATGCGCGGCCACGCCTGGGTTAAGCGCTGCAGGTTTTGGTCGGGCCGTGGAAGGCCCAGGGTATCGTAAACCTCAACGTCAAGTAATTCCACTAATTTTGGAATCAACCGTTCGACATTTGCCTGGGAGGGCAAACGATTTCCAGTTAACCACATATTGACAATCGGGGGGCTAAAATCCAGGAAACCTGCAAAACTATTTAATGAAACAGACAACCGCTGGCGCGTCTGTTTAATTCGATATTCCAGGAAAGCTTTGTCCAAAAGGTCGGGAAATCCGGATAAATCCATGCGCAATATTCTTTTGAAAAAGGATTTTCTTTCCTAGCTCGGCATAAATAAGGTTTCCTAAAATGATCTAGGAACCCAGAAGACATGCTCTGGATATCCAGGTACCGGTAAGATGTGGAAAGTCAATATTATGAGAAGTCTACTTCTGAAATCGCCGCTCCATTATTTTCATTTACAAAATTAATTTCCCAAATAAGTACGAGTCAAATATATTTTTATTATTCTAACACGATTCGATAACATATAACTCGTATCTGCTTGTTAATTATTTTGGATCATCAAAATTATTATACATAGTTGGCTTGCATTTTCTAATACATAAATAATGACGGATTAGCATAGTATTTTGACTAGTGCATAAAATTAATTCTTACGTACAACAAATGTATTCATTAGTATAAATTTTCTTGTATATATAATACTTTTGCCCATTGAAATTTAAGCATATTTATGATAATATGTTGTTTATATAAAACATATTTTACAAATATATTGGTATTTTAAGGGCGTAAAAACAGCAGTATTAATACACAATTAAATTTATTTCTTTAATCCCGAAGGAAAGGGAGCAGCAAATGGGCAACGAAAAAGAACTTCTCCGTTCAACACCTGTAACCAAATCCGAGAGACCTTCGAATTCTCGTGGCAACCCCCTTTTCAGAACTGGGTGAAATCATCCGGGAGAGTCTGAGGGAAGTTGCCAGTATTGATCACATCCAAAAGATTTCACAAGCCATATCATTGATAAAGGGTCATATTAATTTCTCTCATGTGATCCTCGATATGGAATTTGGGGAATTGAACTTGCTGAAATCTTGGGAAAGCGCTCCGGTTGATTTCCCCCGCAATACAGATTATTGTTATTTCAAAAGACGAAAATTCTACCGAGTTGGATGAAATCCAGCCTTGCATCTTTCTTCGCAAACCGCTGCTCCTGCGCGACCTCGAGGCCGCCCTTGGAATTACAGTATCCCAGGATAATTCTGCCGGCGAGATCTTCGACCTGACAGCATTGGATGAAGATAGCTATGGGCCAATTCGCTGGTCCAGGAACCCGTCCCTCGCCACCCGCTACCTTTCGCGCTTGATTGAAAAATCTTCTGCCCAGGAAGCCCTTCTGATCCATAATAATGAAGTCTGGTCATTTGCCGGCCGGCTGCCAGAGGAATCAGTTTACGAGTTGAACAATTCGATCAACCGCTGCATGGCGGGGGACTCGAACCTTGACCTCGCAAAATTCATCACTTTGGAAACCACCCAAACGCAGCACGCAGTATACGCATCCCTGATATTGGTGGGGGTGATCCTTGCCCTGGTTTTCGATCCTGAAACTCCCCTCGGCACCGTCCGCCGCCAGACCAAGGAATTCGCAAACAACCTTTCGATCCTGGATGGCAACGATATCCCTTTAAAATTAGATTCTAGAAATTATCCAGATTCCATGAGTAAGATCGAGGAAAAAAAAAACCTATCCTGGAAAAAGTCATTTCCTGTTCCATCCTTTTTCAATGACGAGAAGTTTGAGCCAGCGTTTCCGACCATTTCAATAAATAGAGAAATTAAACCTGCCACATCGGACCAAACTTCTCCTGATCTATTAGAGCAAGACCCTGACAAGCAATCCACGGATGCCCTAAGAATTCTATTTCCCAATAATGAATCCGACCGGTCAGACGGTGCATCCTGGTTCAAAGAGAATGTGCCGGACCATTTCGTAAATCGATCGGGTAACTTCGAACTTTCGTCTCTCAATGAGTTCATTCCGGATGCGCTTTACAACCTCACCTATTCCTGCCTGCTGATTCCCCGGTTCGGTTCCCACCAACTGACAAATGAAAGAGAAAAGCAGATTGCTGCGTGCATCAAGAATATTCATACATCCAAAGGATGGCGGGTTGAGTTACTAAAGGTCACTCCGGAATATCTACTTTGGGAATCCAATTTTCCCCCGAACATCACCCCCAGCAAGCATATTGAGATCATCCGGAAGCAGACATCCAGATTGATGTTTGATAATTATCCGACATTCAAGAAGGAAAACCCCTCAGGAGATTATTGGGCACCCGGATATCTGATCATTGGGGGGAAAAATGCAATTTCAGATCAACTTATTTCGGCTTTTATACGACAAAATCGTTTCAAACACGGGGTTGGCGTGTCCGATGCCAGGTCAACCAAAGATAGATTGGTTTCACAATTCCCCTTCCAAATGGCTTAACAAAAATATTAAGGGCTGTTTGAGAAGATGTTATATAATACACTAATCGACAATTATGTTGTCTGGATCATGAGTTGATCAGGATCGATTCGACCTTTTCTTCGTGAAGGATTTGAGCCATGCCTGATATTACACAACATAGAATTGGGGAAATACTGCGCCGGGTGTTCGAATTGCTTTGGTTCGAACCAGATGGCTTGCCGGTTCGCGATATTTTTGAATACGTCCAAAAGAATACAGAGTTAACAGAATATGAAAAGGGTGCTTTTCCTTTTGCAATAAATTCGCCCAGGTACGAAGTCCTGCTGCGCGTCGCGACCATTCCCCTGGTCAAAGCTGGATGGCTTGTTAAAACGCCCAGGGGGCGCTGGTTCATAACGGATAAGGGCCGGAAGGCCAGCAAGCAATACACCGGCGCCGAGCAATTTTTTGAAGAAGCCATTCGTCAATACAGGGATTGGAAGCTAAATGAAGAAAAAAGGCTTCGCCATGTAAATTCCATCGAGAAATATGAAGCCCAGGAGAGCTCGTGGAATCAAATCAAGCAGTTTATTCAAGGGATGGACACATCAGAATTCAAGAAGTTGGTCAGTGAACTCCTGCAGGCGATGGGATATTACATCGCCTGGGTTGCCCCCCCTGAAAAAGAAAAAGGCCTGATTGACATGATCGCTTCTTCAGACCCATTGGGAATGAGAGATCCGCGGATTGTTGTCCATGTCAATCACAAGGGTCAGGTCATGACGCAGGAAGGCCTGGAAATTGTCCTGGCAGACCTCAGGCCGGAAGACCATGGGATAATTATTTCCTCGAGTGGTTTTACCAAACAGGTAAAGGAAGAGGCTGTTACACTGAACAAGCCAGCCATCTTTCTTGTTGACCTTGAGACTTTTGTTGAGATGTGGGTGGAGTACTATTCCAAATTAAACGATGAAGCCCGGCACAGTTTTCCGCTCAGTCCTGTTTATTTCCTGTCGGCGCCGGAATAAAGAATCCTACATCCGCCTGACGGCCTCATCCGTCTCCCCCAGTGCCTTATCCAGCACCGCAAAGCCTTCCTGCAGCTGCGCCTCCGTTATCGGCAGCGGCGGGATGATCAGCACGGTGTGCCAGTGGGTGTAAACATATAAGCCATGTTCCAGGCAGTTCTTGCGAAGGCGCGTCATTTCCGGGCTTGAACCATTCCAGGGGGCCAGCGGTTCTTTTGTTTTCCTGTCCCTGACCAGCTCGATAATCCCGAATAACCCGATCGAGCGCACCTCCCCCACTGAGGGGTGCGCCTCACCCAGGTCCTTCAACATGCGGTTCAACTGCGGGCCCATTGCAGCAGCATGCTCCACCAGCTTATCTTCCCGCAGTACATTGATATTCGCCACGGCAGCTGCCAACGAGACCGGGTGGGCAGTATACGTTAATCCTGACTCGAAGGCGCGCTCATCGAAGGCCGCCGCGATCTCCGGTTTCATTGCCACTGCCCCCAACGGCGCATACGCCGAGGTAAGCCCCTTGGCCATGGTCATGATATCCGGGATGACTTTCCAATGATCCACTGCGAACCATCTACCGGTCCGGCCAAAGCCGCTCATGACCTCGTCGGCGACCATGACGATTCCATAACAATCGCATAACGCGCGCACGCCTTGAATATACCCCTCCGGTGGAACAATGATCCCGTTCGTGCCGGTGACCGATTCGATCAGGATGGCTGCGATCGTCTCCGGACCCTCATATTGGATGATCTCCTCCAGGTGATTCAGGTAATCCTGGCAGAACTCCGCTTCCGAAATATCCGGGGTTGTGCGGTGGAAAGTGGAACGGTAGCGGTACGGGTCGAGGAAGTGCACCACACCCGGCATCAGCCCGGGTTCCCAGGCCACCCGGCGCGGGTCGCCGGTCAGCGCCATCGCCCCGGCGCTGGCGCCATGATAGGAGCGGTAGCGCGTTAATACCTTGTATCGCCCGGTGTAGCCGCGCGCCAGCTTGACGGCATTCTCGTTGGCATCCGCCCCACCCAGAGTAAATAAAACCTTGGATAATGCACCGCCCGGCGAGACCTCTGCCACCAGCCGGCTGGCAATTGCCCGCACTTTGGTCGCCATGCCGGGAGCCGCGTAAGGCAGTTCACGCGCCTGTGCTACCATCGCCTCCACCACGCGCTGGTCGCCGTGACCGATGTTAACACACATGGTCATCGAGTTGAAATCCAGGTAGCGTTTCCCGGCGGTGTCCCAGAAATAGACACCCTTGGCGGTCTTGACCGGTATCGGGCTTACCTTCGCCTGTGCTGACCAGGTCCAGAAAGCGTGCTCTTTGGAGAGCGGGAGAATCTCATCATCGGGAAGATCAAACATGCTCACCTCGTTCTTCTTCCGAATTATAATCCCCCTGCCGGCAGCGTTTGTGATTGTTATCTCTGGGATGGCTGTCAGTTGCTGGTCTATGGTCTAAAATGCACTCCATAAAACCCAAACTGCCTCGCGCAGTTGATTGCCAGTCCTGAGAATTCCCACCTGAGCAAATTCACTTTCAGAATCCACAGAAAAACTGAAGGTTGGTTTAGACGGTTACGTAAAAAGCTATCAATCATCCGGGGTGGACTGATTGTTTTCCTCCAAATCAACAGGAAAACCTGCCGGTTTCGGATCGATCTTACAATAATTCAAAGATTTATAGCTGGAAGAAAGCGTGGTAATCGTAATTTTGCCAAGGTAAACAACGACAAAGGTAAAAACAAGCTGGAGAATATAACCAGGGATGTTTGATAAATGAAATAGATAATTTTCGTACACGGAAAAAGAAAAAAGATTGATACAAACAGGAATCAGGAAATATTCCGGGAAGTAAACCACCACCGCCAAAGGCGGTGGCTTTGGCATAGCGCCTGGAAGGCGCACCAGTACTTTGATAGTTAATCGAACAACTTGCCTTGCACAATCTCGTCTTTCTTTTCTTGCTGCTCTTGCCACTGGACATATTTCCTGATCTTCTCTTTATCCAGTCCGATCGTGCTCACTCAGTAACCCCTCGCCCACAGGTGACACCCCCAATATCGTCGCCCAAGGCTTTCATACTGTTGGAACTACCGTAAGGCCATTTTGCCCTTCAGGTATCCCATGAATTCTGATACCGCATACTTCGGCGGGATCGACACCACCAGGTGCACATGGTCTGGCATCACGTTCAACTCCAAGACTTCTTTCTGCTCTTTCTGCCTGCACAGTTGATACACCTGTTGCCCCGCATATTCTCCAGTCTCCTCTTTGAAGATTCAGTATCGATATTTCGGGCAGAACACATTATGATTCTTGCATTCATTTATGCTATGTGATAGCCTCCTAAATCGTTGGGTCATGATGAGTCTCCATTCGGTTGGTTGCACGCCTTCCAGGGAGGCTCATCTTACCCAATTTCTTCAATTACTCATCACGGTAGAACCTTCTCACTCTACCCACTGCCAAAGCCAGTGGTTTTAGAAAAATAATAAATACAAATATAAGGGTGGGTAGTTAAAAGAGCCAGTATGTATATTAAGCAAACCAAGTGCAGAAAAGCCGTGTGTCTTGATAGCCTCATACCAAATCCTAAAAGATAGTTCAAAATCTGTAGTGCGATAACTTCTTGTAAAAAAAAAGTAGGGCTAAAAAAATCCCAACTATGACTAAAATGAGATCATCAAGATGGATTGTCGTGATTTTCAGGTAAATGCTGTTTACAAATTTTTTCATACCTGGTCTCCTGCCCTTGCCAAATATGCAATCTGTAAAAACCGATTTTTATTATAACCGACCTCATTCAGACAAAACCATATGATTTCCAGCAATGTTATAATTCCCCCCAATATGTCCGATTTGAATGCAATAGGAAATGCCGGCTGCCAGGGTCCGCTCCACCCGGAAGCCATTCACGGCATGGAATTGTTCAACCAGGGGCGTTATTTCGAAGCTCACGAAGCGCTCGAGGCTGCCTGGCGGGCCGATTCCGGTCCGCTGCGCGACCTGTTGCGCGGCATCCTGCAAGTGGGAGTTGTCTACCTGCATATCACCCAATATAATTACCCAGGTGCTATAAAAGTCTACCAGCGCTGCCGAAAATGGCTGGAACCCTGGCCAGAAACCTGCCGGGGCATTGCGATCGGCCAGCTCAGGCAGGACCTAGAATTCGTTATAGTCGCCCTGCAGACCTTGGGGCCACAGCACATCGCCGACTTTGACGCCTCCCTGCTCAAACCTGTCTATTATCGCCAGGTTGAACAATCGTTTCACGAAGGTACGTAATTCGGTTATTCGTGTCATTCGTGGTAAATTTCCAATCTTCTATAAAGCGAGGTTCCATGGACATTGCACTCCCCTTCTCCGGCAAAACCGCCCTCGTCACCGGCTCAGGACGCGGCATCGGGCGCGCCATCGCCCTGCATCTGGCCCGCAACGGCGCGGACGTGGTCATCAACTTCTTCCGCAATCGCTCCCCCGCCGAGCTGACCGCCGAGGAGATCGGGAAACTGGGCCGGCGCGCCCTGCTTGTCAAGGCGGATGTAGGCGATCTGGACGATCTGAACTGGCTCTTCGATGAGACCGGTCAGGCCTTCGGCGGTCTGGATATTTTCATCCACAACGCCGCCTCCGGCTACAATCGTCCTGCCCTGGAACAAAAACCAAAGGGCTGGGACTGGACCATGAACATCAATGCCCGTTCGCTGTTATTCGCCGCGCAGCGCGCCGTCCCTCTGATGGAGCAGCGCGGCGGCGGGAGCATCGTCAGCCTCACCAGCCCCGGCTCCAGCCGGGTCATACCCGATTACGTGGTGGTCGGCGCCAGTAAAGCCGCCATCGAAGCGCTGACACGCTACCTGGCAGTGGAACTCAGTCCCAAGAATATCATCGTAAACGCGGTTTCACCCGGCATCGTCGAAACGGACGCCCTCAAGCACTTCGACGCGCAGCGCCAGGATGAAGGCCTTATCCGGAAAGCCGTAGCCTCCACCCCCGCCGGGCGGCTGGTCACGCCCGAAGATGTGGCTGAAGTGGTCGGGTTTCTTTGCACACCGGCAGCCTGCATGATCCGCGGGCAGGTCATTGTGGTGGACGGCGGTTACACACTACCGGTAAATTGATATTCCAGGTGAAGGCCCTTTATGTTAGAATAAGACTACTTGCAGATGGATTTGTGTGTGTGGTTGCCGCCCAGCCCTTGTACAAGGCTGGCGGTTTTTTGACAAGCCCGCTGCCCCATTCAAAAGGAGAGAAAGAAGAGTATGGAGACCAAGATTTATGTAGGCAACCTGTCCTACGATACCACCGAAGATGATTTGCGCACGCTCTTTGCCCAGGCAGGAACGGTCGCATCGGTGGCGCTGATCAAAGACCGCGACACGGGGCAGTCCAAGGGCTTCGCGTTTGTGGAAATGAGCAACCAGAGTGAAGCCGAGAAGGCCATCCAGACCTACAACGGTTACACCCTGTCCAATCGTCCTCTGAAGGTCAACCTGGCCCGGCCGCGCGAAGAACGCAGCTTCGGTGGCGGCGGTGGGTATGGTCGTGGCGGCGGTGGCGGCGGCGGTTATGGTGACCGGCGCGGCGGCCCCGGCGGTGGGAATCGCGGCCCCGGCGGCAAGGCACGTGGCGGCCAGCGCAGATATTAATTTTAAATAAAAAAACTCCCGCAGATAAAAACTGCGGGGGTTTTCGTTTAATCATTCCACTAATAATCATTCCACCAGGATCACCCTGGCAGGCGCGCCGTCCGATCCGACCAGTTTCAATGGCAGGCAGTACAGTCCGTACCCGCCCGGCTTGACGGCGCTCAAGTCCAGCCCCTCCACGATGATGACGCCGGCACTGAGCAAAGCCCGGTGCGTTGGAATACTCTCGTGGTAAGGCGCCACGGAGAGGTAGTCGATCCCCACCAGTTTAACCCCAGACCGCACCAGCCAATCTGCTCCATCCGCTGAAATCCCGACAAAACCCGTAAAGAATGGTTCCCCGCCTCTTTCCCATAATTGGGAGTTGCTGGTTTTCAAAAGCAAGCGCTCCAGCCCGGCTGGAAGCCTGGCATCTTCCAGTACCTGCGCATTGATCACTTTTACGTCCATCGGAATTTCAACCACCTGCGCCGGACCGGTCAGGACATTCAGTGACAGCAACTCCACCGTCCGGTGATCGTTCAGGAAATGGTGCGGCGCGTCCACGTGGGTGCCGGTATGGACGCCACATGCCAGGCGGGAGACGTTGTCATGCGCGCCGGCGTCCATCGAAGAGATCTTTTCAAGCACCACCGCCGGATCACCCGGCCAGACCGGCGTGGCGGGGGAAATTGGAACCGAGACATCATGGATCATCATTCTTCACCTATATACCTATTCCTGCCATCCAGCTACCTTGAAAATCTCCTCCAGGAAATGGGCCCTTTCGATGACAGTCATCGGGCGCGGCTGGGCGAAATCTTCATCGACATACGTTAATAATTCGGTATTGATGTATTTTCCATTATAAAACACATGCCGGTCGATGAACAATTCGCGCGTCGGCAGGCTGAACATCTGGTCGAAGAACAGGTTGCCCAGGCCGTAATGGATGAATGCCCCGTTCAGGATTTCCATGGAGCATGGTTCATGCGCCTGGCTGCCGCTGACGATCACTGCTCCATCCTCGGCCATCCGGCGAAAATCCACCGCTTCTTCCGGTGTAGGATTAGGCTGGTAATACTCCTGGTACTGGAAGGTCATGATCGGCAGATAGCCCTGCGAACGCAGTGTTGTGATCTCCTGGGCCAGTTGGTCGAAGTTGCAGGGCAGAGAGCCGGGCGTGGAAGCCGTAGCCCAGTCTTCCGGCGGACCGGGATAGTCGCACCCAACGAAAGCCAGCTTATTCCCATTATTTACGATCAGGGCCGGCTGGCTTGCATCCTGCAAATCGCGGCCGCCGCCGTAATATTTCCAGCCGAGCCGGTCATACATGTTCAGTGTCATAAGCAAATTTGCCTGACCGGCATCCTGCAGATGGTTGCCGGTCAATTCCACCACGTCCGTCCCTGCATCCTGCAGCAGGGCAATGTACCCCGGGTTGCTGCAAAAGCGCCGGTTCAAGGTCCAAGGATCCGGGGTGGGGCAGGCCGCATCGAATACCACTTCGTTGCTGATGTGGGTGATGTCGGCCGAGCGCAGCACGCTGTCGACATACATACCCGGATAAAGCACACCTTTCTTCTCCATTTGATCGGCAATGCCGCGTGCCATGGCGGTGGTGCCGGTCATGGCCAGCACGGTCAACTTGTGCGGATCGCGGTTGGTTGGCGGGATATTGAAAACTGCCGGCTGGAGTGAAAAAACGATTTTGAGTGGGTAGCTGGCCGGGTTAAAATCATTGTGGATGGGCGACTGGTCATCCACACTGAGGACTTTCCAGCGCGGCTCCAGCGCCTCGAACGGGATGAGCGCCCAGGCCGGACGCTCCGCCCAGGCGGAACTGGCCAACTGGTCGGCCGGGACAACCAGCACGGCTCCCTCCGCCGGGTCACCCCACAATGCGCTGAAAGCGGCCAGGGTGGTTTCATCCATCCAGAGCGGCCGCCCGGAAAACGGTCCCGAAGGCGCACCTTTCCAGGTGTTCTGGATATCGGACAATGAAACTTTGTCCGTCACGGTAGGGAAGGGCGCCACCAGCGCGTAAAACCAGGTGGTGGATTGAGGAGCCTGGTTGGCAGATTGCAGATTGTTGACGGCGGAGTGAGGCAGGAGGATATCCAGGCGCGCCGTTTTCCCATCAGGAACGGTTGCCATGGTCAGGCCGGCGCCGGCGGCCATCAGGCGCAAAGATTCCGGGACGGCCGGCGAAACCCAGATGGAAGTTAGAGTAGGTGTTGGTGTTGCCGGGATGGGAGTGACGGTCGCCTGAACCGCTGTGGAAGTTGCGGTAGGTTCAACAGCACTGGCAGACCGGCAGGCAGCCAGAAGCAGGCTGCCTGCGAATAAACAAAAGCAAATGGTTATGTTTTTTCCCACTTGGAGGCTTTCTTTCATTTTGCAGTTAACCGAATCTCCGCCTTGCTGAACTTCTTAAGGGCGGCCGGATCAATTGTCACGCCCAGGCCGGGACCGGCCGGCACGTCGATGGTACTGCCAGGGTCAAGGACAAAACGTTCACGCGTGATATCCTGGGCATAGTAACGGTCGGAAGCGGAAATATCCCCTGGCAGGGTAAAGCCAGGCAGGCTGGCCAGCGCCAGGTTGGAAGCACGCCCAACGCCGGTCTCCAGCATCCCGCCACACCAAACCGGCACATTCTGCGCCCGGCACAGGTCGTGGATCAGTACAGCCTGGCTCAACCCGCCCACCCGCCCGGGTTTGATGTTAATGGTCCGGCAGGCGTCCATTTCGAGCGCCGAACGGGCTTGCAGCAGGTTGGTGATGCTTTCATCCAGGCAGATGGGCGTATGGAATTGTTTCTGGAGCTTGTGATGGTTCCACAGGTCGTCCTCACTGAGCGGCTGTTCGATCAGCAGCAGTTTCAACCTATCCAGCGGCCGCAGGATCTGGCAGGTCTCCAGCGTATACGCCGAATTGGCATCCACCTGGAGCGGGATGTGCGGATAGGCTTTCCGGACAGCTTCGGCGTCCCCCACATCCCGCCCGGGTTTAATCTTGATCTTGATGCGTCCGTATCCCTCGGTCAGGTACTTTCCAACCCGTTCAACCAGCGCTTCCGGCGAATCCTGCAAACCAACCGAGACACCCACCTCCACACGCGCCCGCAGTCCACCGAGCAGCTCGCGCAACGACTTGCCCTGGCGTTTGCCGGTCAAATCCCATAACGCCATCTCGACACCGGCTTTCGCCAGGTTGTGGCCGCGGATACCTGCCACCTGCTGCTGGAAATCCGTCGCATCCGAGATGTACTCACGCAGCACCAGCGGGGCAATAAAATCCTTCAGGATGTGCCAGGCGGTGCCGGTGGTCTCGTACGAGTAGCCGGGCTCCCGGTCGACGGCGCACTCACCCCAGCCGGTCAGACCTTCCGATTGGATGGATACCAGGATGCATTCCCGCCTGGTAGTGACCCCGAAAGACGTTTCGAAGGGGGCTGCCAGCGGCATGGATACGTGATGGAGGGTAAGCGAGTCCAGTTTCATAAGGAAGGAAGAAGCAGGCAGGTGAACGGAAGGATTTTTCTAGAAAGGAAAGAAATGACGAATGAAGTCGTCATTACATAAAGAAATCATTCATCCAGGGGAGGTTCAACATCTGGGAAGGTCAGCCTGACATCCTCCAATGCCGGCCGGGAATCCTCTTCCGGCAGAGCCTTATCCTTCTCTACGTTCAGGCTTCGAACCACATCATCCATGGTACCGCCTTCCTTGCGCATGCCGGGTGCGGGTGTACCGCAGTACGCGCAGATGTTCCACGGCAGTTCCATCAGCCGACCGCAGGAATGGCAGCGCTTGCGGAGTTTCGTCTGGCAGGAAGGGCAGATCAGCCAATCTTCCCGGGTGTGGCGTTCGCAGCCGGGGCAAACGGATTGGTCCTCGATGGACTGCAGCAGGGCTTCTTCTTCCAGCGTTTGCTGGTATTCCTCCTCCAGCGTGCGGGCCGGACGCAGAATCAAGTAGACCAGCACGCCCGGCAGGCTCAGCAGTGCCACCATCAGCGCGGCCAGAATGGGCACCAGGCGGTCGCGGTGGCGCGCACGCATGTCACGGAACGTCCATATCACCAGTGCCAGCCACAGGGCCACCAGGAAGGCTCCGGCCAGGCCGGTCAGGAAAAGTGTCAAGCTGCTCAGAAAAGTCGGATCGAGTGTCATGATGCTTCTCCTTAACCACCACCCCCGCCCCCGCCGGCGATGCCGCCTTCGGTCAGCTTGCGCAGGTCATTCAGCGCATCCTCCACCTCCGCCACGCTGACCGGGCGGTCCTGGTCGCGGTGCTTTAATGCACCCGCGGCTGCTTTTTCGACCGCCACTTCGCGGATGGCCACGTTGCGTTTGAGGGCTTCCTTGACCAGCGCGGCCCCCTGGCTGTAGCCGATAACCGGGTTGAGCGCCGTCACCACGATGGCATTTTTGGCCAGCCAGCCGGTGGCTTTTTCGCGGTTGGCATCCAGGCCCTGCACGGTTCGCAGCGTGAAGGCCCGCACCGCGCCGATGGTCACCTGCATGGCCTCGAATAGACTATGCGCAATAATCGGCATCATCACGTTCAGTTCCAACTGCCCCGCCTGGGTGGCCAGCATAACGGTGGTATCACAGCCCACCACGTGGAACATGCTCATGTCCAGCATTTCGGCCATGACCGGGTTGACCTTGCCCGGCATGATGCTTGAGCCGGGTTGGACCGCCGGCAGCCGCAGTTCGTCCAGCCCGGTTGAAGGACCGGAAGCCAGCAGGCGGAAATCGTTGGCGATGCGGATCAGGGTCAGCGCCAGTGTCCGCAGGGAGGCCGAGAAATCGGCCGCATCCGCCATGGACTGCATCGATTCGAACAGGTTGTCGGACTCGTACAACTGCAGCCCGGTTAATTTCGATAGTTTTTTCACCATGCGGGCGTGGTATTCCGGGTGGGCGTTCAACCCGGAACCGACCGCCGTTCCGCCGATGCCCAGCCGCCGCAGCCCCTCGGCCGAGCGCCGGATGCGTTCGGCATCCCGTTCGACCGCTTTGGCATACGCTCCAAATTCCTGGCCCAGCCGCACGGGCACGGCATCCTGCAGATGCGTTCGGCCGGATTTGACCACATCGTCGAACGCGACCGCCTTGGCCTGCAGGGCGTCGTGGAGATCTTTAACACCCCCAGTAACTCGTCCAGCCGCCACAGGCAGCCCAACCGCACAGCGGTCGGGATGACATCGTTGGTAGATTGCGCCATGTTTAACATGGTCGTTGGGATGGACCCGGTATTCGCCCAACCCGCCGCCCAGGATCTGGGTGGCCCGGTTGGCAATGACTTCGTTGACGTTCATATTGTGGCTGGTGCCGGCGCCGGCCTGGAAAGGGTCGACCATGAACTGGGCATCCCACTTGCCTTCGATCACTTCCTGGGCAGCCTTCTGGATGGCCCCGGCCCGTTCAGTGTCCAGCAGTCCCAGGTCCAGGTTGACTTCGGCGGCGGCGCGCTTGATGGTGGCCGTCGACCAGATAAACGCCCGCCAGGGCTTTAGACCGGATATGGGGAAGTTCTCCACGGCGCGCTGGGTCTGCACGCCGTATAATGCTTCGGCCGGCACCTGCAGTTCGCCAAGGGAATCACGTTCGATACGAGAGGTGGTCGTCATGGATATGCTTTTCTCCTTAGTTAACCGGACAGACCGGTATAAAAAAGTTCAGTCAAGCAAGGATTGCAATAATGCCGCTGGCAAGGTACTTCGTGATTATACCGCAGGCTATAGGTGAGGTCATGAGATAGGGGTAAGGGCAAAACCTGACAAAAAGCGGCCGAGCAGGCAGGACAAGCAGCCGGGGGCAAGTATTCGCTATTCGAAAAAAACGAATGAGGAACGAATAATTCCCTCCCCATCCATGGGCTTCCCTCCGTTGCGCACTTGGGAGCTACACAAGAAAGTTAAGAAAAGTGGAGATAACCGTCGATGGAAAATTTAAGACATTTTTTTCGAAAGGATGCGAAACGAATACGAGAGCGGGAAATGGCTGGTGGAGAACCGGAATCTTAAAAGGGAAAGTAGTTTCATAAGGCCTCCAAAAAAAAAAGCATGGGCGGGCGGCCAGGCAGCTCCATTGCAGGTTAATATTAGAACTATTGTCCTGAATTATCAATAGAGAAAAATGTGAATATCCTCTGATTACTTGGTAGACCGTTTATTTATTTGATTGGGTTAGCATGAAAGGGTTGGTGAATGGTTCGCTTGAAACAGTTATCCTTTCAAGAATATCCACAAGATATTAATACACTTAGGAGAAAATAGCATGAAATGGATCACCCGTTCCCACGTTCACGTTGACCCCATCGCATGTCCATGGTTGATCACTCGTTTTGTGGATAGCGATGCAGAATTATTGTTTGTTCCCGCCAACCAGATTGAGCAGATGGTCAAGGAGACCGGCGCCATCCCCTTCGATGCACCTGGTGTAGAACTCGGTCACAAGGATGGACGATGCTCGTTCGAGTCCATTAACTTAAAGTATGGGCTGAAAGAACCGGGCCTGTTACGCTTAGCGCAAATCGTTCACGCGGCAGATGTGTCCGAAGATATTGACAAGGAACCGATTGCGCGCGGCCTAGAAGCGATCGCTTCCAGGTACAGTCTGCGGTTCCCAGAAGATCTGGAAAACCTGGAACACCAGCTTGAAGTCTACGACGCCCTGTATGCCTGGTGCCGCCTGCAGGCGGCAAAGAAATAATTTTGACAATACTTGATTCCTCCCATTTCCACCGCAACATCCGCCTGCTCTTTACCACGCGCATCATGCGGTTATTCTGCTATGGTTTTCTATCAGTCGTTCTTGCGCTCTACCTGGTACAAGCCAGACTAAACGGAATAACCATTGGCCTGCTTTTCACGCTGACATTGGCAGGCGATGCCGGCATCTCACTCTGGCTGACCACCTCTGCCGATCACTTTGGACGCCGCCGTACGCTCCTAGTGGGGGCGCTCCTGATGATCGGGACCGGAATCGTTTTCATCGTCACCCGCAACGCATTATTATTGATGGCTGCAGCCATTATTGGCGTAATCAGCCCAAGCGGCAACGAAATTGGACCGTTCCTGTCTGTTGAGCAGGCCGGGCTGACGCAGTTGCTCCCCGACGAGCGTCGCACGTGGGTCTTCGCCTGGTACAACCTATCCGGCTCCTTCGCTACGGCCACCGGCGCCCTGTGCGGAGGCTGGCTGGTGCAGTTTCTACAAAGCAGTGGGATAGCAGCCATCGATTCGTACCGGGTGGTTTTGATCGGATATGCCCTGGGTGGGACAATGTTGGCGGTCCTATTCCTGTTCTTGACAGCTGTCATCGAAGTCTCGAAAGATAATCTGAAAAACGCAGCTGATCAAACTCGCGGCCTGCACCGCTCCAAGAGCGTGATCCTTCGACTGCGCGGACTGTTCGCCATGGACGCCTTTGCCGGAGGGCTGGTCATGCAAAGCCTGATAGCGTACTGATTCCATATGAAGTTTGGGGTCGAGGCGGGTGTCATCGGCAGCATTTTCTTCGGGGCAAATGTATTAGACGGCATCTCCGCACTGCTGGCCGGGCGACTGGCAAAGAAGATCGGGCTTATTAATACGATGGTTTTCACCCACATATCCTCCAACATCCTGCTAATGCTGGTGCCGCTCATGCCGAACCTTCCATTGGCAATCGGCGTACTCCTGGCTCGCTTTAGCCTCTCCCAGATGGATGTACCGATGCGCCAGTCATATACAATGGCAGTGGTTGCGCCGGATGAACGCTCAGCAGACTCGGGCGTAACCAGCATCGCCCGCTCCGTAGGCGCTGCCATTTCACCTTCACTGACAGGGATCTTCCTTTCCATCCCGATAATGCTCAGCGCACCATTCTTCCTTTCCGGAGGGTTGAAGATCATCTATGATCTGCTGCTCTACCATAGCTTCAGAGTTCTCAAACCTACTGAAGAACAATAATGAAATGCATCCAGGACAAATAGACTCACCCGATAAACCGGTTTAGTAGATTTCTTCGTCCCGCCCACACGTATCCCCAAAATATGGGTAGCTCACGCGGTATAGCAAGTTGAATCTGCGCGGTAATATACCCCCTTTTTTCTATCTCAGTTTCGCCGAATCCGCATTCCAGTAGGGGCCGTGCGGCATAATGAAGATAAAGTGCCAATTGTTCAATAATTATTTCAGGCGCCCTCCATCCAGAGGCAACCATCCGCCTCTACAAGGGTGGAAGGGGATCTGTGCTAATCACACTCCGCTGAACGCCGAGAAGCCTCCATCCACCGGCACGACGACGCCGGTGACGAACTGAGCGGCCGGAGAGACCAGCCAGAGCAGGGCGCCCAGCAGGTCCTCCGGCGCGCCGAAGCGGGCCATGGGTGTGTGGGCAATAATGGCCTGGCCGCGTTCCGACAGCGCACTGCTGGCCGGGTCGGTCAGCAGGAAGCGGTTCTGTCCAGTCAGGATGAAGCCCGGTGCGATGGCATTCACCCGGATGAGCGGGCTGTATTCCTGCGCCATATGCACCGCCAGCCACTGGGTGAAGTTGCTCACGGCGGCCTTGGCGGCCGAGTAGGCCGGGATGCGCGTGAGCGGGCGCAAGGTGTTCATCGAGGCGATGTTCACGATCACGCCGCATTTCTGGTCGGCCATACTTTTCCCAAAGACCTGGCAGGGCAGCAGGGTGCCCAGCAGGTTGAGATCGAAAACATCCTGGAGGGCGGCTTCTGGCAGGTCGAAGAAAGTCCGGGTGGGATCCGTGGTGGCGCCCGGCTGGTTTCCGCCCGCGCCGTTGACCAGGATATCCACTCTGCCAAAATTCTCCAGCACCTTTTGCGCGGCAGCCTGCAGGCGGGTCTTATCGAGCACGTCGCACGCCAGGCCGATAGCTGCGTGCCCCAGTTCGGCCACCAGGGCTTCGGCCGGCTCGCGTTGGTGACCGAGCACGGCCACCTTCGCACCGGCTCCGGCCAGCGCCCGGCACATGGCGGAGCACAAAACCCCCGTCCCGCCCGTTACCACAGCAACCTGATCCTGGATGGAAAAATTGACCATGCTGAATCCTTTCACTCGTTTTATTATCCACTAATGCCACTGCGTGGTACAGGTCTTCACTAACTCGACAATGTTAAATTAGCTCAAAATTTCTAGTATATCAGTCTCATCGTGTTTAAAATCTGGTACATCCACTTTTATACAGGAGAGGAAAGCCGATGAGCACTATAATTATTGATGAAGCTCTCTATCTTCCAGATCGATGGGGGCTGCCCACGGAGGCGATTGCCAGTCTGGGAAACCGATTGCAGGATTCTTGGTCTGGTTTTCAAAGTTGTTTCAAAACCAAAACGCGCGATAGTGCAGAGCATGCTTGGACCTACTTGCGAGGACTTTTAGAGATGAAGACAGGACGTAACTTTGCCAACATTGCCCGGCGGGTCACCGACCCAGGGGAAGATGGGCAGAACTTGCAGCAATTTATGTCCGATTCGCCCTGGGAGGCGCAGGCAGTGATTCAGAAAGTCCAGCAGGAGCTTGCGATCACGCCGGGATTGCAGAAAGGCGGGATGCTGCTTCTGGATGAGAGTGCGGACGAGAAAGCTGGCCCAAAGAGTGCGGGGGCTGGACGTCAACATAATGGGCGTTTGGGCAAGATCGAGATGAGCCAGGTGGGGGTGTTTCTGGCCTTCTACAAGGATGTGGTGTGGACCTGGGTGGATGGGGAGCTGTTCCTGCCGGAGCATTGGTTCACGACTGAAATGGCAAGTGAGCGCAAGCGCGTGGGGGTTCCCAAGGAGCGCAAATTTGCCACTAAGATCGAGTTGGGCTGGACCATGATCCAAAGGGTCCAAGCGCATGGTTTGCCGTTTGAAGCGGTGGCGTGTGACGATCTGTATGGTCGGAGTGGCTGGTTTAGGCATCAAATGGACCAAGCTGACATCCTTTACATGGCTGAAGTACCTGAAAATACACAAATCTATCTGACCAAACCCGATTTTGGCATACCACCACATGCCCGAGGGCAAGCTGGGCGAATTAGTACTCGTCCCAAGGTGTTGAGTGAAGACCAACCCATGGAAGTTCGTCAGCTGATCACTGATCTGGATACCCATTTTCAACGCTTTCCAGTCCGCAATACCGAACGAGGTGTATTGGACGATCGTTTTGCCATGCGCCGCATCTGGACGATCCGGGATGACGAACTGGCCGAAGAATGGCTGGTGATCCGGCATGAGAACGATGAACGCTACACGTACGCCTTGAGTAATGCACCCGTGGACACTACTCTGGACCGCCTGGCCTGGCTTAAATGTGTTCGTCATTTTGTCGAGCGATCCAATCAGGATGCCAAATCCGAAATCGGTTGGGATGAGCTGCAGGCTCAGAAATTCCGAGCCTGGGAGCACCATTTGGCTATGACCATTATGGCCACCTGGTTCATCGCCCAGACCAAGAATGAATGGGCCAACAAGTATGCTCGAGATCCTATGTTGGCCCAAGAACTGGAGTTGAAGGCATTGCCAGCCCTGTCGGTCGCTAATGTCCGCGAATTGTTGCTGGCGGCAATGCCGTTGCCTCAGTTGTCGTCCAGTCAGGCAACCCGACTGGTTGTCAAACATCTGGTCAATCGTTCTCGTTCTATTAGAAGTCGCCATAAATCCCAAGGCAAGAAACGGGATAAAACCTAATCTAACATTGTCGAGGTAAGTACTTTTTTATTCGTGCAGATTAGCGAAGATTAGCGGATAATATTTTTTATCCATGCCACAAGTCCCGCAGGCGGTGGGCGGCAAGCTTGGGGCGGCGGTCGCGCGTGAAAACGCCCTTGTAATTCATCGAGCCGGGGCGTATGACAGCCTGGGTGGTCTTGAAATCGCACAGGTTCCAGACGTGCTCCCCCACCAGGTAGGGTTTCTGGCGTAAAAGCCGGATATAGCGTTCCAGCAGGTCAGCCTGGTATTCCTCGCTGAACATCTCTGGCGGCTGGGCATGCTGCCCGGGCAGGGCGTCCGCGCCAAACTCGGTCAGGATGAGCGGCTTGCCGAATTGGGCATGCAGCGCGTCCAGTTCGGCCGAGAGCAGCGGCAGGGCTTCTTCCAGGTTCCCGGACTGGCTGTACCAGCCCAGGTAGCGGTTCAGGCAGACCACATCGCAAAATGCAAAGGCTTCTTCCCCGGCGCCCAGCATACTGGCCAGCGTGACCGGGCGGGTCGGGTCGAGCGCCCTGGCATCCTGTTGGAGCTGCTCGAAGAACGGCCGCGCCAGCGGCGTGGCGGAATGCGGCTCGTTGGCCAGGCTCCACAGGATCACGCTGGGATGGTTGCGGTCGCGCATAATCATTTCGCGCAGATACTGCCGGCACAATGCAGTCCGCTTTTCCAGGCCATCCTCCCGGAAATACAGCCCCACCGCGGGTGTTTCGTCGATGACCAGGAAACCCAGTTGATCGGCCAGGTCTAGCATCTGCTCGGAATAGGGATAATGGCTGGTGCGGAAGGAATTGGCGCCGGTCCAGCGCATCAAGGCATAATCCTTGACGATCAGCGCCGGCAGGTAGCCGCGCCCAACGACCGGAAAATCCTCGTGGCGGCCGAAGCCCTGCAGGTGCACCGGCTCTCCGTTCAGCAGCAGCCGGTCGCCTTCCACCGCGATGGTACGCATACCGGTTTTCATGCTGTAGGAATCAATCACCTGGCCGGCCTGCAGCAGCTCCACGGAAAGGTCGTACAGATGTGGAGCCTCCGGCGACCATAAGGCCGCCTCCGGCACCTCGATGACCAGCTCGGCCGCTTCCCCGGAGAAGGCGGTCTCCTGCATGACATGCTGACCAAAACCTTCCAGGCGGCCGCGCGCCAGGGCAGGCACAGCCCCGCTCCGTTCGATGCACACCCGCACCCGGCCGCTTTTTCCGGAAAGTTCGGTCTGGACGACCACATCCTGCAGGCCTTCCTGAGGAACGGCAACCAGCCAGACCGGCCGCTGGATGCCGCAGTACGGGAAGAAGTCGAACTGGGCCTGGGGAAAGTTGGCAGCATGCGTGGTGAAAAAGTCATTCTCTCCGCCGCTGACATTCCCGGGTGGGACACGATCGAAAGCCAGCTGCCCGTCCACGCGCAGCACCAGCCGGTTTCGCTCCGGTCGGGCATACTGGGTGATATCGAATGTAAAAGGCAAATGCCCGCCCTCGTGCCTGCCGAGCGGTTGGCCGTTCAACCAGGCTTCCGCCAGGTAATTGACCGAATCAAAACGCAGGAACAGGCGCTTGCCAGCAAAACCCCACGGCAGGTCGAAATCGGAGTGGTACCAGGCCGGGCCCAGGAAATCGCGCCCGTCCTCGAACTGGTCGTTCCAACTGGCGGGTACGGCAGCCGGGCGCGCCCCGGGAAAACCGTTCTGCCAGCCGTTTTGCAGGCCCGCATCCTCCGGATCGAAACGGAAATCCCAAAAACCGGAAAGGTCACAGGCCTGCCGGTAATAGTTGGAACGAGGTGGGAGCATGGAACCCTCCATTGCGATCATAAGCGGTAGGTGCGCCTGGCCAACCCGACCGCCAGTTCCTGGATCATGGTACGTGCATCCGTCATATCAACGATATGCCGCACCACCAGCCCGGCCAGCCAGTCCGCCGAAACCCGCCGCCAGACATCGTGACGGGCCGGGATGGAGCAGAAGGCGCGCGTGTCGTCGTTGAAGCCAGCGGTATTGAATAACCCGGCTGTTTCCATCACCTGGTCGAAGTAACGCCGCATGCCGTTCGGGCTGTCGTGGAACCACCAGGGCGGGCCCAGCTTCAACGCCGGGTAGTGCCCGGCCAGCGGGGCCAGTTCGCGCGTATAAGTGGATTCATCCAGCGTGAATACCACCAGGGTCAGGCGCGGGTCATTTCCGAAGCGGTTCAGCAGCGGCAGCAGGTTGATGGTGAATTCCGTGCGGATGGGGATGTCGCCGCCCCGGTCGGGTCCGAAGCGCTGGAACACTGGCCGGTTGTGGCTGCGCAAGGAGCCGGGGTGGATCTGCATGACCAGCCCGTCCTCCACGCTCATGCGCGCCATTTCCACCAACATGCCGGCCGTGAAGCGGCTTGCCTCCTGGCTGGACACCTGCCTGTGCAGAGCGTGCTGGAAGAGCCGGTCCGCTTCGGCCAGATCCAGCTCGACAGTCCCGGGTGCCAGCACGCCGTGGTCTGTGGCAGTCGCGCCCATCGAGCGGAAAAATTCCCTCCGCTGTTCCAGGGCCTGCAGGTAGGAATGGTAACCCGTCACATCCACTCCGCTGGCCTGGCTGAGGGTATCGATTTCCGATTTCCATCCGGAATCATCCAGGGTCATGACCGCGTCCGGGCGGAAGGTCGGCAGGACACGCCCTCCCCAGCCGCTCCGGCGGATGGCCTGGTGCGCTTCAAGCGGGTCGGCTGCTGCGTCGGTGGTGCACAGGACTTCGATATGGAAGCGTTCGTATAAAGTACGCGGCGAAAATGCAGGTGTGGCTAATTTTTCGGCAATGGAATCATACAGCCGGTCAGCGTTAGCAAGCGAAGGGTTCTCGTCGATGCCAAAAACCTGGCTCAGTTCGCCCTCCAGCCAGAGACCGGAAGGGGTGCCGCGTAACAAGTGGAAGTTCTCGCAGAAGATGCTCCAGATCTTGCGGTGGTCTTGTTCTACCGGTTCGCTATCAACGGACACCGCGCCCAGGGACTCGAGCGGGATGCCCTGGGAATACAGCATGCGGGTGATGTAATGGTCCGGGATGATGAACAGGTCTGCCGGCGAACCGAAAGAGGCAGACGGATCACTGAACAGGCGCGCATCCACATGGGTGTGCGGGCAGACCAGCGGGAGCGCCGCAACACTCTCGTACAGTTCGCGGGCAGTCTTGCGCGTGGTCGGGTCGGGGGAGAACAGCCGGTCAGTGTGCATGGCAACCATCCAGAAGGATGACACTCATTATATTCCACTCCGGTTGAACTATGCCACATCGCGCAAAAATGGTTTACACTTATATATAAGTTTTCATCCAGGAATCGGAAACACCAGGAGGCGCAGCCATGTCTCAAGACCACCCTATCCTAGCCACGATCAGCCAGGCGGAGAACCATCCGAAGATCGGCATCCGGCCCGTCATTGACGGCCGCCGCAAAGGGATCCGCGAATCTTTGGAAGAAACAACCCTGGCACTGGCAAAAGCCGTGGCAGACCTGTTTACCCGTAACTTACGCCACCGGGATGGGTCAACTGTGGAGTGCGTGATTCCCCCTACCTGCATCGGGGGCGTGGCCGAGGCCGCCCAGACCGCCCGCCTGTTCTCCAGCCAGGGGGTTGGGTTGTCCGTTACCGTCACCCCGTGCTGGTGTTATGGCTCGGAGACGATGGATATGGATCCGCTCCTTCCCAAAGCCATCTGGGGTTTTACTGGGACGGAACGGCCCGGGGCGGTCTACCTGGCCGCGGTCCTGGCCGCCCACAACCAGAAAGGCCTGCCGGCCTTCAGCATCTATGGTCAGGATGTGCAGGATGCCGGGGATGCCGGGCTGACTGTTGACTTGCAGGAAAAACTGCTGCGCTTTGCCCGCGCCGGGCTGGCCGCAGCCGCGCTGCGCGGCCGGTCCTACCTTTCCATCGGGGGTGTATCGATGGGCATTGCCGGTTCCAGCGTGGACCAGGGCTTTTTCGAAAGCTATCTGGGCATGCGCGTCGAGACAGTGGATATGACCGAGATCACCCGCCGCATCGAGGAAAGTATTTACGACCCGGCCGAATTCAAGCGAGCCCTGGCCTGGACAAAAGCCAATTGCCCCGAAGGCCGCGAATACAATCCGCCCGAAAAGCAGCGCTCAAGAAAAATGAAGGACCGCGACTGGGAGACGGTAGTCAAGATGACGTTGATCGCACGCGACCTGCTGGTCGGCAACGTGTGCCTGGCCGGACTTGATTGGGGCGAGGAAGCCCTGGGACATAACGCCCTGCTGGGCGGATTCCAGGGCCAGCGCCAGTGGACCGATCATTTCCCCAACGGAGACTTTATGGAAGCCATGCTCAACAGCTCCTTCGACTGGGACGGGCTGCACCCTCCTTTTATTTTTGCCACGGAGAATGACAGCCTGAACGGGGTCTCCATGCTCTTTGGCCACCTGCTGACCAATACCGCCCAGGTTTTTGCGGATGTACGCACCTATTGGAGTCCGGCGGCCGTACAGCGCGTCACCGGTCATGCATTAAGCGGTCCGGCAGCCGGCGGCCTGATCCACCTGATCAATTCCGGGGCGGCTGCGTTGGACGCGACCGGCAGGATGGAAAAAGGCGGACAGCCTGTCATGATGCCTTTCTGGGAGATCAGTGAAACGGATGTCCGGAAATGTCTTAAGGCCACCACCTGGTACCCGGCCAGGACGGATTATTTCCGCGGCGGCGGGTTCTCGTCCGGTTTCCTGACCCGTGGCGGCATGCCGGTGACCATGTGCCGCGTTAACCTGGTCAAGGGCCTGGGCCCGGTGCTGCAGCTGGCCGAAGGCTGGACGGTCGATCTGCCCACACATGTCCACGAGCTGCTCAACGAACGCACCGATCCCACCTGGCCCACCCACTGGTTCGTCCCGCGTCTCACCGGCCGGGGCGCCTTCCGGGATGTTTATTCCGTCATGGCGGCCTGGTGCGCCAACCATGCCGCCCTCAGCTTCGGGCATATCGGCGCAGACCTGGTCACGCTGGCTTCGCTCCTGCGCATCCCGGTCTGCATGCACAACCTGGAGGATGCGGCCCTGTTCCGCCCGAGCGCCTGGAACACCTTTGGCACGGATGACCCCACCGGCGCTGATTACCGCGCATGCGCAAATTTCGGGCCTTTATACGGGTAGTTTAATCACCTCCCCTTCACCAGCGCCACCCCCAGGTTGGTCAACTCCTGCAGCGCTTCCGGGATCAGGCTGCCCAGGCTGGCAACGTATGTGCCGCCCGGGCAGATCATCACAACCAATTGCCCGAAGAGTCCGCGTGCGGTCTGCATCTGCTTGAGCGGGTAACGATTGGCCCAGTCCGCCAGCTCAGGCACCGACCAGGCCAGGTATTGACGCGCGGCCTGCGGATCGCTCGTGAAGACGCTGAAATATGGGTCAAGCTGCGGGTCGAACGCAGCCAGCAGCGCGGCCGAATCCAAACCGGGAGTGTCTTCCCTCCCAAATCCAACCATCCCGATGATTTCGTGATAGAACAATCTGTTCATTCCAGCCAGCCGCCCGCTGCCGGCCGTTGCCTGTCCGGCCACTTTTTGTGCCACGAAGACGAACCCGCCCGGGCATTGCTGGTCGGGCGAAAACCAGCACGTCACGGGCGTCCCGCCGAAAGCCACGGTCTGGGTTTTCCAATGGACTCCCTCCGTAATATGTTCCTCGGCCTCCGGCCCGCTCAGGGCTTCCTGTTTTTCTTGAAATGCCTGTTGGGCCATGTTGGTGGCCCGGCTGAGCATTCCACCCGTCGACATATCCTCCCCGCCCACCCCGAGGAATTCCCGCAGTCTCTTTGCCTTGCTTTCCTTGCCGGAGACCCCGCTGGAGTAGCCAGTCCGGAACGAAATCGTCTCGTTATCTTTTGTGATCACCACGATCCGGTAAGCGGACGACGAACCGCGTGAAGGCTCCAATTGGAGCGCGGCGATCTCGGTTACCGGTATATTACGCTCATAATGTCGCAAGATCGAGTTACGGCGTATCGTCAATGTTCCGCCAGCCCGGTCTGCCTGGACCACCAGGATGGTCCCAAAAAAGATGAAAAATAGTCCTGAAACCCCCGCGATGAGAGTGACCGACCAATCCCCGTTGGCACCGATAGCCGTAAACCCTGCGATAACCAGCATGATCAGGCCGAAACCCCATTCACCCAGAGGGTACTCCCAGATGGTAAGAATATTGTTTTGGGTGTCCATGAATTCCTCCGTAACGAATTGTCCCGAAGGGTTTTCACAGCAACGGTTCCCCTCGTGCCATCCCTCGGGACGTTTCCCGGTCGTTTGGAAAAATAAACCCGGCGTCTCTTTGCGATGCCGGGTTGGTTGGTTTATATTCCAGTATCCTGGTCTTTGGCCGCATAGCCAGGACCGGTTTTGAAGAAGTCGTAGTTGGGTTTAATGTCTTCCTGCAGGTTGACCACCTCTCCGGCAGCCAATTGCTTGACGGTATCCAACACCACCTTTGTGCCATGGTGGTTGGTGCCTTCGTAATGGCCGGTCAAACCGACCCGACTGATGTACTCGCCGCCCTTGGCGGTATACGCCGCCGGGACTTCATCTTCCGGAAAGATTGCCAGGAATGGGCATTCCGGGATGCACGCGCCGCAATCGATGCAGGTATCCGGGTCGATATAGATCCAGGGCCATTGGCCAACCGGTTCCCCGGGGACCATGCACTCCACCGGGCAGACTTCGATGCAGCCGCGGTCGCGCACGCACAGGCTGGTAACGATATGAGTCATTTCGTTCCTCCATTGGGTTAGATAAGAACAAGGCTGACATATTATATCCGTGTTGGCGGAATTCTGCAATTAAATGGCATACGCCGGGTATGTACCGGCGTATGCATGTTGAGATGAACGGATAATGTTCTACCGAAAATCCAAACCCTGGCGATTGAAAATTTACTATCCGGAAAAAGCAAATCGCAATCCTTTGATATGTCTGAAGGCTCATAGAATTTCAAGCCAGCGAAAACCGAAGAAGAACTGGCATATCAAAATAAAATTGAAGGATTCT
Organism: uncultured Chloroflexia bacterium; assembly: GCA_963772245.1. Lineage (GTDB taxonomy): Bacteria > Chloroflexota > Anaerolineae > Anaerolineales > Villigracilaceae > UBA877. Next base: position 878,391 of record CAVYWB010000001.1, on the reverse strand, counting down.
TTGAAAAAACCCTGAAATTCTTCTCTTGGCCAAAAGCTGAGCGGGTGCAGCTTATTTAGCGGTTAGGCTAATTCATTATTTATTTTTTCGTACTGCCACTCATCGCTTGCTTCGATTTCGTGGGCGGGGGGACGGTCCCTGCGAATTACGATCTTTATGGAAATTTACAGCGTCAATTCCATAATGCGGTCTACCAAGGTTCGGCGATCCCGTTTATTCAGCCAGCAAATTATGGATTTAGAGTTGGAAATGGAGTGGGAAGCGTCGAACCACAGACGGTTGGTGGATTCGGCATTTGTGAGGCAGTTTTAACATCTCCGCTTACGCTGGGACCTTTCGTCCCCCACCAATTCTGGGAGGCATCTACCGTAAGAGAACCATCATTCTCGATTCCATTGAAGGACTTGGGCAACAGGGATTGGTTATCCACGAGGCAGCTGCCTGTTACAGAAACCTGCCCGTCGGTAATTTCCACTGCACTGCCTGTCCCGGCGGTATTGCCGGAAAAAACAGATCCAGAGATGGTCGTTTTTTGACCGCCGGCGACAATTCCTCCGCCGAAGCTGGCAAGGGCTTGATTGCCAATGATCAAACTGTGGTCGATAACCAGTTGATCATTGTCCGCCCTACTATTGATCCCACCACCGCCATCTGGTGACAAACCGTTGAATTTCCATGTGGCAACGTTGCCTGAAAGAAGCGACTGATCGGTAATGTTAACAGTGCCGCCATTATTATAGATACCGCCGCCCAGAGTAGCCTTATTCCCAAGAACCTGGCTGTCATCCAACGTGAGCTGAGCGTCCTGGCCATCATTATCAATTCCGCCGCCGCCAAACACTCCATCCTGCGCAAGATTGGATGAAATCACGCTATCCTTCACGAGCAGATTGCCTTCATTATAAATGCCGCCTCCATCTAACAATGCGGTGTTCTGCGTTATTATCGAATCCGTCACCGTATTCTCAGAATTCATGCCAATTGCAATATCCAGCGCTCCGCCGTTGTAAGCAACGTTATGAGATAAAGTGACATGATCCAATACCATGGAACCACCCAGATTTTCAATCGCGCCACCAGCATGATGCGTGGCGCTGACATCGCCTCCCGAAATGGTCAGATCTTTGAGCATCAAGTTCCCACCAATAAAGACCTGGAATATACCGAATTGACTGGAACCTGAACGCTGAATTTGGGAGCCATTGCCTAAGATCGTTACAGTACCGGCGATAACTGGAAAACCTGCCGGATCGAGGTGCTCGCGATCACTCTGTGGTTTCCCAAAAAGTATGACCGGACCATTATCAGCTTCCGTCAGGTTATACATGCCGGTCGGCAAATAAACAGTTTTACTGCCAGGTGGGAGAACACATCCATCCACTGCCTGCTGGAGTAATACAGTCTGGATGGCCTCACCCAGCGCACACTTTCCGCTAGGATTGAATGGATAAACCCCCTGATCCAGCGTGTTGACCACGACTGCATCGGAAGGCACAGAGGCAGTGCTGGTGGCTGTTGGAGCCGGTAGCGTTGCCGTAGATGCCGTCGTAGGCACGCTGGAAGTCGCCGTTGAACCGGTTGTAGGTGTGACAGACACATTTGTTACTGAGATGGTTGGATGCCCGCCTGTCAGTCCGTTGACAAGCGTACAACTCATTAGTAACAGGACCGCTACAAGAAATCCTGCAAGCTGTTTTTTCAAGTCTAATCTTACAAATTTGAGCAGAAATTAACAAAATAGGCGGAATTCTTTTTGTGATCTTTCAGCCGGGCTGTCCCAAAAAACACGCTGCGGGACAGAAATGGATCAAATTTGATATACCATGACTGACCTACAATGATCATCCAAAAAAAATTCCGATTCCAGTTATTTCGCAGTATACCGGCTGGCGACTGCCTTCCAGTTGACCACACTCCACCAAGCGGTTACGTACTCGGCCCGGCGGTTCTGGTATTTCAGGTAATAGGAATGTTCCCAAACATCCAGGGTCAGGAGCGGCGTCATACCTTCCGACATCGGGTTGTCCTGGTTGGCAGTCGAAATGATGCTCAACTTACCGCCCTTCTTCACCAGCCAGGCCCAGCCGGAACCAAAGCGTCCCATGGCAGCCTTCTCGAACTGCGCCTTGAAGTCGGCGAAACTGCCAAAATCCGTGGTAATGGCTTTGGCCAGTTGGCCTTCCGGTTCGCCGCCGGCTTTGGGTGCCATGGTCTCCCAGTACAGGTTATGGTTCCAGACTCCGCCGCCGTGGTTGCGGACGGCCGTGCGTATGTCATCCGGTACGGCGTTCAGGTCCATGAGCAGCGCTTCCAGCGTCTTGCTGCCGAGTTCAGGGTGTTTCTCGACTGCAGCATTCAGATTGGTCACATAGGTGGCATGGTGTTTGTCATGGTGGAACTGCATCGTGGCGGTATCAATGAAGGGTTCCAATGCATCATAGGCATAAGGAAGAGGCATAAGTTGGAATGACATGGGTTATTCTCCTTTATCTGCGTGATTAATATTTATGATATTTATTATCTATATTATAAGCTTCGTTTTCCGGATGTCAATATTCCAACCCGGATTTCTAATATATCGTTTACAATACCCATCGCCCCAGGCACTTGCTCCCGTTCCTGGCCTCACTAGCTGACCCTTGGCAACCTCGAACATGCCTCCCCGTCGTTCCACCCTTGCTTTCACCCTTTTGGGCGGGATCCTGGCCGTTTCCACCTCATCAATCTTCATCGTTTGGGCCCAAAATGCGGGCGCTCCTTCCATCGTCATCGCGGCATTCCGGTTGACCCTGGCAACCCTCGTCCTTGCGCCGTTCGCTTTGACCCGTTACGGTTCCCAATTGCGACAACTAAAGCGGAAAGAATGGCTGCTTGCACTGCTTTCGGGCTTTTTCCTGGCACTGCATTTTTCAGTCTGGATCACTTCCCTTCAATATGCCAGCGTCGCCAGTTCGGTGGTGCTGGTGTCGACCACGCCTTTGTGGGTCGCGCTTTTATCACCCCTGGTGCTGCACGAACGCGCCGGGAAAGCCACTTATATCGGCCTGGTATTGGCGTTGCTGGGGGGCACGGTCATCAGCCTGAGCGACGCCTGCACCTGGCAGGCCGGTTCCGTTATATGCCCGTCCACCGTGACATTTTTCGGCGGGACCGCTTTCCTGGGCGATTTCCTGGCGCTGTCAGGCGCCTGGATGGCCGCCGGTTACATGCTGGTAGGGCGAAAACTACGTGCGCAGATGGATCTCATCCCCTATATATTCGTTGTCTATGGCATGGCAGCCATCCTGCTGATCGGCTTCATGGCCGGATTGAGGGAAAGCCCGCTAGGCCTGTCCCCGATAATCTATCTTTGGCTGGTCCTGCTGGCGCTTGTCCCGCAATTGCTGGGACACTCCATCTTCAATTGGTCATTAAAAGTACATCCCGGTTTCGCTCGTCTCTGTCACCCTTTTGGGCGAACCGGTCGGTTCGACCATCCTGGCCTATTTTCTATTGCAGCAGCAGCCGGGTTGGGCGAAGATCGGCGGGGGCGTGCTGATCCTGGCGGGTATCTGGCTGGCTGCGAGTGAGGGTGGAAAGACCTAACCAGTTCAATTTGCTGGAATTGTTGAAATGGCCCGGTATATTTGAAATCCGGCTCGTGCCAGGAATTTTGGGATCAGCCTGGCGGTATTGCGATCTTTTTCTTTCTCCTCTTCGCTAAGACGTGCATCCTCCCAGCCCGGCAAACTCGGGGGCCATTTTTCCTATCCCGCTGATGATCATTATGTTTCGAATCCAGAAAACCCGGTCCCGACCTTGATCTTCCCCATTTTCATCGGACATCAATAGCCATTTATTAGCTGCTCGTTAGGCAGCTTTTTTGACCTGCTCGTATGCTCTTGAAGGTATTAAGACAGGTTGAACGAAAGTACCTGTCCATTCGGCCAGTCTTAAACCAACCGTCAGGTTGATACGAATATCAACTGGCAGATTTAGAATGCCAGTACCATATAAAAGGAGAATGTCTATGTCAAACAAACGAATTTCTGGTTCTCTCTTGGGCGGATTAATCCTGATCGTCCTCGGCCTCCTGTCCATTTTGGGACAGATTTTTCGCGGTTTTCCATTAAAGAGCTACCTTAGGCCGTTCATCATCATCGGCTTTGGCGGACTCTTTTTCGTCGGGATGATAGCCGGAGGAAAGTCCACGGCCGGGTTGGCCATCCCGGGCTCCATCATCAGCGGCATTGGCCTGATGATGTTCGCCCAGAACCTGATGGGGTATTGGGAAAGCCGGGCCTACAGTTGGACCATCATCCTGTTGCTAGTCAGTTTGGGCATTTTCATCATGGGCCTCTACACAGAAGACGACCATCACAGCCAGGCCGGACTGCGCGTCATGAAAGTCGGCGCAATCCTTTTCATCATCTTCGGTGGTTTCTTCGAATTGATCGTAAACGCTTTTCGGCCGTATGGCATCCAGCAGTACCTCTTCCCGCTCTTGCTGGTCTTGCTGGGAGTCTATCTGGTAGTCGTCCGTTCTGGTCTGGTTTCTTCCAGGCATCTGGATTCCATTGATCAATCCACCAATCTCTCCGAAGAAAAGGGTTAAGGAGCCATCGTGCGCAACCGTTCATTTTTTTGGCCGTTCTTCCTGATCGCCGCCGGGATCGTCTGGTTGTTGGCCGAAGTGCATACTCTTCCCATCGAAAAACTGTGGGCATTGATGTACATCTGGCCGTTCCTCCTGATGGCAGCCGGCATCAGCCTGATCCTGCGCGCACGCTGGCCGGTCACGCGGATTTTCGTCTCCGGTCTCACTGTTTTGGGAATGCTTCTGTCCGTGCTCTTTGCCCCCCAACTTGGTTGGAACCGAGCACCCGCCTGGAACTTTCTCAGTGTTGGAAATTTCAACGGTCCGGTGACTGGCTCAGGAGTGGTCGTCTCCCAAACCCGCCAGTTGGCTGACTTCAATTCCGTCGAGATCAATTACCCGGGCGAACTCACCGTCCAGCAAGGCGCTGCAAATTCCCTGACAATCACCGCCGAGAATAATTTAATCCCGCAGCTCGCCACGCTGGTCGCGGGCAGCACCCTTTCCATCCCGAACAGCCAGACGATTTGGACCAAACGCGTGACCCCCACCCGGCCAGTTGTCATCCACCTGACCGTAAAGGACCTCCAGCAAGTCGATTTCCCAAGTGCCGGGACTCTCACGGTGGAAAATTTCCATACCGCTCATCTGGATCTGTCCATCAGTGGCGCCGGGACGGCCACCCTCTCGAATTTGAACACCCACAGCCTGAACGTCAATCTGAGCGGCGCCGGGAACATCAACGCCAGTGGTACGGTTGACAGCCTGGCTGTGGATATCAGCGGTTTGGGCGGCTTCCAGGGCGCAGACCTGGCTTGCCAGACGGCCGGCTTCACCATCAGCGGCGCCGGTAATGCCACCGTCTGGGCCAAAACCAGCCTGAGTGTCCAAATCAGCGGCACCGGTTCGGTGAATTACTTCGGTTCCCCGCAAGTCAGCCGGTCGGTCAGCGGCCTGGGCAGTGTCACAAGCCAGGGCATCAAGTAACGCTTTGTATATCTTTCATTTCGATTTTTCTTCCAACCTGCCTTCGGGCAGGTTTTTTAATCCGCCAATCTACACCAAACTGCCCTAATTTTCCTGTACAATAAGTTAAATTCCAGGGTATGAGTGCAAGTTAAGGGTATTAACAGATCAATAAAGGAGGTGGATTATGGAAAAGTTGGATCTGAAGAAGGATTTGAAATATTTGTATTCCCCCCCGGCCAAAAAGATCGATTTGGTGGATGTGCCCGCCATGAACTTCCTCATGCAGGATGGCGCAATCGAACCCGACCAAGCCCCCGACACGTCTCCGCTCTTCGCCGAGAATATGCAGGCCATCTATGGCGCTGCCTATACCCTCAAGTTCTCGCTTAAGCTGCGCAAGGAAAACCCGCTGGATTACCCAGTCATGGCGCTTGAAGGGCTGTGGTGGATCGAGGACGGCACATTCGACCTTCAGAAGCCCGGCAACTGGAAGTACACCGTCATGATCATGCAGCCGGATCAGGTCACCCCGGCGGCTTTCTCGGATGCCCTGGCGCAAATGCGCAGGAAAAAAGGCGACCAGCCGGCCTACGCCCGCCTGCGGCTGGATCACTATCACGAGGGCCTCACGGTCCAGGCCATGCATATCGGCCCCTACTCCACCGAACCGGACACCGTGGCAAAAATGCAGGCCTTTATGGAAACGAACGGCCTTAAAGATCTGGTCGGGTTGGGCGGGAAGCACCACGAGGTCTACCTGGGTGACCCGCGCCGGGCTGACCCCTCCAAACTCAAGACCATCCTCCGGCACCCGGTGTCGCCTATCCGGACGTCATCATCGTAGAATCAGTATTCCGTATTCCTGGAAAATATGTTTGGTTAATTTTCGGTTGTTGCCCCGTCTTTATCATGGCATAATGGCGAAGTGAGTTATTTACTTTCGGTTGCTTAATTGAGTGTCGGAAAGGTTGATAAATTTGAATCGCCCACTGCCTGATGACGAAACATTGTACGCTGCCTCGCTGAATAAAGATAGTAATTTCGAAGGTATATTTGTCGTCGGAGTCAAGACCACTGGAATATTTTGCCGGCCTACCTGCCCGGCGCGCAAACCAAAACGGGAAAATGTGGAATTCTTTGGTTCTGCGCACGACGCTTTGGTTAACGGATACCGTCCGTGTAAAGTCTGCACTCCAATGGAGTATGAAGGAGCCGCTCCTGAATGGCTTAAGCCTCTCCTAGCTGAAATAAATGCTCACCCCCTTCTCCGATTAAAGGAAACTGACCTCCGCGCCCGTGGTCTTGATCCCAGCCGGGTCAATTACTGGTTCAAAAAACATCATGGTATGACATTCCAGGCATATTTACACGCGCCTCGAGGATAGGACAGGCATTCGGAAGGATCAGGCTCGGAGAAAGGGTTACCGAGACAACTTTCGAATCGGGTTATGCCTCGATAAGTGGTTTCGCAGATTTATTCAAGAAAACGGCAAGCTTTTCTCCCAGTAAGAGCTGGGAGAATCAGATCATTGCAACCACCAGGATTCTAACCCCGTTGGGTTCAATGTTGGCAGGAGCTACGGATGAGGGCATCTGTTTTCTGGAATTTGTTGATCGAAGAATGTTAGAGACCCAACGCAAAAGATTGAGCAAATTGTTGCACGCCGAATGTGCACCTGGCTTCAGCAAACACTTCAATCTGTTAAATATACAAATGGAAGAATATTTTTCTGGCAAAAGAAGAGTATTTGATCTGCCCCTCCAGTTGCCCGGAACACTATTTCAACAAAGAAGTTTGGGCAGGATTGCAGACAATCCCATATGGTTCAACCCGTTCTTATCAGGAGCAGGCAGAGATGAACGGCCTTCCGAAAGCTATTCGTGCAGTGGCAAAAGCAAATGGTGATAATAAAATTGCCATTATCATTCCTTGTCACCGAGTGATTGGTGCAAATGGAGAATTGGTTGGTTATGGCGGTGGATTGTTACGCAAACAATACCTTTTAGATCATTAACAGGGCCGGTTTTACAATGTGACCATGCACTAAGGGAAAAGTACCTGTCACATTAAGCTAGGGCATCACATCTTTTTCAAAAGCCGGGAAAACATCCAGGAGTACATATACCCGCACATGCGCCGGTAGCGTCAATCCCTTCGGCAGGGTCAGCCTTACCGATTGCAGGTTCCCGGCTGCATCCGCCTGAAAAGCCGTGTTGGCGTGATAATCCATGAAAACCGCCTCCGTGCTGGCCGGATCCACCAGCAACAAGCTCACACGGTGATCGTCCGACGTGTAGGAAATGCCTGGCAACAGGGAAATGTCCGCAACCACTTGTCCGGCTAGGTTGCTCGTGGGGGCGGTAAAAGTTACGCCATTTACCGTTACGCCTGTGGGAGCATGGTTGGCTTCCCCGTCATAAGGACGGGTGATATACGTTCCAGCCACCAGTAATTTTTCATACCAGTTGTTTGCCAGCCCGGCGATCACCAGGTATGGCCCAAAGGTGGGAATGGATAGCGCCTGGGTATCCGCATAAGCGGCCGGATGCATAGTTACGCCGTCCGCTTCCAGCGTGCCACGCAGTTCGAACAGGTTGAACGGAATGCGGATGCCGGTGATGGCCATCGGGAAATTCTGGTTGGTCAGGAAAAAATCACTGTTTTGATATTGCCCGCTCAGCGGCAGGGCGAAATTGCTGGTGGGATCAGCCACCAGTTGACCGGTCGCATCCTGTTTGGCTCCGATAGCCCACAGGATGAATTTACCCTGACCGTTGGCGTCCGCCGGGGTCATGACCACAGGGCCCATCAGCCAATCCATGTAGTCGAATCCGATCTGGTTCAGGCTGGGCAGCATAGAGGGGATGGGCGCGGCCAGGCGCGTCAGCTCCAGCCCGGTCACCTGGCTTGTCCCGATGCTGAGCGGCAGGTTGGCACCCGCCGGCGGGACCTTGAAACTAAATGTTCCCGTAAAGGACCCGGCCCGTGACCCGCCCAGCGTCAGGTTGCCCAACCGCCATCCGCCGGAGTAATAGTCGCCGCCGGCCGTCACGATGTACGTTCGGCCGGGCACCAGGAATTCCGTCGGGCGGATGTAGATATATTTTCCATCTGCGGAATGCTGTACATCAATTGGAATGGACGGCTCAAAAGTTACCACCAGGGAATCCTTGGAGCAGCCGACCGGGTTGTTGCATAACCGTGCGTTGATCGTTTGGCCGCCCTGGCGCACCACCAGTCGTAGGGTAAGCATGCTGGAGGCAGGCAGACTGGCAGGGAAGGCCGATTGCGTATTGCCGCCCGGGGTCACATAGTACAACCCGGTGAAATCGGTTGGGAGCGATTGCGTGGTCGAGCAGCGCGGCTCTGGGCTGGTGTGCAGACAGTAATCATACGGTATATACCATAACTGCCCGTGTTCCCCGCCAATGTAAACGCCCGTCAGGCCAAGCGCCGGTGAACCGTTCAGGTCGTTACGGTCGGCCAGTTCCGGTTCGCTGGAGGTGGTATCGAAGGCCCAGCGCAGGCTGCCATCCTCATTAATCGCATACAGCTTGCCGTTGCCATCCCCAAAATAGACAATATCGGAGCTTCCATCCGGAGTTTTTCCCACCACGGGTGAGGAGCGGATCACATCCCCGGTATCGTATTTCCACTTGAGCGTCCCATCCGTGTTCAGTGCGTAGAGTGTCCCATCCGCCGAGGCCAGGTAGATCGCGCTGGTCTTGCCGGCCTCATTCGCAAGCGCGGCGGAGGCATAAATATGATCGCCGGTGGGGAATTTCCATTTGACCGCCCCGGTCTGCGGGTTCAGGGCGTACAGGTTGCTGTCGAACGATCCCATATACACCGTTCCGTCCGAGCCGATCGCCGCCGAGGCTGCCACAAACCCCAGTGTCATTCTTTTCCAGAGTTGCCTTCCGGACGGATCGACGGCCCGCAGGTACGTATCCAGCGAACCCCAGAAGATCGTGCCGTCGTTTCCAAATCCCGCCTGGCTCCAGCTGTTGGAGCCGGTTTCATAGGTCCATTTCAGCGTGCCGTCCGGGTTGATGGCATAATACAGGAAATTGGTATTGCCGGCATACAGTGTGCCGTCGTAACCGACTGCCACGTTACCCTCGAACCAGCGGTTGTAGCTGATACCCGGGCGCAGCTGGGCTTCGTAGACCCATACCTGCCGCTGGTCCATCGGCACATCGTCGGTGCGGAAGCGGTACATCTTGCCGTCGCCGGAGATGAAGGTGAGGGTGGGCGCGCCGCTCAACGGGTCGGGACCCGTCAGGGCCGCGGCCGAGTTGATGATCTCACCGGTCTGGTATTTCCACTTAAGCGAACCGTCCGGGTTGATCGCATAGAAATAGTGGTCCGCCGAACCGATGTAGATGGTGCCTTTGCCATCGATGACAGGCGTAACGAACAGGCCTTTACCGGTCTGGAAGTACCAAGGCTTGTCGCCTGCGTAGACAGCCGGCAGCGGGCTTGCACCGGTATTGTGGCCATCCCGCCGGAAGGTCGGCCAGGGGGAATCCGCCTGCACCGGTGTTTCATAGCCGTTCGGTTGGGACGGCAGGCCGGCAGATTGGATTACAAAACCGCGCGGCAGGGATGTACGTTTGCCCAGGAAGGTCTGCGCCGTGACGGTGATGGCCCCGCCGCTGGTTTGATCCGGTAAATCAACCACGATCTTTCCGGTTGTCCAGGAGGCCACTTTCAAGGATACGGTCGAGCCATCCGGCCTGACCAGGCTGGCATCTATCGCCTGCGTTCCGAAGCGTGCACCGATGACTGTTACCTGTCCTCCCGGTTGGACCAATGGGATGGAACTGATCAATGGACGGTAATTGGTCAGGAAGGACCACAGCCAGTAACTGCCCCCTGCCGCCAACAGCACCAGCAGGATAGTGAGCATGACCCGCCCGCCGTTCTTCCGTCGGGTTGGTTTTTTTGTGACTGCCTCATAAGATAAAAAGTCCATAGTTAATGCCTTGTATCAATAATTTTCTAAGAGGGTGTGACGACTTACGTCGTCCAACTTCCTTCGTTCGGTTTTAATCGTTACTAAGCAGATGAAAGGTCAATGCAATAAAATCGTTATAACCAACCTTTTCATAAAGCACTGATTATACTTCCAACCAATGATGGTTCTGGAAAAAGGAATTCAGAGGTCTGCTGGAAGCGGTCGCCATCGCTGCGCCCACTCCTTGTTTGCCGGAAATATGCGATAATTGATTGAGTGATTTTATGTTAAGGCCATCAGAAATGAAAAGGAATGATGTTTTCACTCGAATCCTGGCTGGCGCTGGAACAACGTTGGTATGGTTCCCGATTTTGGCTCCCATCCTGTTATCTTCGTAGGTCTTCTTCACCAACCATAAGTTCCTGTTTGACTATCTCATGCCAGCCGAATTCTTCCCTTTTGCGTTTGCCGGCGGCGGGCTGCTGCCTTGGGCAACGATGAGGTTGCACTCCCGCCGGAGACCGATCGGTTGGGGACTGGGCATCGCCGTTAGCAGCCTGGTAGTCGGTCATGTTCTGGCTGTTGTCACAGGTTTGCCTCGGGAAAAATGGCGCCGGCTGGTTTGGGGTGGCTCCTCATTTTCGCCTCGCTTGGAATTTATTCATTGGCCCTGGTTGCCATGGGCATTGGCGGAGTTCTATTGCTGGGTAATCTATCCACGCTTCATCATTCACCAGCCCAGGATCTATTATTTCGTGAAGGAGAATTCATGGACGGCAATAAAGTTGGTTTTACGACAATTGATGAATACATCGCTCTGTTCCCGCAAGAAACACAGAAGATCCTGCAGGAAATTCGTGCAACCATCCAGGCCGCTGCTCCGGATGCTCAGGAAAAGATCAGTTATCAAATGCCAGCTTTCGCGCAAAATGGAATCCTGGTCTATTTTGCAGCCTGGAAGGACCATATCGGTTTTTATCCCACCTCCTCCGGTACACAGGCCTTCAAACAGGAACTGTCCGAATATGAAACCACCAAAGGTTCCATCAAATTCCCGCTTGGCAACCCAATCCCCCTGGACCTGATCTTTAAAATTGTCAAATTCAGGCTAGCTGAAAATCTAAAAAAAAGCTGATGATAAATCCAAATTGAAAATGCGCAAGTTATACGACTAGAAATAAAAACGGAGTGGTTTATGCCTGATCCCCTTCCCTGGCTGCTCGAACAGCAAGACCCCGGCGTGCGCTACCTGGCTTTGCGCGACCTGCTTGACCTGCCGGTAGACGACCATGAATTGCAGGCGGCTCAGCAGGCTGCCCATTCGCACGGTCCCATCGCTGCCATCCTGGATAAGATGCTCCCGGATGGCTACTGGGTCAAACCCGGGGCCGGCTACAACCCCAAGTATTATTCCACCGTTTGGTCGCTCATCTCATTATCCCAATTGGGCGCATCCGTTAGAATGGATATGCGCATATCACGAGCTTACGAGTTTGTGCTGAAAACCGCGCTGACAACCCAGGGTCAGTTCAGCACGAGCGGCGCACCTTCCGGTACCATCGACTGTTTACAGGGAAATCTCTGCACGGCGCTGGCAATGCTGGGATGCGACGACCCGCGCCTCGAGCTGGCTTATGAATGGATGGCACGCTCGGTCACCGGGGAAGAAATCGCCCCCGCTGAAGAACGGGACGCCCCTCTGCGGTATTACTCGGCCAAGTGCGGACCGCTATTTGCCTGTGGGTACAATGGGAATTTGTCATGTGCCTGGGGGGCTGCCAAGGTCATGCTGGCCTTCTCAAATTGGCCAGCTGCCCGCCGGACGCCGCTGATGGAGCGCGCCATCCGGCAGGGCCTCGATTTTCTATTCAGCCGCGACCTCGCCCGGGCGGATTATCCCACCCGCAACTCCGCCAAACCTAGCGTTAACTGGCGCAAGTTCGGCTTCCCGGTCTTCTACATCACCGATATCCTGCAGGTGCTGGAAACCCTGGTAGGATTGGGTTACGGGGACGACCCGCGCCTGGAGCATGCCTTCGAGCTGGTTCGCCAGAAACAGGATGAACAGGGCCGCTGGGCGCTGGAATATGTTTACACCGGCAGAACCTGGGTCGATTTTGGAATCAAAAAACAGCCCAATAAATGGGTCACCTTGCGTGCATTGAAAGTGTTGAAAAATAGCGAACTATAACCCTTGTAAAGATTCCGCACCCCCATTATTCCGAAATGCTATTAAATCCAGAACCAGCCGTAGCGCGTATGGACGATCACCGATCCCACGACCAATAGAAAGATCACTATTATCGTCAACCACTTGTACGGGCGCATGTGTTTCGGCGTTGTTCCCTGCGTCCGGGCCTGCTTGCGTTGTTTGTTATCCAACGATGTTCCGGTCGCCGCAGCCACCGGAACGGCTGCACAAAACATACACATTTTCTACCTCCAGAATTACCTCATAATACTGACCGGAATAGTATAATCCCGCGCTGTTCGATATACAAGGATTTCTGATAAGAATAATATTAAGCTGAGGAATAAAATGAAAAAAAGCCTGACTGTATTCTTAACCCTGGCTGGATGTATCTTCCTGGCAATTATTGCCTTTTTCATCTGGGGCTTGCCTTATTTCTTGAATACTTCACTACCGGCTCCAACCAACACAGGCTTTGGATCCGAGACCGTGCCCGCCCAGATTTTGCAGATCATCGATCAAGGGACGGTAAACCTGGGGGGTGTCAACCAGCCATTTCAAGATCTGAGCGTGAAGATATTGTCGGGCCAGAACAAAGGCATGATAGCACAAGTAACTTATGGGAAAGACCAGATCCAGCCGGCCGGTGTCCTCTTTCGCCCGGGAGATCAGATCATGGTCGTGGTCAGTTCAAGCCCGGGTAGTAGTAATGTTGTGGTTGATTACGCCGATGCTGTCCGGACACGCCCGATTCTTATCCTGCTGGCAATTTTTGCCCTTGCCCTGATCATCGTCGCCCGCTGGAAGGGTGTCCGCAGCCTGCTGGCCCTGGCGTTCAGTTTTGTGGTTGTTGTTGCATACATCATCCCGCACATCATCCATGGGGAGGACCCCGTGAAGGTCAGCATCATCGGATCAATGATCATTTTGGTCGTAACCCTCTACCTGACGTATGGCTGGAATATAAAAACGCATGCCGCTGTGATAGGGATTATTGTTGTTTTGCTCCTGACCGGTGTGCTGGCATGGGCATTTGTGAAGATTGCGCTCCTGACCGGCGGTGGCAGTGAGGAGGCGCTATACCTGATCCAGGTACCCGGAATAAAGATCGACTTGCGTGGTTTGCTTCTGGGCGGGATCATCCTCGGCGCGTTGGGTGTATTGGATGACCTGATCATTACCCAGGCGTCGGCAGTCTTCGAGCTGCATGGGGCCAATGCGGAACTCGGCTTTCGCCAACTCTACCATAGCGCCTATCGCATCGGCCAGGACCACGTTGCCTCGACGGTCAACACACTGGTCATGGCATATACGGGCGTGGCCCTGCCTTTATTGCTGCTTTTCTCAGTGGAGCGGGGAAATTATGCCGAACTGATCAGTGTTGCCTCAGTCGCAGAGGAGATCGTCCGTACCCTGGTTGGTTCGTTGGGATTGGTGGCAGCGGTACCCATATCCACCCTGGTCGCGACGTTACTGGCTTTGTATAGCCAAAATCTGGGAGTCATCCGTCCTTATCTCGGGCCGGAAACCGGCGGGGATGTCCATTCACACTGATATCCGCGTTTCTCGATCCTTTCGCTGTCATTCCCGGCAATCAGCACAAACCCCGAACAGAACCAGGGAATGTCCTTCGATCTTAAAATCGGTTCGTTCACCAATACGACTAAATTGATCCTCCGGAATACATACATCCACTTCCACCACACGGTGGCATTTCCTGCACGTGAGATGGTGATGGTGTTCATCCCCGCAGGCACGGTAGGTATGGCTTCCATCCGCAAATTCAATCCGGTTCAACAGCCCCATTTTGAATAGAATCTCGACAGCCCGAAAAACGGTAGCCCGGCCCAGGCACGGATCGAATCGCTGCAGGTCATGCCAGAGGTCTTCCACGCTGAAATCCTGACCACTGCTTGCCAGTTCCGCCAGCCGGGAGGCAATGCGATCCCTGGCTCGGGTTTTACGCCTTCCTTTTTCTTCGAAGGCAAATCGTATTTTTTCAGCTACAGTTAATGTATCACTCTGTGTATTCATGGAACGGCCTCTAAACTATTTAAGAGCGGAAATGATGGTTGTCACGTCATATTTAATCATATCAATGTATGTTGGGGCCGGTCCAGCCGGTCCGGATGTGCTTTCCACATACAAGTTAGTGATCACATTGGCCCCAGTTTCCGAAGCGATCTGATCAGCCAGTTCCCGATTCTCTCCAATATCCAAAAAAATAGCCGGAGCTTTGCTCTTCTTGATGGTATCGATTAAGCTGGCAAGTTGCTGAGCTGATGGGCTGGCATCGGTGGTTACACTTGGAATCACCGCACCAATGATCTTAAAATTATATGCCTGGGCGAAATATCCCAGGGCATCGTGGTTGGTTACCAGCAGGCGCTTATCTACAGGTAACTGGCTGACCTGCTGTTTGACCCATTGATCCAATGCCTGGAGCTTGGCTATGTAGGCAGCGGCATTCTGAGCATAAATCGCTTTTCCAGCGGGATCAGCCTGGGTCAACCCATTCCGGATTTGCTCGACATAGTTTATCGTCTTGCGCGGATCCATCCACATGTGCGGATCGCCTTGAGGGTGTACTCCCGAAGGATCGGCATCGGGGGTCAAGCCATTGGTGGTCACGATCACCAGCCGCTTACCTCCAAGACTGTCCAGCGTTTTCTGCAACCAGGCTTCATAACCAAGACCGTTTACTATCAGCACCTGGCTTTGCGACAGCCTGGTCATATCCTGAGGCTTCGGTTCATACTCATGAGGATCGATGGTCACTGGCAGGAGTGTATCCACCTTGATGCGATTTCCGGCTACATTTTTGGCGATATCTCCCAGGAAGGATTCCGTTGCCAGTACGTTCAGGGTTTTTGGTTGTGATTGCACAACCGGCTTGTTGGAACATGCGCCAAGTCCGGTTAGGAGCAAAATCAAGGCAATTATAGGATTTACCTTGCTCATATCCTTTTTTCTCCGGTTTTTTATTGGGTTCTTGGTTACGCTATTGATACTTCGTATCAATAGTTTGCAAGTGTACTTTAATTTCATGTCGTTGTCAACATATAGATGGTAATTGTTGGCGTTTAATAGTAATGTCCCCTTTGCGTACAAGTTAGAATGTCCCCTCTGTGAAAGGGACATAGAAATGGACTTACTAACCATGAGCCAAGAGGAACTGAGTCGTTTGGAAGTGATGGAGCGTTTGCAAGAGAAGCGGATGAAACAAAGAACCGCGGCAGAGATCCTAGGAGTGAGCGTTCGGCAAGTGAAGCGTTTGTTGCGAGCCTATCGGCGAGAAGGTGCAGCCGGGTTGGTATCAAAGCAGCGTGGGCAGGCAAGCCACCATCAATTGGAGCGGGAGACCGTGCGGGCTGCGCTGGATCTGCTCAAAGGACGTTATGCTGACTTTGGGCCAACGCTGGCGCACGAGAAGTTAGTGGAGCTGGAAGGGCTGAAGTTGTGTTTGGGGAGCGTCCGCAATATCATGATCGCGGAGGGGATCTGGAAGGCGAAGAAAGTCCGGAAGCAGGCAGAGCATCCGCTGCGGGAGCGCCGGGCTTGCTTGGGGGAACTGGTGCAAATGGACGGGACGGATCATGACTGGTTTGAAGGGCGCTCGGAGCGCTGTACGCTGCTGGTCATGATCGATGATGCCACGGGCCAGCTGGGAGCCTTGTCGTTCGTGCCGGAGGAGAGTTTTTATGGCTATTGCGGTCTACTGAGGCAGTATTTGGACGCCCATGGCCGGCCTGCCGGGCTCTACACCGATAAACACGGCATCTTTCGGGTCAATATGCCCAATGCGGGGAACGGAGACAACCTGACCCAGTTTGGACGAGCCATGCAAAGCCTGGAGATCCCGATCCTGTGTGCCAATACGCCCCAGGCCAAAGGCCGGGTCGAGCGCGTCAACCAGACCTTACAGGATCGCCTGGTCAAGGAAATGCGCCTGCGGGGGCTTAACAATATGCAGCAAGGTAATCTTTACTTGCCTGAGTTCATCACTGACTTCAATGCCCGCTTTGCGGTCCAGGCGCGCTCTTCCCTGGATGCCCACCGCTCTGTGCTAGCCCACCAAAATCTTGACCAGATCCTTACCTGGCAGGAGACCCGGCTCGTCTCCAAAAACCTCACCGTGCAGTTCAAAAATGTGGTCTATCAGATCCAGACCGATCGCCCCGCCTACGCCTGGCACAATGCGCAGGTCAACATCTGCCAGAACGCCCTCGGCCAGGTTGCCATCCTCTACAAAAACAATCCGCTGGACTACACCATATTCCACAAACAGACCCGCCAGGCGGAAGTAGTCACTGCCAAGCAAGTGGATCACGCCCTTCTCAACCTGTGTAAGGCTCACAAACCTGCTCCGAATCATCCCTGGGCCTATCGGCCTTCCCATACCCTCCCAGCTGAATAGCAATGTCCCCCGCGGGGGACATTGCTATTCAGTCGCATAAAGGGGACATTCTAATTAAACCTTGACACATATAGATGGTAATTCCATTAATCAGCAAGCGTAAAATGCAATACACTTTCTCCAGGACTCCAAATCTTTCACTGATTCCTTCACAATTCCTGTTGAGATTTTCTCACGAGAACAATTACCATCGGTGGTAATATTACAGAGAAGTATCCTATACGTTGCTTCTGAGGGAGTTGTTTTTTTCAAATTACGATGGAGAGGCCAATGGTACCCACTCATTCAGAAGAATTCATCCGGGGATTGCAACGCGCCTGGCTGGCAGAACAGGCCAGCCTGCGGATCTACAGGGAGTTGGCCCGGCACGAGAAGGACCCTGCCCGCCGGAACGTTTTGCTGAAACTGTCTGAGAGTGAACAGGGCCATGCCGATCGCTGGGCCAACCGGTTGAAAGAATTGAACGCCCCCCTGCCCGCCAGCAGGGACTCCCTGCGTCAGCGCCTGTGGCGCTGGGTGTTGGTGCAGAGCGGCACGGATAACGCCCTCAAGCAGATCGAAAACGCCGAAGACAATGACGAGGAACAGTACGGCAACCTGCTGGAACTGGCGCCCAGCCCAGCGGATGGGGAAGCCATCCAGTCCGTCCGGGAGGATGAGCAGGGCCACAGCCGCTTGATGCACAAGGCCCGCACTACCCCCGAATCCACCATCCTCAGCCCGCAGAACCGCCTCGACCTGATCCTGCATCGCGAGTCGTGGCATAAACACGGCGGAGGTTGGATCGGGCAGGCCATCTATGGGGCCAACGATGGGTTGGGTTCCGTATTCGGGATTGTCTCAGGCGTGGCGGGTGCCACTGCCGGCGGGCCGGCCGTGCTCGTGGCCGGGTTGGCAGGCATGCTGGCTTCGGCCCTGTCGATGGGTTCGGGCGCTTACCTGGCCAGCAAGGCTGAACGGGAGGTGAACCAGGCCGAGATCGACCGCGAACGGCGTGAGTTGGAGACCCACCCGGAAGAGGAAATGGAGGAGCTGTCGCTGTTCTACCAGCTCAAGGGGGTGCCTGAAGATGAGGCCAATACCCTGGCCATGCGCCTGGTGGCCCAACCGGAGCAGGCGCTGCGAACGCTGACCAGCGAAGAGCTGGGTTTTACCGACCAGGCCCTTTCCAACCCGTGGCTCGAAGCCGGTTCGGCCACCCTGTCGACCGCCCTGGGTGCCTTCATTCCGATCATCCCCTTCTTTTTCACCCGCGGCTATCCGGCCATCATCGCTTCATTCGCAATCAGCACCCTGGCACACTTCCTGATCGGCGCGGCCAAGACCATCGTCACCGGGCTCAGCCCCTGGAAGAGCGGCATGGAAATGACCCTGGTCGGGTTGGGGGAAGCCTTGACCACCTATATGCTCGGCCTTCTCATCAGCCCTTACGTAAAATAATCCTCAACCATTTTATTAGGTGATCAATATGACTGCTTTGAAATCCCCCGTCCAGCACCATCGCCAAAAAGAACTACGCACCGGTCAGGTTATGCAAACCGTCTTCACCATTGCCATCCTGCTGGCCACCCTTTTCACGGCCTTTTCCCCCAGCCTGTTCTCCAATGCTGATTTCAATTCCATGCTGACGCAATTCACCAGCCCACAGCAGGAAGCAGCCGTTGCCCCCGTGCCCACTGCCGAACAGATCCGTATCGGCATCGTTTCCGGTCACTGGGGCCATGACTCGGGCGCAGTCTGCGATAACGGTACCACTGAACAGCAGGTTAACTTCGCCATCGCTACCCTCGTTCAACAGAAATTGACTGCCTATG
The DNA here is from genome assembly GCA_963772245.1 of uncultured Chloroflexia bacterium. Classification (GTDB taxonomy): domain Bacteria; phylum Chloroflexota; class Anaerolineae; order Anaerolineales; family Villigracilaceae; genus UBA877. Next base: position 859,463 of record CAVYWB010000001.1, on the reverse strand, counting down.
GCTATCAGGTCGATCTGCTGCAGGAGTTCGATCCACGCTTGACCGGATACAAGGCAGCGGTTCTGTTATCGATCCATAATGATTCCTGCCAGTACATTAACGATCAGGCCACCGGATTCAAAATCGCCCCCGCCCTTGCCAACCGCGACCCCAATCTTTCAAGCCGCCTGGTTTCCTGCATCCGCGACCGGTATGGACGGATCACCGGCCTGCCTTACCATGACAGCGTTACGCCCGATATGACCCAGTACCATGCCTTCGATGAGCTCGACCCGTCCACAACGGCCGCCATCATTGAAGCCGGATTCCTGTATAAGGACTACAACATCCTGACCAGTCACCCGAACGTGATTGCTGATGGCATTGTTGCAGGGATCCAGTGCTTCATCAACAATGAAAATATCGCTCCGCAGCCTACCATAGCCCCCTGACAGGGAAAAATCTATTTGAGCTCTTAACTCTTTTTTCTGTATCCTCTCTAGGGGGATATGGTCCACATGGAACCTGCCTGGATAAACAGGTTGCTCGTACCATTCCAGTATTTATCAAATTCCTGGAATGTCATGGAATGTAAATGGGAAGTACCTTCTTTGGGCAGCTGCCCCGGGTTCAAGAAAATGACCCGGCCTGCCTGCCGGTCGAACCCGACCGCCACCATGTAATGCCCCACCGTGGCATGCCGGATGTCGCGCAGGATTTCCCAATTTGTCTGATATGCCAATGCCACAATCACGATTTTATTATTCGATATGGCCTGCTCCAGATCATTTATGGTAGCCTTCCTCTTGTGCTCCACCCGCCTGTGTGTAAAATTTCGCAGCGACCTGCCGTAGTCCAGCCAGGTCGGCATTCCAAACCCATGCAGCTTTAAGAATTTTCTCTCCAGAATGGCTTGTACATCCGCCCCCAGGGTTTTTGCTTCTGGCTGGTTGCGGTTGCACAGGTTTGCCGCCATAGCAATGGAAAAGGGGCCGCATCCCTCGGCATTTCCGGGAAGCTGTGATTGGAAATAGCGCAGGATCTGCTCTTCGGAGAGACCTCCAAAATAGACGGGGTTTTCAGGAGCCATCGTGTTCGAATTTTCCATGGGTAGCCTCGAATCAAGTCATTGCACGTTGGAAGTCCCATTTATTTTCATGTAAATCAACCCAACGATTTGTTTCCATCGGTTTATCCGGTTGCCCACGCTGGAGGTAATTAAATCCGGTGGTGGCTATCCCTCTGGTACAGCCAGTTTAATTCTTTGATCCTTTCCTGCAGTTCCACGCTTGGAGCCTGCTCGTCCATCCGCCATTCCCAGTTTCCCCCCAGGGTGGAAGGATAATTCATTCGGGCGGTGCTCCCCAGGTCCAGCAGATCCTGCAAAGGTGCCAGGGCAAATACCGCCACCGAGCTCCAGGCCGCCCGGATCAGATCCCAGGCAATCCGGTTCCCATCCACCTGCAGGTAGCGCCGGGAAAAATCCTTCTCCGCTTCTGGCGCAGCCTCGTACCAGCCACGCGTGGTGTCGTTATCATGTGTCCCGGTGTATACCACGCAATTTTGCGGGTAAGAATGCGGCAGGAAGGGATTATCCGGACCCGAGAATGCAAATTGCAGTATCTTCATTCCGGGCAGGTCGAACTTGTTCCGCAGCCGGACTACATCCGGCGTGATGACACCCAGGTCTTCAGCCAGGATGGGCAGGCTGCCCAATTTGGCCTGGACAACCTTGAAAAAGTCCTCCCCCGGCCCTGGTACCCAGCGTCCGATCTCGGCTGTCGGGTTTCCGGCCGGAATTTCCCAGTATCCGGCAAAACCCCGGAAATGGTCTATCCGCAGGATATCCACCAGTTTCAAAGTGGCTTGCAGTCGCTCCAGCCACCATGCATACCCACTGGCCCGGTGGACTTCCCATCTGTAAAGCGGATTTCCCCACAATTGGCCTGTCGGTGAAAAATAATCCGGCGGAACCCCCGCCACGACCGTCGGCTTTCCATCTACGTCAAGGTAAAAAAGCTCGGGATGTGCCCACACATCTGATGAATCATAGGCCACAAAGATTGGGATATCGCCAATGATTTGCACGCCTTTTTCCTTTGCATGGGCACGCAGCGCCTTCCATTGGCGGAAGAAAAGAAATTGAAAAAATGAAAAACGCGTTATGGCTAAGGCAAGGCTGGCACGCGCTTCAGTCAAGGCAGACGGTTCGCGCAAACGCAGGTTTTTCGGCCAGCCGTCCCAGGAACCACCGCCATATGACTCCTTGATGGCCATGAACAGGGCAAAGTCCTCCAGCCAGGTGGCATTTTCAGCACAAAATTCTGTAAATTCAACCCGGATAGCCCCCGCTTCCGCCAAGAAGCGCCGGAAAGCCTTTTCCAACAAAGCCGGTTTCCAAAGGTACAAACGCCCGAAATCCACCCGTTTCTCATCCCAGGTGGGCATATCTTCCAAATCCTCGTTTTGCAGTAACCCTTGCTCGAGCAAAATCTGCGGACTGACCAGGTAAGGGTTCCCGGCGAAAGCCGAAAAACACTGGTAAGGGCTGTCACCATAACCGGTGGGGCCCAATGGCAGCACCTGCCAGAGTTTGCAGCCACAACCAGCCAGCCAATCCACCCAGGCAAACGCCGCCGGGCCAAGGTCGCCTATCCCATAAGCGCCCGGCAGGCTGGAGGGATGCAAGAGGACACCTGAAGAACGGTTAAATTTCAAATGGTTGCCTCTTGGTCTGAATGGTTTCTCCGGATTTGATCATCTGGCTGGTGTAATCCGAAGCGACCACGTCGGTGCTGATTTCCGCACCTGCTTCAATCAGCATGCCAGCCGGTACATCACTATTCTTCCCTACTACGGCCAGCATGACGTTTGGGGCATGGATGCCGCCGCCAACGTGGGCGTTCGCGCCAACGTGTACGCCTTTATCGATGATTGCACGCTCAATCACTGCTCCGCTTTCAATGATGGTATCGGTCATGATGATGGACTCGCGCACCAGGGCGCCTGGGCCGATGATCACACCCGGCGAGAGTACGCTGCTCTCCACCCGCGCACCTTCCTGGATAAAACAACCATCCGATAACAAACTGGCATAAATGTCTGCATTCACCGGCACGCGCGAGGGCGGCCGCTCTTCGGAGCGGGTATGGATGATCCAGCTGCGGTCGTAAAGTTTGAGCGGCGGGTTGGGTGAGAGCAGGTCCATATGCGCCTGCCAGTAGGAGTTGATGGTGCCTACATCCATCCAATATCCGGAATAAGGGAAGGCAAATACAGAAACATTTTTTTTGATCAGTTGTGGCAGAATATCCTTGCCAAAATCGTGGGAGGAATTCTTTCGCTGGTGGTCTTCCCATAGGGCACGGTCGAGCAGGTCGAGGTTAAACAAGTACACACCCATATTGACCTGGTCGGAAGGCGGGTCCTTGGGTTTTTCGACGAACGATGTGACGTGATAATCTTTGTCCACTCCCAGAATACCAAAACGGGAGGCCTCTTCGATCGGGACGCGGACCGTGGCCATGGTCAGGTCGGCCTGGTTGGCCAGGTGGTACTGTACCATCCGGTCATAATCCATGGTATAGATATGATCGCCGGAAAGGATGAGAATCAGGTCAGGGGAGCCTTGCTTGATAAAAGTGAAATTATGTTGGACTGCGCCGGCGGTGCCTTCGAACCATCCGGCCTCTTTGCGGGCCGTGAAAGGGGTCATGATGCGAACCCCGCCGGTAAAATCGCGGTTCAGGTCCCACGGACCGCCCGAACCGATATGCTCGATCAGCGACTGGGGCCGGTATTGCGCCAGCACCATCACATCGAAAATATTGGAGTTGACGCAGTTCGAAAGGGGGAAATCAATAATGCGGTATTTACCGGCAAATGGCACGGCCGGTTTGGTTCGCTTGGCAGTCAGGGAGCTGAGGCGGGATCCTTCGCCTCCCGCCAGGATTACGGCACGAGTTTTCATTGGTCACCTCATTCGCATATTAATAAGGACCGCTTTTAGACGCATTCAATTTCTAAATTCGTTGAACCAATATTCACTCCAAAGTCAAGCTCCGGTACAGTTCGGCATATTGCGCTGCTGAACACGACCAGGAGAAGTCTTCAACCATGCCATTGCGTTGGAATTGTTCCCACTTTCCCGGGCTTGCATATTCGGAAAGTGCCCGCTGCAATGCTTCCACCATGGCACCGATCCCATCCTCCTGGAATAGAAAGCCGGTTTTACCCTCCTTGACCGTATCCTTCAACCCTCCGGTTGCATGCACCACCGGCACACAGCCATAGCGCATGGCAATCATTTGTGCCAACCCGCACGGTTCATAACGCGATGGCATCAGCAGCATGTCTGCACCGCCGTAAATCGAATGACCAAGTTCCTCATCAAAACGGATGACCGATCGGATCCGCTCGGGAAACTCCACTTCCAGGGATCGCAATGTATCTTCCAGGATCGGGTCGCCGGCGCCCAGCAGGATGAATTGCCATGGCAGGTCGGTTATCCGGTGCAACACATCCGGAATAATATCCACGCCCTTCTGCTGGTTGATCCGTCCGATCATGGCCAGGACGGGTAGATGCGGATCTTCCCGGAGGCCCAATTTACGTTGCAGGGCTGCCTTGTTGGTTGCCCGGCTCGCGAGGTCTGCAACCGAGAAATTTTGACTCAGACAGGTATCGGTTGCAGGATCCCAGGCAGCCAGATCGATCCCATTCAGGATACCGGTAATGCTTTCCGAACGGCGACCCAGGAAGGCTTCCAGGCCGCAGCCGAATTCAGGGGTCAGGATTTCACACGCATACGTAGGCGAGACCGCCACCACTGCATCCGCCGACCACAGTCCAAGCGGCAGGGGCTGGGAGCGCGCCCATTTGGGCAGACTCCTGTCGGTAGATGGGGCCAAACCATAAGCCGCCAACACGTCACTGCCATCTCCGCCCATGTAGGCCAGGTTATGCAAGGTCAGCACGGAGCGCATGCGTCCTTTCATAGAGTTCGATTGGGTGCGCGCGCAAGGCGTACAGCGCCAGCGCGGTATGCCAGTCATTGGCATGGAGTAGATCCGGATGCCATGCCATGTATCTGGTCATTTCCAGGGCAGCCAGGGAAAAGAAGGCGAATTTTCCGAGGTCCACTGCCGGGTCTTGCGAATAAACGGAGGCCGCGCTGGAAATAGGTTCACCGCTGATAAAATAAACAGGCATTCCGGCCAGGGACAATTCGAACACCTGGGCCGGCACGTCCCCTCCAAGCCGGTAGACTGGAAATTCAGCCACCAGGTGCAGCGTGGCTGATTCTGCCCGCAGAGTCCGGTGTAAAGGCAATACCAGCCGTACATCCAGCTTCCGGCCATGCAGATCCTGGTCGGTCAGGCTGCGCAGGGCGAGCGGCAGCGAACCGGCCACATCGGCCAGTCCGCCTACCTTAACAAAGGGCTCCGCTTCCGCCGACAGAAAAAGGATTTTCAATGCATCAGGCATCATCAACTCTATTGTACAATAAATCTGGCAGTCGGGATGTTCTTTGGTTTTGGGACATGCAAACTGCTTTGCTTCAGAAAAGGAACACTGCATTCGGTTTTTTTCAACATGCCTCATGCGCAAGAATCAACTCCCCCAAATGTCCAATATTATTAATCGCACAAAAGCGTTATACTTTGTCTGAAAGTATCTGAAAATTCATCAGGAACTCGCATATGGAGGACCTGCTTTCATGATGGGATTTCGGAAGCGCAAACCACCCGTCTACACGTGGAAGCCACCGGCAAATGGCCGATCCATCGTTTTATCGAATTCTCCTCACAAAGCAAGTGCTGCAACCTTACTTTATCGCTTATTGGTATAATATCGGTTTGAGATACTTCATCATCTATTATTCCTAGGATTCCAAAATCATCTATTATTTCATGGAAAAATTTGGATTTCGCAACAAGGAGTTTTGAGGTCGAAACCTTTTTGCGCCGAACGTGAAACGAGGATGATAAAGGAGTCAACCACTATGAGCAAGCCAACCCCTCCGAGCAAGCCCCCCTTTATCGAACGACGAAAAATGGAACGGCGGAAAATATCCTATTACATGCCGATCATGGATTCCTTCACCAAGCAAGTTGTCGGACATCTCATGAATCTCACCCCGATCGGCCTGATGATGGACTCGAATATACCCATACCTCTCAAACAGAAATATGACCTTCACATAGATCTGATGGAAGAAATTGCTGGTCATGCCTCCCTGGAATTTGTCGCATACAGCATCTGGTGTCAGCCCGATCCAATTCAACCATTCCTTTACAATGCTGGTTTTATTATTATTGACTTTCCTCCCGGAGATTTGGAGGTCATTAAACAGATCGAGGAAAAATACGGGGGATGATTAGGTTTCGATATGGGCTGGTCGCTTGAAAGTAGACCTGCCGGCCCTTTTATTCTTCCGAGTTGTGTTTAAGGAAGTTCATTACCTCATCGATATAACAGAATGCCAGCCCGGTCACGGTATCCGCGCCGCCGTAATAGATGGCAATCCGCCCGGTCGGCTGGTCATATAAGGTTGCGCATGGGAAGGCCACGTTGGGCACATCCCCAACGCATTCATAATATGTCTGGGGGGTTAGCAGGTAACTCGAACCCCTGTAAATGACTTTCCAAGGCTTTTCGAGGTCCAGCAGGGCCGCTCCAAAAGAGTAAACAAAGCCGTTGCAGGAAGTGAGCACGCCGTGGTAGAACAGAAGCCAGCCGTCAGGCGTTTCAATTGGCACCGGGCCGGCTCCCACTTTGGTGGCCTGCCAGCCACCTTTGGTCCCCATGACATATCGGTGTTCACCCCAATGGATCATGTCGGGGCTCATGCTCAGGTAAATGTCGCCGAAAGGAGTATGCCCGTTATCGCTCGGGCGGCTGAACATGACATACTTGCCGTTTATTTTACGCGGGAAGGGTACTCCGTTGCGGTTGTAAGGCAGCAGGGCATTCTCCAGGAAATGGAATTCCTCGAAATCGTACGTGTAACCTATCCCGATGGTTGGGCCATGAAAACCATTACACCACATGATGTAATAACGATCCTCAATCCAGCAGACGCGCGGGTCATATTTATAATTGCTGAATTTGCACTCGGGATCGGTATAGATCCACTCGATTACATCATCATCCAATTTCCAATTGATCCCATCCTGGCTGAAGCCGCGATGGACATTCATGTTGCGTGCCTTGTCATCGCACCGGAATACTCCGGCGAACTTCCCGTTGAAAGGAACAACCGCGCTGTTGAATATGCTGTTAGATGAAGGGATCAGGTCCCTCGGGATGATCGGGTTATGGCTGTACCTCCAGACTACGTTGGTATTTCCCTCCGGTCGAGGTTCCCAAGGAATATTCGGCAGGGCGGTAGAGACAGTGGATGCTTTCATTTCAAATCCTTTGTAAAGAATGGTTTGTTAAAATTATACCAGTACAAAATCCAAGCCCTCAGATTTTCGATCTAATCATTTCATTCCCTTTCAGTCTTTCCTTCCCAAATCATCAACTGTATTTCTCTTCTTCCTTTTTCCCGGTGATCTTTTCGAAATTCGCTTCACTTGGAAATTTCCACTCTTCCCTGAACCTCAATCTTTCTCTTACAAACCTCTAATTTTTATTTTGGATAAATACGAGTAAAATTAATATATGAATCGCCCAAGGATTCTGGTTAACGCAGCCATGAGTGTGGATGGGAAAATGGATTCCATTGCCCGCCAGGGCATAACCATCTCCTCCACTTTCGACAAGGCCCGGGTTGACCGGTTGCGGGCCGGCATGGATGCCATCCTCGTCGGCGGGCGGACATTGCTGGATGAAGATCCAAAATTGGTGGTCAAATCCCGGACTCTGCGGTCTGAACGGAAAGCCGCCGGTCTGGAAGAGAACCCCGTCAAGGTCGGGGTCGTAGGCGTGGCAGACCTTAAACTGGATGGAAATTTTATGACCACCGGCTCCGCCCGTCGGATGATTTATACCACCCGGCGGACCCCGCCAGAGCAAATCCACCGGCTGGAAAATGCCGGAGCACTCGTTTTCCCAATGGGTGATCAGCGCGTGGATTGTAATGCTATGGTCGCATCCTTATATGAACAGGGCATTCGCAAAATGATGGTGGAAGGTGGCGGCACGCTGATCGCCGAATTCTTCCGTCTCGATTTGGTGGATGAACTCAAGCTCTATATTGCTCCGCGCATTTTTGGCGGTTCCTCCGCCCCCACCCTGGTTGATGGTCCCGGTTTTTTACCGGAGCAAATGCCTGTCCTGCGCCTGGAAGCCGCGGAAGAATTTGACGATGATGGCGGCGTGTTTCTTCATTACTTGGTTGACCGAAAGGAGAATTCTTAGCGAATACAACCATTATTACTATAATCACGAATTCGAGTCTGCTGGTCTGGTTTTGGTCATTGCTTACTGCATGATTTTGCTCTATACTATGTTCTATAAGCAAATTAAACAACCCTGCGTAGTTCTCTTCGAGGTCCGATTGCATGACCATCATCGGAAGATTCTGCAAATGGCTCACACCCCGTCTCCGGTCAAATGAGATGATACAATAATAATTTGAGATGTAATAAGGGAAGAGGAGTAACCAAGAAAGGATGCTATTATGGCCCAACCAAGTATTCAGGAAAGACGTAAATTAAAAAGGCGCAGCCTGACCTATTATATGCTTGTCCTGGACGCAAATTCCCGGGAAATGCTAGGGCATCTGGTTGATATAACTCCCATCGGATTAATGATGGATAGCCAGAAACCGCTCCCATTGGAAAACGATTACCTTCTCCGCCTGGATACCATGCCGGACGTAGCCGACAAGGATTACATTAAATTTACTGCACGCTCCAAATGGTGCCTGCCCGATGTGGTCGAACCATACCTTTATGATATTGGGTTTAGTATTATTGATATTTCCTCACATGATGCCAAGATCATCCGGCAAATCTCAGATAAATATGCGGCCAGGGATAATTTTTCTTTCCCGGCCAGGTAACCACCCACTCGCGTATCCTTTTCAAGGAAGAATCCTCAAGAATTTTCCCGTTTTTCCCAGCCTGCCCTGGTTTCTTTAGAGTATTTTTCAGGGAAGGTCGGTGTGGGAAAATGTTTTTTGCGCTCTTCTTGCGGGCGCTTGCTATCAGGAAAATATCCTTAAATTAAGGAGATTGATAAATGGAATTAACCAAAATGCACATTAAAGAATTACTGGACGAAAGCCGCGCCCATGCCTGTGACGGAGTCGGCCCGGACCACGTCTGTGTCAAGATCGCCGCCATCGCTGAATTGCCATCCCGCTTCGGGCAATTCCATATTGTGGCCTTTTATAATAACAAGGACAATAAGGAACACGTAGCCATCGTACGCGGTGATGTGACCAACGCCGAGGACGTACCGGTGCGCGTGCACTCGGAATGTCTTACCGGGGATGTTCTCGGTTCGCTACGCTGCGACTGTCGCGACCAGCTCGAATCGGCCCTGCGCATGATCGGTAAAATGGATCTGGGTATCCTGCTCTATATGCGCCAGGAAGGCCGCGGTATCGGGCTGATCAACAAGATCCGCGCGTATGGCTTGCAGGAACATGGCTATGATACCGTCGAGGCCAATATTGCCCTCGGCTTCCGTGACGACGAGCGCGATTACAGCGTGGCCGCGCATATGCTCGAAAGCCTCAAGGTTAAGTCCATCAAACTTATCACCAACAATCCCAAGAAGATCGAGGACCTGGAACGGAACGGGATCTGCGTTAAGGGACGCATCCCGCATGTCATGCAGCCCAACCGCTACAACCGTTTTTACCTGGAAACAAAAGCCAACAAATCCGGTCATTTGATGGATTTCGGCGGAAAACAGCGCCTGCCCGAACAGGCTGACCTGCCCGTCATCAAAGGAATGAATGAGCAGCAGGTGGAAAGCGTGAAGAAACTCTTTCGCGAGTAACATCAATTAATGATAAGCAGGTCACGCTTGAAGTATGACCCGCATTTATGAATTAATACGGAGTTGCAATGTCTCTCGAAAATCGCCTCGCTGTCATAACCGGCGCCACGGGCGGCCTGGGTTCCACCCTGGCGCATGAATTGGCCTCCCATGGTGCAAACCTGGCGCTTCTGGATATTGATAGTGCCAGGCTGGAAGCGCTTTATAATTCCCTGTCCCTGCCTGCTTCTCGAATCTTCACCCAGGCCGTAGATTTGCTCGATCTTTCTGCCACGAAAGCCGTCGCCTCAGCAGTTCTCACCAAATTCTTCCGGATCGATATCCTCTTGCACGTGGTGGGTGGCTGGACAGGTGGCAAGACTCTGGTAGAAGCTCCCGACAGCGATCTGACCTTCATGCTAAATCAGCACGTCTGGACCACATTCAATGTCATCCAGTCCTTCGTACCCGCCCTGATCCGGAATGGCTGGGGCCGGGTGGCCATGATCACCTCGCCCTACGCTGCCCGCCCAAACGCCAACGGAGGACCCTACGCGGTCGGTAAGGCCGGGCAGGAAGCTCTGATGCAGACACTTTCCCAGGAGATGATCGGTACCGGCGTCACCGCCAACCTTCTCCAGGCTAAAACCATCGACGTGCAGCGGAAGAAGGTTTCCTCACCGTCCGCTGACAACGCCTCCTGGACCACCCCCGAGGAGTTGACCGCTGCCGTTCTGTACCTGCTCTCCGATGCGGCCGGAACGGTCAATGGCGCAAAAATTCCGCTGTTTGGATCATTCTAATTTACTCTGATAATATCCTGATCCGGAACTTTCCCCCATGACTCTTCAAACCGAGATATTCGAGCAGCCCGAACGCCTGGCCGTCCTGGTGGTCAACCAGCGTCGTATCGTCGAAAAGATCGCCCAAACGATACAAAATCATTCCATCCACTGGGTTTTCCTGGCTGCGCGTGGCACATCCGATAATGCCGGGCGTTATGCCAATTACCTTTTGGGCGCACGGAACGGCCTGCCTCTCGCCCTGGCAACCCCATCCTTGTTCACCTATTACAATCAACCACCGCAGTTGAAAGGCGCCCTGGTGGTTGGCATCTCCCAATCCGGTCAATCTCCGGACATCGTCAGCGTTCTGGCGGAAGGGCGCAGGCAGGGTTGCCTGACGCTGGCAATCACCAACGATCCCGGCTCGCCGTTGGCCGCAGCTGCTGAACTTGTCCTGGATATCCAGGCCGGCGCCGAAAAAGCCGTCGCTGCCACCAAGACGTACACCACCGAATTGATGGCGGTTGCCATGCTCTCGGCTGCCTTGTCCGGAAATAAAGCCCCCTGGAATGAACTCGGCAGGGTCCCCGGCTGGATTGAAAAAGTGCTGAAGCAGGATGTGCCCATCGCCCGCATGGCCGAACGCTACTGCTACATGCGCCAGTGCGTGGTGTTGGGCCGCGGCTTTAATTACTGTACCGCCTTCGAATGGGCTTTGAAGCTCAAAGAGTTGTCCTATGTGGTCGCCGAGCCCTATTCCTCCGCCGATTTCCGTCATGGTCCCATCGCCATGATCGAAGGCGGGTTCCCGGTCATGGCCGTGGCTCCCACCGGAAAAGTATTCGACAGCATGCTGGAAATGCTCGGCAAATTACGCCACGAGCAATCCGCAGAACTAGTGGTCGTCTCGGATGAGAAACGCGCCCTATCCCTGGCCCAATCGCCGATCCTGCTGCCTGGCGGCATTCCGGAATGGCTTACCCCTCTTGTCAGCATTGTTCCGGGTCAACTCTTTGCCGGTCACCTCACGCGTGCCAAGGGCTATGACCCGGAAAAACCTCGCACCATCGGCAAGATCACCGAGACGCAGTAAGTCAAAATCTTCAACAACCAGGGGGCTGTCCTAACAGGTGACAGCCCCTTTTTTCTCTACCATAAAATGGCAAAATACGCAGGATTTTTGGGACAGAGCTCTCGTAATCGCCTCTATTCTTACCACTTTCTCCCATTTTTGGCTGTCTTAAAAGAAAAATGATGACTTTTGGGACAGCCCCTCTTGTTGTCATCAGGCACCTTCCTTCATCGTCCCGAAGTCTTTCGGGATGGCAACTATCGTGTGACACCCCTTAGGGGAGCAATCTCCCATTGAATTGCTTGAACTGGTGTCATAAGAACGGCACAATTTTATTTTACTTGGTAATAACTGGCATCAAATTGATCGAGACTGTCCCCAAAAAGGACAGCCTCGATCCATGGAAGACATTAAGGTGGGTAACGTCCCGCATTCAGAACAATCTGTTACACGGTCGAGAGATCCCATTCTTCATGGATCTTCGGAACATCGCTGATCAGGCGGCGGGTGTACGGCTGGGTTGGAGACAGGATCACTGAATTGGCAGTGCCGCTTTCAACAAATTTACCATGCTCCATGATAAAAACGCTGTCCGATACATAATACGCCAGTCCAATATCATGGGTAATGAATATGACCGTCATCCCTGTTTCATCCCGTAAATTCATCAGCATCTCCAGGATGGTCGCACGCGAACAGGCATCGATCATCGAGGTGGGTTCGTCCGCCAGCAGGATCTTGGGCTTCAGCAGGAAGATGCGGGCGATCATCAAGCGCTGCATTTGTCCGCCCGAGAGCTCGAAAGGATACTTGTTGGTCAATTCCTCCCACTTCAAGTTGACAAAGCCGCAAGCCTCCGCCATCATTTCCACTTTCTTGGCACGCGGAAGCCTGCGCCCGCCGCGCATGTTGATGCAATCCAGCAGCACGGCATCGATTTTACTGAATATATTATAGGAAGAGAACGGATCCTGGAAGATGGCCTGGATGTTCTTCCAATATACCTGTTTCTTCTTTTGGGTGTGGATGTCGCGCTTCTGCCCTTGAAAGTAGATCTCCCCTTCCGTAACGCTGATCAAACCCAGCAGCATCTTCGCCAAAGTGGTCTTTCCGCTGCCCGATTCACCCACGATCGAAACCACTTCTCCCTTGTAGAGTTCGATATCCACATGATCTACCGCGATAGTCTTCTGGCTGCCCGATCCGAATACCTTGGTAAGGCCTTTGGCGCTCAGGTAAATTTCTTTATTATCAGCCATTTTTATACGCCTTCCTGATCTGTTCTTCCGTCATGATACAGCGGTACATCCGGCCGCCTTCCAATTCATGAGGATACATATTCTGCATCGTGCATTCTGGCTGTGCATATTTGCAGCGTGGGGCAAACCGGCAGCCTGGTGGTGGGTTTTTTAGGTTGGGCGGTACACCCGGAATGGCCGCCAGTTTTACACCTCGCAGGCCGCTTTCCGGCACGATGATCGAACCCATCAGGCCTTTGGCATACGGATGTAACGGATCAAACACAGTCTCCTTGGCAGTGCCCTTTTCCACGATCTGCCCGGCGTACATGACCATGATGTCATCCGTTACATTGTACAACAGTGGCAGTTCATGCGTGATGAAGATCATCGCTTTGATGTAGCCTTTTTCCATCAGGTCCCGCAGCATCTTGATGACCATCTTCTGGGAAGTCACATCCAGTGCGGAGGATGGCTCATCTGCGATAAGCACCAATGGCAAGAGGATCACGGAGACCGCAATAACCGTGCGCTGTTTCATACCGCCCGAAAGCTCCACCGGGTAATTTTGCAGCACGTCCGCCGGAAGGCCCAGGATGCCAAAGCGTTCTGTGGCAAGTTCAAGGATCTCTTTTTTTGTCACATCCGGTTGGTGAGCATGAATAACGTCCTCGACGATACTGATGACCTTCTGAGTAGGGTTGAGCGCATTCATGGCGGATTGGGGGATATAGGCAATTTCCGTACCCAGGATCGATTTGCGAACCGTATCCGGGTCCATCCCGGAAATATTATGCCCGTCGATGATGATCTCGCCGCTCGTATAGTGCAGCGGGGCGAAGTAATACCCCATCAAGCTGAGCGCCAGGGTCGACTTCCCGCAGCCGGATTCGCCCGCAATCCCGAGGCTTTTCCCTTCTTCGACCTTCAGGGAAACGTGGTCGACCGCGTAAACATTTTCCCCAAACCGGGTAATATATTTAGTGGTAAGGTCATTTACCTCTAACATTAATTTTGCCATGCGGTTCACCTAGTCCCGTAACGCCGGATTGAATACCTGGTCGAGACCGGTATTCATCAAATTCATCGAGAAAGTGATCAGGGCGATGGTTAAGAGCACGGGCAGGTACGCCCACCATTTTCCCAGGAGCTCTGCCATGTAGATCATTGCCCAGTTCATCATCAAGCCCAACGTTGGCGTTTCGGTGGTCCTGGGTCCCAACCCAAGGATTGACAGGCTGGCCTCCGCCAGAATGCCCGAGGAGATTTGCAGGATCAGCGCCATGACCACATACGAAGCGATGTAGGGTAGGATATCGGTCATGATGATACGGGGGATGGAGTGCCCGGAGAGTTTCGACAGGTTGACATGGTCGCGGTTGCGCAGGGAAAACACCTGTGATCGCACCGCCCTGGCCGTCCATACCCAGGAGGTGAACCCGATCACGATGGCGATCGTCACGGCGCCGCGTTTGTCCTGCCCGATGCTGAAGGAGATCAGGATCAGCAGTACAAAGGTGGGGATGACAGTAAAGAGATTGGTGATGAACATGATCAGGTCGTCCGTCAATCCACCGATATACCCAGCGAATAATCCCAGAATCAGTCCGATCGAGGTTGCAATGAGACCCGCCACAAGACCAATCTCCAGTGATACGCCGGCCGCCTTGACCAGCTCCGTCAGCACATCCCGGCCGAAGTTATCGGTCCCCAGCGGCAGCACCTTTATGCTCGGAACCTGGCTGACATTTACATAATCAGTCTGTGCGACGGTACCGGTTTGCGTCAGGGCGCCGCTGGTCGGGTCCGGGGATGCGAGGGTCAGCCCCGTTGTTGATAGAATTCCCTTCAGCGAGGCATCCAGCCTTTGATAGTAACTTTGCTTGGCAAAGGTCATCCCGGGAAAGCTCTTATTGGGGTCATAATTTTTCTGCCACAGTGCCATCAGCGCTGAGGAGTTCGTGGTATTGATCTTGCTTGCCGGGATCCCATCTGCCACCAGCCAGTCCTTCATTTGAGCGCGTGCATCTGACGTCAACTTGCTGTCGATCCGTTTGGCCGCCGCGTCAGGCAGCAGGAGTGTATATTGGGTGGAACCAATGCTATCGTAAACACTCACATAGATCCCGGGGGGGAAGAAGGTACCTTGGGCTATGATTGCTAATGGTGGTTCTGTTATGATCAGCGGGTAAATGATCACTATCAGCAGGATGGCCATAAATATGATAAAACCCACCAGGAATTTGCCGGAGCGAAAAACTTGTTGGAGTGTATTCTTCATGGCGGCATCTTTCCTTAATCAGCCTGCGTCGCTTTAATGCGCGGGTCGATCAGACCGTAAATAATTTCTATGATAAAGTTCGCGCTCAGCACCATCACCGTTATGATCAATGTGGCAGCCGAGATCAGCGGATAATCCTGCCCCATTACACCGTTCAAAAGCGTGAAACCCAGCCCCGGGTAACTGAAAATGATCTCCGCCACCAGCGCGCCGCCGACCATGGTGCCGATCGATAACGCCAGGCCGGTCACCTGGGGAAGCATGGCATTTCGGAAAACATAGCCAACGATCTTTCGATCCGGGATGCCAAGAAAGCGGCTGTATTTGACATAATCCGCATTTAATTCATAGATGGACATGGAGCGCATCCCGATCGCCTGGCCGCCAATCGCAATCAACACGATCGACCAGAACGGCAGCTGGTAATGCACAATCACCGACCACATGAATTTCCAGGTAAAGGCGGGGATCAGGTCAAACCCATATCCACCCGAGGTGGGAAACCATTTCAATCCCACTCCAAAAACAACCAGCAAAATGATTGCCATGCCAAATGCCGGCAAGTTGCTCACAAAAATACTGACCGGCAGGAGCACTTTGTCAAAGCCCCCCTTGAGATAAGCTGCGATCGCGCCGAGTACGTTGCCGATCACCCAGCCGACGATGATGGCCGGGAATTGCAGACAGATCGTCCACCAGATGGAAGATCCGATAATGTCTGCCACCGTTCGAGGATACTGGCTGAACGAGAAACCAAAATCGCCATGCGCGGCGTTTTTCACATACAGGAAAAATTGTACGATCATGGGTTTATTGATTCCAAACAGGTCTGCGTATTGCTCGTAGATCTTTTTAAGGCCGGCGGTATTAGACATTCCCTGGGCCAGCTTTCCCACGATGGCTGCCACAGGATTTCCCGGCATCAGCCGCGGTAGAACGAAATTTAGTATGACCGCGAAAACGAAGGTGATTAAGAACCAACCCAGCTTGTTAAGGAAATACTTCCAATATCCTTTCAAAGCAGCACCTCCTTGAAAATATAGCAGCCATTATATCAAAAAAATAAAGTGACAGTCACCTGCTTAGACTTGGGAATGGTTTTCAGCTGCGAGGAATTACCATGATGAACGCAAAGTGACTGTCACAGTCTCATAACATGAACAGCCATGCCCCGGATTCGGAACATGGCTGTTTTTACAAAACTACGCTTTACTTGCTAACAAGGCTCAGGTTATAGAGGCATGCGACGCCCCAACCGTCGGTGCAGTCCATCGGCGGGACAGGCGGGTTGGTGCCGTCTTTCTGGTGCGGGAAGCCTGTCCAGACACTCTCGTTCACCGTGTGGAACGATTGCGGCCGGTACATAAGTGTGAAGGACGGAATATCGGTCAGGTAGATCTTGACCAACGCTGTGTAATCTGCCTTGATCTTGGCGGGATCGCTCAAAGTGGGGATCTCGTTGATCAATGCATCCGCGGCCGGATTCTTGTAATCGCCCCAGTTGCCGTTCCAGTTGTTCGTGGTTCCGGCATACACGGAGTTCATCAATTGGTTGATGCGTCCCCAGGGCTGAGTCGGGCCAGCGCCAGCAGGAGAGTACATGAAGATGTCATAGCCAGCCGGCAGCGGCCAGTTGATGAATACGGTTTGATAGACAGACCATTCCGGGTAGTTGGTCGTGATGTCGATGCCGATCGCTTTTCCGGCCGCCGCAACCTGTTCGATGGCGGCTTGCCAGTCGGACCAGCCGTTCGGGCAGGTGGCTACGTAGGAAAGCTTCTTGCCCTTGTACATACGCCAGCCATCCGGACCTTTCGTAATGCCAGCCTTATCAAGGAGGGCGTTGGCGCCTGCGATGTCATTGCCAGCAAACTGCAGAGCCTTGATGGAAGGATCACTGCTGTCATACAGGGCTTGTTCACCGGCGGTCGGGTTCATCAGGGATCGCGGCACCTGTTCAAAAGTGGCCGATTGGTTGGTCATGGCGTTGGCAATGATCGTATCATAGTTGACCGCCATGGCGATGGCCTTGCGGACTGCAACCTGGTCCAAACCATAGGATGCCATGTTGAAGAAAGCGGTCGGCAGGCTTGCGCCAATGTCATATGGAGCATCGGGCAGGTAGGTGGAGATGGGCAGCCCATATTGGAGCCACAACAACTGGACATTGGAGTTGAACTGCTGGCTCACATCCACTTCGCCAAGCGCCAATGCAGCCGAACCGGACGCGTTATCCTTGTAGATTACATGCGCCAGGTACTTTGGAATGGGCAGCTTGCCCCACATGGAGGCATCCGCACCCCAGTAGTTGTCATCCCGAACAAAGACAACCTTGCTATCGTCTGCGAAGTACTTATGATACGGTCCGGAGTACACAACGTCGTCAGCCACATCCGCCATGAATTTGGTCGGGTCGCCGCCTGTGCGCGCTTCCAGTTTCTGCGTCCAGGCTTTCTGGATGACATAATTTTGGTCCAGGTATTCAGTCACGATCAAAGGATTGACCGGTTTGCCGTCCGCGCCCAGTTTGGCTTTGACGTCAACGGTCTGGGGATCGACCGCGGTAATGGTATCGATGTACGGGGCATCGGCAACGCCGACACCAGTTTTGTACTTGAGGTGGGAGGCCCAGGTATAGGCGACATCATCGGCCGTCACAGGGGTGCCATCGCTCCAATGAGCTGCCTTCTTAAGCTTGAAGGTGACATCGGTTCCGGCAGCATTCCAGGCCCAGGGGCCATCCGCCAGCAACGGATACGACCCTCCATCCAGCATATCATACAGGTATGGCGTTTCGAATTCGATCACCCGGGAGCTATCTCCTTCGCTGATAGCCATGGCGTTGTTGCAGTTGGAAGAGTACGGATTCCAGCAGACCACCGAACCCCATTGTTGCCCATTGAAGTACAGGGTCTCATTGCGGGGTAAGGTCGTGTTTACGGGTGCCGCGGTCGCAGGGGCAGCCGTTGCAGGTGCAGCCGTCGCAGGGGCAGCCGTCGCAGGGGCAGCCGTCGCAGGAGCTGCCGGGGCAGCTGTCGTTGCAGCCGCGCCGCAGGCTGAAAGGACCATGCTGGCGGCCATGACGAGTGCCACTAGAATATAGAGTTGCTTTTTCATATTTCTTCTCCTCTTAAAGAGAAACTAGAAGGTTGGAATAGGATTGAACAGAATCGGATAGGATGGAAATGTTCATGGTTGACTCTTCTATCAATTAATCACCTCCTTTCGGGTAATAATCGAATAATCTGTTGCCTACTTGTAGGTGCGCTCCCATAAATCAGAGATAAGTTATACAAATAATGGTACATTTCTGCTTACCGCCTTTGGGAAGCGCCGCACGATTCTCGAACGACCAGTTCTGTATCCAGGATTATTTTCTGGTTGGTCACAATATCATTTTCGATGATGTTAATTAAAATCTCCGCAGCCTTGGATCCCATGTTCTGGATCGGTTGTCGGACGGTTGTGAGAGTAGGAGTTGTCCTGGCCGATTCGGGATTATCGTCAAAGCCTACCAGCGCCACATCCTCCGGAATGCGCAGATTCGCTTCATGGATTGCCCGCATGGCACCATATGCCATCATATCACTTGCCACAAAGACTGCATCCGGCTTTTGTGGGATCAGGCGCGCCATGGCATGATAGCCACTCTCCTCGGTAAAATCCCCCTCCACTACCAGTTCAGATTTAATAGTACGATTAAAATCCTGAAGAGCCTGCGAATATCCCTGGTAACGATCATAGCCCGAGACCTGTTCCATGGAACCTGTGATCGTCGCAACCCGCTTGTAACCCAGCCGTAAAAGGTGCAATGTGGCTTTCCGGGCTGCCTGGAGATTGTCGACATCCAGATAATTGACATCCATGGTTGGGTTTCGCCCTACCAGGATGAACGGCATGTTGCTTTCGGCCAGGGAACTCACAAGCGGATCATTGATCAAGGCAGACGCGACAATCGCTCCATCCACCAGCCCGCTGTGCAGGATCCTTGAAATCATGCGGCGTTCATATTCAGGTTCTGCCAGCCACAGCATGACCGAGTAGGTTCGGTTATTGCAGGCGGAAGAGATCCCTTGCAATAGTACGGGGAAATACGGGTCGGTAAAGATCACCGAAACCCTTGCCGGTATGACCACCCCAATTACATTTGTCCGCCCTATTGCCAGCCCCCTGGCTGCCAGGTTGGGTTGGAAATTTACGCTCTGGATGACCTTCAGCACCTTCTGGCGGGTCTCCTCTTTTACCTTCACATCGGAATTAATTACCCGCGATACCGTGGACCGGGAGACTTCGCTGAGCCGTGCAATGTCTTCGAGCGTAAGCGGCATAGGATCCTCGAATAAAATCGTTACATAAATTTTGGGGCTAATCTTGGGAGCGCTCTCAAAACCTGATATAAGTATACATATTTTTTGGTCGAAAGTCAACACCCAATTTGAGATCATTCTAAGAATTAGGTATTATTTGCTCGTGCAGTACCACCCATTTGCGCCGGAGAATGAAGCCCTGATCCGGAACCGTTACTTGTTGAAAATGTTCGTCAGATCGGTCTGCAGGCTGTTCTCCTGTGCGCCCAGATCAACAGTGCGGGTGGTGGTTAGAAACGTGCCAAAATTCTCGATGCGCGCCCACGCATCACTGATGTTGGGCATTCTCGCTTCAGCGCTCGGGACATCCGGGTAATTCAAGCCATCCAGCAGCGTCTGCCAGTTCTGGATAAATGGGAATTGGGTTTTTTGGGCCGCCAGCCAGGTACCACGATCGGCTGCAATGCCAGGGATGCCGTTGTAAGCGGGTTTTGCCTGTGGGGTGCCAACCACCAGTTTCTGGATCCCGTCATCAATAAGGTAGGACAGAACCGTAAATGCTTCGGTTGGATGAGCGGTGCCCTTCCAGATGCGGAAGGTCTCTTCATCCACCCGCCCGGCGACCTTGCCGTCCAGGCCGGTTGGCATGCTGGCGAACTCGAACTTGCCGCCTGCCTGGGTCAGGTCGCCCAGGCAGCACAGGTAGGAGGATGGATTATCCAGCATGGCGACCTTGCCGCTGGCGAACACGTTGCCCGAATCGAAGTTGGGGCCGGCAGAAATGCTGTCCGTCGGTATAAATGGTTCTGTCCCCCACATGCCGTTATAGACCCATTCCCAGGCAGCCTTCCAATTGTCCGGGATCTTGGCCGTATAACTGCCCGCGTTCCCACCTGGCATCAAGATGGCACCCCCGTTGGACATGAATGTACCCCAATAATTCGGGTGATCTTCCCAACCGAAGCTGAAACCATATTGCACGATCCTGTTTGCATCAAAGCCCGCTTCTCCGGAATGTTTGCCGGCCGCATCGATCGTCAGGTCCTTCGCCACGCTGGCCAGGGTATCCCACGTCCAATCCACCATCCTCCCATCCGGCATCTGGTACCGGTCACCATACCTGGCAGGCGGCGGATTCAACCCGGCTTTACTGAAGAGGCTGGGGTTGAAAAAAATGGCAGATGGAAAAACGATGAACGGCAAAGCCAGCGTGCCTTCGTCGTTCTGGTACGACTTTACCATGGCGGGATCGAATTGGCTGGTATCGTAACCGCTCGCTACCATGTAAGACTTCAGGTTCAACCATTGGCCGTCAAAAACGTTTGCATCGAACCAGTTTACCGGTCCGACAATATCAGGTCCGACGCCGGCTGCGATTTCTGTGGCGAAGGTATCCTTGGCCGTCGCTTCCGGGACAACCTCGAGCTCCAGATGAATCCGGACCTGGGAGGCGTTGAAGTCATTGACCACCTCGTTCTCTATGCTGACCTGGGCGGGATCACTTCCGTCGCCGATCCCAACCATCCAGCGGATCTGGATTTGGCGGGAAACCGGGGTGGCTGCCGGAAGATTTTTGGGTGTCTGAATTGCCGGTGTGGGGCTGGCGCTTGTTGCAGCCGGGCCGCAGGCGGTTGGAAGCATGCTGGCGGCTGCCAGCACAGTTACAAGGAAAACCAGGTTTTTTTTTATAAGCATTTCTTCCTTTTATTTACCTCGTTCTCCATTTAATCCATCGAGACGCCGCGGTTTCAACAATACCTTGAAGTACCGTTTTGCGTTTTTCCTTTTTACCTTGTACTATTTTGTTCCGGGTTGTTCCTCACCCCCTCCAGAATTGGAACTGGTTCAGGCCGGTAACCGCCAGGCTGAGCGGAATTCCCAATTGCCCCGAGATCCATCCCACCACGCTCCAGAAAAAGTTGTTAACGACCGGCACGTACCACAGCAGGAAAAAGACTGCCAGCATGATGATATTGCTGGCCTGGTTCACGCGGATACGAAAATTGGTATCCAGATAGGGCGATACCACCCGGTATCCGTCAAATGGAGGCACTGGTATCAGGTTTAAAACCACCGCCATGATTTGCAGCAGCCCCAGGAAAGCCAGCCCTGGCCAGATGCCGCCGGCGGAGACCGGCGCAAAATGCAGCACGATCGAGAGCACCACCGCCAGCACCAGGTTGGCAGCCGGTCCCGCCAGCGAAACCGCACTCTCCCAGCGTTTGCTGCGCAGACGCCAGGTCTCGATGTAGACTGCTCCACCCGGCAGGCCGATCCCGCCCAGCAGCAGGAAGATCAACGGTAGCAGGATGGAATAGACCGGGTGGGTATATTTCAACGGATTAAAAGTCAAGTAGCCTTTGTCGCGCACACTCGTATCCCCGCCGTAATATGCCACCAGTGCATGCGAGAACTCGTGCAAGCAGAGTGAAAATATCCAGCCTATAATCACAATCAGAAATGTCACAACCGTCACCATGGGTTACCTTTCAAGGTTATTACGTCTCTGTAAAATATGCGCAACCACTCCATTGCCCGCAAACTCTTTTTGTCTTCCTTTGGGTTCGCCTGTCCCGCGGTCTTCTCCCGAGGGATAGTGTTCTTTATGGTTGGATCTTTACAGGTTGATAATCATCACTCATATCCATGCGGATGGCTGCGGTGCCATTCCCAGGCACTGTCTATGATATCCTTCAATTCAGGATGCCTGGGAATCCAGCCCAGTTCCGCCCGGATTTTTTCCGGGGAAGCCACCAATCGCGGCGCGTCGCCCGGTCGGCGCGGACTTTCAATGATCGGGATCACCACACCGGTCACATCGCGGGCCGTCTGGATCACCTCTTTTACCGAATACCCGCTGCCGCTGCCCAGGTTATAGATCAGCCGGTCTTCTCGCTCCAGCGCCTCCAGCGCCAGCAGGTGCGCCGAGACCAGGTCTGCAATATGGATATAGTCCCGTATGCATGAACCATCCGGCGTGGGATAGTCCGTGCCATAAATTTCCGCAGCCTGTTTTTGGCCGAGCGCCACTTGCAACACCAATGGGATGAGATGGCTTTCCGGTTGGTGCGCTTCGCCCCGTCCGGGCAAAGCCCCGGAGGCGTTAAAAATAGCGCAGTGCCGCGTAATGCATTCCATAAATTTGGCGGTACCAATCCAATGCCTGCTCGATCGCCAGTTTGGTAAAACCGTATGCGTTCGCCGGATCGATTGGAGAATCCTCGCGTAAAGGTGCCTCGCTGGATGCATAGACCGCCGCCGTGGACGAAAGCACGAATTGGGATACCCCGGCCCGTTGGGCTTCCTCAATTAGCTGCAGTGAATATGCCAGGTTGTTTTTGAAGAATTTCCCGGGATCCCGCATGCTCTCCCCGGCTTCGATCGACCCCGCGAAATGCATCACTGCGGCATATTTTTTATCCGCCAGAACGGACCGGAGCGCTGTTGCATCACCCAGGTCGGCTTGAATGAAATGCGCTCCCTCCGGCACAGCTGCTCGGTGCCCGGTCACGAGCGAATCGAAAATCGTTACAGAATAACCGGCCCTGAGCAGTGCTTCAGCGGTGGCCGATCCTATGTACCCCGCTCCGCCTGTAATAAATATGTTCATGAATTCCTCCAGGGATATGAAAGAGAATGATCTACCATTCTTATTCCTGCATTTTTGGGCACGGTCACCCGGCCGCTTGATATGGACTTCAGGTAAAATTATATCGTACTCTTAACTTAAAACGGTTTGTGTGTAATGTTCTCCGCCTGCCCCAGAAACTGTCTGGCTGCTTCAACCGTTTGGCAATGCATATCTATCCGACTATCTAATTATTTGACTATCTTACTATTTGACTATCCGACCGGAGTCAATCCCACTCAATTGCTGTCAAGGTTTAATTAGAATGTCCCCTTTATGCGACTGAATAGCAATGTCCCCTGCGGGGGACATTGCTATTCAGCTGGGAGGGTATGGGAAGGCCGATAGGCCCAGGGATGATTCGGAGCAGGTTTGTGAGCCTTACTCAGGTTGAGAAGGGCGTGATCCACTTGCTTGGCAGTGACTACTTCCGCCTGGCGGGTCTGTTTGTGGAATATGGTGTAGTCCAGCGGATTGTTTTTGTAGAGGATGGCAACCTGGCCGAGGGCGTTCTGGCAGATGTTGACCTGCGCATTGTGCCAGGCGTAGGCGGGGCGATCGGTCTGGATCTGATAGACCACATTTTTGAACTGCACGGTGAGGTTTTTGGAGACGAGCCGGGTCTCCTGCCAGGTAAGGATCTGGTCAAGATTTTGGTGGGCTAGCACAGAGCGGTGGGCATCCAGGGAAGAGCGCGCCTGGACCGCAAAGCGGGCATTGAAGTCAGTGATGAACTCAGGCAAGTAAAGATTACCTTGCTGCATATTGTTAAGCCCCCGCAGGCGCATTTCCTTGACCAGGCGATCCTGTAAGGTCTGGTTGACGCGCTCGACCCGGCCTTTGGCCTGGGGCGTATTGGCACACAGGATCGGGATCTCCAGGCTTTGCATGGCTCGTCCAAACTGGGTCAGGTTGTCTCCGTTCCCCGCATTGGGCATATTGACCCGAAAGATGCCGTGTTTATCGGTGTAGAGCCCGGCAGGCCGGCCATGGGCGTCCAAATACTGCCTCAGTAGACCGCAATAGCCATAAAAACTCTCCTCCGGCACGAACGACAAGGCTCCCAGCTGGCCCGTGGCATCATCGATCATGACCAGCAGCGTACAGCGCTCCGAGCGCCCTTCAAACCAGTCATGATCCGTCCCGTCCATTTGCACCAGTTCCCCCAAGCAAGCCCGGCGCTCCCGCAGCGGATGCTCTGCCTGCTTCCGGACTTTCTTCGCCTTCCAGATCCCCTCCGCGATCATGATATTGCGGACGCTCCCCAAACACAACTTCAGCCCTTCCAGCTCCACTAACTTCTCGTGCGCCAGCGTTGGCCCAAAGTCAGCATAACGTCCTTTGAGCAGATCCAGCGCAGCCCGCACGGTCTCCCGCTCCAATTGATGGTGGCTTGCCTGCCCACGCTGCTTTGATACCAACCCGGCTGCACCTTCTCGCCGATAGGCTCGCAACAAACGCTTCACTTGCCGAACGCTCACTCCCAGGATCTCTGCCGCGGTTCTTTGTTTCATCCGCTTCTCTTGCAAACGCTCCATCACTTCCAAACAACTCAATTCCTCTTGGCTCATGGTTAGTAAGTCCATTTCTATGTCCCTTTCACAGAGGGGACATTCTAACTTGTACGCAAAGGGGACATTACTATTAAACGCCAACATCCCACTCAATTGCTTGACGCAACCGTGCAATCCGCATTATACTCACTCTCCTCCGGGGTGTAGCGCAGCTGGTAGCGCACCGCGTTTGGGACGCGGTGGTCGGCGGTTCGAATCCGCCCACCCCGACTTTCCGCCAGGACCATTCCGGTTCCCGGCGGTTTTTCCTTTTATCACCTTTTTTCCTTCCCTTCTCCCCATGTGTACATATCCTATGCTACAATAAAGGCAAAGGATGATTGGATGGCGCGCAATAGAATTGATGGAGTTATCGAAGCCGTCCGTTATACTCCCGGCGGCATGATCAGCTTGGTACGCACTTATGAGCGCCGCGGCGCAGTTTGGTCGGACAGTATTGTTATCGGTCGCACCGAACTCATCACACGCCTGTCCGCCGGCAAGGTTTTTGTGACCGGCCAGCGCAGACCCTTTCTGGGTGGTCAATTCCAGACTGGACCGGCCGTTCACATCGCCGGGGAAAAGATCATATCCGGCGCGGAATCAGCCCCCCGGGATCTGCTTGTCGGAGTTTCAACATTCTGAAATTGTACCTGCTGTTTCGTTCGAAGATTTGTCTGGAGGCCTTTTATGAAGATCGTTGACCAGACCCCTTTTTTTACAGAAAATGGCGAACTGAGTTTGATCGATCGCCTCAGGGCAACCTTGGAATTTGGCCCGGGTTGGGTCAAGGAGATCGAGGCGCAGAAATCGGTCATTTCCATTCTGAAAAAATCCCTGGACAAGAACTTCACCATGCTCTGCAATGTCATCCCCCCGGGATTGGATGCCAGGATCCCGCTCATTCTGGTGGGTCCAACCGGCTTGTATGTTATGGTCGTAACTCCCAAGGCGGGGATGTTCCGTGCAAAAGGCGATCAGTGGGGCATCATTTCCGGAAACTCGATCAAAGCTGAAAATCCCAACCTGCTCACCCGCACCGAGCGAATGGCGCGTGCCATTCAAATTTATCTGCAGCGACAGGGGTATATTGATTTGTTTAATGTGGAAGCCGTTCTGCTCTGCTCCGACACGGCTACCAATGTGGACAGCATGCGGCCCATCATTCGCGTCATCATGCGTGATATGCTCGAGCGATTTGCTGCCTCGATTCCTCAGTCGCGTGTCGTGTTGAGTCCGGAATCCGTTTTCGACATTGTCAACCGCTTGCTTAACCCTCCGCCTCCTCCTCCCTCCAAATCTGCTGTAGCTGCCCCACCCGCCCCCGCTGTAGTTGCCCCACCCGCCCCTGCTGTAGCTGCCCCACCCGCCCATCCTGAAGCCGCGGGTGTTGCCCCGGTGCAGTCGGCCAGCCCCTTCGTTTCAACCTTCACTTTGCCCAGCTCTTCCCCCTTTGTCTCCTCCGAAACGGAATCCATCCAGCCAGCTCCGGTTTCCTCTGCGGAGGCTCCCGCCGCCTCCCCTACCTCCATTCTTGCCTCCACTGCAAAGTCCGTCCCGAAGGCACCGGATGCCATTCCGGAAAATTCCCCATCACCTGCTGCCCCGGCGCTGCCTCGCTTT
This sequence comes from uncultured Chloroflexia bacterium, assembly GCA_963772245.1. Classification (GTDB taxonomy): domain Bacteria; phylum Chloroflexota; class Anaerolineae; order Anaerolineales; family Villigracilaceae; genus UBA877. The sequence continues at coordinate 833,058 of CAVYWB010000001.1, read as the reverse complement.
GGGTTGGCCCGCAACCAGATCGCGCTCCTGATCGGCATGGCTGTCATCTGGATCCTGATCCTGGCTGTTTTTGCATTTCTTATCGCAATAACAATAAATCCGCCGCTGATACTGCTCAAGTAAGTCTGCATTCTAGATGCCGCCTTTTCTCTCCATTATCATCCCGGCTCGAAATGAAGAGATCCGCCTGCCACGCGCCCTGGGGCAGGCCTTTGCATTTCTGGAAAAACAGAGCTATACCAGTGAAGTGATCGTTGTGGAAAACGGCAGCCGGGACCGCACCCTCGAAATGGCCCGGGATTTTACCCGTTCCTTTCCCGGGCTGCGCGTCCTTCACGAAGACCTGCCCGGCAAAGGCCGCGCCGTCCGCCGCGGCGCTTTGGAGGCTGCCGGCAGGTACCGCCTGATCGCCGATACGGATTTCTCCATGCCGGTCGACCAGGTAAACCGTTTTCTTCCCCCCCTCTGTGCCAGCGATATTTCCATTGCAAGTCGCGAAGCCACCGGTGCTAGGCGCTTTAACGAACCGGGTTTTCGCCATCTGACCGGGCGGGTTTATAACTTCTGGATCCGTTCGCTGGTCCTGCCCGGCCTGCAGGATACCCAGTGTGGTTTCAAATGCTTCCGGGACGGAGTTGCTGAAGATATCTTTCCCCGGCAGACACTCACCGGCTGGTCCTTTGACGTGGAATTGTTGGTGATCGCCCGGCGCCGAGGCTGGTCCATCGCCGAGATTGGTATCCCCTGGTACTACAAACCCGGCAGCAAAATAAACGTCCTGCATGATTCCATGCGCATGTTTATTGACCTGCTGCAGATCCGCCACAACCTGCGCGTGGGCCTCTATGACTCCCAACCTTAATCTCTTGCTATGAAGCGTATTTTGCGCCGAAGTGATCTCTCGGAAATCTTGAACTTGTCATGGCGAGCTTAAGTTGTAAGTGAATTTTGTGAAATAATCCTTCCCATGCTACAAGGATGAAAACTCTTTCAGCTAATTCCGATGTCACCCGATTTCGCTCTCGGGACACTTCTTTTTTACCAGAGTCCGAAGTCTCCGCATCGTCCCCGAAGGGGAGGCATCGGTCGCTGAAAGGTTCTTTTTTTCCTTCCCTTTATTACGAACAATCCCTTTGGGATTCTGGCTATACGCAAATCGCCGGCATCGACGAAGCCGGGCGCGGCGCCTGGGCCGGACCGGTCTGCGCAGCCGCGCTTATCTTGCCTCCCGACCGAAGCATCCTCCAAACCCTTGACCAGGTCCGCGATTCCAAGTTGATGACCCCGCGCAGCCGGGAAGCCTGGGCTCCCCGTATCCGCCTCGCCGCCGTTGCCTGGGGCGTCGGGTTTGCCTCCTCGGAGGAGATCGATACCCTCGGCATCCTCCCCGCCACTAAACTCGCCGCCACACGCGCCCTTGCCTGCATGTCCGCCACTCCTCATCCTCCATCCCTTCCACCTGCTCTCTTTTCCCCCGTCCCCTTTTCCCCTGCCCTTTTACCCTCTTCCCCCCTATCCCCTAACCCTTTTTCCCCTGATTGCCTCCTAACCGATTTCCTGATTTTCCCCGAGCTCGAATGGAACCAGACCGCTCTTGTTAAAGGAGACCGGCTCTCCCTCAGTGTTGCCGGCGCATCCGTCCTGGCCAAGACAGCCCGGGATGTCATCATGCGCCTGGCCGAAAACCAATACCCCGGTTATGGCTTCGCCCGTCACAAAGGCTACGGCACCCCCCTCCACCGGCAGTCCATCGCCCGGCAGGGCTTGTGCGAGATCCACCGCAAATCTTTTTCCATCCATTACTGAAAGCTTATCTTCCGCTAATGCCACTTCGTGATACACGGCTCCCCAATTTTCTCAAATTCGTTTTTTACGTATTACGTTTTACGTCTAACGAATTCGGAATAGCAACTTTAATTTTTCCGTTTTTGTTTCTTGTGTTTTGTTTTTTTATTTCTTATCTTTACCCCTTCCTTCTCTCTCATCCCATAATTCCCTTCTCCTTGATCACGAATACTGAATACCCACTACCGAATTCCAATCACCACATCATGATAAAATACTCTCATGCAATCCTCCCTCGAAAAACTGCGTAAATTCTTCCGCCTCGAGCACGGCAACGGCTATGCCAATAGCGCCGTGATCGGAGGACTGGCCAAGATCCTGGATTACTGGGAAGGTGAAGCCCGCAACGAAGCCGTCCCGGAGCCGCTCATCCAGGCGGTCGAATCCACCCTGCGCCTGTATGCCGACCAGACCCCTGAAGTCCGTCGCCTCGAATTGCTCTCCCTTTGGAAGGAGATCCAGGCCGAATATCCAGAGGCTGCCCCCCAGAAGAAACCCACTGCGCCCGCCGGACCGGTCGAACCCGTTGCCGCTCCCTCTGAACCGTTGCCCGCGCCATCGCAAACCGGGCAGCTGGAAGCCGCCTCGTCCCCCTCCCTTGCTCCCCCTCCTTCAAAACCCCTGCCCCCACCTCCTCTGACCCCCTCGTCTGATTCCCCTGCTTTCCTTACCACCGTTCTTGCTCCCTTATTTCCTTCCCGCCTTCCTCCTGCTTCCGATTCCCCTGCCCCCATCTCCTCTTCACCCTTTCCCCCTCCTGCCCATACCCTTGCTGCTGATTCCCCTGTCCCCCTTTCACCCTCTCCCCGCCCTGCGCATCCGGTTCCCGGACGCGCTGATGCACGCCCAGGCGGTATCACTAGCAAGCGTCCCATCGCCCTCAACGCCTCCCTCACCGTCCTGGCCGGCGTCGGCCCGCGCCACGCCAGCATGCTCACCCGCCTGGGCCTCAACACCCTCGGCGACATGCTCTACAACTTCCCGCGCCGCTACGAAGATTACAGCCAGCTCAAACCCATCCGCGATGTGTTCTATGGTCAGCAGGTCACCGTTATCGGCGAAGTCACCATGCTCAACTCACGCCCCTTGCGCGGCGGGAAAATGACCATTACCGAGGCTGTCATCAACGACGGAACCGCCGGCCTGCGCCTCAGCTGGTTCAATCAACCTTGGCTTGCCAACCGTTTGAAGGTCGGTGATGCCATTTCTGTCTCTGGCAAGGTCGAACAATACCTCGGGCGCCTGGTTATGAACAGCCCCGATTGGGAACCCGTCGAGGTCGAAAACCTGCACACCAACCGGATTGTGCCCATCTACCCGCTCACCGCCAATGTCACCCAGAAATGGCTGCGCAAGTTGATGCACCAGGTTGTCACCTATTGGGCTCCCAGGCTGACTGATCACCTGCCCGAGACCATCCGCAATGCCGCCGGTCTGCCCGACCTGGGCACCGCCCTGCTCCAGGCCCATTTCCCCGATTCCGATGAAAAATTGCAGGCCGCCCGCCAGCGCCTGGCTTTCGACGAGATATTCTTCCTGCAGACCGGCGTTCTGCGCCAGCGCCGGGACTGGCAGTCCGTCCCCGGAAGGATCTTTGCCGTTGAGGATGCCTGGCTCGATTCCCGTCTCGCCGCGCTGCCCTTCGCCCTCACGGATGCCCAGAAACAAGCCCTGGTCGAGATCCGCCTCGACCTGCATTCCGGGAAGCCCATGAACCGCCTGTTGCAGGGCGACGTTGGTTCCGGCAAGACCATCGTGGCGGCTCTGGCCTCTGCCATCGTGAACTTCGCCGGCGCCCAGGCTGCCATCATGGCTCCCACGTCCATTCTTGCGGAACAGCATTACCGCACGTTCCTAAAAATCCTGGCGTCCGAAAATGGCCTGATTCAGCCCGCCAGCATTCGTCTGCTGGTTGGTGATACGCCGGCCGCTGAAAAGGACGAGATCCGTCTCGGCCTCGCCGATGGCAGCATCCTGATCGTCATCGGTACGCATGCCCTGCTGGAAGACCCGGTCGACCTTTAAAGATTTGCAGTTTGTCACCATTGATGAACAGCACCGTTTCGGGGTCGAGCAGCGCGCCCTCCTGCGCTCCAAAGGTACCAATCCACACCTGCTCGTCATGACCGCCACCCCCATCCCGCGCTCTCTCGCGCTCACCGTCTATGGCGATCTTGACCTTTCCGTCATGGACGAGCTGCCCCCCGGCCGCCAGCCCATCCAAACATACGTCCTAACCCCCTCGGAACGGGAACGCGCCTATACTCTCGTGGAAAGCCAGGTCAAGAGCGGTCACCAAGCCTTCATTATCTATCCATTGGTGGAAGAGAGCGAGAAGAGCGAATTGCTGGCCGCCTCCCAGGAACATGCCCGTTTGCAGAAAGAGATCTTCCGTAAGATGAAACTGGGCCTCCTGCATGGGCGTATGAAACCCGACGAAAAAGACGCCGTCATGGCGGCCTTCCGCGACCGCCAGTACGATATCCTGGTATCCACCACCGTCGTCGAGGTCGGCGTGGATGTTCCCAACGCCACCGTCATGATGGTCGAAGGAGCCAACCATTTTGGCCTGGCCCAGCTTCACCAGTTGCGCGGCCGGGTGGGGCGTGCCGAAGCCCAATCTTTTTGCCTGCTCATCCCCGACCACGAGGATGCCGCCGAGAACCAGCGCCTCCAGGCCATGGCAGAGACCAACGACGGCTTTATCCTGGCCGAACGCGACCTGCAACAGCGCGGCCCTGGCGAGTTTCTCGGTACGCGCCAGGCCGGCTATGCCACTTCCCTCAAGATGGCCAACCTGGGCGATATCCAGATGATCGAAAAAGCCCGCCAGCAGGCTCAGGAGCTTTTTGCCCGTGACCCCGATCTCAAGAACCCGGAGAACGGATTGTTAGCCGAAGCTCTCGGTCGCTTCTGGGGCGGCGGAAAAGGAGATGTAAGCTAGATGGTCCGAGCCCTCTTCCCCGGTACGTTTGACCCGGTTCATTACGGCCACATCGATATTGCCACGCGTGCCGCCCGTCTCTTTGATGAGGTGGTGGTTGCCGTTTACGACCGGCCCCTCAAATCCCTGCTGTTCCTGCCGGAGGAACGTATTGCCCTGGTCACCCAGGCCCTGCAGGATAAACCCCGCATCCGCGTGGTCAGTTACAGTGGCATGACGGTGGATTTCTGCCGGCAGATTGGTGCCCAGGTCATCGTGCGCGGCCTGCGCGTCTTCTCGGATTTCGAGTTCGAATTCCGCATGGCCCTCGCCAACCACCGCCTGGCTCCCGATATAGAGAGCATCGCATTCATCACCGACGAGGAACACACCTTCCTCTCTTCCAGCACCGTGCGCGAGATCGCCTCGCTGGGCGGGGATGTTTCCAGCATGGTTCCTTCCTATGTCAATGCGGCGCTGAAAAACAAACTCAAAGATCTGAGCGACCAGCAGGTTCGTCCTTTCGGTATTAAAGTATAATAAGGACATAATAACCACCTATTAACGTAATCTCGTAGTAACAACTTTCGTCGTTTCCTGCCTTATCGGTGCTAATTTAGGTCATTCCGGTCATAATAATTACTAAAAATACGGATAAAAATGCTATTCCAATCCTTTTTGGGTAGGATTTATAATTGAGGTGTTCCGCCTGTTCAAGCGGAGGAGACAATGGACATTCTTCACTTAGTTGACCGCCTGGAAGAACTCTTCAATAACAGCCGCGCCATCCCGCTGACTCACAATGTCATCGTGGATGAGGACAAGTTCCTGGATATCATCGACCAGATGCGCATCTCCGTCCCGGAGGAAGTGAAAAAGGCCCAGGAGGTCTTTACCAAAAAAGACCGCTATATGGCTCAGGCCCAGGAGGAAGCCAACCGCACCCTGCAGTTGGCCCGCGACAAAGCCAACGACTTGATCGATAAAGAAGTTCTTGTTTCGGATGCCAAGCGTCGCGCTGACCAGATCATCGAACAGGCCCACGCAGAAGCCGAAAACGTCAAGGCCGGCGCGGACCAGTATGCCCAGGAATCCCTGCTGAACCTGGAACATGCCATGGAACAGTTGCTGACGCAGGTACGTAACGGTGTCCGCCTGCTCGAAGAGAAACACCCCACTGATCGAAGACCCCAATTCATAGCAATAATAAAAAAGACCCCCGCAGATTAACAGTAGGGGTCTTTTCTTGTTCCTGGCGTATTGGACTGACCTTACCATCCTGGATTTTGATAGGAACGGCTTAAAGATCAATAACTAGGCAACCGCCGTCGCCACACTCCGGATAACCATCACGACTTTGCCTTTGATCTCCAGGGGTTCGTTCTTATTTACATAGATCGGCCCCATGGTGGGGTTGGCCGGCTGGAGTCGGTAGCGGTCTTTTTCCTTGTAAAAATACTTGAGCGTGGTCTCGTCCTGGCGTGGCAGCCAGATCGCCACCATCTCACCGTTGCTGGCCTGCTCGGTACGCTTCATGATGACGATATCTCCATCATTTACCATGGCGTCGATCATCGAATCGCCCTTGACTTTAAGGGCAAACAATTCCGTGCCCTTCTCTCCCAGCGGCAGCAGGCTGCGGGCCACATCCACCCCGTCGATCTCGTCTCCGATATAGGTCTCACCCGCAGCCGGCACCTGGATGGGCAATCCGGCTGCAATCGGGCCAAGGATGGGAACCTTGAAAATATTATGGGTCCCGGAACCGCTCAAGCGTAATGCTCTCGAAAACTTCGCATCCCGCTCGATATACCCCCACTCTTCCAGTTGCTTGAGATAATAAGTGACAACCGAAGTGGAGGAAATATTGGTCGCCTCCCCTATCTCCCGGATGGAGGGCGGGTAGCCTTTGCTCAACCGCTCATCTAGGTATTCTAGGATTTTCTGATGCCGTTGTGTCAATCCTTTACTCGTTCGTACCATGGGTGCCTGCCTTTCTCACAATCGCTCATTTGTGCTAAGAACGAATATACACGAACATACGTTCTGTGTCAAGGTTTTTAAGGTACCTGGAATCCGCTTCGGAATAGCGGTTTTAGTCAGCCACCTTACTGAAGAAACATCCAAAATGTATTTCGCACAAATGGATTTCTCGCCGCAAATCTCAGGGATGTTTTGGCTGGTGCAATTTACCGGAAATGGTAATAAAATGAAAATGACCTCGCCAATCTGCCTCTATCTCTACGCCAAATCGTCGGTCAGCCAATTTCTTTGGAGAGTCTCCTTTGTCTCTACGTGCCACCCTCACCCCTGGTGTTTATCACGGTAATCATAAGAAATCTCCATTCTTTGAAGGTTAGTACTACAAATTAGTCAGCGCCGACGAACGCCATAAATTAGCCATTACCCCGGAGTGATCCTGGGAAAGGATGCCCATGCCTTCCTACAGCTGTTGGATGGCGTGGATGGAATCTTAGTCTATCTTAAATTCCCATTTCAGGATTTCCGGGCTGACGATCGGCGTTTCGCTCTCGAGATCGGTGATAACCGATTTGATTACCGCCATTTGTATTTGGCACTTAACGACCCCCTCTGTCAACTCACTGGTGAAATTCACCTGGGACCACTTAACCCATGGCCGGTGACATGGATTTCGCCTGGAATCATGGGTTGGTACGCCTGGATTCCGCCAATGGAATGCTATCATGGCGTACTCAGCTTTTCGCATTCCCACCATGGTACGCTGACTTTCAATGGCAAAATGATGAATTTCAGTGGCGGTCGTGGCTACATCGAAAAGGATTGGGGACATGCCTTCCCGGAGGCTTGGGTCTGGTTCCAGAGTAACCATTTTGCTGGCGTTTCTGCTTGTATCACTGTCTCCGTGGCGATCATCCCCTGGAAAAGACATGCCTTTCGGGGTTTCATTGTTGGCCTATGGCTGAATGGCAAACTCCATCGTTTTGCCACTTACAATGGGTCACAGATCGAATCACTGCAAATTTTGGACAACCTTGTGGACTGCGTTCTGAAAAATCGCCGCCTTCGCCTCTTTCTGACGACCTGCTGTGTTCAGGGCGGCTTGCTGCGTGGGCCCACCCGATTGGACATGGGCCAGCGGGTACTGGAAACCCTGAATGCCACGGTGCATGTGCGACTTGAAACCCTGGAAGGTGCCCTGATCTTTGATGGTGTTGGCGCGCATGCCTGGTTGGAAGTGATGGGCAATTTACCTCGTCTGATGCAAGGTTGATATGCGTTCACCGGAGAAGGGTTGATGTTGATTCCTAGGCTGTTCTGGGTAAAGTGTTAATGTAAAGGTATGAGAGTTTGATTTTCCATAAGCTACCGACTATTTAAAGCAAGGATTATTTCGACAAGTTATTCATTTAGGAAGGCATGCGCTCCGGCATCCCCGACCCTTAAGCACGTGAACACATGATTTCTCTCTAGATCGATTAGGTGGATTTCCTTGCCACTATGCATCTGGCAGATGTAAAATACATTCATCTGTTGGTGATCACCAATCAGGGAAAAATTTACTCCTTCATTCGCGGCCTGGATAGCCGCTGAGGAGAACCAGCACTGCGCCAGGTTCTTTCACAGCTCATCCCTAAGACGGAGTCATGATATGAATGCAAGGAAGTGGATTACTGTAATAATTAATTTGCTGGGGGGCGGTGCGGTGATTGGAAGTTATGTCTGGGGCTTCCTAACTCATCCAAACGCCGGCCAGATTCTCTGGGGCGGAGTGCCAGAAAGTATCCGGCCCTTTTATACAGCTGGTATGTTTTTGGCAGCTGCAGGATATTTCGCTTTTAGTTACTTTATTCTCTTTCGACTTAACCCAGGCGAAACCCGGGTGTTCGGCCGCTTTGGGTTCGGGGTGTTCAACGCTCTCTATGCGGCCATCCTGATCCCATCTGCGCTCTGGATGCCACTGACGTTTTGGGCGCTGGAAGGATCCAGCTTGATCTTATTATGGGCGGTTAGGATCGTATTGGCGTTGGTTGGAATGGCTTCTGTCAGTCTCCTGGTTGCCTTGGCGAACGTCGAGCCGCGTCTTCCCCGCTGGCCCCGCTGGCTGGCTATGATCGGATGTGTGGGTTTTTGTTTCCAAACGGCCGTCCTGGACGCGATCGTATGGGTGACTTTCTTTAAGGTTTGAACAAGAAACTTCCTACTCACATAACTGTTTAGAAAGATATGACTATTCGAATTGTGACGGACAGCGCTTGTGACCTGCCTCAGGAGATCATCCGGAAACACAGGATCACCGTCATCCCGCTATTCATTAATGTTGGTGAGCAAAGTTATCTGGACGGTATAAACCTATCCCACCAGGAATTCTACGAGCGTCTGCCAGGGTTTAGACCATCGCCAAAGACGGCCGCGCCGAGCCAGGAGTTCTTTCGAAAAATCTTCGAGCAGCTGGCCACCGATGGGGCAACCGAGATCCTCTCCATCCATATTTCAGCCAAACTTAGCGCCATCGTGGATATCGCTCGCACGGCTGCCGGGGAAACTACTCGCATTCCCGTGACCGTCTTCGATTCACGCCAGCTTAGCCTGGGGACCGGTTTCCAGGTCATGGCGGCCGCCCAGACAGCTGAACAAGGGTACTCGCTCAATGAGATATTGTCCATGTTGGAAGATCAAATCCGCCGTACTCACGTTTTTGCTGCACTGGATACATTGGAATATCTGAAGCGCAGCGGGCGGATGAACTTCACCATCTCTGCCCTTGGCACCCTCCTGCAGATCAAACCTATCATGAAGATGTACAACGGCGAGGCGACTGCCGAACGGGTCAGGACACGCCGTGGTGCAGTAAAGCGGCTGGTCGAGTTGGGTGAAGAGTATAGCCCCTACGAAAAAGTAGCCTTGCTGCATTCGCACGCGGCCCAACGTGCACAGGCTTTGTTGCAGGATGTCAGACGCCTGCTGCCTGATGGGGAAATATGGGTGGAAGAGATTACCCCCGTCCTGGGAGCCCATATCGGCCCAGGCGTTATCGGTTTCGCTTGTATCTCGAAGGAATAATGAAGGAGGATAAACATGACATCCATTGAAGTGTACGGGATCGCTCTTCTGGTTATTCTGGGCTGTATGACCATCCTGTGGCTCATCAGCCTGCAACTGGAAAATTCCAGCATTGTGGACATCTTTTGGGGAACTGGGTTTGTAATCACCAACTGGGTCTATTTTGTGCTCACCCCGGACGGATTTCTGCTGCGCAAGTGGCTGGTCGGGATTCTGGTCACAGTCTGGGGGTTGCGCTTGTCGTTGCACATCCTGCGGCGCAATTGGGGTAAAGCGGAAGACTTCCGCTACCAGGTCTGGCGCAAAGAAGCCGGTACTCGCTGGTGGTGGCTCAGTTTCTTCCGGGTTTTCCTGCTGCAGGGAATATTGATGTGGATCATTTCCGCCCCTTTATTGGCTGCCCAGCGTGGCGCACAACCGGCCCACTTGATCCTTTTTGATATCCTCGGAGTGATTGTTTGGGGGATCGGGTTCTTCTTCGAGACAGTCGGCGACCTGCAACTGGCTCGCTTCAAGGCGAATCCGGCTAACAAAGGCAAGGTCATGGACCGGGGTGTCTGGCGCTTTACCCGTCACCCCAATTACTTCGGCGATTCGGCCCAGTGGTTGGGTTACTATCTGTTTGCAGCATTTGCCGGAGGCTGGTGGACGATCTTCAGCCCTATCCTGATGACGCTGTTCCTGTTGCGTGTTTCAGGTGTGGCCCTGCTCGAAAAGACCTTGGAGAAACGTCCTGGCTATCAGGAATATATTCGCAAGACCAGTGCTTTCATCCCATGGTTCCCGCGCAAGATCTAACGCGCAAAGAAAGGAAATGGATATGAAAATTGCTAAAGTTCTCGCCTTGCTGGGCCTTTTGGCCATGACTGGCATTTTGATCTATGGCTTCATAGTGGGAAATTTTTCTGCTGAAGGAACCAGGCTGGTTGCTATGCCTTGGGGCATCGTCTCACTGGTGGACTTGTATGTCGGCTTCACCCTTTTCTCATGCTGGATCGTCTTCCGTGAAAAAGCTGTCCTCCCTTCCATCGTCTGGGTCATCCTGATGATGGTACTGGGCTTCTGGGCCGGCGCTCTGTACACATTCATTGCCCTGCAGTCCAGCAGCGGAGATTGGAAGCGCTTCTGGTATGGGAAAAGGGCATAAGCCGGAGAAAAATCATGAATATACTTCTAATTTTAAAGATCATCTGCGCCATAGGGACAGTTGCGACCGGTTTCATTTCGTTGTTGGCACCGCGTTCGATCAAGGGTTTCACCGGTCTGGAAGCTACCGGCCCGCGCGGCATCACCGAGATCCGGGCCATCATGGGTGCACTGTTCATCGGTCTGGGTATCGCCCCCTTCATCCTCGGATCTTCAGCGGTCTATCAAGCCTTGGGCATCATGTACTTAGCCATTGCCCTTGTGCGGACCGTTTCCATGTTCCTGGAAAAGTCGGTAGTACAGTCCAACATCATCAGCCTGATCGTGGAGGTCGTCTTCGGGGTCATTCTGGTGCTCTAGATTTTTTTTAAAGGCCGTGACAGATATACCACCGTACGCCAGGTTTTATGTTGCAAGTGGTCTCTACGGTTATGTTGGCTGTGCAGACTTTTTGTTTTCGTAAAAGCGATCAAGCCCGGTCGGTGCCCACCCTGATCTGTCATTGTACTTATTACCGAATCCCCCTATACTATTGTGGCGACAAGGAGTATTTCTTCCGGTGATAAAAGTTTGCGTTGGGCTCTCCGTCTTTGACAACACACGTCAACCGGTCCTCTACGCTGCCAGATCCTGTTCCATATCATCGTTACGTTCATTAATATTCAAGCTTCCTGCTTTTCCAAATTACGCAGTCATTCCATCTTCCGTCTGGGTATTGATAAAGGAGTCCGCATGTCTCGTTTGATTCTCGCTGCCGAACGCGTCCGGCGTGCCCGCCTGCTCATTCAGAAAGCACGTGACCTGCCTGTCCCGCCCGCCAGCGAAGCCGGCAAGTATAATTTCTCGTACGTGGCTCAGGTTAAAGCCTGCTTGCAGGATGCGCGCGACCTGATCAAGTACATTCCCAAGACCCCCAGCGCCACCGCCGAGATCAAAGAGCAGGTCAACCAGATCCTCCAGGAAGCCGACCGGGCCAACCAAGAAATACTGCATTAATCAGGGAGCAAATTTATAGATTTCTATTCCGGCAACTTTGAAATTCACCGGTCAGGCTTGGACGACAACGGTCATGTCAATGGATTTTGAAAACCTACTCGAGATGCATTTCGTTAATAATTTACCCCTAAATCACTGCTTTCTCCACGATCACGGGGTAAAATTAATTCCACATCTGGATTCAAAATTAAGGAAGTCCTGTCCTAGACGTGGGGGGATTGGTGGGTATGGTGGGGGGGATCTGCGTAAAATCCTCCAGCGCGACCTTTTTTGTGAACATCGACCTCGGGAATGTGGTCGCGATGGTCAGCAACAACCTTCCATAGCCGCTCTGGTCGGCGAACATATCCACCAGTGCACGGCTGACTGCCGGGTTCCGTAAGGCCAGCTCAAACCAGGTTTTTTGCAGTGGATAAAATATCTTCCGCATTACGTTGCCCATTCGGAGTCCGCGGCCGATGGTCTCATTCACCCGGTCGGTGTAGCTTTCAGGGATCCCCGCCAGAATGGCTTGGGCTGCCAGACTCCCGCTCTTGATCGCAAAACGGATTCCCTCACCCGTGAACGGGTCCACCAGGCCGGCAGCATCCCCCACTAATAAACTTCTGCGGGTGCCAAGCGCTTCGTCCTGTCCGTAAATCGGAACCGGGTGCCCGTGAATGGCCTGCCTTTGAGCAGGGATCCCAAAGCGCTGCATGACGCGCTTCAGAACAGATTGCAGCTCCCCCGGTTTGGGTTTCAAACCACCGATGCCGATGGATAAGTGGTCGGCCTTGGGGAAGATCCAAATATATCCGGTCCCGATCTCTCCGAAAATAAAAACCGGGTTTTCTGCAAACCGGGTCAGGGTCTCATCAGACACCTTTGCTTCGATCTCGATCGCCCCTGCCATGATCTTTTTTCGGCGCAGCCCCAGGGAACGGGCAATGCTGGAGTTGGCGCCGTCGGCAGCCACCAGGTAATCCGCCTCGATCCGCTCCCCCGAGACGGTTTCAACGAAAACCGTGTCTGCATTTTCTTCTACCTGGCGTACTCCATCGCCCTGCCTGACCTCTGCCTGCACGTGATCCAATATATAGGCGTCGAATTGTTCCCGCATGACCATCCGCAGGCTGGAGCCCGACACCGGGATGGTGATCACCTTATCACCCAGCACATACGAAATGGCGTTCACCCTGGATTGGATTACAGGCTCGAAAGAAAAGGGAAATTGTTCCAGCACTTGCATCGAAACGGCGCCTCCGCAGGGCTTATAACGCGGCATGAATTCCTTTTCGAGCAACAAAACCTTTTTACCGGCCTGCCCCAGAAAAAAAGCGGCCGTGGCTCCCGCTGGGCCACCGCCGGCAATGATCACAGCATATCTCTCGGACATAAATATTCGTCACCTCTCAGTTGGATTCAATGTGAATTCCCATGATGAAGGAGAATTATGGTGAGCACAAATAACGGATACAATATAATCATAACACCGTTTTCTTCTCACTCAAACCCATCCAATCCACAACAGGTCATCGTCCATGAAAAAAACCTTCCCGATCACCTTTGCACTTGCAATCATCTTGCTGTTTTTCGTTCAAAGTGCCGGAACTCTGGTTGAGTCCATTTACATCCTGGATTTGATGAACTTGAACCTCGATACCAGGGTCTTGGGCCTCTTTTTCTTCTTCACCCCCGTCCTGTTGATTCCTTTCTTCAAGAAATCCCGGTCTGCATTGATCTGGATCACCTTTGCACTTCTGCTTCTTTCACGTGGGCTGCTGCCTTATCTGGATACCGCAAACCGGATGCTGGCTTCGGGGATTGCCACTGCCGCGGTCATCAGCCTGTTCCTGCTCATGCTGCCGGCGCAGCCCCGGGGAACAACCCATTCTCGCACCGGACTTTGGGCATCCGCCGGGCTGGCACTGGCAGTCGGCTTGTCCGTTCTTTTACGCACCGTTTACTTTGGCTTGGATTATTCCCTCTCCCCCGCCGGTGGATGGTCCGGCATTCTACTTGGCCTCCTGTTGGGAGCAGCATTGACTCAAATGGAGCCGGTCAGCCTGCCGCAGGAAGACAGGGAAGTTGGTGGAGTCACAACCGCACTCTTGGGATTGTTCCTTGTCCTGACACTGGTCTATTTTGCATTTTCGGCGCCTTCCGTGATTTCCCGCTGGACCGGAGCCAATTACACTTGTATTGTTCTCGCTGTCAGCCTGCTGGCAGCTGGCTGGATTTTACTAGCGCTACTACGCTCGCAGGTCATCCAGAATATTAACCGGCGGCTCCTGTTAGCTGCCAACCTGGCCTTCACCCTCTGCCTGACCGGAACCATCCTGGTTCATGGAGTCCCTTTCCCGCCGACCTCTTCTTCCTCCTCAGTAACAGTAACCGCCCCGGCATGGTGGCAGGCCGTTCCCTTGGTTCTCATGCTGCTGCTTTTCCCGGTGCTCTTCCTGGATCTGGGCTTGTTCATGGAACAGATCCACCGGTCGGCGCCCGCCCCGCGTCAATTGGTGCCCGGTCTCCTGTTGGGGTGCCTGGTCTTGGTTCTGCTGGTTTTCGCCAATATCTTCAGCAATGTCTGGGGCTATATCCAGCCGGTCAGCCTGTTTTTCCGCGGCAAGTTCTGGCTGGCATACTTCCTGCCCGCCGGTGGCATCAGCTTGCTGGCCTGGCTGACCGCTAATGTCAGGTTCGATGGGGAGCGCGAATCAACTGATCGCTTTCCCTGGGTCTGGGCGGTCCTGCTTGGAGCCATCTGCCTGGGAACGCTGGCCAGAGCCTTGCCGGTGAAACACTTTCAGGTCCAGTCTTTTAACCGGCCATCCATCACGGTTATGACCTACAATATTCAGGCGGCCAATGACGCCAATGCGCAAAAATCCTTCGAACGGCAGCTGGCAGTCATCCGCAAGGTTTCGCCCGATATCGTTGCCTTGCAGGAGTCTGATACGGCCCGCATATCGCTTAACAACAACGATTATGTGCGTTTCTACGCCGACTGCCTTGGATATTACTCCTATTATGGACCTTCGACTGTCGACGGAACATTCGGGACGGCCATTTTATCGAAATATCCGCTCCAGAATACACGCGCGGTCTACACTTATAGCGACACGGATGAGATCGGTGTTTCCGAAGTGGAGATCGAGGTGGACGGGCTTCCCATCACTATTTACGATGTCCACCCGGATGGTTCGGACCTGGCCAAGATGACCTTTGTGAAGGCTCTTATCCAGCGCGCACTGACCAAGCCCTATGTGATTGCCCTGGGTGATTACAACCTGCCGGATACCACCCCGGAATATCAGTTACTCGATGGTGTTTTTATTAATGCCTGGGCCAGCGTTTACCCCACCAAAATCAGCCCGGATGGCGTGGATATGTCCGGTGCAGACCGCATCGACCATATCTTCGTTTCCCATTCGCTGGGTGTGCGCAACCCGGTTTACCTGCTGCCCCCCGCGTCAGGATCCGATCACCCGGTCCACTGGGCCGAGATCCTGTTAAACCTTTCGAAATAGACTTCAGAAGATGGTGAACAGAAAACCAGCCCATTGCCGGGAAGGAGAAAATCCATGAAAGATACCATCCACTCCTTGAAGCCCTTGGACGCCAGTACGCTAGAGATAATTCTCGTGCTCGTCCTGGTTACGCTCCCCGATTTGCTGTTGTCAAAATGGGTGTCTCTACCGCTTGCCTTGCGTCGTAGTCCTCTGGTGCAATTGAGGTACTGGGTTAATGCGGTCTCGGGTCTGGAATTTGTTGTGCCGGTCGTTCTATTCATCGTCATGATATTTTTTTGGTTAACTCGGCGGAACACCTTGGGACGTAAAATGGCAATAATTTATCTGATGTGGGTCACGCTGCGGCTGGTCATAAAAATATTTCTGATAATATTAATAATCACCTCCCGTCCGCAGTCTGTCGAAGGGGTGCTGCTGAAAGACACCTTTGTGTTATGGGTGATCAACTTCTTTCTTTTTGGGACCTGGTTCTGGGTTCTCGATGGAGGTGGACCGCGCGCCCGGAGGGACGGCACTTCCCGTCGTTTCGATTTTGCTTTTCCCCAGCGCATGCTGCCCATGATCGGTTGGGAGGATTGGCAGCCAAAGTTCTGGGACTATATTTTCCTGGGATTTAGCAGCAACACCCAGTTTGGCCTGGGTGACACGCAGGTGCTCAGCCTGCGGGCAAAGTTCCTTTCGATGCTACAGATCACGCTTTCCATGGCTGTCATTGTTTTCATGGCCACATTTGCAATCAGTTTATTGCGTTGATACGGGAAAACCATATTAAATGATTACCCCCCAGCAATACGAACGCCTCGTCCGGGCCATGCCCATCCTTTCCCACGCCGACCCGGTTCTGCTACGTGAGTTCCAGCAGGCTGCCAGCTTCATGCGGATTCCGGAAGGGCACGATGTTTTCGTCGAAGGCGACCGGGTCGATTCGATTGCGCTGCTGATCTCTGGCATCGTCCGGGTATATAAGATCGGCGAGACCGGCCACGAGATTACGTTGTACCGCTTCGGGAACGGCGAATCCTGCATCCTGACCGCCAATGCCATCCTGAGCCGGCAAAGTTTCCCGGCGGTTGCCACGGTGGAAAAAGCGGCCGAAACTGTCATGATCCCGGCGGAATCTTTCCGGGAATGGGTTCGGCGCTACGACCTGTGGCGTGGGTTCGTCTTCGAATTACTCTCCCAGCGGCTGGCCTCCGTGATGGCGGTTGTGGAGGAAGTCGCCTTCCGTCGCATGGATGCGCGCCTGGCGGCCTTCCTGGTTGACCGCGCCCGCACCTCCAGCCTGATCCAAATCACCCATCAGCAAATTGCCGCCGAATTGGGCACTTCACGCGAAGTCATCAGCCGAATCCTCGAGGATTTTTCCGCCCAGGGCCTGCTCCGTTCCCGCCGTGGCATCATCGAAGTGATGGATCCGGAAGCCTTGCAGGCCCGCTCGGTTATGTGACTTTATCACATACACGAAGCGGTTAGGCTCCTATACTGGGGGTACAAATAAATCCGGTACCAAGTTCACTGAAAATAGGAGATATAAAATAAATCCCTTCGTAAAGTTTATGGCTTCCCCGCCTGGCCGAATCACCCGCATCGTTGCTGGTATTGTATTGATTGCTCTGGGCATTTTCATGCACAGTGTGGGTGGCATCATCGTTGCCGTGGTCGGACTCGTCCCATTGCTGGCCGGGCTGTTCGACTTCTGCGTCTTTGCCCCATTATTCGGCGCTTCAATGAGCGGCCCCAAGATCCGCCTGGGCAATTAAAGCCAAATTCATCAGGTACAGAACCCTCCATAGCCACCCGGCCCCGGAGGGTTTTTTATTTTACGTTTTACGTTTTACGTATTTTTTTTATTCTATGTTCTTTTTTGGGTATTTTGATTTTTTTGCAATCCCTCCCCTCCCCATTTCCTACTCTTAATTCCGCTATAATACCCCCATGGTATCTCTCGCGCTGATCTCCGGTGGCCGCTCCAGCCGCATGGGCCGGGACAAGGGGTTGATGCCCTTCATGGGCCGCCCACTCATCCAACGCATCCTGGATCGGCTTGCCTCCTTGGGGAAAGATGTAATCCTGTCCACCAATAACCCGGCTGACTATGCGTTCCTCAACTTGCCATCATACGCGGATATCAAACCGGATTGCGGTTCCCTGGGCGGACTCTATACCTGCCTCAGTGTAGTCGGGCATTCCATGGTGGCCGCGGTCGCCTGCGACATGCCTTTTGCCAATCTAGCTCTCTTTGAATATGAATGGCGGCTGCTGCGTCAGACCAAAGCAGACGTGGTCATCCCCTCCACGCCGGATGGACTGGAACCTCTCCACGCAGTCTATCGCCGGGACGCCTGCCTGCCAGCGGTCCAATCCGCCCTCGATGCCGGCAATTTGAAAATGATCGGATGGCTTTCGGAAGTAAATGTAAGGATCGTTTCGCCGGGGGAAGTGGCGCGCTTCGACCCTCACGGTCTGGCGTTCTTGAATCTAAATACACCCGAAGAATTCCGCCAGGCGGAAGAGCGCGCCCGCTCGGAAGAAGATTAGCATTATTTTTTTCATGGTGTAGCTTGCGTCTGCCTATCCTGCAGTAATTGCGCGCGATTGCATTTTATAAATTCCATCCTGAAAAAGTTACCCCTAATTTGTAAATAAATGGAGTTTTCCGTCTGCCTGGCTTTCCACCCGCAGGACAGTCAGTGCTCTGCCTGCCGGACCGCGTACCAATTGTCCCTGCAGCCCAAACCACGAACCGTGGCAGGGACAGGTAAAACCGTCCGGCTCTGGATCCACCGTGCAGCCTAGGTGCGGGCAAACCAGGCTGAGTGCACTGAAACCTGCCGTGCTGTGGATCAGCATCGCCGGCACCTGCAGGAGCAGCGTGCGGGAACCGACAGCATAGTCCCCCGGCGTCCCCAACACGAATTCGGTCGGGGCGGGCGGCTGGGATTGGTAACTCAGGAACCGCAGCAGTCCGCCCAGCCCAAGCAGCCCGCTCAGGGTCAATAAACCGCTCCGGGTCAGTTTCAAGAAATCACGTCTGGATATTCTCTCTTTACTCATTTCTTTCATTCACGAACGGACAAAAAAGCAACTGCAGTTTATAAAATCCTCTTCATCTGTCCATCAGTTTGGTTTAGGCCGTCCTGAGGCGGCTTTGGCCCTATAGCTGGGGGATTAATTACCCGGCGACCTCATTCATCTTTGCACAGAATGGCATTGGTGGCAGGAGTCCGAGCTCTGGTCGTTGGGGTCCTGCAGACAGCCGGAGCCCTTCACCGGTTTAAAGGTGAAAACCTGTCCGGTCGCTTTTCCCACCAGTTGGTAGGTCCCATCCGGCAGGACCCTGGTATTCCAAAGCGGTTCGCCCTTGGCTGTCACGAGGATGGTATCCCCCAGTTTCAAGTTCACCACCGGATTGAGTTGGGCCAGCCGGAAGGCCAGGTCGTTCGGGTCGGTCAGTGTGCGGGTCAGCGGTAGTTGGGTCAGCGTGCCATGGCAGGTCTGGCACTGGATGTACTGGATGTCCAGTTTGCTGCTGTACAGGCTGCCATCCCCCATCGCTTCGGTGCGGGTGTGGCAGTCAATGCAGTCCAGCGTCCACTCGCATTCCGTGAACTGGGCGATTGGCTGGTAGTAATCCTGTAATCGGGTCAGCGGCATGTCGCTGCGCGGCTGGAAGACCATTGTGCGCAGGTCATAATTGCCCCGGTTGTGGCAGGTATCACACTGGGTGTACGGGATGGCGGTGGTCAGCTTGTGCACCAGGGTGGCCGTGCTGGTGTTCACGCTGGTCAGGTTCGGCAGTTGGGTGGGTGTATGGCAGGCCGCGCAGCCGGTGAAATGATCGTAGCGCCCGCCTGTTTGCGCAGGTGGCGCCGACAGGTGGCAGGTCAGGCAGTTCAGACCGAATAGCTGCAGCTGCGGGTTGGTCTCTTTCTTCGGATCGAACATCTGCAGGCTGGTGATGCCGCTCGTGCTCTGCAGGTCCTGCACCGCCGAAGTGCCGAACAGCGCCTTCAGGCTGGACTGTGCGCCATATGTGTAGCGCATGATCGCGATGGCGCCCGCGTAGGTGTCCTGGATGCTGGTGGTGGATCGTTGTATATCGTCGCTGTACGAAACCGCCGTCCCGCTGTGACAGTTTGCCCCGCCGCAGTTGGCCTGGACGACCGAGTAATCCGCCGGGTTGGCTCCGCCCCGCAGCGTGCTGTGGGCAAGCGTGGCGTCCAGCGCCAGCGGTTCTCCGCCGTGGCAGATTACGCACCCAAATGTCTTGACCGGGTGCGACTTGCTGATCTCCGGCAGGTCGCTGTGGCAGGTCAGGCAGTATTCCACCTTGCCGGTCAGCGTAGGGATCAAAGCGATCGGCCGAACGCGGTGGCTCTCCTGCCAGGCGATTCCCAGCAGGGTTAGCAGCAGCAGTGCGGAGGCGATTACGATCAGTCGGTGCATGGAGAACAAAGGGACTTAACTATCCGGCGTCGGAGGTTTATGGTCGGAGCGGGCAAAAGCAATGAAACGTGGATAATTATTCTAAGGTAGGTTCTCCAGGTCTGCCAGGTCCTTCAGCCGCCCAGCAGCTTTTTTATTGATCTTGAGATGCTGCAAATCAATGATGTTGACTTGCCTGCCATCAATGGTATCCACAATCCGGCTTGCATAACATTCTTCAAATTCCACGCCAGATATGCCAGTGGAAATTTCCAGCCGCATGGGAGGGACACCCATGCGAATGATGGCATTCTGCCGTAAAAATAATTCTGGTTTTAGATCAGGCAGGTCAAAGCCGAATTCCCTTAATACCGTTACCACCCGTTCAGCATTATTGGGATTCAGGGCAATCCAGATGTCCATGTCATTTGTGGCACGTGGATAACCATGATACCCAACAGCGTAACCCCCTATCAAAAGGTATCTAACCTCGTTCGCGTTTCGTAACTTCAAGAACTCTTTGAAGTCGGAGGGTAGCTCGATATCCATAATTTATTCTGCGCAATAATTCCACCTGTTTTATGCGTTCAGAGGGGGTGCGTGCGAGCCAATATGCCTTATCGTCAGATACATCGTTCAAGGATCTGACTGAAAACGTGCTGCGATCCACTTTTAAATTCCTGGGCAATGCTCGTCTCATTCTTCAATTATACCCTCTCTCACCTACGACATCGGCAACAGGGCCAGTACCGACAGGACAACGAATGACAATAGAATTGCAGCAAAAAATATCTGTGCCAGCCGGTTGCCCTTCGGGAACCACTTCCCCAATTCAGCCTCACCAGGCTTGGGGAATACATACGGGATCAGTGTCACAGCCAGCAGCACTGCCAGGGGTACCACCACGCCCCACAGGAACGGGCTGCCCAGCTTGAGCAGTTCTTGCACCCACAGGAAGAACCAGGGCGCCCGGGCGGTCGCGGCGATGCTCGCATCCGCCGTGATGGGCGCAGCCAGCGGAGCCGGGGCCAGCTCCGAAAGGATCAGCAGCGCCACCGAGGTCAGCAGCATCGCCAGCACTTCCCGCCGCACCAGCTCAAAGCGCGAAATGCGCTCCTGGCTTTCCCGCAATTGCGGCGGCGGCACGGCGATCCCGCCATCCCGCCGCACCCGGAAGAGGTGCCATACCAGCAGGATCCCCGCCGCCAGCATCAGGCCGAAGATGTGCCACCCGTAGATGCGAATCAGGGTGGCCGGCCCGGGCTGGGAGCCCCCAACCAGGCTGCCGTACAGAATATTGCCGACCAGCGGGATCGACTTAATCAAATTCGTCCCGGCGATCAGCGCGTATTGGATTCCCTCATCCCAGCGCAGCACGTAGCCGGTGAAATCCAGCAGTACTGCCGCGACCAGCAGGCCCATCCCCAGCAGGTAATTGAAACGCCGCGGCGGCAGATACGCGCCGGTGAAGATCACCCGCAGCAGGTGCAGCAGGCTGACGATCACCAGGAACTGCGCCGCCCAGAAGTGCAGGTTGCGCACCAGCCCTCCGAACGGCACCAGGAAGGTCAGCGTCTGGATCGACGGCCCCGCCTGTTCGGGCGTCGGGATGTAATAGAACGCCTCCAGGATCCCGGTCACCGTTAATATCACCACCAGGAACACCGCCAGCCCGCCCGCTGCCAGCGTATATCGCAGGCGCGCCTGCCTGGCCGGGATGGTCGGTGCGTGCAGGTGGTGGAAGAAATTCGGCCGCATGGGTTGAATTATACAGTCAATCGCCTACCACTACGGGAATCGCGAGAGCCGGGGACTCCGGACCCGGCTCTCATGAAAGGAGAAATAGGTAAATCGCCTTACACCCCCATCGTATCATTGCGGACCAAAAATTGCTTGACGCTTTCCCAACGCTCACCCTACTCTCGTCCATCAAATCTGTAAGTGTTTTCTAATGAAAATTTAATCTCCAGGAGATCCTGCGTATGCAGATAATGGGAAAACCTGCCGGGCTTACCGGAACAGGTGCAGGTTGCCGGTGATGGCGGCATACACCAGCACCATCACCCCTGACGAAAGGATGGTCATCCCCAGCGGCGGCTTGCCGCAGAATAACAACAGGCCGATCAGGCTTAGGATCATCCCCAGCGTCCCGATCGCCGGATGCCTGCCCCGCCCGGGAATCTTCTTCCAGAAAGCCAAATCTGGTTTTCCGCGTCCCGGGAAATTCCCAAACAGTTTTTTCCAGAAGGACAATTTTGGCTCCGGCACGGGCGGGATATTCCCAAAAGGCGACCGGCCGCAGTTTCTGCAAAATTTGCTTTCGGCTGTGTTTTCTGTTCCGCAATGGCTGCAGTATGGCATGAAGAAAAATCCTTCCAGATCTTTTTTTCTCCGGGCGAACCTCACCGGCGCCGGAGTATCATAAACCGTTAAAGTCTCAACACCTGCGCACCTCCCGAATTATTAATAACTTTTTCCTTCTTAATCCATATTGATTTACATAAAAAAGAATAGAATAAAATCATAATTTGTCCGGGGTTAAATATCATGTGTCATTGCGAACTGCCGTTCTTTGCCGGTGAAGCAATCCCCTTGTTCATCTCCAGTACCCCCTGCACCAGTTCTGTTAGTGTGATAATGAAGGGATAATGAGGAAAATACCTTCGGGCGGGAACGAGCGTAGCGGGCAACGGGTGCAAAGGTGTTTGGCGGCGTTTTGTTCAAACCTTTTGCTTTCAAAGAGTGATTACCTTGCTTGCTTTACTTTGGGCTTCAAGGATATCCGGCATGCCGCTGACAATCCCCACGCGAACTTTTTCTGAAAGTCCAAAGTAATTCAGGCATGTTGAACAAATGATCAAACGGACACCTTTTCGCTCGATGTCAGATAAGCGCTCCAATAACGGAGAGCCTACAACTACCAGCTTAACCCCTTCTGTGTAAAAACAAATCGCGGCTGGCAGCCAGTTGTTTTCCAACAGAAGTTTGAAATACGTATCGAGAAGTTTGTGCTGTAATGCGGTATCGGCAGATCCCATGCCTTCCCTTGTTATCAGGATGATCGTATTGGAAAAGGGTGATTTGTTGGACATTCTTATACCTTTCTAATGGGTTTGGGTAAAGTAACTATCATTTATATGGACGAGATTGGGATTCGCGCTCGGCGCCGTTCGTGTTGCAGGTGGATTGCATCCTGGGTTTGAAGCCTGCGCCGCTCACCCACATGGTTGCCTCATCAATCCAGATTATATCCGAAAGTGTATTAGCTTCAGCCGCCTTCGGTTTGACCGATCTCGTAGTCTTCCAATAGGGGGCATCCACCTCGGAATTGAACAATACAAGCCTGCGTAAAATCACCTTTCCTGCCAAGTTTCTGCCGCGAACCACCTCGACTGCGAATCGTCCTTGCCTGCCTGTTCCGCCGTCTTTGCGGGGCACCCTGAAGAGACTGAGCGCTGCGAAGGCGAAGATGGTCAGGTCGTTTCACCCCGGCGAGCCGGAGTTTTCGGTGCAGGCGGTGATAGGCGCTCTTATTGGGTTATGGTTGCCGATCATTCAAAGCGAATTCATCGTATTCTTTGGGCATTTCGATGCTGAATTGTTTACAAAGTAACTTGACATCGTGATAATCGTTTTCGTCCAGTTTATACCCTGTATGGAATTTCACCATCCATGTCGGGGGGATGCATCTAACAGAAAAACCCTTGATCGAACCCATTCCGTTCAGTGAATCATACTGGATATTTTAACTCCAAATATATTGTTTCCTTCTTCGTCAAATGTGCAAGAATGGATGTCAATTAAGTGTCCTTGATTGTCTCCGAGGACGAAGTTGCATTCCCAAGAATCATCTCGATGAACATCTTGATAGCCTCCTGCCGCCAACAAAGCTCGTATTTTGGGTACGTCTTTGTGCATAACTGCCACGTCCAGGTCTAGGTGCGTTCGAGTTTGCTTCCCCAGTAAAGCATCAACTCCCCAGCCACCATCAATGATTACCTCAATGCTGTTCTGGTTGAGAAGGCTTACGATCTCAATGACATCCTCCACGGTCATCTCGGGATTGTCTTTTAACATTCTGTTCCTTGATCGTTTCAGAAGGTCTTGTTCATATTATTTTTAGAGCGAACATCCGTGTGGCTGACCGCGAAACGGTGCGAAGCCTACCCGAAATGGTATCACCTTAGAGGGCACCTGCCGCTGATTTGAACAATACAACGCCACTCAAAATGCTCCCTCCCGCCCCGCCGCGGCGGCCTGCCCGCTCCCTGGCTGCGATAAAACTTGTGAGTACTCCCCATTCATTTTGTATGGTTATTGATTAAATTATAGCCTTTTCCGGGGAAAGCACAAACAAAAAACGTCATCCCATCATCCCTTTTATTTGAGATAGTTGAATTTTGTCCATACCCTCCCCCTCGCCCCAAAAAAGGCTGTCCTGACGTTCTTGGTCAGGGCCTTTTCCGCCAGGTGAACTACAGACCTCCGGGTCCACTGAACTCGGAGGTCTTTCTTTCCTTTCCTACATTTTTTCCTTTGATTCCTTGGTGTCCGCCTGTCCCGCGCTGCTCTTCCCCGGGATTGTGATGAATTGATTAACTCCTGGCCTCTTCCTCCGGGTCGAACACCGGCAGATATTTCACCGCCAGCCCGAAGGCCAGGATGCCAGCCGAGAAGATGCCGACCGAAATCAGCACCTCCGGCAGCGATGGGAAATAGTGCACGTTGTTCGCCATGAAGGTCGGGATGTAGGTGATCGGGTCGGGGTGCTTGACCGCGAACCAGCTCACATCGAAGCGGTTCAGGATCATACCCAGCAGGAGGATGACCGCGCCGGTTAGCAAACCGGTATCACTCTGGCGGATGCGTTTGAACGAGAATAAGACGAGCGGGATAACTGCACCGATCAGGATTTCCGCCCAGAACAGAACGCTCATCAATCCACTGGTGAAAAGGTATTTCAAGTCGCCCGCAATGGTGAGCTGGCTGAATTTGATTACCAGGTATATTGCCAGAACGATTGGGATAACCTTTGCCACTTTTTCCAGCAGTTGGGTTTCCAGGCCGCGCTTGAAATAGCGCGCGCTCAATGAAGATTTCAAGGATGATCATTCCAAACCCAATAGTGATGGCGGATGTAAAGAAAAGCACCGGCAATATCGGCGTCCACCACAGCGGGTAAAGCTTGGCCGGCTGGATCAAAAGCAGCGAGCCGAGCGAAGACTGGTGCAGGGTCGAAAGCACCACGCCCAGGATCACGAACGGCATGATGTAATGATGTATCGTGTGAGCAAACTTTTGCCACTTGAGCCCTTCAAACAGCACCGGGGCAAACTCGATCGCCAGCACGGTCAGGTAGGTCATCACGCAAATACCAATCTCCAGCAGCACCGAAGTTCCATTCATGTGGATCAGCATGTACCAGATGCGTTCCGGATGCCCCAGGTCCACTAGCAGGGCCACCACCACCATGATATAGCCAAGGAAGGCTGTCAAAATAGAAGGCCTGAGAAGTGGCTTGTACTCCTTCAATTCGAATATATAAACGGTCGCCGCCATCAGGAAGCCGCCACTGCTGATGGCAACTCCCGTAAACAGATCGAAACTGATCCAGAAGCCCCACGGGTAGGAGTTGCTCAGGTTGCTGATCGCACCGATGCCGGATGCGTAACGCACCATCGCGATGACAAAGGCGATGCCCATGAAGGCCAGCAGGACCAGCGGCAGCAGGCCGATTTTCAGGCGTTTGTTGAGCGCAATTTGCATTTTCATTTGGGCGCCTCCTCCACGTCGTCTGCTTTGGCTGCCTTTTCCGCCGCCACGGCCTCCTTGCGCTTGTTGAACCAGTGTACCGCGACGGCTGTTCCAGTCAAAACCGCTCCCCAACCCAACGCAAACGGAATGGTGAATCCCATTACCTCTTCACTGACCTCCTTGACCGGTCGCTCGGTCAGCGGCGGCAGGCCTAGTTCGGTGAACGGCACATGCGAAAGGATCAGGTAGGAGGTGCCGCCGTTCTCGAACTCGCCGTATACGTGGTCGATATAGCGGTCCGGGTGGGCCTGGATGCGGGCATGTGCTTCCGCCACCAGGTCGGCCCGTTCGCCGTAGACCAGTGCGTTGGTCGGGCAGGTGGCCACGCAGGCCGGCTGCAGCCCGATGTCGATGCGCTGCGGGCAAAATGTACATTTATCGATGAAAGCCCCTTCCAGCAGACCCTTGTCGAAGTCGAAGTGCGGCACACCGAACGGGCAGGCATTCATGCAGTAGCGGCAGCCGATGCACTTGGTGGCATTGTACAGCACCGGTCCGTCGATGCGCTTGTTGTAGGCGCCCACCGGGCAGGCCGACAGGCAGTCCGGCTCGTTGCAGTGCATGCAGTGGTAGACCATGCTGGCGCGCGTCAATTCGGGGAACTGGCCCTTCATACCGATCCCGGAAACCCATATGCGGGTTTTGTTCATGTCGATCTTGTTTTCCACGCTGCACGCCACCATGCAGGCACGGCAGTCGATGCAGCGTGTGGCGTCGAAAATGAAGGCTTTATGTTTGATATCGGTCATGTTATATCTTCTTTACCGTTACAAATGTCTGGCTGAGCGCCTGGCTGCCGCTGACCGGGTCGGTGTAGGTCACATGCAGGTCTGAATCGCTGGCGCCTTCGCCGTAGGCCACCCTCAGTCCCTTGGACATGTGCCCGAAGCCGGGCGTCAGGTAGACGCAGTCCGGTCTGATCGCCTGGGTGGCCAGCAGTTGGATGTGGATCATGCCGGCCGGGCTGGTGACTTCCACCATGTCGTTATTGGAAAGCCCCAGGCTTTGGGCGGTCTGGGTGTTCATCCACAGGCGCGGCGGGTCGGCATATTTATGCAGATACTGGTTGTTCTGGGTGCCCATCTGGGTGTACTGGGCCACCTTGCCGGTCAGCAGGTAGAACTCTCCGGTCTTGGGCCTGGCAGGTTCTTCCCAGACCGGTAACGCCGCGAACCCGCCGCTCGCCAGGGTGGTCGAATAGATCTCGATCTTCCCGCTGGGCGTGCTCCATTTCAGGCTGGCGGTTTCAGCGCTTACACCGGGCAGATCAACATAGCCCTGCTGGCGCACCTGGTCGAGCGTGACCCCCAGGGGTTTCAGTTGCTGATTGAGATAATCTTCCTCGTCGGCGTACTGGAAATAGTCGCCCAGACCCAGGCGCTCGCCAAGCTGCTTGTAGATCCACAAGGTGGATTTGCCCTCACCCTGCGGCTGGATGACCGGCTGGCGCAGGAACGCCTTATTTAAAACAATGTTGAGCGGATCGTACCTCTCCAGGTAGGAGGCCTCCGGCAGCACTACATCCGAGAACCAGGCCGAGTCGTTCATGAGGATGTCGATGGTGGCAATGAAGTCCAGTTTCTGGAAAACCTGCAGCGTGCGGCCGCGGTCCGGCAGGGACATGGCCGGGTTCTGGCGGGAAATCAGCCAGCCGTGCGTCTGGTAGGGCTGCCCGCTCAACATCGCTTCCCGTAATTCCTGGAAGACGCCGATACTTAACGGGACAAATGGATATTTCCAGGGTATGCCATCCAACCGCTGTGCGGAAACGCGCGGGAAAGGCGGCTGCGGAATGGAGCCCAACATGCTGGCATCGACCCCGGTTTCATCAAACATTGCCACTCCCCAGTTGCCAACGATGGCATTCAGGATGGTGATGGTCCGTTCGGTCTGGAAGGAATTCACAAAATTCGAGGTGCGCCAGCCATTGTGTGCCAGGGCGTACGGCGCGGCGGCCGCGAATTCACGCGCAATGCGCTGGATGGTATCGGCCGGGATGCCGGTGATGGCAGCCGCCCAATCCGGTGTATACGAAGCCACCGCAGCCGGTAGTTTATCGAAACCGGAGGTGTTGTTCGCCACGAATTGTTTATTATAAAGACCTTTCCCCACGATGACATTGAGCATCGCCAGGTGGAAGGCCAGGTCGGTCCCCGGCCGGATCGGCAGCCATTCTGTGGATTTGGCAGCCGTCTTGGTGAAGCGCGGGTCGAGCATGACCACTTTTACTCCCCGGTCGACGGCTTCGCTCAAGGCAGATGTCTCTGAAGTGGAGATGGCCTCCATCAGGTTGCGGCCGGTCAGGAGGATGTATTTCAGGTTGTCATATTTGCGGTCGGGTTCCTGCATGCCGTAGGTGGTCAGGTTGGAGACGATCATGGCGTTGAAGCACAGGCTGCGCTGCGTACCGTAGTTGGGCGAGCCGTAGGCGTTCAGAAGGTTCTCGAACTGGGCCTGGCTGAGGCAGTGCGTGGTGGAAAACACCATCGCTTGAGCTCCATAGTTCTTCTTAATCGAGAGCATGTTCTCGGCCACCATGTCGAGCGCTTCCTCCCAGGAGGCCTTGCGGAACAGGCCCTGGCCGCGCTCCCCCACCCGGATCAGGGGCGTCAGCACCCGATCCGGGTCGTAGGTGTTCATCAGGCCGGATTGCCCGCGCGGGCACAGCTTGCCATTGGAATGCGGGTGCTGGGGGTTGCCTTCCAGCTTGACCACGCGGCCGTTCTCCACCTTGGCCAGCAGGCCGCAGCGCCAGACGCACATTTCGCACATGCTGGGGATATAGCCGCTGCTTGTGGCATCCAACATGCCGCTGGCCCGCGCCGCTTCCGCCACCTGCGGCGGGATGAACTGCCCCAGGACCAGCCCGCCAACGCTCGCGCCGCCGATCTTCAGGAAGTCGCGTCGTGAAATGGTATTCGGCATTATTTATCCTTGTCTTTTTCTTTACGCTGCAGGCCGGCGCGGTCGATCAAGTAGAACAGCAGTAACGCCATCAAGGAGAACGCCAGCACCGTCAGATAGGGATTGAGGTTCCACAGTCCCGGCATGACCACGTTCCCGAGGTTCGCGATTGCCGATATTTGCGGGAACACCTGCTGATAAGTGAGACCGTAGACGATTGCACCAACCAGAAAACCAAGCAAACCAGGTACCAAATAATCCAGTTTTCCTTCGCCGGACCCGGCGACACAGGTGCCTGGTCAGTACCCTGTCAGGGCCATCCCGACCCCGAATAAAAGCCCACCGGCCAGATTCCCGACGATATAGGTGGCAGGCACGGTTGGGAATGTGACCAGTCCGAGACCGCGCAGGCCGTACAGGCCGATCATGGCCACTACCAGCGCAGTCATCATGAATTTCAAAACCGCCATATCTGTGAAGCGGAATTGATTGACGATTTTATTGTATTTAGTCAGGCCGGCTTTATTCAACGAAAAACCGAAGAACGCGCCCAGCACCAAGGCAATTCCATAATTCATGGCGTCTCTCCCAGTTAGTAACGGTTGCGATAGATGATCAAGGCGGTCAGGATGCCCGATCCGAACATCCCGGCGATGAAGAGGAAAGCGGCCGGAACCAGCAACATGCCGCCCGAGATCGCTAATCCGCTCGTGCAGCCTCCCGCAATTCCGGCTGCGTATTCCAGCAGGATCGCCCCGAGGAAACCCAGTACCCACCGTTTCCAGGTCTGCGGCCCGAAGATACGCTTCCATTGCGCATCGCTGTTGGTGGCATCCTTCTTACCCCACTTCAAGGACTGACTGGTGGCGGCGCCGATCATGCCGCCGAAGAACACGCCCACCAGCAGGATCACGCCCCAGGTAATTCCGGGGGGCATGACAAAATTGAAGTAGGTGTTGTTAAAGGCGGCCGGTGCAAGGGCCTTGCCGATCATCCCGGCCAGGTTTTCAAAAGCCCCGGATGCGCCCAGCAGCGTGTTGGACAACACTACGGCCAGGATCCCGACGATCCCAAGCAGGATGCCGGCCGCATAAGGCGACCATGTTTCCTTGCTGATTTGCTTTTTCAACCAATCCATAGTCTTCTCCTTTTCAACAATAATTTGTGTTGATATAGGTCACACCTTGTTGGTCATGCTCTAGTAGGTTACGCTCTGTAGGTCACGCTTGAAGCGTGACCTACCTTTTATGAAGATTGAAGCGTGACACCGGTTTATTCATGTTCGTAATTCGCGAACAGATAACTCGTAAATGGGTAATGCCCTGCTCAACCTTTTGGAGTATTCTCTTCGGGAGGCGTGGAGGCTTCCTCAGGCTTGATCAATTTCACGATCGAGGCAAACAGCTCCGCGGCATTTCCGGGTTTTGCTAGGATCTGGCGCAGGTTCCTGCGGGCTTCCGGTTTCAACTTGGCCAGCTCCGGGACCATTTCGACCACATCGGTCGGGTAGCCATCCGGCACTGTCTTGGTCGCCTGGATCTGCCGGGTATCCTGGAAGGAAATGCTCACCCAGCCCTCCCGGCGCAATACGAAGTACCCGCCGCCGAAGAGCATCGCTGCGATCATCACGATCAGGATGACGTTGCCTACGTTGACCGGTTCCTGTCCCAGAACGGTTTCGTTATAGCGCTGGGTATAATCAACCATATTTCCAGTCGGAATGGCCACAGCCGGGGCTGCCGGGGCGGCTGCCGGCGCAGCCGGGGCTGCCGGTGTGGTGGAGGAAGCCGGTTGGGAAACAGCCTGGGTCGGGGCGGAGGCGCCCGCGCTGATGGTCACCCCCAGGGTGGTGCCATAGATCTGGGCCTTGGCCTGGTAATCCGTGGCGTGGCAGCTCTTGCAGGCCGAGACAATATCCTTCAGCGGATCGACCATCCCGGTATGGGCGGCGGTCTCATCGGTGGCCGTGTTGTTGCCACCATGGCACAGGTAGCAGAAATCGCCGAATGCATGCGAAGTATGCCAGGCCGTCCCGTCGTTGTTGACCGGGTCCTTGGCCTGGGTCTCGTGGCAGTTCTTGCACGAAGATGTTTGGGAACCGCACTGGGCGCTCACCTGTTGGGCTGGCAGTAAAAAGATTATTCCCACCGTGATCAAGAGCACCACCCCCGATGCCAATAAATAAAC
Organism: uncultured Chloroflexia bacterium; assembly: GCA_963772245.1. GTDB lineage: Bacteria > Chloroflexota > Anaerolineae > Anaerolineales > Villigracilaceae > UBA877. Next base: position 802,263 of record CAVYWB010000001.1, on the reverse strand, counting down.
AGGTAGTCTTTTCAGCCGCATGTCTGCCTCCTCAAAAAATGTTTTGACCGCAAATAATTGCTTTGATGAAAACTCGTTAGGCCACTTCCAACAGGCTGGCGCGTTTCTGGATGCTGTCGCGCATGATGCTGCGCAGGATATCCAGGGCTTCGATGACGCGTTTATCTGCCAGGCTGTATTCGACCATCATCCCCTGGCGGGTCGCGATGACCAGCCCCCGGTCGCGCAGGTTCTTGAGATGGCGCGAAATGGTCGGCTGGGGCTGGCCAAGCTCCTGGGTCAATTCCGTCACGTTTCGTGGACCATCCGCCAGGGCGTATAAAAGGATCAGGCGGGTCGAATTGGCCAGTGCCAAGCAAAAGTCTGCGTGCAGTTGGGTAATTTCTTGAATGAGAGTGGTTGATACCATAATGTCTGACCTTATTCGGATAAACGTATATATGCATTTCCATAATACGCTTGTGATAAGTTGAACAATAGTGTCACTTGTCATGCGCGGGCATGTCATTTGTCATTATTATCTTAGAAGTCCAGTTGTGTGACTTTATCACAGACAAGATCATCCTTTGCTCCTATACTGGGCGTACGAATCAATCCAATCCAATTCAAATAGGAGATATAAAATGAACCCCTTCGTAAAGTTTATGGCTTCCCCGGCTGGCCGCATCACCCGTATCGTGGCAGGCATTGTCCTCATCGTCTTGGGACTGTTGGTCATCCACGGTGTGGGTGGCATTTTTGTGGCGTTCGTCGGCCTCGTGCCCCTTCTGGCCGGGCTGTTCGATTTCTGCGTCTTCGCCCCATTATTCGGCGCTCCCATGAGCGGCCCCAAGATCCGCGCAGCCAAATAGTATACGACTTCCTCGTAATACATTGCTGTTCCAACTGAGAAAAGCTCCTGCTAAATGCAGCGAGCTTTTCCCATTTAACCAATTGGTCACTACATTCATTATATGAAATCTTCTTAACGCTATCCATACGTACAACTTTTATCAACTCTTTTTTGTCAGTATTACCAATATCAGTAAATTTAACAACCATTTAATTAGTTATTATCTTTATATTTCTGGATTTTTATACTATAATATTGGTTATATTAAGGAATTTAGGATAATTCTATGACTAAATTACAGGGATTGGATACCCATGTTTCCAAGAGTGACCATACCAATGAAATTAACGTTGGGCCGCGCCTGCGTGAACTGCGCACGGGGCACGGCTTGTCAATGCGAGTTCTCGCGGAAAGGAGTGGATTGAACGTCAATACACTCAGCCTGATAGAAAACCAGCGCACCTCGCCCAGCGTGAGCACTCTTCAGCAACTGGCACAGACTTTGCAGGTATCCATTTCTGCTTTTTTCGAGAATGACCAGGGCAATAAACAGGTCGTTCACCAGAAAGATGGTGCCCGCCCCAGGGCTTCATTCGCCCACGGGTACATGGAGGATTTGGGGACCGGGATGTCGCACTTTGGCGCCGAGCCGCTCCTTGTGACGCTCGCCTCAAAAGCGGATAGTGGAAAGACTCCGATCGTCCATACCGGGCGAGAATTTGTATATTGCCTAGAAGGACGGATTGATTATAGTGTGGATACTGAAACCTATCTTCTTGAATCGGGTGACAGCTTGTTGTTTGATGCTTACCAGCCGCATCACTGGAAGAACCTGGATGCCACTCCTTCACGGGTACTGCTGGTGCTTTGTCCGATGGATGAACGCGACAATCCGACCGAACGCCATTTTTCATAGTCACGCCGTTGCAACACAGCCAAAGGAAGTGCTCGATGAATAAAGGTGAACGATGAAAAGCAGAAATCCTCCTATACTTTACCTGTACATCTTTATGATTTGTTCCATCTCCACGGCTATAATTCTTTTTATAGCTTCCGACAGGTTGGCAGCATCATCAATCGGTTTATCCAATCTCATTGAATGCGTTATAACAACCATGATCACCGGAATGGCAATGATCATCTATTTATCCACAAGAGGCGAGTCGCCTGAACCCTACATGAATGGAGAATATTTATTATGAAGATAGCTGTTGTCACCGATAATCAGATCACAATCTCTGCCCATTTCGGGCGAGCTCCATATTACCAAGTATTTTTAATTGAATCCGGACAGATCGCGGGAAAGGAAACCCGCACCAAGGCATATCACGGGCAGCCTGGCGAGCTGGAGATGCACACACATCAACACCAGCACGGAGGGATGATCGACCCGATCTCCGATTGTCAGGTCATGCTGGGGCGGGGGATGGGCACTGGTGCATATAACGCTCTGACCGAAGCCGGGATTCTGCCCATTATTACAGACATCCCGGATATTGAGACCGCAGTGAAGGCGTACCTGGCAGGCAACCTGGCAAATCACCTGGAGCGATTGCATTAATGGGTGAGATCCCAACATTTGCGGACATCCTTTTTCATCCAATCGGGATCATCCATACCCCATTTACACAAAGGGAGGGAACACCAATCCAGGCGTCCCGCTCACAGGAAAAAGGAGTCGTGGAAATCTCCCCTGAATACGCTGAAGGATTGGAGGATCTGGAAGGATTCTCTCATATCTTCTTATTGTATGACTTTCACGAATCTTCCGGTTTCGCACTGCTTGTCAAGCCTTTCCTCGACGACAAATTGCATGGCCTGTTTGCCACACGCTATCCCAATCGACCAAATCCGATTGGCCTGTCAGTGGTACGCCTGCTAAATCGAAAAGGTAATTTGCTGGAGATCGAGGGCGCGGATATGCTGGACGGTACTCCACTCTTGGATATCAAACCATACGTGCTGGAGTTCGATGTACGCGCTGGCACCCGCAATGGTTGGTATGAGACTCGAAAGAGAGCATGATCATTTATCCGGAGTCTTTCACTGTGAGAAAACACTATAAGCAAATGCAATTTAGACGAAACCTCATGAGGAAAATGGAGGAACAATGAAAACGATCAAGCACATTATGCGGACAAAAAAGAAGGAGATATGGACTATCACCCCGGATGCGACAGTATTTGAGGCGCTTAAGATCATGGCTGAGAAGGATATCGGAGCCATGCCTGTGTTGAAAGGCAAGAAGTTGATTGGAATCTTTTCGGAGCGCGACTATGCCCGTAAAATAATTCTAAAAGGCAAATCGTCCGAGAAAACGCCAGTGAGCGAAATCATGTCCACCAATCTCATCACGATTACGCCAAACCAGACAAACGAGCAGGGGTTGGAATTAATGAATGCTAAACATATTCGACATCTGCCGGTGGTTCAGGAAGATAAACTGGTTGGTTTTATTTCCATTGGCGACCTGGTTAAATCCATTATTACCGAACAGGAAGAGGTCATCAAACAACTGGGACATGTCATCAGTGAAAAGTCGGGTTGGTATTGAACCTTACATTCTCTCCTGTTTACCATTGGTCCACCCTTCCCTCGCATAAATAATGTTGCATTATGTAACATTCCTAGCACATCCTTTCGAGGTTGGAATGGCAAGAAAACATTCAAGAATATCCCATATATCCTCAGAATCCGCCTCTCATCGAAAAAATAGAATTCATAAGCGCAACCTGACCTGGCTGTGGATTGGCCTGGGAGCCTTGCTCGTTGCCGTGGCGATAATTCTAATCTTCGCCCCTAAGGCCACGCCTTCTGTCGAAATCACTCCCGCACAGGCTTATCAAAAGTATCAGCAAGGGGTTTTCTTCCTGGATGTGCGCACCCAGGATGAGTGGGATCAATTCCATCTCACCAAGAGTACATTAATCCCTCTGGATCAATTGCCAAATCGGATGAGCGAACTACCAAAAGACCGGGAAATCGTGGTTATCTGCCTATCCGGTCACCGCAGCCAGAGCGCAGTAGCCATTATGCAGCAGGCCGGGTTTACTAACGTTTCCTACTTGAGCGGAGGCTTGCAGGCCTGGATGGCAGCTGGCTATCCGGTCCAGAACGGAACGCAATAAATCGACAGGGAGTTTGGGTTCTTAAAATTTGCCATCCTGATTGGATGGCAAATTTCTTATCGTCAAATGGCAGTGTTACGTTATCAATCGGGAGTACGTAGTGTAAGGTACTAGAAGATGAACTGTACTAAAACAACTCAATGAACGCTTGCATAGCCCTGGTGAAGAATTTCTGACGGTGGTAGATCAGATTGAGTTTTCTTCTCAGCTTCAGATCACGGACCTCGAGTGAAACGATCTGCCCCAAATTTACTTCCTCTTCGACAGAAAGCCATGGAACCACTGCCAGTCCCAGGTTTGCCCGTACGGCGTGCTTGATGGACTCGTTGTTGTTGTACAATCCGGCGACCTTCCAGGTTATGCCAGCTTCCCGCATGGCATTTTCGAAGATGGCGCGCGTGCCACTACCGGCCTCACGGATGATGAACTTCGCCGCCGATAGATCAGCCGCGGATACCTTCTTCTGCTTACTTAATGGGTGACTAGGGGCACAAATAACCACAAGGCGATCGTCGCGAATGTTCCTTATCACGATATCGGTGGAGGAAACTGGCCCTTCCACCAAACCAAGATCGATACGGTCTTCCAGGATCCACCTTTCGATCAAGTTCGTGTTGTCAACCAGGGTAAACACGTCCACATCGGGCATTTTTTTGTTGAAAGCGATCACCACTGACGGCAACAGATAGGTGCCAGTGGTGAGACTGGCCCCGATGCGGATACTTCCTGCCTGCTGCTGCCCTGAGAGTTCCTTCTTGGCTTGCACCGAAAGGTTCAGGATGTGCCGGGCATACAATTGCAGCCGTTCTCCCGAAGGGGTGAGGTAGAGGCAGTGGTTCAGGCGGTCAAACAACCTGACGCCATACTCAGCTTCAAGATCGGCAATCGCCTGGCTGACGGACGGTTGGCTCAGGTATAGTTCACGGCCTGCCTGGGTCATGCTTTTGTGATCACAGACGGATAGAAAGATTTCTAGGTGTCGGAGTGTCATAGCCTTTAACCTATGATATTTATAAGATTATACTATTTTACAAATGATTTTTATGCTGTTATATTAGTTTTATCGGCTATCGATTAATGGCATAACTTTGACTAGAATTTATTTCTTGTAACAGGAGAACCCAAGAAATGTTTGATAATGTGGATGATTGGGAAGATGATAAAGCACAGGAATACTATTTAATTGTTTGCAATTCCAAGGCTGGAAGTAAACGAAGCACTGCAATCCGCTCTTTAGGAAAGTTGGCCAGAGAAGGATCAGAAAATGCGGCCTTCGCGCTGAGACTGATCGCACGAAATTCACCTTCAAATGTAGACCAGGAGCTTGCCTCGAAAGAAATGGCAAAAGGGTGATAGTATTTACTTTTTACGAGAGCTGAGCGAAAAGGAAATTTTGCCGTAGAAATTAAAGATAAGGGAGAAGGTAAAACTTTGCTCCAATGGAGTAGGTATTGAAATCAATAAATTGGCATTCACTTGATGTTTCCCTGGCAACCGCGCAATCAGGGACTCAATCGGGAGGCTTAACTGAGCAGGAAGCAGCCGGCCGCCTGGCTCAATATGGACGGAACGAGATCATCCGCCGTAAACCCATCAATCCCTGGCGTCTTTTATTCAAGCAATTTGCCAATTATTTCATCTTTGTCCTGCTCTTTGCCGCCATCCTGGCTTTTTCCGTGAGCTACCTTCCGGGGGAAAGCGGGCGCCGGCTGACCGCTTATTTCATACTTGGTATCATCGTTCTGAGCGTTGGTCTCAGTTTCTTCGAAGAATTCCGTACCCAGAAAGAGTTGGAAGCACTGAATAGGCTGCTGGTGTTCAAGACCACCATCTTGCGCGCAGGTAATTCCCGGCAGATCGAGGCGGGCGAGGTGGTGCCCGGCGATATTTTGATTCTAACCCACGGTCAGAAGGTCCCGGCGGATGCACGCCTGATCGAAGCACACAGCCTGAGAACGGATGAATCAGCCCTGACCGGCGAGAGCGTCGGGGTGGATAAAAGCCCCGAGCCCGTAGCGGTGGGTGCGGCATTGGCAGAACGCACCAGCATGGTCTATGCCTCCACCTACATCACACATGGGACCGGGCAGGCCGTAGCAGTTTCCACCGGCATGGCCACCGAAGTCGGGCAGATCGCCGGAACCCTGACACAAATGGCCGAGCGCCCCACCCCATTCCAGGTGGAGGTGCAGAAGATGGCGCGCCAGATGACTGTCATTGTCGCCAGCTTGGCGGCCGTCGTAGCAGTCATCCTGCTTTTTCTCCTGCATGAACCACCGGTCGACGTGGCGTTAAATACCCTCAGCCTTGCCATTGCCACCATTCCCGAGAGCCTGCCGATCGTGCTGACCTTCGCCCTGGCGCTGGGCGCCCGCCAGATGGCCCGCCGCAATGCCGTAGTGCGAAGATTGGCGGTGGTCGAGTCGCTCGGTTCGGTGGATACCATCTGCACCGACAAAACCGGCACCCTGACCCAGAACTTGATGACAGTGCAACGTCTGTATGTTGGGGGACAGATGGTCGATATCTCTCAAGGGATCAAAGAAAACCACGCCGCGCTCAACCTGCTGCGAGCGGCCATTCTTTGTAATGAGGCTACGGTCAGCATCGGGGCTGACGCTGATATTCATGGCGACCCGGTGGATACAGCTTTAGTAAAGGCTGCCCTTCTTGCCGGCCTGGACCCCGAGCAGTCGCGCAAAGATACTCCGCGCGTGGACGAGATCCCCTTCAGCTCCGAACGCAAGATGATGACCACAATCCATGCAAGGGATGGAAAGAATTTCGCCTTCACTAAAGGCGCACCGGGGCCTGTTCTGGCACATTGCACATGCTGCCAGGAAGGGACGCAGGAATATGCGCTGGCGGATTCGCATTGCCAAGCTATCCGCCAGCATGTGACCGAGTTGCAGGGCCAGGGTTTTTACGTGCTAGGAGTGGCGAGCCGGGAACTGCCAACCGGACTACCGGTTAATCTGGCAGAAAATGAAATGACCTTCCTCGGGCTGCTGGTCCTGATCGACCCGCCGCGTCCCGGAGCCGCCGAAGCGATTGCGCGTGCCCTGGGGGCTGGCATCCGGGTGGTAATGATCACCGGAGATAACGGCCTGACTGCCCAGGCCATTGCCGCGACGCTCGGGATCGGTAGACGCGTCATGGATGCACGCGAAATGGGAGGCATCCGCGGGCCGGTCCTGATAGAGAAGATGAAGGAAGTGGATATCGTGGCACGCGCCACGCCCGAGGTGAAACAGCAGGTGCTCAAAGCTCTGCAGGATGCCGGGCACGTCGTGGCCATGACCGGGGATGGGGTCAACGATGCGACCGCCTTGAAACAGTCGGATGTGGGCGTGGCGATGGGCCTGCGCGGCACGGATATCGCCAAGGAATCCTCCGCCATGGTCCTGCTGGATGACAACTTTGCCACCATCGTGGCGGCGGTTGAAGAGGGTCGCAGGATCTTCGACAACATTCGCAAGTTTACCAACTACCTGCTCAGTACCAGCCTGGGGGAGGTATTTGTAGTGCTTGCGCTTTCCATCGCTGGATATTTCCCGCTCTCCGCCATAATGCTGTTGTGGGTGAACGTGGTGACCGACCTGGTGCCGGCCAGCGCGCTGGCAGCCGACCCGGTGGTGCCCCACGTGATGAAACGACGCCCGCGCCGGCATGACGAGCCCATCCTGAACAAGGCCATCTACGCCACCATCGTAGGGAGTATCCTCCGTACCTTGATCGCCTACGGTCTGATCTTCTGGGTCGGGCTGCAGTTTGGGGGCGTCACTTATGCCCGTACGTTGCTCTTCACGAGCATCGTCCTGCATGCCTTCACACGCGTGATGGTGGTGCGGCAAATGGATAGCCTGTCAATCTGGTCGAATCGGGCGCTGCTAGTATGTTATGCGGTGGCGGTCGGCCTGCAACTGTTGGCACTGTACACCTCATTGCGCGGGCTCTTCGGGGTGATCCCGTTGGATTGGCGCGCCTGGGCCGTGATGATCCCGGTTACAGCTGGATCGTCCCTGGCAGGGGTCTATATGACCCGCTGGATACTGAAACTATTCCCGATGTGGGAAAAATAGATTGCAGGGAATTTAAATGCCGAACGGATTCGATATCCAAATCCCATTTATAAGCCAGCCTTTCCATATTTATTTCTATGGGATCATGATCATGCTGGGGGTCCTGGCAGCGACTTTCCTGGTGAGCACCGAAGCCAAACGGCACGGCCAGAACCCAGAGGTACTGTGGGATATGCTTATCTGGATTGTGTTTGCCGGTATCATTGGAGCGCGCATCTGGCATATCCTGACCCCGCCACCTTCCATGATTACCGAGGGGATCACCACGCATTATTACCTGACCCATCCTATAGCCATGATCGATATTCGCAACGGAGGCTTGGGAATCCCGGGGGCGGTATTTGGCGGCGCGCTGGCCATGTGGATTTACACCCGCAGGAATAAATTGAATTTTGCCAAATGGCTGGACCTGGTCGCGCCGGGCCTGGCGCTGGCTCAGGCCATCGGCCGCTGGGGTAACTTCTTCAACCAGGAGCTGTACGGCGCTCCCACAAGCCTGCCCTGGAAGATCTACATCGATCCGGCCCATCGCCTGCCCGGTTTCGAGAGCGTTGCCTATTACCATCCGCTTTTTCTATACGAATGTTTATGGAATCTGGCCAACATGGCTATCCTGTTGTGGGTTTCGCGTCGTTTCTCGGATCGCCTCAAGACAGGTGACATTTTCCTGGGCTACCTGATCATCTATCCACTTGGCCGTTTCCTGCTGGACTTCCTGCGTCTGGATGCTTCCCGTCTGGCCGGGATCAACGCCAACCAGACGCTTTCAGGCATCATGGCAGTGGTTGCTGCCGGGCTGCTGATCTGGCGACATCGTCTATCACGTCCTTCGAAAGCAAGTAGTAAAGAAAACGTGCCATCCTGATCGGGTGGCACGTTCAGCCTTCACATAAGGAGTGGATTTTCACAAATGAATTAAACTTCCAGCGCATAGAAGACAGTGTTGGAAAGCTCAGTAAGCTTCCACTTTCTAAATCCAGCTTTTTGGAACATGGCAGTCAGGTCCTCCGGATTCAACCGATGAACAAGCGGCGGACCAAATGCTCCCTCCTGGTAAGGCCACTCCAGGATGCCAACCCGCTTTCTGGCTACTCGCCGGGCTTCCTGCAGAGTTTTCAGGGGTTCATCCGATTCATGCAGGACAAGGCCCAGGAACACCAGGTCGAAGCTGCCATCCGGGTAAGGCAGCGCCTCGGCAGTGCCTTCACGAAATTTTCCGCCTGGCACAAACTGGCGTGCGGCGGTCAGCATTTCCGGATTGGCATCCACCCCGGAGACTTTCAGACCGCGTCCAGAGAAGGATTCGGAAAAAAGACCACTGCCCATTCCTACATCCAGGACGCTACCAATAATTTCCCCTTCCAAGCTAAGGCCAATTATGCGGTCAACCTCCAGCCGCTCTACCCTTTCGGGGGAACGTAATTTTGAAATATCACCTTCAAATCTTTTTTCATGCATAGAAATCCTCTACTGAATTGTTTTCCGTCAGTATCATCAGTAAGCAGTTTATGGTTACATTCCTTTTTGTACAGGCAGCTTTGCCATTTGCCAGGTTATCATCCCGTTTTTCATGCTGCTGGCTGAATAACCCGCCGCAGTTAACTTTCTCACAGCCGGGACGCTGCGGTGCCCGGTTGCACAAATACATACAATTTCGTGCCCTTTGGGTATCTCTTTCAAGCGACTATTCAGTTCGCCCAACGGGATTAACTTTGCGCCTGAGATATGGCCCAAACGGAATTCCTCTGGCTGGCGTACATCCAGCACATAGGGTTGCTCTCGCCCCTTCAATTTCTTATACAATTCCAGCGCGCTCAGGGTCGGTACCGGTGCACCAAAAATATGACTAAACATGCTCATTGTTGTTGCATCCTAAACTTCTACACCATCTTGGTGGTGATATCAAACTTGGGCGGTTTTTCGAGCTGCTTCTTGACCGCACACAGTTCCGCCGCGTGGATAAGTGAATCGCGGTATTTTTCCGGGAAGCCCTGCGGAATCTGAATCTCCAGCTCGATCGTCTCGACCATACCTGTAGACTGACTGTGGTTTATTCTCTCGACAATGCGGAGGCCTTCGGTCGGGAGGCTGCGCTGCTTGCAAAAACCCAGCACATAGATCCCGGCGCAGGTCCCGATGGAAGCGAGGAATATCTCAAAGGGACTGGGAGCGCTGGCGACCGGCGGCTGGTCAGTTGCCACAGTAAATGTGCCTAAATGGGCATCTACGCGCGATCCTCCTGGGAAATCGATGATCATTTCCATAAAACCTGTCTCCTCAAATATATTTTTTATTGCAATACCTTCTTTGGATGAAGCTATCCTTAAAAAGTGGCATAACTGGTAGCGAAATAACTTTTCGATTGCACTAACGAGCCAGTTCCGAGGATTACGGCAAATAAAAGTACAATTAGGTTATGCCAAATCCGCCCCTTTTCCAGCATCACATCCTTCGACTGGAACACAAGCTGGCTCGCTGTGAATCGATCAGCCGGCGTTACTCTTGGATCCGGTTGGCGGTATTTCTGGCAGGCGGAGCGGCAAGCTGGGGTGCGGCGGTCTTCCTGGGCGCCTTGGCAGGCTGGATCACATTAATCTTTACGGCAATATTATTCACCTGGATCGAAATCATGCACCGCCGGGTGGATGATTGGTCAGAATCTTTCCGCATCTGGCTGGCCATGTACCGGGAACAGGCAGCCAGGTTGATTCTGGATTGGGAGCACATCCCCCGGCAATCCGCTGCCGCTCCCGAGGTTGAATCCGCCCTGGCAATCGATCTGGACCTGACCGGGCCGCGTTCACTGCATGCCTTGCTCGACAACACCATTTCCCGCCAGGGCAGTATCCGCCTGGCCGGTTGGCTGACCACCGGTGTACCTGAACCCCAAACAATCTCTGCCCGCCAAGCGGTGGTTAAAGAATTGGCTGGACTGCCGCGCTTTCGAAACCGTCTGGCGCTTATATTCCGCAAGCTCAGCCGGGAACCGCTGGATGGCGATAGATTACTCGGTTGGCTGACCACCCCCTACCCTGAAAAGAGGCTGCGCCAGGTTTTGGCTTGGGTCACATCGCTGGTGATATTAAATGATGTACTGTTTGTACTCTTTGTGGTGGGCCGGCTGCCGCCAGTCTGGATCCTCTCGACATTGGCATACGCAGGAGTGTATTTTACTAACCAATCGTTTACCGGTGAATTCCTGGCCGCGGTGATCCGGCTGGATGGCGAGTTGGCCAAGTTCCGGCCGCTACTTCACCACCTGGAAAGTTTCCATTATGGGGATAAGAATGCCCTGCAGAAGCAGTGTGCCATGTTTTTGGCAGGAGCGGAGAGGCCATCCAAGCGGCTGCACCAGTTGCAATTCGTAACAGCGCTGGCCGGCCTGCGCATGAACCCGTTCCTGGGCCTGTTGCTCAACTTACTGACACCGTGGGATTTTTGGGTCGCCTGGCTGGCAGCCCGTCAGCGCCGAGGCATGGCCGATGTGCTGCCCGCCTGGCTGGAAACCTTCCATGAATTGGAGGCGCTGATCGCACTGGGGGAATTCGCTGCGTTGCACCCGAAGTATGCATTCCCCAAAATCGAGCAGGTACATGTCCAGCAACAGGATACTCCGGACCACCACGCTACTGAGCATGGGTCGGAACCAGTGTTTGCGGCGCGCCAGATGGGCCATCCTTTGCTTCCGTCGGACCGCAAGGTGTGCAATGATCTGCAGATCGAGGCATTGGGAGAATTGATTATCATTACCGGCTCGAACATGGCCGGGAAAAGCACCTTCATCCGCACGGTGGGGATCAACCTGTGCCTGGCATACGCCGGCGGTCCGGTAAACGCTTCTGCCATGCATGCTGTGCCTTTCCGGCTGTACACCTGCATCCGTATCAGCGATTCACTTAACGACGGGTTTTCTTACTTTTACGCGGAGGTGAAACGCTTGAAAGGATTGTTGGATGCCTTGCTGCCGGATCCCGCCGGCCTGCCCCTGCTCTACCTGGTGGATGAGATCTTCCGCGGCACCAACAACCGCGAGCGCCTGATCGGCAGCCGGACCTATGTGAATGCCCTGATCGGCAGGGCAGGTGTAGGGCTGATCGCAACCCACGATCTTGACCTAGCGACGCTGGCCGATAATCACCCCCAGGTGCATAACGTACATTTCCGGGATGATGTGGACGGAGGAAAACTCACCTTCGATTATCGCCTGCGGCCCGGACCCACCCCCACCACCAACGCCCTCAAGATCATGGAAATGGAGGGACTGCCGGTGGATTCCCAGTACTTGCACGAGGGAGACCATGGTAAAAAATAAACCCCACGATATTGGCGCCCTTTCGCCTGAGATGGCTTTGCTCGGTCAGCTCTATAAAGCGCCGGGATATGGCTATAAACTGCACCGCCAGGTGGTGGCTGACCTGGGGCAGGTCTGGCATCTCAGCCAGAGTCAGGCCTACGCCATTTTGAAGCGCCTCGTAGCGCAAGGGGAAATTTCCATGGAGAAAATCCCCCAGGAAAAACTGCCTGCCCGCCGGTTGCTGCATATGACCCCGCAGGGTCGTAAACACTTTCTGTACTGGCTGGATACCCCCAGCGGCGGCAGCAGCCGCGCCATCCGCCTGGAGTTTGTCACCCGGCTATATTTCCTGCGCATGTATATGCCCGATAAACTTGCCCTGGCCTTTGACCGGCAAAGGGCCGAGGCCGAAAACCGCCTTCGTCTGCTGGAAAAAACGCTCGCAGAATTGCCCGATGAACAAATCTACAACCGCATGAGCGTGGACTTGCGCATCGAACAGTTGCATGCCGTGTTGGACTGGCTGGTGGAAAGCCAGGAATACTTTACAACCGAATAATTCATCCTCTCAGCAATCTACCATTTCGCCCCTCAAAGAAAATCATTCATCACCGGAGTCCGAAGTCTCCAACTTGGGACTCTGATACTTTCACCTCGCCCTAAGCGGTACCCTCGCTGACAAACCCCAATCCGAACTTACGCGTCAAATATTTACGCCGTCAATCCCTGTCAACCCCTGTACAAGAATCCCTGCCCTTGATATACTCACCAGATGAGTATATATGTGCGAAGATACTTTTTTTGTCTGGCATATAAAAAAATACCAAGGAGAAGAAAATGAAAAAGGTAACACTGCTCGTGCTTCTATTTGCGGCCATCCTGCTGGCCGCCTGCGGGCCGGCTGCAACGACCGTGCCCACTCCAACCGCCGTGCCCCCCACTGCGACTATGCCTCCTGCTACCGATACTGCCGTACCGCCAACGGCTACGCCAGCCCCTCGCACCCTGACCGTCTTTGCCGCGGCTTCCCTGACGGGCTCATTTGGCGACATCGGCAAGGCTTTCGAAGCTGCCAATCCGGGCGTCACTGTGACGTTTAACTTCGCAGGAACCCAGGCGCTGGCCACTCAGCTCACACAGGGCGCGAAAGCAGATGTTTTTGCATCTGCAAGCCATACCTATATGGATAATATGGTTACCGCTAACCTGGTTGCACCTGGATACAAAGATTTTGTGACCAATGTGCTCGAAGTCATTCTTCCGGCAAATAATCCGGCCAATGTGCAGACTTTGCAGGACCTGGCCAAACCCGGCCTGAAACTCGTCCTGGAAGACAAATCCGTACCTGCCGGAGCTTATTCCCTGCAAATCCTTGCCAATATGAGCAAGGATCCTACCTTTGGCTCCGATTTCAGCACCAAAGTGCTGGCCAATGTCGTTTCGAACGAAACCGATGTAAAACAGGTGGTGGCGAAGGTGCAATTGGGCGAGGCCGACGCCGGCATCGTCTACATCACGGATGCGATCGCCGCCCCGACATTGAAAACCATCGTCATTCCGACCAATTACAATGTAGTTGCCAAGTATCCTATTGCGGCTCTGACCAATGCCCCGCAACCCGACCTGGCGGCAGCCTTCGTGGCTTACGTTCTTTCGCCAGACGGGCAGGCCATCATGAAGAAATGGGGCTTTACGACTGTAACGCCGTAATGGGAAAGTCCCTTGCGCCGTTTATTTCAGAGACTTTCAATAAATAATAATCCAGGCTGGGTATTCATTTTACCCAGCCTGGTTCTCATAGGCCTGCTGGGACTACCCCTGCTGGCGCTGGTCTGGCGCGTTATCGGAAAGGCCTTCTTCAATTCCATCTTCTCCCTAGCTGCATTAACGGTTCTAAGGCTTGGTTTGCAGGATATCGAACCTTATGTTTCAGAATTCGATTTCCGAGAAAACACCCGCAAAGGTCGAACGTTCTCAAAGAATTTAAAGCGTAAAATGATACTAGCAAACTCAGAGGTATTTACTTGATCCTTGCAAGAATGAGTTGGTGGATTCTTTTCAGCCAATCCAATAGCGGGCTTAGTGTGGCGCGTTTAATATCCCTCCAGGCCAGGAAGCTGCGGTCTGCCAGATCAAATCCACTGGTATTGTTCAATGCGGTTGACAGGTAGGCATTCTGGTCTGAATACTTATCATACAGGCCGGCTCGCAGGGCGCGATAAGTCGCCGCTTGCGGCACGCTGCACTCAAACACCACCTCGTTAGTGGCTGGAACGGCCTCGATTATTATGGTATTCACTGTATCGTTGGCATCACTGCTGAAGGATGGATTTCCCAGGGTATCTTTGGAAATATCCCCCCATGTTCCCAATATATCTCCATTGGACAACCGATCAGCACTACCGCCGACTGCTGAAAATAGCGCTGGGCCGCGTTCCTTGCCGTATTCCCAGATCTGTTGGACAGTTTTGGACACTTCATTAATCTGATAATGTACAACCATGCTATACCAATCGGATTCTGGAAAAGCATTGGGCGTTTTAAAGCTGCGATAGAGCGCATTATCGAACAATAAAATATCGGTGGAGTCAGCCCCTGGAACATCAGGCGAGTAGAGTGTGGCATCATGTTGCGACCATGGCCATTCAAAATTGACGCCAACTGGGGTAAGCAGGTAGGGCTGATATTTCGGACTCCAATTGTCGTGCGGACCCAGGATCCATTTTATCTTCATGCCAGGGTAGGATAGTTTAACGACAGCTGATTGCGCTTTGCTTGAAATGATGATCGAGCGGTCCGCGGGATCATAGTCGATGGAATTTACGTGCAGCCAATCATTGGTAGGAAGTCCGATCACCTGGCGCGGGCGGCCCGGATCTAGGATATTCTTCAAATCTATGTCCTTGACAATATGACCGCTGTTGCGGTCCACCTCAAGAATATGATCCTCAATCGTGATTGATTTTAAATCCGCACTGGTGACCAGCAGGTTCCCATTCGGAAGCTCAAAAATATCATGGTGAACACCATCGGGAATATTGTAAATGGCATAAATCTTCCCCAGCAGATCCTGCTCCATCATAACGTCACCTTCCACTTTGCCGACAGTATAGGTGAACAGGAAATGTCCGTTCTTCAGGGGGGCGAAAACCTCCCATGATTTTTGGCTGGAATACCAACGCACGTTCCCATCCAGATCGAAAACGGGTTTTCTATCCATGGATGTGAAATTGAAGCCTGGGCTGTATCGGGTGCGATCCAGCTTCTCCACAATAAAATTTTGCATATCGATGGGCAAAGGTTCGGTTTGCAAGTCAATCCCGGTCTGGGTCGTGGCTCCATTCTGTGTCTTCATTCGCATCGTGACATGGTTAAATGTTCCGGCGTACAGGCCGTAGATGGGAATCTCGTGGTGCTGTTGGAAGCCTGCAAAAGTAAAATTAACCTCCGCCTGCGGCGATTTTCCCGGAACGTGAATGGAAATCTGGCTGGGTTCAGGCGTATCAAAGATGACCAGGGCGGTCAATGGGGCAGATTGGTAAGGATCCTGGATTACCAGTGGCGTGGCGAAAGTGTATTTTCCAGCCTTGTAATACGTACGAATCCCGGCTTCTATATTTTGTTGGCTGGCAACTGCATCCTTCACAAATGTCATTGTTTCGGTTGAGGGTGCATACAGAGGGCTTAATAACAATCCCAGGCCAAGTAAAACGATTATCAATACTCCTGCCCCCACGAGGAAAAGGTTCCTGTTATGTTTGAATAGGGATATCATGGGTTAGCATCCTATTTGACCTATATCTTGTAGCCAGTGGGGTCATAGCCAGGGTTTACTTTTCCAGGGTATCCATCCCATTCAACGACCCGCCAGCTATGTAGATAGCATATTCGCCGGGTTCAACCTGGCTCAAATCTAAGCGACCCTCAAATTCGCCATTCAAGCTCGCAATGGACGTGAAAAAATATTGGTGTTGTCGATCCTTCAACACAAAAAGCACCTTTTCGAACATGTAGGATTTGACTTTGTACAAGAGATTACCCTTTAATAATGAGGGTACTATTTTGCTGGAAGAGCTGGTTAAAATTAACGCTGATCCGGAGCTGTACCAGGCCGACTTGTTGGCGGCATTGATTATATCCCAACGGAATGTTTTTTTCCTTCTCGGTGGTCATCCGGTCGTCTTTGGGAAGTATTTTGAGCCCTTTTCACATTCCTTATGATCCAATTCCACTTACAATAGATTAACAATAATATTGATATTGGATTAACAATTTAGACTTAATATATCTTATAAAGGCAAATGAGTGCGAAATAACAAACATGAATAAAAAGGAAAAACCTACATATGCCCACAAATCAACCAGACTTTATCAAACCGGCATTGGAAGAAATACTCCAACAAGTTGCCGAACGGATGCGGGAACGGAATATCGAGGTTGTAATCGTCAATAACGGAGAAGAAGCTCGACAGGCAGCGTTGGAACTAATTCCCAAGGGGGCACAGGTACATTCGGGTAAGTCAAAAACGCTACAGGAAGCCGGAATTTTCGATGCAATCATGGACCCGAACCAATATAACGCCTTGCGCCATCAAACCCTAAAAATGGATCGCAAGACCCAGGGTCAGGAAATTCGAAAAATACTAGCTGCTCCTGATTTCATGCTGGGCAGTGTCAATGCAATCACGCAGGCTGGTATCCTCGTGATGGCTTCCGCGACCGCCAGCCAGATCGGGCCTTACGCCAATACCGCCGGCAGGCTGATCCTGGTTGTGGGCAGTCAAAAGATCGTGCCCGACCTCGAAACGGCGTTCAGGCGAATCCGTGAATACGTCCAGCCCTGGGAAGAAGAACAGCTTCAGAAAACTGCCAATATAGGGACATTTATTGGTAAAATACTCATCGTCGAACGCGAGTGGCTCAAAGAGCGGACAACCGTGATCCTGGTCCGGGAACCTCTTGGGATCTGAGTGGTAATTGAAATTTATTCCAAACGGAGAGTAATAAAGATAGACACTATTCCAGTCCATCCTAGGTAACAATGCTGAAAAGAAAAGACTACCCTGATGACAAACTGGAGCAGCTCATTGCCAGTCTGAATCCCCTTTGGAAGGATCCGCAGGATTATCTCTCCATCTCCATGACCATCCAGGCATTGGATTCTCATTATGATTTATACAAGAAATTGGTCAGAGAACCGGGTGTGGCTGGGATCATCGAACAAATGGCCGGGCGGTTGGCACAACACTTTAATAAATTATCCGAGCTTGAAGGGAAAAGGATCCTGGATATTGCTTGTGGTTCGAATACAAGCAAGATGCCCGCATCAATTTTCGTAAACACACCTTTTGGTGAAATAACTCTTGGCGGAAGAAAAGGGTATACGGCCTTGTTCGAACCCTGGTTCTGCCGCATCCTGTTCCATCTGGGTGCCAAACCAGTTGGGGTGGATTTTGGTGACCTGAATAGTGAATTATTCGAATATCATCAGGTCGATCTGGAGAAACCCCGGGCCTTGGGGTTCCTAAGTAGACATTCGTTTGATGCCATCCAGGACAGCCGGCTGTTTGGTTCGCCGGAATTCACGGCGCAATTTCCTGAGCAGGCTGATCGTCTAAAAGTGGCAAAAGAGATTGTGAAGCAGGAAAAGAGGTTGTTAAAACGAGGGGGCATCATAATCCATTCAGATGCGCAGGAATTGGTGAAATGATTTGAGATACACCATTTTTCACCCAAGCATTCGCACGGCCTTCAATTGATCGATCGCCTTGCGGCTTACCAGCATCACCCAAAATAACCATTCCATCCGAACCAATTTATTCCCATTAGTGTTAAGATTTCAAGTCGATCAAGCCACAAAGGTAAACCAATGGCGACATTCTAACAACAGGAGATCAACATGGCAACGTCAGAAACTATCATCCGAGAATTCCTTGATACGGTTGAAATTAAGATCAATGGCTCCCAACCCTGGGATCTGCAGGTGCACGATGCCCGACTGTATGAACGCGTCCTGCGTGATTCATCCCTGGGTCTTGGGGAAAGCTACATGGAAGGTTGGTGGGACTGTGAATTGATTGATGGGTTCATTTTTCGGGTCCTTAAGGGGCACCTGGATGAGAAAGTAAAGAATAACCTTCGCCTGGCCTTTCAAGTGGTTAGAGCCAAGCTTTCCAACCGGCAGTTTTCTGCCAGGGCTTACGAGGTTGGCAAAAAGCATTATGACCTGGGCAATGAACTGTACACAGCCATGTTGGATAAACGACTTAACTATACCTGTGCCTATTGGAAGAACGCCCGCAACCTGGACGAGGCCCAGGAGGCCAAGCTGGAACTGGTTTGCAAGAAGATTGGCATCCATTCTGGCATGCGCATTCTGGAACTGGGCTGCGGATGGGGCAGCTTTGCCAAATATGCAGCGGAAAAATATGGTGCATCCGTCCTGGGCGTGACTGTTTCTAGAGAACAGGTGGCGCTGGGGATGGAGCTTTGCAAAGGCTTGCCGGTGGAATTGCGGCTGCAGGATTACAGAGAAGTTTCCGGCACATTCGACGCGGTGATCTCCATCGGTGTGATGGAGCATGTGGGGTACAAAAATTACGGCGAATACATGCGGGTGGTGGACCGTTGTTTAAAGGCTGACGGAATTGCTTTTGTCCACACGATTGGCGGCAATCAGAGTTACACCACAGGCGAACCCTGGACCGACAAATATATCTTCCCGAATGGCCTGCTGCCCTCCATGGCTCAATTGAGCAAGGCGATGGAAGAGAAATTTGTCATGGAAGACTGGCAAAATTTTGGCCCCCATTATGATCCAACGCTGATGGCCTGGCATGCCAATTTCGAAAAAGCCTGGCCGGATTTGAAGAAAAACTATGATGACCGGTTTTACCGCATGTGGCGCTATTACCTGCTCTCCAGCGCAGGCGCGTTCAGGGCGCGCAACCAGCAACTCTGGCAGATGGTTTTCACCCGGCAGGGAACGCCGCAGCCGGACTGCCGGTTCTCATAGAAGGTTTTTGCCAACCTTCCAATTGTGATTGAGAGGGCGTAAAACCTGAATAAGCAATCTCTAATAACCGGGAAGGTCCTGGTTTATTGGGGATTGATTCGACTGGAACTCCGTCTCGCATTGACAACTCGAGGATGGTTATAAAAAATTTTACTGAGACCCTTATGATAAACACGGATGTACTGATTATTGGCGGCGGACCGGCAGGATCGGCCTGCGCCAGGCGGCTTAAGGAAAACAACGTTCGCAGCATCGTATTGGATAAAGCCAAATTCCCGCGCTTCAAACCCTGCGCCGGGTGGGTGACCCCACAGGTGCTGCGCTGGGTAGGTAGGGATATGGATAATTATCCGCACGGGTTGACCGAATTTTCCAGTTTCGACGTTTCTATTAATGGCTTCCATTTCAAATTGCCCACCCACCAATATTCCATCCGCAGGTTTGAGTTCGATGACTGGCTGCTGCAGCCGGCCGAACCCAACATTTATATCCACGAGGTGCATGAGATCCGGCAGGAAGCCGGCGAATACATAATTGATGGTAGGTATTCGGCACAATACCTGGTGGGAGCCGGTGGCACCCACTGCCCGGTTTACCAGACCTTTTTTAGCCAGACCAGTCCAAAGGAACAAGGAGCGCTGATCGTCGCACAAGAAGAGGAATTTGAATATAACTACAAGGATGCCCGCTGCAAACTGTGGTTCTTTGAAAATAAATTACCTGGATATGCATGGTATGTACCCAAAAAAGATGGATATGTAAACGTGGGAGTGGGAGGTTTCGCCGGGCAATTGAAGCGGCGCTCTGATACTCTTAAGCATCATTGGAACAACCTGGTCGGGAAGTTAGAGGAAAATGACCTGATCCACGATCATGTCTACAAGCCAACCGGGCACAGTTATTTCCTGCGCCAGAACCTGCCGGAGATCCGGAACGGGAATGCCTTTCTGGTAGGTGACGCGTTGGGGCTGGCGACCCTGGATATGGGCGAGGGCATCGGTCCGGCCATCCGCAGCGGTCAACTGGCAGCGGAGGCGATCATCCATGGTACGCCCTACACGGTTGCCTCGATCCCGCGCTATTCCTTCCCGTCGTTGTTGGGTCTGCGGAAATGAGCAAGTCGTCTTTGTAATTTGCTTGCTTGCGTGACATTTGCATGGTAAAACATTGAGGATACAAGGGATAAAGTAAAGTATATCTGATACGAATAGATTTCATAACTCTGTTGAAGGCAGAGGTTGGCAGAGGATATGGGGTCAACCATCCAGAAAACGACTTTGAAGAGAGCGATTGCAGACCACCAGGCTAAGTTGTCGATCGAGCTGGAGACGGAATGTCCAGCGTCGGTTATCAGGTGGAGTGGGTGCCCCGGGCAATTGATCTCATGCCCATCATCCGGAGAAATTATGGAATCCATCCTCGTCAGTGCCTGTCTGCTGGGTGAATCGGTACGTTATACCGGCGGCGACAAACGCTGCGACAATCCGATCCTGCAACGCTGGACGCGGGAAGGACGGGTCGTGTCGGTTTGCCCGGAAGTTCTTGGAGGCCTGCCGGTGCCGCGCCCGCCAGCCGAGATCAGCAACGGAGCTGGCGGAATGGAAGTCCAGAAAGGCCTGGCCAGAGTGATGGACGTGAACGGCCGGGATGTTTCGGCGGAATTCCTGGATGGAACGGCACAGGTGCTGCAATTAACGCGTTCCAGGCGTATCCAGGTTGCCGTTTTAAAGGAGGGAAGCCCTTCATGTGGGACAGGTTATACCTATGATGGCAACTTCAATGGGACCAGGGTTCCCCTCCCCGGTGTCTGCGCGGCCTGCCTCCTAGAGGCGGGGGTGCAGGTTTTTAACGAGAAACAATGGGAACAGGCGGAAGAATTGCGTAAACAATTAGAAGCTGGGGTATTGGATGAAACTGGATAAATAATTCCCTTTAAAAAGCGTTGCGCGAAATGGAAAGAAAAAAGTGGAACAGACGGAATTTTCTGGAAACGTGAATTATAGAAGAAGCTTTTTTCGTTGAGCCCCAGCTTGCCAGACTGTCCAAACAGGCAGGCCGGTGCCAGCAGGCATTATAGATATTGATGCGTCTCGAGATTGGGATCCTGTTCGGCTCAGGTAAATAAGGGTAAGGAGGAAGACATGG
Source organism: uncultured Chloroflexia bacterium (assembly GCA_963772245.1). Classification (GTDB taxonomy): domain Bacteria; phylum Chloroflexota; class Anaerolineae; order Anaerolineales; family Villigracilaceae; genus UBA877. The sequence continues at coordinate 780,767 of CAVYWB010000001.1, read as the reverse complement.
CATATTGGGTAGTCGTTATAATCGGTCTATTGGGTGGAATTGCAGTTGGAATCCAATCCCCCATTGCGGGAGCAATCGGAAAACGATTGGGAGGAACCTCCAGCAGTTTCATAATCCACCTGAGTGGAACGATCTTTTCAGGGGTCCTGCTGGTCCTAGAAGGGGGAGAAAATATCCGCGACTGGCGCGAACTGCCCTGGTATATGCTGGGTGCAGGCATTTTTGGACTGATACTTTATCAGACGATCAATGTCACCATGCCGCGCCTTGGCAGCACCATGATGATCGCACTCATCATCGTTGGTCAACTGGCGGTGGGGATCATCATTGATCATTTTGGTCTATTCGGGGTTGCCATCCACCACATCGATCTCGCCCGAATCCTTGGCGTGCTGGCTCTCCTGATCGGCGGTTATTTAATTGCCAGGTAATTGTGGATTATTTTTTTCATTAAACAAGCAAGCCGTCTACGTTAAGTGACACAAGCCGCAAGCATCAATATTAAGTCAGGGCACCATTACCGGGCAAGGTAATTTTCTATTACTATTGTGATATTATCCGAATGGTGACATTTCCCACAACCCACAGATTTTATCCAAAAAAGATCCAGAACCGGAAAGGCTTATCCAGATGATTATTTGCCCTTGGTGCGGCACCACTCACCCAACATTTCAATCCAACTGCCAGAACTGCGGAGGGCCTATGTCAGCCTCGGATGGAAAAAACCCATCATCTGGCCTGAGCGAAACACTGCCCACCCCTCCGCCGGCCCCGCGACCGATCCCCAACCAGTATGCCTGGAAGCTGTTATTCCGGGATGGCGGAGCCATTGTCGCGTTTGTCTTTGCCATCCTGGGATTTATTTTCAGCCTGGTGGGAACCGGGTTGACCATTGCCATCATCACGGCCTTTTTAGGTATCCCCTTCTTCCTACTTGGAATGACATTCCTGATCGCAGGAGGATGGGTGTTCGTCTGGCGGTTTCAGAATGCCCAGAAAGTCGTCAAAGTACTACAGGATGGGCTCGCGAGAGAAGGGCAAATCGTTTCACTGGAACAAGATTATCACGTGCGGATCAATGGACGCTATCCATGGGTGATCTGGTATAAATTCCAGGTGGAAGGGCAGGAATATGAAGGTAATGTATCTGCATTAAATCAACCAGGAGAACTATACCAGGCAGGAAAAGCAGCCTGGGTATTATATTTGCCGGATGCGCCAAAATGGAATTCCATTTACCCGCACCCATGAGGGGTACCATGAATTTCCAAATCCCCTGAAATTTCGACGGTAAGTAGTTAATAAGCCTCCTTTAATGTAAGCGAGGTATAATACAAATTAGGTAATATATCTAGTATATACCAAAACACTAAAGGAAGTTAATATGACAGACTATATCAAACCCTCGGATGCCGAACTAAAGAAACGCCTCACCCCCGCGCAATATGAGGTTACTCAGCGGGAAGGCACCGAGCCGCCCTTCAATAACGCTTACTGGAATAATAAGAAAAGTGGAATTTATGTGGATGTGGTTTCCGGCGAGCCACTGTTCAGTTCGCTGGACAAATATGATTCCGGCACGGGCTGGCCGAGCTTCACCCGCCCGCTCGAGCCGGAGAATATCCTGACCCATAGCGATCGTAATCTGATCATGCCGCGCACGGAAGTGCGCTCGAAGCAGGCCGGGACTCACCTGGGACATGTTTTTGATGATGGTCCAGCACCCACCGGTCTGCGCTATTGCATGAATTCCGCCGCCTTGCGGTTTATACCACTGGAAGAGTTTGAAAAGGAAGGCTATGGCAAGTATCTGGCGCTGTTTCACGGGGAAGAGAAAAAGGGGTAATGAAGCAGAAAAACCAAGAATGCCACAGATCCCATGAACTTATTTGAAGGATCTTAAATGGTTCGGAAGAATTATCCCTTTGGAAAGGCCCTTCCAGGAACAATATATATTATTAAGCGAAAAAAGACCAACATCTCCTGCCCAAACCGGGTGGGGGTTTTTTTTTACATCTGTTGAGGCAGCGGGTATATGGAAACCCTGGCGGGCCTAATCCTTATAGGAAACAGCCGTATAATCAGAATGCATTTCATTGGGTGCCTTGGCAATGTGGCCACCCTATTCCGCCAACCGGCTAACTGGAATGCGCACAACCCTGGGCTGATCGACCTCCCGAGGCTTATTTGCGATAACTCATTACTCAACCGATTTCTCAGGAGGAGTTCGTAATTTGTGTCAATGCGGCTTTGCACCCTGCGGCATGCCATGCCTCCTAGCAAACTCAAAACATGGGTTGCTATAATTTCCGGTTGATTAATTGACCAGGGATACGCAGAACGTGTCCATTATATAATGAAGGAAAATAAGCCATGAAGTACGATAAAGACAAAGTTGATGAAATGATCCTGGCGCTGTTTTATCTTACCAGTTCGAGTGATCAATATGCCACACGAGCTTGGAAGGGGCTGGATCTGGCCGTGCTGGACAGGTTACACGCAAGGGGTTACCTCGGTGACCCCAGGGGGAAAGGTCCGACGATTGACCTGACCGAAACAGGCGCAAAACTTTCTAAAAAGTTGTTTATCAAGTATTTTGGAATACCAGAATAACGCCAGAGCCTTTCAAAAAATTGCACATTCAATTGCATCCCTTATCCTAAGATGAATATTAGGCCATGGCATGAAAGAAATCGATATTGATCATTTACGGTCCGTCATTGCGGTGGCATGGCGGGCGCGCTAACATGGAAGCCATCCATTTGGGGCGGTGCTGGTGGATGAGCATAACAAGCTGGTGCTGGAAGCCGAAAATACGGTTAATACGGGTCAGGATTGCACCGGACAAGCCGAAATCAATCTCGTTCGCCTGGCTGCCAGACAATTTTCTCCGGATGAACTGGAGCGGTACAGCCTTTACACCAGCACGGAGCCGTGCTGCATGTGCGCCGGAGCAATCCATTGGAGCCAGCTTGTGAGGGTGGTTTATGCCCTGAGTAAAACAGACCTGTACGATATCGCAGAGCCGTCATCTGAACACCTGTTGCTGCCCTGCCGGGAAGTCTTTGCCCATAGCAAACGTATGATCGAGGTTATTGGCCACGCCGCAGAGCTTGAAGAAGAAGCCCGCACCGTTCATATGAATTTTTGGCTGCCAGCGTACTTATATTGACCCAACTGAACCTGAAATTCGTATTTTGTTGGCTGGTAAATTGAAGGCGCGGTTCGGGCAGGCAAGGTCTGGATCCGGCGTAAAGCAGCCACAAAGTATAATGGACCTAATTTCATGAAACCCAAGCCGGGAAGGTTGTACTCCCAATATTAACGTGTGTTGTTTCGGAGCTTTAAATTTATGAAGCCGCAAGCGACCGCTGGATATTTTCGCAATGGTCTGGCCTACAACCGGTTTGGCCATGGAGCGAAGCCTCTCATTATCTTTCAAGGGTTGGAATTTGAAAACAAGCCTCTGGCCGGCCTGATGCTGCCGCTTTTTTCAATTGTGTACACATTCCTGTTTCAGGATATAGACTATACAACCTACATCGTGAACCGAAAGCCAGGGCTCCCGGATGGGTACACCATGAAAGAAATGTCGGATGATTATGCAATGATGGTCAGGAAAGAGTTTGGTGGACCGGTAGATGTAATCGGTTTTTCTACCGGAGGTTCCATAGCTCAGCACTTCGCTGCTGACCATCCTGATCTGATCCGGAAATTGGTCCTCCATTCCAGCGCTTATGCCTTGAGCGACGCAGGCATGCGTGAGGAAATTGGGATCGGACAAATGGTGCGCCACCGCGAATGGAGGAAAGCTTACGACACTTTAATCAGGCCCATGTTCCCACAAAACGGGATCATGAAGTATGCAACCAGGCCGGTTGTTTGGATGGCATTATTGATAGGGGGGATGCTTTTCGGTGCACCGGAAGATCCATCAGATATGCTGGTTACCATCACAGCAGAGAACAAACATAACTTTCAAAACCGTTTAGCCCAGATCACAGCGCCCACGCTGGTGATAGCGGGCGATAAAGACCCATTTTATTCCGAGGCTTTATTCCGCGAGACCGCTGAAGGCATACCGGATGCCAGACTTGTCCTTTACAAGGGTATGGGGCACCCTGCATTTGGAAAACGGTTTAATCACGATGTCCTTCTATTCTTGAAAGAATTATAGGTGAATGGTCAAAGAGGCTATTCTGAGCGATGATCTCCTCCACCTGCGATATTCATTCGCGATAGTCAACCCTACTTCCTCCAAAACCAACCCTGAAAATAGGAACCTGTAAAATCTGGCAATGGATTTGTGAGGCCCGTTGAAGGGTTATACAGATAATAATACAATGAGGGCGAACTTTTTTCAAGTAATGCCAAATCGTTCGCTGTGTTTGAATCGGGATTAGGGCACCAGGTTACGGAATTGACATTGCCGGTGTAATCCAGTGTGGCTGTCTGGCTGGCTGGTTCAGGGAAAATATGCCATAGACCGGTATCCGAATACAATACCAGTCTATTTCGGTTGGCGGAGACAGATAGACCGCTGGTTTGTTTTTGGCCAGAATCAGGAAAGCCGGAGCAGCTTCCGGATGGGAGAAAGCAGATATCAATAGACCCTTGAGGAATACCGGCGATGGTTTCCCCGGATCCCCACCCCAAATACAGCAAGGAAAGCAAATCCGGCGCGATGGAAACAGTTTTATTGGTGGGTGCATCCACCTGATAGGTGCCTTGTTGGAAATAGGTGCCATCCTGTTGTGGTTCTCCTGCAGTGGAGATATATGCTTGCCGGCCAACCGGATCAAAGGCAAACGAATGGAAATTATGCGGCCAGATAAGATCTATTGATTTTTGATGGGTGTCCAATATTTCCAAATTGAAGGTGCCCATGCCATTGGCGTCTTCGGAAACCAGGGCCTGATGATCGGAGACCCATTCGTCAAAATCACAACCGCGTATTCCACTATGATCACCAGCGCCTCTTATGGAAAAACCTGATGAACCGGAACCGTCGGCTGCCGAAAGATACCACGTCCCGCACATCCCCTCGCCAACAGAATAGATGCCGCTGTTCAAGATCCAATCGCCATCCGGTGACCATATTATCTTATATACCTCGGAAGGACCGGTGGTAATGCGCGTCATGGCGCCTGAATCCAGGTTATAGGTATATACATCCGAGGATGGTCCATCCACCCCGGAAGCAAAGGCCAGCACATGCCCGTCAGGCGACCAACTGTTGGTATATATAAAGGCCTTAAACGCAGCCAGCAGGCTGGCAGCAAGGTTGCTTCTGGAAGAATATCCCTGGGAAGTAACATCCGCCGGCGGATTGGCAAGCAGAAAATCTGCTGCCTGGAGAAAATTTTGTGGGTAATCCTTGTTCAAGAGGGATTGTTGAAAGACAATCCTTCCATCCGCCATCCGCATGATATTGAGGTCAATCTGTTGCGAAACCGCCGGGACCGCCGAAAGATCCGTCAGGGCATCCAAATGCCCACTATAAAAGGCCAGATATTGGCCATCCGGTGAAAGCCCTCCAGCGCTCCATTGGAGGATATTCCCCACCGGTTTGGATATCACGAGGCTGGCCGTTTGGACCGGGTCGAATAATGTTATTTTCGAAGGCTGAGCAGGGTCATCTTGAAATGCAAGGAAAGGACCATGTGGCGAAAAAACTTGAGGGGGCAGCCATGTTGGCGATGGTGTCCTTGTCGATACGATCGCTGGAGTGACAAATTGTCCATTCTGAATGGATCTCAACGTTGAGGTTGAGGTAGGTGTAATATTGCCCAAAGTCTTGTTGGTGCGGCTGGGTGATTCACAAGAACTTATTACCAGGATCAAACAGGCCAGTATTGTAAATGGTTTTACCATTGTATTTTCTCCTGATATAAGCACTCCCAAATCCGCTTCTCGTTTTTTTGCCTCGCGGATGCTCAAAGGTGTCCTAATTTCTGAAATTATCAAGTGAAGAGAATTATTAATAGTATAGTCAATACAATTGAAATCAGCAATTGCTTACTTTCGAATAAACTGGCCCAAATACCCGTTTAATAAAAGGATACCATTTGTTATGGTAATTGGTTTCGATCAACCTGTTTGAACCAATCGACTACGGCGACCGGAAATTAGCCTAGTGACGATTCAGATTGTAAATTGCCTGAACCAACAAAAGAACTATTCACTTCATTCAAGAAATAGGAGAAGGAAAGAACAATTAAGAAAGCGATCGTTTACACAAAATATGGTTCCGCGGATGGTGTTCATTTAACAGAGATAGAAAAACCAGCGCCCAAAGATGGTGAAGTTCTGATAAAGGTGCTAGCAGCCTCCGCAAATGCCTATGACTGGCATTTCCTGAGCGCTGATATATTCCTTATCCGCCTGACAAGCGGGCTGTTCAAGCCCCAGAACCCACTTCTCGGTGCAGACCTGGCCGGGCAGGTTGAAGCGGTCGGCAGAAATGTGAAGCAATTCCAGGAAGGGAATGAGGTGTTTGAAGATATCGGCGCGTGGGGCAGTGGAGCTTTTGCCGAATATGTATCGGTTCCAGAATGTGCAATTGCAATGAAACCGGTCAACCTGACGTTCGAGCAAGCCGCGGCGGTACCCATGGCGGCACTTACTGCACTGCAGGGCTTGCGCGACAACGGCCAGATCCAGCTGGGGCAGAAGGTTTTGATTAACGGCGCTTCCGGCGGCGTGGGTACGTTCGCGGTGCAGATTGCCAAATACTTCGGTGCGGAAGTCACAGCTATTTGCAGCAAAGGAAAAATGGAAAAGGTACGCTCTCTGGGTGCCGACCATATCATTGACTAAACCAGAGAGGATTTCACCAGGAACAGGCAGAAGTACGACCTTATCATGGCTGTCAACGGATACCATCCGATATAAGCAAATAAGCGTTCCCTTAATCCCAGGGGCGTATATGTCATGGCGGGAGGTTCCACGGCGCAAATCTTCCAGGGCATGCTTTTGGCACCTCTTTTTTCAGAAAGCAGTGGCAGGAAAATGCGGGTTGTAACGGCGAAAACAAATCAAAAAGATCTGGGTGTTCTTAAGGAACTTCTGGAAGGGGGCAAAGTCGTCCCGGTTATCGATCGCTGCGACCCATTAATTGAGACTGCAGAGGCGCTCCGGTACCTGGAAGAAGGACATGCATGCAGGAAAATAGTCATCACGATGATGGAGTAAGAAATTTTATTCTTGACAATTGATAAAACTCATGAGCAGGCGCCCAAGGGCTTTTTTCAAAAATAGGATAAATATTCTGATAAATAGACGTATAATAACCCTATTAAGATTATTAACCCTGCCGCAGGCAGTTTTACCTTTAACCTTTTATGGATTTCAAGGTCTACGATAGCACTTTTGAAAATGTTCCGGCGAAGGTTGAAGAGGTGCCGAATTGTAGTCCCAAATTGATATCCAAGTTGGAAATTTCATATGCAGCGTTAATGATGAAGACTTATTCTTCATTGAAACTGCCGCAGTGGGCACAGGATAAAAAACGTGGATTTCCATGAAGCGGTTGATCTGTTCCTGCATGGAGCAAAGTCTTGCCTATTCCATATGGATTGGAACATCGTCTGCTCATGTTGTGGAAAAATCACCCAATGCGTGGTTGAATTGCATAGTTTGCAACCGCAAATCAACTACACGGTTTGATCATGAAATGCATCCTAATTTCCAAAGGAATTTATGATAAATCAAAATGTCTCTGAAACCAAAGCCCAAATAGTTTATTTCAGTCATGGCGGGGGTCCTCTACCCATTCTGGGAGACCCCAGCCACAAGGCCATGGTGGATTTCATGACCCAGCTCCCCTCCCGGCTCAAAAAACCAGATGCCATACTGGTCATCAGCGCCCATTGGGAGGAAAGAGCAGCCACGTTATTGGGAGCGTCCAACCCTGGCATGTTCTATGATTATTACGGCTTCCCAAACGAGGCCTATGAAATTACCTACCCGGCTCCAGGCAGCCCTTCACTTGCGAATAGAATCGCCGAAGATTTAAGTAAAAATAATATACCAGCTCGCATCGACCCTGAACGCGGGTTTGACCATGGCTTGTTTATCCCTTTGAAATTAATGTATCCTCAGGCGGATATTCCATCCCTGCAGCTTTCACTTTTACGTGGCCTTGACCCGGACGCCCATATCGCACTGGGAAAAGCCTTGCGTGATCTAATGAATGAAAATATCCTGGTGATCGGTTCCGGGTTTTCATTCCATAACCTGGGAGCATTTATATGGGAAGGAACCGTTCAACCGGACCCGGCCAATGATGCCTTTCAGAACTGGTTGATAGAAACCTGCACCGGTTCGATGGCACAAACCGATCGTGAACAACGCCTGATCGAATGGCAGAAAGCGCCTTCCGCACGGTATTGCCACCCGCGTGAGGAGCACCTATTGCCGGTTCATGTTTGTAGTGGAATGTCAAACAAGCCGGCCAGTCTGATTTTTGATGACATGATCCTAGGCAAGCGCAGTGTGGCATTTTTATGGTGAGGGGGAAAGGATGGGCAAATAGGCCGGGTGATTGCTTCCAGACCCCATGCCAGGACGGCAAACCCATCCTTCCCACTGGGCAATTCTTGTGTGCATCATAACGTCTACAGCCGAATTAGGAGATGGGCGCGTTTAAGCTCAATATGTTTCGGATGCATTTATGTCGATCCATAAAGGGTTTGCCAACAAATGCAATATCATAATTGATGATGTTATAATTTATAAGCCTTAAGATTATTATCTAATTCCCTTTTTAAACTGGTCTGCGCCAAAGCTTGTCAAACGAATCCCTAATTATCAAGACCATTTCCACCACAAGGAGTTCAGGATGAATACCCCGAATCTGTTGGATGCCATCCGGATTGTCAAGGAAAATGAAAGATTGGCGATGGAAAGTTATGCCAATGCTGCCAAGAAAGTCAATCCACTGGGCAAGGCATTATTCGAGCAGTTGAGTGAATTTGAGAAATATCATTATGAGCGATTAACTGCTCTTGAAAAATCCCTGGAGGAAAGCGGTCAATTTATAAATTATCAGGGAAAAGCGCTTGTTCTGCCGCCAATGCTTGAATTAAAGTTTACCGATGAACCAGAGCACAAGAGCTTGATGGAAATCATTACTGAAGCTAAAAACTTGGAGAAGCGAGCTGAAAAAGCATATGGCGACCTGGCGGACCAAATTGGGGACCCACAAGGTCATGCCATGTTTGTACAATTATCGGAAGAAGAGCATATTCATTATGTAATCCTATCGGATGCATATTGGTCGTTGAACCAAACCACTGTCTGGAAATACTCCCGCCCGTGATCTGGAAAAATCAGGAGACTTTCCCCTTTCCCACCAATTTCCCTGGGTTATTCCACGTATAACTCAACCGATCGCAAATCACGATATTATGACCCTGTGAGGGTAACAATCGAAAAGAACAGACTCCCAAGCCGGGAGTTTGTTTCGTGCAAGGGGTCGAACCCACCGCGTAGCGTTCCCGTGGAAGATTCTCCCTTTTTGGGGATCGCGCAGCATTCCCGAATGAAACAACAGCTTGATAAAAAAAAAGACTCCCTTACGAGGAGTTTAGGGGGGGTGCCTGATGGGGGTCGAACCCAAAATCTCCCCTTTTTGGGACAACAACTAATAAAAAAAACGCTTTTTTCACGGGGGCGTCTTGGGTGCCTGATGGGGGTCGAACCCACAACAGCCTGATCCACAGTCAGGTACTCTGCCATTGAGCTACAGGCACCATGAGCGGGGGCGATTATACCACCAGCGTTAATGCCTTTCAAGGATGCGCGAAATAGTGTGTTGGCGTTTAATAGTAATGTCCCCTTTGCGTACAAGTTAGAATGTCCCCTCTGTGAAAGGGACATAGAAATGGACTTACTAACCATGAGCCAAGAGGAACTGAGTCGTTTGGAAGTGATGGAGCGTTTGCAAGAGAAGCGGATGAAACAAAGAACCGCGGCAGAGATCCTGGGAGTGAGCGTTCGGCAAGTAAAGCGTTTGTTGCGAGCCTATCGGCGAGAAGGTGCAGCCGGGTTGGTATCAAAGCAGCGTGGGCAGGCAAGCCACCATCAATTGGAGCGGGAGACCGTGCGGGCTGCGCTGGATCTGCTCAAAGGACGTTATGCTGACTTTGGGCCAACGCTGGCGCACGAGAAGTTAGTGGAGCTGGAAGGGCTGAAGTTGTGTTTGGGGAGCGTCCGCAATATCATGATCGCGGAGGGGATCTGGAAGGCGAAGAAAGTCCGGAAGCAGGCAGAGCATCCGCTGCGGGAGCGCCGGGCTTGCTTGGGGGAACTGGTGCAAATGGACGGGACGGATCATGACTGGTTTGAAGGGCGCTCGGAGCGCTGTACGCTGCTGGTCATGATCGATGATGCCACGGGCCAGCTGGGAGCCTTGTCGTTCGTGCCGGAGGAGAGTTTTTATGGCTATTGCGGTCTACTGAGGCAGTATTTGGACGCCCATGGCCGGCCTGCCGGGCTCTACACCGATAAACACGGCATCTTTCGGGTCAATATGCCCAATGCGGGGAACGGAGACAACCTGACCCAGTTTGGACGAGCCATGCAAAGCCTGGAGATCCCGATCCTGTGTGCCAATTCGCCCCAGGCCAAAGGCCGGGTCGAGCGCGTCAACCAGACCTTACAGGATCGCCTGGTCAAGGAAATGCGCCTGCGGGGGCTTAACAATATGCAGCAAGGTAATCTTTACTTGCCTGAGTTCATCACTGACTTCAATGCCCGCTTTGCGGTCCAGGCGCGCTCTTCCCTGGATGCCCACCGCTCTGTGCTAGCCCACCAAAATCTTGACCAGATCCTTACCTGGCAGGAGACCCGGCTCGTCTCCAAAAACCTCACCGTGCAGTTCAAAAATGTGGTCTATCAGATCCAGACCGATCGCCCCGCCTACGCCTGGCACAATGCGCAGGTCAACATCTGCCAGAACGCCCTCGGCCAGGTTGCTATCCTCTACAAAAACAATCCGCTGGACTACACCATATTCCACAAACAGACCCGCCAGGCGGAAGTAGTCACTGCCAAGCAAGTGGATCACGCCCTTCTCAACCTGAGTAAGGCTCACAAACCTGCTCCGAATCATCCCTGGGCCTATCGGCCTTCCCATACCCTCCCAGCTGAATAGCAATGTCCCCCGCGGGGGACATTGCTATTCAGTCGCATAAAGGGGACATTCTAATTAAACCTTGACAGGATGCGCGAAATAGCCTGCGAAATGGCCGACCGTTCGATCCCTTCCTGGGTACCGCTGGTCAGATCCTTCAGGGTGATGCGGCCCTGGGCAGCCTCGTCCGGGCCAAGCACCAGCACGGCTTTCATGCCCATCCGGTCGGCAAATTTGAACTGTTTGGGCAATTTGGCCGGTTCGGGGTAGCACGTCACGTTAAAACCGGATTGGCGTAGTTGCGCAGCCAGGCTAAGCGACTCGGGCTGCAATTCCCGGGAAAAGACTGTGACCAACACGGATGCCGGGGTGGTGGCAAGCGGCGGTATCAATCCCAGCTCCTGCAGGACCAGGTTGATGACCACATCCCCCATCGCAAAGCCAACCCCCGAAAGCGGCTCGCCGCCCACATCCCGCAGCAGATTGTCGTAGCGCCCGCCGCCCAGGATGGCGCGCCGCAGGCTGCCGCTTACGTCGAAGGCTTCGAAAACCGTCCCGGTGTAATAGAGCAGGCCGCGCATGATGTTCGGATCAAATTCGACATATTCAAGCGTGCCCAGCGCTTCCAATGCCGCAAAGAGGCGCACCAATTCTTCGGAGCGCCGCCAGGCTTCACCATCTGCCAAAAGGCTTTTCAGCCCATCCAACTGCGCCATGGTCAGCCCGATCTCGAGCGCATACGCCTCCCAGGCCGCCGGCTCCATCTTTTCGCGTCGGTCCACCAGTGCAGAAACCCCGGGTTTCTTTTCCTCCGGGATTTCCAGCCGCTCGAATTCGGCATCCATGAAGCGGCGGTTGTTAACATAGATGCGCGCTTGGTCGGGTGTCAGGCCAACCGCCTTGAGAAAACTCGCCGCAATTGCCACCAGTTCTGCATCCGCTTCGGGGGAATTCACCCCCAGCATGTCAATGTTCCACTGGAAGAATTCGCGCGAGCGGCCCTTCTGCATCTTTTCATACCGCCAGAAAGGACCAAACGACCACCAGCGAGTCGGGAAAGCCAGTTCACCCTGTTTCTGGGCGATCATGCGCGCCAGCGAAGGGGTCAGCTCGGGCCTCAAGGTAATTTCCTCTCCACCCCGGTCGGTGAAAACATAGGACTGTTTTTTAACCAGTTCTTCGCCCGATTTAGCCGCATAAAGATCGAGAGATTCAAGAATGGGGGCTTCCCATTCCTGGTACCCGTAAGATTCCGAGATCCGCCGGACGGTGCCATATAACCAATAACGCACCGCCATCTGTTCCGGGTAGAAATCACGGGTCCCTTTGACGGGGGGGATGATGTTTTTCATGTTCGCTCCGCTAATGGTGATATTTCGAAGTCATTTTAGCATATTTCACCTGCGGGAAATTTGCCTATTCTCTTTTAATAAGGAATTCCCGCAATGAAAAAATGGATTTACTCTTGCTCCGGCGATCCCCCAAAAACGTAAATTATCGTGAAATCGCCCGGGGTTGGCTGGAAAAAACGCTCGTCCACAGCCCCAATTGTGCCCAATTGGTAAAAATATATGGGATTTTAGTGGAAAAATTACCCTGTTAATACCATATTGTATACTTTCCAATCAAGTGTATAATCTCGTTATTACGAATGGAAAATCGCGCTTTATATATATTATTAACCGGCCCTGTTGCTTTGATAAGCACCTGATCGTTTCTGAAGGAGGAAAATTCCATGGCACATGAACATCCCATCTTTCGCTCCAAACCCTATTCGATAATCATTTCATTAATAATCTCCTCACTGCTTCTTGCAAGTTGCGGGTTGCTCTCTTCGCCTGCAGCTACGCCCGTTCCTCCCAGCCCAACGCCCCAGGTCGGAACTGCCACACAAATGCCCGTCGTACCTACACCCCAGCCAGTCCAAGCTACGTCTCAGCCGCCAACAGATACCCCCCAGGATACGCCTACTGCCCTCCCCAGCCCCACTCCGTTGATGGTGGATGCGGTTGTGGCAACAGTAGCCATGCCCGCCGCCACCCTTGTTCCTCTTGCCACCCCACAATCTTCGATTGCCAGTTTTACTCTCATTACCGGGACGACTGCAGGGGTGATCCAGGGAACTGTCCAGCCCGGGCAGGTGCTTTCCTATACTTTCGGTGCGGGACAAGGCCAGCCTATAACTCTGATCATGGATTCCCCCAATAATGACGTCAAATTGGGAGTTTTGGATCCGAATGGAAATATTTTGCTCAGCACATCCAGTAATTCACGATCCTTTCAAACGGCCCTGCCCAGTACCGGGTTGTACACCGTCCAGGCAATCGGTGGCTCGGCAACCGATAGTTTTACCCTGACCGTAAAACTACCCGTGGTGGCTTCCTTTGCATCCGGAACCAGTTCCACCACTTTGACAGGCACCACGGTGGTCGGATATCCATTTTCATACTCGTTTAATTGCGCCGCCGGTCAGACCATGTCCGCCGCCCTCGCCCAACCAGCCAGCACGGCAACCATCGACATTTATGGTCTGACGAGCGGGACGCTCGTGGACCCCTCGGCAGGATACAATTCATGGTCAGGCATCCTACCGCAAACACAGGATTATATAGTTGAGATCATTCCCACGAACAACCAGGTGGTCAATTACAACCTGACGGTCTCATGCACAGGCACGCCTGGCAGCAATTACGTGCCTTACTACCCGACTGGAAACAACCCTCCCTCAGGTGGGCAGTTGTACTTCTTCCCGGACGAGACCATGTCTGTAGTGCAGGGCCATATCGCTCCCGGACAGATCGTAACCTATACCGTGGCCGTGAAACAATACGAGGCACTGATACTGATTCTGGGATCCCCGAACGGTGATGCGGTTCTAGGAGTTATTGATCCGAGCGGAAACCAGATGCTCGACCCGGTCGATCAGAGAACCTACTGGCAGTGGATGGCGCCCATGACCGGATTGTATACGATCCAGGTGGCTGGCGGCATAACCTCGGAGACATTCAACCTTACCACCAAAGTTGCTCCTGTCCTTACTTATCCCCCTGCCGGTAGTTCCATATACCAGTACAGGACGACTGTCAGAGGACTAATCAAATCCTATGCATTACGATTAAGTACCGGGGTTGTCATGACCGTCTCCCTCACTGTACCTAACACCTCCACACTTGTACCTAACACGACTGCCTACCTCGACATCTTCGGGATTCAGACCGGCTCGATCCTGAATGCCTCAAACCGGGTCACCACCTGGACAGGTACAATACCTTCCACGCAGGAGTACGTGATTGAAGTCATTCCGGGCGGCACAATGAGCGCTTATACGCTGACAATATCCAACCCCTGACCTGCATTCTGGGTAACAGAAATCGAAGGGGCTGTCCTAAAAGGTGACAGCCCCTTTTTTCTATACCACAAAAGGGCAAAATACGCATGATTCTTGGGACAGAGCTCTCGTAATCGCCTCTATTCTTACCACTTTCTCCCATTTTGGGCTGTCTCAAAAGGAAAATGATGACCTTTGGGACAGCCCCTTCTTGCTATGTATGGCTTGTCCGCGATCCGTAATGCTCCGCCAACACGCATAATGTCCAAAGATAACAATCATCCTTTCCATGCATGACATAAGAGAGTTGACGAATTCGCAGGAACAGGATAGACTTACGCCTGTTTTGTGAAAAGTATCACAATGAATGGCATCAAATCAGGAGAAATGAAATGCCAAAGGTAAATTCGCTTGAAGACCTCAATAAAATCCGTTCGGATGCCTTGAAAAAACGTCCCACCAATTGCGACCCGGAAACCGTCCAGATCATCGTAGGCACGGGCGCGGCCGCCATCGCTGCCGGAGCTCTGCAGACCCTGCAAGAGATCCAACATTGTGCGCAAGAGCAGGTGCTTACCGATATAACTATATGTCAGACCGGGGCCCTTGGCTTGGATTCTTGGGAACCCGTCGTACAAGTGGTGATCGGTCAGGCAACTCCGGTTCTCTATGGGAAGGTCACTCCGAAGGTGGCGGACCGGATCATGCGAGAGCATGTGCAAGGCTACCGGGTTGTCAGCGAGTACGTTATCCAGGCATAACCTATTAAGTAGTTTATTGAAGATCAAATCAATAAATGGAAGAGATTTTGGAGGCTGGATGTTTAAAGTGACCGAAGAGAAAGAACTGAGCGCTATTGTGGAAGCCGCCGTGGAGAAACACGGCACCCAGGCAGATGCATTCATCCCAATCCTGCTGGAAATAAACCACAATTATGGCTACATACCGGCTGAGGCCATCCGGCTGGCGCGTACGAAACTGCATCAGCCTCAGGAACACAGCCTGGTTTCGGAAGGGCAGTTATATGGACTGGCATCCTTTTATCACATGCTTTCGACTGAAAAAAACGGTCGGCATGTTGTCCAGTTCTGCGACAGCGCTCCTTGTCATGTGGAAGGCGGGCGCGAACTCTGGAAGGCCATCCAGGAGACATTGCAACTTAAGTCCGGCCAGACCGATCCGCAGGGCCGTTTCACATTGAAAACCGTGAGCTGTCTCGGTATCTGCGGTGTAGGGCCGGTGATGCTGGTCGATGATGATTTTTATGGCAATGTAACGCCGGAAGATTTGCCGGATATATTTGCCAGATACATTTAGATAAGAGGCGCAGCATGAAATTCACCCGATCCATGGTACTGGTATCGAACGATCCTGAAAGCATGCGGAGGGGCGCAGCCGAAATATACCAATCCTTTCACAACGAATTGGCCACGGCCAACCTGACCGAGGAGGTTGCACTCTCCAAAATTGCAGATTCCGGCCGGACGGACATCCTGCCCATGGTGATCATTTACCCGGAAGCCTCTGTCTACGGGCCAGTCAAGTCCGAAGACGTCAAACGCATCGTTGAAGAACATTTATCCAAAGGACATGTGGTACAGGATTTACTGGCTTCGCCGAGGGAACTTACCGGGCGGGTCAGCTGGCTTAAAGCCCGCAAGGACACGGAACCGATGGAAAAACGGATCGTCCTGCGGCGGGCCGGGCGGATCGACCCGGAAAGCATCGAAGATTTCATAGCAGATGACGGGTACCAGGCCCTCGCAAAAGCCATCGGCATGACCCGCATGGAAGTCATTGCAGAATTGGAAAGCTCCGGCCTGCAGGGACGCGGTGGAGCTGGTTTCCCCACCGGACTTAAGTGGCGATTCGTTGCGGGCACTAAATCGACCAAGAAATACGTGGTCTGCAACGCCGACGAAAGCGAACCCGGTACCTTCAAAGATCGCGTTATCATGGAAGGTGACCCGCATAGTCTGCTGGAAGCCATTGCCATTGCCGCCTACGCGGTGGGAGCGGATGAAGGCTACATTTATGTGCGTGGTGAATATCAGTTAGTCCAGCAGCGGCTTCAGAAAGCGATTACTCAGGCGCGTGAATTTGGCCTTTTGGGGAAGAATATCCTTGGCTCCGGTTTCAGCTTCGATGTGCACGTGCATAGCGGAGCGGGTGCGTATGTGTGCGGCGAAGAGACGGCACTTCTCGAATCCATCGAAGGCAAACGCGGCCAACCGCGCAGCCGCCCACCCTACCCCACTACGCAGGGGCTGTGGAGAAAACCCACCCTGATCAACAACGTGGAGACTTTGGCCAATGTACCAGCCATCATTCTGAATGGAGCCGAATGGTACCGTTCCATCGGTACCCCCTCCAGCCCTGGTACAAAAGTCTTTACCATCCTGGGGAATGTCAACTTCACCGGTTTGATCGAAGTGCCCATGGGGATTACCCTGCGTGAGGTGATCAATATCTATGGACAGGGGATGAAAGATGGCGCAAGTTTCAAACTGGCGCAAACCGGCGGTTCGAGCGGCTCGGTCTTTCCACCCAGCCTGCAGGATACACCTTTGGATTTTGAATCCTTCAAAAAAGCCGGGGTCTCGCTCGGTTCTGGCGCTTTGCTTGTTTGCGACGAGCGCACCTGCGTGGTGGACCTGGCGCTCGCGCAGTTGAAATTCTTCCGGTCCGAATCATGCGGAAAATGCACCCCATGCCGGGTGGGCACCGAACGCGCCGTACGCATCCTGACATCCATCAGCGAAGGGCAGGCTCAATTGGGCGACTTGGACACTTTATTGAAATTGGCTGACGAAATGGATCTGGCGTCCAATTGCGGCCTGGGCCAGGCAGCCGCCGTGCCGATCCGGGACATATTGAAGAACTTTCGAGCCGAAGTGGAGGCTCACATCCGGCTTGGCGTCTGTCCTGCCGGTGTTTGTGCGATGGCCCCCGAGGCAGAGCTTGAATTTGTGAAACAAGGATGAACAGCATGATTCAACTCACCATTAATGGCAAACAAATCGAAGCCCTCGAAGGAATGACCGTCCTGGCGGCGGCAAAACAGGCAGGGATTGATATCCCAACTTTGTGTGCTCAAAAAGAACTGGTTCCTTTCGGCGGCTGCCGCCTGTGTATCGTCGAGGTGCAGGGCTTCCGGGTACCCATCTCGGCTTGTACACTTCCAGTCAGCAACGGGATGGTGATCAACACCGACACCGAATTACTTAAGAAATCCCGAAAATTCATCCTGTCCATGTTATTTAGCGAGCGCAACCATTTTTGCCCGTTCTGTCAGGTGAGCGGGGGCGACTGCGACCTGCAAAATGCCGCCCTTCATGAGGAAATGACCTACTGGCCCATGCAGCCTGCCTGGAATAATTATCCGGTGGATTCTTCTCACCCGTATTTCGTTCTAGACAACAATCGCTGCATTCTGTGCCGGCGGTGTGTGCGGGCGTGCGCAGAGCTGGTTGGCAACTTTACCCTGGCGGTGGCGGAACGCGGTGCTTCCAGCCTGATTGTGGCTGATACAAACAAGCCCTTGGGCAATAGCACCTGCATCAAATGCGGCACCTGTGTCCAATCCTGCCCGACCGGTGCATTGATCGATCGCACCAGCGCATACCAGGGACACGGTAGTGCCATGACGCAGGTCAAATCGGTCTGCGTGGGCTGTTCGGTGGGTTGCGGCTTGAACCTGATCGTTCATGATAACCGCATTGTACGTATTGAAGGCGATTGGGATGGGCAGGTTAATCACGGCCTGCTGTGCGAGCATGGGCGCTACGATCCGATGCAAAATACCCGAGACCGCATCACCTCACCAATGATGCGGAAGCAGGGCAGGCTGAAACCCGTTTCATGGGACGAAGCCCTGGGTGCAGTAGCCGATAAACTTAAACCACTGGCCGGCCGGCAAAAGGCCGGACTGGCTGCGATCGCCTCCAGCCGCCTGCCAGTCGAAACATTATCGATGTTCAAGGAACTCTTTGCCGACGGGTTCAAGAGCAGGATGGTCACCAGCACCGAGGAAGGCATGCCAACAGCCGTCCTTAACAAGGTAGCCGAAAAGAACGGTGCTTTCGAGGGCAAGCTGGATGTGCTGCGCAATGCAGATACCGTCTTGTGCATCGGGGCGAACATCGTAAAAACTCACATGGTGGCAGGATTCCTGGTCAAACGGGCCCTCCCCAAGGGTATGCACCTGATTCAGGTCAGTCCCGAAGCAGGTCCCCTGGACGAATTTGCCGACGTTAAATTGAATATTAAACCTGGCAGTGACCTGGCTCTGGTCAACGGGCTGCAGGCGGTGATTGTCAAGGAAGGCCTGGGAAGGGCGCCGCTGGATCTACCGATTCCTGAAGCGGTTATCTCCGAAGCGCTCAAAGCAACTGGGCTTAATTCTGAGGCTTTGACCTATGCAGCCAGGATGCTGGCGCACGCTGTCAGTCCGGTCATTCTATTCGGTAAAGGTATCACCGCCCAGCGCGATGAGAAATTGGTTGAAGCTCTGATCGGTCTGGCAACTCTGATAGGAGCAGTGGATAAGGAACGCGCCGGCCTTCTCTCACTCAAGGGCGAAGCCAATAGCATGGGAGCAGCCTTGTTCGGCCTGGATGAGCAATTTAATGTGAACGGACAGGAAGCTGTCTACGTTATACTGGGCGACGATTTTGCCTCGCAGCGTTTGCTCCTGAAGCTGGAAAAGGCTCCATATCTGGTTGTTCAGGCCTCCTATCTTTCGGCCTTGACCGAAAAAGCAGATGTGGTTCTGCCGGTGGCGCTATGGTCGGAACAAGCCGGTCATTATGTCAGCATGGATGGACGGGTTCAGAAATCCGAACAGGCCATCCACCCACCGGAAGGTGTGCGAGCAAATGTTGATGTTCTGGCGGAAATAGCTATGCGCATGAATATGCCTGTCAAGCAGGACTGGCAGGCAGTAATCCATGATCGGAAAACAAGCGTGGTGTTGAGTACCAATTAACGGTAGCCTACAAAAGGAGTAATGACATGGCAAAACCCAAGATTTCTACGGATTGGATGTGCGGTTGTGCAGGCTGCCATATGTCTCTATTGGACATGGACGAGCGCATCCTGCAAGTGCTCGAACTGGTTGATCTACGTTCCTCCCCCATCACCGATCTGAAAGAACCCGATGAAAAAGGCGTGGAGGTCGGCGTGCTTGAAGGCGGCATCAATAATACTGCCAATGAAGAAGTGGCGCGCAAGTTCCGCAGGCGCTCCAAAATCCTGGTTGCTCTGGGCGATTGTGCCGTTTTTGGTGGGGTACCGGCCCTGCGTAATTTCTGCGGAATACAGGCCGCCCTCCAGCGCGCTTATGTGGACGCAGAGAGCAACGAACCTGGCAGCCAGATCCCAAATGACCCGGAATTAGCGACCATGACCAAGACACGCGCCATCCATGAAGTGGTGCCGGTGGATTACTTTGTACCCGGATGCCCGCCGGATGCAGATGTCATCTTTTACGTTTTGAGCGAATTGGCCCAGGGACGCAAGCCGGAACTTAAAAACGATTTGCTGCACTGGGATTAGGAGTAGTGACATGACTGCACAAAAAATAACGATTGAACCCGTCACCCGCATCGAAGGGCACGCCAAAGTCACGATTCACTTGAATAATGGTGGAACAGTGGATCATGCCTATTTGCATGTGAACGAATTTCGTGGTTTCGAAAAATTTTGCGAGGGCCGCCTTTATTTTGAAATGCCATCCATCACCCCGCGTATCTGCGGCATTTGCCCGGTAAGCCACCACCTGGCTTCAGCCAAAGCCAACGATGCTCTGACTGGTCAAACCCCGCCGCATCCAGCCAACCTGTTACGCGAATTGATGCATATGGGTCAGATCATCCAGAGCCACGGCATGCACTTCTTCGAACTGGCTGGGCCTGATTTGCTGCTTGGATTCGATAGTGCCCCCGAAACCCGCAACGTGGTTGGGCTGATCGGTGCCAACCCCGGTCTGACCGTCAAAGCCGTTCAACTGCGCAAATATGGGCAGGAGATCATCCATACCCTGGCCGGACGGCGCATCCATCCCAATTTCGCCGTGCCGGGCGGGGTCAATAAAGCCTTGCATATGAACGAAAGGGATGAGATCCTTAAAGGTGTGGCTGCAGCCGTGGATATCCTGAAAACCGGACTGCAGATCATGAAGGACTGGGCGGAAAAAAACACTGAGGATATCAACAAGTTCGCCGTCTTCCCAACCGGTTATTTCGGCATGGTAACGCACGGGAACGGTCTGGAACTTTATAATGGAAATATCCGGCTGATCGACCGGGCAGGTAAAGAGCTCGAAAAGTTTGACGGTGCAAACTATCTCGATATTATTTCCGAACATGTGGAACCCTGGTCCTACCTCAAATTCCCCTATTATAAGAAACTGGGTTATCCGGAGGGTGTCTATCGGGTTGGCCCGCTGGGACGCTTGAATGTTGCTGATAAGATCGAGACCCCCATGGCGAACGAGGAACATAAGCTTTTTAAGGCATTGAGTGGCGGCAAACCCGTGGAGAATACGCTGTATTACCATTATGCCCGCCTGATCGAGGCGATGTTCGCGGTGGAACGCGTGCAGGTCTTGTGCGAAGATAAGGACATCCTCAGCACCGACATTTTGAATACCCGCAAAGCCTGGACTGGTCACGGCGTGGGTGTGATCGAAGCACCGCGCGGAACACTCATTCATGATTATCACGCGGATGAGAATGGTACACTGCTCAAGGTCAACCTGATCGTCTCAACCGGGCACAACAACTGGGCCATGAGCAACGCAGTCGATAGTGTCGCAAAAACCTATGTGCATGGGCCGGATATCCAGGAAGGCATGCTTAACCGCGTGGAAGCAGCCATCCGTGCCTACGATCCATGTCTCTCATGCTCCACACACGCCATCGGCCAGATGCCCATCCACGTCGAAATTCTTGATGAGCAGGGACGGTTAATTCGCACTTTGCAGCGTGACTCGGGTTAAGTGCATTCTACTAGCCCCGGAGTGTGCATTTCTTTCAGCTTAACTCAATCAAAATATCCACCTTCCCACTTTTACATAGATGATATACACTTAATCACTTGCTGTTTCCAAAAGGAGTGTAGATATGGCTACTGTCCGCAAACTAATGGAAGAAAAAAAGCAGGATGTAATTGTCTGGTCAGTTGCGGTAACCGATACCGTCCTCCAGGCATTGCAAGTGATGGCCAATGCCGATACCGGCGCGGTATTGGTTTCGGATGGAGACCATTACGTTGGCATCTTCACCGAACGCGACTATGCCCGGGAAGGGGAATTGAAAGGCCTCAGCGCCAAGGATACAAAGATCAAAGACGTCATGACCCAGACCATGGTTTCAGTGAAGCCCGAAACCTCCATGCAGGAATGCATGGAGCTGATGGTAAAGTATGGCATCCGGCATTTGCCGGTGGTTTCCAAGGCGCGCGTCGTTGGCATGGTCTCAATTCGTGACGTGGTCCGCGCTGTCACCGAGGATGACCAAAGCACAATTCACGAACTGGAGAACTACATCCAGGGAACTGGGTACGGCAGGTAAGATCTGAACCAGACACTCGTGATAGGGTACGGCAACCCTGACCGCCAGGATGACGGTGTGGCTTGGCACGTGATGCATGCCTTGGCCATCCGGTTGAACCTGCCCGCCCCGGAATCCTATGAGGATGCTTTCCCTCCAAACGATCGATTGGATTTCACATTTACTCTCCAACTGACACCAGAAATGGCGGAAGACATCGCCCCCTATAAGCGGGTCTGTTTTGTAGATGCGCATACAGGCAGTATTGCCAAACTAGTGCAGTTGTTGCCAGTGGAAGGTAAATTTCAGCATTCACCGTTCACACATCACCTGACGGCACAATCGCTGCTTTCCATGTGCCAGGCGCTTTATGCCAAAACTCCGCAAGCAGTAATGCTATCAGCACGAGGTTACCAGTTCGAGTTCGAGCGTGAGCTCTCCCCCGAAACAGCCGCGTTGGTACCGGAGGCTGTGGAGATGATAATGGGTTGGCTTGAGAATTAGAAGAAATTAATAGAAACAATGGCTTATTAAGGAAAAGCCTTCTCGGGAGTGGTGGGCATGCGATGCAAGGAAACCGGATCGGTAATTTTCATTTAGACTGGTTCCTAGGATTAATATTCGGGTTTTAAAATAATTAATATGAGGAATGTTCTCGTTTCATGGAGTGGCGGCAAGGACAGCGCCTTAGCCCTGTTTGAAATCCTAAAGAATAAAAACATCCACATTTCTGCATTGCTCACCACGGTCACCGAAGATTATGACCGGATAAGCATGCACGGTGTCAGGCGCATCCTGCTCGAGCGGCAGGTGGCTTCGCTGGGGTTTCCTCTTGAAATGGTGCTTATTCCAAAGAATGCCTCCAACGAAGAATATGAATTGAATATGGGAAAACTCATGTCGAGATATAAAGAGCAGGGCGTTAGTAAGGTTGTGTTTGGAGATATTTTTCTCGAGGACTTGAGGAAATATCGGGAGGACAGACTTGCCAGCTTGGGAATGCAGGGAATTTTTCCACTCTGGAAAAGAGACACAGCGGAATTGGCTCGTTCCATTCGCACTTTGGGATTCCAGGCTATCACCACCTGCATCGATAGCCAATCCCTGGGCCGGCAGTTTGTCGGAAGGCTGATCAATGAGCAATTTCTCTCAGAACTACCTCCGACAGTTGATCCATGCGGTGAAAATGGGGAATATCACTCTTTTGTTTTCGATGGTCCCATATTCAAGGAAAGAGTGTCTTTTACAACCGGGGAAAGTGTTCTTCGGGAGAATCGTTTTTACTACTGTGATTTGATCCCAGGCTAATGTTCCATTTATAAGGGATTAAATCAAGTAACACAGTCTGGATAATTCACCTCTGTCTTACGAATAAAATTGTTATCGAATTATGCAACTCACTCCACCTGGTACAGGCTGCGGGCAATGATATGGTCCTGGTATTCAGGCGCCAGCTCACAGAAATAGCCACTCCAACCCCACACGCGCACGATCAGGTTCTTGTGCAATTCGGGGTGAGCCTTCGCATCCAGTAAAGTATCCACGTTCAGGCTGTTAAGTTGCAACTGCTGGCAGCCCAACTGGACAAAGATACGCACCAGCATGGCCACTTTGCGGATCGATTCAGGATCACGGAAGACGGTATCAGAAAGTTCCATGGTTACCGGCCCTCCGTTGCAGATGCGCTGGTAATCAATCTTGGAAAAACTCTGCAGGGTGCTGATGGGTCCCCGCACCCGCACACCCGGTGCGGGAGCCAGGTTGGCGCTGAAGGGTTCACCGTTTCTCCGGCCATCCGCAGTTGCAGCCACCAGCGGTTCACGCATGCCATCGTGTCCTTTGGCAAGCCAGATATAGTACATGGCCGAACCGGTTCCCGGACGAATCTTTCCGCCCCAAGGTAAACAGCCATACGCTTCGCAGGCGCTCGCGAAGGAATCAAATAATGTAACCAGCAGCCCATCCGGCAGGTCATCATTGCTCCCCACCTTGGGGCCATCCTCTTCCAGTTTGTGTCGTAAGGGTTCGTATCCCTCAAAATTCACCTGCAGTGCATCCAACAATTCGTTGGCAGGCAGACTTTTCTCCTCGAATACAAATTGCTTGACCGCTGCCAAAGCATCAGCGGCATTGGCAGAAGCAGCGCCATGGATGCCGAGATTATTATATTTCAGACCCTCTGACAGGTCTCGCCCCTGTTCCAGGCAGCTGTGCATGAAAACCGAATAGTACGGCGCAGGCGGTAATAGCAAGTGGGAATAAATTTCTCCCAGGTTCTGTACTTGTTGGTTAATATTATCTGCCATTCGGCGAAGGATCTCATCAAACCCCAGGCCTTCTGCCAGGCTGGTCCGGATGGCCTGATCTACCGCTGCCGGGAAGGAGACCGCCCCGATGTTGACTACCTCCATGCCCCTTCCGGGAATAATGAACTCCCAGCAGGCAGCTGCCACATAATCACGCGCATCCTGCAGGTCATAGCCATGGGCAACCAGCGCCGGAATTACCACCTCGTCATTGCTGTATTGGGGAAAACCCAGCCCTTTGCGTGTTAATTCGCTGGCCAGGCTGAGCAGGTCCAGGTCTGTCTGGGAAGAGACCCGCAGGTTGATTTTTGGATCGATCAGTTCCAGGTCACGCGAAACCCGCAGGACCATGTGGGTAAGCTCATTGACCGCGGTCGAACCATCTGGTTTGACTCCGCCCAGGGTGAGCGATTGGCCGTTGTCACCCTGCTGGACGCCCGGATAGAGATCGCTGTCTTTGTTCAACGCAATGAAGAATTCTGCCAGGAGCTCTTCCGCCTGGGCAACTGTCAAGGATCCTGCCTGCAGGTCGGAATACAGGTACGGCCACATATACTGGTCGAAGCGACCCAGGCCCACATGATAATTGCCACCCAACCAGACCACAGCCTGGCACACGCGCAGCGATTGTAATGCCTCCCGGAACGTGTGGGCTGGATGGGCTGGGACTGCTTCAAGCACTGTTGCCAGGTCGTCTCTTCCGATCAGGCTGGCCTGCCGGGCGTAGCGGGAGACCAGTTCCAACACTGCATCGATGGTTTCGATGGCACTGTCCAAAAATTCCAGCACTCTTGGATTGTCTGACGGACGCTGGCGCGTGGCCATAGCAACTTCCCGGCGGCCGATCAGCCCCTGGGTAAGCAGCAAGCCCCAATCCGCGCAGATGTTGCTGACCGGTCCGAGCTCATGCAGTGTCCGTCCGGCAGTCAGTTGGGACCATTCCTGCTGAGAGTAAACCGGGGGGACGCCCGGGAGCGTCCGGGTAAAAACGATCTTTTCCTCAGGATCGATGACAACCTGCTCGGCTTCGCACTGCCGGTGCACCAGCCTGGCCACCCGCCTGGGCCAGGATAGGCCCTCGGCTTCGCATTCCGGCAGGAGCTCAATCGACAGTTTTTGACGGAGACCTTTATGATCACCAGCCCGCATACGGTTCTTTAGAAATTCCAATCGTTCATTCATACCTTTTTTACCTTTAATCCGGCTTGCTCGAAAATCTTCATATTGAAATTTACAGCACGTTTTTCATCATAATCCGGTTTAAATTCCATTCCTGCATACCGATATTTTGCACCGGCAGCGCGATTATAAGGCAATAAATCCACCTCAACCAGTCCTGGCATATTTTCAATTAAACTGGCTATCCCGGCCAGGTTTTCATCCGTATCGGTCACACCCGGAACCATCGGCACCCGGATGATAAACGGCTTGCCCGATTCATCCAACAAGTGCAGATTTTGCAGGATCTGGTCGTTCTCCACCCCGGTGTACCGCAGATGAGCCTTCCGGTCGAACAGTTTCAGATCGTAGAACACCAGATCCGAACGCGCCAGCACGAGCTGAAAATCCATCTGGGCAGCATGGCCGCAGGTGTCCAACAACACGTGCATGGCATCCAATTGGTCTATCACATCTGCCACAAACCCGGCTTGCAATAACGGTTCCCCGCCCGAAAAGGTGACCCCGCCTTCATTTGCCCGTAACAGCTCGGACTGCTTATTCAACAATTCAGCCAGTTCCGCGGCTTCAAATTCCCGGCCGGCCATCCGTTCGCCAATCGGGCTGCGTATGATCTGCGGCTGGATGGACTGGCTTTCGGGATTGTGGCACCACATGCAGGCCAGCGGGCAGCCTTTCAGGAAGACGGTGGTACGGACGCCCGGTCCGTCGTGGACGGTAAATTCTTTGATGTCAAAAACGATACCGGTGGACATGAACAAATAATTTCAGCTGAGGTAAGCAGGCGGCTTTGGATCCAGCCAACCCACCAGGTTATCCTTCATTGCAAAAGCAAAAAAAGCATTGCCAAGCGGATTATAATGACCGAATACGGCCGCAGCGGCCGGCTTGATATAAAGCCGGTCGATATATTTTTCCGGCGTTATGCCAAAGTCGGCATAATCCTGCTTATGTCTTTGAAGGCTGTCAAACCAGGTGATCTCCTTCCGTTCGAGATAATCGATAAAGGGAACATCGAAGCGCTCCCCACCCTTAAGAAAGTTGATAACCTGGGCCTCGCAATAAACCAGAGGGATAATCAGTTTTTTATGGTTATTTTTTGCCCAGGCAGAAAGGATATCCAGAACGTACTCGCTGGATTTAAATCCGTACATCTGGCGTAATTTGGCTGCTTCGGCCATGCGGTTAACGGGGTTCCGTAGATCAACTTTGATCGATAAAGCCTCGGCGATGGCTTCCAGGTCGTCAAAGCGTGCCTCACCGCCTTTTTCCAGCGCAAAAAGCCGCACGATCTGGTCATCATAGAAGGTCTGGTAGAAATATTCCGGGTCGCATAATTTACGCAGGTCATCGGCATTCCGGCAAAGGCCTGGGACCTCGGTAAAACTGCCTTTGGAAAGATCATAGCGTAAATGTACCCAGGGCAGGCCGTGCAACGGCCAGGCACGCTCGCGCGGGCGGTCCTTATCGTTCCACTGCGTCCTGATCCAACGCGAGGCGTCCAGATTGCGGACGTGGTCTTCATCGTATATGGTCAGCAGCAGGTATTCAGCAGAACAATCTCCCGCTTCCATCCGCAGGAGCCGCTTATAGGCTGTAAACACACTGTGCCCACCAATCCCGAAGTTCCGGATGGGTTCGCCGATATGGGCAGCCAGGCGTTCCTGCCATGATTCATCGTCGCTGACCTGCTGGGATTGTGTAAAACTGTCGCCGTAGGTATTTATCCGGCAGGGCTGATCCGCATAGTTGACCATTTTGCGCTGCCCGGTCGGCTCGTAGGTATAGGTGGTGCGGCAAAAATCCATGCCGTCCTGCAGGACAATATTGCGCGGCACATACCCAATCTCTGGGTCAAAATCGCACCAGGATGGCTTGCGGGGGTCCAGCACGGCTTCCACATCCATTGGGCGGTATGCGGTGGTCTGCAGGATCTGTCTGATCAGGTTGCTCATAAATAAATCGCTGATTTGAGGGTTGTGCCCTACGTCTCGAAGGCGGCGGGCATATTCTTATTCCTATATTCCAAAATCATAGATTATTATCAGGCTGACAATAGCTGCTTGGCGCGCTGGGCCGCAAAAGCAGCATCAGGAGCGAATGCATCCGCGCCGGCATCTTTGGCATACTGCTCCGTCACGGGTGCACCGCCGATCATCACCTTGACCGTCTCCCGCAGACTGGCTGCCCGCAGGGCCTGGACAATATCCTTCATCCGAGGCATGGTTGTCGTCAGCAGGGCCGAGCAACACACCAGATCGGGGTGATATTCCAACACCGCCGCAACATATTTTTCAGGTGACACGTCCACACCGAGGTCGATCACCTCGAAACCTGCACCTTCCAGCATCATGCCGACCAGGTTTTTCCCGATATCATGCAAATCTCCCTGTACGGTGCCAATGATGACTTTGCCAATCGCCTTGATATTTGCGGAGGCCAGGAGCGGGCGCAGGATTGCCAACCCACCCTTCATCGCGCGGGCGGAAATGAGCATCTCGGGAACATAAAATTCACCATTTTCGAACATCCGGCCAACCTCGCTCATCGCCGCGATCAACCCATCCTTCAGGATTGTTTCGGGTGGAATTTTTTCTGAAACGGCCTGGTTGACCTGGTCCTGGGTGGCATTCAAATCGCCCTCGATCACACTCTTGCGTATATCATCTAGAATGGTCATCAACTCTCTCCTCTCAATGTTCCCTGTAACCGGGTTGGTTCTGGATCAGCTCAATGAACGCGAGCATATTTTCCAAAGATACATCCCCTTCCACGTCATGGGCTGGTGCAAATATGTAGCCTCCAGCAGCCCCCATCTGCAACAACCGCTTTGTCTCGGTCTGGACTTCTTCTACTGTGCCGAATGGCAAGGTCCTCTGGGTGGACAAACCGCCGTGGAAGGTCAGCCGACCACGATAGTGTTCCATCAAGGAGGCCACATTCATCACCTCAGGCTGGAATGGATTGAAGCAATCCAATCCAATCCCGATCAAATCATCGAAGAGTTCGTCCACATCACCGCAGGAGTGAATGAAAACATATTTGCCTGCTGCATGGACGACTGCATACATGCGCTTGAGCACCGGATAAATGAACTGGAGCCACAACCTGGGGCCCATTTGCAGCCCATGCTGCTGGCCCCAATCATCCCCAAAATACACCGCATCGATATCATATTTCAGGGCTTCCCGGATCTGGGCGATATTGTAATCCGCGATCGCATCCAGCAGGCTATGGACAAATTCCGGATGATCATAAAAATCCATAAGGAGGTTCTGCATGCCGCGCAAGGTCCAGGCGCGT
The DNA here is from genome assembly GCA_963772245.1 of uncultured Chloroflexia bacterium. Taxonomy (GTDB): domain Bacteria; phylum Chloroflexota; class Anaerolineae; order Anaerolineales; family Villigracilaceae; genus UBA877. The sequence continues at coordinate 751,961 of CAVYWB010000001.1, read as the reverse complement.
TCATACAGGGAGAAACCGATCTGGAAAACCCGGAAACGCTCCCCGTACCGCGCTATCCTGGCAGGGATATCGGCAAAAAATCTATGGTCAAGCGGATCGGGGAAGGTGTATTGTCCCAAAGTTGGTTCGGGCAGGACACAACCACTCACGTTTCCGATATCCTTATCGATACTGCGATCCCAAACAACGCCAAAGACATCCTGAACATGTTCATGCCCAAGGTCGGTAAAAAAGCCAATATCACTACCCAACTTTAAGATGTGATTCTGAAGGGCGTCCTCGAGGTCGAGCGGTTTGAAATGCTCTTCCAATTTGGCTCTGGCTTCCTTGGTAAAGCCGCATGACCAGGGCACATATGCAGGGGTATGCCCTGCCAAAACGCTGTGAATGACTTCCCGTTTCGTCATAGGCTTGCTCGCGACCTATACGATGTTTTCCGGATAGCCTCGATCATTGCCCAGAAATTCTCGAGCGGGGTATCGAGCTGCAAATTGTGTGTCGGGCCTATTAAAAGCCCCCCACCCTTCCCAATGGTCTGCAGCCGGGTACCTACTTCCGCTTTGACCTGTTCGGGCGTACCAAAGGGCAGGGTTTGCTGGATATCAAGCGATCCCCAAAAACATAAGTCCCTGCCAAATTCGTTTTTTAATCTGACCGGGTCCATCGCCATGGGTTGGATCGGATTCAAGATATCCAGGCCAATTTCGATCAAATCAGGGATGATCGGGTAGACCACCCCATCGGTATGGTAGGCGATCTTGATCTGTGGGTTAATCTGGCGTAACGAGGCAATCAGGTCAGCCATGCGGGGTTTGAAAAATGTACGCCACATCCTGGGAGACATTAGCATTCCATTCTGTCCGCCCATGTCATCTCCCAACCAGATCATATCCACACCCATGCTCACCAGACGCTGCGTTACTGCCTTGTGATAGGAATAAGGGATATCCAGCACCCGGTTGGCTTTGTCCGGTTGCATGGCCAGATCCATCATCAATTGCTCATAGCCGCGCAACGCCCAGGCACATTCAAAAATGGTGGTTGGGGTGACACCGACGATCCAGTACTCATCTTTGAAATCCGCCAGAACCCTCTGGGCTTCCTTATAAAGCTCTGGACGGTTTGGATCAGGAGGAAGATATTTCTCCAACATCCCATCTTCTGATAATGGATGGCCGAACGGCTCGGTATACTTGCCTTTGCCGTAGGGAGTCTCATATTCAACGGTTTTCCAGGTCACCCCCCATTCATCCTTGTAGCTATCAACATTTTGATAGCCATCCTGGTAGTAACCATTGACCCAGCCCACCGACGTCAACAGCATGTCTTCGTCCAGAGCTCGTTCCAGCTCATACGTATTTCCACCCCCATGCGGGTTGTGCAAGCCCTGTCCTTTCAGGCGCAGGTCGGTTTCCAGCCGGGCGGCAAACTCTGGAGTAAAACTGACCTGCATTGGGCAACGATCAGGTTCCTGGTGGTTGAGCGCAGTCAATACTCGTTCACGATGGTTCATAACGATTTCCTTGGCAGATTAGAATAATGCGATCCGTAAAATCAGAGTGAATTCACATTTTGAGATCAGGCTTTCAAAATGATATTCGATAATAATTTTCCGATGGATTCTACGTACAACTCTTGCCATATTCCATGGCAGTATCAAACGCTGCCACAATATTTTCCGGTGGAACCAGGGCCTGGATGTTGTGCACCGCCGCAAACACAAAGCCGCCGCCGGGTGCCAAGTCATCGATGCGTCGTTTCACTTCGTCGATCACATCCTGTGGCTTGCCGAATGGTAATATAAGCTGGGTATCAACACCCCCGCCCCAAAAAACGATGTCGCTACCATACTCCGCTTTCAATTCCCTGGTATCCATGCCTTTCGCTGAAACCTGAACCGGATTCAGGATATCAAATCCGATTTCGATCAGGTCGGGGATCAACCCACGCGTGGCACCACAACTGTGATAGAACAATTTAGCGCCGGTCTTTTTCTTGATGGCATCCACCAGCCGCTTTTGTTTGGGCTTGATATGCTTGCGATAGATTTCAGGATTGATCAGCCAGCCATTTTGCCCGGCCATATCATCCCAAAAAGTGAAAACCTGAATATAAGGGCCGACCTGGTCAAGATAGCGATTACAAGATTCGATATAGATATCGGTGATGTTCTCCATTAATCGATCGGCAAAAGCCGGTTCGCTGATCAAAGCCATTAAAAAGTTCTGCAAGCCCATCACGCGGGCGGGTTGCTCAAAGATGCCTCCGCCGATCACCGCACTGCCCACCAGGGCATAATCGGTGGTCTCATACAATGATTTGGCTTGCAGGCCCAATTGCGAATTCACTTCAGCAGAGTCAGGACTTGGCCAGTGATAGGCATCCAGGGCAGACATCGTCGCTTCCTTGATCGGGAAATCGACCCAATCAAAATAAAATCCGCCCTCCTTTGGCATATGCAATTTCGCGCCCCAGCGATCGATGAAAGCCAGATAATCTCCTTCTTCAAATATATCCACCTCCGCTGTTGTGGCAGCTGGCAACTGCACCATACGGAAATCCACCCCGAAGCGCTCCATTAACCTATCATCGACATAAGGAAGCTGCTGCACATAGTCCAGCATCTTGATCTGCTCCAGCGGCAACCCAACATGTTGTTTAAGTTCGACATAGGTCTTCTTGACGATCGAAGAAACGATTGTCCCACCCAGATCGATTGGAACACGATCGGGTTCTTGATGGTTAAGGGCTTGCATGACTCTTTCGCGGGATTTCATATTCTTGTCATCCATCTTGCTGAATTTTTCACAGGAAGACCTGCCTGGCGGCTGGTACAACGATGATAATACTACTGAAGGACAGCGTCCAGCAAGTCAGTAAACTCATTCGTTAAGGTATACAATGGGGTCGAATCGAGGAAATATAAACGCATTTTATAAAAAAGCAATTTACGCAATCTTATTAATGTTCTGCATGCAAGGATGCCAGGAGCGGGTGATATTACCGGCGCCTGCCAGTGTGAATCACGCTGCCGAATGTGATTGTAGTGAGCCAGCGTGAATACCTGGTCCACCAAAAATTTAACTCTGGTAAATAAAGGCCCGGGTCAACCGGAGAAGCAGAACCTTTGGGTGGCATTAATTCAAACCTTTCCTCCATACCAGGAAGTACGATCAATGAAGGTATCACCGGCAGCATATACACCAATTGTTGATGAATACGGCAACCACTATGCTGAGTTTGATTTTTCCGGTCAACCCGCCGGCACAACCCAAACCGTGCAGATCGATTACCGGGTCACTGTTAACGAACTTGCATACAATCTTTCAGGCTGCCAGGGAACACTTCTGGACAGTTTTATTCAGCCTGAACTGCACATTGAATCTGCCAATCCCCAAATTCTGGCCCTTTCAGGCAAGCTTTCTCAAGGGAAAGGGACCGTTTGTCAGCAGGTCCGGGCTTTTTATGATTACATAGGCAATACCCTGGTCTATACCTACAATGGAGCGAATTGGGGAGCCCAGGCTGCCTTGGGACCGATGGGGGCCGATTGCACGGAATACACCGATTTATTGGTTGCACTCAGCCGGTCACGCGGCATTCCGGCTCGGTATTTCGAAGGATTGCTGTATCTGGACAAAGACACGGTTGCCCTGGCTCAAATCAATCATGCCTGGCCAGATGTCTATACGCCAACGGCCGGTTGGGTGGCATTGGATCCCACCCTAGGCCGGTCGCTGGTCAACCGCGATACCTATTTTGCGCACTATACACCAGACCACATTATCGTCACGATGGGAGTGAATCCGTCCGTTTTGCGCGGCGGTGATTATTGGACGACCCTATATTGGCCTGGGACTAGTACCAACATACAGGCATCCGGCACCTGGAAGATCGATCTCGCCGACAAATAAGGGTAGTAAAAATAATCCAGCATCTTGATTCTCCCGAAGGCATATCAAGATGCTGTTTGGGTTTGTGATGCAATTTCTAACCATCACAGGCACAATGGTAGTTCCTAGGCATTGGGATACCCATTCTGGTTCCAAACGATTGAGGGCTTGCACAAACCAGGCGTGAGTATTCATCCTACCCAATTCTCATTATTAACGGAAGCGTTTGCGTAGAACAGCTTGCAAGGCAACCGATACAACAATAATGAAGCCGTAAATTAGCTGAGTCCAATATGCCAGCCAGCCGGAGGCAACAATGCCCGGCTGGATGATCGCGATCACAAACGCGCCAACTATGGTGCCATAGATCGTACCGGTACCACCAAATACCGATGTACCGCCCAGGAAGACCGAGGCCAGCGTATTGAGCAAATACCCATCACCCATGGTTGGCCAGAAGAATAAGAGTGATTCGCTCACCATGAAACCGGCGAATGTAGCCACCAATCCGACCAGGCAAAAGGCGATTATTTTCGTGCGGTCTACGTTGACGCCCATCAAGCGGGCACTATCGGCATTATCCCCGGTAAGGTAGACATGCGCGCCAAATTTATGCCGGTTCAGGAAGAACCAGGCAATCGCACCAAGAATAATTACCCAGACAAATTCCATTGGGATGACCTTAAAGAGATTGCCGGTCAATAACGGGTAAAGCAAGGTTTTCTTAACCTCCACCATACCACTACCCTGGCCGTTGGTCGATATCATCACCACCCCGCGCCAGAGGTACTGGGTCCCAATGGTTGCGATGAGCGAGGGAATGCCAAGCTTGACGACGATCATGCCATTTAGAAGTCCGGCCACCAGACCTGCCAACAGGCAGGCAATAAATCCCAACCAGACATTGTGGGTGGGAGTATAAACCAGCTCGTAAGCAGCCACACCCCAAGCCATTACAGATGGAAAGGATAGGTCCATTTCCTTGATGACAATCACCAGCGTCAGGGGAATTGCCATCAGGGCAAAGAAGGGCGTCGTCAGCATCAGCGAATTGTAGATGTTATACGATTTGAACGTGCCGGGCGCTCTCCACATAAAGAATCCCCAGATAAGGAGGGCAACAATCGTGAGGGCTATCTGCAACGCCCATCTGCGTAGGAATCTGGTGAACGCATTCCCCTTTGCAACCGGGGAAAACAGCTTGGTTTCGCCAACGGAATTAGTATTATTCGTCTCCATAAAATTTACCTCATCCTTGGGCTGCTTTTTGGTTCTGGTCCAGGCTGCCAGTCTGGGCAACCCGATAGAGGCGATCCAGCAATTCATCCAGTGTCAATTCATTCTTCATGTATTGCCCGGCGATCGTCCCGCGGTCGAGTACCACGATGCGATCCACCACCGGATAGACATGAAAGATGTTATGGTCGATAAAGATGCAGGATTTACCGGCAGCCTTGATCCCGGCAACAAAATCTAGGCATTTTTTGGTCTCGGAGAGTGATAAGCCCATCGTGGGCTCGTCCAGGATAATGAGCTCCGCTTCAAAATACAGTGCGCGCGTGATCGCCACACCCTGGCGTTCTCCGCCCGAGAATGTACCGACAGTCGATTCCGGGGATACCGCCGATGAGGTGAATCCCATCACTGTCGACATTAATTTTTTAGTCTCCGTTCGCATTCCCTTTATGTCAAGCAGCCCCCAACCATTCGAGAGTTCCCGCCCTAGGAAGATGTTCCGCCACAATGTTTGCTGGTCTGCCAGGGCGCGCTCCTGGTATACCACTTCTATCCCCAGATCGCGCGCCATCGGGACGGAAAGGTGTTCGATTTTCTTGCCTTTCCAATACATCTCGCCGCCTGCATCCGGCCGGTGATAGCCGGTAATGATCTTCACCAGGGTCGATTTCCCGGCGCCATTATCACCAAGCAAGCCGACAATCTCATTCTTCTCCACATGGAAGTTTACATCGTGAAGAGCCGAAACTTCCCCAAAGGTCTTGGATACATTCTTTAATTGGAGGACGTCATCCATATGAGTTACCTCTGTTTAGTTTAGTTGGGGTGCAGGACAATGTATCCTGCACCCCATCTACTTACACTAGTAAAGGACCTGCAACATTATTTACCAGCAGGAAACGTTTAGCGAATATTCTTCGCTGCCAGCGGGGCAATGATGGCGACGTTGTTCTTATTGACAAAGCCGGCACCGGTGTCGATGTTCAAACCTGAGAAGTTATATACTTTGGTCAGGCAGATTTGCAGGATCGGGAGATAGCCCTGCAGCCATTCCTGCTGGTCGATCACCAGGTTCTCATAGCCGCTCTGGATAGCATCCACGGTCGCCGGAGACATATCGAAGCCGGCCAAGAAGATGCTACCAGGTGCCTTTCCAGCAGCCTTCATATAGGTGCCTACGGTGGCGGTCAGGCCGCCATGATCGGTGATGATCAGCTTCACATCCGGATGAGCGGAAACATAGCCGGTGAAGGTGGCGGTTCCCTGGGTTGGATCGGCATTGGTGGCGGAATCGATTTCGATGTAGTCAACCGTAAGGCCAGCTTTTGTGAGGGCATCGATTGCGCCTTGCGTGCGCTCACCGCGGGTCGGTTGGGATTTCAAACCCCAGACCATGGCCCGGTCGCCCGATTTGACACCGGATTCCTTGATGGCTTCCGTGCCCAATGAGAATCCGGCATTGTACAGGTCAGCGCCTACATAACCGAAACCAGCGGCGGCATATTTTGCCTGGGCCAGCGGCAGAGGTGTATTCTGGCTGGTGACGATGATGCCCTGGGCTTCAGCAGCGTCGATGAGCGAATCAAAGGATTGATCGCCGGGGTGACCCATGACAGCTATGCCATCCGGTTTGGTGGCAGCGGCTTCCTGGAATTGCTGGGTCATTGTCTGGGGGTCCCAGTTCGACCACTCATAGCTGACGCTGGCACCCAGGTCGGATGCGGCCTGTACAGCGCCATTATAGACGTTTACGGCGAAGACACCGCCCTGCGGGCCGCCGGGGAAGAACACGATTTTAACGCCGGAGCACCAACCACCAGCAGCAGCCGGGGCTGCGCCTGTGGTGGCGACTGGGGCAGTTGTGGCCGCAACAGTAGCTGGGGCAGCGGTTACGGGGGCAGTCGTCGCAGGGGCGGAAGTGACCGGAGCCGGAGCCGTGGTGGCCGTAGCCGCTGGGGCGCAGGCAGCCAGAACGAGAGTCAGTAGGGCGATCACGGTAACGATCCGTGAAACATTCTTGATCATTTAAGCCTCCTTATAGCTTATCTGAAAGGTTTGTGGAAATCGAATATAGGTTTACGTTTCATTTGGAAATTTAATAAACGTTTTATGCTTTTTTCGGGGCACCTCCTATTTTTATCAAGTCAGATATTATCATAAATAGTGTTCCGGAGTTCTACATTGAGGAACTGGCTCGCACGATCAACTCCGGTTTCAACATGGATATGGATGGCGGCAGAGGCTCTCTTTGCGATTGGCGGGATAGGATCATTTCATGCAGGTTTTTTACTGCAATACGGCCGACATCCACCAACTGCTGGTAAATGGTCGTCAACGGGGGCCAGAAGAAGGCCGCCTCCGGGGTATTATCGAAGCCCACGATGGCCAGATCTTGCGGCACACGTCGCCCCAGTTGATGCGCGATCCCCATGGCGCCCAGAGCGATCTGATCGTTGCTCGCAAAAACAGCGTCAACCTCCGGAGACTGTGAGAGTAACGTGCGCATTCCACGCTCACCGTTCACCGCGGACCAATCATCACTATTAACCACCAAGGCAGACGAGGCTTCCAGACCAGCCTCTTCCAATGCTTTCTGCCAGCCAGCAAAGCGTTCGCGCGCTTCCCACCAGGACATCGGTCCGGTGATAATACCAATCTTGCGTTTGCCTTGCTCATAAAGGTGCTGTACCGCCTGTTTGGCACCATTCCGATTGTCGACCGATACCACCGAGATTCCCGGGCGGGCTGCCATGCTCAAAAAAATGACCGGAGGAAGTAGATCAAGATGGTTGGTCTGAATCCAGCTTCGGTTATCCCCCACTTCAGGGATGGCCCAGATGATCCCATCGACACGTCGGGAAATCAATGTGTCCAGAATTTGTTCGTGATCATCCGTTGGGTGGTTTACCAGGCATAGAAATAAGGAATACCCCAATTCGTTCGCCTCTTGCTCAATCCCTACAACCGTACGCGAAGGTCCATAATAATCAATTCCCCAGGCAATCACCCCCAGAGTTTTCGAACGCTGGTGAATTAAACTGCGTGCCAGCACGTTTGGCCGGTAACCAAGCTGGTCGATTGCGGCCTGCACGCGCTGGCGCGTCGCCTCACTGATTTCATTTTGATGATTTACTACCCGGGAAACAGTTTTAATGGACACGCCCGCAAATTCGGCCACATCCCGTAAAGTGGCCGGCGAGTGATTATTTGTCTTATGAACGAGCCCTGGTCCAGATGTGGCGCTGTGCATGTCCATTCTGTTCAATCGTGAAGCTCGGAATTTATCAGGATTGATTGAGTAATGACATCGTTAGCGACAACGTTGTCATGATTATAGGATACAATATTCTACGGTCATTGTCAATAGGCAATTTTCATAGGCAATTTTCTTTTTTCGCTTTGAATCTCAATTTATCTCATTTGATCGCCGGTGGAATTGAAATACCAGTCCTGCTCCCAGATTTGGGAAATATGGGAACCAAGGGGATATTCCTGGCAGCCTTCCACTTTCGGGAAAAGGACGGATATTGTAAGTCAGCTTGAGCGGTTTTTTCTGGCGGTTATAATGGCTATGATTATTTTCAATTTTATTAATTATTGCTGGTAATCTTCCATTACGAAACCATCATCCTTTTTCTTCTGTTATCATTGATATTCGCCATGATACAATTTTATTCCGGCACGACCGGATTTAACGTTTATGCAGCATCCTACCAGGATGGGCTACAGAAGCAGGCTGGAAGATAAAAGAAGGAAGTGGTTCGCAATGTCCTCAAGTCCTAAGACTCTGGAACGGATTGATTTATTCCGCCTTGATCCTTTTCGCGCTGGTTATTATTCTAATGGGTTGTCAGCAGATTACCGTAAGCCGAAGCTCCCCTGCTACCCCTGCGGTCATCTCACCAAGCGCCAGAATTACCACTATTCCCACTGTCACAGCCACCATAGACCGGTTGGCAAAACCAGCACTGCCCGCCAACCCGACCCAGTTTGAAGAGGGTCGGTACCTGTACTGGCTGAATTGCATGGCCTGTCATGGGGATAAAGGTCAGGGGTTGACCGACGAATTCCGCAGCCTGTATGTCGAAGACCAGAACTGCTGGGGTCGCGGCTGCCATGGTGGCCGCGTGGGGGACCAGGGATTTCCCATTCCGACTATTGTTCCGGCCATCATTTCCCCGACAGACGCCTTAACCAAATTCACAACACCGGATCAGCTCTTTGCTTTCCTGCGCCATACCCATCCGCCCCAGAGTCCCGGCATCTTCACGGTAGACCAATACTGGGCAATTACGGATTATCTGCTGGTTGAAAATGGCCGTCTGCCAGAGGGTGAAGTGTTGGGGGCTCAGAAATGATCACCGCAGTGGCAGACCGATCTCGATCATTTCACCTTTCACCCGCACCGGATACGAGGGAATATCCACTACTGCCGGCAGGGAAGTAGCCTTTCCGGTGCGGATATCGAACCTGGCCCCATGCCGCGGGCAGATGATCTCGTTTTCCTCGATCTCCCCATCCCCAACCGGGCCATTGTCGTGCGAACAGACGTCCCCAATTGCAAACAATTTTCCGGCCAAATTGAATATGACGATCGAACGGCCAGCTGCCTCGATAAACATCCGTTCCCCTTCCGGCAACTCTGAGACAGGGGCAATTTCGAGAAATTCGATTTGCAGCGGGTCGAGAGTTGTGTAGTTGAACATGGTGCTAGTCTGATAGTCGGGAAGTCGATTGGTCTGATAGTTGAAAGATATGGCAGGTTGAAAGTCTATTTGACTCTAGGTAATTAGTCTGTGTTCTCATTCCACTAATTCATCACTGGACTCACCCAGGCCATAAACGCCTGCTTTAAGTACTTTCAGGGAGAGCAGCGCGCATTTCAATCGGACCGGCCCCAATTCTATGCCGAGCAAGTCGAGAACATCCTGCTTGGACAGTTTCTTCAGCTCTTCCACAGGCTTGCCAACTATGGACTCGATTAACAAGTCGGCCGAGGCTTGCGAGATGGCACAACCTTTACCATCGAAGCGGCCATCTGTCACCTTGCCCTGCGCGTCCACCCGCAGAGTCACTTCAATATGATCGCCGCATAGCGGATTGTCATCTTCGAAATGAATATCATTCGGATCGAGATGGCCGCGATATTGCGGGTTTTTGTAGTGATCGATTATGAGTTCGCGATAAAGATCATCCATAAATGCGTCTTGTAGTCTTTGGTCTGATAGTCTTAATGAGCAGAAGGTTACGAGTGCCGAATAACTTTTTGCAAATAATGAGTCACCTGGTCAACCAAAGATCTCTTTCACTTTATAGATCCCTTTTACCAGTGCATCCACTTCTTCTTTGAGGCTGTAAACATAGAAGCTGGCGCGGGCTGTGGCAGTGATGCCATATTTCTCGTGCAAGGGTTGGGCGCAGTGATGACCTGCCCGCACGGCAATTCCGTCCTGGTCGAGGATCTGGGCAATGTCATGGGGGTGGACACCTTCCAGGGTAAATGCTGCCACCCCGCCCTTCATCTCGGCGGGCGGGCCGAAGACCTTTACACCCGGGATTTCTTCGAGGCGCTCCAGCGCATAACTTACCATTTCCTGCTCATGTGCTGCCACTTCCTCCATCCCAAGCATGGTCAGGTAATGCACGGCCGCACCAAAACCGATCGCTTCGGCGATGGCTTGTGTGCCGGCTTCGAACTTGTGCGGTATGTCGTTGGGAGTGAATGAACGCAGGTGTACTGTTTTGATCATATCGCCGCCGCCCAAGAAAGGAGGCATCGCCTGCAGCAATTCCGCCCGGCCATACAGCGCGCCAATGCCGGTGGGACCGAGCAGCTTGTGGGCTGAAAATGCCAGGAAATCCATTCCCAGGGCTTTCACGTCCACTGGCAGGTGTGGGACGGATTGTGCGCCATCCACCAGGGTAAGCGCCCCGGCAGCGTGTGCCAGGCTGACCACTTCCGCAACCGGATTAATCGTCCCGAGCACGTTGGACATGCCGGTGAAGGCAACCAACTTCGGGTTTCGTGCTAGCAGGCGCCGGTAGGATTCCAGATCCAGCAGGCCGTTCATGGTCACCGGGATGAACTCCAGAACCACACCGCGTTCTGCAGCCAGCATGATCCAGGGTACCAGGTTGGAATGGTGTTCCATCTCGGTCAATATGACCACGTCGCCGGTTTTAAGGTTTGCCCGTGCCCAGGAATAAGCCACCAGGTTGATCGACTCGGTTGCATTGCGGGTAAAGATGATTTCCTCGGCAGAGGAGGCGTGGATGAAATTCGCCACATCCTGGCGGGCCTGTTCATACATTGCCGTGGCTTCTTCCGCCAGGGTATGCACGCCTCGATGAATGTTGGCGTTGTTGGTGCGATAATATGCTTCCATGGCTTCCAGGACCGGGCGCGGCTTCTGCGTTGTGGCGGTGGAATCAAGATAGACCAGCGGAACGCCGGGCCGCACTTCCCGGGTCAGAATGGGAAAGTCTTTTCGAATGGAGAGAACGTCAAGTGGCATAATAGTCAGGTAATAAGAGGTTAGGCAAATAGAAATCAGGTTATCAGGTAATTAAGTTCCATTAAACGTTTTTTTACCTGATTGGCTGATTGCCGGTTCCCTAATATTCCAGGATTTCCTTGTTTCCTAATTTCTTCTGGGTACCCAGGGGGCGGATATGCTCAGATGTGACCGGGTACCAGAGAATGCGGTCCGGTACCATCCACCCATCCGTCAGATAGACGTTGGTGCGGAATTGGACTGCCACCATCTTGCTGTCCACCTGGACAACTATACCTTTCAACCAGCCGCGTACCCGGTCGCTGCTCTTTTCATGGTCGCAATATACTTCCACGGTATCGCCGACTTCATAATCATGTTCGGTTCCGGGTGAACGCATGAATGCGAATTGTGTCATGGGGCCTCCCCGAGTTGGTCTTCTTGGTTTATTGTAGCGAGGCTTTTCTTTATTGACAAGCGGTTTGGTTGTCATTGCGCGGCCGTCTTTTCATGGATGGCCTGTTGGAAACGGGCACGTACACCTTCGAATGGAATTCGTTGCATAATGGGGTCAAAGAATCCTTCCACGATCAGCCGCTCAGCTTCCTTCTCGGGAATGCCGCGCGACTTTAGATAGAACAGAGGTTCCTGTTCGAGTTTGCCGACCGTCGCGCCGTGGGTGCAGCGGACATCATCAGCCAGAATTTCCAGGCCCGGGATGGAATTGGCGCGTGCATCCGGGCTGAGAATAAGGTTGCGGTTGGCCTGGTAACCGTCCGTCTTTTGAGCCCCAGGGGCTACATAAATCATGCCCTGCCAGACTGAACGGCTGTGGCCCTTGAGGGCGCCTTTGAAGAGCAAGTCGCTGGTTGTGTGCTCTGCCAGATGGTTCTGCTGGGTATCGTGATCCAGGTGCTGGTCGCCATCCGCAAAATAAAAGCCGGACATGCGGCCGGTCGCGCCTTCCCCTGCCAGGTCCAGTTCCGAAAAATTCTTGGTCAAATGCGAACCAACCGCGCCAAAGATCCAATCTACATTGGCTGCACGTCCTGCGCTGAGGCGCTCGTGGCTGAAATTCCAGATGTGCCGTCCCCAGGATTGCAGTTCGACGAACTTCAAACTCGCTCCGTCACCCACTTTGATCTCAACAATACCTGCATGCATGGAGGCAGCACTTTCATCCGGTGAAGCTGCCTCGTGGACATAGGTCACCGAGGCGCCTTCATCCACCCAGACTAGGATATGCGAAATATGCGCCAGGCCGCCCCCCGGCCCCCATAGCAGGCTGTTGAGCGGTTGTTCGACCGTCACGCCTTTGGGAACATACAAAACCACGCCGTTTTGTGACAGCGCTCCGGCCAGGGCGGCGAACTTGCCTTCCTCTGGCCGCACCAGTTCACCTGTCATGCTCGCTACGAGCTGGGGGTTTTCCTCCAGGGCGGTACGCAGATCGGTAAAGACCAAATGTTTTCCAGCCAGTTCCGGGTCGAGCGTGGAACGTGATCCTCCCGGAAGTAAAATGACCTGCCCCCCATGCCGGTCGGCGGTCAAAGGCCTGAGCAGTTCGTCCGGTACGGGCGCGAGCTGGTTGAAAGTTCCGCCTTCAGGCAGGCGGAAAGTATCAGCAGGCAGTAAATGCAGGTCAGTTCGCCGCCAGGCTTCCTCGGTCACGCTAGGCATTGCCAGCCGGGTAAAAGCCTCCCAGGCATGCTGGTGGTAATCATTTAATGCTCCCTCCGCGGGTACCATATCCCGGGTGAACGTGAACTTTCGGTTGACGGGCTCCGGACGGCGCGTCCGGGTGATGACGATCTTGGGTTTTTCTTCCATATCAACTTTCTTCATTCCGTGGGAGAAGCATTCTTTGCACTGAAGCCTTCCAGTGGAAAAATGGGGATAGCTTCACCCTCAAAGTTCTGCAGCTCGCAATGACACTATCCTATCGAACTCTCCATTTGAAGTTGGATCAAACGGTTCATTTCTACTGCGTACTCCATCGGCAGTTCCTTGACCAAAGGCTCGATGAATCCGGAGACCACCATGGTAGTGGCCTGTTCCTCACTCAGACCGCGGCTCATCAGGTAGAAGAGCTGCTCTTCACCCACCTTCGAGACCGAGGCCTCATGGCCGATAGTTACATCACTCTCGTCAATTTCGATGGTTGGATAGGTATCGGTGCGGGACTGAGGGTCGAGCAGTAGCGCATCGCAGACCACGTGGGATTTGGCGTCTTTGGCGCCTTTATAGACTTTCACGAGACCACGGAAGGATGCCTGCCCGCCGCCTTTGCTGATGGACTTGGAGGTGACCTTGCTGCTGGTGTTGGGGGCAAAATGCACCATCTTCGAGCCGGCATCCTGGATCTGACCCGGTCCTGCAAAGGCCATCGAGAGCATCTCGCCGTGCGCGCCGGGTTCCATCAGGTAGCAGGAAGGATATTTCATGGTCAGCTTGGAACCCAGGTTGGCATCCACCCACTCATGCGTGGCATTACCGTACACCTTGGCGCGCTGGGTCACCAGGTTATATACATTGGTGGACCAGTTCTGGATGGTCGAATAGCGCGAGCGCGCCCCGCGCTTGACAACAATCTCGATCACCCCGGAATGGAATGAGTTGGTGGTGTATTGGGGTGCCGTGCAGCCTTCGACATAGTGAACCGAGGCATCCTCATCCACAATGATCAAGGATCGCTCAAATTGGCCAACATTGGCGGTGTTCAGGCGGAAATAGGCTTGCAGTGGCAGGTCCACTTTGACGCCCTTCGGCACGTAGACAAACGATCCACCCGACCAGACCGCTGAGTTGAGTGCCGCAAACTTGTTGTCTTCGATCGGGATGACCGTGGCAAAATATTCGCGGAACAGGTCCGGGTGCTGGCGCAGGCCATCCTCGATGGAAAGGAAGATGACGCCCTGCTTCTCGAGGTGTTCGAGGATGGAGTGATAGACCATCTCGGATTCATACTGAGCGCCCACCCCCGCCAGAAACTTCCTTTCGGCTTCGGGTATACCCAGTTTATCGAAGGTGTTTTTGATGGTATCCGGGACATCTTCCCAGGATCCTTTCGATCCTTCGGTCGGTTTTACATAGTAGAAGATATCATCCAGATGCAGCCCGGAAATATCCGGACCCCAGGTCGGCATCGGACGTCTGAGGAAATGGTCCAGGGCCTTCAGGCGGAAATCCAGCATCCACTGGGGTTCTCCCTTCATGCGGGAAATATTTTCGACCACTTCTCGGCTCAAACCCTTTTCGGACTTGAAAAAGTAGTCTTCTTTGTCGTGAAAACCGTACTTGTATTGTCCAATATCTTCCAAAATCTTCGTATCTTCGCTCATGGTGTCACCTATAACCGATAAATGGGAAGGTTACGTTCGACCTTTTTATTTTAAGTTTTTATTTCTTCCTTACGTTTTACGTATTACAAATTACGTTTTACTTCCTTACATTTTTTCTTCCTCATACTTCTCACGCACCCAATCATAGCCCTGTTCTTCAAGATGCAAGGCCAGGTCAGGTCCGCCGGATTCGACCACGCGACCATCCAGCATGATATGGACATACTGCGGTTTAATGTAATTCAAAAGGCGCTGGTAATGGGTGATGACCAGCGTGCCCAGATGCGGGCCAGACAGGGCATTGACACCCTCTGCTACGATGCGCATGGCATCGATATCCAGCCCCGAATCGGTTTCATCCAGGATGGCAATCTCGGGTTTGAGGGTGGCCATTTGCAGAATCTCGGCGCGTTTCTTCTCACCGCCGGAGAAACCATCGTTCAGGTAGCGCCCTGCAAAAGCCGAATCCATCTTTAACATTTCCATCTTTTCTTTGAGCATATTGCGGAACTCGAGGATGGGTATGCCCTTATCCTGTGGGTTATCTGCACGGCGGCGGGCGTTGACCGCCGTTCGCAGGAAATTTGCGACTGTCACCCCCGGGATGGACACCGGGTATTGGAATGCCAGGAACAGGCCCAGTCGGGAGCGCTCATCTGCCTGCAATTCAAGTAAATTTTTTTCCTTAAACCAGACCTCCCCACTTGTCACTTGATATGAGGGGTGACCCATCAGTGTATATGCCAGGGTGGATTTACCGGTACCGTTCGGACCCATGATGGCGTGGGTTTCGCCTTGTTTCACGGTCAGTGACAGGCCTTTCAGGATTTCCTTGCCTTCGATGCTGACATGTAGATCTTTGATAACCAACTCGGACATAAATACTCCTTTTTAGGCGTTTTACTGCCGATTGGTGATTATAGCAAGAAAAAGGAAAAAAGTCAATATTTATCACATTTTTCTAGTATATTAACCTATCTATTTCTTTTCCTTTTGAATATTTATGATAATTATCTATATTATTGACAAACAGCAATGAGACTGTTATACTCCGATTAATGAAAAGCACCCGCGAACGCATCATGCAAACCCTGTTACGCCAGCCGCGCACTACCATCAATGAATTGGCTGAGGCGGTTGGTATAAATCCGATTTCTGTTCGGCATCACCTGACCAATTTACAGGTCGAAGGATTGGTGGCTACCGAAGAAGAACGGCATGGGGTTGGGCGGCCGCGTCTGGTCTACTTCCTCACCGAGGCTGGCACGGAACGCTTCCCCACCCGCTACTTGCGTCTTACCACGCGTCTGCTCGCACAGATGAAGGAAAGTATGCCCGAGCCGGTTGTGAGTAAACTTTTTTCCCAGATGGCGGATGGTTTGGCGAAAGAATATGCAGACCAGATGAAAGGTCTTAATATGGAAGAACGGCTCGATCTGGCCAAGACCCTGTTGACCGAGGAAGGTTTCGATATCCAGTGGGAGAAAACCGGCTCGCAGTACCAGATCCACGAGATCACCTGCCCCTACCTGCAAATTGGCCTGAGCCACCCGGAAGTCTGCACGGTGGATCAGACGCTCATCTCCAAGATGCTGGCTGTCCCGGCTGAGAAAGTTCAGTGTCTATTGCAAGGGGACGCGCATTGCACCTATGTTGTCCAGGCGGAGGCCATGGCAAAATGAGCGTTGCCCCCGTCACACCCATCCACTGGGAGATCAATGACACCCATCCCGACTTGGTTGAACCTTTACGTGCCAAGCTGGCCGAAATAGTCGACCCGGAGATTGCGTTAAATGTGATCCAACTCGGCCTGATCCGCAAGGTTAGCATCGTGGACAAGGAAGCCAGATTGTACGTCCTGCTGACCACGCCGTTTTGTCCGTATGGCCCTGCCATGCTGGAAACGATCAAGCAGAAATCCACCGAAGCCTTGAACATGCCGGTCAGCCTGGAATTGGGTATGGAAATGTGGGACTTTTCGCTGATGGAAGACCCCGGCGCATTGGATTGGGGGATGTATACCTAGTCACTCGGATGGTCATTTAGTTAAGGAAGTTGGATGATTAATGTGTCCGCCGTCTTCTTGATGGCGGACATTTTTCTGCAAAGGTGGCACAGAAGTCTGCTTCTCATGTGAATCAATTGCACAGCGACAATGGAGCTACCAAAATATCACAGTTAAGAAAAGGTGGACAAATCAATGTATGCTATAATGACCCATTATGACCGAAAACGATTCACCCACTCCGGAAGAAAACACTACCCACCAAACCGCGCAGACCAGGCAGCGCTGGATCATAGCTGGCTGCATTGCCGGAGCCATTTTGCTCGTTGCCTTGTTGGTGTGGGCAGTCATAGAACTCAGCAGCCACCCGGCTGCCGCCGCGAATGTGCGCGATATCTTTATCATATTCTTGGCGCTCGAGAGCCTGTTGATTGGCGCGGCTCTTGTTGTGTTGATCCTCCAATTGGCCAGCCTGATTAATTTGTTGCAAAATGAAGTCAAACCCATCTTGAAATCCACTAATGAAACCGTTAACACCTTGCGCGGTACAAGCGAGTTCCTAAGCGAGAATTTGGTGGAACCGGTGATAAAGTTGAATTCGTACCTTGCCGGACTGAAAAGATTGTTCGACCTGTTCGGCATCAATCGCAAGTAATCCATCCGCATAAAAGGAGATATAAAATGGCTGATAATGACGATTTTGGTATGTTCCTGATCGGTTTTGTGGTAGGCGGCGTAGCTGGCGCAGTGGCAGCCCTTTTGCTGGCACCCCAATCCGGCGAAGAAACCCGCACCCTGATCAAGGATAAGAGCATCGAGTTGCGCGATATGGCGACTGAACAGGCCGACATATTCACCACCCGGGCCGGCAAAGTTGCCGAGGATGCCAGAGTGCGCGGCAAAGAGCTGGTCGATTCTGCCGGCAAGACTGCCAACGAAGCCAGGGCGCGCGGTAAAGAGTTGGTTGATTCAGCCAAGAAGGCGGTTTCCAAGAAACCCCCGGTCGATTTACCCAGCAAGTAATCTTGTTTTGACTTCCACTCAAGAGTTTGACTGGAGCTGGTCAACCTCTTGTTTGTAACGAAAGAGTATATATCGGTTTCGATATGTCAAAAATATTAACCCCCGCCTCGAAGCGGGGGTTTGAGTTTCGTTAATTTTTATTTCACATTAGTACGGAATGCGACTTTTTAGTCAGAGTAGGAGTTGAGCATTATCAACGGAAACGAATATACCAACCATGACACCTGGAATCCGCCACCACATGACAGGTTTGCTCCCGGAGAGTAAAAAACATCTCGAAAGATTCGATTGATGCGAAATCTTCTCTCCTTGTTTTTTCACCTGCTTTACCACCAATTCGCCTGGACGTATGATTTAGTGGCAGCGGCAGTCTCATTGGGACACTGGCAAGGCTGGCTGTTGCAGGCGCGACCGTTCTTGAAGGGGCGTGTGCTCGAGATCGGGTTCGGCCCCGGGCACCTCCAAACTACTCTTAATGCGGACGGACTGACTGCATTCGGATTGGATGAGAGTCGTCAGATGTGCCGCCAGGCCGGCCGCCGCTTGCGCGGTAAAAAATCTCCTCTTCGCTTAATCCAAGGTCATGCGCAATGCCTACCCTTTCAGGGAAATAGTTTCAATACCGTCGCGGCAACGTTCCCATCGGAATACATCTTCGAAACACCGACTCTGGCAGAAATCTGGCGTGTGCTGAGGCCAGCCGGAGAACTGGTTATTCTGCCTTCTGCCTGGATCACGGGGAAGGGATTGCTCGAGCGGCTTGCAGCCGGATTGTTCCGGGCGACCGGTCAGGCCAGCAGGCTCGAGCTTATTCTGCCCGGAATGAAGCAGCATATTGCAGCCGGTGGGTTCGTAGTCAGACACGAGTTAGTGGAGCTGGAGAGGAGTCGCGTTCTGTTACTTATTGCAACTAAGTTTTCTTGAAATTCTTAGTGAGAAGGACTGTCAGTTCATCGGCAGGTAATGGTTTACTGTATAGAAACCCCTGAACTTTATCACAAGATATTTTCTTGAGAAATGC
Source organism: uncultured Chloroflexia bacterium (assembly GCA_963772245.1). Lineage (GTDB taxonomy): Bacteria > Chloroflexota > Anaerolineae > Anaerolineales > Villigracilaceae > UBA877. The sequence continues at coordinate 732,948 of CAVYWB010000001.1, read as the reverse complement.
ATTTTGTTCATCGTTCTCCACACCTTCTGCAATTACATCCAGGCCGAGTGAGCGAGCCATGGCGATAATCGCCACCGTAATCGCCTCGCTGTTCTTATTGACCATGATATCCTGGACAAAGGATTGATCAATCTTAAGCGCGCGTAATGGAAATCGTTTCAAATAACTGAGCGATGAATATCCATTCCCAAAATCATCCAGTAAAACTAGCACGCCCAAAGCATTCAACTCGTTCAGAACGTCGACGCTGTATGCAATGTCATGCATGGCTATCGTCTCTGTTACTTCCAACCGGAAGGATTGACCGGGAAGTCCGGTCTCTGCCAGGATCCGGCTGACTTTCTGTGCCAGGTGACGGTCCTGGAACTGCCTACCGGAAAGATTCACGGATATCCATAATTTGGAAAACCCGGCCTCGCGCCATGTTTTAGCTTGCCGGCAGGCAGTCTCCAGTACAAATTCACCGATCGGGAGAATAAGGCCAATATCTTCTGCTTCATGGATGAAATCCTGTGGCAGGAGCAGGCCGCGTTGAGGGTGGCTCCAGCGCAGAAGAGCTTCGACGCCGCTGATTTCACCGGTATCCATCGAGATAATGGGTTGGTAATAGACCTGCCATTCCTGGTTCTTCACGGCGCGCTTCATATCCGCTTCCAATTGCAGCAGCGCAACTGCCTTGGTATGCATGGTGGTATCAAAGACCTGATAACAGCCCCCTCCCAGCGCTTTGGCGCGATTCATGGCAGTATCGGCATCACGCAAAATATCATTCGGGTGGGAAAATTTTTCATTATACAAGACAATGCCGATACTTATCGAGGTGGTTCTGCTTACTGATGAAAGAACCGCGGTCTCCTTTATGCGTGCCTGGAATCTCTCTGCCACATGAATGGCATCATTGACATCTTTTACTTCATTAAGCAACACAGCAAACTCATCTCCACCAAAACGGCATATGGTGTCTTCAAGCCGCAGGCACATTTGCAATCGACGGGACATGCCTACCAGGAGTTGATCTCCCATGGCATGGCCAAGGCTGTCATTGACCACCTTGAACCGGTCAATATCCATGAATAAGACAGCAAACAGGGTTTCGGGCTGTTGTTTAGCAAATTGCATACGCTGGCTCACCCGTTCCATAAAGAAATCCCGGTTGGCTAGCCCGGTCAAACCATCGTGGAGAGAGCCATAAGCCAGGCGCTCCTCGGCCTGTTTACGTGCGGTGATATCCGTTTGAGAGCCTGCCATGCGGTAGGCCTTTCCTTCCTTATCCCGGACCGCCAAGCCGCGGGTGAGGATCCATATATATTTGCCGTAGGCATCCTTAATTCTATATTCACACTCAAAGAAAGGGGTTTCCCCTTTGAGGTGCAGCCCAAGGTTTTGCCAAAGGCGTCGCAGGTCGTCCAGGTGCACCCGATTTAACCATTCGTCAGGGCTTTTTCCGATTTGATCTTCCCGGAATCCGAGCATTGCTTTCCAACGGGGGGAGTAATTTATTTCATTGCGCTTTAGATCCCAGTCCCAGACACCGTCATTCGCGCCACGGACGGCAAGGTCGTAGCGTTCCTCACTGTCGCGCAATTTGTTTTCCATCTCATGCTTAGTGATCGCCATTTCAATGGCAATAAAAAGTTCACGTTCATCATAGGGTTTGAGAATATAACCATATGGTTCCGCCTTAAGGGCGCGTTTTATGGCGGAATTGTTGCCAAATTCTATTAGAAATATGACGGGGAGATCGAAACGTTCCCGAATTTGTGTGGCAGCCTCGATCCCATCTATTTCACCCGCAAGAGATATGTCAATAAGGACCAGATCGGGATGCAACTGCCCCGCTAATTGGATGGCCTTTTCTCCGCTGTCTGTGTGGCCAGCCACTACATAACCATCGTTTTCGACGCTCTTCTGGAGATCCATGGCGACGATTAACTCATTTTCGACGATTAATAAACTGGCTTTTTCCATATAAATCCCACAGTTCAATACTCTAACGAAACGTCCAAAGTTGACCCCGGAGCTCCATCAAGAATTGATTTGCCATCCATCTGTATTACTGGACAATTATCCTATTGTAACTCTAGCGAACTGATTTTGTAAACAGAAAAACCATCTTAAAATTTGTACTGTCAAGGCTGCCTGTACACCCCCATTCTCACTCCGCTTTTTGAAAGTCTGACTTTTTGTATTATTGATCCGAATTAAGGAACATTTCATTCAGGGGTTTTGAGATTGTTTTTCAAGAAATTTGTCAAATCATCGGCCGGTAATGGTCTACTGAATAGAAAACCCTGAACCTGGTCGCAGAAAAGATCTTTAAGAATCGATCCTGTTCGGTATTCTCCACTCCTTCTGCAACCACTTCGAGATTGAGTGAGCGGGCCATAGCGATGATCGCCACCGTAATTGCCTCGCTGTTCTTATTGACCATGATATCCTGGACAAAGGATTGGTCGATCTTGAGGGCCCGTAAAGGAAAACGTTTCAAATAACCCAGGGATGAATATCCATTCCCAAAATCATCCAGTAAAACATGCACGCCCAGGGCATTCAACTCATTAAGAACCTCGACGCTGTAGTTAAGATCTTGCATGGCGACCGTCTCAGTCACTTCCAACCGCAAGCATTCGCTCGGCAATCCGGTCTCTGCCAGGATCCGGCTGACTATCTGTGCCAGGTGACGATCCTGGAACTGCCTACCGGAAAGATTCACGGATATCCATAATTTGGAAAACCCGGCCTCGCGCCATGTTTTGGCCTGCCGGCAGGCAGTCTCCAGTACAAATTCACCGATCGGGAGAATAAGGCCAACTTCTTCAGCCTCATGGATAAAATCATGCGGCAGGAGCAGGCCGCGTTGAGGGTGGTTCCAACGCACCAGGGCTTCGGCGCCGCACATCTCGCCGCTTGTCATCGAGAGAATGGGTTGGTAATAGACCTCCCATTCTTTGTTTTTCACGGCGCGCTTCATATCCGCTTCCAATTGCAACAGCGCAACTGCCTTGGTATGCATGGTGGTGTCAAACACCTGGTAGCAACCCCCTCCCAGCGCTTTGGCCCGATACATGGCGGTATCTGCATCACGCAGAATGTCCATGGGTTGTGTGTATTTATCATTGAATAAAACGATGCCGATACTCACGGAGGTGGTTCTGCTTACTGATGAAAGCACGGTGGTTTCTTTTATCCTTGCCTGGAATCTCTCTGCCACTTGAATGGCATCGTTGACGTCCTTTACATCGTACACAAGAACGGCAAACTCATCCCCACCAAAACGGGATACCGTATCTTCCAGACGCACACACAGCTGCAAGCGCCGGGCGATCCCTGTCAAAAGCTGATCTCCCATGGCATGGCCAAGGCTGTCATTGACCACCTTGAACCGGTCAATATCCATGAATAAGACAGCAAACAAAGATTCGGGATGGTGTTTCGAAAGCTGCAAACGCTGGCTCAACCGGTCCATGAATAACTCCCGGTTGGGAAGCCCGGTCAAACCATCGTGGAGAGAGCCATAAGCCAGGCGCTCTTCGGCCATTTTCCTGGCGGTAACATCCGTTTGCGATCCTGCCATGCGGTAGGCCTTTCCTTCCGCATCCCGCACAGCCAACCCGCGGGTAAGGATCCATATATATCGGCCGTTTGCGTCTTTCATCTGATATTCACATTCAAAGTGAGGAGTTTTACCTTTGAGGTGCAGACCAAGATTTTGCCAAAGGCGTTTCTGGTCATCCAGGTGCACGCGTTTTAGCCATTCATCCGGGCTTTTGCTGATTTCATTTTCCTTAAATCCGAGCATGGCTTTCCAGCGTGGAGAGTAATAGATTTCGTTGCTTCTTAGGTCCCAGTCCCATACGCCGTCATTTGCACCGCGTACGGCAAGGTTGTAGCGTTCCTCGCTATCGCGTAATTTCTTTTCCATTTCATGCTTGGTAATTGCCATTTCGATGGCAATGAATAGTTCACGTTCATCAAATGGCTTTAGAAAATATCCATAAGGTTCCACTTTGAGGGCGCGATCTATCAAAGACTGGTCGCCTGATTCGCTCAGAAAGATGACGGGTAAATCAAAACGTGCCCGGATCTGATTGGCGATCTCGACGCCGTCCATCTTCCCCTTAATGCCGATATTCATCAGGATCAGGTCAGGATGTAAATCCCCCACCATTTGAATTGCAACCTCTCCGCAATCTGATTGACCCACCACAATATAACTATCGCTTTCGAGGCTTTTCCGGATATCCAAAGCGCTAAGCGGTTCATCCTCGACGATCAATATTCTGGCTTTTTCCATAGGTAGGTTCCCGCTACTCTGTATCCATATTATGAATTGAAATTCGTTCTATAAAGCTACTCTGTAAAATCTTGCCTTCCAGCTGTTTCACCCAGTTGAGAAGTAATTGTAATCCAATCGGATTGGTTTTGTAAATATACTTTCATTTTTGATATGACAGGGATGCAGTGGAAGATATCGAACAGGCAGATCGCGAACTGCCACGTACCTTGCCAAATGGTGCATTGCCCGCCCTTCATTATAATTTTACCTGAATACCCGGTCGATCAATGGTCCGCCATGGTCATTGCATGCTCACTTTTGGAGTACAATGCAATTATGGAAGTACAGATTGCGGCGGCAAAAATAAACAAATACGCCGTGACTGAGAGCGGTGATACGCTGGAAGTAGTCGAACGGCCTAATGGTGGCTTGTCGGTTGTCCTGGCAGACGGACAGACCTCCGGGCGGGGTGCCAAAGCCGTCTCCATGCTGGTGACGCGCAAGGTCATATCCCTTTTGGCTGAAGGCGTGCGGGATGGCGCAGCCGCAAGGGCTGCCTCTGATTTGCTCTACACCGATAAAAAAGGCAAAGTTTCAGCCACACTCAATATCATCTCGGTTGACCTGCACACCGGAACGGTGGTCCTGACCCGCAACAACCCGGCCGCCTTTTTTATCGCGCATGGCGAGCAGGTGGATTGTATCAGTGAAGAAAGTTCACCTATCGGGTTCAGCCGCAATACCCGGCCGATTATCAGCGAGATTCCGGTCGAAGCCGGGTTGGTGATTGTGATTTATACCGACGGCCTGGTGCATGCCGGTTCACGGGTGGGCCGGCCCATGGACGTCTGCACTTCGTTAAAAGCCATGCTGGAAGACCAGGACCCCTCCCCGCAGGCCATTGCAGACGCCCTTCTGGGGGAGGCAGTCGCCCTGGATGACGAACGCCCGGCGGACGACATCAGCGTGGTGGTCTTGAAGGTGCGCAAACGAGTGGGGGATGAAGTGCGCCGGATGACCGTTCGCTTGCCCATCGACATGGTGAAATCGTGATTTGTGTTCATCAAACGTACGCGCTATATATGCACTGAACCACACCAATCCATATTTATCTTTTTCATTCGTACCGGTTGGAGTAGATTGGCGGTTTCTGATCTACCTTGAGCATAAAATTCTAATCGATGGCAACCAATAAACAAAAGGATGAACCTCCCGGTAAGCCCCAGACCTTGATTGGGGTGGTCGGTCCCTGCGCGGCCGGAAAATCCACCCTGATCAGCGGTCTGACTCGCCTGGGTTATCGCTCCCGCCATATCGCCCAGGAGCATTCCTACGTCAAGGATATGTGGCAGCGGCTGACAAAACCGGATGTGCTGGTTTTCCTGGATGCTTCCTACCCCATCACGTGCCAGCGCGGCAAATTAGATTGGACAATAGCCGAATGGCAGGAGCAACAGTTTCGCCTGCGGCATGCCAGGGAACATGCCCGCCTGTACTTGGATACAGATACACTTTCAGCTGAACAAGTCTTGGAGCGGGTGGTGGAGTTTGTCAGGCAGATTGAGCATGCAGGAACAGACCAGCAATAATAAAATCCTCCCATCTTAAGCATATCCACACATACTGTTTTCTGTTCTCAGCCCCCTTCTAACTTCTTTATTCCAACCACACTCAGAAAACCATCCCCCTTTGGTATTCACTGCAGTACAACTAGATCAGGTTGCCGATCCTCTGTTTAGGCTGGAGCAGATCAACATTAAATCTGCCTCATTAGCGGCATTGGTGAATAATTAAAATAAAGCACTTCCATGGCGAGCTTCGACTATCCCTTCCTGGTTTGTTTCTGGGCGTACATGAGTGCATCTGCCTGGGCGATCATTTCACTCATCGTGCAGCCACTATCAGGATCATAGCATACCATTCCGGTACTGAGAGATAGCGTATACGGCCGGTCTGCCTCCTGGTTATGCGCATCAAGCGCCCGCTGGATGCGTTTGGACAGGATATCCTCACTTTCAAGAGCGGCATCCACCGCCATGGCTACAAACTCATCCCCTCCATAGCGGGCAATGATATCTGCTTCGCGCAAATTGTTTTTCAGAATCGTTGACACATCTCGCAATGCCAGGTCGCCTTGGGCATGCCCATGCGTGTCATTAATCGCCTTCAATTCGTCCACATCAACGAATATCAATAACATGCTTCGCTTTTTCCGGTGCGCCGATTTAAGCTCCCGGTCAGCCAGCAGGGTAAAACCCCGCCGGTTATATAAACCGGTTAACTCATCTGTCAATGACAGGCTGTGAATCTCCTCCTCCATGCGCTTGCGCTCGATTGCCTGGGCTACCTGGGTCGAAACAAACTCTAAAAGGTTCACGTCCTCCTGGTCGAAATGGATCCCCTTTGAATAACTTTGCGCCGCCATGACCCCGATTATGCGCCCTTCCAATTTCAATGGCGCAGCTATCCAATCCACGAAAGCCGTCCCCACCGGTTCCACTTCTCCTTGTTCGACCAGCCGGTCATAGATCTCACGAGTAACCAACATGGGTCGCCCTTTACGGAGGACATATCCGCTTAGACCCTGGGTATGAGTTATCGGGGAGGGTGCTTCATCATATTGATCAATATAGTAGGGGAAATTGATCAAATCGGTGACCGGATCGTACAATCCAATGAAGAAATTCTCTGCCGGGATCAGTTCTCCCAGGATGGAATGGATGGAGTGATAGAGGGCATCCATCCCCTCGCTGGTAATGGTAGCCTGGCTGATCCGGTAAATTGCATTCTGGACCAATTCAAATTGCTTGCGCTCTGTGATGTCCAGAATTGATCCATCTAGAATATCCTGATCTCGGTAGAGCCGTAACGATACAAGGCATGTTCTCACCTGCCCTTGCTTGTTTAGCATTCCACATTCAAAATCTTTCACCTGATCATCGGTAGCGAGCTGGCGCACCATCTCCTCCCGTTCACGAGGATCCGCCCAATGCAGCACTGAAGCGGAACCTTGCATTTCCGCTCGCGTCCGACCGAAAATCTCAAGGAACTTTTCATTCATGTCCAGAATCTCTGAACCATCCAGTCGCGTTCGGAACATGCCTATTTCAGCATTATTGAACAGGTCGTGGAACTTTTCTTCGTTCTCTTGCAGCGCCTTTTCCACTCGCTTTCGGGTGGTGATGTCATGCGCCACCAGTATGGCAGTGGTTCCCGAGAGTCGCGAGGCGCTGGCCGAGAAAGTTATTTCCTTGCCGTCGATCTGCAAGGAATATTCACCATTGATCACTTGACCGGTTTGGATGGATCTGTGTATCATGGAAAGGATGATGTCAGCCGGTTCTTTCGGCAGGATTTCATGCGTTGACTTGCCCAGCATTTCGTCCGGCGGACGGTAAAGGTTCGACGGGTTGGTGGGAGCTATCTCGATGTAACGACCATCTGCATCCATGACGATGACCACATCTGTCATGCCGGCGAACAGGGCGCGTAACTCTGCCTCGGACTGGAGCAGCGCCTGCTCCGCCTTTCTACCCCGGTCAAATTCTGAACTTAAGTTAATTGCTAGCAGGTATACGATAAAAAGAAAAATCAAACCGGCTACGAATGCCGCAACAGCCACTTTTATCGTCGGGTTGCTGATCCAGGGATCAGCCGCTGTGCTGAGCAGACCCTGGAACAGGGCAAATAGAATCGAAACCGGAATGAAGACGCGCATCAAACGCGCCCTCAATGAAGGCCCTATAAACATTCTGACCGGCCAAATTTCCGGTCCAGTCATCAGCATTAATGCCAGGCTGAGGAACCAGAAAGAAAATCCGGAAGTAATTGCAACCGGGATGACCGAGCCTCCATAAAACGGCGGCGCTTTCAATAAATAACCAATCAAAATTAGGCTGCTTAGTACAAATAAGATCAGTGACAGGGTCGCGGAAAATCTTCTCGTCCCATGGCCAGGGCTGGTTCCAGTTAATAAAAGAAAAGCCAGGATCACTAGGAAAAAACCCAAGGCAGACAAAGGTGACATGCGGGCAAAGGAAAATTGGCCGAACATGGGTGGAGGCGGGTATAGGATTTTTTCAAGGTCGGGCCCGAGTCCGGTAAAATACCTGAAGGCCAGGATGAAAACGATGATCAACATTCCCACCAAGACAACCTGCACCAGCATTCTCATCCCACGCCTGGTCGGGAAAATCCTCTGAATCAGCCAGGCGCCGCAAATTCCCAGGATTATTAACGCCGTCGCCGGGGCCATGGGTATGAAAGCAGGGTTGAAGGAAGCCAGGACCGGCTTGTTGAACAACCAGCCTGCGCCCGACATCAAGCTGATTATGCATGTGCAGCCCACGCAAAGCGCCTCACCCCGGCTAAATGTCATCCGTGGCACATTGAATTTGCTCATCGGGTCATCCTGCTATGTTGATTTAAGGGGATCGAATTTTGATGCAACAATTGTAAGAACTCATTATATAATAAAAGCCCCCATGCTCTTTTTCCAGAAATTCTCAGCTAATTAATAATAAGATCGTCTATTATTGATTTCTTACCGATCGGTCCATCAATCTCCACTCGATAAGATTGTCGCTTACTTCCGTTTCCCCTTCAATCAGAGTATAATGTCTCCCGCCGCCAGCCGAAGGCTGGCATTTTTATGAGCGGAGAAATCAAACATGACCCGACGTCCTTATTTAACGCTGGTGATCATCCTCCTGTTGGTGGCTTTTGCCGCCTGGGTGGACCTGAGCCAGCAAATCATGATATCCAACCCATTTAATGGCCAGGCACTGGTAAACAAGAACGTGCCGATCCAATTGGGCTTGGATCTGCGTGGCGGTCTGCAGGTGCTGCTGGAAGCCGATCTTCCTACCACCGCTACGGTCAGCTCGAATGACCTTTCGACCACCCAGCAGATCTTGATGAACCGCGCCAACGCTTTGGGTGTAAGTGAAGTGGTAATGCAAAGTGCCCCACCCAACCGCATTGTTGCACAGTTCCCAGGTCTGACCAACTCGGATCAAGTTGTCGCAGCCTTGCAGGAGACCGGTGTACTTGAATTCGTCGATCTGGGCAACACGCCGCTGCCCGAAGGCACCGTCATCCAAACCGATTATCGTTCCGCGGCAGCCGGGCCTAACGGCATCGTGACCCTCACTCCCACCAGTGTAGCTTCCCCCACCCCCACAAGCGCGGCCACTGTCACTGCCACACCCACCGCCACCGCCGCTGCTGGGGCGACTCCTTCCGTTACTCCTGCCCCCGCCGCACCCACCATTTACCACACGGTCATGGCTGGTACTTCGCTCGCCACCGTGGAAGTTGCCGCCGGTTCAACCGTCGGCTCAACCGGCTATGTGATTAATTTCACATTGAAACCGGATGCCACCACCTCATTTGGCGATTACACTGGCAGCCACATTGGACAGATTCTGGCAATTGTTCTTGATAAGAAGATCATCTCAGCACCCACTATTAATGCCAAGATCGATAAGGGCCAAGGATATATCGAAGGTAACTTCACCTCTGATAGCGCCAACGCCCTGGCCATTCAATTGCGATATGGTTCTCTACCCATCCCGGTCAAAGTGGTGGAAAGTGAAACCGTTGGTGCAACTCTGGGTGCAGACTCGATCCACCGTAGTTTGTTCGCTGGCATCATTGGTCTGCTGGCGGTTATTTTGTTCATGCTTCTTTACTACCGTCTGCCCGGTTTCATAGCCGACCTGGCGCTGATCTCATATGCATGCATTAGCTTGATGTTATTCAAAATCATACCGGTGGTACTCTCCCTGCCTGGCATCGCTGGTTTCATCCTGGGTATCGGCATGGCAGTGGATGCCAACATCCTGATCTTCGAACGACTAAAAGAGGAGTTGCGAGCCGGTCGCACCCTGCGTCAGGCCATTGACTTGGGCTGGAGCCGGGCCTGGCCATCCATCCGGGATGCCAATATTTCCACCCTGATTACCTGCTTTATCCTCTTCATATTTGGCAATACCTTTGGTGCCAGCATGGTTAAAGGCTTCTCCATAACGCTCGCGCTGGGTGTCATCGTCAGCCTGTTCACATCCATCATAGTCACCCGTACTTACCTGCACGTGGTGCTCGACAGTATTAGATTCACCGAACATCCACGCTGGTTCGGTATCACGGAGGGTTCGCGATGAATCTCATTAAATATCGCTACTTATACTTTGCTATTTCGCTGCTGGTGATCATCCCGGGTGTATTTGCCTTGATCTTCTGGGGTTTGCCGCTGGGCATAGATTTCACCGGCGGCAGCCTGCTGGAAGTGCAATTTAAATCCGGCACTCCCCCCACCATCGCTCAAGTGAACACGATCTACAGCACCCTTTCCACCTCCGCCATGGATATATCCAATCCGGAAGTCCAGCCGCTTGGTACGGATGGTCTTTCCATCCGTTCTCGTGAAATGAATGATGCCACCAAGACAAAAGTGGTGACAGCCTTGCAGGCCCAGTATGGCGGCGGGCAGGCTGTGGTTATCCAGGACTTCAACCAGGTTACTGCTTCGGTGGGCGCACAGGTAGCACGCGCCGCCGCGTTGGCGGTCGTGATGGCTTCCGTCGCAATTTTGATCTACATCTGGTACGCCTTCCGCAAGGTGAATCATCCCCTTCGATTCGGCGTGGCTGCCATTATCGCCACCATCCACGATACCCTGGTGGTTTTGGGCATGGGAGCCATCCTTGGACACTTCCTGGGCTGGCAGGTTGATTCCCTCTTCCTGACTGCCCTTTTAACCGTGATCGGCTTTTCTGTGCATGACGACATTGTGGTATTCGACCGCATCCGTGAAAATTCCAACATTTACCGCCGGGTGGACTTCGAAACGGTCGTCAACCACTCGATCGTCCAGACAATGGATCGTTCCATCAATACGCAGTTAACCGTCATGATCACGCTTCTGGCGCTGGCGCTTTTCGGCGGCGACACCATCCATCATTTTGTGGTCATCCTTCTGATTGGTGTATTCAGCGGTACCTATTCGTCCATCTTCAACGCCTCCCCCATCCTGGTAGTCTGGGAGAACAAGGAGTGGCGCAATTGGTTCCGCCGGAAAGAAGAATCGGTAACGACACTGCCATAATATCAAGCCCAAGCTTGTTCCTATATAAAACAGCCACCTTCATTTCAAGGTGGCTGTTTTACTGACAGGACCTGCCATCAGCCCATCTTTTACTGGCCTGGCATACTTCCCGAAGGTTCGTGGGAACGGCAGATTTTACGCTCACAATCTTTTTGGAGGGATATTGAAAAACTTAGCTCTATTTCTCCAAAAGCAGCTCCCGGATCTGGCCAGGGACGAACGGAACATCCAGGCTGGGATAAAGCTCCCATATTTCGTTTAGTTGCACTGCCTGTCCGGACCCAACGCTCTCCAGCAAACCCAGGCTTTCCAGTTCCACGAAACGGTCGCCGCAGTACACCTCGGCGTTGCAGCCTCCATCCGGATAAACCCCGCTGGAATGCATTTCGAAACTCTTACGAAACAGGATGCCGTCTTTCCAGTAGGCCAGCCAGCCGGCGCGGTTGGTGAATCCTAATTTCATTGGCGGCAAAGCGGCTTCGGCGCGCACCAGGATGAAGTCATCCCACAGCTTCAGACGAACGTCGTGGATGGTGGTATACGGCCAGAGCACCAGCAGGCGGTTCGGAAGGAAACCCTTTGGATCGGTATTTCCAACCGGCTGGGGCAGGAGCACTGTCCCTCCCAGGCAAAACTGGGTGATGCCCCACGGGGCAAAAAATAGCGGGTTGGAACTTTCATTAACGATGGTTTGGTACAGGCGAAGCCGGGGGGTATCCGGTTCCATTTCGATCCGCACACTTTTCCGCACCCCGGAGACGGTTTCGCTGGCCCCGTTTAATACCACGCCCTGGGGTATTTCCCGCACCGACAAACCTGTTCCGTCAGGCACGTAGGTCTTCTCAGGTGATTCAGGCGAGATCCACAGTCGGTGCCCGCCGAGAGGAAAATACTTGCCGTTGGGAGTATCCCAGGCCATATCGAACACATCCGCCAGCAGATTGGACGAGCCGTGATATGATAATCCTACAATGCGCGGACCGGCAGAAGTTAAATATTCCAAACGGATCTGGTTATTTTCGAGAACACCTACGGGGAGGCCGTGAAAATTATTCATGCGTATATTTTATCAAAGTTTTAGGTAAGGACCGATTTGAGTTTACAGTGGGATTCGGCTTGCCTGACTTCCACCTGGTGGAATATTACCCTCGCTGGCATGTCCGGCAGGTGGCTTCCTTAGGGTGCCCTTGGTGACCTTCGTAGATGGTTATTCAAAATAACCTGACTCCTTCAAATATTAATAAATTAAGCTCGAAAATACGATAACATGGTATAAGTATAGGCCTGAGAAAGGAAATTGGAATGACATTCGGAATCCAACCCATCCATATCGTGATCATTGTGGTGGTGGCATTATTGGTTTTTGGACCTAAGAGATTACCCGAAATTGGACGAAGTGTCGGCAAGGCGCTTAACGAATTTCGTAAAGGAACCAGGGAGGTAACGGACAGCCTGCGTGCTGAAGTCAATGGAAGTGGTAATTTAATGAACACAAATAATCCAACCTCGTCGAAGACGGCCGGCCCGGTGCCCGTAGGATCGGTCCCTTTCCAGGCCTCCTCGATCTTGCTGGCACCGGCAGGCAAGTTCTGCATACACTGTGGAGCTTCCAACCCGTCCGTGGCTCTTTTTTGCAATCAATGTGGTTCAAAAATGCCTGAAAATACCATCAAGCCTTCCGGCTCGCCTTCCGACCCCCCGCCCATCCTGGGTTAGCAGGGTTTACAGAAAAGGAGATTGCCATGCCATTTGGAATCCAACCCATCCATATCGTGATCATCATCCTGGTGGCTTTCCTGATCTTCGGAGCCAACAAATTGCCTGAGTTGGGCCGCAGTCTGGGAAAGACGATCACCGAATTCCGCAAGGGCACCAAGGAAGCCGCCGAAGGTTTTAAAGAGGAAATTCAAAAACCCATTCCGGCTCCGGAGGTCCCTGCTGCGACTGCACAAACCACCGTTCCACAAACGCCCCAACCGGCGGGAAATTTCTGCATCCAATGCGGAACTTCCAACCCAACCGAAGCCCGTTTTTGTGCCTCCTGTGGAGCAAAACTGCCTGAGAAGGTCGCCTAGCTCGAATTAATATAGAAAAAATAAAGAGACACCATAAAACACGAAGTACACATGGGAAGTTCTTTGTGTACGCCTGTCCCGCGGTGAACTTCCGCAGGATTGTGTTAAAAAAATCAACACGGATGAGCGCTGGTTTATTAAAAGATCAGGTTCATCCGTGTTTATCTGTGGTAAAAAGTTTTTGAGAAAGCTTTACAAAGCAATTTTATCGAAGCCGGGCTTGAGGGCTGGGTAGAGCTCTCGATAGAGTGGATAGGCTTTACGGTAAGCCTCCACTTGTGCCGGGTCTGGCCGGGTGCTGCCGGTGATCCGAACCGCCGCTTTGCATACCGCTGGTACATCCGGCCAGACCTTCATGCCAACGCCCGCCAGCAGGGCCGCGCCGAATGCTGCCCCTTCGGTTGTGTTGACCGTCACCAGTTCCGCCTCCAGCACGGATGCCAGGATCTGCCGCCATAATGCCCCTTTCGTCCCGCCGCCCGAAGCGCGTACCTGCCGGATGCTTCCCAGGCCGGCGTTCTGGATCAGTGTAAAGCTGTCTTTCAGGCCAAACGAGACCCCCTCGAGCAGCGCTCGTGTCAGGTGGCCGCGCCCGTGCCGCAGAGTCAGCCCCACAAAGGCGCCGCGTGCCAGCGGGTCGGGGTAAGGCGTGCGCTCGCCGCTCAGGTAAGGCAGGAACTGCAGGCCCTCGCTGCCGGCCGGCACTGCTTCCGCCTCGTGCAGCAGTTCGTCAAAGCTCATCCCTGGCGCCAGCGTATCCCGGTACCACTGCAGACTGCCGGCTGCCGAAAGCATGACTCCCATGAAATGCCACATACCCGGAACGGCATGGCAGAACGCATGCAGGCGGCCTTCCGGCTCAACCAGCGCCGAGGGGGTCGTGGCAAACACCACGCCGCTGGTGCCAACCGTTAAAGCCACCACACCCGTTTCCACCACCCCCACGCCCACCGCCTGGGCCGCCTGGTCGCCCCCTCCGGCTGCCACCGGTGTACCCTCCTTCAAGCCGGTTGCGCTGGCCGCCGCCTTCGTGATGGTTCCGGTGAATTCCGGCCCTTCGAATGTTGGCGGCATCCACCCAGCCGGGATGCCCAGCGCCGCCAGCACTTCCGTAGACCAGGCCCGCTTCTTCAGGTCAAACAACACTGTCCCGGAGCCGTCCGCTTTATCCATCGCATAATCGCCGGTCAGTTGGTGGCGGATGGCATCCTTGGGCAGCAACACATGCCGTGCTTTTGCATACACTTCCGGCTCGTTTTCCTGCACCCATAGGATCTTCGGCGCGGTGAAACCCGGTAACGCCACGTTGCCGGTGATCTGGATGAACTTCTCGCGCCCGAACCGCCGGTGGATTTCATTGCACTGCGCCTGCGTGCGTTGGTCGTTCCACAGGATCGCCGGGCGCAGCACCTCTCCCTGCTCGTCGAGTAACACAAGGCCGTGCATCTGCCCGGTCAGCCCCACCGCCAGTACGCTTTCTCCGCTAATTCCAGCCTTTTGGAGCACTGCCCGCACCGCTGTGGTGCATGCCTGCCACCACTCGCGCGGGTCCTGCTCCGACCAGAGCGGCTTGGGTGTCTGCAGCGTGTGCGACCCCGCCGCCGTGGCCGCCACCACCCCGTTTTCATCCACCAGTAGTGCCTTGCTGCCGGTGGTAGATACATCGATGCCGAGGAAATAGGTTTTTGACATTAAAGACTTCTCCACGAAAGAAAGGTCACCGGGGAAAGGAATCAGATTAACACACTATTGAGAAAGTTTGGCATGTGCCCGTCACCTTATCGATGACGGGCACAATTCCAAGGAGGAGAATAGTTATTGAATCTGCCTGATATTCAGCCAGTTCAAAAAAGTCGGGGAAAGACCTCAGCGCGCACCCAGCAGTAAATCGATCGTCAATTGGTCCAGCCGCTCATATTGCATTCCCCGGCTGGCGATGCCGGCCCGGTCGAACGTCTGTGCCCGCAGTGCAGCCGCTTTGGCCGCCGAGTATTTACCAAAGAAGGGTGCCATGCTGCCGTCCTCGGCGTTTACTGTTGCCAGCAAGGCTTGGATTTCCTTGTCGGCGTTCCATTGGGCGGCCTTTTCCTTCAATATCAGGTAGGTGCGCATGCAGCCGCGTGCAAAGTCCTTCACACCTTCGTAATCCTCGGTGCGGTAGGCATGTGCATCGAAGTGACGCGAGCCCTGGTAACCGACATCTTCCAGAAATTTCACGAGGAAGAAGGCTGCTTTCAGGTCGCGCGAGCCGAAGCGCAGGTCCTGGTCGTACCGCCCGGGGTACTGGTCATTCAGATCGATGTGGAACAGTTTGCCTGCATCCCAGGCCTGCGCCACACCGTGCAGAAAATTTAGTCCCGACATATGCTCGTGCGCCACTTCCGGGTTGACTCCCACCATTTCGGGGTGATCGAGAGTCTCAATGAAAGCCAGCATATGGCCCGTGGTGGCATTGAACATGTCGCCGCGCGGCTCGTTCGGTTTGGCTTCCAGGGCCAGCTTCAGGTCGTATTTCCTGTCCAGCACGTATTCACACAGGAAGTTCATCGCCTCCCGGTTGCGCTGGATCGCCGAAAGCGGGTTCTTGCTCGCATCCGTTTCCGTGCCTTCCCGCCCGCCCCAGAAAACATAAACTTTTGCGCCAAACTCCGCCCCCAGGTCGATTGCCCTTATGGTCTTCTGGAGGGCGTAAGCACGCACCCTGGCGTCGTTGGATGTGAATGCACCGTCCTTGAAGATCGGGTCAAAGAACAGGTTGGTGGTTGCCATCGGTACTTTAAGCCCGGTCTCCTCCAGCGCCTTGCGGAATTCTTTCTTGATCTTGTCTGCCTCGGCCGATGTGGCATCGATCGGGATCAGGTCATTATCATGAAAGTTGACGCCGTACGCCCCCACCTCACCCAGCAGATGGACGAGTTCCGCCGGTGTCTTTGGCTCGCGCACTGCACTGCCAAACGGGTCGCGGCCAGTATTCCCAACGGTCCACAGGCCAAAGGAGAACTTATGCTCAGGGTTGGGAGCATATGCATTAGTCATTAGCGGCTCCTTTTAAAGTAAACGTCGAGCAGCACTGCCAGTACCAGGATGATGGCTTTCACGACATACTGCCAGGCTGGTGCAAAGTCCATCATCTGCATTCCATTGGTGAGGCTGGCAATGATCAGAGCACCGATCAAGGCACCCGGAACTGTACCGACGCCTCCCAGCGGGGATGTGCCGCCCAGGATGCAAGCGGCAATCGCATCCAATTCATAGCCGGTGCCGGCGGCAATGGTGCCATATCCCACATAGGAGGCCAGCACAATGCCGGCTACACCGCATAGGAAGCCCATCAGGATGAAAACCCGGAACAGGACGCTGGTAATGTTAATCCCAGAGAGCCGGGCTGCTTCCCGGTTGCCGCCGATGGCATAGGCATAGCGGCCAAAGCGGGTATTGTTGGAGATATAGACCATTACCATGGCCACAAATGCCAGCAGCAGCACCGGTACAGGGATACCCTTGTACGCATTGACACTGAGGACATAAGCCAGGATCAATATCGCCGGGATGATCGCCCCCACCAAGTCCAGGTAAAGCGGGCGCAACTTAAAACCGTATTTCTGTTTGCCGGCTCGGCTGCTGAAAACGTTCCATCCCAGGAATATCAGAATTAATACGAATATCACGATGCCCCACACGGCTGGGATGTAGCCCTGGGCAATGTCTGAAAACACGGCTTGATCCGCCGCAATGGTCTTGCCCTGGGTCACCAGCAGTAGCAGGCCGTTGAACAGCCACATGCCGCCCAGCGTCACAATGAACGCCGGCAATCCCTGGTAGGCAATGATGTAGCCTTGCAGCAGGCCTGCCAGGACACCCACTGCCAGGCCGCAGATAACGGAAAGCACGGCCGGCAGAAACACTTGGGTAGGGAATAAGCTAAACCAAACGTAGAATTGCAGGTACGCCACCACCACGGAAACAAAACCCGCCAGTTTGCCTACTGACAGATCGATGCCTCCGGTCACGATCACCAGTACCATGCCGATCGAAAGGAAAGACGTCACGGACATCTGGCGGAAAAGGTTGGAGATATTTTGCGGATCCAGGTACTTGCCGGTGGTTGTAATGGCAAAAATTGCCCAGATGACGACCACGGCAATGATCAGCGTATAGGTCTGAATATTACGTCGGATGGCCTGGGAGACCCTGGATCCTAAACTTGCGTCTGGTTTCATTTCAGTGACAGAAGAGCTCATGGAATTTACCTCGCTTCATTAATTTTATTGGTTTGGATTATGCAACGGCAACACCGGTTGCCAGGCTCATGACGCGTTCCTGGCTGGCTTCCGCGATCGGCAGTGTCAGGGTGGAATGGCCCCGGCACATTACCATTACCCGATCGCTCATTCCCAGCACTTCTTCCAGATCACTGGAGATCATGATGACTGCCACGCCCTTCTCGGCCAGTTCATTCATCAATTTGTAAATCTCGAACTTAGCTCCCACATCGATACCACGTGTTGGATCATCCATGATCATGACCTGCGGCTTGGTAAGCAGCCATTTTGAGATGACCACCTTCTGCTGGTTGCCGCCCGATAAGGTTTCCGCTTTTACTTCCAGGTTGGGCGCCTTGATGGTCAGGCTCTTCGCCTGCTGCTGACTGGCCTTCATTTCCTCATTGGCATTGATGCTGGCAAATTTAGAAAATTGATTCAGGTTGGGCAGTGAAATGTTCTTGAGGATGGATTGGATCAGCACCAGGCCCATCAGCTTGCGGTCTTCCGGCACCAGGCTCAAGCCTGAATCGATCGCTTGGCGGGCGCTTTTTGGTTCGATTGGTTTCCCCTCCAGCCGGACCTGACCCTTTGAAACCTTTGCGAATTCGCCAAAGAGCGTCAGCACCAATTCGGTGCGGCCCGAACCCATCAACCCGGCAATTCCAAATATCTCGCCCTTTCGCACATTGAAGCTGACGCCGTCCAGGACTTTGCGCGCAGGATTATTGGGGTCGACTGCTTCAAGACCTTCCACTTCAAATATCACTTCCCCTGGTTTCCGATTTCCCTTGGGGAAGCGCTCTTTCATTTCCCGACCGACCATGTATTTGACCAGGTCGCCCTGGGTCACATCCTTGGTCGGTTTCGTAATAATGATCTTGCCATCCCGCATTACCGTTACCCGGTCCGTGATGCCAAAGAATTCCTCCAGCCGGTGGGAAATATAAATGCAGGTGATGCCGTGCTCCTTGAGCCCCCTCAAGATTTCCATCAGCTTTTGGACCTCGCCCTGACTGAGAGCGCTCGTGGGCTCATCCAGGATCAAGATCTTGGCATCTTCGGAAAGTGCCTTGGCTATCTCGACCATTTGCATCTTGCCGACGCCCAGGTTTCTCACCGTGGCGCGCGGGTCGACATCCAGTTGGTACTTATCCAGGATCGCCTGGGTGTCTGCGTACAGCTTGTTCCAGTTGATCAGTCCGTGTTCCACCGGTTCCTTACCCAGGAAGACGTTCTCGCCAACCGTGCGGGTGGGAACCAGGGTCAATTCCTGGTACACAATCGCAATGCCTGCCTTGACCGCTTCATGAATGGAGCTTTGAATCAGTTTCAATTCATTGCCGTTGTAGATCACGGAACCTTCATAAGTTCCGTGCGGATATACACCGGAAAGTATCTTCACCAGGGTGGATTTGCCGGCGCCATTCTCCCCACATATGCCGTGAATTTCACCACGGTCGATGGAGAATGACACATCATCCAAGGCAACCACACCTGGAAATTTTTTAGTAACATGCTGAAAATCGAGAATAATATCATTATCCACTGCGAACTCCTTCGGTAAAAGCTCTACCGGCACGGCTTTCAATAAATCGGGATTTTCTAACCTGCAATAAATATGATCTCCCCGGCCCCCCCCAATAATATCAAAGGGAGCCGGGGATTGGTTATAAATTATTGATTAAGGTGTCAAAGTGGGAGGCAGTTGGTCGGCGGGAATGCCGCGATACACTGCGTCGTAGGTCTGGAAGCCGCTCTTCACAACCACATCATAGACATTGGCCTTGGTGACCTGGACAACCGGCAGGAAGGCAGCCTGGATGCTTCCGGTCAGGGTCTTGTCGCCGGTCAGGACAGCCAGTGTGTAGCTGGTCAGGCCGGTGAGTTTCTGGCCCTTGATCAGTTGATCGATCATGGTGACAGCCTTCGGGGCCAGAAGGCGTGTATCCTTGAATACGGTCACGGTCTGTTGGCCCTTGACGATGCTGTTGCAGCCATCCGCAGTGGCATCCTGTCCTGAGATCGGCACCTTGCCGGCCAATCCCTGGGCAGCCAGCGCCTGCAGTTCGCCCAGAGCAGTACCATCGTTCGAGGCGACCACGGCATCGATCTTGTTCTGGTTGGCAGTCAGGATGTTCTCCATCATGGATTCTGCCTTAGCCGGGTCCCAGTTTTCGACCCACTGGTCGGCTACGATCTTGATAACGCCGGAGTCGATGTAGGGCTGGATTACTTCCATCTGGCCCTGGCGGACCAGGACTGCGTTGTTATCGGTCGGGGAGCCGCCGGAGAGAACCACCTTGGCTGGATTGGCTTTCGTCCAGGTGGTGCTGCCGGGCAGGCCCAGGGCCGTCATGACGCCCAGGGCTTCCTGCTTGCCGACTTCCACGTTATCGAAGGAAATATAAGCCGCGATCTTGTCGGTCTTGATCAGGCGGTCATAGGAGATCGTAGGAACGCCAGCGGCGGCAGCTTTTTCCACAGGGGTGACAGCGGCTGCGCCATCTTCGGCGATAACGATCAAGCCCTTGGCGCCCAGGCTGACCATGTTATCGATCTGGTCGCTTTGCAGCTTGACGTCATGGTCGGCTTCCTGAGCGATCACCTGGTAGCCCATTTTCTGAAGCAATTGAGTCATCTGGGCCAATTCAATTGGCCAGCGCTCGGTCGCATAGTCCGAGAAGGAAAGGCCAACAATGGTCTTGCCAGTGGTGGTGGTGGAGGCTGCCTTGGGGGCGCAACCTACCAGGCTGGCTACCAATACAACCAGAACTGCGATATAAAAGATTTTGCGAGACATCATTCAACTCCTTTTGTTTGGTTATATAGATCGAATAGGATGAGATAGGGAATTTCAGTTATCTTGCTGATTTTCTTCTGAACCTCCTTTCCGGGCCGTAGAGTCAGGAAGATTTTTGAAAACAACCATATTAACCTATCCGCTCAAATTGCCTCAAGATGGAGCGCGCTGGCGGATTACTTCATCCAGGATCAGCGCTACACATCCCAGCACACAGCTATTTGAGCCAAGTTCGGATGGGATAATCTTTATCTCCTGGTGGTTTTGGAACAAGCTATTTTTCGTAAAAGCATCCCTGGCTATCGGTAGGACCCTGTCGGATACCTGAATTAGCGCTCCTCCGAGCACTATACAGCGCGGGGAAAAGATATTAGCCAAGTTGCCCATGCCAATCCCCAATGCCACGCCCATTTTCGTGATTATCTCAATACTGGTTGGATCATTGGCTCTGACAAGTTCAACCAGCTCTTCAAACGAAACCTCCCGGCCGGTCCGAGTCTTGAAGTTTTGTACAGCCACACGCGACCCGACCTGGGTCTCCCAGCAACCCCGTTTTCCACACATACAGGCTTCCCCATCCGGGTCAATGGTCATGTGCCCGATTTCACCGGCATAACCATTCCAGCCCCGGAACAACTTGCCATCACTTATTATCCCGCCACCCAGGCCGATGCCCGTATTTATATAAATGAAATCATCGACATTTTTCACGGCACCCAGATAATATTCCCCCATGGCGGCAGCATTTGCGTCGTTTTCCACAAAAATCGTCAGCCCAAAACGGCCTTCCCATAATTTCTTGAGCGGAATGTCACGCCATTTCAGGTTTGGCGCAAAACGAACCTCTCCTTTTTGGATATCCACCAGCCCCCATACTCCCACCCCGATCCCGAGTGGCTGAAATCCCTCCTCCTTGGCAATCTGTAGGGCGGCATAGATCAATTTTTCAGCCTCCCGAAGATAGGTACGAACATCCGATTCGTCCGGCAGGCTGATATGTTCTCGCCATAAGATCTGTGCAACAAAATTTGTCAGGATAACGGAGACAAAATCGACCCCAATCTCAACCCCCACAGCTGCTCCTCCGGAAGGATTTAGCTCGATCAAGGTTCCCGGCCGACCTACTTTTTCCTGTTGCGAGCCGACCTCGCGGACCAGGTTTTCAGCCTGTAATTGATCAATGATCCTTGAAACGGTGCTTCTGGTAAGACCGGTATATTTTGCTAATCCAGCCCGCGATATGGGGGCATGCAAACGAAGATAATCCAGTATCGTCGCACTGTTGTACTTGCGGGCCAGACTTTGATCTACACCGATTTGCCTGTTCATGCATTTGTATACTAATGCAACATATTAATTCCTTTTTACAACTTTGTGAATGTGTGTTCAAGTGACATTTGACACTACTTGATTATTACATTTTTTTAGCTACACGAGTACCCGATAGTCCATTCGTGATCGAAAGCCTTGCCCCGAAAGTTCTCTTATGGCGGTAAAATGAATCGCGGATTCTGCTAAGTCACCCACCTGCATTACACAGTACCACTAAACGCCAAGCGCTTTGACAGATGGGACCGGGAATAGATATATGCGTTCGTTATCCTTGCCTCCAAGGACGCGTTGCTCGATGGGAGCCAGTACTGTCTCGACTGCCCGCTCCAGCAGGACGCGGTATCGGGCCACATCGATGCAGCGGATATCCGGTTGGTCAGGCATGTCCCAGGCGCGCACCCCTGGCTTTCCGCGCGTATAAAGAAAACGCACGCGCTGTCCGGGCCGGGCCATCTTGCCGGCTGCCTGCATCTGCCAGACAGCCTGGGCAGCCGGTGAAGGGTTGGAATATTCGCCCAGCTCCCGGCTGAGTTTTTGCGATACCAGCAGCTTCTCCACCGGTACAAACATCGTCCTGAGCGCGCTCAACTGCTTTTGAACAAAAGCCTCTGCCTTCGGCAGTACATCTTTCAGGCCGCCTGCATCCTCCGCCCTGGCCAGGATCTCCAGGAGACCAAGCTGTATCTCCACAATGAATGGGGCGATCTCGGCGGCGCGCCTCGATCCCGCGTACCTTGATCGAGCCACCACTCCTGCAGATACTTGTCGGTATGCTTATTATCACTTTTGATCTCAATTCCGCCTCCTACGATAAACATGCTGGTGAGCTTCACGATGCGCCTGGCTATGGGATTGACCTTCCATGCGCGCAAGCACTCGCTGAAAATAGTCTGCCGATCATAATCGTACCGGTCACGATACATCCCGCTCATGTTGTTGCCTGGATAGAATGTATTATCGTTCTCGGAACCGTTATCAAGACTGGAAAGTTTGGTTTCGGTCAGCTGGGTAGAGGTCTTGTGGAAGATATGGAGAAAGTCAAATAGGCTTGGCATACGCGGCTCCTGAAATATTTCTTGTCATCGGGGTAGCGCATCCAGGGGATAATAAAAATCCCCCGCAGGTGTAAAAGCGGGGGGATTGGGAAGGTAGCGTCTTAGGGGGAGGCAGCTTTGGGGGGTCGGAGAGTTTGTCCCCCTACCGTTGGGGGAATCTCACACTGAAATTCCGCGTGGAATGGGTTTGGAGCGATCCATTTTTCTGCATAACACGGCGAACTGTGTTGGGGAAAACCGCTAGAAATGACAGCGGCTCGGTTTATGTGTTGATCGAACCACCTAAAGGGAGCCGGCAAAAGGTTTGAATATGTGAGGGAATTAACAGATACATGTTTTGGATGGCTCTTTCGGTGAATTGGCGAAATTTTGGGCGCTTATTGGCTTGACTTTTCAATCAAGTTATGCCACAATTGAATTGCCCTTGATTGGCTGCCCCCCTCAGCCAGTCAGGGGTATTTATTTAATTAAGGCCGGCATTAGTTCTCGCTATTGGTTTTTTTTACGGGCCGTCGGCGACCCCAATGAATCACTCCAGCAGCAAACATTGACTCGTTTTTCGCCCGGATATGTCGTTATTGTGTATACCTATTGGATATTCGAAATTACAAATTTTCGGCAAATTTACGCTTTTTATATGTGGAAAGCAACAGAACCAGGAAGTCGATATCGATGGGTTTGGTAAGAACGGTTTTAATGCCTTCGGCCATGCCCTGCTGGATGAGTTCATCTGCGGCGTAGGCGGTCATCAGGATTGTAATGAGCTGCGGGTAGTCATTGCGGGTATGACGGTAGAGCTCCACGCCATCCATTTCCGTCATGATGACATCCGTAATCAGCACATCGATGGGGTGGTCATGCATGATTTGTAGGGCTTCCGCTCCGGAAGATGCCACGAAGGTCTCAAAATCCTTCAGCCTCAGGATGTCAACTAGGGCGTCAGCCATGGAGGGGTTATCGTCAACGATCAGGATGGAAAACATTCGTCAGGCATTCATATGGTTGGATAATGGTATTGTCAATACCAGTTTCGTCATGAACCTTTGACAGGCAGAAAGAGAGTGAAGGTGGAGCCTTTTCCGGGTTCGCTCTGGACAGCGATTGTGCCACCGTTGGCTTCAGCCAGTTTTTTGCTGACGGCCAGACCAAGGCCGATGCCACGCACCTTGGTGGTGAAAAGCGGTTCGAAGAGTTTTTGCATAATTTCAGGGCTGATGCCTGTGCCGGTATCTTTGACAGAAATCTTAAGGTAAGGGCCGGAGGGTAGATGGGATGAAGCCGGTGGTCGGGAAGTCCGTGCAGAGATGCTAAGTGTGCCGCCTTCCTTCATGGCCTGGCAGGCGTTGGTGGTCAGGTTGCCAAGTACCTGCTCAACATGAAGTGGGTCGGCAAAGACCTTTGGCAGGCTGCCTGGAATCTTGAACTGCACCTGTACAGAAGCTGGCAAAGGGAAACGGGTGAGCACGCGCTGGAGCAACTCGGGGACGGAAACCGACTGGCGATCAGGAGAAACGATGCGGCCGTAATCCAGCAAGTCGTTGATGATCCTGCCGGCGGTATTTACCTCCTGCTCAATGATATGGTGGTATTTCTTGATCTTCTCATCCGCATCCGGTTGGACGAGTTTCAGATAATATACGGCGCTGTTGATGACCCCCAGCGGGTTGCGAAGCTCGTGCCCAACCCCTCCTGCCAGCTGTCCAAGTGTGGCCAATTTCTCCTGGCGAACAAGCTGCTCCTGGGCATTCCGCAGTTCGCGGGTGCGCTCATCGACGCGTCGTTCCAAACTGGTGTTAAGCTCGATCAGAGCGTCTTCGGCCTGCTTGCGGGCAGTGACGTCAGTCAAGGTTCCTTCATAGTAGGCGATTTTACCGAGGCTGTCCCGGACAAGTCGGGCATTTTCCGAGATCCACAGGGTGCTGCCATCCTTGCGATGGACTTCAGACTCAAAGCCCGTAACCTCTCCAGCTTGTTCCAAGCGATGCCGGAATTCCTTCCTCCGCCCGGGCTGCACATAGAATTTTTTTTCAACATCTTTTGCGTTGGTATTCAATTCTACGAGTGAATCGTATCCCAGCATTTTTAACAGAGCCGGGTTGGCAGTCATGAAAAGTCCCTCAGGTGTGGTCTGGAAGATGCCTTCCATCGCATTTTCGAAAAGCAGGCGATATCTCGCCTCAGCCTGCTCGAGCTCCTCTTGCGCCTGCTTGCTCTCCGTGATATCGATTATGGAAACCAGGACTTTTTCCATTGTAGCTTCATAACCGGGGGCGGCAGACCAATGCAGGCTGACGGTTAACTTTTCACCATCCAGAGTATAGTTGGCGCCTTCCCATGCAAAATTTGTCAGCCCTTGTGCAATATTGACTAATTCGTCCACAAAATCCAGCCTGTCTGCTATACGGATCGCTTCTTTAAGGTTTCCGATCAGCTGGTCCTTATGACCAGCCCGCATTAAGGAAACCGTGGCAGCATTCACGTCAAGTACTTTGATTTTACATACCAATTCCAGCACCGTATCCGGGTGGCCAATAAAGAATGCCCGGAAATCCGTGACACCGGACTTGCGCAGTTCTTCTATATGGCGCTTCACGGCGGAAAAATCTTCTTCCCATAAGGAAACCGGCGAATTTTCGAACAGGCCGCGATACCGTATTTCACTTTCGCGCAGGGCTGCTTCGGACTGCTTCCGGTTGATCGCAATGGCTACCTGGGTCGAGACGAATTCAAGCATGTGCTGCTCGCGTTCGCCGTACGCCTGTGGATCGGTATAGTGCTGCACCACCATTGCACCGATGGTTTTCCCTTCAACTATCAACGGTACCCCTAGCCAGATGGCAGAGGGCGTTCCCAACAGTTTAACTTCACCCTGGCGTTCCAGTTCGTCATGCACCGCCTGGGTGCATAACAAGGACTTCCCTGTCCTAAGTACATAGGCAGTTAACCCCTTCCCCGGCTGGATACCTCCAATGAAAGGTTCATCCTCGGCATTCTTGAAATAGGCAAACCGCATCATGTCTTGGGCTTCATCATATAGTGTGATATAGAAATTTTCAGCCGGCATCACCGATGAGATGCTTTGGTGGATCCTGGGATACAGTTCATCCAGGGTATTGGCTGTTTCGGCAGCCGCTGCGATCTGGTAGACCGCCTCCTGGAGCGCCTGGGCCTGCTTGCGCTCGCCCATATCTTGTTGAATTTTCTGGAAGGATTGTGCATTCTCCAATGCGAGTGCAACGATATCTGCCACCGATTGGATCATTCTTGCATCTGCCTCATCAAATGCATTCGGGCGATCACTTTCAATATTAAGGGCACCAAGAATACTGTCTCCTCGCTTCAGAGGGACAACAATTTCGCTCCGCAACCCGGATTTACTGGATGTTTTTACATCACGCACATAATTCGGATCTTCCAGGTTGTCGTCAACCAATTGGGTTTGCCCGGTATTAAACATTCTTCCGATCACACCTTGGTGAATCAGGTAGGTGGCGCCCAATTCTGCCGCCAGTCTGCCGGCAGCGCCACACACCACCCAGTGTTCATTGTTCTCATCCGGCATTGCGATGCAAACATGCGGGTAACCGGAAGTTCCCACAATTGTTTCTGCTGCGGATTGCGCCACCAAATCCGGGTCAAGTTGCGTGCTCACTGCCCGTAGAACTTGAAATAAAATCTCCTGTTGCTGTGCCGTTTGCTTGCGTCCGGTAACATCTATTATGGCACATCTTATGCCAATAGGTTGATTGTCCTGCATGATTGGCCAGGCATAAACCGAACCGATAAACGTGCTGCCATCTTTGCGCAGCATGGTATATTCCTGGCCAAGAAATGAAGTGCCTTGAATTACCTTTAGTAAATTGTTTGCAACTCTCTGCCCTTCTTCGGGGTTAAAGAATTTTAGCGCGTTCATTCCTTCCTTGAAATCTTCTTGTAAATATCTAAATGTTTTTAGGGCAGTTTGATTGAAGGAAACAAGGTTGCCGGCAGTATCAACATCAAAAGTCACAATGGGAAGGAACTCTGTCCATTCACGGTTTCTCTGTTCGTAATTATTCAGCGTGGCTTCGGCGTGCTTGCGTTCAGTGATGTCGATTATCTCTTTCATGATGTAAAGCGGCTGGCCGTTTTCGTCCCGGCACATGCACGCGTATTCATCTGCCCAGATTACAGAACCACTTTTGTGAAGATACCTTTTAACGAGCCGGGCCGAATCTATTTCACCGGATAGCAGCGATTCATTGAGGCTTTGGCTTCGTTCAAGGTCATCCGGGTGGGTAATTCCCTGCCAATGTTTCTTCTGGAGTTCGCCCAAGGAATAACCTAGCAAGGCGCAGAATGCCTGGTTGACGGTCCATTCCCCGGAAGGCAGGCTGAGTGCTTTTGCAATGATGGAATGGTCGAACATGAATTCGAATTTGCCGGCGTCGAGGTGCAAATCTTTCTCGGCAGGCGAGGTGATTTTCTTATTGGGTGCCCTATTTTTTTGCGGGTTTCCGTAAGGTGGTACAGGTTTCTTTTTTGTGGGCAAGGTGGATCTCCTGAGGCAAGAACGGATTTTATTGTTTTTTTTACATCTGAAGGACAGTGACAAGTATTTTACCCCTGATGTAGTTTTGAAAATCTTACAGGAATGACAGGTCTTATGGAATTGGGTAATGAGGATAAGGGAGAGGCTCCAAGGTTATGATGGGGTCCTTCACCGGAAACGTTAAAAATATCTTCCGAAAACATGCCCGTCCAATATAATTATTGGTTAACGAAGAAATCCTGCCATGCCAGTAACACAAGCATGCTTCCAAGAAAAATCCAGGCTTGCTTCTTCGAATTCAACTGCACTTCATCCCTCCGAAAATGTATCCTCTGGAAATTGCCGGAGCTGGGAGGTTGTTTCGAAAGTGCAGTGTGGTCAACCGGTATAAGAGGAGAATTTGATGGAATCTTTACCGGTGTGCTTGACGGAATACATCAAATCATCGACCATGCCAATCACTTCCTGTGTACCGGGAGGTGCGCTGACGCATGTCAGCGCACCGATGCTGATAGTCACCGGCCAATTGGCGGATTGCATTCCAGCTAGAATTTCAGATTGAATTTTTGAAAGGATGATTTGGGCCGCTTCCTGGTTGGTTTCAGGTAAAAGCACGCTAAACTCATCGCCGCCGAGGCGCGCCACCAGATCTGTCTTGCGGATATGCCACCTGGTCCGCTCAACTACCAGACTCAGCACCCGGTCGCCGGTGATGTGTCCGAAGCGGTCGTTGACTTCCTTGAAGTTGTCAATGTCGATATAGGCAATCGTGAACGGATGCGCATAGCGCTGCGAACGCTCAATTTCCATTTGCAGTAATTCAAAAAAGAAACGTCGATTTATTGCGCCGGTCAAATAGTCGGTATGGGCCAATTCCCTTTCATGTTCCAAAGCATTTTTCAGAGCTGATAACAATAACACGACGATTACAAAGAATCCAAGGACAATGAATGTATTCCAGACATAAATCGAAGCGGGTAGGTAAGGCCCGCCCGCGGCTATATCTGTAACGACCCAAACCAAAGCGCTGGCAATGGCAGCCGCCATTCCAAGCCACCGGCCTGTCAACCAGGTAAGCAGGGCAATCGGGATTAAATAAAATAATGAAAAGGCTATATCATCACCGGTCAGGTAATCGAGCAGGCCCACGCTGGCGAGGAGTATGCATCCGATAATTATCCAGAAGAATCGGCTGCGTTTTTCGAGGTTTGCTAAAAGGTTCACCGTCTTACCTTTACCTGGGCAGGTTGCAATAGCTGGATCTACTTTTCCAATTGCATGGGTTCATTATCGCACTTTTTACTGGTTTTGTGTTGTCTCCATCCGGCAACTAATGTGGAACCCTTGACCAATTCGAACATATGTTCTAAAATATCGCTGTACTTGTTTGTCCTGAAAGGCCGACCAAGTCCAACCCTGCCTATGATTGAACTCTGGAACCACCTGTTTGACCGGTTTCATACCCAGCGCAGCCCGCGCTGGCGCTATTTTGCGTTGGAAAAAAGCTTGCACGAGGCGCTGGAGCAACGGGCCGACCAGGAACAACGCCCGGCGGAGGAGATCCAGGCCGAGCTGGTGGCAGCGGGGCTGGCGCACCTGCAGACCACCGACTGGCTGATGGAATGCTGGGGTCACCTGTCACCGCGCGAGCAGGAAGTGACCGCCCTCACCTGCCTGCGATATACCAACCGGCAGATAGCCGGCAGGATGCACATCTCTGTGGAGACCGTCAAAACCCATATCAGCAACATCCTGGTCAAATTTGGCCTGCACGGCAAGGCAGACCTGCGCGAGGCTCTTTCCAGTTGGAACTTCAGCGAGTGGGGGCCGCCCCAGCCATAAATAGGACTCGCCCGTATGTACTATCCAGAGGAACTGAACCCCAACCTTGAACCCAAAGCCGGCAGTTGGATGCTGCTGGTGGGGCCGTCCAGCCTGAATACCAGCCTGCTGCAGGGCATTGCCCATTTACCTGCATTTGAGGCGCAGGGGCAAGCGGCGGAACACGCCAGGGTGAGTGTACTGGATGGGGGCAACCGCTTCAACGCCTACACGCTGGCACGCGCCGCCCGCGGCCGGCCTGAAGTTCTCTACCGGATCACGGTGGCGCGTGCTTTCACCTGCTACCAGGTCCTGTCGCTGCTGGAAAGCACCCCCGCCAGCGATGGCCCGTTTGTTATCCTGGATTTGCTGCGAACATTCTATGACGAATCGGTCCAGGCCGGTGAGCGCAAGCGCTTGCTGCGCGTCTGCATCACTCAGATGCACCGTCTCGAACAGGCCGGTGGAGGGCTGGTCAGCGTTTACCCGCCCGCCATCCCAAGCCCTGCGGCGGTTGCACTGCTCGGCATGCTGGAGCAGGCTGCCACAGATACCTTCTTCGTCCGCGGCCCGCAAGCACCTGCCGGGTTCCCTGAACAATTGAGCATGTTCTGATGGGCTGCTTTACAAGGAAACCTCCCTAACTGGATCATAAAAAAAATTCTCTATGATCAGGAGTCCCTACAATTATGAGATCATTAAATGCTACGCTTTTAACTGCAAGAGATAGCGGGAATTATGACCCGTATTTCCTCATCACAATTCAGGACAATTATGACGGCAAGGTGCTGCTGTCAGCGCAGCCTCCCGGCTATGTGCTCAGTGATTTGGAATTCGAATGAACAGTAAAAATGCCTAGATTTATGGACCTGCCATTTTATCGGACTTCGATAGTGTTGACACGGGGGGCGACGATTGCAGGCAGCCAGTACACGCTTTCGACCAGTAAATTTGCCGTAATCAGCAGTACGTGGGATAGCAATTTCCAGAATTTCAAATGCCATCTCATTCCCAGGTCATATTATACGGCGGCCGGCGACTTGACTTATAGCCAGGTATCACGGCATTCTGTGCCAGGTTTGGCAAGACAGCTGTGTTCTTGGATGGTGCAGCTGCGTGGTTGTCATGGCAGTTCCTGCCAACCGGCCGGATGATACAGTTGAATAATGCGCAGACATTTTTCCAGCAGTTAAAGCAGAAGTATTTTATCTATGCTTGTGATAATGGGAGTGATCAAATCCTGTTCTATACCGCTTTTACGCATGTGGCATCGGCGCAATATCAGATAACCGGTCATCGGTTCGATCTGGATTACAACGTCGACCAGAAGCGGCAACATATCTGGAGAGATGAAAATGAAACCGTTTATTGTACCGTACCATCGTTCGCCCAGGTCAGTGCGCTCACCGGCAATGTTCAGGCTGGTATGTCGATGTGCGATCTTGGGGCAGGTGTTATGCTGGCTGGCAATAATAAGAATGTTGGCGGTGCAGGTAAGATTTATCGCTCTACAGATTATGGATTGACTTGGGATAGTGGCTACTCCACCGGCTACGCCGGCATTTATAGCATTCTCAGTCTCGGCAGTGGCATCGTGCTCGCCGTTGGGTATTATGGCGGTCCAATCCTACGATCGGTAGATTATGGTGTCATTTGGGCAGAAGTCCGGCATGTCGGAGTGGATATAACCGTCAGCCTGTGTGATTGCAGTACTGGGGTGGTCCTGTGCGGTTATAATTCTGCAAATCCGGCCCGAGATATGGCAAAGCACGGATTATGGCGCTACATGGGCGCTGGCAAGTCAATTAGGGGCAGAAACGAATGTGTTCGCAATCCTGAATGTTGGCAGCGGGGTGGTGCTGGCTGCCACGGTGGCAGCCGCGGGTTAGATTTATCGCTCCACAGATTATGGGGCAACGTGGGGATACCAGGCTACGCTCGGTACAGAGACCAGCGTGTGCAGTTTATCTTCACCTTGAACACTCTTGGTTCCGGCATAGTGCTCGCCGGAACAGCCCCCAATGCATAGGTGTTCAGGTCTGTGAATTATGGCGCAAATTGGACGCTCATCCAGCAGCTGGGTTCTGAAAGTTCGATCAGGTCGTTTATTACGTTGGGCAATAGCGCTACGCTTGCCGGCACAGAAGAGAATGCTCAGATATTTAGGAGTTTAAACTGTGCAGCCGATTTGGATCCCATTCATAATCTTGGCTTCTTGCCAAGCACAGCCAGTGGGCCATCCGCATATTTCTTGCTCGCGCCGCCAAAGTTCGAGCCGTTCCCTGTGCATCTTAAGTATCAGTCCAGTGATTAAATAAGGTGTAATCTGGTGCAGGTTGGGATTTATGATTTCTTATGTGCCCAGGTTACGGAGATTTTAGATCTTAAGCAAAAGAAGTTGCCATACCGGATGGAGATTACGCAGACGCCGTGGTTGTCGAATACCGTAAGCGGTCCGCTGCCAAGCACGATAGAGCGGGTGGCATTGTACACGCCGCTGATAACTTCGAATTTCGATGATATTTTGACGGTTTATGATAATAATCTCCAGGCTGCTATGGATAGGTTGGATGGTCATACACATGGCAGCCAGTTCTATAACGCAACCGATAAAGATGTTCCAGATGATGATGATGATCTATTCGCTCTGGTTGATAGTGCAACGGGAACGCATTTGACCCGTAAGATCAGTTGGGCTGAATTATCAGCCTGTGTTTCCGGTGGTGGTGAAAATTGGG
Organism: uncultured Chloroflexia bacterium; assembly: GCA_963772245.1. Taxonomy (GTDB): domain Bacteria; phylum Chloroflexota; class Anaerolineae; order Anaerolineales; family Villigracilaceae; genus UBA877. The sequence goes on along the minus strand of CAVYWB010000001.1, from coordinate 700,947 downwards.
GTGATGGCTCAGATGGGGATGTTGTTATTGGAGCAGATACCACGCTCACCAGGGACATGCAGTATATCGATCTAACCATCAATACTGGTTACCTTCTTAATATAAATGGTTATCTCGTCAGGGTAAAAGGAACGTTGTGGAATAAGGGTTATATTCAAAATAATGGGGTGATGGTTTGGCTGGTGTCAGTCAGGGTGGTGGCGCTGGTGGAGCGGCGGCCACCTCAGTATTGAATAACTTTGCCAGGTCAGGTGTTGGTGGAACAGGTGCAACGGAGACACCTGGCACATCCTATGGCGCAGCTGGTGCAGTACAAACACCAATCATTCCAAGCACAGTAGGAGCATTGAGAATGCAAGCCGGAGGTGGTGGCAGTGGCGGCGGCGGACATGGTACAGGTGTCACCGATGGAGTGCCACCACAGAATATGTTATCTGGTCCAAAAGGCGGAGTAGGCGGAGCAGCCACAGGGACGGCATCCGTTGGCTTGGGCGGTGGAGGTGGTGGAGGCGGAGGTGGAGTTGTTGAAGTTTGGGCTAAGATCGTTAATAATGCAGGGACAATCCAGGCAAATGGCGGGAAAAGTGGAGGAGCAGGCGTTTCCGGCTCAACCAAGGGAGGTAATGGTAGTGGAGGCGGAGGCGGTGCGGTCCTTGTGATCTATTACGATGTTACCGGCAATGGAGTTGGCACAGTCCAGGCGCTCGCCGGTGCAGCCGGTACAACTGGTAATGGGGGAAGTGCTGGTATAGCCGGGACAGTAGCTCGACAATGTTAAATTAGCTCAAAATTTCTAGTATATCAGTCTCATCGTGTTTAAAATATGGTACATCCACTTTTATACAGGAGAGGAAAGCCGATGAGCACTATAATTATTGATGAAGCTCTCTATCTTCCAGATCGATGGGGGCTGCCCACGGAGGCGATTGCCAGTCTGGGAAACCGATTGCAGGATTCTTGGTCTGGTTTTCAAAGTTGTTTCAAAACCAAAACGCGCGATAGTGCAGAGCATGCTTGGACCTACTTGCGAGGACTTTTAGAGATGAAGACAGGACGTAACTTTGCCAACATTGCCCGGCGGGTCACCGACCCAGGGGAAGATGGGCAGAACTTGCAGCAATTTATGTCCGATTCGCCCTGGGAGGCGCAGGCAGTGATTCAGAAAGTCCAGCAGGAGCTTGCGATCACGCCGGGATTGCAGAAAGGCGGGATGCTGCTTCTGGATGAGAGTGCGGACGAGAAAGCTGGCCCAAAGAGTGCGGGGGCTGGACGTCAACATAATGGGCGTTTGGGCAAGATCGAGATGAGCCAGGTGGGTGTGTTTCTGGCCTTCTACAAGGATGTGGTGTGGACCTGGGTGGATGGGGAGCTGTTCCTGCCGGAGCATTGGTTCACGACTGAAATGGCAAGTGAGCGCAAGCGCGTGGGGGTTCCCAAGGAGCGCAAATTTGTTACTAAGATCGAGTTGGGCTGGACCATGATCCAAAGGGTCCAAGCGCATGGTTTGCCGTTTGAAGCGGTGGCGTGTGACGATCTGTATGGTCGGAGTGGCTGGTTTAGGCATCAAATGGACCAAGCTGACATCCTTTACATGGCTGAAGTACCTGAAAATACACAAATCTATCTGACCAAACCCGATTTTGGCATACCACCACATGCCCGAGGGCAAGCTGGGCGAATTAGTACTCGTCCCAAGGTGTTGAGTGAAGACCAACCCATGGAAGTTCGTCAGCTGATCACTGATCTGGATACCCATTTTCAACGCTTTCCAGTCCGCAATACCGAACGAGGTGTATTGGACGATCGTTTTGCCATGCGCCGCATCTGGACGATCCGGGATGACGAACTGGCCGAAGAATGGCTGGTGATCCGGCATGAGAACGATGAACGCTACACGTACGCCTTGAGTAATGCACCCGTGGACACTACTCTGGACCGCCTGGCCTGGCTTAAATGTGTTCGTCATTTTGTCGAGCGATCCAATCAGGATGCCAAATCCGAAATCGGTTGGGATGAGCTGCAGGCTCAGAAATTCCGAGCCTGGGAGCACCATTTGGCTATGACCATTATGGCCACCTGGTTCATCGCCCAGACCAAGAATGAATGGGCCAACAAGTATGCTCGAGATCCTATGTTGGCCCAAGAACTGGAGTTGAAGGCATTGCCAGCCCTGTCGGTCGCTAATGTCCGCGAATTGTTGCTGGCGGCAATGCCGTTGCCTCAGTTGTCGTCCAGTCAGGCAACCCGACTGGTTGTCAAACATCTGGTCAATCGTTCTCGTTCTATTAGAAGTCGCCATAAATCCCAAGGCAAGAAACGGGATAAAACCTAATCTAACATTGTCGAGGTAGTTACCATGCAGATTTTAAGTGGAATCACAGCAGGTGCGGATCGAAAGCCGTATATTTCATCCTCGTCATTAACCTGCCTGTCCTTTTTTGGCGTATCTTCCGGCATCCCCCTTGATCAATCCGGATGCGCCTGCCTGACAACCAGCACCGAACAACCCGAATAATGCACCAGCTTGCGTGAAACGCTTCCCATCACCCATTCCCTGATCGGGCTGTGTCCTCGCGAGCCGGTGACGAGCAGGTCAATATTGTGTTCCTTGACGGCTGCCATGATCTCTGTGGCAGCATCGCCCTGCTTCAGGATGCCGGTAGCAGGTTTGCCTGCTGCCTGCAGAGTGGAGAGGGCGTCATCGACCAGTTTCTGGCCATCCCGCTCTGCTTTTACAGCCTGCGCAGTCACCTGGTCTGAATCCAGCAGCGCGACCGGCGCGCTTCCCATGGGTGTCTCCAAGAATACCATCGACATGGCTGGTGGCGGGAGCACATGCATTACCCACAGCCGGGCTCCGGAGGGTAGCGGCAACCCGCCTAAGAATCCCATTGCACGCTGGCTGGAGAACGAGCCATCCGTCACTACCATAACCTCACGCAGGCCGTGGTACGGTGCGCGCACCACGAGAACTGGGCAGGGGGCGTATTCCACCACCTGCTGGGCCACCCCGCCCACCAAAATACCCGTCGTTGCACGCAATCCCTTCGCCCCGATGATGATCAAATCAGGTTCTTGTTCCTCGGCTTGTTTCAAGAACTTGACCGTGGGTACGCCCAGCAACAACTCCGGATGGGCAAGAAGACCTTTCTTTTTCAAGCGGGCGCAGGTCTGGTTAAGTGCATCCTCCAGAAGTACAACGTCAGTTGCCTGAGTGGGCGAATAAGCCCGGAATACGGTCACATCCGTCCCGGAAGCCAGGGGCAGGTCCTCCAGTAACGCCAGCGCGGCTTGTGCATGCTCCGAACGGTCATCTCCGAGAAGGATCTTGAAATGGGAAATGTTCTTTTCAGCGTTCATGAGCCACCTCGTTTCTGTGTTAGATAAAGGCAACCCATCGGCCCCCGGTTTATTATAATGTACCACTTCCCTTGTTCGGTTTCAAGGTATGGAAAACCGGAGAAGGGAACGAACTAAAAAGGCAGGCGGTTTGGAAACCGCCTGCCCAATACCCTGATTCCTGCCTCCGGCACCTATTTTTGGCTGGACGCTTCTTGGCCTGGCAGCCATTTTAGGTTTGAGGCCGTTCTGATTTTCACCTGGCTGGATGTCTTCAATTGTTGGCACCAGCAACCAGATTGGCTCCAAGGGATGGATCAAGCCATTTTAAATCCTCCTTCCAAAAACATCCTTAATCCTTCCTCACAACATATATTAACAATGAACCTGACCCTTTAAGGCAATGTCAGGCAGACGGCATAGGAATTGAGCAATTGGGAAGTCCCGGAAATGTTGTGTGCAAAGACCTGCCAGCCGGAACTTGTGGCAGCGTCGCTGAACACAATCAAGTTCGAGTTGCCGGCATAGCCACCTCCGGTCAGGAGGGTGGTGGCTGGACAGGCCTTTATGCTATTTCCGTTGCTGCTTCCTGCCACATTCACCTGGTTCACAACTTGCTGCGTGCTTCCGGAAGTACCGGAGAGACAGATGGCATAGGCATTCACCAATTGGCTGCTGGAGGATTGGTTCTGTACATCCACCTCCCAGCCATTGCCTGTGGCTGAATTACTGAACACTAATAGATGAGGATTGGAAACAAAACCACCGCCCGTTATTACGCGGCCGGACGGGCAATTAATAACAACGTGTCCCATGCCGCTGGCAGGAGCCGTCGTTTGGGAATAAACCTGCTGGGTGGTACCGGTTGTATTGGATAGGCATTCGGCATACGCATTCAGGGTCAGAGGAGATGCGCTTAGATTTTTAGCGGCAGCTTTCCAGCCATTGGTACTGGAAAATGAACTGTAAACCAACAGGCTGGAGCTGCCTGCAAAACCTCCACCTGTGACAATGCTGCCGGAGGGACAGGTTGCCACGGCATATCCGGTCCCGAAGGCCGGGATAGAGGCCGGATTAAGCACCTGGCTGACAGAAGGCTGGAATAGGATCGGAACGAGCGGGACGAGTGGCACATGCGGGACGTGTATCAATGGCCCGCTTGAGGTTGCAGTTGGGGTGGCAGTCGGTGCTGGAACGGTGATCTTGATCCAGAACGGGCCATTGGCCGCTCCCAGGCCAAATATTACTCCGGAGGCATTGCGCATGGTCCAGGTACCGGAGTAGTTCCCGGGTGTCAATGGGGCCACCATATTTACGGTTACATCCACTTCCTGCCCGGGCGCGATATTCCCTAACAAGGGGACCGCGCTTGAGGCGCCCATGGCATCGCCATTGACGAACACGACGTTATACGAGCTTGTCCAGGTGCAGGCTCCGATATTCTTTAGCCGCCAGGTCTTGACAAAGGCAACCCCGGGATTCTCGAGGGTGCCATCCGGAACGGTTTCGGAAATGAATTGGGCGTTGTCACAGATCTGGGTCGCAGCCATGATGGGTGTATCGGTTGGAATTGCCGGGCTGGCAGGCGGTACGGTATCCGTGACCGGGATGGCGGTGGCCGTGACGGGTGTGTCAGTAGCGGAGTTGCCGTGCGCAGGAAGCTGGGCCAGCGCCGTGACCGTTTGGGCCACAGCCGTGGCAGCGGCACCCGGATTGGCTCCCGTACCGGCTGATTGGAGATTGCAGGCTAAGATTGCCATGACCAGTATGAAAACGGGAACAAGATAAGCGTGTTTTTTCATCATAGTCTCTCCTCTCTTATTTATGGATATATTATATCAAAAATAGGGATTGCACACCCCTGCGGTTATCCTATATTAAGATGGAATTAAATGGGTTAACATTGCAGACGGCGCTGCCTCCTGTGCACCTTCGAATACACTCCGAATCACGATGATACTGTTTATAGGTGAATTCCGGGGAAATGGAACAACAATACTGCCCCTGCCAGGACCGGGACCAGCAGGAACGGTAGGGTAAAGAACAGTCAACAGCACGGTCGGCGGTAGAAACCCCACCGCCAGGGCCACCCGCGTCCACCATTCATCCAGCGCATTCCATGATGCCAGCCATATCCTTGACGCATATCAGCCTCCAATTTATCTCATAAATAATTACGGTGATTACGCCGAAAGGATGTATGCGAAATGGATATTTACGAGTTTCGAGGATGGCAGGGAGGAGCGTTTAGGAATGAGTTAGAATTGGGAAAGAACAAGTAATGCGAAGGAAGATCATTCCACGCTGGAGGCTCCCATGGAGAAGTTTCACATCGAAGGCGGAATACCCCTGAAAGGCGAGATGACGCCATCCGGAAACAAGAACGCGGCCTTGCCCATCCTGGCAGCCACACTTATGACAGATGAACCGGTCATCCTGCACAATGTTCCGGATATTCGTGACGTGAACGATATGCGCAAATTGGTTGCCAGTCTGGGGGTGAAGTTTGAAGACCTGGGGGCTGGTTCCTGGCGGATTATGGCCCGCAGCGTGCGGCCGGCCGACCTGGACCCGGACCTTTGTCGGCGCATCCGCGCTTCCATCCTGCTGGCCGGCCCCATGCTTTCCCGCACCGGGGACTTCCAACTTCCGCCGCCAGGCGGGGACGTGATCGGCCGCCGCCGGTTGGATACGCATAACCTGGCGCTTAAGGCCCTCGGCGCACAGATTAACTACTCCCACTCCTCCTTTGCCTTCATGGCCAAACGTCTCAAAGGTGCCGATATTTTGCTGGATGAAGCCTCCGTGACCGCCACGGAGAATGTCTTGATGGCTGCAGTTACCGCCGGCGGGACGACCGTCATCCGCAACTCGGCCTCCGAGCCGCATATCCAGGACCTCTGCATGATGCTCAATGCGCTGGGGGCCAACATCAGCGGGATCGGCTCCAATACGCTGCATATTGAGGGCGTGGAGCGTCTGCATGGGGGCGAGTTCACGATCGGGCCGGATTACCTGGAAGTGGTTAGTTTTATAGGCGCGGCGGTGGTCACACACGGCGAGCTGCGCATCCATAATGCCGGCAACCAGTACCTGGATATGATCCGCTTCGTTTTCCACCGCTTGGGCGTAGCGTGGACCGTGGAGGGAGAGGATATCCTGGTCCCGGGAAAACAGCGCTTGAAGATCGAGCCAGACTTGGGCAATGCCATCCCGGAAATAAAATCCAATGTCTGGCCGGGTTTCCCCACCGACCTCGTCAGTATCGCCATCACGGTGGCTACCCAGGCGCGTGGCAGTGTCCTGTTTCACGATTGGATGTATCCAGGCCGCATGTATTTCACCGATAAGCTGGTGGCCATGGGCGCACAAATAGTCTTGTGTGACCCTCACCGGGTCATAGTCACCGGCCCTTCCAGGTTGTTCGGTGAAAAAGTGGAAAGCCCCGATATCCGTGCCGGAATGGCGTTGCTGTTGGCCGCCCTGGCAGTGCCTGGAAAATCCACCATCCGGAATGTCGGTCAGATCGACCGCGGTTACGAGCGGGTGGATGAAAAACTGCGTTCCCTAGGCGCAAATATTGAGCGCCTGACCGAGAATTAAGCCGCCTTACAAGACTTTATATCCAAAAAACCGGCTGAAAGTTGTCAGTCAGGTGCAAATTTGCTGCCCGGATAATAGTGTTACAATTAAATCGTCTAATACTACTAATTATCTGAGAATTCAGGCAGGTGAGAGTTTTGCAAGGTTGTGGATGAAAAGACACCATACCAGTGACAGTTTTCTTTGATGGTCGGTAATATGTTCGTTGGCGCTCTTCCTTGGAGTGAGTAGGGCGGCGGCGACATCTTGGGATCCTTTATCCTTGGCACGTAAACCAATTTTGGCCTCCGATGGGACAACTCTTCTCGATGGAGTCTTCCCGTAGGTGTTGATGGTGGATGACCATCCTGCCATGCAGGGATTACAGGTCCCCGCGCCAGCGGCGACAACGGCCCGGGCACCTGGTCAGACTTCAGCACTTATACCACCGGCAGCCCACCCAGCACACCCAACTTACTGGCTCCGTCCAGCGACACCCTGGTTGGCAGCTACACGCCCCTGATCGACTAGTCCGAAACGGTTATTCCCTCGGGAGCCGCATCCTTCGATCACTACATCTTACAGATTGATCACAATGCCGGTTTTTCCAACCCGCTTATTATCCAGACTAGGACTGGAGAAATCTACAATTCCAGTGCCGCTCCCGTATCTGCCTTGCCTTCCAACACCACCTGGAACTGGCACTGCCAGGCGTGCAACACCAGTGCCGAGTGCAGCACTTGGACATCCGCACGCACCTTCTGGACAAAACAGAGCCCGCCGGTCGTTATCGCACCGGTTGGAGCTGTGACGGTTACCAGCCTGAAACCCACCTTCAGCTGGACTCAAGTCCCCGGTTCCTCATGCTACATCCAGCAGGTATCTAGGGTCACTTCGTTTTCATCACTCCTCGTAAATGCATCCATCTCCTCTTCCGCTTCCTCCATACCCCGGGTTCCAACCTGCCGGCCTCCACTCCTTTGTATTGGCGGATCAGGACGAACGGCGCCAATGGTCCCAGCGCTTGGACAGCCTACCAGAGTTTTTCCACCCACTAAATACCTTATATTAGAAAAGATCTCGATAACAAGCCTCAGACCGCAACTCCTTTGGCGGGCTAAGGCTGGTTTGCCACGCAAAGGAACCGCTTACGCAGGAGAAAACCCAGCTTGCATGTCTGGAAGGGGTAGTAAAATGATATACATTGAATACCCGGCTGTCCATTCCACACCATTCTGATATTGTCTTTTGCTTCCTTTATGCAGATCCACCAGATATGCCAGAGAGAAGGAATAATGTTTTAACAGAAAGTTTGAAGGATGAGGAGTTATCATCGCTATGACAACCAAGCTGAAAAAGACTATTAACCGGATCAACGACCTGCTGGACCGCTATGTCCTACCATTGCCGGTACGTTTCCTTACCTTTCGATTCGTCATCCTGCTTACCATGGCTTTGCTCATCCCATTGATCATCTATGCTGATCATATTAAGTTGGTGTTGGCTGTGAATAGTTATCTTAACGTCATGAGCGTGGCGGTAAGTTCGATTGTGTTATTGTATGCAACCATCTCCGAGGCCCGCCAGAAACAAATTGCGGAATTGCAGGAAAAGCGCGCCACCGAGGATCATACGCATGTCACAGAAATGCACGCCCTCATCATGCAAACGCTGGAGAATCAGAATAAGGAGATGGATGAATTGAAGCGCGTGCTTTCTACATTGGCTGGCGAGGAAGTGATGGCAGTGGAACGGGCGCCGTTACCGGACGTAAAGTCTCTCCATCCGCGCGGGCAGGAACGCTTTAGCGGGGCAGATTCAGGCCAGCGTTTGGAGGAAGACCTCCACCAAAATGTGTTGGTTACCACCCTCCGGAATCGCCTGATTGCTGCAGGCGATGATGAGGATGATGACGAATCGATCCGCCGGCCTACGCCGGAGGAAATTAATGGGAAAAAGTGAAAATGCAAAAAATTCAGAAACCCAATGAAGGCGAATATGCCTCCTATGCAGTAATGTACATCGACCTGGTGCCGAAGGACGGCCTGGTATTAAATCATCTTCAGCAGGCGCTGCGGTCCACACAGGAATTTATCCTGGCCTTTCCACCGGAAACCCTTTCAACCCCCTGGAAAACAGGGGAATGGACCATCACGGAAATACTGATCCACATCCTGGATACCGAGCGCATTTTTTGTTACCGGGCCTTGCGCTTTGCCCGCAACGATGCCACTGGTTTGTCCGGGTTCGAACAGGATGCATACGTGCCTTATTCCAGGGCAAACCAGCGGGATATCACCACGATATTGGAAGAATATGCGGCAGTTCGCAAGGCCACGCTGGCTTTCTTCAACAACCTGGATAAAGCCGCGTTTGTCCGGGCTGGCATGGTGGGTGGGAACCGGGTAAGCGTACGCGCTTTGGCATGGATGATCGCTGGTCATGAGATCCATCATCTGAACAGCATTCGCAAGAATTATTTTTAGGGCACTTGCCCTAGGACAATTTTCACATAAATGATGTAGAATCGAGATCAATCGAAAAAGATTTCACTTGTGTGCCAACCTAAAGCAACTCTGATTACTGGCGATGAGTTTTATCTACTGGTTCCGCTCGTGGTGCCTGCGGTAAATCGATAAGGATACAGGTTCAATATGTATGACCTTGGCAAATCCAAAGAACGTTCTGGCTTGAATTGGTTCCAGAAAATTCTGCTGATCCTCTTAACCTTGTTGTTAGTGGCATGTATCGGCGTCGTGGCCTTGTTGCATTTCGGCTATTCCGTTCCCGGTTTAAAGTTGCCACCCTATCTGAATTTTCTTTCTCCAGCGCTTGCCGGTCTTAATTTGCCCGTGCACACGGCTACAATTACCCCGACCTTTACGAATTCACCCTACATGACTCCCACCCCCACCCGGACAGCGGTACCTACTTACACATTGTTGCCGACACGTACAAAGGCGCCTACCTGGACGCTGCTGCCTGTTTTCCTCACTGAATCAGTAACTCCCACTCCTCCTCTCCCCCCAACCGTAACCGGTACCCCTCCAACTGACACTCCCACTCCGTGACCGGGATTCTTGATGGTACCGAAAAGATTATGTGATCATCTTCTCCATCCTGCTATTACGCGTGTAATTATCCTGGACACCTGGTAAAAAAAGAAAACATCCGGAGGAGCTGGTATGGAAATTGGTGTGGTTTTTCCGCAAACAGAGATAGGTAACGATCCTAATGCCATCCGTGATTACGCCCAGACCGCCGAAGGGCTGGGCTTCAGCCATGTACTGGCCTATGACCACGTGCTGGGTGCCAACCCGCAGCGTCCGGGAGGATGGACGGGGCCTTATACGCACCTGACGCCCTTCCATGAAGTGTTCGTGCTGTTCGGATACCTGGCTGGAGTGACCCGCAAACTGGGGTTGGCCGCCGGCGTCATCATCCTGCCGCAAAGACAGACCGCCTTGGTAGCCAAGCAGGCTGCCTCGCTGGATGTATTGAGCGGTGGCCGCTTGCGCCTGGGTGTGGGGCTGGGCTGGAACGAAGTCGAATATACCTCATTAAACGAGAACTTCCACAATCGTGGCAAACGGTTGGATGAACAAGTGGAATTGATGCGGCGCTTGTGGACCGAGCCGTTGGTCGTATTCCAGGGAAAATGGCACACTATCCCGGATGCCGGTCTCAACCCTCTGCCGGTCCAGCGGCCTATCCCGGTCTGGTTTGGTGGTAATGCCGAGGCCGCCTTGCGCCGCCTGGCACGTTTGGGGGATGGCTGGATTACCCTGTACCGCACTGCCGCCGATGCAAAACCCGCCTTGGCGATGCTGGACCGTTTCATCGCCGAAGCCGGGCGCTCACGCAGCCAGGTTGGGTTGGAGGCCCGCGTTTCATATGAAAGCGGCGATCCCAATGGCTGGGAAACAATCGTGCACGAATGGCAGTCCGCAGGTGCAACGCACCTTTCCTTCAACACCATGGGCAGTGGGTTCAAGACACCGCAGGAACATATCGAGGCTATCAAGAATTTTGCCAAGGTGGTCCTATAAGCACAATGTCTGATAAGTCTTACAAGTCTGACATGTTGGACCTGTGAGGCTTGGTAAAGCCTTGGTGCCATGAAAATATGGACTGAGGCGAAGGGAGAAATATGGACAGTGCTGTTGATCTGATGTGTTTGTATTGGACTACCGCCGGGATCTTCCCGGGCCAAGGTGAGATCAGTCGCTACGATTTCCGGGACCGGGTGGAAGCCATCGCCCGGGCCGGATTTAAAGGTCTCGGCATCTGGCATACCGACTTGGAGCACATCCTTGTGCACCGCACACTCAAGGAAATGAAAACCATCCTCGACGATAACGGCCTGCAATACCTGGAATTGGAGTTCCTGACGGATTGGTTCCTGCAGGGTGCCCGCAAGGGTGAATCCGACAATCGCAAAAAAAGGTTGTTCGAGGCCGCCGCTGCGCTGCAGGCCAAACACGTCAAAGTTGGGGATTTTTATAATGAAGTTGTACCCATGCCGCGCCTGGTAGAATCTTTTGCGGGATTATGCGCTGAGGCGCAGCAGGTTGGCGCCACTATCGGCTTTGAAGTTATGGGCTGCTCCATGATCGACAGCCTCCCGGATGCCATCACGCTGGTGGAAACCGCCGGGGCAGCCAACGGCGGCCTGATCATCGATATATACCAGGTGGTCCACCAGGGCTGGACCTTCGAACAGATCCGCCGCATCCCGCTCAAGTTTCTGCTCAACGTGGAGCTGAACGACGGGATCCTGCCCAGCAACCCCGCTGATGACCCATCCGGTCGAAGGTTTTGCGGGGAAGGTCAATACGATATCCGGGGTCTGATCAAATGTGTGAAAGACATGGGCTATAAAGGTCCTTGGGCAGTCGAAGTGATGTCAGAGAAATTGGCTGGGTTACCATTGGATCATTTGAGCCGCCGGGCATTTAGTACAACTATGGCGGAGTTTGATAGGAAATAAATTCCGTAAACAGGAATTCATGTTCCGTGCAGACGGATTTGTGTTTGATGGTTAGGCTTGACATTGAAAAATGTCAGAAGAATGAGGATAATTAGGTTGGCGGAACAGGAAAAGCAGCGCCGGGAATTGTATGCCCTTCTAGGCGACCTGCCACCCAGGGATGGTCCAATTGGTGCGCGGTTGCTGGAACAAAGCGAACGGGATGGATATATCCTGGAAAAGCTTAGTCTGGATTTGAACGGCTTCGAGCCCGTCCCGGCTTTTTTTGTCAAACCTTTAAATTCAAGCAGTCGTATCCCTTGCTTGCTCTACAATCATGCTCATGGAGGGGATTACCAATTGGGCAAGAATGAATTGCTTTTAGGCCGCTCGGAACTGTGTACGCCGCCTTACGCGCAGGCGCTTATCTCCCGTGGGTGGAGTTCGTTTTGTATCGACGCATGGCTATTCGGCGAACGCCGCGGTCGCTCAGAGTCACACGTCTTCAAAGAGATGCTTTGGAAAGGCCAGGTATTGTGGGGGAAGATGGTTTACGACAGCCTGCGGGCAGTCGATTACCTGATAGCGCGTCCGGATGTGGACGTGGACAGGATTGGTACCATTGGCATGTCGATGGGCAGCACGATGGCCTGGTGGACTGCTGCACTGGATCCTCGTATCACGGTATGCGTGGATATATGCTGTATGACCGACTTTGAAGCCCTGATTGATGCCGGCGGGCTGGATGGACATGGTATCTACTATTATGTGCCCGCGCTGCTCAAGCATTTCAGCACATCCCAAATCAACGCGCTGATCGCCCCGCGCCCGCACCTCAGCCTGGCCGGGGATCTTGACCCTCTCACACCTCAGGAGGGCCTGGAGCGTATCGACCGGGAATTGCGCCAGGTCTACACCGCGTTGGACGCCGGTGAGGCCTGGCAAATGCGACGATATGATGGCGGGCATCGTGAGACTCCCGCTATGCGTGCCGAATGTCTGGCATTCCTTGAGAAGTGGCTGTAGTTGACGCAGAATGTAAAACACTGCATTCTCGATTTGTTCTTCCTCATGTTTCTATTGGCTGGCTCACCCTTGTCCTTTCATGGCTGGGAAATGAGACAGCCCGAAGGAAAGAATGTCGCCAGGTAATTTGGTCCATTTATTGTCCCCCTTTATTGATCCCAAGGACTTTCGGTCCTGATCGTTCTATTGGAAAACTCCTGTCATGTTCCCCCGTGAAAGGGTTTTTAAGGGGCTTGGAGCAATATTTGCAATATTCGGTTCTTGATAAATCCTATAATTGACTTATAATAAATTAGAATATTTTATCTAAGACAACAGTGTGGGAGTATTATTTCTGTTTCGTCGTGTCGGCAGCATGACCAGAAATCTTCAAAACTTCTTTGCAGCTTCCAATCTAAATCATGACACGCACATTACATGGCAGTTCTCGTTTCATAAACAGGGTTGGCAATATGGCCGGGAAAAAAATAGTGGGTTCAAATATTAATGGGGGGATCGCCATGGATAAATCTTCATTTGACAGGCTCACTCCTCTTGGGGTTACGCTAACCCGCCGCGAACACGAGATTCTTGCGCGCCTATCCGGGGAATTGCATGACCGTGAAATCGCATCTGCCCTCATGCTTGCGCCCAATTCGATTAAGGGCTACACCCGCCAGATTTATGCCAAATTAGGCGTCAGCACCCGCCAGGAAGCCATCCAACGCGCCAGTGAATTGGGCTTGCTGGATCTACAAGATCCGCCTGTAGCTCGGCCGCACAACCTTCCTTTGCCCCTGACTCCCTTCATCGGCCGGCAGATTGAACTGCAACAGATCGGCCGGATGTTGGATGATCCGGGCGATCGCCTGGTTACCCTCACGGGTGTCGGCGGCATCGGCAAGACCCGCCTGGCTTTGCAGGTCGCGCACACTTACCAAAACAAATTCTTGCAGGGTGCCTGGCTGGTGACGCTGGCCTCCCTCTCTGAGCCGGAGTTGGTACCGCAGGCGGTGACAGCCGCCTTCGACCTGCACCCCGACAATGCCCCTTCCGTGCTGGAAGGCCTGGTTGATTTTCTATATGCTAAGCAGCTTCTGCTGGTGTTGGATAACTGCGACCATCTGGTGGCCGCCTGCGCCGCTCTGGCTAGTGCCTTATTGCAGGGCTGCCCAAATCTGAAGATCCTGTCTACGAGCCGGGAAGCTCTCGGCATCAATGGAGAATGCACATACCTGGTACCCTCCCTGTCCTTCCTCAAGTCAGGCCACGCCAGCTCTCCCTCGAAATTACTGAAGTACGAAGCCGTTGACCTTTTTACCCGCCGGGCCAAATCGGCCTTGCCTTCTTTCGAATTGAACAAACAAAACGCCTTAGCTGTGTCGCAGGTCTGCTGTCAATTGGATGGTATCCCGCTGGCACTTGAGCTGGCCGCCGCACGCCTCAAAGTAATGGATATCGAAGAGATTGCCGGTGGGTTGGATGACCGCTTCCACCTCTTGCGAGGTGGTGATCGTTCCGCTCTTCCCAGGCTGCAAACCATGCGCGCCTCCATAGATTGGAGTTACACCCTTTTGCCGGAAACCGAAAAAAAAATGCTCAGATCTGTTTCTGTGTTCGCCGGGAGTTGGAGTTTGGCAGCCGCCAAAGCCGTTTGTTCCTGTGCGGCGCTTCCGGAAGATAACATTCTGGAATTGCTTGAAAGCCTGGTCAACAAATCCCTTGTGCTGGTGCAGTACACTCGCGGCCGGAAGTTGCGCTACCGTCTCCTGGAGACAGTCTGCCAATATGCTGCCGGCAAGGCCTCCCAGGTCGGCGAAGTGGCGGCCTTGCGTGATCGCCACAGGAAATATTATGCCGCATTTTCTAGTCAGGCCGCTGACGGCATGGCAGGTTCCAACCCGCTCGTATGGCTGAGGCGTTTGGATGACGAGTTGGACAACCTGCGCCTCATGCTGGAATGGTCTTTGGCAACCGATGTCGAAGCTGGGCTGCAGCTGCTCATTCAGACCGATTTATTCTGGTGTCAACGTGGGCATATCCGGGAACAGTACGATTGGATTAACTCATTCCTCGATCGTCCTGAAGCACAGGCCCTGCCCCGGTTGCGGGCAAAGGCCATGGTGATTAAAAGCAACATCCTGTTTTGTTACCTGGGCGACCCGCTCCATGCCCGGGGCTTTGCCGAAGCGAGTCTGGCGCTTGCTCGTGACCTTGAGGACTTTGGGGAGGAAGCCGCCAGCCTGTTCCAATTGGGCTATATCGCTGCCAACCAGGGCGACGCGCCCACCGGGCGAAAATTCTATGAGGAAAGCTTGTCATTATTTCGGGCTTTGGGAGATAAGGTGGGTCAGGCACGCGTACTGGCACAGTTGGGATATATGGAGTTGGGGGCAGGCGGGAACGGTGTCGTATTTACAGAGCAAAGCCTGGCGCTTTGCCGGGAAGCGGGTGATCAGATTAATGTCGCCTTGCGGCTTAAAAGCCTGGCTGCCCTGAAATATCTCAAATGTGATTATTCCATTGCCCGACAGCTCATTGAGGAGGCCTTGGATATCCAGCGTCGGTTGGAACTCAAACATGACCTGGTCGAAAGTCTGGATGTGTTTGGGCGGGTGGCTTTCCGGTTGGGGAATCCGATCCTGGCCCGTGCTTCTTACATTGAAAGTATTGCATTGAACGACAAACTGGGGCGCTCGGGTGATAATATCTGGCCTTACGTCGACCTGGCTTTTCTAAACTTGCGCCAGGGACGGAATAAGGAAGCGCGTCAGGGGTTCACGGATAGTCTCAACCGGGTGCAGGGCAACCAAAATATCGGCGGTGTGAGATTAATTATTGAAGGCCTGGCCAGCCTGGCAGTGGTGGAAGGTAGGTTGGAGGCCGCCGCATCTCTCTATGCTTGGGATGACTGTTTGTGCCGGAAGTCCGGCGGTCAGCGCGCAGCCAACGAGCAGGCGGATGTGGAAAAGGATCTCTTGCTCATCCACACCGGCTTGGATGAACTGAATAGACAGGCCGCCGAAGCCAGGGGAATATCTTTGACATTGGAGCAAGCCATCCTTCTGGCACTTGGAGAAAATGGATAAGGAGCGAAGACATAAATTCGCCTTGTGCTGATCAAATTGAGAATGTTTGGTATGTATGTTACAGATAAGGAGATGCTATGCGTCGTACCGATAGGGAAATTCAGAGCCGAGAATTGATCGATCAGATCATTCGCTCTGCCGGGGTCTGCCACCTCGGGTTATGCCAGGGCGATAGACCGTATGTAGTCCCGCTATCATATGGATATGATGGGCAGTTCGTGTATTTCCACACTGCTGACGAGGGCATGAAAATCGATTATATGCAGGGCAACTCGCGCGTCTGTTTCGAAATCGAGCAGGATATCCATGTCATCCGGGATGAACAGGCCTGCAAGTGGGGCCAGGCCTTTTCCAGCGTGATCGGGTTTGGCACGGTTCATGAGATCGCGGATCAGGCAGGCAGGCGCGCAGCCATGGAACAGGTCATGCTGCATTATTCTGGCAAGGAATGGGAATTCGATGCCGAGACCTTTGCCAAGATCCGGCTTTGGAGGATTGAGATTGAATTGGTGACGGGCAAGCGCAGGGAATGAAAAATCAGGAACAAAGGTAGGAGTAAGAATGGCTGAGAATGGTTTGGACAAGCCGGCCCCGCTTAAAACCTGCCCCATCGGAATCGTGGTCGTTGCCAATCTGATGATCCTGTTTGGGCTTGCGGAAGTGGCAACCGGCTTCACCCACAACTTTATTGGCATCCTCAGCACCACCACCGCCAGCCTTTCCACCATTCTGGGCGTGATGCTGGGAGTATTTTATTTCATAGGCGGATTGTTGTTGCTGACCATGCGGCGCGGGGCCGCCCTCACTGCCATAATTCTTCTGTGCGGGGATGTGCTCGGGCGTGTCGCCATGATCGTGACCGGTCTGTATCCCGCCGATTCCTTCAAACAATCCTTCGCCATTTTGGTTGGCACTGCCATCGCCATTTTCTTCGCTTTTTACATTTTATTGAAAATAAAAGTATTTGTTCATTAAAGCCACTGCTTGGAGCCCCTCTTCGCCAATCAGTGCGAATAAAAACATATTAGTGTAGATTGGCGTAGATTAGCGGAAGAAGAAAAGGTTTCGAGAAGGATTTATGGTTTTAATTTTTAAGCTCGCTTATTGGGCCGGTATGCTCGCCCAGGTGGTCATCCGCTACCCATACCAGAAAGCCGCCAAGGCTGGCGTTAAAACCGTGAAGCGCATTTCCCGCACCGAAAATATCCTGCTGGTTTTGCTTACGTTGGTTGCCGGGATCATTCCACTGATCTATTCGCTTACCCGCTGGCTGGATTTTGCCAATTACCATTTGCCATTCTGGCTTGGCGTATGTGGCCTGCTCGCCCTGGTCTTTTCCCTTATCCTCTTATGGCGTTCCCATTTTGATCTCAAGACCAATTGGTCATCCACGCTCGAGATTCGTGCCGACCATTCCCTGGTAACGACCGGCATCTACCGGCTGATCCGCCATCCCATGTACCTCAGTCAGTTGTTTTGGGCGATTGCGCAGATTCTACTAATACAAAACTGGCTGGCCGGTCCGCTCAGCCTGTTTTTCTTCATCCCATTCTATTTCCTGCGCTCTTCCGCCGAAGAGAAAATGATGCTGGAACGATTCGGGGAAGCGTACCGCGATTATATAAAAAGTACTGGCGGATTGATCCCGAAAGGAAAGTGAGTAAGGTACGGACAGCAATTGGGAAATTCAATAATAGCCCAGTTCTACTCAGGAGATTCACCATGGCAAATCCAACAATTTCCAGAACCGCCCTCGGCACAGCCATCTGCCGGTTGATTGAGCAGTACCAGCCCAAGCAAACCCGCCTCTTCGACGATCCGGTAGCCAAAGCGTTGGTCGGTGCACCCATCCATGCAATGATGCAGTTTTCTGCATTACGAAATTATACGGTGAAGCAGACAGATGCCGTCGCCCGCGGAATTTTCGGTGTACAAATTTGTCGTACCCGCTACGTCGATGATGCCCTCCAGGCCGCTCTTGCACAGGGCATCCGGCAGGTGGTGACCTTGGGTGAGAGGCTGGATACGCGTCCTTATCGCTTGCCAGGCATGCAGGCCGTTAGAGTATTCGAATTTGACCTGCCGGCGATTCAGAATAATAAGAAGAAGAAACTCAAAAAGTTCCTTGGAAAGATCCCGGAAAATGTGACCTTCGTTCCGATTGATTTCGATACCCAACTCTCGGAGGCGGCAATTGCAGGGACAGCTTTCGACCCGGCCAGCCAGGCGGTGTTCATATGGGAGGGCGTTACCCAATATATCGCCGAACAGGCCGTTCAGCGAACCTTGGCCTTCATCAGAAAATCTGCACCCGGAAGCCTGCTCGTTTTCACCTATGTCCTGAAAAGTTTGCTCGAACGCCGCTCTGGAATCCCGGATGCAGACCACATGCTCGATACCGTTGCAAAAACTGCTCTCTGGATTTTCGGCCTGGAACCCGCCAGCCTCTCTGCTTTCCTGCAGCCTTTCCATCTCAACTTGGTTGAGGATGTTGGCGCCGCTGATTATCAGGAAAAATATCTTCGGCCTCTGGGACGAACCCTGGACATATTCTCAGGCGAGCGGATCGCCCAAGCGCGCGTAGTTTGAGATGGGCTGATATAAAAAGGTCGCTCAACTCTTTTTTGGATGCCCCTAATATTTGAAAAGAAATGGATTAAATAAACCGCCCGGGCTCAGATATTCAGGAGCCCGGGCGGTCTTATGCAGCTGCTTATTTGGTTTTTTTGCCAAGTGTCAGGATTAAGCCGGCGGCCAGGGCAATCACCCCGACCACAACTCCGGCAATTTTCTTTAATCCGAACCCTGCACCGCCTAAATGGAGCGGAACTGCCAGAAAGACCACTGCCACGATCAACACGCCTACAACAATTAAAAGGATCCCGTACGTTTTGTTCGACATTACTCTCTCCTTATTGAAATGATATTGCTTGATTACCTTGCATCATTCTACCCGAAATTGGCATTCTCTTACACAGGTTTATGATCTTATCAACAAACTGGCATCACCAAAATAATGTGGAATTGAAGGTTAATCAAATCATCCGCTTCTTCCCAATATAAAGCAGATGCCTTGAAGCTCCAATGATCGATGCCTCCGTGCTCAGCTCATAAAACAAATCCAACCAAAGTCGGCGTTCCTGTCCCTGTAATTTGTTGTAACTCTCATCGTCGGCTGCGATGGCAGGTTCAACTCCCGCAAGCACTAGGGTTTCAAATCCCAACCCTTCATGCAACAGGGCAATCTCGATGGGTAGTGCAAAATACCCGCGAAACCCTCCATGGGGAAAATCATCCGGATCTCTGCCTCGCTTCAACACCGAGCGTACTTCAGCTTGATCCTCGATCCAGCCCGGAACATCTTTTATCAGATCACCCATAATGCCAAAACGGCTGATGAAAGCCGAAAATAGGAGGCCACCCTCCCGTAACCGGTCATATGCCCTCTGCAATGCAGCTTTCCGGTCAGCCTCGACGACCAGGTGATAGAGCGGCCCCATCAGCAGAACCGAATCAAACTCCTGCTCTATCGCGGCGCCAAGGTCACGTGCATCCGCAACCACCAGTTGCACCTGCTGCTCCAGTCCTGCCTCGGTAAGCCTTTTCCTGCATCCTTCAATTTCCACCGGTGACAGGTCAACTGCAGTAATGGAATATCCCTGCCTGGCCAATTCCAGTGTATATCTGCCGGTCGCGGCACCGATTTCCAGGATGGACCCCCGGCCTGGCAGATACTCGTGTAAATATCGCCAGGTCAGCTCATACTCAAGTTGGTGTTTTTCCAAACGACTGTGTTCCCTTTCAGGGTCATTATTGTAATATGCCTCAATATCACTGATATCATCGATCATGGCGATTCTCCCATTGCCGCCTAAGATTCGTACTAACCATCTCGAAGTATATTATTATTTTCAAGGTCGGTCAACGAAAATGACAACCATCATTCTTATTCACTCCGGTCAAAGTCAGCCAGGTCGGATCCGAGACAAGTTTGCATCCGGACGGCACGCCACCCAGGATCAGTTCTGCCAATTCCTAGCCGTTGTTCACCTCGTTGATCTTCGTGGTCAGGCGTCGCCGACTCTCCATTGCCGTGCATATGCCGCAGAACCCCTTCAGTGCTTGTCAATATTTATTATTCCTTCCCAAAGTACCGGGATGCTTTTTTTGCTTTTATTTTTTTCATTTTGCGGTTTGTTTTTTATCGTTTCAAAATACGCCTTCCGGAAAAAGTCTATCTGTTTGTCATTGACGTTTCACAAATCCGTGTTTACAATAAACCCCAAATTGAATATCTGGTCAGGGTGCCTTTTCCCCCGGATGGGAAGGCTCAATGGCGAAGCCGGTGCAAGTCCGGCACTGTTCCGCAACTGTAAGCTCATTGGAGCAAGTCAGGCCGCCCGCCCTGGCCAGTTCTCCACGCTCTCGTGATAAGGAGGTGGGAACGGCTTCATTGGATCGCCTCTCCCCCTCCCCTGCCCAACAAGCAGGGGATTTTGATTTGAAATTTCCATCAAGGAGAATTCGTATGTTCCGAAAATTAACGTACTCGTTCTTGATCATGATTCTGCTGGCTGCCTGCGGATCAGTTGCAACCGCAACTCCTGCCCCTGCTCCGGCCGCAACCGCCCTCGTCGAAACTTCGACTCCTCTTCCCCCAACACTGACGACCATTCTACCTATCCAGAAAACCGCGGCCATCAATCTGACCGATGGCCTGGGCAGAAGTGTCAAAATGGCGGGCCCGGCCCTGCGGGTTGTCTCGCTCGCTCCTTCGAATACTGAAATCCTGTTTGCCGTCGGTGCCGGGTCACAAGTGGTTGGTCGTGACACATTATCGGATTACCCCCCCCAGGTCAAAACCGTGGCGGATATCGGCGGCTCGATGGGTAATTACAACACCGAGGCCATTCTTGCCCTGCACCCGGACCTTGTTCTCGCAGCCGGGATCAACTCAACCGATCTGGTTGCCTCCCTTGAAAAGCTTGGTTTGCAGGTGTTTTACCTCAAGAATCCGGTCACGCTGGAGGAGATGTATGCCAACCTCGAGACTGTCGGTTCCTTGACCGGTCACACTACGGATGCAGCAACTTTGGTGGCTTCGCTTCAAGCACGCGTCGCCGCAGTGGACGCAAAGGTCGCTACCGCATCCTCCCGTCCCACAGTATATTATGAGCTGGACGGAACTGACCCATCCAAACCCTATACCAGCGGTGGTGGAACATTCGTGGACCTGTTAATTCAACGGGCGGGTGGGGTCAATATTTTTTCCAAGCTAAATAATCAGTGGCCGCAGGTCAACCTGGAGCAGTTGCTGGTCGACAACCCCCAGATCATCCTCCTGGGCGATTCCGCTTACGGTGAAACGCCCGAAAAGGTGATTGTGCGTTCCGGCTGGGGCAGCCTGCAGGCAATAAAGAACCACCAGGTCTTCCCCTTTGACGACAACCTGGTCAGCCGTCCCGGTCCGCGACTGGTGGATGGGTTGGAAGCGCTGACCAAGTTGATCCATCCCGAGCTATTTAAATAATTATTGGAATGTTGGAAAGTTCGATCAATAATTTACCAAAATTCCCGATCAGGTGGTTTTTATGGTGGCTGGAATGCCCTTGACTTTAAAGTGAATTTTCCATTGCAGTGAAATGCCAACAACCTCTTCTGCCTGTTGCAGAAGAGGTTGTTTATTAAATATGGAACATAATGCTTTATAGGCCTTGAGCCCTTGGTTCTTGGATCCACATGCGTTTGCTGGAGAGCTATTCTTTTACCTGCAGTGAAAGATAGATCTGGATGCCCATCTGGGCGATTTGATCCTTCTGGGCCTCCAGCCAATCGATGTGAGCTTCCTCTTCCTTTAGTATGGAAGTGAGCATGTCACGTGTGCCGTGGTCGCCGAGTTCCCCGGCCTGTGCAATGGCGGCATTGTAGTTCGCCACCGCGCCGGCTTCGGCTTCGTGGTCGTGGGCCAGCTGGTCTTCCACCGAGTTCCCGATGTGCATCGGGTTGAGCTTGCTGACCGTCGACTTGCCTTCCAGGAACAGGATGCGGCCAATCAACATCTCGGCATGCCGCATCTCGTCCTTGGCCCGCCCCTCCACAGTCTTGTGTAGCCGGGCATAGCCCCAGTCGTCGCACATTTCCGAGTGGACCATGTACTGGCTGACGGCAGTTAACTCGTCGGCGAGAAGCTCGTTCAGGATCTTGATTACTTCTGCATTGCCTTTCATGTTTTAATCTCCTTTATGCACTTCAATTTATCGAACCATCCGGATTTCATTATTCTCAATCGAGGTCGAAACGGTCCAGGTTCATGACCTTGTTCCAGGTGGCGACAAAGTCGTGGACGAATTTCTCCGCAGCGTCCTCGCAAGCATAAACTTCCGCCAGGGCCCGCAGTTGGGAATTCGAGCCAAAGACGAGGTCGACACGCGTGCCAGTCCACTTGAGTTCGCCGGTGGTGCGGTCATGCCCTTCGAAGACATCCGCGCCTTCAGATACAGGCTTCCACTCCGTGCCCATGTCGAGCAGGTTGACGAAGAAGTCATTGGTGAGCGCCCCGGGTTGTTTGGTGAAGACGCCATGCTTGGAGCCTGCGAAGTTGGCATTCATGGCGCGCATCCCGCCCAGGAGAACCGTCATCTCGGGGGCGGTCAGGGTCAGCAATTGCGACCGGTCCACCAGCATTTCCTCGGCTGATACGGCATAGCGGGCCTTCTGGTAGTTGCAGAAGCCGTCCGCCTTCGGCTCGAGCACGGCAAAGGAAACCACATCGGTTTGCTCCTGCGAGGCATCCATGCGTCCCGCTGTGAAGGGAACAGTCACTTTGTAACCGGCGTTCTTCGCGGCTTGCTCAACGCCTGCGCAGCCGGCCAGGACGATCAGGTCGGCCAGCGAGACTTTCTTGCCCTTTGACTGGGTCTTCTCGAACTCCGCCCGGATGCCCTCCAGGGTCTTGAGTACCTTCGCCATTTGGGCAGGCTGGTTGACTTCCCAATCCTTCTGTGGTGCCAGGCGAATGCGCGCACCGTTGGCGCCGCCGCGTTTATCCGAGCCGCGGAAGGTGGATGCTGAAGCCCAGGCAGTCGAAACCAGCTCCGGGACAGACAGGCCGGATGCCAGGATCTTGCCCTTGAGGGACGCGATATCCTTTTCATCGATCAGTTTGTGGTCAATAATCGGAATGGGGTCCTGCCAGATGAGTTCCTCGGCCGGAACCTCCGGGCCGAGATAACGGGCGCGCGGGCCCATGTCGCGGTGGGTCAGCTTGAACCATGCCCGGGCGAACGCTTCTGCGAGCTGGTCGGGATGCTCATAGAAGCGGCGCGCGATTGGCTCGTAGATTGGGTCAAAGCGCAGCGACAGGTCAGCCGTGGTCATCATCGGCGCGTGCTTCTTGGAAGGGTCGTGCGCGTCGGGGATCATATGTTCGGGTTTGACATTCTTCGCAACCCACTGGTGGGCGCCAGCCGGGCTTTTAACCAGTTCCCATTCATAGGTGAACAGCATTTTCAAATAGCCGTTATCCCACTTCGTGGGATTGGGCTTCCAGGCGCCTTCAATGCCGCTACCGGTGGCGTATGCGCCTACACCTGTGCCAAAGCGATTTTTCCAGCCCAGGCCTTGCTGCTCGATCGGGGCGCCTTCCGGCTCGGGACCGACCAGTTTTGGGTCGCCTGCGCCGTGGGCTTTGCCAAAGGAATGTCCTCCGGCGATGAGTGCGACAGTTTCTTCGTCGTTCATCGCCATGCGTGCGAAGGTCTCACGCACATCGCGACCCGATGCAACCGGATCCGGGATGCCGTTTGGACCTTCCGGGTTTACATAGATGAGACCCATCTGCACGGCAGCCAGCGGATTTTCGAGGTCCCGCTCGCCGGTGTAACGCTTATCTCCCAGCCACTTGTCCTCGGAGCCCCAATAGATATCCTTTTCTGGCTCCCAGATGTCTTCCCGACCGCCGCCGAAACCGAAGGTCTTGAAACCCATCGATTCCAAGGCAACATTTCCGGTCAGGATCATAAGGTCGGCCCACGAAATCTTACGGCCGTACTTCTGCTTGATCGGCCAGAGCAGCCGGCGCGCCTTGTCGAGGTTGACGTTATCGGGCCAGCTGTTGAGGGGTACAAAGCGCTGGTTGCCGTGTCCTGCGCCGCCGCGGCCGTCGCCGGTGCGGTAGGTACCCGCGCTGTGCCACGCCATCCTAATGAAGAGTCCCCCGTAGTGACCCCAGTCGGCCGGCCACCAATCCTGCGAGTCCGTCATCAGCGCATGGAGATCCTTCTTCACCGCCGCGAGGTCAAGCTTCTTGAATTCCTCGCGATAGTTGAACTCCTCACCCATCGGGTTCGATTTACCGGAATGCTGGTGCAGGATATCGAGATTCAACAGGTTCGGCCACCAATCCTGGTTGGTTGTGCCGCCGCCAGCAGTCTGTCTGTGGACCGGGCACTTGCTTTCTTCGCTCATCGTATTTACTCCTTTCGATATATGTAATTTTTGCCTGCTTTACTGGTAATTGCACTGCCCATCTTGGATTAATGAAAAAACAAAGGTGATGGGTTGGGTCCGTCTTTCACCTGATCGCTGTTAATTAAAATTTTGGCTGGATATTCGCTTGCAAACCACCTCCTTATATTTTTTTAAGAGATAATTATTATCCGTTAGTAGTAAAAAAAAGAGAGGTTAAGCGCTCTTCTTTTTACAATCCGGGCAAAGCCCGTAAAACGAAACCTGGGAGCGCAGGATCTCGTAACCCGATGACTGCTCGAGTTTCTGAATTGCCGAGGGATCGAAATCCGCCTCCCCATCGATGATCTTGTTGCAATTGATGCAGATCAGGTGCGGATGGGGTTGTGGGCGGTTGCCGTCATAGTGGCTGTCACCGCGCAGATCGATCTCCAACACCTGACCCAACTCCTTCAACAGGTCGAGGGTCTTGTACACGGTCGCCAGGCTCATGCTGGGAAACTGGCGCTTGATTCGGGTGTAGATCTGGGCCGCGCTGGGATGCCCTTCGCTTGAAGCGATCAGCCGGACCAGCGCCATGCGCTGAGGCGTCATGCGATAATCGCTTTGGCGAAGACTTGCGAGCAATTGTTCGTAACGGGAGGGAGTGTCGATCTTGTGCGTATCCATTAATGATACTAATTTCTTATGGAGAATTATTATCCATAATGATTATACCGCGCGATTCCGCTCATGTAAATAATGAGGCTATTTGGAAATTACCAGAGAAGGGAAGGATAATGTAAGTGCCAATGGGGCTTAGCCAGCCTGATATCCCCATAGCTTCCCCCAAATCCCGTTGCACACATTCAAGATGTTGCTAACGAAAGGAAGAAATTTGATAGAATGGTCTGGAACCGAAAAACAGGCATCCAGAGAGGTATGGAATGACAGATTTAGATCCAGCAGTCTTGCTGGGCAGTGCCTATTACGTCAACAATGAAGATACTCCTGAACAGGTGCGCTCTGGCATCCGAACGATGGCACAAGCCGGCCTCAAACTGGTTCGCATCTTCCTGCAGTGGACGCATGTGGAGCCTCGTCAGGGCTGCTGGGACTGGTCCCAATATGACGCGGTGTTTGAAGCAGCCGCTGCCGGCGGTCTGGGTGTCATTGTCACCTTGACCGCCCTCAACCCGCCCGGCTGGATGCGGATTTCCTCCGGCCCGCAGGATATTGGACCGCTGGATGATCCGCTCTACTGGAACCAGGCCAAAGATTACATTCGGCGGGTCTGCAAACGCTATACCAGCCATCCTGCTCTGCATTCCTGGCTATTGAGTAATGAACCGCAGTTGTTCCTTGCACAGGATGAAACCAACCTGGATCGGTTCCGGAAATTCCTGGAGCAGTTCTATGGCGGCGATATTGCCGCCTTCAACCGGGGCTCCTTCCAGCAGTTGGACTCTTTCGATCAGTTTGCCTTCGCCGGAACCGGATCGGAGGGCGGCTTCACCGGCTACACGGAACAGTTGCTCTGGATGGATTTCGTCAACCTTCGCCTGCAGGAGATCCTGTCAGACATCAAGACGGTCATCCGGGCCAGTGGCGACACGCATCCCGTGCATGTCAACCCGCACGCCTTGCTCCATAATATGTACCCGCGCGGCCAATCGATTTGGGCTGAAGGCCGGCTGGTCGATTTCATGGGTTGCTCAGCCCACCCGTCCTGGCATTCAACCCGCTTCCTGAATGATCGTCTGCACCAATCTGTCGCTTTTTTTGCGGACTTGATGCGCGGCGCCACCCGGGCGCCCCGGCGCTATTTTTGGGTGACCGAATTGCAGGGTGGTACCAATATTTTTTCTGGTTTCAACCATCTTGGCCCCTCCGGCGCAGACCTGCGCTCGTGGGTGTGGGAATCGCTCGGGGCCGGCGCCAGGGCGGTTATTTTTTGGTGCTTTAATACTCGCGTACAGGATTTTGAGGCCGGAGTGTGGGGGCTGGTCGACCAGCAGGGCCGGCCATCCCGCCGCCTGGCGGAAGTATCCGCGATCGCTGACCTGCTCGCCAGGCATCAATCCACCTTTTCAGCCAGCCTACCGGCGCGTGCGCAGGTCGCCCTGTTGTTCAGCGAGGCCACCTGGAAGCTCGGCGCACTCGAAGGCCAGGGTCTGGATCCCGAGCTCCCGCGCAATCAACAGATGGGCGCCGATGCGTTGGCCGGCGCCTGGATCGCTTTCGCCGACGCAGGTCTTAGTGTGGATATCCTGGATGAAATCGATCTGCAGCATGGTCTGGCGAATGATTACCCGCTCCTGGTTCTGCCCGGCTGCACCGCCCTCGAAGATGCTTCCTTGCCGGCCTTGCAGGCATATGTTCAGAAAGGCGGCTGCCTCCTGGCGGATGGTTTGTGCGGGTATAAGGATCCGACCGGTCGGGTTCGTGACGTGGTCCATAACCCGCTCAATGCGCTTTGCCAAGCCTCGCTGGCAGATATCCAGGCACTGCCGGAGCAAGAAACAACCATAACCTTGGGTGAGCTGAACCTGCCGGTCTGGTTTCTTAAGATTGCGCTGGAACCGGTAAGGACGGCGCGCAGCCTGGCATCATTCGACGAGGTCGATCCTCGCCCTGCGCTTACTTCTGCCCGCACCGGGCAGGGACAGGCCCTCCGCCTGGGTACGGTTTTCTTCCAACACTATTTCC
The DNA here is from genome assembly GCA_963772245.1 of uncultured Chloroflexia bacterium. Classification (GTDB taxonomy): domain Bacteria; phylum Chloroflexota; class Anaerolineae; order Anaerolineales; family Villigracilaceae; genus UBA877. The sequence continues at coordinate 673,809 of CAVYWB010000001.1, read as the reverse complement.
GCCACCCGTCTCCTGAAGCCTTTTCCAGTTTGCTTAACCTGCTGCCCCGGCCTCCGGAACCACTCCTATTGCTTAATCCCGATCCTAGTCTGCGCATCCGCCGACTGGACTTGCCGGATGGCGCGTTATGGATATTGCTTAACGGCGGTGAGACGGCGGTTGCAAAGCTGCACGTTGCATCCGGCGTCCGCTTGGCACGCCTGACGTCTATTGGGGAGGAGGCATTAGAAAGAAAGGGCGATATCATGGAAATCGCCGCCCCGGCCCAGGACGCGCTGGTCCTGCGCATGCTGCCCCCCACTTAGATTCGGTTTGGTCATTTCGATTGATAAAAAGAAGGAAAGATTTCTTTAATACTGGACACTTTGTGCGTTTTTCTTCCCCTCTTTCCCGTGATCACCTAAAATAGGACGCGTATATTTCACCTCCTGCTCGATATGTCATAAGTTTTTTGTTTTACGTTTTACGTTTTACATTTTACGAATTACGTTTTCCCACCGTCACCAGGATGAACCAGCTCATCACCCGGCGCTGAGAATGCACTTCCAGCCCGGCCTGGGTGAAAATACTCCGCACGGTTGCCGGGCTGATCTGCCGGCCGTGTGGATGGATTTTCCCGATTCCCAATGGCATCAGAATATCCACCAGTACAAAGACGCCGCCCGCGCGCAGCACGCGTGCGATCTGCCGTACCCCCTGCTGCTGGTCCTGCCAGTGGTGGAACGAGGCGGTGCTGAAAACCAGGTCGGCAGACCCGTCCGGCAGCACCAGTTCTTCCGCCAGGCTGACCTGGAACTCCGCCCCCGGGGTTAGTCGCCGGGCCTCTTTCACCATCCCCTCCGCTGGGTCGGCACCGGTCAGCCGCGCCTTCGGCCAGCGTGCAGCCGCCTTCCGCAGCAGCCTGCCCGTCCCGCATCCTATGTCAAGGATGCTTTCGGGTTGCATCCCGTCCGGCACTGCCCGCAGCGCATTCTGATGGATTCGGTCGAAGAACAGCCCCTGGAAAAAGGATTTTTCATACGTACCGGATCGGCGCTCGAAACTCTGCACATCTTCCGTTTGATTGGTCATATAAACCTCACATCCAATGAAAAGTGGAAAAATTTTACCGTAAACTTTATTCTGGGGTGCTTTTCCATCTTGATACGTCTAACAGCATCTAGTAAGATTTTTTAAGTTAATTAACGCTAGCTAACACGGATTTGGCTTTGGAAAAAGATAGTAAACTAAATTTGCCCGAAATGCACCCCAGGATGCGTGGAGAGGAGCGGAAAGCTCTCATCCTGAAGGAGGCCACAAAAGTTTTTGCCAAGAAAGGCTACCGTGCAGCCAGCATCGGAGAACTTGCCCGTGCCAGCGAGATTACCGAACCCATCCTCTATAAGCATTTCGGCAGCAAGCAGAAGCTTTACCTGGCTGTGCTCAAGAAGCTGAGCGCTGAGTTCATGGAGCGCCTTCGGTCAATGGTCGAACGCCGGGCCGCAATCTCGCTGTTGGACAGCCTTACCAGTCTTTTGCTGGATTACCGCAGCGCAGCCATGGCCGACCATGATAATATACACCTTCTCCTGAATGCCTCCCTTGAGTCAAACGATCCGGAAGCCACCAAGCTCGCCCAGGCGCATAACCGCGCCATGTACACTTTGTTGCATGGTCTTTTAGAGCCGGCCCAGGAACAAGGCGTGGTATCCCCACAACTTGACCTTTCCGCTGTCACTCGGGGATACCTGAGTTTCCTGTTCGCCCTGCAATACCGGGCCAAGGCTAATATTTTCAATCAATTTACCGAGCAAACCATCCGTGAGATCAACCGGCTCTGGCTCCAGGCTTTACAGACCGGTTGATCTTTTTTTCTGGATATATTAACTCAGCGTTAACTAGCTTATTACAAGAATTAACTATGGAGTCCGATATCTTCACATCGTCCCTGAAGGGGGGGACTTCGGACTCAGATGCCAAGGTCATCATCCGTCTGATTGGACTTGGTACTTGACACTTGGTGGTTCATCTTCCCTTTATATAGGGGAGATTCAAATTCAAGAGGAGAGTGTCAAATGAAAGTCGCATTTCAGGACCAAAATTTCTCGTTCGAATTCTTGCGAGTGCTGGGCGAATCTATCCATGGCGGGTCGGGTATCAATGAATGTTTTGCCACCGCTGCCCATATCGAGGAAGGCGATTGTGAAAGCTGGTACCAGGAATGGAACCGCACTGCCGTACACATCCACCAGATTGCCGAGCAGTGCCTTGCGAAAGGGCATAGCGTCAGTGCCCGGGAAGCTTTTCTGCGCGCCTCCAATTATTACCGTTGCGCCGAGTTTTTCATGCACATGCAGATCGGGATAAGCGATCCATGCGCTCTGGAAACCTACAATAAGAGCGTCGCCTGCTTCAGTCAGGCCATGGAACTCCTCCCGTTCCCCTGCGAAAAGGTAAAAATCCCCTACGAGGGCACCAACCTGCCCGGTTATTTCTACCGGGTGGATCGATCCGCCACCCCGCGCCCCTCCCTCTTGGTTCACGGCAGCTATGACTCCACCGGGGAAGAACAGTATTACGAGACCGTTCCGGATGCACTGGAACGTGGCTATAACTTTCTCGTCTTTGAAGGTCCCGGCCAGGGCAGTGTCATCCGTTGCCAGAACCTTCCCTTCCGTCCCGATTGGGAAAAGGTTGTCACTCCTGTGATGGATTATGCTCTTTCGAGATTGGAAATAGATCCGAAACGGATAATCCTGGTCGGGAAAAGCCTGGGCGGCCTGCTGGCGCCGCGCGCCGCAGCCTTCGACCATCGTCTGGCCGCCTGCATCACAGTGGATGGACTGTATTCCTTGATCCCGAGCCAGTATGGGCAGCTCATCCGGAACGCCGGATTGTCTTTTTCAGAAGAGCAGATGAATGCCTTCCTGGAACAGGAGATGCAAAAGGATGGCAACGTTCACTGGGCCATCAGCCAGGGCATGTGGACCTTGCCGGCCAGTTCTCTGGCGGATGTAGCCTGGAAAATGGGACAATACAACTTGGATAGGGTTGCCGGGCAGATCACCTGCCCCACCCTTGTCTGTGATGCCGAAGAAGATCATGCCTTCGCCGGGCAGCCCCGCATGCTTTATGATGAACTGCGCTGTCGTAAAACCTATCTCCTTTTTACGGCTGAGGATGCCGCCGAAGAGCATTGCCATGCCGGCGCCACCCTTTTGCTCAACCAGCGTATCTTCGACTGGCTCGACGAGACCTTTTCAAGCAAGTAACAATCTATAATCCAGACTGGCGCATCGTCAGGCGCCCCAAGTCCGCCTCGCTCGTGCAACTCTTCTCCTCGCCCAACGTATATCGGTCTGGTTGGAGGACACGGTATAATTCCTCTTCAAGTTACCTGCCTGCCTGTCTGATCGAAAGGCTGAGAAAGACCTATGGCTGCATTCTTGTCCACCCTGCTTTGCGTGTTTTTTATTATCTTCCTGGCGGTCGTCATCCTGCTTGTAACCAGCGTTAGAAAGGTACCAGAATATGAACAGTGGGTCGTCACCCGCCTGGGCGATACCTTTGTCAAGCGCCCCGGCTGGATGCTGCAGATCCCATTCATCGACCAGGTCGTAAAAGTCGATATGGCTGAAAAGCCCATCAATATACAGGACCAGACCTGTATCACCAGTGACCGCGCCCCCGTCATTATCCACATGATTGTTTATAGCCGTATTATCGATCCGATGAAATTTGCCTCCCGCGTCAGCCGGGATCGCCAGGATTTCCAGCATCTCTCCTCAAGCACGCTCAAGGAAATGGTCGGTACGCGCCTTCTTGACGGGCTTCTCTCGGGTCGGGAGGAATTGGGCGAAGCCATCTGCACCAAACTCAACACGCAGATCGATCCCGCTTCGGGCACACGCATCTCCAAAGTCGTGATCATGGAGATTGTGGTTTCCAAAGAGATCTTGGCTTCCACGCCCATCCCCGGCGAATTCCCCTCGGAATGTCCAGCCTGCGGCGCTCCGCTCAACGCCTCGGCGAGCCAGGCTGCCCGGCAGTTCAAATGCGAATACTGTGGTTTTGTTACCAAGCGGTAAGGGAAAGTAGATACTTTTCTTATCCCCTTACACCTGTCCCCTTTTCCCTATTCACCATATTACCTACCCAGGCCACGCAGCAAATCCAGCAGCCCACCTGGTTTTTCCGGCGTTCTCTCCCCTCTACTTTCCGCCCGCGCCATCGCCAGCAGCGCCGCCAATTCCTCCTCCGGGTTGCGAAACTGCATCGAGTACAGGCGCGCATACAGCCCGTTCTTCTCCAGCAATTGCTCGTGCGTGCCCAGTTCGATGATGCGCCCTTCATCTAAAACTGCGATCCGGTGCGCCACCTTGATCGTGCTCAACCGGTGCGCAATGATCACCGTGGTGCGGCTCTTGGCATGCATCAACCGGTCCAGCGCTTCCTGCACCAGTTCCTCCGACTCGTTATCCAGCGAGCTGGTCGCTTCATCCAATAACAGGATCCTAGGGTCCTTCAGGATCGCCCGTGCGATCGAGATGCGCTGGCGTTGCCCGCCGCTCAGATTGGCGCCGCGTTCACCCACCACTGTCTCGTATTGCTTCGGGAAGGCCTGGATGAACTCGTTTGCGTTGGCCGCCTGTGCCGCTGCGATCAGCTCCTCTTCCGTCGCATCCAGCCGTCCGTACAGGATGTTCTCCTTTATCGTCCCGCCGAACAGGATCGTCTCCTGCGGCACAATAGCCATCTGCGCCCGCAGGCTGGCCTGGCTGACGGTCCGCAGGTCCTGCCCGTCGATGCAGATCGCCCCCTCCGTCGGATCGTAGAAGCGTGGGATCAGGTTGAAGATGGTGCTCTTCCCTGCCCCGCTCGGGCCCACCAGCGCCAGGATCTCGCCGGGTTGGATCTCTAGCGTTACATCCTGGATAACCGGGGTGCCATCTTCATACGAAAAACAGACCTTCTCAAAAGTGATTCGCCCCTGGCTGACCAGCAGGGTTACCGGATTTTGCGCGTCCTGCACGCTGCTGCGCATATCGATGAGTTCGAACACTCGCCTCACTCCCCCGATCGCCGCCCGCAGTTGCCCGTACAGGCTGGCCAGCCCGCCCAGGCTGGCTGCGATGGTGATGAAGTACATCAGGAAGCCCGTGATCAGCGCCAGGGTCAGCCTTCCGGCGATCACTTCCCTCCCGCCGTACCACATTACCGCCGCGATCGAGCCGAAGCCCAGGAACATCATCAGCGACCCAAAGGCCGAGTTGTACACCGCCATCCGCAGCGACAGCCGGAATGTTTTCTCGTTGGCGGAGCCGTACCTCTCGGACTCGTATTGCTCGCGCCCGAAGCTTTTCACAACTCGCACGCCTTGCAGTCCCTCTTCCGCCACCACCGTGGAAGCCGCCAGTTGGTCCTGCACTCGCGTGCTGCCCTTCTCGATCCGGCTTCCAAATAGAAACCCCACCAGCAGCAGCACCGGGATTAATGCCAGGATGAATAGCGTCAGCCGCGCATTCAGAGTCAGCACGATCACGATCGCCCCCACCAGCGTGACCGTCTGGCTGAGTAGCGTGGTGAAATTGCTGGTCAGCATCGTACGCATCTGGGTCACGTCACTCGAAAGGCGCGAGACGATATCCCCCACCCGCCGGTTGGCGTAAAAATCCAGGCTCAGGCTCTGCAGGTGGTCATACAGAGAAGTCCGCAGGTCGTACACGATGTGCTCCCCCACGTAAGCCAGCAGGTAGGATTGCAGGAATGAGAAAATTGCCTGCAGCAGGAAGATTCCCCCCAGCAGGAACGCCAGATTGTTGAGAGGAGTCACGCTCTTGGATTGGGTCACCGAACTGAGCAGCCTCACGATCACCAGCGGGAAGGCCAGCCCAAATCCGCTCGAGATCAATAGCGCTAGGATCGCCAGCGCCATCCTGCCCTGGTACGGCTTCAGGTATCCGAACAACCGCCCCCACGCCACCGACTTGAAGGAAACCCGCTCTTCTTTTTGCTTGGCGCTTTGGGCGGGTTCCTCCCGCTGTTCGTCAGATCGTCCGTTTGAATGATTATCCATTGATTATTTTTTTCCTTGATTGTATTAATGGGAAATTTGCTGTCGGTGTCCGAAGTCTGGAGCCTTCGGACACTTTTTGAAAGCTGTTCGAGTGAACGGGCTGGTTTATCCTATTATAGAAATCCGCCACCGCATAAAAAGCTTCTTTCGGCTCCCAGGTCATCCCCGGGTAGGTGGTACCGTGCCTTCCGTTCTCATAGCTTTTCACCAGGCTGTAACTGTTCATGTCCAGGTCCCGGTTCGACTTTTCATTAAAGGGGTTGGTAGGCGAAACGAATGTCATAACGAAAGTCCCATTCACCCTTGCCCGCTTGAGCACCTCTAACTGGTCGATCAGTTCGTGTGCCTGCATCCCTTCATCTCGTATATAATTTCCCTTCTTGAGTTGCTTGCGCGGCGGAGGCAGTTGCTTCCCCGTCAGCCTAGTGCTGATTGAGTTCGTGATCATCATTAAGGCTACACGCAGGTTCGGCCGGGTATCCAGGATGTCCCCGGCCATTCCCTCCGTGCTGGTATCGGCCCCGCGGTAGGTCCGGCATCCAAACTCGGTGATGACCACCGGCTTGCCGGTCGCAAATAACGGCTGGAGCATTTCCACGTAGCGTTCTTTGATGCGGCTCGCTCGGTAATGGTCAACTCCAACGTAATCGAACAGGCTCCAGTCCACCGCTTCCCATATCAGCGAGGCATAGCTGACCTTCCCGTGAAACTCCTTCTGCACTTGTTCATTTGCTTTTACCAGGAACGCATTCAGCGGCGGGTTATGCCTGCCGGCCCTGGCATTCTCCCAAAAGGACGGGTTGCGTTTGCGTTCCGTGCTGTTCCGCCCCGGTACGATCCCCTGCATGAACAGCGTCAGTTCGGATCCGACCATCATAACCAGACGCTCGGGGAATTGTGCGCGCAGCCCTTCCGCTGCCCCGGCTGCTTTGGTGATGTAAGCCAGCGTTTCCGCCTGGCTCTTATCCCACATCTCAGGCGAAAGCCAAACCTCCAGCCCCAATCCCAGTGCCATCTTCGCCGCCGTGGCCAGCCGGTTGATATCCAGCCCACAGATCAGCACGGCATTACAGTGCAGGTCGTTCCGGATGATCTCTAATTCGCGCTGCACCACTCTCGGATCGAAAACCGGCCTCCAATTCCCCGCCATCACGCGCCCTACGTCAAAGCTGACACCTTTTAACACCATCCAATCGCTCCTTCCATACCAACGGGTAACCGGCTCTTTCCGATCCAGCAACGCCGATGCCAATCACCTAGTATAAACCGGTTCTTGCCAGGCCATCCACTTTAACGTCACGCTCTGGGTTGTTGTTTTTTTCATTAAACCACTGGCTGGCTCAAGCGCGATCTAGAGATATAGGTGTATTCGATCGCCGCGTTTTCGCAAACCCGCACACATTTTTTACACCCGTTGCAAGCCTGTGTGTTTCTAAGGTTAACATGGTGATGTGCCCGGCGCAATTGCAAAACGTCCACAGGACACACCTGCACGCACTCCCCGCACGCCTGGCACTTCCGGCGATGCAGGCGGATGTACTTCGTTTCGAACCTGTGTTGAGAGGAGAAAAGTTTCATATTATTATCCTGCCCTTAGTGTACCGGCCGATTGTGAACTGGGTGTGAAGGAGCTACAAAGCCCTTGTGAAGATTCCCTACCTGCTCTTCCTGATGGCAGGCCTGCATCCTTTGTTGGTCCATCCGGCCGCCAATTCCCTGCTATTAGCTGACCTACGTCGCAACTGACACCTTTCCTTTCCATTTAATCGCTTCTGAGGTTTCTATGATAAACAATAAGAATGTGCGCATCATTTTGGAAGATTTTTTCTATATGGAACATTGGCGCACTCGTAATCGAATCCGGTTCCTCATTACCCAGGTCCTGGAATAAAACAATATTTATATTATCGTCTTCGGCTTGAACCAGCGCTCGGGACAGGGACAAGGAATTGCTATCGATATAATTTGTATAGGATACAGTGGTTAATGGTGTCCAATCGAGTTGGTCGAAATAGAAAACAAAGGGATAAGGATAATACATGCCTGCAAACAGGATCGGTTCTTCTCCATGGTTTGTCTTTAACCATGTCAGTGCCTCTCGGTACGGGTAGTAATGTTCAGAGGTGTCGGTAAGGTAATTCCCCCAAAGAGGTTTTTTTGTACCGTCGATGAAAACCGGGCTGGACCATAAATTGAGTGCCAGGATGGCGCAGGCGGTTATTGTTCCAATGATTCTTCTTTTTTCCATCAATCGCTTGATCAATATCCACGCTCCCGCCAGGACCGGTGGAAGAATGAAAAGATTAAAGCGGCTGTAGCCGGTATAAATTAGGGTATCTACAGCAAAAAATGCCGGATAAAGAAAGAAGAGCGAGAGAAAGAAACCGGCCTGCAGAATTTCTTTTTTCCAAATCAGGAAGATACAGCTTCCACAAAAAAGCAAAAGGAAAGGCAAGCCAAGTTGGTCGTAAAAAGATCGCAGGAGCGTGCTGTAGACTATGGGCTTGCTTAGATTCGCCAATGTTAATGAAAACCACCGGCTCTGTTGGGAAAGGGTTCCCCTCAGGAATAGAAAAAACAACACTGGCAGAAGAACAGCCATGCCAATCAGAAGTTCATCCCACAGGTTGCGTAGTGATGTTTTGATCGATTTCAATGAAATTCGCCCTTGCACCATGCCGGCGATTAATCTCCACCCGACAAAACAAACCAGGAAAGGGATGGTTGTTTCCTTGATAAAACCGGTCAAAATTACTGCATACCAGGCTGGGTTTTGCTTGATCTTTTGAAAATCATCCTTCAATAGGCTGGAGATATTAAAGCATACGATCAGCATTAAGGCAATGGCTGGCATTTCAATATAAAGGATGGAGGAATAATAATAAACCAGCGGGATGCTGGCCACCACCAGGCCCCAAAACAAGTTAAAAATGGGCTTCGAATGGCATAGGTCTTTTTGGAATATCCAAGCCAGTGCAAATGTGCTCAGAAACGGGACCATTCGAAAGAATACTTCCTGGTACGGATTGGCTTTAATTGCCATGGCCACTTCTGGAATGACTGCATAGAACCAATAGTTAATAAATGGATAGCGCATCAGTACGGAAGAACTTATCCCGGATAAAGGATTTTTAACGATATGGAGAGTGATCACTCCTGCCACGGATAGAATTCCGAGCAAGATGGACCATTTTGATTTCTTCCAGGCCAGGTACACCGTAAAAAGAAATACAAGGATAAAAGCAAGCACCCAGATGATCGAGATGCTTGAAGCCAGTGCAATTGTTCTTGTAATATGGATCCCCTCATCGCCTCTCCATGGGATGTCAATAGTCAGTGGCTTGAAATTCAGAATGATCATCCCCGCCAATAGGATCAGCAAATGGCTCCAATTCACCGGCTCCAGGGTAATCTTAATATCCCTGGCGGAAATAAATGACCAGAAGGCCCCAATGCCGATGGTAAACGCCAGCATGAAAATCAATTCCGGTGTTGATTCGGTTCTGATCCAATATGGAGTTACGATGAAGCCCAGGGTGTAGAACCCCGCAAGGAGCACAATGACACAAATCCTTGGAACTAATAAGGATCTTGAAGTCATAATCTTTATTCCCAGTTGGATTCCACCCGTTTCAAGACGATCTGCGCAAACATGGCTGGCGGATTGGCTTTCAAGCTAACGAGCTTTTCCATGCCGCTCCAGAATCCAAAAGACCACCCGGGCATCAACTGTCGCATGGAAACCCCGCCTGAAACAAGGTATAGAAGGGGCATCATGGGATGGATATCCAGGATCTGCCACATCGGAAATTCGCGCTGAAATAACGACCGGTCGCGCCAAAACATAATCCAGGGTAAGGCACCGTTGGCTCCCGATAATGGGCCGCCGCTCGGAAATGACCAATCCTTGGCAGTTGGGTCAAAAGGTTCATTATGCAAACGGGTATAGATTAGTCTGGACCATGGAGTAACCCAGGGTTCGATCATGGAAAGGACCCCGCCAGGATGAATGCATCGGGCCGCTTCCTGAAAGAACAGGCGCGCGTTGGGGATGTGGTGCAAAACATCTGTCATCACGATTGCCCGCAGCGAGCCGCTGGCAAAGGGCAAAGCTTGACCGTTCAGGATGGTTTTCACGTGCCGGCAGAAAAACACCTCCGAAGTGATTAACGGGATATATCGACCCAGGAAACCGGCTCCCGATCCAAGTTCTACGACTTCACCGGTACCTTGGGGAATGGTAGACAGGATGACGGAATACCAGCTTTCGTAGATCCGATGCAGGAAACTATTCGTAAGGATGATGTCCTTGCGAATGGTGGTCGTTTCCGGATCATCCAGATCGACCCCTCGTAATCTTGGATGAGCCAATATTTTCTTGAGAAATATGGCAGGTTGGCTCATATGAACTTTAATCTTAGGGCGGCAAAGATGACCATCCGTAGTAATAGCCAGCCGTGTTTCCACCGGGAAATATTTGTCGCACCGTAGACACGCTCTCGATAACGAATCGGTAGGTCGACTATTTTAAGGTTTAATTTAGCAGCGCCGAAGATCAGGTCATAGTCTCCAAACGGATCAAAATCCCCAAAATAAGACCGGTTGGCAACAATTTTTTTATAATCCACCATCCACAAAGCCTTGGTTCCGCATAGCGTATCTTTTATTGGTTGGCCTAGCATCCAGGAGAACACCAGGCTAAAGATCTTATTTCCGATCAGGTTAGCCGGTTGCATTGCTTGTTTTTCCATTGGATAGACTAACCGGACTCCATTGATGAACTCGCCTTTTCCGCTGACGAGTGCATCATAAAATCTTGATAGATCTTCGGGCGGCACGGTTAGGTCCGCATCCAGGATCATGACGATATCCCCGCTGGCTTTTTCGAAACCCAATTGTACTGCGTTGGCTTTTCCAACACCCTCTTGTTTAAATAATTTGCTTTTACACTCGGGATGTGCCTTTATGTTTTCTTCGAGCACTCGGTAAGTATCATCAAGGGAATGACCCTCGACGAAAATAAGTTCGGTTTCGCTCCCCATCAATGGAACGCGCCTGAAAATGGTAGGAATATTACCGGCTTCATTGCGCGCCGGGATAATAACGGAAACCTTCGGGGTTTCAATGGCTTTTATCAGGGGTCGGGCCACTAGAAAATTTGTAAGGCATAACTCATTGAAAGGCCAGAACCGGGCCAGAAAGCGATTGGTCAGGTCTTCCAACAATGGCAAACGAAAAGGTTCAAGGAATTCCTGCCAAACTCTGATCGGTTCAAATCCGGTAAGGTTCAATAAATTCGCGATATCTTCACGCCCCAACCAGTTTTGTTCAATCGTGGGAACTGCCTTGCCAAATTTTTGTGCCAAGTTGAGAGGGAACTCCCACAAACGGCTATGGACATTCAATATCAAACGTGTCCGCCGTTCGCACAAGCAATGGATTTGCTCAAATACCCGTTGCACATCCCACAGGTCATCGATGGTATCCGAAAGAAAAATAAAATCGAATTTTTCCTCCAACGTTGATAGGTCATGTGCATCAACTAATTTAAAATTGAGCTCAGGGTGCCTGGTTAATGCCCGGTTGATCATTTCCGCTGAAAAGTCTATGCCTACCCCTACGGAAGGCTGCAGGGATGCGAGCAGATCCCCTTCCCCGCATCCAATCTCGAGAACCCTGGATCCGCGCGGGATTAGGAAGCCGTAGATCTCTTCGAGTCGGTGGTGATAGGCGTTCCCCCAGCCATGCCAGTGCACTTTTTTTTGCGCAAATGCATCCCAATGTTCTTTGCGCCTCTGCTGGGAATCCTGGCGGAATTGATCGAGATAGGTGGTTTCCATGGACTATTCAATTTCTGGACATTTTCCAACTTTATTCATATAGTTGATTCGTTTCTAAATCATAAAATTCTTTTATTCCTTTTTCCCTGGTCGCCTGCTCCCTTTTCTCAGGCAGCTATTCTCTGGTCACGGTGTCCGTTCTTTTTTATTCCCTCGGCTCCATGTGGATCAAAACCGCCTCAAGGTTGGAGATTTCATCGCACAAGGCTGCTTCCATCCGTTCAGACAACTTGTGTGCATCCTCGATGGTAATGTCTCCTTGGAGCATGCAGTGGAAAGAAATATTCAGTCGGTCTTTTTCCTTCAATAGATAGATCTCGTGGATTTCACAGGGGATGCCCAGGACTTTTGGCAAGTCCAGGATCAGCTGTTCTATTTTATTATCATGGTAGAATGCCACTTCGCCGGGAAGGTTGGCCTGCCTTTGCACCGGCTCCATGTGGGTCCATACCCGCTCGAAGGACGGGAATGCTTCGGCTACAGCCTTTTCAAAAGCACTGGCCTGGCTGTGGGCTTCTTCCAGCTGCAGTCCCTCTTCAATATCCAGATGAACGGTTAGGATCTGCCTCCCATGCACTTCAGTGATATGGATGTGGTGAACACCCAATCCAAACCGTTCGCCCAGCGCCCGCAAGGCTTCCGTTAACTGCTCATCTTCTGCCTGGACCGGTTCGATATGCACCAGTACGCTTGCGCCGGGAAGCAAATCTTGAACGGCCTTTTCTACCAGGTCGGTGATCTGGTGGGCATGTTCCGAGCTGGTGCTTCTGCTAACTGCCAGTGTCAGGTCGGCAAAGTATTGGCTGCCGCTCCGGCGGACGCGTGCCTGTCGTACTTCTTCCACCCCCGGCAATCTGGCTGCCTGAGTGATTTCATCCTGAAGGTTGTCTGGCACCTCGTCCAGGAGTTCACCCACCGCCCGGCGTCCCAGCCTCAGGACGGAGTTGGCAATGAGTCCGGCTACAACCACTCCGGCAATTGAATTGGCTTTGGCCAGCCAGGAAATGTTGAACTTTTCGGCCGCCGTCACCAAAAGCAAGCTAAGGATCACGACAGCCGAAGACCACACATCATTCAAGAAATCCAACCCCTCCGCTTCCAACGCTTGACTGTTGTATTTCTTAGCCACCCTCCGAAGCCTCATTGCCAGTAGGATGTTGAGAGCAACTGCAATTCCCATAACCAAGAAAGACCAGGGCGAGGCTTGTACTGGAACCGTTTTGAAGAAAAGTCTTTGGATAGCCTCGTAAATGATGCCTGCGCAGGCAAACAGGAGCAGCACAACTTCCACCAGGGCCGAGAGATTTTCATATTTCCCGTGTCCATAGGTATGCGAGCTGTCCGCCGGGCGCCCGGAAATCCGTACTGCAAAGAAGGTTACTCCTGCAGCAACCAGATCCATCAAGGAATGCGCCGCTTCCGCCAATAGCCCTAGGCTGCCGGTTAGAATAGCCACAATGGCTTTCAACAGGGTTAAAAAGATGATGGCCAGCACCGATAAAAGCGCTGTACCGTTCTTTTCCCGATTGGTAACCATTTCATTTGTAGTCATTGGTTTCGTTCTTGGTCGGCAGCTTTTTGTCGATTGTCTGGCTTTGCTTCTTTTTCTGCATATTAATCCGATGATTATACAACCTTACATCATCATTTTGATACCCATCCATTTTATTCTTTCATTTGCGCAGAGGTTATTTTTCTATCCTTGCGGGATCCAGGAACCTTTTTCCTTCTGACAACGTCTTTTTATGGATAGCATCGTGCCAATGGATATGTGATTTTGAGGAAAGGAGATTCCCGTGAAGCGTGCCTGCCTTCTTCCCCTTTTTGTTATTTGGACGCTATTAACCCTTGCATCCTGTACCCTCGTTTACCCTTCCAGCCCGCCCAATCAGCCGAATCCAAAAATTGATTTAATCCAGACAATCGTCGTCCAGACCCTGACTGCTTTTCCATATCCCACTGTCCAACCCTCCTCGACGCCATCCTATACGCAGACGACTGCTTTGTTGCCCCAGACTCCGCAGGGATTTGTTTCATTTTATTTCTCTGCCATCAATTCCCGAAATTATTCTCTCACCTGGTCGCTATTGACCGATGGTTTTAAGAATAACATGAACGGACCTTCCCGGGATAAGTATCAGACCTACGCAGATTTTTGGAATTCCATTGATCAGGTGATTTTAAAAGATGTATATGCTGTTTGCCAGGGAGATCTTTGTGCTGTCAATGCCACGCTGCAGTTGAATTATTACAACGGGCGGCTCAATACCTCCACCTATCCGTACACGTTAACTTATGATCATAACCGCAATACCTGGATGTTCGATTTTATCCCGGTCCGTCCACCTGCTTCAACCAGGACTGCTACTGCTACTCGCACGCAGACCCCCACTAATACCCGCATTCCTACTGTCACTAAAACCGCAACTCCTACACGCTCCACCACCCCTACAACGACCCCCTCGTCTTCACCGACGCAAACTGGTACCTCAACCAGCACCGAGACTCATACGGCAACATTTACTCCGTCCATCACAGCTACAGCTACGATTACAGAGACCGCCTCAGCCACCCCAATCTGGACGATGTCAATGACTCCATCTGAAACCGCCACTGCTTCCATGACGCTGTCAGAGACCCTCACCTCCACATCTGGACCCTGAGCCCAAGATTTTTAGTAATATATCCGATCGCGCAATTATCTATCTGCCCCGATCCTGTTCGACTTCGTTTAGGAATTTGGTATGTTGCCCATTTCAGTCGATAGGTCTGTTAATCCGTTGACTTCAATTTGCCGGTATGATACTATTAACATATACATTATCTCTTCTCTTAGGAGACTAGTCTCAGTGTTCCGAAATAGAGTCCTTGCACTCTAAAGTTGTTCTTCGACAATTATCTGATAGGTATTTGGATTGGTAGGTGGATGATGATTAAGAAAGGAAAGATTTCTTACCTGATTGGAATCACCCTGTTTACAGTTTTTATACAGACATCTTGCACTTCTGTTGCATCTCCTGTAGCATCACCCGTCTCAACAACCACCATGTTGACTTCGCCAAACCCGGTTGTGCCCACCGAAACAGTTGTGGCTCTTCCATCTGTCACCGATACACCCACTCCAGTTTCGACAGCCACACAGGCTCCCACCGAAATGCCCTCTCCCACTTTGCAGCTTACCCCACAGGTAAATCCGGGCATGAATGCATATTGCCGGAAAGGTCCAGGTACGGATTATTTTTCAGTTACGTTCTTGCAGGCCGGCAATAATTACAATGTGGTCGGTCAGGACGGGCTGGAGACCTGGTGGTTGGTCCAAGGTCCAGGGAATGTCACCTGCTGGGTTGGTGATCCCACTTCGGTCATCCAGGGATTCTCTGACTCAGGTCCCTGTCATCATGGCTCCGCCTCTCCCTTCTTCTCCCTCTTCATTTGCAAATACCTCCCATTGTGATCCTGTTCTGAATACCATGACTGTTCACCTCACCTGGGTGGCTGCCTCGGGCGCCACCGGATACCGCATATACCGTAACGGGGTTATGATCGCCGAACCGGGGGAAAAATCAATTTCTTATATAGATAATGCCCCTAGGTTTGTGAATTTGAAGTACCAGATCGAAGCTGTCAATGACTATGGCATGTCGTCCCGCCAAACGACCAGGGCCAGTGCATGTACGTAGCCAATAGGATTTGGAAAGTCCCTCTCGTAGAGGGACTTTTTTTATCTACATGAAATGTCATGGCATCTGGTGGGTAAAGCGCCAGCTTTGACCGGTCTGCGTGACCGTGGATTGCAGGCCGATCACCTCGAAACAGGTGGTACCGGGCTTGAATGGGAAGGGGCTCCCGTCTGGGAATGTTAGCGAAACTACATCCGCGAAGTTGCGGTGCCATTGGACTTTAAACGCCTGTCCATCCCGGAAAGCATATGCATCCCCTGACCCGCTCAGCAGGATGTCATAAATCCCTGGGCTGTACAGTTCGTGATTGACGTACAGGACCACTACGTTATCGAATCCTACTGGTTGGTTGGTCAGCCGGTCGGTCAACGTTGCGTATTGCTCGGTCTGGCCCACATTGGTAACATCTGCGGTATCGGAGAAACGCATGTATTTACCGCTGGTGGGATCGTAGTCCCAGCGGTTATAAGTCGCTGCCGAATAATGCACAAAAAGTTGTGTCCCTGGTTGGCCGCCCGCGGGCGCTGGGAGATTAAAGAACATGTCGTTTAAATTCTGGACCCCGTTTATTCCCCGCTTGGTGGCATAGGCGCTCAAATCGGAGGTATTGACCACCAGGTAGTCAAGGCCATTTGGATCGTAGCGCTTCAATGGTGTGTATGGTTCCTCCACAACCATGCGGTTGGCGAAATCTGATGCGTTGAATTGTTGCATCTCGGCCACATAGGCGGAGCCAAAAGCGAAAACCGCCTTGTAGCCATCCACCAGGTCTGCATCGATGAAGCGACCCGAGCGGATCGGGCCCACCATGCTGGCATCGTTGCCGTAGAAAATTGCTGCGAAGCGGGTCGAACCTTCCTCGGTGTAATAATCAAAAACGATATCTGCCAGGGAAAGTCCCCATTGCGGGCGCACGTTGCGTGGCATGTTCGAAACCTTGATCAGCATGGGCCGGCGCTCTAGCAAAACCGGGTTGGCAACTTTTAGGCCGGTTAGGGGGTCAACATCCGAGGGAAAGTTCGTCGGGCCGTATCCTTCCGATGGGTAAGACAGTGTCGCTGTAATGGTGGGTGTATTGGTCGGAAGCTGTGTGGGCGTCTCAGTGCTGGTGGGAGTCTTTGTTCTTGGGGCTGTTGGGGTTGGGGTGGCTGTTGGGGACGCTCCACAGGCTTGCAAAACCATAGACAGGAATACGAGAACGAAAAGTAGCTTCTTCATAACCTGGATCCTCTACATGGATATTATTGGTTATCATACCGCGTTTGTTTCATTTGAGAGAGTTTCAACATTAAAATCTGATGAATCATGGGGTGCAGCATTTTCTCGACAACCTCTCAATTTTTTTCCTCGTACGAACAGGTTCCTCCAGGTGGTGTTCCTGGTTTCCTCCTCTCATGATTCCCAATAGGCCAATTTCTCCCGAATGGGAAGAATTGGCTATTTACCCATATTTCCCGGATTTTACATGGATCAGCATGGGAGTTTACATCCTTTATTTATACTGTTCATAAGAAACAACCAAACTGAGAAATGGAGAAAAAATGAAAACACCGAAGTTCCTTTCTTCCCTACCGCTTTTCCGAATTCTTTCTTTGGGAAAAAAGGCCTTCCTGCTGGCATTTACTGCTCTGCTGGTATTTGGTCTGGCATTCAGCGTTCCAACCGGCGTTGCCTTTGCTGCCGCTGTCACACCGGCGCTGTCAAATGCCGCCTTGACCAAAGCCTATCAGCATGACCAGTCCTCGCTGAGCGTCCAGCAGACCAATCTGGGCAAGGCCAACGATGTGGTCGCCGTCGTGCAGAACCTGATCACACAGGCTGGCGACCAGTCTATCGATGCCACCGCCCTTGCTAGTGCTCTGGTTGACTATCAATCTCAATTGGCAGCTGCCCAGTCTTCCCACACTTCCGCAGCCTCTGTTCTCTCCAACCATGCTGGCTTCGATGCCGCCGGAAACGTTACCGACCCTGTTGCCGCCGCATCCACCGTCCAGTCGGCCACGTCCGATTTGCAGAACGCCCACAAGGATTTGGTGGCAGCCATGCAATATTTGCTCAAGGCTGTCAAACTGTTTGCGAAAGCCAACCCCACCTTCTTTTATAAGGTCGACGCTTTGATGGTGTCTTATCAGGATGAGCAAGCCTGGCTGACCGCCGCCCAGGTCCTTGACTTCGCCGCCGCAAATATCCTTTCCACTCATACAGGCTTTGATCTTAGCGGAAATGTCACCGACACCGCCGCTGCCGCCATAACCGTTAACACTGCCCGCACGAACCTCCAAAGCGCACGTGACACCCTCGTACACACAGGCGACCTACTGCATGCATTGACCCTGTGGCATGCCACATGCAAATCCCTGCTTCATCATCTGTCGTTCCGGCCTATAAATTGGCCAATCAAACCACACAGGCACTTTATGACTCTGTTAAAATCGAATTGAACTCCCATGGCCAGGGTCTCCTCGATCGCCTGAATAACCCCTTGAACGTCCTGTCCGGCGAACTCTAATAGCGCCTTTCACCTGGATCAACGCCTGGCCGTATTGGTCGGGCGTTTCTTTTTTATTCCTATCCCTTATTTTCCATTTTGTGATCTATCTCATCAAAATGGCACACGCTGTAATAATTACCGTATCGTGGAGGTTACTCAGACCCCTTACGTCGATGATATCCTGCAGAACGCCAACGCTTTTTTGGCTGGAAATACCCTGGTCAAACCGATGTCTCCCCTCAACTATTCCATCTCGAACCTTGCAATGGTATGTTTTTTTGTTTTCAGTTTCTTGTCCTATTTTTCTCCCATGTGCTGCTTGGTGTCCGCCTGTCCCGCGCTACTTTTCCGCGGGATCGTGGTAAACTTTTTCCATTAATCTTCCGGTAGGTTTTCCTTCATGGAGCAATACGCCGTTCTTTCCGATATACATGCAAATATCTGGGCGCTCGAAGCCGTTTTAACCGATATCGCTCGGCGTGGCCCGGATAAGATCATAAACCTGGGTGACACGCTCTATGGCCCGCTCGAACCGCAGGCCACCGCCGAATGCTTGATGAAAATTCCCCTTGTCAGCATCCGGGGCAATCAGGACCGGTTGATCCTCGAACAACCCATTGCTCCCGTTTCTCTCACATTGGAGTACGTATTGAAAGATCTGTCATCTTCCAGTCAGGGTTGGCTGGCCGCCCAGCCTGCCACCTGCCTCATTGAAGATCGGTTTTTCCTTTGTCATGGTACTCCCCTCTCCGACCATGCTTATCTGCTCGAAACCATGACCTCTGCTGGTGGTTTGTTGCAGGAACCGGACGCCATCCTGGCCAGGCTTTCGGATGTGCACCAGGCAATGGTCCTGTGCGGCCACAGTCACATCCCCCGCATCCTACAATTGCCTGCCGGCCCGCTGGTAGTCAATCCTGGCAGCGTCGGGCTCCCGGCCTATGCAGATGACCTTCCGGTCGCTCACAAAATGGAAACTGGCAGCCCGCATGCCCGTTATGCTGTTATTTCAAAAACGGTCGCTGGCTGGGTCGTCGAACAGATTGCCGTACCATATAAATGGGACAAGGCCGCTACGAAAGCCCGCCAACTTGGGCAGGAGCAATGGGCCGGCTGGTTGGAAACCGGTCGGGCATAAAAAATATAGGAGCTATTATGACAACTAAATCGGACATCCTCGCCTTGCTGCAATCCGAATTCGATCGCTGGGAAGAAGTATTAAACGGCCTGGGCGAAAAGCAGATCATTGCTCCGAACTTCATCTCTGATTGGTCCATCAAGGATACTCTCGCCCATTTAATGGCCTGGCAAACTCGTTCCATCGCACGCCTGGAAGCCGCGCGATCCAATAAAGAACCTGAGTTTCCCCCTTGGACGGTACAGCCGGTGCAGGATCCGGGTGATAACTCGGATGAAATTAATGTCTGGATTTACAATGCCTATCGTGAAGAACCTTGGCCGGTTGTACATGCCTCCTGGCGCACAGGCTTCTTGCGCTTCTTGGAATTAGCCCGGGCAATTCCCGAAAAAGAACTGCAGGACCCCAAAAGATTTCCATGGATGGACGGCCAACCGCTCACGTCGGTGCTGCAGGGCTCTTATGAGCATCACCATATCGACCACCTTGAACCGTTGCTTGCCCTGTTGCATTAGAATGATATATCTCGGTAAGGAGAGAAAACAAAATGGACATGAAAAAAATACCTTTTGGCACAACCGATTGGTCCCAAATTACCCCCACCGAACACAAAGGCGAGACTGGCATGGCCTGGTGGCGCACGCAGCAATTCGATGAGATCCGGGTCCGTATGGTGGAATACAGCCCCGGCTACCTGGCAGACCATTGGTGCAAAAAGGGTCATATCCTATTGTGCCTGGAAGGGGAGTTGCATACCGGGCTAGCGGATGGCCGGGAGTTTGTTCTTTCCCCAGGCATGAGTTATCAGGTGGCCGATGATGCCGAACCTCATCGTTCCTACACCCCAAATGGGGTGAAGCTTTTCATCGTGGACTAAAGGTGAAACCTCTTTTGTCAAAAAGCCCTGTTTATTGTCGGGCTGCCTCCTTTGAAACTGGTCGCTCCAACTCAATGATTGAACTTACGTAAAAACGAAGGATGAATATCCGCGGGATGAACCGCCAGGTCCTATACATATGAAGAACACTATGATTACGGGTGCACATTTTATTATCTACAGCACAGATCCGTCGGCAGACCGCCTATTTATCCGGGATGTGCTTAACTTTCCGTATGTGGATGTTGGCGAAGGCTGGCTCATTTTCAGCCTGCCGCCTGCGGAACTTGCCGTGCATCCATCCGATCTTAATGATAGACAGGAGTTATTCCTGATATGTGACGATATTCAGGTATTTATTCAAGCGATGGATCGGCAAAATATTATTCATACTCCAATTCAAGAACAAAATTGGGGTCAAGTTACATATATCACCCTTCCAGGCGGTAGCCAACTTGGTGTATATCAACCAGACCATATCCGACCGGACAATTTGAACCAGTCCGAAATGTAATGCTAAGGAGGTATTTATAAATCGCCGGGAAAACTTGCTCAACCTGGTTCATAACCAGAGCGCATCTGGTACCATACCAGCCGCTTTTTTCCTGCATTTCGACGATGCTCACCACCTGGGTCAGTCCGCTGTTGACAGGCACCTCGAATTCTTTCACCAGACCGGCATGGATTTCGTAAAAATTCAATACGAACAAATTCAACCGCCCTATCCCCCTATCCGTAAACCGGAAGATTGGTTGCACGTTCCCTTGGTCGGGGCAGATTTCTTTGAGCCAACCCTTCGTGTGGTCGCAGGTTTGGTCAAAGCTGCCGGGCGGGAGGCCCTAGTGCTCATGACGGTCTATTCACCCTTCATGTGGGCGGCGCACCTTGACCCGGCTGGGCTCATCGACGCTCACCTGCAGGAGAATCCCCGGGCTGTTATCCAGGGGCTGGCCACCATGACGGAAAATGTCCTCCGGTTGGTGCGCGGCTGCCGGCAGGCTGGTGTGGACGGTTTCTATGTTTCAACTCAGGGCGGCGAAGCCTTCCGCTTTCCAAATACTGATATATTTTGGAAATACATCAAGCCGGCTGACTTGGCCGTTTGGGCGGAGATTCAGACCTGCCCTTTCAATATATTACATATTTGTGATTATGTTGGCGGGTATTCCGACCTGACCCCTTTCTTGGATTACCCCGGACATGTGGTTAATTGCAGCTTGAAACTGGGAGAACGGACCTTAATCCCCAGGGAGCTCTCCAATTTATTCAAGCGGCCTTTTATGGGCGGCCTGGAACGAAAAGGCCTGATCGCCTCCGGCAGCGAAGAATCTATTCGCTTGCATGTCGAAAAACTGCTGGCGCAAGCCCCCGACCGCTTCATCCTGGCCGCCGATTGCACCGTTCCATCGGAAACACCTTGGGATAATCTAAAAACCGCTATCTCTGCGGCACATCAATTCCGGAAATGATAAGCTTCCAGGGATAGGTAGCTCGCCATTCACCTCAATCCTGCACTTGGTACAGTCCCTCCGGGTTGGCCCCCAGCAGCCCGGCCTTTACGCTCCGCTCATCTGCCAGGGAAAGGCTGGCTTCCATTTCTTTTGTGAGGAGTGGCTGTATCCGGTAGCGGTTCATGCCGTCCGCCAATCTTTCAAGGCCCTCGTCGCTGCTCATCCACTCCAGCTGGTCGAATGCCTGCAGGTGCACCGGCCCGCGGTAACCGCGCAGGGTTTTTTCCCCGATGGAATTGAAGTGGTCCTCGAAATACGACATCACCAATTCACGTAGGCTGCGGTAGACTGGCTCGCGGAAGCGCAGTCCACTGAAGTTGGATTGGGCCACCGCACCCCAACCTCCGTTTTGTTTGAAAAGTGCAATGATGTGGTCGTCGTCGCGTTCGTTCGGGATGAGTTCCAGGATCAGCCCCGGGTGCCCAATGTGGCGCAAAGCCATCGCGGCAAATAGGGCTCCATCGAAACAATGCCCTTTGTGGTCACGCAGCACGCGTAGCGGACAGCGGTAAAATTTGTCTTCGCTATATGGAACAGTGTTAAGGAAGGACTGGATGGCGGATGGGCTGTCCAGGCTGACTAAAATCTTCCGTTCATTGGGGCTGAGCTGCCCGTCAAATTTGCGGATCCATGCAGCCGGTTTCAGTCCCATGCCAGGTTCCTTTTCATTTGATTATAAGCCGCCGCGTTCGATCAGCGTAATATGCAAGTCTTTTTCTAGCTTGCGGGCCCGTAAATCAAGCCTGTGCAGCTGGCTGAGTAATACTTCACCGGCGGTCCGGTCGCTCAGGGCATTAACGTTGATGCGGACGTTGTAACCTGCACTAGTCAGGCATGCGTGCGCCAAGCTGACCGCTGAAGCGGCATCGCTTATTGCATTCAGGTTGCCCAGGGCGGCGCACCGTTCAGCCAGTGCCATTACCAGTACGGATTTCTGCGCCACTGCTAGCGGGGATTGAGCAGCCTGCAGGGTGGCCTGCTCGATTGCCTCAAGGCGCTGCACCTGTTGCTCGGTCGTCTCTTTCGGCAGCCGGAAGGTTGCTAGTACTCCTTCGAAAGCGGTGGCATCCTCCTCAACCGCCTCGCTCAAATCTCTACGCAGGTGTTCGGCTTGGTTAAGGATTTCATTCATCTGGTCCTCAACCTGGGCATACTTTTTCTTGCCGATCGTCAATCGCGCCACCATGGCGACCAGCGCCGCACCCATTGCACCTGCCTGCGCAGCCGCCGAGCCGCCTCCCGGGGTGGGTGTGGCAGCCGCCAGGGAGTCCAGGAAGCTGCTGCCTGGGATGCCACCTGGTTGTGTGGTGGCTTCTGCCAGTTGCCGTTCCAGGATCTGTTCGGGCCGGAATCCATCCAATTGCAGGTACTGCACCGCTGTGTCCTCCAAGGCTTCCTGTGGGATCAGCCCGATCACTTCGCTGTGGTGAATTGACGTACCGTGTTGCAAGGCTTCGCTGCGTATGGCCTCCACCACGGTTTTTAACGATGTCAGGTGGAAATTCGTAAGATTCATCGAGACCTGCGCCCGACCTTCCACCAGCATCCCAAGCGCCTTGACCGAAGGCAGCCCGCCGGAGGACTGGCGGATCTTTTTGGCGATGGCTTTGGCGATGCTTACATCCTCCGTGCTCAGGTAAACGTTGAACGCGATCAGTGGATTGCGCGCCCCGATCACGGTCGCCCCTGCCGGACCTAGTCGGGTTGGGCCGAAATCCGGCTGTCGTTCCTTGTATGTGGCGATCTCCCCTTTAAGCCCTTCATACTGTCCGCGCCGGATATTCTCCAGGTTGGCGCGTTCCGGGCGGGTCGCGGCTGCCTCGTACAGATACACTGGGATATCCAAATCCCGGCCGACCCGTTCCCCCAGCCGGCGCGCCATCTGTACGCACTCTTCCATGTTGATGCCTGAGATCGGTACGAACGGCACCACGTCTGTGGCGCCAATACGTGGGTGGGATCCGCTGTGCTGGTCTAGGTCGATCAACCCTGCAGCCGTCCGGATGCCTCGAAAAGCCGCCTCTTCGACTGCCGCGGGCGGGCCGGCAAAGGTGATCACGCTGCGGTTGTGGTCCTTATCGGAACTATGGTCCAGCACGGAAATATCAGCCACGCCGGAGATAGCCGCTAGGATGGCTTCGACCACTTCCGGGCGTCGGGCTTCAGAAAAGTTGGGAATACATTCTACAAGGGGGGTGGGCATTTTTTTCTCCAGAAGAACGCCAGGATTATAACCCAATGGGGTAAAACGAGCCTGCATTGCAACGGGATCTTTCCTTATCCCTATTTTCGGCCAGGCAGTTCAGCATAATTTCTGCTTTATCCGCAGTGCTTCGTTCCAGTGAAGGAAAGTGTGTCGCGTCGGTGGCATAAGCAGCAGCCCGGATATGGTACGTCCGGCCCAATATTCCAAAAGTTCACCCGCCTTTGCACGGACAGCCCCTTGTGCAGTCATTTGTCTCAAGCGGGCAGGGTCGACTTTCTGCAGCAGCTCGTGCGATCGCAAATTCTTTACAATTGCTCGTGTTCGGCGGCCAACGGATAGGCGGTACTCCAGCAAAACCGGCACGTTTATGGCTGCATTCAGGCTTGCCACACCGTTGGCGTCCTTCGCGTTTCCGGTATCTCTTTCGCGTATTCCCATCCGTTTTATCCAATCCTCCCCGAGCAGCACTTGTGGGCTTCCCGCCAACAGCAGGTTCATGGTCGCGTCCTCGATGCGGGTCACGTGCCATAGCACCCAGGCAATGGAATGGTCAAGTTTTCGGGGAATGATGCGCATCTGATCCACGTCCAGCCCGCCCAGGATTTCGTCTTGAAAAGGCCAAACTCCCATGTGGGACATGCTGGCGGCATGCATCATGGCATGCTGGTCCAGGAAGATTTCGATTGCCTTTGGAAAATCCTCTCGGGGCCCAAGGTGCTGCCTTAATATTTTCTGTTGCTGGTTCCAGGATTTACGATTGGGATTCATCTATTATGTGTCCTGCACATCACGTATTGTAGAACGCATTTTGTAGGTCGCTTTTTGTCGGTCACTTATTGTAGGTCACGCGATAAGCGTGACCTGAAGAGTTGTAGGCCTCTCAAGATCTGTCGTATGGACAAAAGAAATTATGACACAAATTACTGTAATAAGCACCAGTCCCCCAAAAAAA
Organism: uncultured Chloroflexia bacterium; assembly: GCA_963772245.1. GTDB lineage: Bacteria > Chloroflexota > Anaerolineae > Anaerolineales > Villigracilaceae > UBA877. The sequence goes on along the minus strand of CAVYWB010000001.1, from coordinate 649,059 downwards.
TTAATCGTCTTCCAGATCTTCGATGGCCTTCCCGGGATAATGCCTGGCGAGGGCAGCATCGATTTCCGACTGCCGGTGTTTTTCACATGCCACCAGGGGCCAATGCATATCCAGCACCCTCCGTCCACCTGGACTGGTCACCGTGCAATCGACCAACCGTCCATCTGGTGCGTACTCGACCAGTAGTTGGTGGATCTTTCCGCAGACAATACAGCCGTGCTGTTCTACGACATTTGAAATATCAGGCATCGGGATTCCTTCCTATGAAATACTTTTTGCCATTGCCATCGCTCCCAATATGCCTGAGCGCCTGCCCAAACCGGGTGGAACGATGTATTCATCCAGCGGGCCGTTTATCACAGGGGAGGCGATATAACCATTCAGGTTCTTACGCACCTTTTGCCGGATGAGCGGGAAGAGTTGCGCTTGTTCCATCACGCCTCCGCCCAGCACAATACGCTGCGGGGAAAGCAGGTAGATGGTTGCATGTAAGGGCATGGGCAATGTAGGTTGCCTCCAACTCCCAGGCGGGATGGTTTTCGGGTAGGGTCTGCGCTGGTTGGCCCCAGCGTTTGGCAATGGCCGGCCCGTTTGCCAGGCCCTCAAAGCAGTCGCCGTGGAAGGGGCACCCTCCCGGGAACGGGTCCATTTGCCAGTCATGTGGAAGCGGCACATGACCGGCTTCCGGGTGGGTCAGCCCATGAATAACTTTCCCAAGTATGAGGACCCCGGCTCCAATTCCGGTGCCGATGGTGAAGTAAACCAGCGATTCCAGCCCCTGGTTTTCAGGCACCCAGGTAAATTCGCCAAAAGCCGCCGCGTTCACATCCAGGTCGAAAGCCATTGGTATATCGAGGTGTTTTCGGAAAGGTCCGAGGATGTTCGCATTGCTCCAGCCTGGTTTGGGTGTGGCAGTGATCGAGCCATAAGCGGGGGATGCTGGGTTCAGGTCCAGCGGGCCAAAGGGAGCCAGGCCAATGCCGGCCAGAGTGTATTTTTTAAAAAAAGAGATCGCCTGGTTCAGGGTTACTTCCGGAGAAGTGGTGGGAAACCTGGTTTCGGCGATGATCTCATCCGGTCCCGTTCCCACCGCACAAACGAACTTCGTTCCTCCGCCTTCCATGCCGCCGTAAAGTTTTTCCATTCGTTTTCTCCTGGTTCTATTCATAAAATGTTTTAACGGCTTTAGTCGGTAGATTACAAAGCGGCTGAGGTCGTTGGTGTAATGACATTTCCTGAAAACCTGATTTTAACAGAAACTGGTAAAATCCTGGCATGCTTTCGCGACAATTCTGGATTAATGGTCTGTCCATGGTCGCTCTTGTGACTCTTGGTTTGGGCTTGAGCGCCTGTGGAAACCCCCGTTCAACCGTGATCACCCCCGAATCTGCATGGGCTCAGGGTCAGTTGCCAACTGGTTCGGCGCCGGCAGTTGACACTCCCACCCGCTCATACAATCTCCCACCATCCCGACCTCCCGGTTCGCCCGAATTAACGCCAACTCCGGACGCACCCCATTACCAGTCTGGCGCTGTTCGTACATCCCAGGCCTACGTTGTCCAATCCGGAGACTTGCTCAGCGCTATTGCCCAGAAATACAGTGTCAGCATGCAGACGCTTTCGCAGGTCAACCACATTGCCAACCCGAATGCATTGCAGGTGGGCCAGACTCTCACCATCCCGCTCGCAACTCCCCAGCCGCTCGGCCCGGGGGTTAAAATAATCCCTGATTCAGAATTGGTTTATGGCCCGTTGGCCGAAACAACCGATGTGCAGGCCTTGATTAAGGCCAAGGCCGGTTACCTGGCGGATTACAGCCAGGTCGTCAACGGAGATACCCTCAGTGCCGCCCAGGTGGTGCTTTTGGCTGCCCGGGAATCCTCCATCAACCCGCGCCTTCTACTGGCCTTGCTGGAATATCGTTCTGGCTGGCTCACAAACCCCCAACCCGACCCGTCATTGGATGAGCAGCCCTTTGGATTCTCGGATGCCTGGTATCACGGCCTGTACCATCAGTTGGAATGGGCGGCTATCCAATTAAACAACGGCTACTATGGCTGGCATTCTAAAACGGTCACCGAATGGATCTTGTCTGATGGTTCCGTTGTGCCGATTGACCCTACGATCAACGCCGGAACGGCTGGTGTTCAGAATTTTTTTGCCCGGCTGGACGATTATTCCACCTGGTTGAAGGATGTCAGTCCTGCAGGTTTCTATGACACGTATCATAAACTTTTCGGCAACCCATTTGACCTGGCGATCGAACCGCTCGTCCCTGCCGGTCTGGTCCAGCCGCTGATGGCGTTGCCGTTTGGCCCGGGGGAAACCTGGTATTTTACCGGCGGTCCGCACCTGTCTTGGCTGGACGGCACTCCCTTCGGCGCAATTGATTTTGCCCCTCCTGGTGACACCCAATGCGGGGATGAATCTGCAGCCTGGGTGACGGCTGTTGCGAACGGTGTGGTGACACGCACCGGGAACGGCGAAGTGATTCTCGACCTGGATGGGGATGGCAATGAAGGTTCCGGCTGGGACATCCTGTATATGCATATCGAAACGCGTGACCGGGTCCAGCCCGGCACGGTATTGCATGTAGGTGATCATATCGGGCATCCATCCTGCGAGGGCGGCGATGCCACTGGGATACATGTTCACATTGCTCGCAAATTCAACGGGGAATGGCTCTCTGCTCTGGGTCCGGTCCCTTTCAACCTGAGCGGTTGGGTTTCTGCCGGGACAGGCGAGCAGTACGTTGGCACGTTGACACGAAACGGCATTATCTTGCACAATTTTGACGGCGCCAGCCCGGATAATTCAGTCCAACGCTGAACCCCATATACCGATTTTTCCTAACTACTCTCTAACCTCGGCTCCCTGGCTGCTGGAGTATAATTCGCCGCTGATGAAACTACCTTCGATGCTACCAGGCAGAGTAACAGCCCTGCTGCTTTGTTCAACCATGCTACTTTCTGCCTGTGGGAACGATCTTTGGGGGAGCTATGATTCAACCGCCACAACCCAACCAGTCAGTACTGCGCAAACCCCTGAAAGTAGCGGAACTGGTTCTGTTTCTACCGGAATGGCTCCAACAGACACTTTATCTACTCTTACACCCTTCCCGACTCTCTCCGCCTCCCCTCTCCCAACCATCGCGACGGATCCCGCGCCGACTGCCCCCTCTCCCGTCGCTACCCTCACTCCTGTAACCGGCACCTCAGTTCCGGGTGCCACCATTAGCTATGTTTCTCAATCGGGTGACAGCCTGGATGTGGTTGCCACCCATTTCGACGTCAATCCCTCCGAGATTATATCTTCCGGGCCGTTGCCTTCCACCGGCTTTATCAACCCCGGTACGCTCATGTTCCTACCTAACCGCCTGCTCCAATACCCCCACCACTCCATCCCAGCCCATCATCCCGGATAGCGAACTGGTTGATTCCCCCAGCGCGGTCGGCTTTGATATCACCAGCTACGTGAATTCCGCTGGGGGGTATTTGACGCACTTTTTCCGATTATCATAACCCGGTTGGCACCATTTCCGGAGCCGAGGCAGTGCAAATAATCTCCGTGGGAAGTTCCATCAGCCCACGCCTGATTCTGGCACTCATCCAGTATTACACCGGCTGGGTGCAGGGGCAACCCAAGCCGGGTCTGAACGATAAAGAAACTGTTCGGCTACGATTATCCTGTCTTACGACCCGGCCACCCCAACCATCTACCAGCCCATGCGCCCGGCCATTCAGGACCTCCTGACCGGCTATTACGGCTGGCGGGCCGGTAAATCTCAGCACACTTGACCTTCCCGGATGGGACCAGCCTGCGCATCGCACCCGGCTTGAATGCAGGCAGCGTCGCCTTGCAATATTTCTTCTCCAAACAGCTTGATTATGCCGATTGGCTGCAGGCGATTAATCCGGATACCGGTTTCCTTTCGCTCTATAAAAGCATGTTCGGTGACCCTTGGGAACGCGTCCAATGAACTGGGCCGCTTTTCCCCTCCAACCTGATCCAGCCAGACTTTCACCCTGCCGTTCGAAGTGGGCACCTTGTGGGCATTTACAGGCGGCCCGCACCCGGCCTGGGAGGCGGAAAGCGCCTGGGGCGCCCTCGACTTTGCACCGGCCGCGGCGGTCTCGGGCTGTGCCGTGTCCAATGCCTGGGCGGTTGCCGTGGCACCCGGGCAGATCGTACGCTCTGAAAGTAGTTATGTGGTGCTCGATCTGGACGGGGATGGCTTCGAGCAGACCGGCTGGGTGGTGATTTACCAGCATATTGCCGCCAAGGACCGCATCCCCGCCGGCACCTGGGTCAATGCCGGCGCTCGCATTGGTCATCCTTCCTGCGAGGGCGGCGAAGCCACCGGTACAAACCTTCACATTGCCCGCAAGTACAACGGCGAATGGGTGGCCGCAGGCGGCCCTCTGCCTTTCGATCTGAGCGGTTGGATCGCACATGAAGGCAATGCTCCTTACCAGGGCACCCTCACCAAGGGCGACCAGACGATCATCGCCAATCAGACCGGTACCCACGAGTCACAGATCATCCGCCAGCCGGGTGAATAATCCTTTCCGTGTTTCCATACAAGAAGTTCTTGCCGTTCGTGCTTGTTTTTTTCCTGGTGGCCTGTTTACCGCAGGGCCCTGGCACTTTGATTCCATTTCCAACCACACCAACGCCCTCCGTGGCCCCGACCGGGGTGCCAACGTCGGAGCGTCCGCATTACCCTCCTGGTCAGCTGGTGGATTACATCGCCCAGAGCGGTGACAGCTTGCCGGCTCTGGCAGCGCATTTCAATACATCGATTGATGAAATCCGCAAGGCCAACCCGCAGATCCCCGCCGAAACCACCACCATGCCGCCCGGTATGCCAATGAAGATCCCAATCTATTATTTACCGTTCTGGGGGACAGCCGTCCAGATCCTGCCCGACAGCCAGTATGTGAATGGGCCTTCCACCGTCGGTTTCGACACATCTGCATTTGTTTCCAGCCATCCCGGTTGGTTGAAGGATTACACCGGCTACGCCGATGGAGATAACCATACCGGGGCTGAGATCGTGGACATGGTCGCCCTCGATTACAGCATCAGCCCGCGCGTCCTGCTCGCGCTGCTGGAATATCAGACCGGCGCGCTTTCCCAACCGGTTGCGCCTGCCGGCGATTACCCGCTTGGCTATGTGGACTACAACTCTGCCGGCCTTTACCTGCAACTTATCTGGGCAGCCAATATGCTGAATGTAGGCTATTATGGCTGGCGTACCGGCAGTCTGACCGAGTTGACCCATCCGGATGGCACCATCGAACGCCCGGATCCTTGGCAGACCGCCGCTACGGTTTCGTTCCAATACTATTTTTCAATCAGTTCTTCCATGAATGATTACTACCGCGCCACCGGCCCGGATGGTATGGCACGTTTATATAAGACCTTGTTCGGAAATCCCTTTGCTCCCGGTGTAAATCTGCCGAATATCCCGGTCAGTCTCCAGCAACCGGACCTGGGTTTTCCCTTCGCCGATGGGGAAACATGGAGTCTCACTGGTGGGCCGCATGCCGGTTGGGGAACTGCCGCGCTTCAGCCCTGGTCGGCGCTTGATTTCGGTCCGCCGGTCAACGGCTGCAATCCATTCAACCATCCGGTCATTGCTATGGCAGATGGGGTGGTTGTCCGTTCGGAAACGGGTCTTATAATAGAGGACCTGGATGGTGATGGGGATGAGCGGACCGGTTGGGATTTGCTCTATTTACATATTGCCACCGTCGGGCGCGACCAGGTCGGGCAAAAGCTGAAGCGCGGCGACCCGATCGGTTATCCTTCCTGCGAGGGCGGCGAAGCAACCGGGACTCATGTTCACATCGCCCGCAAATTTAATGGGGAGTGGATGCCGGCCGATAGTGTCATCCCGTTCGACCTGGAAGGCTGGATCGCCCATAATGGTGCTGTTGCCTATTTAGGCTATCTTCAGCGTGGTACCCAGATCGTGACCGCCTGCACGTGCTCGGATGCTGCCAGCCACATTACAGCCGGAAAGTAAAGTTGGATCTAAATCAATTCTATCTTCCCCCAGTGCCTGTCGCGCCATATCTGTGAAGTGGATAAGAAATATGGTTATTTTTGGGTATCCTTCATGCTACCTGTCCCCCTCTGCTTTTCCGAGGGATTGGGATGAGGTGGTTCCAATCTCGAAACCTTGCTCCTGACGGATTGAGCAGTTTTTTAAGCGGTAAACACTGTTAATTTTGCATGATTGCCGGGGTGAAGATTCCGGTTTTCACCAAAGTGTGTTTTTCTCCGCTTTCCCCTTCGAAAATCTCATATCGCAGCTCCATCGGCATTAATTTGCCGAGCATCGCTTGGGCGGGGCAGTATTTCGTCGCGGATAGTTCGATGGAACGCCGCAAGGCTTGTTCATCCACGGCGTGGCCGGTCACCTGGTAGGTGATCAGGCAGTGTGTGAATACCTTTGGGAATTCCTGCGCCAGGTCAGCCTCGACCTTGACTTCGAAGGCCGTCATAACCTGTTGTTTTTTCTTCAGGATCGATATCACGTCCATGGCGGTACAGCCGGCCAGGCTGACTGCCATCAATTCCAACGGGCGGAAGCCGTCCTCTCCTTCACCCGTCTCCGCCTCCGATCCCAGTGGAACTTCAAATCCGGTCTCAGCAGTGCCGATAAAATGCATTCCCTTTTCCCAGATAACTTTCGCATCCATATCATTTCCCCTATTATTGGTTCAGGTAATCCTGGAGGTTCAATGTCTTGAAAAGTTGGGAGCGTACCTCACCGGGAAGCTCTGCAGATTCATTCGCACATTCACGGTAGAGCGAGATGGTCTTGCGCAGCGTATCCACTACGATTCGGCAATGCTCGCAGTCGGCGGCATGTGCTTCAATTTCCTGGCAAAGGCCTTCACTGAGAGTGCCGTCCACAAAATCGGATAGGAAAATCAGCAGCGATTGGCATTCGGATTGTTGCTTATCGCTCATTCTTTACTCCTTTTATTGAGACGGTCTCCATAATATCTGCTCAATTCTTCCCGCAAGCGTAAGCGGGCGCGCAACAGGCGGGTCTTGATTGCGGTCTCACTCAAATCGAGAACCTGGCTGGTTTCCTGGATGGAGAGGTCCTCGATATCACGCAGGACAAAAACGATTCGAAGTTTTTCCGGAAGATGCTCAACGGCACGATTCAACGCTGTACGTCCTTCGCTGTTAAGAAATTCTTCCTCCGGCAGGCAGCACCAGTCGGTTATTTGTACCGGATCGGAAATTTGGTCTCCTTCATCCTCCGCTGTCATCTCGGAGAAAGTGGATTCCGGACGCCGCTTGCGCAGAAGCATCAGCGCTTCATTGGAAGCAATCCGGTAAAGCCAGGTGGACATGCTCGAGCGGCCTTCGAAGGTGTCCACATGTTGGAACACTTTTAGAAAAGTATTCTGGAGCGCATCCTCCGCGTCTGACGGATTTCCAAGCATATTGAGTGCCAGCCGGTAAAGTGGACCGGAGTAAGCATCCACCAACCGAGCGAATTCGCCTCGGTCTCCTTTGCGTAATGCTTCAACCGAGATTTCGGATTTGCTTGTACTCATTAGATGATTGCCCTGTGGAAAAGTTGCCTTGCTGTGACCTTATTATGACACATACGGTGCAAGCCATTGTTACCTTAAATTCATATAATTACATTTGTTGCAGAGTATACACGAATCCTGCCCTTCCATGACAAAAAACACGGACAAATGTCCAACCTTTTAGGATATTTGCCACTATGAAGGTTTTCAGGGTTTCGCTAATATCATATATAATTTATTATGAATCTGGAAAAATATAGTCATCTCGCCTTTTTTACCGGCCTCCAGCCGACCGATATTCAGTTGCTGGAGCCTTATTTCGCGCCGCAGACCTGGGTTGCTGGTACCGTCATTTTTGAGCAGGATGATTATGCCGAGTATCTCTATCTCGTGGTGAATGGAGAAGTATCCATTCGCTACAAACCGCACGACGGGCCAATGATGACCGTCACACGTGTCCAGCCGGGAGGTATCTTTGGCTGGTCGGCAGCCATGAATAATCCGGCGTATACATCCGGTGCAATTTGTTCGTTGGACAGTGAGGTACTTCGCATTCGTGGGAAGGACTTGCGCATGTTATGTGACAAAAATCCGGAATTGGGCAAGATCATCCTGGACCGGCTCGCAGGTGTCATTGCAGAGCGTAAGCACAGTCAGTTGGAACAGGCCTCATCTATCCTTTCGAACGGAATGCACCTGCCTGCCAAGGATTGAGGAGCAGTAATGGCTGAGATGAAGGTGGACCCGAAAACCGAATTACAAATGAAGGTGTTGGTCGAACAACTGAGCGCCTATATCGAGACTTTTCACGGCGGCGCGGCAGAATATGTTTCGTTTGATGGCAAAGTTTTGAAAGTGCGCCTGGGAGGTGCCTGCCTGGGTTGCCCACTCTCTCCTGCCACGTTGCACGGCTGGGTGGAGGGGACGGTGCGTCAGTTTTTCCCGGATATTGAAAAGGTTGAGGAAGTCAAATAGTTGCAATGGTAGGTAGAGGCCCCGCCGAAATTCATAGCGGGGCTTTTTTTATGTTGATTTAAAACACTTTTCTTTGAAAATAGCAACGCAGTGTTCAAATGGAGGCGTGTGTCAGGCATGAATTTTCATACCATACCCTACATGGTTATTACATATGGTAATTCTGGGGATTTGTGATATTCTGATAAAATCTACCGTTTTCGAAAAATCTTCTAGGTCTGAAATTACCAGAAGACAGCCTGGAGACAATATGAAACGAACGGCCATCTTTTCCACTTCCACCTTCCGATATTCTCTTTTTGGTTTCCTGATGGGCTGTTTCTTTCCCATCCTGGGAATGCTTTTTGCGGTCTGGGTAAACCATTTGCCGTCAGGTTGGGCGGATTTCGTAAGGATGCAGCGGGATGAGCCGCTTTTATGGATCGTCGATACCGCCCCGCTGTTTTTGGGATTCGCATTTGGCGTGGCGGGAAGGCGCGAAGACAGTCTGACCCAGATCAAGCTCCACCTGGAAGAAACCGTATCAGAGCGGACCGCACAATTGCTGGGTGAAGTTGATGATCGGAAACAGGTGGAAAAGGCATTGGCAGAAGAAAGAACCCTCCTGCGAACATCGATTGACAATCTTCCCGATCGCATCTATGTCAAAGACACCCAGGGTCGGAAAACCATCTCTAATAATGCGGATTGGCATGCCTCTGGGGGGAAAACCATGGGAGAGGTGATTGGCAAGTCCGACTTTGACACCTATCTCCCTGATTTGGCCGCCAGATATTGGGCGAATGATAAAACTGTCTTGGATCAGGGTACGTCGATTATTAATCAGGAGGAACCGGGACTGAGTGATAAAGGGAAACCGGTTTGGGTATTATCAACCAAGATATCCCTCAAAGATGCTGCTGGAAAGATTGTCGGGCTTGTCGGGGTGGGCAGGGATATTACAGATCAAAAGAAGGTTGAAGAAGCCCTGGCAGCTTCAGAATCAAAACTGCTCACCCTATTCTCCTCGATGCGCGACGTGGTAATGGTCATTGATCGCGACGGGGTGTACCGTGAGATTGCTCCTACCAACCCCGGCTTGCTCGTCAAGCCGTCCGTGGAACTTCTTGGTAAAAACTTGCGGGTTCCTTCCCGCCTGAACAGGCCAAAAGCCTTATCCACACTGTGAAACAGGTTTTGAAGACAAAACAAAGCGCTCAGACGGAATATCAACTCAATATCGATGGCAAGGTCACCTGTTTCCAGACCACCATCACAGCAATGAATGCAGAAAACACCCTCTGGGTGGCGTGCGATATAACCGATCAGAAACGGGCCGAGGATGCGCTGGTTCGGGAAAAATAAATTCCTCTCGGCATTAAATTTGAACAGCTTGGTGGCGATTGTTGTGTTGGATGAAAAGGAAAAAAAGCTTCCTGTAATCCCGCTTTTGAAAATTTATATGGCTTTACCTCGGCAGAAATAATCGGGAAAGATCTTGACCCGCTGATAAACACGGAAGATACTCTCAAGGAAGCCAACATTTACACGCACCAGACTATGCTCGGACCGGTTCATGGAGTGGGCAAGCGCCGCCGGAAGGATGGCGCTATGGTCACCGTGGAAATATTTGGTGTGCCAGTAATGGTACACGGGGAAAAGGTCGGCGCCTTGGCCATCTATCACGATATTACGGATCTTGGCAAAGCCCGCCAGGCAGCCGAGCAGGCCAACATAGCCAAGAGCGAGTTCCTAGCCAATATGAGCCATGAGATCCGGACACCCATGAATGGGGTGACCGGCATGCTGGACCCGGCCCTGGATACCCCGCTTACCGACGAACAGCGCGACTTCCTCAACGTTTCTTTGCAAAGCGCCGAAGCCCTGCTGATCCTGTTGAATGACATCCTGGATTTTTCCAATATCGAGGCCCACAAGCTCGAACTCGAAACGATCGATTTCAATCTGCGTAACACGGTGGAAGATGTGGCTTATACCCTTGCCCAGCGTGCCCAGGAAAAAGGACTGGAGATGGCCTGCCTGATCCATCCGGATATAAAATACTGATTTAATTGGCGACCCGGGCCGCTTACACCAGGTGCTGGTGAATCTGGCTGGCAATGTCATCAAGTTTACTGAAAAAGGCAAGATCCTGATTCGCGCCGAGTCGGTATCGGAAACAGATACACACGCCACCACCCGTTTCTCGGTGAAGGATACGGGTATCGGCATCACGCCGGAGCGGCAGGCGGCTATTTTCGAGCGTTTCACGCAAGTGGATGCTTCAACCACCCGCCGGTTTGGCGGCTCAGGGCTGGGGCTGACAATTTCCAAGTAATTGGTTGAGGCGATGGGCGGACAGATCGGCCAAGATAGTGAACCAGGCGCGGGCAGCACATTCTGGTTTGTCGCCTCGTTTAAGAAGCAGCCTGCTAAACCAAAAATCAGGGAAACTGCAACATTGGTTTCGCCAGCTGTAAATATCCGGAACTTGCACATCCTAGGAGTGGATGACAACACCACCAACCGCATGATTCTGACCAGGATGGTGGAAAGCTTTGGCTGCCACATCGAAACCGCTGCCAGTGGATTGAACGCTTTGGAAATGCTGCACGTAGGTTTCAACAAAGAGGACCCATACCAGGTGGTTCTGCTGAATATGCAGATGCCTGATATGGATGGCGAGCAGCTGACGCGTGCGATCAAAGCCGACCCCATCGGCAAGGATATCAACATCATCGTCCTGACATCGATGGGGCAGCGCGGGGATGCCGCCCGCATGGAGGCGCTGGGTTGTTCGGGTTATTTGCTCAAACCGGTCAAGCAAAGCCTGCTGAGGGAAGCTCTGGTGACCGTGCTGGGGCAGAAGCAGTCTGGAAAGGCCGCGCCTCGCCTGGTCACCCGCCATCTCTTATCCGAGCAAAAACGGCAGGGCATGCGCATCCTTCTGGCGGAAGATAACCCTGTCCACCAGAAGCTGGCCCTGGTGCTCCTGCAAAAAGCCGGTTTTTCAGTGGACGTGGTTGGCACTGGCTTGCAGGCAGTCTCGAAAGTCAAGGAAGAGATCTACAGCGCGGTATTGATGGATGTGCAGATGCCTGAGATGGATGGATTGGAGGCAACCGCGCGCATCTGCCAGGAAGCCAAGGCGGGCGAGCATATTCCCGATCATCGCGGTGACGGCGGACGCGCTCAAAGGAGACCGGGAACCCTGCCTGGAAGCGGGGATGGATGATTACATTTCCAAACCGATCGACCCGCGCCTGCTTTTAAGAAATTGGATCAATGGATGGTTGGCGGAACAGTTGAACCGGTCCAAGTTGAAACGGAAAAGGATGCGGAGAGCCAGGACTATACCACCCAACAGGAAGCTTTTCCCTTTGAAGCAGGCAGCCTGTCTCTCGAAGGAGGCTTGTTTGGGGAAGCAGTTGAGCCGCCTGCGCGTGAATCTGCCCCAGAACCGGTCAGGCCATTTGTGTATGCAGAGTCGGAACTTCCTCTGGACGAGAAGGCGGCATTGCCGCGTTTCGATAATGACTGGGCCTTTTTCCTGGCGATGTGCCAGAATTTTATAAGTAATCTGCCGCCTAGGATGGAGGAATTGAAGAATGCTCTCGAGAAGAAGGATGCTGCGACTTTTACACGGGCTGCCCACAATCTCAAGGGCGTCTCGGCGAACTTCAATACGATGCCAGTTAACCGCATCGCAGCAGAAATGGAGCGGCTAGGACTTAAGGCTGAATTGGATCAGGCCGGCCTCTGGCTGGGCCAGCTGGAGGCCGAGCTAGCGCGTTTGCGCGAGTATACGGTTGGCTTGGGCGTGAAATTGTCCGATTGAATATTCTTATCAAAGGAGTTCATATGACCCGTATTCTGGTGATTGACGATGAACCGGTGTACCATGAAATGATCACGCATGCCGTGGAAGCGAATAAATACCAGCTCGACTTTGCCTCGAGTGGTTCGGAAGGGTTGCAGAAAGCGAAAAGTCATAAGCCCGACGTGATCATCACAGATGTGATGATGCCTGATATTGATGGTTACGAGGTAACCCGTCTGTTGCGGCGTGATCCGCAGTTCGCGCATATTCCCATCCTGGTACTGACCGCTCAGACTGGCTTGCAGAACAAGCTCAAATCCTTCGAAGCCGTCGCAGATGATCACCTGACCAAGCCGTTTGAACCGGAAGAATTATCAGCCCGCCTGGTTGCCCTGCTCCGGCGCGCCGAGACTCCTTCGACTACTTCTTTTACTGGAGTGGTGCATGAAGACGCCCGGCTGATTGCAGTCCACAGCTTGCGCGGTGGGATCGGTTGTTCCAGCCTGGCAGTCAACTTGGGGGTGGTCCTGGCTTTGTTATGGAATACTCCTACCATCTACTCGACTTGTCCATGATTGCAGGTCAGGTGGCCTTGATGCTGAATGCTACCCTCAGGCGTACCTGGGCGGATATTGCCAACTATAGTCTGGCGGTAATGGATATTGAAATGCTGGAGTCCATCGTCGGGAAACATGAAAGCGGCGTTGCGTATATTGCTACGCCCACCTATCCCACCAAAGCTGAAACGATCAACGGCGAAATTTTGGATACTTCCTTGCAAATATTGCAAAAGCATTATGATTATATGGTGGCGGATTTACCACACAACTTCAACGATATAGCCGTCCACATGCTTGATAACGCCGATGTCATTCTATTGACCACTTCCCCCGATCTGGCTTCCATCCGTGCTGCCGCCGCTGCGCTGGACACGTACAGCAAGTTGAATTATCCACCTGAAAAGATTAAGCTGGTATTGAACGCCACTTTCGCCAAACACGGCCTGCCTAAGAATAGGATCGAGGCTGCCTTGGGCGTTCCTACAATGGTTACCATCCCATTTACTCCTGACTGTTTTGTGGAAGCCATCAACTTTGGGCAGCCGCTGGTCTCCGCCAAGCCGGATGAACCGATCGGAGGGCTGCTGGAAGACATGGCCTTCTATTTAAGCAGGGAATCATATAAGAAGTCCCGCCCGGAGAATCCCTCTGAAACCTGGAATCGTGTCTACAAGCGCTATTCGGAGAGAAAGAAGTAAGTCCACGCGTAAACGAAGGATTGCCTTTCATTATCGATGGAAAGAAATCGAACAGCTCCTCGTCGTTGCAGCGAGGGGCTGTTCGATTTCTTCGATGAAAATAACTACTTACGCACTGCGGATATTACCAGGAAGATCCCGGCAGCCAGCAGGAAGCCTATCCAGATATATTCCATCACGCCTGAAAAGGGCATACCAAGCAGGATGCCCAGCAGGAGCAGTACCGCGGCCGGGATGTATGCCCATCGCATCTTTTCCAGCAGGGCCACCAGCAGAAAAGTAAGTCCCAGCCCGGCAAAGAACACGCCCCCGGAATTTACCGCGCTGGTTGCCTCGCTCATCACCGCGGTAACCCCCAGCGTGACCAGCACCCCGGCTGGGATAATGGCCCACCAGCGTATCCGTCCGCTGAAATAGACGGCCCAAAAGCCCAGCCCGATCCCTCCCAGGAAAGCCAGCCCGCTCCAACCGGATCCGTTGGGTAACAAAGCCGAAGCAGCCATGCCGGCTAGGCTGAAACCGGGGATGGCTGCCCACCATTTGGAGCGATCGCTGAAGAACCAGAACAGGCAGATTGCCGCCCCGATGGATAGCACGCCCGCCCATAAGAGATTGATCATCCCTTTCAGGAAGGTGGTCTGGTCGAGCAGGAGCAGGATGCCAACCAGGATCAGCGCCGCCCCTGCCAGGATGCGGGTATCGTAACGCTTCATGAACATACTCCTTACTTGACTTCCACCGAGTCGACGCCCGTGTCGATGGTAATATCTGCGCGATTCGCACCAGTATCATAATCAGCGGACTGGTACAGGTCGCCTTCCTGGCGCGGGAAGCGGTTCGCATCGATGTTGACAGAGGCAATTCCGCTTTTCACCCGGATGCGGGCGGCTACTCCTGTTGGAACACGCAGGTTCACCGAGGCAGCCCCTGAGTCGATATCCACCCGGGTGTTGCCGGCGTTGGCAGGCAGGCTGATCTCGATGCTGCTGGCTCCTGTGTCGATATCAAGGTCGACCACTTTCAGGGAGGTAAGGTCCAGCCTCGCGGAACTGGCTCCGCTGTCGATTTTCAAGCGCAAAGGAATTTCTTCGTTGAGGCGGATGTCCCAATCCAGGCTTTCACCCGGGTACCGGGCCCAGAAATGCGGGGAATTGCGCAGCTTGACCTGCAGCTGGTCGCCTTCCAACCGCGTCCGGGATTCCACTTCCGACCCAAAAGCCCCATTGAGCAGTTCCGTGGGTGAGGCTCCCGCCTGGATATTCAACCGCCCGGCGCCATGGTCCAGTTTGATCCGGGCGCCTTGCGCGTTTTCCAAGGGAATGGAAAGAGCTTGCGGCTTTGCAGTGAAATGCCCTCGTCCAAGTGCACCGGTCAGCAGCCACACCCCCACCAGGACCACCACCACCGGCCAAAAGTAGCCGAAAAGATCGCCTTTGATCCAACCTTGCTGGCTGGCAAGCAGCAAAGCCGCCAGCAGGATGAGCACAATACCCCAGAAAAGATTGCCGCGTAGTCGCATGGTATTTTCCTTTTAAGTTTGGCGCATTACGCCGCGCCCGATCAGCCAGATACCCCCCAGGCAGAGCAGCGTGATGGGTATATATACGCTGTTGACTCCGAAAATATACCAGGCATTGAAAATGGTGCCGAAGATGGCAAACAGGATCGCGCTGATGATAAGAGTATTCAACCCATGCCGCACCGAGCTTTTGAAATCCTCACCCAGCAGCCCGGCCAGGATGCTTCCTATTCCTACGAAGCCGGGGACCAGCGTCCACAGGTACGCCCAGGATTGCCAATTGCCGGTTGCGTTCTGATAATACAGGATGCCGCCGATCCCCGCCACGATGCAGGCCGGGATGGCCATCCCGGGTGCCCCCACCAGCAGGCCGATCACCAGCAGCGTCGCCCCGCTCAGGATCACCCACATGGGCCAATCAAAAGGCAGCATCGGTATCAACCGGGCCAACGCTGGATCTGCCTGGGTGGCGATCAACCATCCGGCGGCCAGGATGAGCACGATTCCCAGTACCAATTGAGTGCGATTCCTCTTATTCATTCCACATTCTCCTCGATTTATTTTTCCTATTATCTATCTACGCCAAATAGCGGAAATAGTTACTTCATGCGCAGCTTGTCTCCATAAAAATAACTTTTTTAATTTGTATTGGCGACTTCATTCGTTGCCATTTCTGTAATGGCCACTTCAGTCGCTGCGCTTTTTGTAGTTGCGCCTTTAGTCGCCTCTTTGGACGAATTGATGTCATCCTTATTATAGGATCATTCTTCAAATGGCGGCTATCCACGGGCTTAAAGTTTGCAATCAAAGTCCAATCCACACATAAAAAGCCCGGTTCCACTCGAAACCGGGTTCATGAAGAACGTAACCTGGTCAATGATTAATTTGCTTTTCCGGTCAGTTCAAGGCTTACCTGCCAGAGTTTTTCAGCCAATCCTTGGTCATGGCTGATGGGGCTGGAATCAACGGGCTTGCAGTCAACGAAGTATTTTCCGCTGACTCCTTCCACTTCCGGCGAGCTGGCCAGGTAAATGCTGGTCTGAGCCCCCTGGTCGGCCTGGCGGATGAACGGCCCGATCACTTTCATCCCGAAGTTGAAGAGCGCACCGTTGTTGCGCGCAAAACCCGTGAAAACGAAACCCGGGTGCAGTGCATTGGCCGTGACTCCGCTGCCTTCCAGCCGGCGGGCCAGCTCGTAGGTGAAAAGCACGTTGGCAAGCTTGGATTGTCCATACGCCTGCATCGGTGCAAAGTGTTTTTCGCTCTGCAGGTTGTCAAAATCGATCGTGGCGCCCTCGTGGGCATGTGAGGAGACATTCACAATACGCGCTGGCGCGCAGGCTTTCAACACATCCAGTAACAGGTTGGTCAGTAGGAAATAGTTCAGGTGGTTCACGGCAAAGGTCATTTCAAAGCCGTCTGGGGTGATTCTGCGCCGGGTGAACATGGCCCCGGCATTGTTGACCAGTACGTGCAGGCGGGTGTGCCGCTGCTTGAAACTGGCTGCCGCCTGCATGATTCCCGCCAGGGTGGAGAGATCCGCTGCAATGAACTCCACCGGGCTGCCCGTCTCACCCTGGATGGCCTCAGCAACCGCTGCACATTTTTCGGGGTTGCGGCTGACGATAGTCACCAGCGCTCCCATCCGCGCCAGCTCGCGCGCCGTCACCAGCCCGAGTCCGTTGGTTCCACCGCTGACCAGCACGATTTTTCCTTTGATAGAATTTTCCACAAGAGCCTCCAGTAAAATAAAATTATTCGGGTGTAGTGTATTGCAAAAACGCTCCATCGTCAAAGGGAACTTGGGACCGATGACAAACCTAGACGGATGGCCTCCCGGCGTGGTAAAATCCAGCCCGCTGGAAAAATGCTGCCTCGTGCAGCCGGATTGGTGGGGGCTCGTCCAATGGCAGGACAACTGACTCTGGATCAGTCGATAGGGGTTCGAATCCTCTGCCCCCAGCTCCCTAAAAGGCCCTTGCCAGAGCGAGGGCTTTTTTTGTTTGCGAATTTATTTTGAATCCTCGTTTCTGTTCCAGAAGCGATCAGACAATAACCTACTTTCACAAGTGATACAATTAATAAGAATTGGTCAGACCTTTAAAGTGGAAATCTTGTTTCTTGTGGGCTTTTTTCCTTGGAATTGGATGCAAATCGCAGGGAGGCAGCCATGTTCAGAAAGAACCAATTGATCTTACCCTTGATGGTATCCCTGGTACTCCTGCTGGGTTCCATCCTGGCATGTTATTTCCCCTGGGAACATCCCGTTCCTTCAACCGATCTCCTGGACACTGCCGTGGCCAAGATGAGAATTACCATGACAGCCGAATCTGCTATCTCCACGATGACAGCGGAACACAAGGCATTTTCCAGTACCATCCGTCCAACCGATGTTGCGTGGGTCTTGTTTGTTGATTCGGATTGCCCCGCCGACCTCTTTCCAGGCCTCACCGCCGGGTGGGGTGCTGGATCACTGGACTGCACTTATCACTGGACAGGGCATTTTGGCGTCAATAACCTCGAAATGCGGATCATGCAGTACCCCGACCATTCCCAATATCAAAAGGTGATCTCATCCGACCTTGCAAATTACCGGACTGCCTTCACCAACGAAAAAGCCACCCAGGCTGCCCCGGGCGTTCAAAATAAAAAGAATCTGGATATTATCCAGGATGATGCCAACAGCTTTATTTACATGGAAACCTATCAAAGCCTTCCCTCGACGACCGACTCCGAGATAACCCTTTGCGGCAATGGCGGGGGGGCGGTCGGAGTTGATGAAAAGTTTGAAGTCACCTTGTCCTTGACGGATTCATGTGACATCTCCAAGGATGCCGATGTGTACAGCCTGGCATTGGAAAACCTGCGGGATGCCGCCCTGAAAGCCATCGAGCGAGCCGAAGCCAACAAAGCTCCCTGACAACAATGGCATCACCCGTAATGTTACAGGCTCTTTACAAGAATACTAAATTTCTGCGGTCGCCTTAACTTGCACATCCAATCGCAGATTATCCACTGAAAACAGATCGGGGGAATGTTATGGATTGCTGCTCAAGGCGCATCGAAAACCGACCGAGCCGCGAAACTGATCCGGGATTTCAAAAAAACGCAGCGCCGACCGCACACCGCTGATCCCGCTCAATTCGCTGGCAGTCTTGTTAGTGCCCTCTCCACTGTTATTCCACGAGCCGCCCCGCACCACCCGTGATATATCTCCGCCGTTATTCGCTCCTTGCGGATTCGCAGAAGGGGAACACAGATTGTAAGCCTGGCTGTAGGAATTGGTACACTTGTAATAGTCGCTGAAAAAGGAATCGTTCACCCATTGCCAGACATTGCCGGCCATACCCAGCGCCCCATACGGGCTGACTCCCATGGGATTGCTGTCAACCGCCTCCGGGGCGCCCAGTGGCTGGTTGAAATTTGCCAGGCTGGCGTTCGGTGTTTCGTTTCCCCACGGATAAATACGCCCGTCCGTTCCGCGCGCCGCCTTCTCCCATTCCGCCTCGGTCGGCAGTCTTCTGCCAGCCCATTTGCAATACGCCGCAGCCTCGTACCAGGAAACATCGATCATCGGAAAATTAGCATATTTTTGGGCGACGTAATATGGAAACATTCCCATAACCGGAGCCTCGTCAAGATGCGGCTTGCATCCCCCGGCCTGTACGCATTTGCTGTACATGGCGTTGCTCACCACGGTCTGGTCTATCCAGAATGCATCCAGGTAGACCGTATGCTGCGGTTTTTCATCCGGTTGTGCCAACACATCCGCGTCGGAGGAACCCATCAGGAAATCGCCGGCTGGCACATACAACAGTTTCATCCCGTCGCTGGGTGAAATCTGGCTCGAGCCGATCCCCAGCCCTGCCGGGGAGGTTGGGCTCGCCGTTTCAGCCGCCAATGCTGGCTCCAGTGTGGGACCAGGCAGGGGTGTTGGGTTTGGGATTGCAGTAGCAAGGGTTGATCCCGCCGTGGGAGCGAGCGTAGCAGGCGGGGGGCGTTGTGACAATGCTTGTAGAGGCGGAGGTCGGTGTCACCACCGCCGGGGTAAGCGCTGCAGCTTGGGTCAATAAACTGCAAGCCAGCAGAATCACCCCCATCGGCAAGAAGCAGACTACCAATAATCGTTTCATAAGCTCTCCTGTAATATCTGCATCTATATTCCAATTACAACTCTAACGCGTTTTATCTCCATGTCTAATTTAATAGCTGAATCTTTGATTCTAGATTAATATGGTCCTCTATGTCTGAATCTTATTTCAACTGGCGCTCATTTTACTTCAATTGCGCATTTCCTGCATTTTCCATCGGACCAATCTTGTGAAGCCCACTTTTGGCATCACGAGCCAGTCAAGAATTTCCGGTCCTGCGGACTAATAACCGCTGTCGGATAAAGGAAATAATTATTGGCATGCGAGTGGGTGACGAATCCTGTCCTGGTCGCGTGGAATGCAGGCAGCCAGCATCGCAGGGCAACCGCTGGATCCGCATCAGCGGTCACTCATACTGGCAGTTGCCTGAATTCACCTGGTCTCTCCGCCAAATGGGTGATGGCATCTTTTTAATAAATGGTTACAATTTAAAGGTTCGATCGTCTTCCAGCCACGCTCACCAAATCAGCATGGCGGAGCAAAACTCATTTTTATATGGAGGATTATATGGACCGAAGGATATTCAAATCAATCATGGTTGGGTTGATGCTGGCCGCTATGGTAGGTTGCAACCTGCCCACAGGTCCAACCCCCAGTGGATCCGCAGCCAACCCGCCCACTGACACCAGTGCCCTCGCCACACTGCCTGCCTCGACCGACACCGCCTCACCAACCGGCACCGCCACTGCCACCGTTCAACCGACCGTTTCTCATCTGGTCCAACCGGGCGAACCGCCCGCGGCATTCGAGAGTCAGATATATGATATGGACTCGTTCCCGTTTGCTGCCCTGCACCGCATCGGGGGTGGCGACAATTTTGCTGCTGATCTGTTCGAGCGGCCGTTTGACCAGAGCATGAACACCTATTTCCCCGACCTGGATATCAAGCACGCTGGTCTGAGCCGCGACGCCACCTGGACCTATGTCACGATCAACCTGGTCGGCCCGGCTCCCCAGGGCGGCCTGCCAGGGGTGTACGGCCTGGAGATCGATGTCAATCGCGACGGCCGGGGCGACTTTTTGATCATGGCCGCTGCGCCGGGGGCCAACTGGTCGACGGACGGCGTGCACGTCTGGCAGGACAAGAACGGAAATGTGGGCGGAGCCACTCCGATCCAATCGGACCCGCCGCCGCAGACCGGCGATGGCTATGAGACCGTTCTGTTCAATGCCGGCCAGGGCGCCGACCCCGACCTGGCCTGGGCGCGTATCTCCCCCACCGATCCATCAAGCGTCCAGGTGGCTTTCAAGCGCTCCCTGTTCAACGATGCCAATCCTTATATGTGGGGCGCCTGGGCCATGGATATGACCATGCTCCATCCGGATTGGTTTGATTATAATGACCACTTCACACTGGCGCAGGCGGGTTCGCCGATTCAGGGTTCAGCCGATTACCCGCTCCAGGCTCTCTACGAACTGGACAATACCTGCCGCTGGGCAGTCGGGTTCACCCCCACCGGTAACGAGCCGGGCATCTGCCCGGTGATCAAACCGACCGCCACGCCGACACCTGTGCCCACCCGCACTCCCACCCGCATGCCCACCAATACGCCCACGAAGGTACCGTGTATTCTTATCCCGGGCACAAAAATCTGTAGGATCCTCATCCCCATCCGAGGTCCGCTATTTCCTTTAATAACAGACACCCCCACAAAGATTTACCCTTGAAATAGGGAACATGCTGAATGATCGAACACCGCTCCCGCTGATGCCGTTCACCACCGTCACAGGTCTGGTAAATTAAGGGATTAAAAGATTTCCGGAGCAGCCCACCAGCTGCTCCGGAAATAAATTTTAGATCAAGCAACTCTCAATTCTGGATCAGTCGCTGGATCTTCAAATCCCTTGCCACCAGCCTGACCTGTTTATTCCAAATGTTTATCCAACCAATTGATCATCGTCTTGAATACCTCCGCTTTTTCGGGATCGGTATGCAGCTCGTGCTTGAAACCTTCCCACATCTTAAAAGACACTTTGTCCTGGGGGGCTAATTTGGCAAATTTCGTGCTGCTGCTGGGAAAAGCGATCTCATCTTTCGTGCCGTGCATCAGTAGCAAGGGCAGGGGAAAGTATGGGGCATTTTCGAAGGCGATATCTATTGCTTCCAGCATGGCTTTTCCCCAGGCGGTCGAGATATTGAAATGAACAAGCCGGTCGCTTTTGTATGCGTCGACCACCAGGAGGTCCCGGCTGAGCATTTGCGGATCCAAACCGCTATTCATGTTAAGGTTTGGAAGGACTTTCCCGAGTACTTTCGCCAGGATTACTTTCAACTTTTGCTTTTCGATGGACGATTTCAATCCAGGCGCGGTGGATATCACGCCGGCCAGGGTCGGCCTTCGAATGGGAGGGTATGCGAGCACCAGGATGCCTCCCATGCTGTGCCCATACAGGAACCGCGGCAGGTCCGGGTAGCGCCTGTCCACTTCAGCCAGGAACAGGTCGATATCGTCAAAATATGCCTCCAGGCCGGGTGTGTGCCCACGCTGCCCGCCGGATTTCCCGAAACCGCGCTGGTCAAAGCCTGCCAGAATGTAACCTGCCCCCGCCAGCGCTTCCCCGTCTGACTGGTAGCGTCCGATGTGTTCGCCTACCCCGTGCACCAGGCAGACAACCCCCCTGGCTTTTCCATCAGGCAGCCATGCTTTTGAGTACATTTCCAGGCCGTCATAAGTTATCCATTTCCACTCGGATGTTCCCATTTTTCTTTCCTCCTTTTTTAATTAGGAAAAATTCCTCCAGTTCAAGTCAGGCTTTCAATAAAAAAAACCCCGGTTCTTGTTCAATGCCCAACAATTCATAAATAATAATTGACTCTGGTGCAATAACTCGAACTTTAACAACTCAGAGATGGTTCTGATGGGACGAAGGCGCCGATCCAGTTCCAAAGGGTAGCCTGGGACCACAACCAAAAAGAATCCTTCGGTTCCGGAGGCGTTTCTCTGGAGGCTCCTTCGGCCTGTTTTTTAGTTTCCAAGTAGCGTTGAATGCGGTGGATGTTTGCCATCGCCGCAGAACCAACCAGCAGGCAGGTCATGCGGAATCGTCCCCGCACCGGCAGTTTGCCGGCCGGGAAAGGATGTTTGAGGGATCGAATGGTGGCTTCAACCGCCGCCCGCAGATTGCCGTCATCTTTCTTATGTTGCCGGTTTTTCCGGCGGCGTTGGGAAGAATAGACCTGGGAGAGTTGAAAATACAGGCTGTGGTGAGGCATGCGCTTGGCTGCAACGGTTGGACAGCGGTGAGATTGCCAGAAGGGACACTCGTCGCAGAGGCCAGCCTCGAAGCGAGCCACCCAACCTTTTTTCTGCCGACCCTCCTGGACCGGGACGGACTGTTGAGCCGGACAGCGGATTTGGATGGGTTGACTGGTGGCATCCAGCTCGATCTCGAAATCAGCCAGGCTGAGCTTCTCTGGCTTAGGCGCTTTGCCCCGGATCCCGGTTTGGATGTGGGTGACGTGCTCCTCGTGCAACACTCGATCGGCTTCTGTGCCGCCATGACCTCCATCCGTATACAGTTGCTCCAAGGCCATGCGCTGCTTCAAGGCAGGCACTCCTTCCGCCAGCAGGTGCGTGTCGGCCGTGTGATTGGGCGCCACCTGCACCTGGGTGATCAGCTGCAGCTCGTTTTCAGGAGCGCAGGTTTCGCTCAGGTTGGCCACATAGCCGCGATAGCCTTTGCCGCCCTTCTGGACAAAGGTGGCTTCCAGGTCATCCAGCGACTGCAGGCTGGTGGGGCTCAATTCCCGACCGGCTTTGGACTTGAGTACGCCTTCTTCCACCCGGAAGTGCTCTCCAAAGACCCGTTCCAGCATCTGATAGACCGGCTCATCCTGATAGCCTTCCCGCAGCTCCTGCAGCAGCCGCTGCATGAACTCCCCGATCCACTGGATGTGGGCGGCGTGGTCGGCCTGTTTGAGCCGGTACACATATTGCCCGGCATGCCCTTTCAGGTAGGGAGCAAAATCAGAGACATAGCGCTCTCGATCTTTCGGCCTCAACATCCGCTCCACTCGCCGCAGCACTTCCACCAGCAGCTGCAGCCGCCCCACCTGACGAATGTAGCTGCTCACCTGGGTGCTATCCATTCTTTGCATCCCGGTCTGGACCCGGAACGCCTCCAACTGCTCGTCGGTCACCTGCTCAAAGGCTTGCTGGAGCAAGTTCACCCCTTTCTCCTGCATGTAGCGGCTCAAGCGCTCCCGGAAGTAGTACAGCGTCCGCAGATCAAAATCACCCTTCAAAAACTCATCGTATCCGAGCGCATAGCGGACCTGCAGATTGTACAAAAAGGCTTCATACATCTCCGCATCCGACCAGCCAAACCCGGCTTTCAGGTATTCCAACCCCACCAGCACATTGACCGGCACGTTCGGCCGGGAAGGCAGATCACTGTACAACACCGCAAAGGGCTTTTCGTCCAACCGGCAGAAAAACTGTCGATAGAACACCCCTGCCCATGAATTGTACAGGAGGCGCTTCCGTTCTTCCGACAGCTCATTGACACTGCAGATCAGGATCGGTTGTTCGTGGGCATGGTTTTTTCGGAACATCTCTGAGCCTCAAGCTGGTTGGGATAGCTCGATTATATTAAATTTGGAGTCACTTTGTCCAGTCGTTTTTGCAGTGGAGTGATAATTAATTAAGAGGCAATTTCTATATGATAACTAAATTCAGTATATAACCAAATTCCCCTCAATACAATAACCTCCTCAGCAGAAACTTCAACAATTGAAATTCTAGTAAATTCAAGTCCTTTCCTATAACAAGACGATGGTTTTCCTGCCACAACCATTCCATCTCACATGGCATCCACCGGATCCGCTATTCTCGTACCTGTTGCATGAGCAGTTAAGAAACCTGCTACACTTCGTGTACTTTGTGGCCTTGGTATTAAGAATTTCCCTGACGTACGTAAAGAAAGTAGTATAGGTTTTCCATTTGAACGTGGTAGAATCTTTTGGAATCCTTTACCTTTGGTCATAGGTATGCCAACCATCCCCGGCTTTGCTTCCGTCCAAAAAGTTTCGCTTGCCCTCGTTGAACGATTTGCCCTGGAGGACCGCCATGCATAACGTGCTGGTTACCGGCGGCGCCGGCTTTATTGGGTCCAATTTTGTCCGCTGCCTGCTGCGGTCGGAGGATCAGGTCCGGGTAACGAATTTGGATGCCCTCACCTATTCCGGCAGCCTCGAAAACCTGAAGGATCTCCCCCACCCGGATCATTACACCTTCGTAAAAGGCGACATTTGCGACGCGCACCTGGTAGGGCGGCTGTTGCGTGACCATGCCATTGATACCATCGTCCATTTTGCCGCCGAAACGCACGTCGACCGTTCCATCCTGCTTCCCGGGCAGTTTGTCCAGGCCAATATTGTCGGCACCTTCACACTTTTGGAGGCCGCCCGCCAGGTCTGGCTGCAGGATGCCTCTATTGATAAAGATAAATTCCGTTTTCATCATGTCTCCACCGACGAGGTCTTCGGTTCGCTTGCTCCGGACGAATCGCCCTGGGACGAATCCGCCGGTTATGCTCCTCATTCCCCCTATGCCGCCTCCAAAGCCGCCGCGGACCACCTGGTGCGGGCCTATGGGCACACCTATGGCCTGCCCTTTACAATGACGAACTGCTCGAATAATTACGGGCCGTACCAGTTCCCCGAAAAGCTCATTCCACTGTTGATCTTGAATGCCATGCAGGGGAAACCCCTGCCTCTTTATGGCGACGGGCAGCAAATCCGGGATTGGTTGTATGTGGAGGATCACTGCGAGGCCATCCGGCTGGTTCTGCTCCATGGTCGCCTCGGTGAGAGTTATAACATCGGCGGGAACTGCCAGCCCGCCAACCTGGAGATCGTCGCGATCATCTGTGGCATTCTTGATGAGTTGCTTCCTGGCTCGCCTTTCATTCCGCATTCCAAATTGATGAAGAATGTGGCTGACCGTCCGGGTCATGACCGCCGTTATGCTTTGAACACCGGCAAGATCGGCCGGGAACTGGGCTGGCAGCCCCGCCATGATCTGCATGCTGGTCTCCTGAAAACGGTTCGCTGGTACCTGGAGCATGCCGGTTGGGTCGAGGCCATCCGCAGCCAGGAGAAATACCAGGCCTGGCTGGAAGAGAACTATGCCGGGCGGCTGGAGGGCCAAAAATGAAGGGAATAATCCTGGCAGGTGGCAAGGGCACTCGCTTGCATCCGATTACCCTGGCAGTCAGCAAGCAGCTGCTGCCGGTCTATGACAAGCCCATGATCTATTATCCGCTTTCCATGCTGATGCTGGCCGGCATTCGCGAGATCATGCTCATTAGCACACCGCAGGATTTGCCTTTATTCAAGCATTTACTGGGCAGCGGTTCCCAGTGGGGTTTGCAGTTCACCTATGCCGAACAGGCCGAGCCGCGCGGCCTGCCCGAGGCTTTTATCATCGCGGAGAAATTTCTGGGTGGCGGTCCGGCCTGCCTGATCCTGGGGGATAACATCTTTTTCGGGCAGGGTATTTCGACTCAATTGATGGACGCGGCAAAATTGCAGGAAGGCGGGATCATATTTGCCTACCGGGTGCGCGACCCGCAGTGTTATGGCGTGGTGGAATTTGACGATGCCGGGCGCGCCGTCAGCCTCGAGGAAAAGCCGGCCCGTCCGCGCTCCAATTTCGCCATTCCCGGGCTGTACTTTTTCGACCAGCGTGTAGCCTCCTTCGCCCGGACGCTTAAACCGTCCGCCCGCCGCGAGCTCGAGATCACCGACCTGGGCCGGCAATACCTGGAATTGGGACAATTGCAGGTGCTGCCGCTGGGGCGCGGGATTGCCTGGTTGGATGCCGGCACGCACGAATCACTCCTCCAGGCCGCCAATTTCATCCAGGCAGTCCAGGAGCGCCAGGGCATCATGATTTCATCCCCGGAGGAAATTGCCTATCGCAAGGGTTTCATCTCGAAGGAAATGTTGATCCAACTGGCGCAGTCATATCACAAGAATGCCTATGCCGAGTACCTCTTGCGCCTGGCACAGGAAAAGATTTCTTAGGCCACTTTCCTTTTTCGGCTTTACCAGGCAGCCTGGTTTTTAAGCCCCCCAATTCTTCCCCTTTTTTTCCCCTCTTTTCTTCTTGCGTTTTACGTTTTACATCTTACTCCTCCCTTACCTCTTCTCCATTCTCTCTCATTACTTGTAACTTGTTTCTTGTTACAAGTCTCTCGGGAAACTGGTATTGACAAAACCCCACGGCATAGTATGATATTGGCCTGCTTTACGAACAAATAAAGTTGAGGATTGCATGCACGAAGGATCATTGACCGAAGATCTGTTCTCTCACGTACTCATCCATGCCCGGGAAGCCCATGCCCGGCGTATCACCCATGTGAAAGTGACTATTGGGGCCCTATCGGACGCCACCGCTGAGTCCATCCAGTTCTACTGGGAGAGCCTGGCGCCTGGCACCATCGCCGAGCAGGCAGATTTGGAGTTCGATTCTGCTCCTGGTACCGCCGCCTGCAATACCTGTGGTGAAAAATTCGAGATCCTCGACGCCTACACCGCCTGCCCCAAATGCGGCGCTTTCCCGGTCCAGGTTACCGGCGGGAACGGTGTCTATCTCTCCAGTCTGGAAGTCGAAACAGATGACGACCAGCATGAACATATCCATGAATGATTTATCACAACGGGCATGCATATAACTGCAATTCTTTACACGCGATGAAAACCAATGGTAAACCTTTTTGTACTTTGTGCCCGCCTGTCCCGTGGTGCTTTCCCGCGGGATTGTGGTCGTCTCTTTAGAGGTGTCAAATGTGTCTCGGAATTCCTGCCAAAATAATTGAACTCTATCAAGCCAATGGCATGAAAATGGCCAAAGTGGATTTCGGGGGCGTGATCAAGGAAGCCTGCATGGAATACCTGCCCGAGGCCAAAGTCGGCGATTACACCATCGTTCATGTCGGATTTGGTCTTTCCATTCTCGACGAGCAGGAAGCCATGGAAACCCTCGACCTGCTCAAGCAGATCGATGCGCTCGGAGACGAACTCCCCGGGGTTTCTTGACAGCTGGGGGCTTTGCCATATGAAATATATTGACGAATACCGCGATGCAGATCTGACCCGCAAGCTGCTCACCGATATCCGCAAGCTCGTCACCCGCCCGTGGAACCTGATGGAGGTTTGCGGTGGACAGACCCATTCCATCATTCGTTCGGGGCTTGACCGCATGCTGCCCTCCCAAATTAACTTGATCCACGGCCCGGGTTGCCCCGTCTGCGTCACGCCGCTTGAACTGGTCGATAAAGCCATCGCCCTGGCTTCCCTGCCGGATGTGATTTTTACATCCTATGGCGACATGCTGCGCGTGCCCGGCTCTTCGCGTGATTTGTTCGCCGTCAAAGCCGCCGGCGGCGATGTTCGTATTGTCTACTCGCCACTCGACGCGCTTCAGGTAGCCAGGGACAATCCCGATAAAACCGTTATCTTCTTTGCCATTGGCTTCGAAACGACCGCCCCGGCCAATGCCATGGCGGTCTTGCAGGCGAAAGCGCAGGGATTGGCCAATTTCGCTGTGCTGGTCTCGCATGTCACCGTCCCGGCTGCCATTACCGCCCTGATGGACTCGCCGGATGTGCAGGTGGATGGTTTCCTGGCCGCCGGGCATGTCTGCACGGTGATGGGTTTCTGGGAATATGAACCGCTGGCTGCGAAGTACCGTATTCCCATCGTCGTGACCGGCTTCGAGCCTGTTGATATCCTTCACGGCATCCTAGATTGCGTCCAGGAATTGGAATCTGGCCGGTTCGAAGTGCGCAACGCCTATGCCCGCTCCGTCTCTCACGACGGGAATCAGCCTGCCCAGGCCGTCATCCGGAATGTCTTCGAGATGACTGACCGCGCCTGGCGCGGCATCGGCGTCATCCCTATATCCGGCTATCGCCTGCGCGATGAGTTCTCTCTCTTCGATGCGGAAAAACGCTTCCCCCAGGTGCAGTCCATTGAAACGCACGAATTGCCGCTTTGCATCAGCGGGTTGGTCCTGCAAGGCCGTAAAAAACCGGACGAATGCCCGGCCTTCGGACTGCAGTGCACCCCCCAGACCCCGCTTGGCGCGACCATGGTTTCCTCGGAGGGTGCCTGTGCCGCCTATTATCGCTATGGAAGATATCAACCGAAGATGACCAGCGATGAACCCGGATAAGAATAAACTCAACTTGCTTGGCTGGACCTGTCCGCGTCCGCTGCAAAATTACCCGACCATCGTCATGGGCCACGGCGCCGGCGGTGGGATGATGGCCGACCTGATTGAGCACCTCTTTGCCCCGGCGTTCGATAATGAATGGCTCGGTCAAATGGGCGACTCTGCCTCCATAAATCTGCAAGATTTCCTCGAAGGCGGCAATTCAGGGAAACCTTTTATCGATCAGCAATCTGCAGCCAATATTGCCTTCACTACCGATTCCTTCGTAGTCAGCCCGCTCTTCTTTCCCGGTGGGAATATTGGCGAGTTGGCCGTCTATGGCACGGTCAATGACCTTGCCATGCGCGGTGCCCGGCCGCTTTTCCTCTCGGCCGGCTTCATCCTGGAGGAAGGCCTGCCGATGGAAACGCTCGGCAGTATCGTCACTGCCATGGCACAGGCCTGCAAAAAAGCCGCTGTGAAAATTGCCACCGGAGACACCAAGGTGGTCCAAAAAGGGCATGGCGATGGTCTATACATCAACACCTCCGGCATCGGCCTCATTCCCGCCGGCCTGGATATCGGCCCCCGCAACGCCTGCCCCGGCGACGCCGTGCTGGTCAGCGGGACCATCGGCGATCACGGCATCGCCATCATGTCGGTTCGTGAAGGTCTTACCTTCCAGTCCGCGATCCAATCCGATACCGCCCCTCTCTACGGATTGGTGGAAGCCATGCTGCAGGCTTCCGAACTCTCGATGACTTCAGATGTCTACCAACCGATCCATTGCCTCCGGGATGCCACGCGTGGTGGTCTATCCGCTGTCCTGAACGAACTCGCCGGTTCCTCCAAAGTGGGCATCGAGTTCGATGAGCGCAAGGTGCCCCTGCGGCCGGAGGTCAACGCCGCCTGCGAGATGCTCGGTCTGGACCCGTTCTATGTGGCCAATGAGGGCAAACTGGTTGCCATCGTTTCCGCCGAACATGCTGATACCATTCTGGCATCCATGCGCCTCCACGAATATGGCAAGGACGCCGCCATCATCGGCAAAGTGGTGGCGGAACATCCCGGCCTGGTCACCACCAAAACTTCCATCGGCGGTATGCGCGTGGTCGATGTCCCCGCCGGAGAACTGCTGCCCAGGATTTGTTAAATTCTAGAACCCGTCACCTTCAAAGTGACGGGTTCTTAAGCAGCAAGGATACCCCTGCCGGTTAGCCGACCGCCTTCCTCAGCGCCTCCAGCCCTTTCAGATCTTCGAGGTCCATCCATTGCAGCATCACCCGCTGCACGCCCGCTTGCTCCAGTTCGGCCAGTTGCTGCTGGACCTCCTCCCCCGCTCCCACGATCATTCCTCTCCCCAGCAGCTCCTCCGCCGACTGCCCGTGCAACTTGGTTTCCAGCCCGGCCCGGTCCCGTGCAAACCGGATACCCGTCATCATCGAACGTCGCACGGCCTCCGGCTTCCGTTCCTCACCCCTGAGCCATTCGTCCAGCCTGGCCGTTAGTCGCGCAAAGCCTGCCGGTGTCTGGAAGACCGCATTCCATTCGTCCGCGTAGCGCGCCGCCAGCCGCAGTGTGCGCTTCTCACCATTTCCGCCGATCAAAATGCGCGGACCGCCCGGGCGCCTCGGGCGCGGTAGCAGGCTGGCCTCCCTCAGTTGGAAATAGCTCCCTTCGAAACTTACCGGTTGGTCGCTTTGCAGCAGGCGTGTGATTACTTCCAGGCCCTCCTGGAAACGCGCAAATCGCTCTTTCATATCCAGCAGGGCCATTCCGAACATGTGGTGTTCGCGTTCCTGCCAGCCCGCCCCCAATCCCAGCGTCAGCCGTCCGCCCGACAGATCGTCCACCGCCGCCGCCATGCGCGCCGTCAGCGCCGGGTTTCTGACCGACACTGGCGATACCAGTGGACCGAATTCGATCCGTTTGGTATGGCTCGCCAGCCAGGTCAGCGAGGTCCAGCATTCCAGCGAGTCCATATCCGGCGCGTCTGCATTGGTGAAATGGTCCGAGCGGTACAGTCCAGTAAAGCCAAGCCCTTCCACTGCCGCCGCGATGTTCTGCCAGCGCTGCCACGTCAGCCCATTCTGTCCTTCGATCATGATGGCTATTTCAAGCATTTTGACCTCTTCGTCGGGGTGGATGGCATCCACCCTTTCCTTTGTGTCGACCATATTACATTAATCCACCACATCCGGCAGCGCCACCCATTCACCATTGACCTGCGGGTGGTTGGCATGCTCGATTAGCTTTCCATTCTTCCCCAGCCCGGCAACTGCCCTCTGGGCCAGATCGGACGGCCAGCCGAACAGCTTGACCAGTTCGCGTGTCTGTGTCGCGCCCACCGAATCCAGGTACAGCTCCACCAGTTCCCTGCGTGCCTGCGCCTCCCCGATCGGTCGGGCTTGCTCCGGCAGTTCGGGCATATGTCGTGCCGTGATTTCGTACCGGAAGGCATACTTCCAGGCGCCCACCTCGGCCACCCCCACCGGCATGATCTTGAAATCCTTTTGCAGGTTTTCCAGTGCCCGGTTAAAGACCGATTCCTTGGCATTCAAAAGCCGCGCCTCTTTGCGCAGGGAGATTGTATCCAATGAGCCTTTCTCCAGCAGGGCTTCGTAGATTTGTTTGGCAGCCTGCGTCATGCGGCCTTCCTCGTAGGCCAGCAGGTAATCTTCCTCCGGGGAGCCGTAATTCTCGGAAAGCGCATAGAAATATGGCACTACTTTTAGCGAAATGAAGGTCGCCTTGCGCCGCAGGATCTTCCCGTAGTACCAGATACGTTTTCCAAGCGAATCGTCCTTCCAACCCCATGTGACCATGCCGGGATCGTCATGCTCGTTCGGCACCGGCCGGTCGCCTGCCGTGGCCGTCCACAAGCTCGGCAGGACCACCCCAATGATCGGCCAGAAATACACAAAACCGCGTTTATTAACGAACTGGAGCGCCTGTTGTGGCGTTTTCAGGCAGTGGATAGGTTCCAGGTTAAGGTTTTCAGGCGCAGTGCCTGCAGTTTTTCAAGATTGATGGTTGGCATACAACAGTTATTTAAGTGAAAAGGAAATCTTATTGCTCATTATAAGGTATGGTAATAATGCTGATAGCAAATCAGGGAAATAGATCAAATCTCTTTGTGCCATTCGTGACCTTTGTGGTGAAATCTTTTTTTTATCTCTTCGTCACTTTTTCAAGAAGTCCCCGGTAATACACATAATTCTCAAACGGGATATCCTCCCGCACCCGTCCGTCCGCCAAAGGCACATAGCCGCCTTGTTCCAGCAGCGGCGGCACCTTCTCTTCCACCTCCCGCCGGATCGCCTCTTTGCCCTCCCGCAGCACGTCCAGGTCGATCCCCCCGATCAGGCGCAGCTCACGCCCGAATTCCTGCCGCAGGGAACGGTAATCCATCGCCTCGGCGTTAGTCTCGCAGGCCCACAGGCAGTTCATCCCGAACTTCAGCATTGATGGGATCAACACCCGCGCGTTGGCATACGTCCGCAGGATGATGATATCCACTCCATGGCGCTTAAGAATTTTCAGTAGCGGTACGTAGCTGGAAAGGACGAATTCCTCATACATGCGCGGGGAGATCAGCGCACCGTTGTTCCCGCCAATCGGTTCGCTGAAAATCGCCGCATCGATCTGCACCTCCGACAGAAAGCGCTCCATCAGGACCGCCACCATATCCGCCTCGATTCGCATGAATTCGAGAACCAGATCCGGTCGGTCGATCAACGATTCGATCGCCCAGGTAAACTGCTTCCAATCATTGACCCCCAAGGTCAGGAAGAAACCGTGATGTACTTCCAGCATAAGGGCTTCCTTGCGGTTGCTCCAGGCCGGTACCCTCTTCCTCCAGACAGGCGGAAGGCGGCTGTCGCCCGGTTTGAGCCTGCGCCGGAAACTCCTCAAGCCGGCGGTCGAGGTTGGCCAGCGCAGGAAACCGGGATGCGGGTACCCGTCGATCTCCTCTTCCTCGCGCCCGTCGATCGGGAACAGCGTGGATAATTCTTCAGCGGAATGCATTCCCTGCCGGCTCCAAGCCCGGAACACTTCCGGCCGGATGCCCTCCTGGAAATAGGGCACCCGATCGGGCTTACCAAACCGCATAGTCTCCAGAAACCGCTCACGGCTGTTCATAAACTCTCTTTTATCCATCGGCCATTTGCAGGTCACGCTTGAAGCGTGACCTGCAAGCTACAAAATACCTCTCTGTGCCGCCACCGCGATCACCGCCGCCCGCGAATCCACCCCCAGCCGGTTGTAGATGCTGGCCAGGTGCGCCTTAACCGTCCGTTCCGTGATGCCCAACCTCAAGGCGATCTCCTTGCTGCGTTCGCCCTGCGCCACTCCCCGCAGCACTTCCAGTTCCCGCTCGGTCAGGTCTGCTGGCCCCGTAGTCGCAGCAGCGGTCTCTCTTCCATGCGCAAGCACACGCTTCATGATATCCGGCCTGAGCAAGGTTTCACCTCGGCTAGCCGCCCGGATGGTGTTGAAAAGCGTTTCCCGGTCGGTGTCTTTGAGCAGGTAACCTTTGGCACCCATCTGCAAGCCGCGCATCATCAGGTCGTCTTCATTGAACGTGGTCAGGATCACCACGGCGATCTCTGGCTGTTTGGCTCGCAAGCGTTCGATGGCAGTCAGCCCATCCATGCCGGGCATGCGCAGGTCCATCAGAACAACATCCGGTTTCAATTCTTTACATAGATTAATTGCTTCTTCCCCATCCGCGGCCTCCCCAACCATCTCAAAGCCCTCCTGCGTTTCCAGGATCAGCCGCAGCCCCTGCCGGATGATCAAGTGGTCGTCTGCCACCAGGATGCGTATGGGCTCGCTCATGTGGTTTTTCTGCTCCCGGCGGCATACTTGATCTTCTTATTTATGCTCCCGCCGGCTGCCTGCCCATCCTGCGTACTTTGCAGGGCCCCCGTAGGGTGTTTTTCCTGAAAGAGTGTTTTCCCCTCATTTGCCCCGGCGGAGTCCTCACCGCCGGTTTCTATATTATTGCTTCCGATGGATTCCTTGATCTTCTTATTTATGCTCGTGGCATCGATCTTCATATCTATATTTCCGATAGCGTCCACGATCTCCTTATTGCTGCTCCTGGCGGCGTCCCCGCCGCTGGTCGCTTTATTGTTCCCGGCAACTGCCTGTTTCCGGAAGGGTGCTTTCCCATGAAGGGGAGCCTGTCCCCGTATGTAATCCTCGCCGCCAGTCCCTTCTGCCAGCACATCTTTTTTAAGCGGCAAGCGGATCTGTATGCAGGTTCCCTTGCCCGCTTCGCTCTTCACCTCCAGCTGTCCTCCTGCCAGCCGGACGCGTTCGCGCATTCCCAGCAGGCCGAAGTGCCCGGATTGAACCTGATTCGGGTCAAACCCTGCGCCGTCATCCCGTATTTCGATCTCAAATTCACCTCCAACCTCCGATAAATGCAAGATCACATTTCTTGCCTGCGCGTGTCGTGCGATGTTCGTCAACCCCTCGGAAATGGCGCGGATGGCCGTTTCGGAGGCAGATTCGGGGATGGCAGCCTTCAATTCGATTAATGGCTCGCAATCAATGCCGGTTGCCTGGGTAAAACGTTCCGCTTCGTGCTCGATGGCCTCCGCCAGATCGCCTCCGGCTGGTTGGCGTAAGTCGTCGATCGCCTGTCGCGCTTCCTTTAACGTGTCGCGCGCCTTTTCCATCGATTGCTCCAGGATGCTGCGGGCGCGCTCCGGATGGCTCGCTGCCAGGTGCGCATCCGCGGCCTCCAACTGCAGTATCAATCCGGCCAGTCCTTGCGAGAGTGTATCGTGCAGCTCACGCGCCATGCGCTGGCGCTCTGCCGCAATGGTCAGGTCCTCCACCCGATCGGCATATTCCGTCAATTGCCGGTTGGCCCCTTCCAGGTCCTGCAGCAGCTTTTGGGCCTGCACGCGCGCTTCTGCCTGCCTGCTGTACAGGACCACGTACACAATCACGAAGAACGTCATCGGCAGCATCACCAGGAACCACCAGTACCACTCCGACCGGCTTACCTGCAGAAAATAGTTCAGGAGTGATAGGCCCAGGATTGCTGCCACAGCAATATACATCCAGCGCGGCTTTCCCCGTAGCAAGCCGATCGTTTCCCCTACCAGTCCCATGTACAACGCCAGCAGCGGTCCGATACTGCCCCCCAGGGTGACAATGGAAAAGGCCAGCGCGCTTTGAACCGCCAGGTAGACAGCCACCTGGCCCCACCGCAACACTCGTATACACAGCCAGTGCAGTCCAATATGCACGATCATCAAGACAGTGAAAAGGATCAATCGACCTGGCTCGTGCAGGGCTGGGTTTGAAAAAACATCCTGGAAGTATACGAAGACAAAAGCCGCCGTAAGGATCAGGAAGAAAGGCCACTCCACCGGGGTCTCTGGTTTGTCCTTTTTTCCTCCGGAAATTCGCAGCCGTTGAAGAAAGGTTGGGGAAGGTTTCATATTGCCTGTATTTTATCCCACAAGGCCGTCTTTGCCATTGTCCGCGCGGCCACTGTCCGGACGGACAGGGCCAAATCCGCCCAAAGGCCAGTTCCCTTTCCCCCTCTGCCCGCCTATACTACCGAAGATAAAACAAATGAACTTGCTCAAAACTTAAAGATTTTTCACATTTCTCCGCGAATTTACCCTCAGCATACAGATAGATTAGCGAAGATTAGCGGATGAAAATCGCAATACTAAATTCATTAATATTTTGGAGGCACATTATGGAAAAAACGATCGAAGTACAAAACTTGCATAAAGCCTTCGGCGACCGTCAGGCCGTCCAGGGCATCAATTTCAGCGTCGAAAAAGGGGAGATCTTCAGCCTGCTTGGCCCTAACGGCGCCGGCAAGACCACCACTCTCTCGATGCTCTCCTGCCTGTTGCGTCCGGATCAGGGCGACGCCCTGATCATGGGCCACTCCATTCGCACCGACCAGCTGGGTGTTAAATCCAACCTGGGCGTCGTTCCTCAGGAGATCGCCCTGTACGAAGATATGTCGGCCCGTGAAAACCTCACCTTCTGGGGCAAAATGTACGGCCTGCGCGGCGCAACCTTGCGAAAGAGAGTCGACGAGGTATTGGAGATTATCGGTCTCACTGACCGTGCGAAGGAGTATATCAAGAAATATTCTGGCGGCATGAAACGGCGTGTCAACATCGGCGTTGCTCTGCTGCACCAACCCCGCATCATTTACATGGATGAGCCCACCGTCGGCATCGATCCCCAGTCTCGTCGCAATATCCTCGACTCGGTCATGGCGCTCAAGAAACAGGGTATGACCGTGCTTTACACAACACACTACATGGAGGAAGCCCAGGAACTCTCCGACCATATCGCCATCATGGACAACGGCAAAATGATTGCCAGCGGCACCAATGCTGAATTGGTCAAAATTGTAGGTGGCTTGGATCGAATCAGCGTGACAATTAACGCCGAATCCGCCCATGTCATGGAAGCCTGGAAAGCCATCCATGGAGTCAGCCAGGTCATGGCTGGTGCCGGTCCTGAGCCTGATCGAGAGGCTGGCAATCTCACCATCCTGGCCGACGACAGCAACCGCGTCCTGCCACGCCTCTTCGAGACCGCAGCCCTCAATTCCGTCCGCATCACCTCTGTCGCCATCCAAGAACCCAACCTGGAAGCGGTCTTCTTGCATCTTACCGGCCGGGCCCTGCGTGATTAAGTAGTAACGAATTCAGTCGTTACTACACAGAAGCATGCGCCCGAAGCCATTACTACAGGAGAAATATCAAATGAAAATCCTAGATATCGCTCTCAAAGACATGATCCGTTCCTTCCGCAGCGCTTTCGCCCTGATCTTCATGTTTGGCATCCCGCTTCTGATGACCGGCATGTTCTATTTCATGTTCGGTGGCGGAGCCAGCAGCAGCCAGGGATTTAGCGTGCCGGTCACGAAGGTGGTCGTTGTCAACCTTGACCAGGGCAGCCCAAGTTTCAACCTGGTCATAGCCCAATACCCGGGCGTCTCGCAGGCTCATTCGCTCGGCGAAATTCTCGTGTCCACCCTTCAGAGTAAAAACTTCACCAACTTGATACAGATCAACACTGCCAGCAGCGCCGAAGCAGCCCACGCACAGGTGGATGGCCAGCATGCCGGCATAGCAATCATCATCCCGGCCGACTTCTCGAAGCAGTTTTCAAACCCGAACGGCCACGCCGCTCTACAGTTGTATAAAGACCCCACCCTCACGCTTGGCCCCGGCATCGTCCAATCCATTATTTCCCAACTCATGGATACCCTCTCCGGCGCTCGGGTGGCGATCGAGGTGGTTTCCAAACAGACCGGCAGCACTGATCCCGCTTTGATTGGACAGGTCGTTTCGCAGTACGTCTCTGCCATTCCATCTGGTGATCAGACCACCGCCTTGCTCGACCTGCATGTCCCGCAGGGTAAAAAACCGACTTCCAATACCCTTAGTCTCATCGTCAGCTTCATCATGGGCGGCATGACCATTTTCTATGCTTTTTACACCGGCACCTCCACCGCCCAGACCATCTTACGTGAAGATGAGAATGGCACCCTGCCGCGCCTCTTCACCACCCCCACTACCCAGGCCGCTGTGCTGGGTGGTAAATTCCTGGCTGTAGGGCTGACCGTGCTGGTGCAGATGAACGTCCTGCTCATCCTGGGACGCCTGATCTTCGCCATCCAGTGGGGCAGCCTCTTGCCGCTGGTGCTCGTGACACTCGCCACCGTCCTGGCCGCCTCCACCTTTGGCATTTTCATCATGTCCCTGCTCAAGACCACCCGCCAAGCGGGAACAGTGCTCGGTGGTGTGCTCACCGTCACCGGCATGCTTGGCATGGTCAAGATCTTCACCATGGGCTCGCCCACCAGCCCTGCTTGGGTCGATATCGTCTCCATGTTCGTGCCGCAGGGTTGGGCCGTGCACGGCCTCAGCCAGGTCATGGCTGCCGCCTCCATTAATGAAATCCTGCTGACCTGCCTCGCGCTGCTTGGCATGAGCATCGTCTTCTTCTTGATCGGCGTCCTGCGCTTCCAGAAGCGCTATGTCTGAACCCTGTATCAACCCTTTCTCCTCACACCAAACCCTTTTCTCATCGGTATAAGATGGAGCCAAAAATGAACCGTATCTTCGACATCACCCGGAAAGACATTATTCAGATTCTTCGCAAC
Source organism: uncultured Chloroflexia bacterium (assembly GCA_963772245.1). Classification (GTDB taxonomy): domain Bacteria; phylum Chloroflexota; class Anaerolineae; order Anaerolineales; family Villigracilaceae; genus UBA877. Next base: position 611,462 of record CAVYWB010000001.1, on the reverse strand, counting down.
CGCATGACCTTCCTGTTCCTGCTCATCATGCCGGTCGCTTTCACCCTGCTTTTCGGACTGGCCTTCGGAGGTTCCAGCCAGCCGTCCGACTCGCGCTTGCCGGTCGGCCTGCTGGACCAGGATGGCAGCCTTATCAGTGCAGACCTGCATATACTCCTTGCCAGCTCCAGCGTCATCCGCCTCGATACAACCCCTGATCGCACAGGCACTGATCTCGCCGCGCTGGTCGACAGCGGTAAATTGGCCGCCGCTGTTGTCATCCCATTCGGATACAGCCTGTCCGTCCAAAACGGCGCTCCGCTTAAATTGGGCTTTTACGCCGACCCCTCCCAGACCTCCACCTCCTCGGTCGAATCCGAACTCCTGGTGGCCTCCAACCGCCTGTCCAGCGCGGTCCGCACCGCTGGCATCGCCGCAAAAATAACAAATGATCCGGCTGCCTTCGACCCGGCTCTCGCGCAGGCCCTGGCAGCCTGGCAGAACCCGCCCATTCAGGTTTCAATCACTTCGGGCAGTTCCGCAAGGCTGCAGGATCAGAATATCATGTCCCTGTCGCAATCTTCTCCGGCTATGATGATCCAATTCGCCATCGCCGGCCTGTTGACCGCTGCCACGGTCATCGTCAACGAGCGCAAGACCCGCTCGCTCCAGCGCCTTCTTACCACCTCCACTACCCGCTTCCAGATCCTACTGGGTCATTATCTGGCCATCTTCACCCTCATCTTCGTCCAGTTTCTCCTGCTGATTCTCTTCGGGCAGCTCCTGCACGTGGATTATTTGCGCGTGCCCCTGGCCACTCTTTTGGTGGCCCTCATAACCGCGATCTGCATCGCTGCAATGGGATTGCTGATCGGTGTCCTGGCAAAATCGGACGAACAGGCCGTTGTCTTTTCTCTTGTCCCCATGTTCGTGTTCTCCGGGTTGGGTGGCGCCTGGATGCCGCTTGAATACACCGGTGCTGCCTTTCAGGCCATCGGCCACGTTTCGCCGGTTGCCTGGGCCCTGGATGGTTTCAAGGACATCGTTGCCCGCGGCTTGGGCTTCACTTCGGTCCTGTTGCCCTGCGCTGCTCTCTTTGGCTATGCGCTGCTTTTCTTCCTCCTTGCGCTATGGAGATTTCAGCGGGTCAGCGAATAATTATTGACATCCTAACTATAAACCCTTTTACCTTTCCCACGAAAAACGCGGGAAAGGTTCTTTTATACTGATTCGTTAATCCTAATTTGGGCAGCTACCTCCCAAATGACAGATGTTTTTCATCCATTCAAATGTTTATTATTTTTATATAGTCCGTCATCCCCACGTCCCCCTATCCCAAATATGGCTTCGTTCCTATCGTTTTATCACATGCACCTGCGTTTCTCTAATTGAGGTCACCCCGTTGCTCCTATCCATTCTCAACCCTCATTCGCTCCTTCATTGTTAAAAGCCAATTGTAAAGCAGGTATCCATGGGTATAATTGCATAACGAAAATCAACTGGCGGGTTATTTCTCATAGCGCCATTATTCTATTCCTGAACATAGGAGAGCTCCTTCATGACCACCCTCATCCGAGACCGACTCCCCCGCTTCCGCAAAATCCTCTACGCTGTCAGCGACTTCAGTTTTTCGTTCACCGATACTACCATGTCGGTGCTCTGGGCTATTTTCATGACCGACGTGGTCGGGCTGAAGCTCTCCAATGCCGCCCTGGCCATCCTGCTCGGCCGTATTTGGGACGCCGTCGACGATCCGCTTTTCGGTTTCCTGACCGATCGCACCCGTTCCCGCTGGGGCCGCCGGCGGGTCTTCCTGCTCTTCGGGGCCATCCCCTTCGGCCTCACCTTTGCAATGCTCTGGTTCCGCCCTCCCACCCAGAACCCCATTTTTCTGACCGCTTATTTCGCAGTCGCCTATATTTTATACGACACCTTTTACACTATGATCACCATGCCTTATTTCGCCCTGACGCCTGAACTGACACAGGATTACGATGAGCGCACTTCCCTGACAATGTATCGCATGGCCTTTTCCATTATTGGCAGCCTGACCGCCTTTATCGTCCCCCTCTTGATCATTGGCGAAATGCATCCGGGCAACGCTCCCCGCGTTACCATGATGGGTCTTATCTTCGGCGCCGTCTGCGCCGTCCCGCCCCTGCTGGCCTTTTTTGGGACCAAGGAAAATCCCGAGTATTACAAGCAGTCCCAACCGGGCATCCGTGAGTTTGTTAAGGCGGTTCGCAATAACCGCCCCTTCCTGTTTTCCGCCGGGATCTTTCTTTTCACCTGGACTGCCATTGACATCATCCAGGTTTTCATACTGTACTTCCTGAAATATCGGATGAAAATGGAAGCACAGAGTGACACCATCATGGGGACTATCTTCGTGACAGCCCTGTTGGTGCTGCCCCTGTGGAATTGGGTCTCGAATAAGACCGATAAACGTAAGGCGTATGTCGTTGGGATGATCTTCTTCTCAGCGGTCATGATTACATTGATCATGCTCAGCCCAACCACGAGTTTGGCGCTGATCTTGTTTATATCGGTACTGGCCGGGATCGGCGTCTCGGCGGTACACGTGCTCACCTGGGCCATCATCCCGGACGCCGTCGAAGTGGATGAGCTGGCTACCGGTCAGCGCCATGAAGGTATCTTTTACAGCATGGTCACATTCTTAAAGAAAATCGCTTCTGCCATACTAGTCCCAACCACCCTGATGATCCTGCAGTGGAGTGGTTACGTTTCGAATGCCACCGTCCAGAAGCCTTCCGCCGTTCTGGCCATCCGCATGCTCATGGGACCAACGCCTTCTTTGCTCCTGCTCGCAGGCATCGCCTTCGCGGTCTTTTATCCCCTCAGCCGTTCCGGCCACGCCCAAACACGCCTGGAAATTGCCGCTCGTCGCGCATCGAAATGATCCTTGCCACCCTGTGTTACATCCAGCACGCCGGACAGACCTTGATGATCCATCGCATCAAGCGGTCCGACGATATCCACTTGGGCAAATGGAATGGCTTGGGCGGCAAGTTCGAGCCGGGTGAATCTCCCGAAGAAAGCGTGATACGCGAGGTTCGTGAAGAATCAGGGTTGGAGCTCCAGCACCCGCGTTTGTGTGGGTTGCTAATTTTCCGCGGTTTCAAGGGAGACGATTGGTACGTGTTTGTCTTTACGGCCAGCGAATTCAGCGGGGAATTAAAGGAAAACGATGAAGGCTTTCTGGAATGGATCCCGGATTCCCGGCTTGAGTCCCTTCCGCTTTGGCCAAGTGATCACATCTTCCTTCCTTGGATCCGGGAAGGGAAAATTTTTTCAGCCAAGTTTGTGTATCAAGGGGATGAATTGAAAGATCACGCTGTGACGTTCTACCGTACCTAGTCGTTCGTGACCGTAATACTCGTGCACGGTCAGTGCGCCCGATTTATTCATGCTGAAGGGGGTGTGAATATTCCGCTTTCTACCTGATTTATTCAATCAAATACCAAATTTTTCTCATTTCGAGGGGTGGGAGTTACATACTATCTACACAATTTTCTAATTCTTACCTAACACACGCGTACTATACTATCCACAGTATAAAAATTCTTTTTACATGTGAGGTGTAATCATGCCAACCAATGTTTCCGAAAATAAGCAGCCGCGCCGCACCAAAATTATCGGAATGTCCAAGCCGGTCTTCTGGATCGTTCTGGTCGTTTTGGTGATCGCCATTGGCGCAGGGGCTTATAGTTATATCAGGTCCCAGCAGGCTGCCGCGGCCGCTGTGACCTCCCAGCAGGCCACCATCCAGACCGCTACTGCTCGTACGGGCAACATAGTCCTGCGAGCCAGCGGCACCGGCACCTTGGTGGCTGCAGCCGAAAGCAATCTGGGGTTTCAGACCAGCGGCACCCTGACCGTTCTGAACGTCCAGGTAGGCAGCCAGGTCAAAGCCGGCGATCTGATCGCCCAACTGGATAGCTCGAACCAGCAGCTTGCGCTGGCCCAGGCTCAGCAGGCCCTGAATGAATTGACCTCGCCTTCGGCCATTGCGAATGCACAGCAGGCCCTCATCACCGCCCAAACAAATCTGATCAATGCCCAGTATGTCCTCGGTGGTGCCACAACGGCTGGTACCGACCAGGCGGCCATTAATAATGCACAGGCAGCTCTGGCTCTTGCCCAAAGCAATCTGAATGCCGCCCAGGATAGATACAATCCGGTATCCGGACAACCCCTGACAAATACGGGAGCAGCCAAGCTTTATCAGGCACTGTATAATGCCAAGCAGGCCTACAACACCGCCCTGACCAACTACAATGCCATTGCCGCCTCATCCAACCCATTGACGGTTGGTTCTGCTCAAGCTAATGTGGCGCTCTATCAGGCCCAGATCACGGAAGCACAGAACTTGGTGACCGCCCTGACCGGCGGGACCGTGCCGGCGAATGCCACCGGGACCGGGCTGAACGCCCTCAATCAGGCCAAGCTAAACTTACAGACCGCCCAGAACAACCTGGCATACACCAATCTTTACTCACCGATTTCCGGGACCGTCCTGACCGTCAACAACTCGGTCGGCGATACCATCAACGCCGGCAGCACATTTGTAACGATCGCCGACCTCAGCCAGTCCGAGCTGACCATCTATATGGATCCGCTTGACTACAGCAACATCAATGTTGGCAATAAAGCCAGTGTCGTTTTCGATGCCCTGCCCAACATCACCTATACCGCCAAAGTGACCCAAATCTCCCCGCAGCTGGTCACCATCTCGGGCAGCTCGGTTGTGGAAGGCACCGTAGTACTGGATACCACGCAGGCTGCCGGTGTCCCACCCCTGACGCTGCCCCTGGGTGTGACCGCATCGGTGGATCTCATCCAAGCTCAGGCGAACAATGTCGTCCTGGTGCCGGTGCAGGCGCTGCACGAGCTGTCCCCCAATAATTACTCTGTTTTCGTGATGGTGAACGGCAAACCCACCCTCAAAACTGTTACAGTTGGTCTGAATGACGGCACCTTTGCCGAGATCAAGACCGGTCTCAAGGCCGGGGATGTGGTCAGCACCGGTCTCCAGGCCACCAATAATACCCAGGCAGTCGCGACGCCATGAACGCAGCCCGTACCGTCATCTCAACCACGGATCTGACCAAGACCTACGGCATGGGGGATGCCAGCGTGGTGGCCCTGGACCATGTCAGCCTGGAGGTCCAGACCGGGGAGCTGGTCGCCATCATGGGACCGTCCGGTTCCGGCAAGAGCACCCTGATGAACATCCTGGGCTGCCTGTCCACCCCCACCTCCGGTGAATACTGCCTGGATGGGCAGGATGTCAGCGGGCTGAACAAGGTTGAGCTGGCTGCCATCCGCAACACCAAGATCGGCTATATCTTCCAGTCGTACAACCTGCTGGCCCGCACCAGCGCACTGCGCAACGTGATCCTGCCTCTGGTGTATGACCGCAGCCGCAAACATACCCGGGATGAATGGGAGCAGATGGCCAAAGACATGCTCGAACGGGTCGGCCTGGGGGATCGCATGGACCACCAGCCGCAGGAACTATCCGGCGGGCAGCAGCAGCGTGTGGCCATCGCACGCGCCCTGATCACCGATCCCGTCCTGATCATCGCCGACGAACCCACCGGCAACCTGGACAGCCATTCCGGGGAAGAGATCATGAAGCTGTTGTTGAAGCTGCATGACCAGGGCGCCACCATTGTCATCGTGACGCATGATCCGGTGGTGGCCCAATACACCCAGCGGGTCATTCACTTGAAAGATGGGCATATCGACTCGGTGGTACATAACAGCCAGCGCCATCCATTGGCGAATTAAGAAGGTAAACAATGAACATAACTGAAGTCATGCGCATTTCCTGGGAGGCGGTTGGCAAGAACAAGGTCCGTTCGCTGCTGACCATGCTGGGCATCATCATCGGCGTGGCGGCGGTCATCATCATGATCGCGGTCAGCAACGGCACGGCTTCCGCCATTGCCAGCCAGATCACCAGCCTGGGCTCCAACCTGATCTTCATCACCCCCAACTTCACCCGCAACGGTCCTGCGACGGCCGCCCAGACCGGCACCGGGCTGGTCTTCACGGATGCGGCTGCCATCCAGCAGAGCGTCCCGAACGTGGCCGGTATCAGTGTGGAGCAGGGCAGTTCCCAGACCGTCCAGGTGGGTGCGGTCTCGCTCAGCAGCACCAGCATCCTGGGCACCCTGCCGGATTTCCCGACCGTGCGCGCCATGACAGTGGCCGACGGAGCCTATTTTCTCCAGTCGGACCAGGACCACAAGACCAAGGTGGCCGTGCTGGGTTCCGCATTGGCAACGCAGTTGTTCGGTACGGCTGACCCGGTCGGGCAGAATGTGCAGGTGGGCAACTTCTACCTGGATGTGATCGGAGTATTCGCATCGAAAGGCACGGTCGGGTCCGTGGATTACGATACCCGCCTGTACCTGCCGCTTTCGACCGTGCTGCAGTACTACACGCCCTCCCGCTTCGCCCGTTTCCTGGGCCAGCGCGTCCAGACCATCTATGTCACGGTGGCGAACCCCAAATTGATGGATGACACGATCAACCAGATCACCCTGCTGCTGGACCAGCGCCATGGGGTCTCTGCGGCCACGCCCGATTTCACCATCACCACCCAGCAGAACATCATCAGCACCCAGGAATCGACCACGGCCGCCTTCCGCAGCCTGCTGGCCTGGGTGGCCGGCATCTCGTTGATCGTCGGCGGGATCGGCATCATGAACATCATGCTGGTCAGTGTGACCGAACGCACGCGTGAGATCGGGCTGCGCCAATCCGTGGGCGCCACACCCAATGACATCCGCTGGCAGTTCCTCTCGGAGGCGCTGCTGTTGAGCGTGATCGGCGGTCTGATCGGTATCCTGGTGGGGGTGGGCGGCTCCTGGCTATTCGGAGCGGTCGGCACCATGAAAACGGTGGTGGCCCCCAGCTCGATCTTCCTGGCCTTCTTCTCGGCTGCCGCCGTGGGCGCCTTCTTCGGCTTCTACCCGGCTAACCAGGCCGCCCTGCTCGATCCAATCGATGCCTTGAGGCATGAATAAACCATTTCACACAACCGTCCGCCTGTCCCGTGTATTTTGCGGGGAAGGGATGCACTGAAAAATTCAAGCATCTGAAAAAACTTTCGGTAGTAAACGCAACCTCAAAAATTAGCAGTTTGAAATAAGGAAAAATCCTGTGAAAACAAAGAAATTCGTACTTCCCCTCTCCGCCGTGATTGCTGTGCTGGTTATCGTACTGGCAGCCTGCGGCGCAAAAGCCAGCAGTCCTGCCACGACCGGTGGTGCAAGTGGCGCCTCGGCCGCCAACGGCACCCCTGGTGCGGCCAATCTCACCCAGCCGCTGCCGCTGGCCGAATCCCTCGTGATCGGTTCTTTCAAGCTGCAAGGTACCGGCAACGCCATCAATGCCACCCAGGCAGGCGCTTTGGTGCCGCTCTGGCAGGCCTACGCCCAGTTGACCAGCAGCAATACGGCTGCACAGGCTGAGATCGACGCAGTAGTCGCCCAGGTCCAGCAAACATTGACACCGGCGCAGATGCAGGCCATCACTGCCATGAAACTGACCCGCCGGGATATGTATACCGAAATGAGCAGCCTGGGATTGACCAACGGCGGCGCCAGCGGCACACCCGGCTTTAGCTTCACTCCCCGCGCAGGTGGCACAGGCGGTGGTGGCGGCTTCCCCGGTGGTGGCTTCGCTGGTGGTGGTGTTCCGGGAGCCGGTGGTACAACCACCCGGCCAACCCCGAACGCGACCCAGAACGCCCTGCGGGCGCAGTATGCCAACCGCATACCTACTGCCCTGATGAACGCCCTGATCTCCTACTTGCAGAAGATCGCCGGATAATAGTTACAAAATAACCGGGTGATCCCATATACCCCAATATCGGGATTGCCCTTTCGAAATTGAAGGTAGTAATATAACAGGAACTGGTAAAAAATGACAGCAGCAAAGACGATCCTGGTGGTGGATGACGAAGCCCGCCTGGTATCCCTGGTGGAGACGTACCTGGCTCAGGCCGGGTTCCGGGTGGTGACCGCTTCGAATGGTCGTGAAGCGCTGTCGGTCGCCGAACGCCAGGAACCCGACTTGATCATACTCGACCTGATGATGCCTGAAATGGACGGGTATGAATTCATGCGCCGCTACCGGGCGGACAATGATACCCCCATCATCCTGCTGACCGCCCGGGTGGACAGTGACGAAAAAGTGACCGGGCTGGAGGCGGGCGCCGATGACTACCTGACCAAACCGTTCCGCCCGCGTGAATTAATGGCGCGTGTAAAGACAGTGCTGCGGCGCAGCGGCAAAAAGGAGCCGGCCGGCAAGGTGCTACATGCGGCCGATATCATTTTGGACCGCAGCGCCCATTCGGTGCAGGTGGCGGACCGGTATGTTGACCTGACCCCCTCCGAATTCGATCTGCTGGCGGCATTGATGTCTGCACCTGGCCGTGTCTACTCCCGCCTCGATCTGCTCGACCTTCTGCAGGGAGTCCGGTTCGAAGGCTACGAACGCGCCATCGACCTGCATGTCAAGAACCTGCGATCCAAGATTGAGCAAGTCCCCAGCGCCCCCCACTATATCGAAACGGTCTACGGCGTGGGCTACCGCTTCGCCAGGCAATAAAAACCAATTTGGGGCGAATTCAACATTCCTTTCCAACCATTTTGATCTCATCCGGCTTATTCGGTATCAGGCATAGGAATTCGAAATTCTCCTCACCGATATTCTGGTACCAGTGTGGCACTCCTTCCGGGATGAAAACAACATCCCCGGCCCGCACCTCGAATTCATTTCCTCCTATCCCAATATTGGCATGACCTTGAAGCACATACTGTTCGTGTTCGACCGTATTGGTGTGCTCCGGCATTCCGCCTCCAGGTTCCATCACAAAACGCCGCATGGCAAAATGCGGCCCTTCCGTTGCTGAAATCAACCATTGCATGCTGGTTGAATCTCCTGTTTTGACAACTTCCATCGGTACGTCATTAATGTGTTTGATACTCATGGCACCTCCAATCACTATTCACCAATCACTCTTCATCATTAATTATATTTACCGCTCTCAGTTCACTATTCTCTGCTCTCTACTTCCTTCTTCCGTACTTCTCCCCCCTCTACACGCCACACCTCGGCCTTTTCGACGAAATCAGGCGCAAAAGATTGCAGATCGGTGGTGGTCAGCACGGTCTGCTCAACCCTGTCCAGGCAGTCCAGCAGGTCCTGGCGGCGCTGTCCATCCAATTCAACCAGAACCTCGTCCAGCAGCAACACCGGCCATTGACCGGTACGAGCCTTCATCCACTCGATCTCTGCCAGCTTGAGCGCCAGTAGCGCCGTGCGTACCTGGCCGCGCGAACCGAAGTCCGAAAGGTCAATACCGTTTGCCAGGAACCTCAGTTCGTCCCGGTGCGGCCCCAACGTCGTAACCCCCCGCCTGATCTCTTCGCTGCGTCCCAGCCGTAAAGCCTCCAGGAATCCTTGCCGGATATCGTTTTCGTTCAGACCATTGCGTTGCACTGGCGTGCTCAGCGCCAGAGCGATTTGCCCATGGGCAGGCAGGTACGGGTCATAGGCAGGCTGGTAATGTAAGCGGAGAATCTCCATGCCGTGCGTCAATTCGCTGTGAATTCGGGTAGCCAGTTTCTCGATCTCTTGGATTGCTTCGATCCGTCGTAATATGATGGCCGCACCTGTCCGGGTGATGCTCTCATCCCAGAAATCTAGCTGGGTTTGATCCCCGCCGCGCTCGGCCAGGTTTTAAGCAGGGCATTACGCTGGGTCAGCCCCTCGCCAAACTCGCTTAGTTGACGCGCATAACCGGGCACACTTTGGGCTAGCGCCAAGTTCAGGTAGCGGCGCCGGGCTTCCGGCCCACCTTCAATGATTTGAGTCATCTGAGCCACAAAGATGACCGCATTGAAATGCCCGATGACTTCTGCCAGGGGGCGCTTGATGCCATCCAGCAGGATCTCCTTGCGTAGTCGCTGCCCGGTCGCCCCCACCGCCTCTACCACTAGGCGTACCTCCAGCCTGTGTTTAGCTGGCCCGCGCACATACTCTGCTACCAACCGTCCCACTGCCAGGGATTTGCGCGCCTCGATGAAATTGACCAGTTGCCGGTCGGTGTGGGTCTGGAAGGAAGTGAATGCTGCCAGGAAATAAATGGCTTCCAACACACTGGTTTTTCCTTGGGCATTGTCCCCGGTCAACAAAACAACCCGCCGGGGGATGTTCATGTCCAGGCGGGCAAAACTGCGAAAGTTCGTGAGCGATAGATGCGTTAAATACATGTTCTGACAAAGGCCCGGGGCTTGCGCCTCGGGAAAATCATACGTCCATTTGCGGCTCGTCCGGTTGTGGTTTCCAAACCTTCGAGGCGAGGTCGGTGAAGACTAATCCGTTTAAGTGGTCAATCTCGTGTTGGAAGATGCGCGCCATCCAGTCTTTGGCTTTTACCTTCATCGGCTGACCCCGGCGGGTCAACCCTTTGACGGTTACTTCCAGGGCGCGCTCCACCTCACCCTGCCAGCCTGGGACGGACAGACAGCCTTCGATGCCCTTCTCGGTCGTCTCTGAGCATTTCTTGATTTCCGGGTTGACCATCACATATAGCTTTTTGGGGGCGTCTTCGGCGTCTTCGGCTTCTTCGTTCTCGACATATTCCACCACGATGACTCTCTCCGAGACACCTACTTGCGGAGCCGCTAGGCCGACGCCGGGCGCCGCGCGCATGGTCTCGATCATGTCGTCTACCAGGGTTTGCAGTTCTGCATCGAACCGGGTCACCGGCCTGGCCTTGCGCCGCAGGACCGGATCCGGCAGAGTAACGATTTGTCTGATGGTCATTCAACTTCTTCCATAACAATAAGGTTTATCGGTTAAACAGTCTTTGGCTGAAATCCTTTATTTGCTTCCGTCTTTATCTTGAAGTTTATGTATTTCTTGCACCTCTCCTGTTCCATCCGGTTCGCCGGAGTTGCCGGCATATTTTTGTTCGCTTGCGGACTGGAGAATTTCCTTGTTGACGCTTTGATACGTGACAAAATAATCCGCCAGCCGTTCGCGCTCGGACTTGGCCTTGAGTTCTGCCTTGGAATTGATCCGCGCCAGGCGGCGGTTATCGATGTCCTGCTGTACCGCGGCCGGATCGGTCACATCCGAGAAGCGCAGCTCCGTGGCACCGCCTACATTGATATATACCGTTCCGAAGTTCAACAGGTAGGCCAGGAAACCCTCCCGTTGAGCTTGTGTGCTGAGAATATTTTCCAGGGGTGCGGCTCTACGTTCCTCGGTGCCGAAAGGCTTGCGGTCGATATCCAGGATTTGATCGGGTGTCACCTGGAAGATATCATTACTCCAATCGATGTATTGGTAAATCCACCATAAGATAATAACGAAGAATAACACCACCCAGATGGTAAATAATGTTTCTGATGCCAGGCCGGGAGCCACGTGGATGATGGAGTTTGGAGGTTGGATCAAACCAATTCCCAGCAGCACTATCAATATTGCCATTCCCAGGGTTGGCTGCCAGATCTGCAGGAACAATACAAAGATGCTCTTACGGTATGTCACCGTTCCACCCTTCTCGATCCGGACTTTGAAAAGGCTGAGACTGAGCTTTTCCGCAAAGGATGCTTTGGGTTTCACAACCACCGCTGCCGGTCCGGGTTGGGATCTGGCTTCCGCGGGGACCAGGCCCATCCGTTTACGCAGCTCGAACCGCATCGCATCATTTTCCGCTCGCCGCGAGCTCTCACGGACACGCTGCCAATGTTCCTCCACCACCGCCGCCGCCTGTTTGGGATTCGAGACATGCCAGAAGATGATCTTTCCGACATACGTTCGGATGATCACATTCCCGAAGCCCATCTGCCGGCCCATCATGTCTGTTTCCACACCTACGGAAAGGATCGTGCTGAGTGGGGCTTCCTGGGTGCTATCATACAGGCCGATCACTTTCTCAAGGTATACCACCCGCTGGTTCGTGACTACGTAATAATCGTTTCCCCAGTCAATAGTCCTCCAAATGATCCATAATACGATCGCCAGGAAAGTAACTCCTGCCCCCCATAGGATGAGTAAGAAAGCCGGAAACAGCAGGAAGAGGATCAATAGAGCCACCGGCAGGAGCAGTGATATTACTGGCAGCACCAGAGCTTCTACCAGGCGGTATGGATGCTTTTGGGCCAGGAAGTAGATCACTTCATCCTTTTGCACCCAGTTAAAATGCAACCGGTTTGCCAGCTTTTGACTGGCAACCATTCCGGCAAAATTGGCGCGCAGCCCGGGAATCTGTTTTATGAACTCTCTGAACTGTTCCCCTGAAAAGATCAACACCACAGTGGGTTCAAGCGTCGTAACGGTTGCCTTGAGTTTCCGGGGCTTTAGTACGGCCGCTTCGCCGAAATAGTCGTGTCGCACCAGTCTGGCAAGTGGCTCTTGCCTGCCCGTGCGGGTTACGCTGACACTGCCGGAATAGATCAAATAAAGGCTGTTGCATTCCGTCCCCTCTTTGATCACCTCCACGTCTTTACCAAAATGTACTTCCTTCAATCCTCGCGACAGGATTCCAACCTGCTCTTCGCTCAGGTAATGGAACAAATGGATGATGGTGAGAAATGTCGCCAGGTCAGACGTTTCAATCGGCATACTTAATTCTAGCACGAAACGGGCATTCTGATGGTTGTTCAACCAAATTATTGCATAGATCTCACCAGGTAGGTTCGGGGGCTGGGGGTGGGGCAGCAACAGTTCCTTACATTGTGAAAGTGCTGAGCATTTCTGTAACCTGCAAATTAACGGAATGCCTCGCCTGCATGGTAGAATCGAGCTCATGAAAAAATGGCAATTTTGGCTCGGGGTGTTGATTAGCGCAGCTTTCCTGTGGTGGGCGCTCAGTAAATTGAATTTTGGTGATTTCTGGCAGGCCATCAAGACCGCCGATTATTGGTGGATCCTGCCGGGCATCGCCGTGTATTTCGTGGCAGTCTGGGCCCGCGCCTGGCGCTGGCATTACCTGCTCAAACCGATCAAATCGATCAAGACGTGGAGCATGTTCCCGGTCACCTGTATCGGCTACATGGGTAACAATATCTACCCCGCCCGTGCCGGCGAGGTGTTGCGGGCGGTGGTGCTCAAGCGCCGTGAAGGTGTCCCCATCTCCGCTTCGCTCGCCACCATCATTGTTGAGAAATTCTTCGATGCGGTCGTTATGCTTGGGTTCGTCTTCGTCAACCTGCCGGAACTGGCCAAACTGAAAGGTAGTTCAGGTTTCGTGGGAAATATCCAGCAGGTTGCAATATTCGGCACCATCCTGGCTTTCGTGATCTTGGTGTTCTTCCTCCTGGCAGCCATGTTCCCCTTGATCACAGCCCGGTTCGGGCAGTGGTTTATTGACCGGCTCATGCCCCGGCGCTTCCGCCAGCAGACCTCCGGTATTATGAACAAGTTCCTGGACGGGCTGGCTTCCCTGCGCTCGCCTGCCAACGTATTGATGGTATTCCTCACTTCCGTGGTGATATGGCTGCTTGAGACCGGCAAATACTGGTTCGTCATGCACGCTTTCAATTTTCATGTCAGCTTCTTTGCTTTGATGCTGATGAATGGTATCGTCAACCTGATCACCATCATCCCGGCTGCACCTGGTTACATCGGCACCTTCGACGCCTCCGGCATTGCCGTATTGACAGCTTACGGGGTTGACCAGGCCGTTGCTGCCGGGTATACCATCGTTCTGCATGTGGCGCTCTGGTTGCCCATAACGCTCCTGGGTGCCTGGTACATGGCGCGTGAAGGTATCCACTGGAGCGACGCGTTACGCGGGGAGCAAGATGCCGAATCCAACGCCTGATAATCCCATCATAATCCCCTGGGGGAAGGATCATTTGTCCATTAAACTGCCAGAACAATGGAAATTGCTCGGGATAATGGAACCTGCTCCCAGCCGCGCCCCCACATCTTTGCAGCAGGAGATCGCAGCCAGTCTTTCAAAGCCTATCGGATTGCCGCCTCTCAGGGACCTGGCTAAACCTGGTCAGAAAATCGCCCTGGTCATTGACGATGACAGTCGCCCAACCCCGGTGGACCAGCTCTTACCGTCTGTCCTGGCGGAACTCCGGCAGGCTGGCGTCACCCACGACCAGGTAACCTTGGTCCCTGCCACGGGTGTGCATTTCCCAATGAGCGCGGCAGCCGTCGCTCGGCGACTGGGCAACTTACCCGCTCTGCGCGTGGAAGCCCACGACTGTGACTCAGCCGAAAAGCTGGTGAACCTGGGCAGAACCGGTCGTGGCACACCGGTCTTCATCAACAAGGTGGTGGCCGGATCGGACCTCATCATTTCCATCGGCTGCATCGAGCCGCATATCATCGCCAGCTTCGGAGGCGGGTATAAGAACCTGGTGCCCGGTGTGGCTGGTCGTGCGACCATCGCCCACAACCATTCGCTTAACTGCACCCCCGCCACCTTCAACAGTGTCGGTCAGCCGATTGACTCAAACCCGATGCGGCTGGACCTGGAAGAGGCCGCCGGTATGCTCAAAGCGCCGGTCTTCCTGGTGAACGCGGTTCTGAATAGCAATCTGGAAGTGTTGCAAGTGGTTTGCGGGCACCCCTTGCAGGCCCACCGCCTCGGCGTGCAAACCAGCAGCCAGATCTACGGCGCGGCAGTCCCGGCGCTGGCTGAGGTGGTCATCAGCAATTCCCACCCGATGGATCAGGATCTGCGCCAGGGTGTAAAAGCCCTCGCCAATACCGTCCGGGCACTGCGGCCTGGCGGCGTGATGCTTACCTGCATCCGGGCGGAAGCTGGCGTGGGTGTTTTCGGCCTGGCCAACCGCAAACTGCCGGTCGGACGGAAAGCCCTGAAATTCCTAGCCCCGCTGATCCTGCTTTTACTGCCGCATCTGCATTTGAAGGGCATGGGTGAAGAAGACCGCTTCTTCCTGTATTTTGCCCTGCAGGCCATGCGCCGCGGCGACCTGTTGGTGTATGCCCCCACCATACCTTTGGAAACACGGGCGAATCTTCCTTTCGTCACCTTCGTGGAGAGCCCAGAAGCTGGGTTGGCCTTCGCCCGGTCAAAATTCCCCCACAAAGCCGGTGTGCTGGTTTTCCCACACGGCGGCAGCACCTATCCCATTTTGCCCCACTAGAAATTTTTTTATCCGCTAATCTTCGCTAATTATTTCAAGATTGGCGTTTATTCGCGTGGATTAGTGGAAAAATCATTTCCGTCCTTACAGGGACATTCGGTTTAATATATTGGCAGCCTCGGGTCTACTTCCCTCGCCCAGGCGTTAATTCCCCCCCTTAGATACTTCACCTTTAGGAACCCCGCGCTGGTCAGTAGTTCCAGCGCACGCGTGGAACGCACACCACTCTTGCAGAAAAGTACAATTTCCTGGGCACTGTCCAGTTCGGATAGATGGGCCGCTAGAACGGCTAACGGGATGTTCTCTTCTCCCGGCAGGGACGAAATGGCCAGCTCGTGCGGTTCGCGCACGTCGATCAGGCGGAATTTCTCCCCGTTTTTTAATCGGAGTGCCAGGTCGGTGGCGGATATATCCCTTTTTTCCCCGGCCGAGCGTTCGTCGTGACCAATCCCGGGCACGCCGCAAAAAGCATCGTAGTCGATCAATTCGGTTACATCCGGGTGCGCCCCGCAGACCTTGCAATTCGGGTTTTTTTTCAACTTGACCGTATCGAACGACATATCCAGGGCGTTATACAGCACCAGCCGTCCGACCAGGCTGGACCCGATCCCCAGTAGGAGCTTGATCGCTTCGGTGGCCTGGACCGTTCCAATCGTTCCGGGCAGGACGCCCAGCACGCCTCCTTCTGCGCATGTCGGCACCATGCCGGGTGGTGGTGGCTCGGGGAACAGGCATCGATAGCACGGTCCTTCCTTGGCATAAAAAACGCTCGCCTGACCATCGAAGCGGTAGATCGAGCCGAACACGTCCGGCTTACCGGTCAGTACGCACAGATCGTTGACCAAGTAGCGGGTGGGGAAATTGTCTGTGCAGTCGACCAACAGATCGTAATCATGGGCGATGCGCATGGCGTTTACGGAAGTGAATGGCTCGTTATAGATGTCCACTTGTATGCCAGGATTCAGGTCTCGCAGGCGCTCGCGCGCCGATTCGACCTTGAGCGTGCCCACCCTCCCGTTCCCGTGAATGATCTGGCGTTGCAGGTTGGATGAGTTGACCACATCGAAGTCCACCAGGCCGATCCGGCCGACTCCTGCAGCAGCCAGGTACAATGCCACCGGCGAGCCCAGCCCGCCGGTCCCGATGATCAGTACCGTGGACCTCCGTAACTTTTTCTGCCCTTCCAACCCCACCTCGGGGATTAGCAGGTGGCGGGAATAGCGCAATATTTCTTCGTGAGAGAGTTCAGGAAGCATGGGTCTATTATAGTCCGATAGTTTGCTGCTCAAATAATCTTACAGTCTTATTTGCGAACCGTCTACCGTTCTATCAGACGATCAGACTCTTGACTATCATACTCATATCGAAAAATCCCCACTCGCCCAATGGTTTTTTTTAGGCAAATATGCATGCACCTCGGTCAGCGTGTGACCGTCCAGGCGAGTTTCGAATGTTGAGCGGCCTTGCGGCCGCTCTAGTAAGAAGTCTACTCTTCCTTCTTTGCTTCCATTTCTTTCTGGTGGGCAGTGATGATCTCCTGCGCCAGGTGGTTCGGGATGATCTCGTAGCGGTCGAATTCCATCGTAAAGACACCCCGGCCGCCGGTGATGGAGCGTAGTTGGGTGGTGTAGCGCAGCATCTCGGCCAGCGGTACCTGGGCCACCACCACGGTGCGCCCGCGCTCGGATTCGGTGCCCTGCACCCGCCCACGCCGGCTGTTCAAATCGCCCATCACGTCGCCCATGTTAGCATCCGGCACGACAATGCGGACATTCATAATCGGCTCGAACAGCACCGGGCCGGCGTCCTTGACCGCCAGCTTGAATGCCTCGCGCCCGGCAATTTCGAATGCCACCGGCTTGGAATCAACCGGGTGTTCCTTGCCATCGTATACGATGACGCGCACGTTGCTGAGTGGGAAACCCGCCACCACCCCGGTTTGCAGGGTGGCATGGATGCCTTTTTCAATTGCCGGCAGATAGGATTTCGAAAGATTCATGCCGACCAATTCATCGGTGAAATCGAAATCCTGCTCCGGGCAGGGTTCGATCTTCAGCCAGACTTCGCCAAACTGGCCCGAACCGCCCGACTGTTTCTTATGGCGGTACATGGCATCGGCTTTCTTGGTGATCCCTTCGCGGTACGGCACCTTCGGTTCGGCGGTGGTCAGCCCAACCTGCAGCTTGCCTTCAGCGCGCCGGATGGCCACGTCAATATGCTGGTCACCCATCCCCTGCAGGATGGTCTGGCCGGTGGCCGGTTCCATGTTCCAGGAAAGGGTCATGTCCTCTTCGCACAGGCGGGTTAGCGTGGGAGAGATCTTGGCGGCATCCGCCTGGGTCTTGGGGTGGATAGCCACTCGGAACAGCGCATGCGGGTAGACCGGCATGGGCAGGGTCAGCGGATGGGTCTTGTCGCACAGCGTATCGCCGGTGGTGGTGGAGGTCAGCTTGGCAACGATCCCGATATCCCCGCTGTGGACCACCTTGAAAGGCATGGTTTCCTTGCCGCGCATGATGGACAGGCCTGCCATGCGTTCTTCGGCGCCCTTGTTCTGGTTCCAGATGCGGGTATCGCCGTGCAGGGTGCCGGAATAGATCCGGAAGTAGGTCAGTTTGCCGACGAACGGGTCGGCGGTGGTTTTCCAAACGTACAAAGC
The DNA here is from genome assembly GCA_963772245.1 of uncultured Chloroflexia bacterium. GTDB lineage: Bacteria > Chloroflexota > Anaerolineae > Anaerolineales > Villigracilaceae > UBA877. Next base: position 593,642 of record CAVYWB010000001.1, on the reverse strand, counting down.
CAGCGGCCCGGAATCCTCCGCCGTGAGCTGCTCTTCGCCATCCTTGCCCTTGGCAACGACCGACGGGATATCCTTTGGGGAAGGCATTAAGGTAATGATAGCATCCAGCAGTGGCAGCACGCCGTGTTCACGCCCGCCGGCCGCCGCGAAGACCAGGATGTAAGCCTGGGAACGCAAGATCGCCTTCAGGCCGCGCACCAATTCCTCGTTGGTCAGTTCGCCGCTTTCCAGGTACTTTTCCAGCAGGGCGTCCTCGCCTTCGGCAGCCGCTTCGACCAGTTTCATGCGGGCTTCATCGGCTGCTGGTTTCAGGTCGGCCGGGATCTCCTCGGGGGTTTTGCCCTCGTTGGCATAGGCTTTCATCGAGATCAGGTCGATCACACCCTTGAAGGCAGCCTTTTCTCCCCAGGGCAGCTGTGCCGGCACCAGCCGGGTGGGCGAATATTCCTGGACGGATTGGATGGCCTTGTTGAAATCGGCGTTGTCGCGGTCCAGCTTGTTGACCACCAGGAAGCGCGGCAGCTTGAACGTGTCGCAGTAGTTCCAGACGATCTCCGTGCCAACCTCCAACCCGGCAACCGAATCGACCAGGATGGCGGCTCCATCGGCCACGCGCAAAGCCGAGACCACCTCACCGATGAAATCGGTATAACCAGGGGTATCCAGCACGTTAATCTTATGGTCTTTGTATTCAATGGGGATGACTGCGGTGGAAAGGGAAAGTTTGCGGCGGATCTCTTCGTCTTCAAAATCTGAAACAGTGGAGCCATCCTCGATCTTCCCCAGCCGGGTGGTGGCGCCCGTTACGTGCAGGAAGGCCTCCGCCAGCATGGTCTTCCCGCCCGAACCATGCGAGACGAGGGCGATGTTTCGGATGAACTCGGTAGAATATTCTTTCATGTGCAAACCTCATGGTATTTTGGGATGCTTCCAGCGGGCTGATTATACCTTAATTCGCAAGGAGAGAGGATTTGGAGGGAAGCGCGCCAGTTGGAGGATGCGTAGCGACACCCGGCAAATCCTCCAGGACATTCGGAGACCCTAAAGGTTTCTTTTGCAACTCTTCCTCCCGGCCGATAAAACAGCTGTGCAAGCCAATGCACAAGCCGGTACAGAAAACCTTTCAGGCCTGCCTGTCCTGTCTGTCCTAAAGGTTTTTATCATGGCGCACTTTGTAGGGCCTGTCCTGTGTACCTTGCAAGGCCCCCGTAGTTTCCTCGCTCCTACTCGCTCTAGGCGGTGTCTTCGCCGCCGGACGGTGTTCTTCCGTAGAGAGGCTGCCCGTCCTGCCTGTCCTGACAGTTTTTGTCAGGTCGTACTTTGCAGGGCCCCCGTAGGGTCCTCGCTCCCATTCGCTTAGGCGGCGTCCTCGCCGCCGGAGGCAGTTATTCCCAAGAGGAGCCTGCCTTCGTAGTTGGTCTTCACAGCGTGAAATGCAATAAGATTTGGGGTCATCCATCCGGGGCATTGATAATAATGAAAATATATGTCATGATATTTAATGATAAAGGAGGTCTATATGAAAACAAGCCGTACGAAAACCATTTTGATCGGAATTTCCACAATCATTCTGACAGTTTTCGCCTGCAGTCTGGGAAGCGTCACCGTCAACATCAATATCAATGGAACCGCCACCCCCACCGGGATGGCTGCACCCATTGCAACAACCCCTCCCGCCAGTGCAGAAACCGCATCCGCTATGCCAACGGAAGCGACCGCCACTGCCTCCCCGGCAGCCACCAACACCAGCCTGCCTGCTGATACGGCCACGCCCAACGGCGTAGTCATTAAGGCCATCCATAACGGCAGTATTGGCATCCTGCGCGGCACCAGCCTGTATTACGACATCCTCGGATATTTAAAGGCCGGGCAAAGCTCCACCGCCACCGCCCGCAACAGCGACGGCACGTGGCTGTACATCGCCGTTCCGGATTACCCGTCCGTCCACGGCTGGGCCTATGATGGCTCGGTTTATTCCACCGTCACGGGTAACATTAAATCCCTGCCAGTCGTGACGATCAGTCCGGCGGTGCCGGCTTATATTCGCAACTGCACCAATGACCTGATGAAGATCCAGCCAGGCGGCGTTTTGCTGCAGCCCCATTCGGGCTCGCCGGCCAACAAGCAACAGTTCATGCCGGGCGCGTACACCGCCTTCGATCAAGGCAGCCTGGTCACCCCTACCCCCCCGGGAACTCCCCAGCCGCAATCCATCCAGGTGCAATCCATCACGCTGAAAGAAGGCGTCTCGGTGGATATCGATACCGACGCGTCGGGTAATTCGTATACCTGTCCCTAGCAGAGGCGATGTAAGGCATACTCAATCGGTAAATTGTCGCAAAGGGAGGGTAAGAATCAGGAGCCAGGCAGAACAAGAAAGAAGTGGGATTTGTCCCCCTTCTTTTCGGTCTTGTTCGTTCCAGCAGGAAGTATATAACAACCAGGGTAGTTTATTACCGGCGGCCAGGTAGATGTCGTACCACTCCTGGTGGGTAAGCGCTACGCCGGCTGCCTGGCAGGCGTCCTTCAGACGGCCAGGGTTGGTGGTGCCGAGGATGGGCTGCATGCAGGCCGGATGGCGCAGGATCCAGGCGACCGCGATTGCCGTATTCGTCACGCCTCGGGAGGCGGCAATGGCATCGATTGTTCGGTTGAGTTCAGGAAACTTGTCATTACCCAAGAATACACCATCGAAGAAGCCAAATTGAAAAGGCGACCAGGGCGTGATGGTAATGTCATGCAGGCGGCAATAATCCAGGATGCCGCCATCCCGGTCGATGGAGCGGTCAACCTGCATGTTAACGTTGATGCCTGCATCGATCATGCCGGTGTTGGTGATACTGAACTGTAGCTGGTTGAAAAGGAGCTTCTGCTTGACGGATTTTTTCAACAACTCGATTTGCATGGGATTCTGATTACTAACCCCAAAATAGCGCACCTTGCCGCTGCTTTCCAACGCATCAAAGGCTTTGGCGACCTGTTCCGGTTATACCAGGGCATCCGGGCGGTGCAGGAGCAGCACATCCAGGTGGTCAGTCCTCAGCCGCTTAAGACTGCCTTCCACCGCTTCCAGGATGTGTGCTTCTGAAAAATCATAGCTTGTCTCGCGAATACCAACTTTGGTCTGGAGCAGCATGCGTTCCCGCAAAGCCGGACCCATGCCGAGCGCCTCGGAAAATTTCTCTTCACACTTTCCACCCGAGTAAATATCGGCATGGTCAAAAAAAATTTACTCCCTGGTCGAGAGCGGTATGGATCAGGGTCGAAATCTGCGGTTTGGTCAATTCCGAGAGACGCATGCAGCCAAGCGCGATTTCCGACACGTTTAAATCATTGTTGGGAATTTTTATGGTTTTCATTTCAACTTATTTCCTAAATGGAACTCTTGATGATGCCGGTTATTCTATTTTACGACAAAACAAATTTTGGCTGATATTGAACAGTACACTCGCCACGATCTTCATAAAAAAGAAGAATTCTTTCGTGGTACTTGGTGATACGGAGTGCCCGCCTGTCCCGCGGTGCTCTCCCGCGGGAACTTGGTGAAAAAAACTCTTTATAACCATTTACAATACAACCTGTTCCCCGCTTTTATAAACGCGCACCTCATTCTTCGTTATGATCGAAACGGTCTGTCTCCCCAGTACGCGCCACTCCTGTTCATCCAGCCGGCCCACCAGGGCGGTCTCCTCATCCACCCCCAGGGCATATTCATCCGCTTTAAGCCGGTACCGCAGCGGGGCGAGCATCGCCGCCCGCGCCACCTTCCAACGGTCGAAATGCGGAAAGATCATGCGAGCCGGCAGGAGCCCGAAGGCGTGTACGCTCTTGAGCGGTAACGACCGAAAATTGGGGATCTCCTGCCCGAGGATCATGGCCCCGGCCGAGCAGCCGGCATAGACCGCGCCGCTTTCCCAGGCTCGTTGCAGCGCCTCCCAGGCGCGTGACCCGTTCAACGTCTCGAACAGATACAGTGGGTTTCCGCCCGAAAAATAGACCAGGTCGGCTGATTCCAGGACAGCGGTGTACTGCGGGTCATCCGCGGAGGGGCGGTCGATAATTGGCAGGGCGCTTACCTCTGCTCCCATCTGGCGGAAGTGCTGCACCCCCATCTCCATCCAATGTCCCCAGGAGGATTGGCCCTCCTGTCCGGCCGCGGTTGGCAGGCAAACTACCCGGGCAGTGCGTGCCTGCGCGCCGCTTTTAGCCAGAATTGTCCGGTCCACTTCATCCATTACCGGCAAATACTCCCCCGATCCGATCAGCGCAATCAGTCCATTCATTAATTATCCCTTTCAAGATTGCTTCGCCCAAGTCAGAATGCCAGGGTCGGATTTAACCTCCCTGGCTGGTTTCATCCTTAAAAAGTTACCGATGAGCCGCATCTGTTTCAGGTTAATCCCCTACAAAACGCATAAAAACCTGGTTGCCGAGCAGGCGGCCTCGTCGGGTGAGGCAGATGACTATCGAAGTCTTAGGCCGGACTCTTTCCAGCAGACCCAGTCCGACCAGTTCATTAATTTCCCTGCCGAAAACAGCCATCAGGTCTTGATCGAAGCGTTGCCGGAAAGCCTTTTCCGAAACCCCCTCCTGCGTCAGGCGCAACCCAAGCATCATGGTTTCCTGCATCTCTACAAATGAAGTCAGGCGGGTCTGGGTGATGGTGGCAGGGGAAAGGGGAAAGGCAAGGGAAGGGGTGTGCCCGGGATCAAATTGTAGACGTTCGATGTAGGTCTTGATACTCAATACGTCCGCTACCCGCGTGCCATTGGCACAGCCGTGTGCGCCTGCGCCGAAGCCGAGGTATGGCAGGTTGCGCCAGGTTTGCAGGTTGTGCCGGCATTCGAAGCCGGGCCGGGCCCAATTGGAGATCTCATATTGTTCGTAACCCTGCCCTTCCAGGTACTCCGCGGACCATTCATACATGTCGGCGGCCAGGTCGGGGTCGGGCAGAGGCAGCAGTCCGTGTTTTGCCCAGCGGCCGTATGGCGTGCCGGGTTCGATGGTCAGTGCATACAACGAGAGATGCTGCGGGGCCAGTTCCACGGCGTGTTTGACATTCGCCTGCCAGCTTGCTAGGGCCTGCTCCGGCAGGCCGTAGATCAGGTCGAGGTTGAGGTTCTCGAAGCCGGCCTGGTGCGCCCACTGTACCGCCTTCAGTACGTCGTAGGGGTCGTGGATGCGTTCCAGCTGGCGCAGTTCCCCGGGCTGGAACGATTGGACACCGAAACTGATCCGGTTGAAACCGGCCCGGCGCAGCCCGCGCAGGGAATCACGTGTGACGGTGCCCGGGTTGGCTTCCAACGAGGTCTCCAGGCTTGACATGTCTGGCACGGCAAAATGCGCGCACACATTCTGGAGAATCTGCTCGAACTGGGCCAGGTTAAGCAGGGAAGGCGTTCCTCCGCCGAAAAAAATCGTCCGAACCCCCTCACCCTTGTCCCCTTTCATGCGGGATTCGGGGAATCGGCTGCCAACATATTCTATCTCGCGACATAATGCTTCCACGTAAGCGGGGATCAGCCGCTCCTGTCCGGCGTACGTATTGAAGTCGCAGTAGGCGCAGCGGTGCGTGCAGAAGGGGATGTGAAAGTACAGTGAATAGTTCATGGAGAGAAGATGCGGGTGAATATAAGATTATTGTGAAAATGTAAATCGAATCAATTCATCCTTCTGAATGATAAGATTACAAAAGGGAGAATTTACACATTATACAGTCTGTAGCTCAAGTTGATATTTATTGAGGAGTGGTGAATTACTCAAGCTTGGTTTTTCCACGATTGTGCAAGAGTTTTTCTGTAAATTCAAGGTCAAGTGCTTCCTCTGAAAGAAAAACAAAAAACATAGAACCTTAAAACGTCAAATATTTTCTGCCTGTCAGCCACTCCTCGCTGATCTCAGCATGAATAGCAGAGACCAGACGCAGACAAGAAGCCTGATTCGGAAAGATGCTCACCACGCGGGCTCTCCGTCGGACTTCGCGATGCAGACGTTCCACACCATTCGTGGTCCGGAGCAAACGTCGATGGGCAGCTGGAAAGGCGAAGACCGTCAGGCCTTCCGGGATATTGGCTGCCATCCACTCCGCCAGACGGGAGGCGGTCTTCAGGTACTTCTGAACTGTCCTGGCCAGGTAGGCGTCGGCAGTGGAGCGATCGGGAGCATTGAAGATCGTGCGGATGTCCTCAGCGACCTCCGCCGCCATGTCCTTGTGCGGGATATAGGCTTGAGCATTTCGCTGCAGGTGAAATTGGCAGCGCTGCCAGGGGAGGCTCCCAAAGACTGCCTGCCTGGCCATACGTAAGCCTGAGTGGTCGTCGCTGGTGATCAGCTGGATCCCGCCCAGCCCGCGGGCTTTCAGGCTCTCCAGAAAGGCCCGCCAGTGCACTTCGTGCTCACTCAGGGACACCGAAAGACCCAGGATCTCGCGTTTCCCGCCCAGATTGACGCCCACAGCGGTCAATACGGCCAGGTCACGCACTTGTCCGTCCTCCCGGACCTGCTCGTAATAGGCATCCAGGATGAGATAGGGATATTCGCCCAGTGGTCGGTTCCGCCACTTCTCCAGCTCGGTGTCCAGCAGGGCGGCTGCATCGCTCACCTGGGCCGAAGAAACCGAAATGCCGCACAGCTGCTCGGTGATCGCTTTGACCTTGCGGGTGGAGACTCCCTGGACATACATCTCCGCCAGCGCCAGGGTCAGAGCTCGCTCGCTGCGCAGCCCTTTCTCCAGTGCTTCCGGGTAGAAACCGCCTTCACGCACCTGGGGCACATCAAAGGTGATCTTCCCGACCCGGGTCTGCATGCTCTTCGGTTTGAAGCCATTGGCATGAGCTTCCCGTTCTGGCGTCCGTTGGTAAGGTGCGGCATTCAGGTAATGCTGCCGCTCGGCTTGCATGGCGGCGTTGAGGATCGTCCGGATCAGCTCCGGGAGAATGTCTAAACCTTGTTCGCTGACCTGCTGCAGCAGGTCAGCAGGTAGGGTACAATCCTGCTGGTAGGTCATGGTGTCTCCTTTTGGCTGCTAACCTGAGGATAACACCTGACCTACTAATTTTACAGAAAATATCTTACACTACTTTTTCCACCTGGCATGGAAACACCGGGCTCACAGCCAGATGCCTTTGGGTGAAGTCTCGCAGCGGCTTGCGAGCTGAGCCCGGACATTCATGTCCGGGCGATATGGGAAAAGGATGATAAGTTTTTTCGAGGCAAACCTATCAGCAGGGCGATCGGCCCGAGCAGCAGCAGCCACATGGCCGTGCGCAGGCCGAAGGATTGGGCAGCCAGGCCAATACCGAACGGCAGAATTTTTCCAAGCAGGCTGAAAAGGCTGTCAAGTGTCATGACCACGCCGGACCGGCCCGGCATGGAAGAGTAGAGCCGTCCCTTCAGGATGGCATACCAGCCGGAGTTGAACAATCCCAACAGCCCCACCAGGACGAATTTTTCCAGCGGGATAGTAACAAGCAGGAAAGCCGGGAAGAGGATTAGTTCGAGCAGCACACTCCAGTGCAGGGTATCCAGGCCGCGTACTTTTTCGAGCAAGGGGATGAGCAGGAAATCCCCCATCAGGCCCAAGCCGCTCCACATGGCAATGCCCAATGCCGCCTGTTCCGGAGTTTGCCGGGCCACGTCCACAAAATACAGCGCCAAAAAACCCAGCAGCACATCCAGCATCAGGTCGGAGAATTGCAGCAGTACCAGCCAACGCAGGACTTCCCCGACTCGCAGGGCACCCAGCGCCTCCCGCAGGCCTTTCCACATTCTTGGGAAATCCGGCAGCAAGTGCAAACCCGGCGGCGTTTTTGGCAGGCGCTGCCAGGCAAACAAGAGCACCAGCACGCTCAGGCCGGCCAGGGTGAAGAAAACCCCACGCCATCCTAAGCCAATGAAGGCCAGGCCGGCCAGCAGAAGCGGACCTGCTACTACCCCGAGCGACCCGGCGAAGGTCCAGCGCGCCATATTGTTTTCATGCCGGTCCGGGTCTGAATCCATCAGGGAGGCCTGGGAAAGGCTGACGAACGCGCCGGAGGCGGGGTAAAAAATACATAAAGCTAGAAGCAGGAAAATAAAGCCGCTGCTGAGACCGGTGAGCAGGCACGCCAGCGTAAAGAAGATACCTCCGCCCAGAATGAGCAGACGGCGCTTCCAGACATCCCCCAATATCCCGAGCAGCGGTTCCAGGATGGCAGACACGATCCCCGGAACGGAGAGCAGCAAACCGATCTGCAGGTAGCTCAGGCGCAGGTCTGTTCGGATGAATGGCCAGGCAGCCTGGTTGACACCGAAGACAAGTTCGTCGAGGAATTCGATCAGGAGGAAGGGCAGGTTGAGCACAGGAGAGAGCAGAAAAGAGTAAAGGAAAAAAGGCGGGTCAGGAATTAGCAACTGATTAATAAGTTTCTTTACTCTGCAATTCAATCACGAATACCACGAATTGACAAATATCACAGATATATTGTAAGAATGCATTGGAAAATTCGGTCTATTCGTTACATTCGTGATAAAGATCGAGTTTCAATTGTAGATCTACGGCAGCAAATAATAATTCTAAATTCGCCACGGAGTAATGCAGATAAATGGGATTCAAGCAGCCTGTATTGAGAGGTTTATCTTTAAATCAAAGAGCAGGCTGGTGGGTGGGCAACCGCAGGCGGGCTACCAGCACTGGCGGAATTTCGCTGAAGTTCCCGCCCCAGCTGAGTGGATTGGATTGGGGGTGCCCGGGCGGGAAAGCCCGTTCCTCGAAGCCATCCAGCACAAAACCGTTCCGGAAGCCGAGGTTTAAGTAATAATGCAGGGGGCGTTCAAAGTAGAGTTGCGGCCTGGGCTGGCCTCGCAGCGCCGCGCCGTGATGCTGATGAGGAGTCATATATTGCGAAACCTTTATGGAATGGACCAGCTTGATTTGTCCTTCCACATCCGTTTCTTCGGCCACGTGCACGGAAGATGTATTGTTGAAAGCCGGGTGGCACAATGAAAAGACAAAGTGCCCGCCTGGTTTAAGCAGCTTCGGCAGGGCGTGAAAAAGAGGTTCGATATCAGCCATGTCGAAAAGTGCCATATTGCAGAGGGCAGAATCAAAAGGCGCGGCACAGCCAAGCATGCCTAGCAGGCTGGATTCCTCGCTGGCGTCCAGGACACGATACGTTATGTGCAAATCCGCATCGGTTCGTGCTTTGGCAAGTTTGATAAGTTCTTCTGAGAAATCAAAGGCGGTTACCTCCAGGCCCAGGGCTGCCAGCCGCCGGGCTGTTAGGCCATTGCCGGTGGCAATATCCAGGATGCGTTGCGCCGGTTGTGGATTCAACAGGTGCAGGATGGCCGGCCATTCCAGCAGGTTCACGAAATCGTTGCCTTCACCCATTTTCTCATCCCAAAAGGCCGCGTTGGAATTCCATGCCTGGCGGGTCTCTTCATTGGCGTCGCTGGAAGCAGGCGGATTATGGGTTGTCATCGGGGATTCTCCTTTTCTGGATTCCAATACGATTGCATGAGTTCATGCGACCATTCTGGCTGGGAAACCGTGCTGCGTGGCAGAAACTCCTGCATGACCGGTTTAATATCCAGAATCGGCGTCCCATCCAGCGCGTCCAGCCCCTCAACGAACAGGCTGCGTCCTTCCCGGCGAAGGATTCGTACCACCGTCAGGCCCAGCCGGTTGGGTCTCTGTCGGCCGCGCTGGGCGAAGATGCCCACCTCCGGCCAATCCAGGTTTTCGCGCGGGTGCCGCCTCCCCAGGACGATATCCTTTTCCGCCACCAGGTGGAACTGGAAGATGATCTCGGCATGCGAGAACGTCTCCAGCCCAACCAGGCTATCATCCGGTATGGCTGGGTCGAGGCGAATCTCGGAAACTAGTCCGCCCCAGTTGTCATCTGCGGTTGTCAGGCGGGTATTGTGAACTTCAGCGATCGGTAAAATAAGAATCTCTGGCATGGTTGGCCTTTTCCTGCAGAAAATTCTGGTCGGAAGAAAGGATGGAACGCAGGTCAATATTCATTGATAAAGAAAATTCGAAATAATTATATCCATGAAATGGTTTAAAAGAATTTGATATCTATCCAGGAATTAATGAAAACCCATCTCGTATTTTCGGATGGGACATTTATTCAAATGGAACTCTCATCCCATGCAAGTATAATCATCGCATGTTCCTACCGACAACTTTGGACGAGGTCAAAGGCTTGGGCTGGGATGGGCTGGATGTCATCCTGGTAACCGGCGACAGTTATATCGACAGCCCTTTTATCGGTACGGCCGTGATCGGAAAAGTGCTCCTGCATGCCGGCTACCACGTCGGCGTGATTGCCCAGCCGGATATCTCCGGTGTGAATGATATCGGCCGCTTGGGTACGCCGCGGCTTTTTTGGGGCGTGACCGCCGGCAGCCTCGATTCGATGGTGGCAAATTACACCGCCCTGAAAAAACCGCGTAAAAGCGATGATTACACCCCCGGGGGAGCGAATACCCGGCGTCCCGACCGGGCCACCATCGTTTACAGTAACCTGATCCGGCGGTTTACGAATAAAGCCGGGCGGGTTTCTAAAACGCCCTCCACCTCCGCTCCGATCGTACTGGGCGGTATTGAAGCCAGCCTGCGGCGCGTGGCCCATTATGATTTCTGGGACGATGCCATCCGGCGTTCCGTGCTGTTCGACGCCAAGGCCGACTATATTCTGTATGGGATGGCTGAAAAAGCCGTTTTGGAATTCACTGCCGCCCTGCAGGAGGGCCGTGAACCGCATTCCATCCGCGGGTTGTGTTATGTCGCTAAAGAGCCGCCTCCAGGCTACCTTGAATTGCCGGCCTTCGAGACGGTTGCACAGGATAAAACTGCCTTCATTGAAATGTTTCACCGCTTTTATCGCAACAACGACCCCATCACTGCGCACGGGCTGGTTCAGAAACATGGCGACCGCTACCTGGTCCAAAACCCGCCCGCCCTGACCGAAACACAGGCCGAATTGGATGCCATTTACGCACTCGATTTCGAGCGGCGGCAACACCCGTTTTACGAAAAAATGGGCAAGGTCAAAGCCCTGGAAACGATTGGATTTTCCATTTCCACCCATCGCGGCTGTTACGGTGAATGCAATTTCTGTGCCATCTCGGTCCATGAAGGGACTACTGTACGCTGGCGCAGTGCCGGGTCGATTTTAACAGAAGCCCGGCGGCTGGCGGGACACCCCGACTTCAAGGGCTACATCCAAGATCTGGGTGGCCCCACCGCCAACATGTATGGATTCGAGTGTGGCCGGAAACTCTCCAAAGGCATCTGCTCCGCCAAACGCTGTGTTTATCCGGAGGTGTGCCTGCTGATGAAGGTGGACCACCAGCCTCAGATTAACCTTCTCCGGGAAGTACGCAGAATCCCGGGCGTGAAGAAAGTCTTCGTGGCCTCCGGCATCCGCTACGATATGTTGTTATGCGACAAGGAAAACGGCGACGCCTACCTGCGCGAAGTGGTGGAGAACCATGTCTCGGGACAAATGAAGGTCGCCCCCGAGCACACCGAAGATCATGTGCTGGCGTTAATGGGCAAACCGGGCAAGACGCAGTTGCTTGAGTTTAAAACCCGCTTCGATGACCTGAACCGTCTGGCAGGCAAGCAGCAGTTCCTGACCTACTATCTGATCGCGGCCCACCCCGGCTGCACTGAGTCCGACATGCAGCGTGTACGCACCTTTGCCAGCCGGAAACTGGCAATTCACCCGGAGCAGGTGCAGGTTTTCACCCCCACTCCGTCCACCTACTCCAGCCTGATGTACTATACCGAACTCGACCCTTTCACTGGCAAGGCACTCTTCGTCGAAAAGGATACCCGCCGAAAAGAGCGCCAAAAAGCGATCGTCACGGCAAAAGAAATTAAACACAAAGGACACGAAGTATCTCGAAGACGAATGGTGTAAACTCCATGTCAACCTTCGTGAACCTTCGTGAATCTTGGTGGGCGCCTGTCCCGTGGTGCTCTTCCGCGGGACTGTGTTAAAAAGGTTTTTTATTTGGATAATTATTTCGCCGTTACCGCCCCCGGCCTCGAGCCGTTTACCGCCCGGGAATTAACCGACCTGGGACTTCATCTTGCACCCTCCACGGGAGCAGCTACCCCTGGAGGAGTTGCATTCCTGGGTGACCTGCCGGCACTTTACCGCGCCAACCTGCATCTGCGTACAGCCAGCCGCATTCTGGCCAGGTTGGGTTCATTCTTCTACGCCACCACATATCCGGAATTGCAGAAACGCGCCTCCCGCCTGCCCTGGGAACGCTTCCTTTCACCCGGGCAGTCTATCCAACTGCGCGTCACCTGCCACCAATCGAAGTTATACAATTCTGATTCCGTGGCACGCAATATATCGGTGGGGCTGGAGGAACGGCTGGGAAAAGCCTGCCCGCTCGTGAAAGCAGATGAGGAAGCCGACGGTCATGCACCCCAATTGATTGTGGTTCGGTTGGTTGATGATAAATGCACCATCAGTGTCGATTCTTCCGGGGAATTGCTGCATAAACGTGGCTACCGCCTGGCGGTCGCCAAGGCACCCTTGCGAGAAACCCTTGCTGCGGCTCTGCTTATGGCCTCCGGCTGGGATACATCCGCGCCGATTCTCGATCCTTTCTGCGGTTCCGGTACCATTCCCATAGAAGCCGCACTGATGCGGCTCGGCATCCCACCGGGACTCAATCGCCGCTTTGCCTTCATGGATTGGCCGGGCTTCGAGCCATCCGCGTTCAAGAATCAGCTATCAGTCATCCGCGATCTGCAATCAACAATCAGCAATCAAAAATCAGCAATCGGTATTCTTGCCTCCGACCGGGATGCCGGCGCCATCAAAATGGCTCATGCCAATGCCGCACGCACCGGTGTGGAAGACGCAATTGAATTCAAATGCCAGGCCGTTTCATCTATAGCTCCTCCGGGGGGGCCGGGTTGGGTGGTCACCAATCCGCCCTATGGGGTGCGCGTCAGCCAGGGCAGGGATTTGCGCAACCTGTACGCCCAGTTTGGCAACGTTTTACGCCGGCAATGTCCCGGCTGGAACGTTGCAGTATTGTGCAATGATCCTATCCTTCTTGGCCAGATGCAGATGGATCTGGATACGTCGCTCGGCTTCGTCAATGGCGGGATCGGTGTTCGTGTGGCTAGGGGAAAAATAAATCCTTGATCAAGGTTTACCTGCACGAGTACATTGACGTGGAACACCCGCGTAATTCTATCTTCAGTGAAAGATTCGCGCCATGGAACATAAAAAGGAAAGGAGGGATAAAAAGGGTAAGAGCAGACCACACTCAAGACGCCCGGGATCATAAATTCGATGCTGGGCGTCTTGATAATTCTTCTATCGGTTTGACAACTGCTACACGCTCACTTGTTTATGATGGAAGGCGGTCTCGTTAATATTACTGGAATCGAGGCTGGTCCGGGCGGCGGATCGATGGGCAGAACCCACGGGGCGCGCGGCGCCTGGCTGAAATCGAAATCGCCCAACAGGTCGCCAAGCTGCGGCACATCTTCGCGTACGGTCGGGCGTGGATCCGGGCGGCCATCGGTGGCGGGGTTAAGGCGCTCGCCGCCCAAGAATATATCCTCGATGAGCTTGAGGTAGGCGTCGAAGCTCAGGGTCTGGCTGTCGATGAACCCTTTTTTAGCATAAGGACTGATCACCAGGCCGGGCACGCGCAAACCGTACCCATTAACGTCCACCTTGGGTGGAACGATGTTATCGTAAAAACCTCCCCAGTCATCCCAGGACAGGAAGATGGCCGTGCTGTTCCAATCCGGACCCTGCATGACCGCGTTGATCAGCCCGGTCACATAGGCTTGTCCGGTCTTAATGCTCGCCGGCGGGTGCTCGCTGACTGTGTTATCCGGTACGATCCATGAAACCGCCGGCAGTGTGCCATCTTTGGCTTCTGTTAAAAATTGGGCAACCTGCTTGATGTTCCCTAATTGGTTATCCTGCTTGACGGTATCAAAGGCCGGTAAAGGATTCCAGATCCCGGGGACATTCGAGTTCTGGGGCTTGGAGGAGCAAAGCATGGCATCGTCTTCACAATCCGGCTCACTACCATTGCTCAGGTAATATCCCCACGATACGTTGGCTTTATACAATAAGTACGTCAGATCAGTCCAGGCGTAATCGTTTTTCGAAACGTTCAGTCCACTGGGACCATCCAGGGCGTTCGCGCAGCTCATCGGATCGCCTGGAATGGAGCACTTGGCCGACCAGGCTGAGACCATGAACAGGTGGGCGGGCAAACTCCACGAAGCATTCGGTTCGAACATCATGTCCTGCAGGACGAAGTTCTCGGCATAACTCCAATAATTGGGGATTTGCCGGGCATCGTGCCAGCCCATCACATCCGGAGTCTCTCCTTGGACACACCCGGGAGTATCTGGGTTCTTGCAGGCTTTTTGCGCGTTGCGGAAAGTCACCACAAAGCCATTCATTTTCCCACCGGAAATATCGGTTTTTGCAGAAGCAGCTGCATGGGGGCCGCCGGAGTTGATATCCTTGGGGTTATAGTAAGGTTTAATACATTGACCGGTCAGCGGATCGGGCGAGCAAACAGTTGGAACACCATTCTGCATCGGGATGCCGATCGCACCCGGGTAGGTGCCGAAATATTCATCAAAGGAACGGTTTTCCTGCATGATGATGACAATGTGTTTGATATCCTGCCGCGCCAAGGCGAGATCTTGGGGGGTAGGCTGAAATGGTTGTGTAGGAGCCAGGGTGACAGGTGCCAAAGTGGCAGTGGGCATGGTCGCAGGGGGCGAGGTCGGTGAGGAAGGTGCTGCAGTTGGACTTGATCCACCCGAGGTCGGGACCGCTGCCGTGATCGGCAATCCGCTTGACAAATTGCAGGCCGAAAGAGCCAGGATTGAAATCAGTGAAACAGAATGGAACAGTATTCTCATATCGCTCCTTCCAACCTTATAAATAATAATTATTGTATTAAAACATTAAGGGACCCTTAATTGGAGTGTCCTCGGTGTTAGTCCAGAAGTCCTTTCTCCTGAAAAAACATTACCGAGCGGTTCTGCAGTTTCAGGCAGCGCGTCCCGGCGCAGGATTCGTTGCTCTTCCCGGACAGCTTGAAACGGATCTGCGCGCTGAATCCGTAAACGTGTAGCTTATTTACTGCAGGTGATTAAGAGAGATTATCCACTCCATAATTTCATAGGTAAGTCAGGACGGAGGCTCGGCCCCCATGGATTTCGGTACGCCGACCGCGTTCGGAAGCGAGAGCAACCACCAGAGCAGCGCGGTAGGGCAGTAACATGATATCCATTCTCTTTTTTCGAAATTAGATGGCGATGATGTCTATTGCGCAGGGTTGGTCTCTGCAATTTGCAGAAGTCTCTGGCTCGCCAAATTCAATAAATCCTGCGCGGTCATGCTGACAGTCGTGCCATTTACCTGAATGATCTGCACTGGAACATTGACATGCGCGTTCGCATATTGAATATCCTCATCGTAGATTTGCAGGTAATTGAGGGGCGCAGTGCTAGGGGTTCCGCCGAAGGACGTCGCGGCAGGTGTTCCGTCAAAGAAAACTAGTAACACATTGTATTCCGCCTGCTCTGGAGTGATTGTGCATTTTTCTTTCGTAGAGCATCCTTCTCCCGAAGGGTCTACTGAGAAAGACGTATCGAACTGCGATCCGCCAAGGATCTTAGCCGAAAAGGATGAAATTTGTGCAGTGCTCTGCGCTAGACGTTTCACACCCGCGACGCCCTAGCTGCTGTTGCTTTTGTTGCGCGAAGCATTCATTAAGCTGGTTTGGGTTGCCTTGGCGTTGCTTCCGCCGATGTTTGGCTTGGTGAAGTGTGCCAGAATCGTCTGCACAGCCGCGCAATCAATATTCGGACTGCTGAAAATAGTGCCGTTGCTGGTGGGGCCTTTGCTGCCAGGGTTGATGTTACAAGAACCGCCTGTGGTGGCAATCAGGGTGATGCCGCTGAAAACCTGTCCATACATATGGATGGCTGTGTCCCAGGCTTCAATAAAGCCCTGATCTGAAGTCTGGTAGGTCGGCTTATTTGGGAAGGCGAAGGCCAACAGTTTTTTCCACATAGTATCCGGCGAGATGGGAGTTCCGAACTGCGTCTGCGGGTTGAAGAGTTCGCATTCCCGGGCAGTTGGATCTCTGCGGACGCGGCGGTGGGTCCCGCGACCGCGATGGAAACGAACGCCGGATTCGATCCATAGCGCGCCGCCAGCGCCGTTAGGAAAGATTGCCAGGCGGTTTTATAAGTGCGGTTCCACGGTAATAGAAGAACGCCGCCTCCGCCTTCGCTGTAACCCGTAAAGGTTGCCTTTCCTCAGTTGACCGGGGGGTTCTAAACTGGCGTTTGAAACAGCCCATCGCAGGAAGGAATTTGATCCAAGAGCCAATGCGGCGAATTGAATCCCGGCGTCACGATCAGCTGGAAGGTCTTCTTGGCGTTAGACGCTTGGTTGAAGGCATCGTCCATATAACTCCAATTGTAGGCATTCGCGGCGGACGGGGCATTGGGAATGAGCGTGTCCCATTGCACTTGAAGAGCCAGCCCGGAAATCGCTGGGTTGCTCAGGATGCTTTGATATAAATTGTCTAAATGGGTATCCAACTGTGCAGGCGTAATCGAGGGATTGACCTTCTTCTGTTAATTAACATACTGCTCAACGCGGACAACCGCATAGATGCCCAACGGTTTGCGGACGCCTGTCTGGAGCGTGGCTGGTGCGATGGTTGCTGGCGCTGGGAGTTGCGCTGGCACATTATTGGTAGCAGCCTTTATATTGCGCTTACCCGCAGATC
This sequence comes from uncultured Chloroflexia bacterium, assembly GCA_963772245.1. Lineage (GTDB taxonomy): Bacteria > Chloroflexota > Anaerolineae > Anaerolineales > Villigracilaceae > UBA877. The sequence continues at coordinate 576,833 of CAVYWB010000001.1, read as the reverse complement.
GTGCTTTGCTGGATATACTTATGCCTGTTGGCGCTCCGGTTGGTACACTCGCCGGTTGGGTGGCGCGGTTCTGTCCGGATGCACATGCGCCGAGGATGAAGACAAGTAATATTGAAGGGAATAGGATTTTCATTTCTTTCCTTTCACATTTATATAATTATATATAATTTAGATTATATTTATAATATTTAAGGATTGCGTTAGTTTTTCCTTTGATTTGCCCCTCAATACTGGTATTTAGGTACTTCTCCATGAAAAAGATATTGCCGGGCCGCTCTGCGTTATCAGGCAGGACAGTCCGGCATGGAAAAATCGCACGTCTGGATTGTGTTTATAAGATGATCACGCGAACAGGTCTTTCACCACTTTTTCCCCTGGCTCAACGGGTGGGTAGGCGCGCATGAAGTTCTCGGTGCCGCTGAACAGGCCCATGATAAAACTCACCACTCCGCCGCCCATGCGCCCCCCACCCTGGCTGGCATGGCAGGCCCCGGCTTGCTCTTTTTTCTTGAGCACGGAATGGATATTGATCCGGGCATGTGTTGGGAACTCCACCTCCGCAATGGCTGCCATGTCGATATCACCGTTGGTGCCGAATTTGTGCGGGTCCTTGCCCAGCAGTGGCAGGATTTTCATCCCAAGCTTTAATATGCCCTTGGGGAAGATATGATAGTACAGGTACTGCGGCGCAAAGGGCGCCAGGTCGCTTGGCGCAAAATCCGGGTCGGCGGCCTGCTCGAAGGCCCGCACAGTGGCGCGCTGGATCGCAATATGGTCCGGATGGCGGTACCCACCGATCGGGTCGAAGGTCAGCACCACTTGCGGTCGCAGTTCCCTTATATAGCAGACCACGTTCGCGGCTACGTCGTCTAGTGGCTGGGCCGCCAGGGCTCGCGGATGTTGGTTAGCGGGCGAACCGGGCATGCCCGAATCACGGTAATCCAGGAAGAAAACGTCTTTCAGTCCGAGAATCCCTGCCGCGCAGCGCAGCTCGGATTCCCTTAATTCTGCGATTGAATTGAATCCCTTCAACATTTCCGGGGCCACTTCGCCCACCTCGCCGCGCGTGGCGCACACCAGATAGACATCTGCGCCGCGTGCTGCATACAGCGCCAGGGTTCCGCCCATCCCAAACAATTCGTCGTCCGGATGGGCCAGGACGGCTAATATGGTTTGCTTTGACATGGAAACAATTGTACTCCAGACAGCCTGCAGGAACCAAAACCACAGGGCAAAAAAACGAATTAAAAACTGCCCAAACCATGTTAGACTCTCACCAATAAATAATTCACGAAACTTGCCCCCGCAAGGGGGTACCGGATACCAAATAACGAATAACAGGAATACCTATGTCTAAAATTGCCATCATCGGAGCAGGCTTCAGTGGTATGGCCGCCGCCTGGGATTTGCGGCGCCTCGGTCACGACGTGACCATCTACGAGGCCGCCGATTACGTCGGCGGGCTGGCCAGTGGCTTCAAGGAACCCAACTGGGACTGGTCCGTGGAGAAGTTCTACCACCACTGGTTTGCCAGCGATAAGCACATGCTTGGTCTGATCAGGGAACTGGGCTGGCAGGATAAGGTGCTGTTCCCGCGCCCGCTTACGGTAATGTATCACAAGGAGAAGTTCTACCCGTTCGATTCGGTTATCAAGGCCCTGCTGTTCCCCGGCCTGGGTTTCGGCCTGAACAAGCTCCGCTTCGGGCTTGTCGGCCTGTACCTGCGCCTGACGAATAACTGGAAGCCTTTGGAACATACCACCGTGGATGCCTGGCTGCGTAAATGGGCCGGTGCGCAGGTCTACAAGCTGATGTGGGAGCCTCTGGTCGTGGGCAAGTTTGGCGAGCGCTATTACCGGCAGGTCAACATGGCCTGGATGTGGGCGCGCCTCAAATCGCGCACCACCCGCCTGGGCACCTTCGAGGGCGGCTTCCAGAATTTCGCGGATATGTTCGCGCAAAAGCTCACACAGATGGGCGTGCAGATCCGCTTGCAGGCTCCCGTCACGTTGATCGAGCGGCAGGCACAGGCAGGCAAGGTAATAATCCACGCAGGGCAGGATGAGGCCTATGACCAGGTGCTGGTGACCCTCTCCCCCGAAGCGATGAGCCGGCTCGTCCCGTCCCTGCCCGAAGAATACCTGCACGGACTGCGCAGCATGAAATCCATGGGCGCAGTAGTCATCACCCTGGCGCTCAAGCACCAGCTTTCCGAGCAGGGCTATTACTGGTACAACCTGCCCAAGAGCGCCGGTTACCCATTCCTGGCGCTCGTCGAGCACACCAACTACCTCTCCCCGGAACATTTCGGCGGCGACCACATCGTCTACATGGGTGATTACCTGGAACCCGAGCACGAATATTTCCGCCTTTCCCAGGACGAGCTGCTGGACCGCTTCCTGCCTACGCTGACCAAGTTCAATCCGAAGTTTGAGCGGGATTGGGTCAGGAAGTCCTGGCTCTACCGCACCGCCTACGCCCAGCCGGTGCCGTTGGTGAACCATTCCAAGAACATACCGGCCATCCAGACACCCATTGAAGGCATCTATTTCGCCTCGATGAGTCAGGTCTATCCCTGGGACCGCGGCACCAATTTTGCCGTCGAGATCGGCCGCCGGGCAGCCAGGTTGATGATGGAGGAATCAGAAGGAAATCGGTAGCGATAAGAAAGCAGTCCTGGGACATTACCGGTCTGGGAGCTTTTGTTCCGGGCCGGCGCCTGGTCTTGCAATCCATTTTGTATCCATGCGTAACACCCATCTGTGGGAAGGCGTCGTGGATGGCTTCTGTCATTCACCCGATTCTAATCACCCCTGGTAAAAAATCGAGTATTATTCCAGCTTGGAGGACGATTGGACCAGGCACAAATTGCACCATTGATCAAAGCCCGCCCATCCATGGAAGTCTGGGGGGTCCGGATTGTAGCCCTGCTGACAGCCGTCATGGGGGTTGTCAATCTTTTTTCAGCCATCATCCCGGCCGTGCACAGTCGCATGGTCATCATCCGGGATATTTTCCCCATGGAAGTGCTGCACGGCACCCGCCTTGCCGCTGCCTTGGCCGGTTTTGCACTCTTGTTGCTGGCCGGCTCGCTCTGGCGGCGTAAACGCACCGCCTGGCTGCTGACTGTCCTGATCCTGGCCGGCTCCATCGCAGTGAACCTGGTCAAGGGCCTGGATTTCGAGGAAGCCAGCCTGGATGCCCTGCTGATCGTCTTCCTGGCGATCTTGCGTCCGAGCTATCATGCCGATTCGGACCGCCCGTCCGTCCGCCAGGGTTTGGTCGTATTGGCCTGGGCCTTCGGCTTCACCCTGGCCTACGGCACCCTCGGCCTGGACCTGCTCGACCGGCATTTCAAGATCCACTTCGGCTTCTGGGGGTCCCTCCAGCAGACCCTGGTCATGTTCACCACCTTCAACAATCCCAGCCTTCTGCCGGTGACCGGTTTCGGACGGTATTTTGTTTTTTCCATTTATCTGGTGGGCGCTGCCACAGGCAGTTATGCCCTGCTCAAGCTGATCAGCCCGGTGCTGGTTCGCCAACCCGCTACCGCTGTTGAAAGGGCGCGCGCCGCCAAGATCGTCGAAGCGTACGGTCGGACCGCGCTGGCCCGGCCGGTCTTGTTCGAGGATAAATCCTATTTCTTCAGCCAGGGTGGTTCGGTCATCGCCTACGCCGCGCGCGGTCGTGGAGTGATCGCATTGGGCGACCCGATTGGTCCCCCGGAGGATTTGCCCGAGGCTGTCCGTACTTTCCGGCATTTTTGCAACTGCAACGACTGGTCGCCGGCCTTTGTCTCGGTCCTGCCGGACGCGCTGGATTCCTATCGTGCCGCCGGGTTCGATTGCCTGTGCATGGGTCGCGAAGCCATCGTGGATCTTGCAACGTTCAGCCTGGCAGGCAGCACATTTAAAAATGCTCGCAATGCGGTAGCCAAGATGGGACGGCTCGGTTACCGGGCCGAGATGCACCAGCCGCCGCTAGAAGATAATTTGCTGCACGAACTTCGCTCCATCAGCGATGAATGGCTAACCATGATGCGCGGCGGCGAAATGCACTTTTCGGTCGGTTGGTTCGATGACCATTACATCCGTCACAGCCCGGTCATGGCTGTACACGCACCGGATGGAGAGATTACCGCCTTTGCCAACCTAGTTCCCGAATACCAGAAGAACGAAACCAGCCTTGACCTGATGCGCCGCCGTCGCGAGGTGGAGAACGGGACGATGGATCTGTTGTTCACCTCCCTGCTGGAATGGGCAAAAGCCCAGGGTTATGCCAGTTTCAGTCTGGGTCAGGCTCCTCTGACTGGCATTGGGGAACACAACGACGACCCGCGTATAGAGCAGGCCCTGCGCCGGTTGTCCGAGTATTTCAGACGTTTCATCAACTTCAGGGGATTGCATACCTTCAAGGAAAAATTCAACCCGCGCTGGGAACCGCGCTATGTGGTCTACCTGGGGGTCGCCAGCCTGCCAAATGTCATCACCACCCTGTTGCGCGTCAATTCAGATGGCAATTTCCTGTGGAACTATTTGAAGAAATAATTCGGGGAAAACCGGCAAACAATCGGGAGCTTAAATGCGCTTGCCGCTCCCTTTTTCGAAATAATCTTTTTTAAGCTTTTGGCGCGGATGAGGGAAGATTCTTCCTGCGCCGGCTGGCCAGCACGATCAGCCCGATCCCAACCAGGTCCACCACGATCCCGGCATACGTCCACTTAACCTGGTAGGCCATCCCGCCGACCGGGTAAACCCCGATCCCTTGCAGGATCCAGACACTTCCCATAATGAACAACAGCACCCCGATAATGTACAGTACCCATTTCATAATTTGCCTCCATACTCTTGGGAACCTCTCCAGAAATTTAGGAAAGGTTCGCAAACTGGATAAACGTTTCTCCTAAAATTATTGGGCAGGTTTTAATTTAGACAATTATTATCCATATTACCGCACAATCGGATGGAAAACAAGGGGTTATGGAAATAAGCTCAGGGTTTCTTGATGTCAGGTAACCTTGATAAAATAAACGACCAGCGTAACATCGCAAAGTCTTGACATCCTTCTCCAAAGGTATTATACTAATGGTATAATACCTTTGGAAGGAGCCTTATGGATCAACCCAACCTGGACACCCTGCTGGCCCAATGGGAGGAAACCTATAAAAAGGGCCTGCTCAGTTTCTGGCTTCTGCTGTTGCTGGCCCAACGCAAGGCCTATCCGTATGAGATCAAGGCCGCCATTACAGCAATGAGCCACAACACGATCAGTGCCGATGAGAACAGCATCTACCGGTCGCTCAACCGCCTGGCGGATTCAGGCATTGTTGCCAGCGAACTGCAGCCCTCCGGCACCGGCCCCAGCCGCAGGTATTTCTTCCTGACCGGTCTCGGGCAGTCGCTGCTAGCCCGCTTCATCACCCGCAACATCCTGGTCTACGAACAACCGGACGTGGCTGAACTGATCCAAAATACACTCGCCTTCAATGGCAACCAGAAAGGATAACCTCATGACCTCCCAGCTTATTTCCTCAAAAGAAAAAAAGCTGCGCAACTTGCGCAAGATCCTCTGGATCGTTTTTTCGGCAATTTCTATCACGATCCTGCTGATTAGCAGCCTTAGCCTGCCGGCGGCATTGTTGATCAATAAGACCGGTAGTATTGCCAGCCTGTTCGCCAACGAAACCGGGTTGATCCTCTTGTCTCTGCTGGCTTTGATCCTGGTCAAAATCCTCGTCACGGGTATTATCCTCCTGGTGATCTATTTCATATTCAAATACCGCCTTGAAAAAGACGACGATCTGTTTCTATAATAATGTCATTGCGAACCACCGGTGTTTCCTGCCTGGATGTTTTTACGGTGTCCGGCGGCGTGGCAATCCCCACTATCTGGAAAAAGGAACGCAAAATGACTTGGATCATTGAAACCGAAAATCTGGGCAAGCACTACGGAGATATTAAAGCGGTGGAAGACCTTTCCCTGCGAGTAGCCGAAGGCGAGATCTATGCCTTCCTCGGCTTGAACGGCGCCGGAAAAACCACTACCATTCGCATGCTGCTGGGGATGATCAAGCCCACCGCTGGGAGCGCCACCGTTTTGGGAAAACGCATCCGGTTGGGTAGCCGGGAACCCTGGGCCGGGGTCGGGTATCTGGTGGAAACACCCCACGCCTATCCCGAACTGACCGTGCGGGAGAACTTGGAAGCCACCCGGCGGCTCCATCCGGGAACTCCTGTGCAAGCCGTCAGCCAGGCCATCGAGAGGCTGGGGTTGGCGGCTTGTGCAGACCGGCGGGCAGGTGTGCTCTCGCAGGGCAATCTCCAGCGGCTGGGGCTTGCCAAAGCCCTGCTGCACCATCCCCGGCTGATCCTGCTGGATGAACCGGCCAACGGTCTGGACCCGGCCGGAATTGTCGATATCCGCGAATTGTTGCTCGAACTGACCCGCCAGGAGGGCGTGACAGTCTTCATGTCCAGCCATATCCTGGCCGAAGTGGCGCGGCTGGCTAATCGCATCGGGATCATCCATGCCGGCCGGCTTCTGCGGGAAATGGACGAGGTCGGGTTGGAACACGCGCGCCGCAGGCGCCTGCTGCTGCGGACACGCGATCTCGAGCGGGCTCGGCAGGCCCTGTCCGTTGCCGGATACCCGTGCGAAAGCCTGGCAGACGGGCGCCTGGCGCTCGACCAGGCTGCCGCCCTCCAACGCCCGGATGACATTGCCAGCCTGCTTGTCCGGGCTGGAACCCCGCCGACGGAATTGATGGTTGAGGAGGAAGAACTGGAAGATTATTTCCTCCGGCTGGTCGGAGCAAACGGAGAAAAGAAATGAAAACCCTGTCTGATATGCTCTGGATCGAAATGCGCAAGGCCTTGCGCTCGAAAATGCCGCTCTACACGGCCCTTGGTTCTATGTTGATTCCGCTGGCAATGGCCTTCCTGCTTTTTGTATCGCGCAACCCGGATATTTCCCGCCAGTTGGGCCTGATCAGCGCCAAGGCAACCCTCATGTCGGATACGGCTTCCACCTGGCCGGCCTACCTGGCCACCTTTGCCCAGATCCTGGCAATGGCTGGAATGATTCTATTTGTGTTGGCCATCAGCTGGGTGTTCGGGCGGGAATTTACCGATGGCACATTGAAGGATTTGTTGGCAGTGCCGGTTCCTCGCTCCGCCTTCCTCCTGGCAAAGTTTATCGTGGTGGCACTCTGGTCGGCCGCCCTGGCGGTGCTGCTGTTCGGTCTGGGCCTGGGCCTGGGCGCGCTGTTCCATCTGCCGGGCGGCTCGTCAGAAATTCTCCTGCAGGGCTGTGCACGCGCGGCCGTCACGGCCGGGCTGGTGATCGCGGCCATGCTGCCGTTCGCCTTCTTCGCCAGCCTGGGGCGCGGTTACCTGCTTCCGATCGGGGTGTGCTTCATGGCATTGATACTGGCGAATCTGGTGATGGCGGCCGGCTGGGGCAATTATTTCCCCTGGTCGATCCTGGCTGTCTATGCACAGGGTAAAGAGGCTCTGCCACTGGCCAGCTTCGCCATTGTCCTGCTGACTGGTCTAGTGGGTTTGCTCGGAACGTACGGTTGGTGGCAGTACGCCGACCAGAATAGATAACGAGGCCCCCAAAAATATCCACGGTACTTTGGAAGTGCCGGGGAATTGGCCAACACATCTAATCGGGAAATAGCGTAAATTTCCTGCGGTGGGATTTATTTGAGTATAACCGAGGGTGTGAGAGTAGGCAGTAAAATCGGGATAATCGGTATGATGTGTATGAGCGTAGGTTTCAGAATTGGTTTGGGGGTATTAGTGGGAACGATAGTGGGGGTGAAGGTAGGCAGGAGGATGATTTTCGGCTTGAGTGTGGCCACCGGGGTCTGCGAGATGGTCAGGTCCTGCATGATTGGATATCCGCCGCTATTGGCGAAATTTACCGCGATCACGATCGTATAATCGATCCCGCAGTTTAACATGAAAGGCACATCCTGGTTGATGGTCTGGGTACCGGCACCAGCGAATGAAATGGCCATCTGGTTGCCTTTCCCGGCAACCGCCTGGCTCACCACTGCCGTATGGGTCGCGTTCCACGTGATGATAAATGCCACCCATATCAGGGAAAAGTTGGTTGCTTTATTGGCAGTTATGACGGCAGAAAAAGAACCAACGCTGAGCAGTTGGCTGCAATTTGGGGTGAACAGCGTCATGGCAGCCGGAACCGGGTTGCCGCTCCACAATAATTGCCAGGTGTTGATATCGCTCCAAATGGCGGGGGAAGGATTATTTACCGGGCCTGCAGGATTTATCCCTACATAATGTATTAATGGGACAAGGGAAACCGGTGTGTTCGTGGCCTTCGAGTTAAGCGACAGCAGGAAGTGGGATAACAAGGCCAGGTCCAGAGTGGCCACGCTGCGGGGGGTTGCTGTCGGCGCTTGGGTGGCAATTTGGGTTGCCGTTGGAACCGGAGTGGCAGCCGTGCTTGGTTCAGTGGCAGGTGCGGTTGCTGCTGCAGAATTCAGGTCCCCTGAGGGCACCTGTGCCGCCATGGTTCCCACGGGCAGGTTGCAGGCCGCCAGTACTAGTATCAGAAAGATAAAAAAGGCCGTTGAGGGTATCAATTTCCTGTGTGAAAGCATTGAGTATCTCCCTAATAATGAATGTCGAATAATCGTATTTATGAACCGGTGGCATGCTAAGGCAACATACATATTGGAAAAATCGCCAGGCTGTGTGAATGGTTTGAGAACAGCTCCAGCTCCATTTCTTCAGCAGATTGATATTTTACAAACTACATCGTTATAGTCCAATTAATTAAGCAATGCTATCCATCTTGAATCCTACGCCGGGTTGTTAAAAATCGATGGACAAGATTAAATGACGCCCGGCTCCTTGAAGGTGCCGGGAATTTCTTTCTTTTTTCCTGAACCCTGTCTTGGTCGTACTCCCTGTGGGATGTTTCCGCTCACTCCCCCACCACCAGCGTATACTGTTTTTCGCCGGTCTGCCCGGCGACTTGGGTGCCCAGGCACCACACACTGACCGTGAATTTATACGTCCCGGACTTGCTGGGGGTGCCGCTGATCCGCCCGATCTGCAAGTCCCGTTCTGAGACCAGGTTCAAGCCGGGTGGGAGCGTCCCATCCGTAATAGCGTAAGTACCCGCCGGTGTAACGTTCCGGGTGATCCGGATATCCACCTGGTAGGGTTGCCCCATCTTGGCGGCCGGCATCTGCTCCGGCAGGAATTCGAGCGAAGGGCGCGGCGTCAGGATGCAAAAGCTGCTGCTGAGCAGGATGGCCAGGCCAGCCAGGACCAGGCAAAGACTATTTTTATGCATGCTTACCATTCCCCGGCGTAGTTCACCTGATACGATTGGGCCGACTTTACCGTGGTTGCCCAGTGCAGTTCCACCAGTTGGCGTATATGCAGCAGGTCATGCGCCGCCCAGGCGCATAACATGTCGCCGGCGCAGATCTTCCCAAACGGAGCTGTGACCGACGCCTGCCAATTCGGTACATCCAATCCCCGCAGCCAAGCCAGCGATTTCCGGCGTTCTTCCAGGAAATCTTCCACGGACTGCGCCAGTTCCCGCTGGTTGTAGCCGTGTTCGCTTACCCAGCCGGTCGGGTTGATCGGCGGCCAGGGCTGGTCCGGATGGTGCAGGATGATGTCAAGTCGCACCCGGAAATCCGCGCACTCCTCGTCATACAGGTGGTTGATGACTTCCAGGATGGACCAGGTCTGCGGGTCCGGTTTCCAGCGTGCCTGTTCATCTGGAACGCCCAGGGTCAGGCTGTGGATGGTCCCGGCCTGGTTGTCCAACTGGTCAGTAAAAAAATCCAGGTCCATGAATACTCCTTTCATTATTATTTTCCAAAATCCAAATTTTAGGTCGGTACAGTCTATCTGTGGTGGCGAATTGACTGCCACTGTTTGGATGTCTTTGGTCTCTTGAATGGATTAATAACCTGTAAGATTGAGATGAAATTGGTGGAAGGAAAAGTGAAGAATTTGAGATTTTTTACCAGTTAGATTGCTAACAGCGTATTGCAGTTGGTGCATTCCCTGGAACTATTGACCGTCCGATATTTCCCTTATCTTTTTTTCCAATGCCCCTTGGAATGACTTGAGTCTCTCCTCCCGTTCGCCTTCATCGAGACTCATCGCGTCGTTCACCACGCCGATTGCCAGCCGGTTGGCCATGACAGACCAAAGGCGTGCGGCATCTGCATCGAGACTGCTGCGCAATCCATGGCTCTCCTCGAGGTCAATCGAGCGTTCTACGGAGTCGATGATGAGTTCTGTGATTGAATCTCGATTCAAAGACATCGTCTCGTAGGATATCCATTGGTGCCAGGATGGAAGCGACATGCCCGTGATATGGTCCTCAAGGGTCTTAAAGAGCAAGTGATATCCATGGCGCCCTGGAAAATCAAATCCAGGAGACCCCGGATCAAGCAGGATCATCGGCCCAAAGGCGAAATGAACCGGCGTTTTGCCACTACTTGCCTCACTTGCCAAACATATTTGTTCCCATATTTCCCAGTTCTCTCTGATCGTCTCTCGGGTGTCATTTGGCAGGGGCACCATTGAGAAGATGCCTACTGGGATCTCATATCTCTGGCACATTCTTATGGTTCGAAACAACCCCTCGTTGGTGTAGTTTCGTCCATAAGCCTTTCTGACTTTTTCCACACAAGATTTCTGGCGATATTGTCAGAACGATGGGGATATCGATCTTTGAGAGCTCCCTGATATATTCTTCGTCGGCCGGACCGAAAAGCTCCAATGTGAGCTGGGTTAGTTTGATTTTCTCAATTTGCAGGGTCGCTAGCAGGCTTCTCCAGTATCCCTTTCCTCCCATGCGCGGGTCTTGAAAGAGGAATATTCGTTCAACTCCCTGTTCGCGCAACTTCCGGATATCCCGAACAATCTTCTCCGGGCTTCGGAAAGCCGGCCTTTCCCTTCCAAAGTAAGTTCTATAACTGTATGCTGAACCCCCGCACCCAACACAATTATGCAGGCAGCCTCGACAAACGGGTATGGACCAATGCGGCGGCAAACCCGGGCCAAAGATTGCCCCTTTCGGTTCCAGTAGATCCAAACGGGTAAACTCGAATTTATCCAGATCGTCGCTGGGTTTCATTAACGGCATGCGCACGATTTCCCCTTTGTCATTTCGGAAAGTCAGGTTCGGCACTCCTTCCAGTTCATGGTGCGTTTCGAGCGCCCTTGCGAGCAGCAGGAACGGCCGCTCGGCCTCGCCTCGGATGACTGCATCCACGAATTCGTATTTGCGAACGATCTCCTCATCAAAAATTGTGGATGTAAGTCCTCCAAGAACTACAAAGGCTTCCGGATGCAGCTTTTTGCACAACCTGGCGATTTCGATCGCTCCCTGGGAATGAACGCACCAATGCAGCCCGATCGCATATACTCTGGCTGACAGGTTGGTGATATGAGTCTCAACGTTAAAACTTTCGCTGGTGATCATCCGCTCATCGACGTTGTCCACCAGCGCCTTGAATCCGTTTCGGTCGAGATAATCGGCAATGCTCAACATTCCGATGGGTGGCGTCATGAACTGACTGGTGCTCTCGCTCACCGTCATTGCGATCGGCCCGTGGAATATGGCTCTCTTCCGGAAGTCGTAGATCGCTGGTGGATGTATCAACAGTACATCGTAGTCCATCAACTCTCCTGTCAGCCCTGTTTGTCACTCCTGGCTGTGGCCGGCGAATTTGTACCTGCTACTCCAATGGGATGTCCCCCAAGCTCACATCTTTCGTCGTGCTGATACCGGCTATTGTCTTGGTCTTGCCAGCTGCCTCTATCTTCAGCGAGAATATGCCTGCCTTCAGGCCGTCAAACCAGAAGTCACCCCATTCGTTCGTGGTCGCGCTGGCAGTGTCATCTCCGGTCAAGGTGCATTTGGCGCCGATGACCACTTCCTTGGCAATCGGGTCATAGACCGTTCCGGCAATAAACTTCTTGGGCAGGTTGAGATAATATACCCTCGGTTTAAGGCCGTACTCGGGGTTGAGTATCTCGGCCTTTTCGATCAGGTCTTTAAAATCCTCTTCCTCGCCGAACATCATGGCTCCCGGAATGCACGCGTCCACACACCTGGGTTCCTTGATCGGCCAGCCTCGATCTAGCAGGTGGGCGCAGCCGGTGCACTTTTGAGCCAGGTTGAGCACTTCATTAAAGTAGATCGCGCCATACGGGCAGGCATCCATGCACAGCCGGTGTCCGCTGCATTTCGCCGGGTCGATAAGCACCAACCCATCCTCCCTCTGGTTAATGGCATGGCTGGGGCAGGCCTTGATGCACGGGGCATCCGCGCAGTGCATGCACAGCTCAGGGACAAATGAGCATTTGACTTGGGGAATGGTACCCCGGGTATATTCGGTTACCTTGCTCCAGAACTGCCCCGAATCCGGCTGCGGTCTGGCATACGGCATCCAGTCGTTACCGCAGTGCTCATCCTTGCAGGCGATCTGGCAGCCGTAACACCCGTTGCACTTCGCGATATCGATGACAAAGACTTTCATATTGGATCTCCTCAGGCTATCGGCGGCTTACTTTTCGGAACTGCTGACAATCCAGCCAGTGAATAGCGGACCATAAGCCGGGTCGTAGTTCCTCGTAAATGCGTCGGGGTATTGCTTCCGCCAGGCCTCCATCTCGTTCGCGCTGACCCTGGCGACCTCAGCCAGGTAGCTCGTTACCGCCAGGCCCATGGCGTTTTTTGAAACGCCCATGTGTGGGGCGATCAAGTTGTTGGTGCCTCCCCGGTTGATCTCGGCTACCGCGATAAAGTCGATCCCTCCGCCTTTTTCCATGGCGACCGCTCCCGGAATTATCTTTTCAGTCAGTACCGCAATCCCGAGGACGATGCCTCTTTCATTGAACAGCTTGACGATATCGCCTTGCTCGATGCCCCGCTTCGCCGCATCGCTGGGGTGTAGCTTGACCGGCTCATACCAGTAACCGTCCGGACCCGGGACCTTGCTTATTTCCCGTATCCATGGGATATCGGTACACTGCTGGTGCTCTCCCCAGGTTCGGTTGCTCGACATCACGAGCAAAGGATATTTCTTGGCTCTCTCTCCCTGCAGCGACTCATCGTGGGACCAGCCTTCAGAGGCGGGGCCTCCGGTCACATAATGGGCCACCGGTCCTCTCTCTTTGTCGTTGGGGAATTTCTCGGCCAGCCTCTGGGAATAGAACTCGATCTTGCCTGTCGGCGTCTGTAGTGGGTTCTTCTCCGGATCGTTGTAGAACGCTTCGGATGTGGGCTTGGCATCCTGCCATTTGGGGTCGAACGGCTGGCAGAAATATCCCTGCTTTGAGAAAACCTCCCAACTGACCAGGTCCGCCCAGCCCGATTTGCTAAACCCCTCTTTAACCCATTCCTCGATGCTCTTGCCCCGGGTCCACTCATCGTAAAAATTCAACTTCTTCGCTATTTCACAGACAGCCTCGTAATCACTCTTGGATTGCCCGATGGGTTCGATGGCCTTTCCCTCCAGGTAGATGCCGTCAAGCTCGGCGGAGTTGGCTGTAAAATCGTACTTCTCATGTTTCGTGTTGATGGGCAGGATGATATCTGCGATATTCGTCCCGGAATCCATCCACGGGTGTTGAACGAGAATGAATTCCACCTTTGGGTTTTGCAAGGCTTTCCAGGTGGAGTTCCCGTCCATTCCGGCACCGATGAAATAACCAGGACCATCCGACCAAAGCATGTGGATCTCGGACTTGCCTGGAAAAGGATAGGTCCGCTTGATGAATTGGGTTTCCGTCCGGGTCATCACACCCCCGCCGTACCATTCAACCGGAGGATCATTGATTGCCTTCGGTATTTCGTTGCCGGGAATGAACGGTCTGTCCGTGTCCCATTCCCGCAGCACCCTTCCATTCAATACCTTGGTCAATGGTGCGGGTTGCGCGTCCATGGATGGTTCCACCCCTCTCCCGAAGCGCGGCGGAATGGCCGAGGTGGGCAGAGGTATTCCTTTGAGTTGGTGAACCCCTGGCCTGCCCCACCCTTGCATGGCCAGCAGGTACACTTCGAGCCGTGCCGCCTCATGGCAGTAGGGTGCCCTCTTCAGGCCGCCTCCGTCCATCTTGTGGCATATGGATGTTTTGTTTTTCGCGAAGTTCCTGGCCAGCGCTTTTATCGTCCATTCCGGGACCTTGCACAAAGGGGCAGCCCATGCCGGCGTCTTGGGCACTCCATCCTCGTCGCCCATCACGTACGCCTTGAACGCCTCGAAGCCAACCGAGTGCGTGGCGAGATAGTCTTTATCATACGTATCTTCCTTGATCCACGTATACGCGATCGCCAGCTGCAGGGCGGGATCTGTGCCGGGCAGCACCGGGATCCATTTGTCCATATGTGCCTGGGCCTCGGAATTTACGTCAGGGCAGATGTACACGTGCTTGATGCCCACTTCGCTCGAATAGTACAGCAGCAAGTCGCCGATGTGCCCGCGTGGCGAGTTCCAATTCTTGGCCCCGCCGTCGCTTCCCCAATGCAGCATCAGTTGACAGTTTTCGAGCGTATCCTTCATGGTCTGGCCCGTCTCCTGGCCGAACACTTCAAAACCCCATGCATGTTTTGCGCCCCACGCGGATCCTTCCCAGCTGGCGGGGGAACCAGCGCGCTCGGTGTGGAACTGCCCATACTTCGTATAACAGTAATAGCCCAGGAACGCGTTATTAATGCCGTGGTCCTTGTGGACCATCCCTTTTTCCCCGTGCGGAGACTGGATGGCGGTGATCGCCGATGACCCGTATTTCTCGCAGAGTCTCGTGATCTCTTTGGCGATGATGTCCGTGGCCTCGTCCCATGATATTCTTTTGTATTTGCTGGTGCCGCGGTTTTGGGTGTTTGTTTTCGCCGGGTCGCCGCCCGGTTCCCAGTCCACTCTCTGCAGGGGATACAGGATCCGGTTGGGTGAATAAACGCGCTTCCTGTATGCCAGGGCATACGGTGCCAGGGGCGACTTTCTAGGGGCTGTCCAGGTCTTGCCTTTTATGGTGCACGTGAAGGGTTGGATGCCTGTTACATCATCATGCCATGGCCTCCGCCTGACGATCTTGCCGTTCTTGACATCTACCGCGGCCAGCTGCCAGATTTCTTCGAGGAATGTCTGTTCCGGTTCCAGGGCAGGTGGAACAGCATGTGTTGCCGCCGGTGCTTTCGTGGTTGCCGGAGCCGCTACGGCTTGCGCTTTTTTCTCTTTCATTTTGTCATCTCCTAACCCGGACGAGCCGGAAGAGAAATGATTTCATCTCAAAGGTTTCTTGAACGGAGTTCACCCCGCAGGATGAAAACCTTCCACCAAACCCTTCCACCGAAACCTTCCACCGGAGTCCGAAGTCTGGAGATTTCGGACTCCGAAAACTATTTGCATAGCAGGGCCCAACGGACCACGAAGGTTTTATTTTTCTGTCTGTGTTCCCTTTCGTGTTCTTCGTGGTGAAAAATCTTTGCAAAAAGTAAAGAATGTCACTGGAAAGGTGCTAAAGAAGGTGAACAGAGTTGCCATTCAACGCGCAGAAATGCTCCAAGACTCGCATTCTCATGGAAGAATCTTCAACGCACTCATTTTTGGATGGGTAACATCCGTCGGTTGTTGGTTCATGGGGGAAGGGATTCGTACGGTACTTGGCAATGGTCGAATTGTTCTCTACGGTGATCGCCTTTCGTGCTGCGAAGGATTTCCGATAGGCTCTTGGACAACTTCTTCTGCCGCGCTCGTTCATATTGGGTTCTCCACCCATGTGCGGCAGTCCTCCAGGGTACCGGCCAGCTCTCCAAATTTATTCTAACACTATTTGCTTCAAACTTGGATTCCACGTCTGAACAATGTTCACATATCTTTTAGCGGAATCAGGCTGTCGTTTGAACAAAACTTCTGGTTGCCTACTTAAAAAGAACCATCCGCCCTTTTCAGGCGGAATGATGGTGGAGTAAAGGTTGCTCTGCGCATTTTCGCAAAGGTCCCCATGGCTGGGCTGGCGTGTCCGGCGAAACCTTCTTGGGATTGGGCCCGTATTTATTTTCACCCGGTTGGTTGTCCACCTGGTAGACTTGCCTGACACGTTTCACCGGCATCTTTTTTCTGCAGAAATTTGAGCATTGGCCGGCGCCTCAGGCTGCCGGGGTCGCTGCCGGGCAGCACGGCTGGTCCAGCCAGGCTGATGTGATTTGTCTTTTCCTCCTTGATTAAAGCCCGCCTCTCTTGTTATTCTGTACAATGTGTCATAATAAGTGCAAGATGGTAAAAATGCATCCATCTGAACCCGTCAATATCCGGCAAAAACGAACACCAACCGCAGCGCAGGGTAAAGCCATGCTAAACCAAATTACCTCCGCGCTACCCGCGCAGTTTGAGCGGATTAATCAGGCAAGTGGCACAGAACAGACCATTCACCCAGGAGCGATCAATGACCAACGATAAAATTAAATTCACAAAAGAAAAAGAAACCATGCTCATGACCTTGGACAGTCGCGCCATCCAGAGTCAATGGAAGGACCCTGTCTTGCGCGACCCGTGGGCGGAAGTAGCCATGCAGCATATCGATTACGACATCCGCAAGCAGTTAACCGGAGTAGCCTCGTGGAGCATGTGGAAGGACATCGGGTGTACCATCGTCGCCACGCGCGCAGCCACCTTTGATCTACTGGCGAACCAATATCTTGCCGGTCATCCGGATGCGGCCGTGCTCCACGTGGGCTGCGGCATGGACAGCCGTGTTTTCCGGATCGATCCGTCTGCCTCTGTCCAGTGGTTCGATGTGGATTACCCCGATGTGATCGACCTGCGCCGCCAGCTCTTTCCCGAACGGGGCCCCTCTTATCACCTGGTCGGCGCCCCGCTGGACGATCTGTGCTGGTTGGACCAGGTCCCGCGCGACCGGTCCGGTCTGTTTATCGCCGAGGGCGTGCTGCACTACCTGGCCAAATCGGAAGTGAAAGCCCTCCTCAATGCGGTGGTCGCACACTTTCCCGCCGGTCAGGTGATCTTCGATATCTGCAATACGATGATTGTAAAAAGAACCGGCTCCAATGTCGGCGGCACGGGTGCCACCTACAAATGGGGGCTGGATGATCCTCAGGACATTAAGCAGCTGGAGCCGAAGTTGCAACTAGTCAGGGAATTCAGGCCCAGCGAACAGGTCTCCTTTTCCCGCTTCCCATTCTGGTGGCGCCTCCTGTACCGTGTGCAGGAGCTCTTCCCCACTCTGCGCAGGATGGAACGTCCTATAGTCTACCGCTTTTAGGTGAAACCGAAATACTTCCGGCAGTCACGTGCGATCCACTTGTCATTCCTGCCGGGAAGGCCAGTCGGGCCCTTGGATCGGTGGCCTGGCTTGGCTAGTGTAGGATGATGTCAAGTCGCACCCGGAAATCCGCGCAATCCTTGTCATGCAGGCGGATAATCACTTACAAGATCAGCCAGATCTGCGGGTCAGCTTTCCAGCGTCTCCGTTCATCAGATATTCCCAGCGTCAGGCTGAGAAGAATTGCGGTCTGGTTTGCTGGATACTTTCTTAACACCTGGATTTGCAAAATTGAAGGCAAATTAAGAAAGATTATGCTAAAATGCAGGCAGTTCCGTTCGGACGATTGCCCGTTTCGTCGGAATAAAATGGGAATAGCGTACAGAAGTGAAATCCTGGATCGAATAATTTTGGATACCCGTCCGGCAGGGGTCGTCTCCCGGGCTTGGGGAAAGTTCTGCCCTTGCAGTTTCATCCGCCGGGACGCTTCTTCACCATGCCCGTCGGGAGATGTGGTCTCCCTTGTCCTCCCCGGGATCTCAATAAGCGGTTGGCCCGGTCGGCTGTCGCTGGGAGGCAGGCCTGTCTGGCCGCGCGGGAGGCGGTATGAATCAGTACGTTCTCCTTTATCAACTAGCGGGTGATTCCGGGTGGCGCAGGATCCATTTGGCACGCCCACGCTTCAGCATCGGCCGGTCTGGGGAAAATGACCTGGTGCTGGATGACGACCGGGTCTCACCCCGGCACGCCGGCATTCTCATCGATGCGCGCGGCGTCTGGATCCGGGATGAGAATGCAAGCAGCGGCGTGTTCATCCAGGGTCAGCGCATCCAACCAGGCACCTGGGTGCTCCTGAAGCCGGACGCGGATTTCACCATCGGTCCGGCCAGTCTGCGCATCCAGGCCGGATCGACGCCTGTCCCCACCCCTTCCGGCCGCCGGCCCGGCGAAAAGAAAAAGACCTCGCTTTCCCCTTGGGTCTGCCTGGCAGGGGTGGTGGTGGCTCTCGCCTTCTGCCTCTGCCTGGGCGGTGGCGGGCTGGTTGCCTATTTCTACCTGCCTGGCCGCCTCCCCGCCGTGTCCAGCGTGCCGGCCTCTCCTTCCGCCCCGCCCGCCCCTCCGACTATTGTGGATACCCTCTCCGGCACAGCCGGCGGTCCTGCGCTCCAGGACGATCACGGCGTATCCCTCGACGTGCCGGCCGCCCAGGTGGATAACGGTCAGACGGTCAACCTGGCGCGCCTCACCCTCAGCAGCGGAATGCAATCCGAGGTCGAGAAATATTACACCGTCGATGGCATGGCCTATTCTGCCGTTCTTCCTCCGGGGGAGGGAAGTTCCGGGCAGGTCACTCTGTCCCTGCCTGCGCCATCCCCCAATTCTCGCTTGGCCGTGCTCGTCGACGACCGGATGCTGGGCCTCCTCGACACTCCCATCCAGGGCGGCGCCTTCCACATCTCCACCAGTCTGGCGCTTTCAACCACGGATCCTCTCTACGGTGACCCTGCCACCAGTGCTGCGCGCCCTCCCAACCATTTTCTGGTGGTGACTCCCAAAGTCGCCAGCCTCATCAACCCGGACAAGCCGGCTTTCTCCCTGCTGGGGGACATGGCAGGCAGCCTTCCCCTACTCTCCCTTCAGGCGGATGCGCAGGGAGATTGGTGCGTCACGGAGCGATTCACCACCAACCGCTGCTGGCGTAATGCTGCCCGCACGGTCTACATCTTCTGGCAGGATGATTATCCGCCTTCCATGCAGTCGACCGCGGTGGTGGGCGTTAAAAATGCCGCCGATCTGGTGGCGGGCATCATGTCGGATTATGCCAGTAAGGGTTTCATTGGTGCAAAGATCAGTCCAAATAATCCGGTCGACGTGGTGATCAGCAAAGCCGGGGGGGATCCTTATTATAGCGCCAAGACCGGCAACGTCTATCTCCCATGGAATGACATCGCCAATCTGGGCGACACCCAGAGTTACTGCGATATCTCCCACGAACTTTTTCACCTGGTCCAGGCTGCCGCGTATCACATGTCGGCGGATGCTCTCTCGAATCCAAAACTCTGGTGGCTGGAGGTCTCGGCGGAAAACGGCGCATTCCTCCTCAACCCTGCCTGTATTGATAATGACCTCACCCAGTACGGTGAAAAAATGGTCGGTTCCGGTTTGCTTGGGTTCCAGGCTGCCCCGTTTCAGTTTGCGGGGGAGGAAACGGCTCGCTATGTCCAATCCCAGCAGCTCTACCTCAGCATGTGCACCGGCGAGACCCTCTGTGCCTTGAGCATGGAGGATTGGATCAATGCGATCAATAATGGCACCTTCCCGCTGGAAGACATCGCCAGGATCGATTATGAGCAGAATGCCAAGGATCTGGGAAGGTATTTGCTGGGAGCGGCGCCGGAGAACAGCCGGACGGACGCCGCCATCCCTCCTTCCACCGTCAGCGGCCATGGTTTTGGGGATCACCTCTCTCTAGCGCCCTTTATTGGGGGAATATCAACCGGTGGGCAGGCCGGGAAAACCACCGATTGGAGCTATGGCCCGACGAAACAGTTCACGGAGGTCAATGCCCGGCAGGTCCAGGTTCACGCGGCTGTCAGCAAGGGGAGTGTATATCCCATCGTGGTAAGTAACGGGGGGAGCGCGTTGAACCAGGCCCTTGACCTGCCCGCCTTTCTGGAAATCCGGCCCGGCCCGGCTTTCTGGATGAAAGAGGATAACAACGATCCTGTGTTTTATCCCGCCGGGACCGGCCTGAAGCTTGGGGCCATCTCGAGCGCCCTCGGCACGGGTCAGGCGCGTATCGTGGCTGTCGCTCCTGACGGGGATCTGACCTTCAATGCGGTCATGTCCCTGGTCAACCTGTCGGGCGCATGGACCGGGCAGTTTCTCAGCCCCCAGGTCACGGATGAGAACTGCGGAACTCAAACGCTGGGTTCGAATTATGCCTCGCAGACCAGCCAGGATGTCTTCTTGCAGCTGATCAGCGGCAAGGGCAACTTCAACCAGAATTCAGGCACTTCGGAGGATATCGACCTCACCTGGGTTCCGGATAACCCCGCCGATTTCCAACCGGCCGCGGTCAGCGCCACCGTGTCGGTCCAGAAGGATCGGGTCGTTTTGCATTATTCCTATAATATCCCGCAACCTTCCAGCACCACGGACCTTTTCTCCCGCTGGCTGGGGGAAAACCATTTCATCTCCTCGCAAACACACGCCTCACCTCACTGGGGTTTGGCGCTCTTCATTCTGCCCGGTCTGGGCGCCGTGTTAGGCTTGCGTTACCGCAAACGCAGGCGGGTGGGACTGCGCTTGTCCGCCCTCTCCCTGGCCATGCTTGCCCTTTGCCTCCTTCTCCTGAATGGCTGCAGCGGCAAAGCCTGGGGCACTATCGACGGGACCTATACCTTCCACAAGCTGGAGTATGTCGGGGAGGAAAGCCCGGTTCAAAGCGCCTCCCTCGCAGTTCCAAAGAACGTGACCTGGCTGCTCTCCGATGGTCAGATGGAATTGGACGTCAATTTAACCATCGATATGAGTTTCCTCGACCCCAACTCGGTACCCGGTACCATCGTCCCGTGCTCCTTTAAGATCACCAGCGATTCTGCCACCGGCACCAGCGGCCCGGCCGGCAGCGTGGAAGCGCCCAGCACAAAGTGATCTGGATAGTCAAAGACTCCCATCTTCACCGGGTGGCTGGATTTGTCATCGGTGACAACTCTCTACCAGGAGTTGCTCTGGTTTCATAGAAAATTATAATTAGATGCCATGTATCTCCCGTGGGTATCTTCATTCATCAAGCCAGCATCATGCCAGCCAATGGTAGACACGCCAAGTTTATGTCTCTTCGAGCACAGACCCGCTGGCACCCCTCGGTCTAGATTTACCATCACCGAACTGACTTAAATCGTTATAAGATCAGGAATCATTTCTATCCCGGAATTGGGTTATCCCGAGTTGAGCAGGGATTCCTTAATGTAATAGTCATCGGTGAGGGGGTAGTCCATTTACCGGACAATCCTTTGTTCAAGATCCGAAAATTCCATGGGCGGACGTCATTCACTTTCGCAATTTCACCGTGTACTAATACTTTTCTGTAAATTGGCATTATATTCGGGTCAAATTAAATAGTGTCCCTTTTTAACTAAACAAATTGCCTTTTATTTGATAATTCTATGGGAAATAAAAGTCCCTGAAGGTTAAAGGCTTTTCAGGGACGATTGCTTTGATACCGTTCTCCGTTCTCTATTCTCTAATCTCTTTTCTCTATCCGCTTTTCCTAACCCCTATTCCCTCATCCCTCATCCCCTGCCTCCTCCACCACAATACTCACCAGTTTCTTCCCCACCACGATAACCTTCTTCGGCTCCCGCCCCTCCAAGTATTTCCGCACCATCTCACTCGCCAGGGCCGCCGCCTTGATCGTTTCTTCGCTGGCATCCGCCGGAAAAACCAACCGCTCGCGCAGCTTGCCGTTGATCTGAACGGGTATGGTCATCTCGTCTTCCCGCGTGGCCGCTTCGTCCACCTTGGGCCAGGCCTGCGTGTGGATGGAATACGGTTTGCCAAGCACCTGCCACAGTTCTTCGGCGATGTGCGGGCAGACCGGCGCCAGCATCAGCAGGTACAACTCCACCGCCTCTCTCCATTCGCTCGTTCCAACAACCCCGGCTTCCATCGCCCGGTACATATCGTTCAGCAGTTCCATCAGGCCCGAAACGATCGTATTGAACTCGAACTGCTCGAAGTCGTGCGTCACCTGCCGCAGCGTCTGGTGGACTTTGCGGCGCAGATTTTTCCTGGCATTCTGGCTGGCCTCTTGACGATCCAGCAGGCTGTCGGCAATCTCCTCGTCAGGGGTTTCTGCGGAAAAGAATCCCAGTGGTGTCCGGGAAGACGGCTTGACTTCAGCATTTTCCGTCACCAGCGCCCAGACCCGCTTCAGCCAGCGGTACGTGCCTTCGATGCCGGTCCGGCTCCACGGCGCCCCCATGTCCCATTTGGCGAAGAAGATCAGGTACGAGCGCACCGCGTCCGCGCCGTAGCGTTGAACCAGGTCGTCCGGTGCGGTCACGTTGCCGCGGCTCTTCGACATTTTTTCGTGATCCTCCCCCAGCACCATGCCCTGGTTGCGCAGTTGTACCATTGGCTCCGGGCCTTCGGTGATCTGAATATCCCGCAGCGCCTTGTGGAAGAAGCGCGTGTACATCAGGTGCATGGTGGCGTGCTCGATTCCCCCGGTGTAGGTGTCCACCGGCATCCAGTAATTGTATTCGGCCGGGTCGAACGGGCCTTTATCATAGTGCGGTGACAAATATCGCAGGTGGTACCACGATGAACACATAAAGGTGTCCATTGTATCCGTCTCCCGCACCGCTTCTTCGCCGCACGCTGGACATCTTGCCTGCTTCCAGGTCGGGTGCAGTTTCAGCGGGCTTTCGCCGGTCGGTTTCCACTCCACGTCCTCCGGCAGCAGCACTGGCAAGTTCTCGTCCTGCACCGGGTTCCAGCCGTCCTTCTCGCACCAGATCATCGGGATTGGCGCGCCCCAGTAACGCTGGCGTGAGATCAGCCAGTCCCGCAGTTTATAGGTCACGGCTTCATTTCCGATTCCCTTCTCCCTCAGCCAGTCCGTGACTGCCTTTATACCGGGATTCTTGCGGCCTTTTTCTTCGTTTACCTTCGTACCATTGAACTGCGCCGAGTTGATCATATGCCCGCCGCCCGCGTAGGCCGCTTCCATGTTTTCCCCATTCAATTCGGGCTGTTCCTCCGGCTGGATGACGGGGATGATCTGCAGACCGAACTTGCGCGCAAATGCGAAATCGCGCTCGTCGTGCGCTGGCACCGCCATGATGGCGCCCGTCCCGTAAGTCATCAGCACGTAATCCGCGATCCAGACCGGGATCCTGGCCCCGTTGACCGGGTTGGTGGCATACGCGCCGGTAAATACTCCCGTCTTTTCCTTGTCCACCGCCTCCCGCTCGATGTCCGATTGTCGGGCCGCCTGTTTCTGGTAAACTTGCACGGCCTTCGTTTGGCTGGGCGTGGTCAGCTTATCCACCAGCGGATGCTCCGGGGAGAGCACCATGAAAGTCACCCCCCACAGCGTGTCGGGACGCGTGGTGAAGACTTCGATGGGATCGCCTTGCTCGGTTCGGAAGACCACCGACGCTCCCTCACTCCTGCCGATCCAGTTCGTCTGTAGGGTCCGCACCCGCTCCGGCCAGTCCATCCCTTCGTATCTCAGCAGTTCATCTGCGTATTTGGTGATTCGAAAGAACCACTGTTCCAGGTCCTTCTTGATCACCGGCGTGCCGCAGCGCTCGCAGTGCCGGTCCTCCCCCCACACCTGCTCGCGCGCCAGGGTGGTGTTGCAGTGCGGGCAAAAGTCCACCGGCGACATTTTGCGGTACGCCAGCCCGTGTTTGTACAGTTGGATAAAGAACCACTGTGTCCATTTGTAATATTCCGGGTCGGCCGAAACCGCCTCCCGCCGCCAGTCGAACATGGCCCCCATCGAGTGCATTTGCTTGCGCATTTTCTCGATATTCGTGTACGTCCACACTTTTGGATGGATTCCATGCTTGATCGCGGCGTTTTCCGCAGGCAGTCCGAAGGCGTCGAAACCCATTGGGAACAGCACGTTGTAGCCCTTCATCCGCATGAAGCGGGCGCGCGCGTCCGCCGGCGTCATGGCATACCAGTGACCGATGTGCAGGTCGCCGGATGGATATGGCAGCATGGTCAGCGTGTAATATTTGGGTTTCTTCGGATCGATATCCGCATGGTACAGGCCATCGGCTTCCCATTTGGACTGCCATTTCGGTTCAAATTCCTGGGGGTTATAGTTTTCTTTCATTCTTTTTCCTTGGTGTTAACAAAAATCCCTTCATCCACTCAGGGACGAAGGGTTGCCTCCGCGGTACCACCCGGATTATGCAGTCTAATCATCACCGGTCGTTTGGTCGAATAGTCTCAAGACTTTTGGACTATCAGGCTTCTGCCGATCAGACCTGCATCTCTCTTTGCGCGCTAACGGGCGTTCCCGGCGCTGACTACTGGCGGTTCACCAGCGCAGTCTGCCTTGCGCTCGCCTCAGGCAAGCTTGGGGCGGCAGGCGAGTTCAGTCTTCAATTCCGGTTAAGGATCGGGCACTCTCGCTGGTGCCATGTTGGGCTCCCAACTCGCTCTCCCAACTCGCTGGCGGGATGACCTACTACTCCTGTCCTGACTTCTAAATTGTAGCTGCGACTTTTGTCGCTTTGCGACCAGCCTCAGCTTCACACCGCGACCTAATCGCTAAAGGTTTCAGTGGACCCAGAGAGATTTCGAACTCTCGACCTTCTCAATGCCATTGAGACGCGCTCCCAACTGCGCTATGGGCCCGTCCTTGCTTTTTGATTGTGGACTGTTGATTTTAGATTATAGATGCGTACGCCCACTCACCGATCTTCAATCATCAATCTACAATCCCAACAATCCTGGTGGACCTGGAGAGATTCGAACTCTCGACCTCCTCAGTGCGATTGAGGCGCGCTCCCAACTGCGCTACAGGCCCGTTTATGGGCGTGGGGTATTCTACCTGAGGCAGGGACGGATGTCAAGGCAACTATCCACCTCCTTCCCTCTTCATCCCGGCACCTCAAATTTTCGGAAATAACGGCCAAAAACAACACAAGAATTTCATTTTTTGCCCCGATCCCGGAGGATCAATTCATTCAAATATGCTAGAAAAATCCATCTATAGCGCGCTGACAAGTTTTACTGCCAAACGGTGGGAGTTAAATGGTTTTCGTTTTCGGTTGTTTCGGCAAACGGGTCGCGCGGACACCCAAAAACGGGAAAAATATTCACCACACGTGTGCCTGTCTGCGCCTGTCCCCCAGGTATAGGTGTGGTATCCTGGTTTGTCAGTCCACATGTGCCAGTGTCAAAGTGCATGCAGGACAGGCTCGCGCAGGCGGAGCAAGCACACGGCACTGTATGCACAAAGGTTTTCTTCCAATCCTTAGCCTGCACAGTTCCGAAGGCACATGTGTGACTGCCTGTCCCGCGGCGCCCTCCCGCGGGAACGTGCTGAAGGATTTTGTTACTCTCTTTCGGTGGGGCGACCGCGCTTTAATCCAAAGAACGCCGCCAGTGTGCAGACGACCATCAGCGCAACGATTCCGAAATACCATTCCTGTGTGCTGGTGCCCCACGGCCCAAAGTTCCCGGCGAATACTTGCGGCAGGGCCGAAAAGGACAGCCAGCCCCAAGCCGCCGTTGCAACCAGCATCACCAGCATGCTGAGCGAGGCAATTACCGCCGGCAAGAATGCAAACCGGTAAATCTTCACGGTCAGGTTGCGGCCAATCGCACGGAAGGTCTCCTGTTCACTGTCCGTGCGGGATATGACTTTCCAGACCACCACTGTGCTGGCGGCAGCCCCCAGGATGAACACAAGCATCAGGCCTTCCATCATAAGTCTGTTACCTGGTGGGAAGTATCCCGGCTGCACTATCGGGAGAACACCCGGGATCTGGATTCTGCCTGATCCAACCAGGAAAATAAGCCCTAAATAGAGCAGTATCACCAGGAAGGAAAAAACCGGTACCAGCAGCAGGCCCAGGCCGCGCCGGTCCCCCGATAATGCATGCCGGAGAACGGTCAGAGCCAGAGGCAGACCTCCGACCATAACAGCCAGCAGCGCCACAACCGAGCCAAGCTGGATTACCCTCCAGGAAACCGCCAGGGCAGTATTTGTCTTCATCAGGGGGATCATGGGGCTATCATCCGCCAATCCCACCAGGCAGAATCCGGCGATGATAAAGCCAATGAAAGAGGTAAACACGATCAAAACGGTGGTGCGAAGCTTGTTGACCATATTCAGCATTCTCCAGCTAAGATTTTCTCCGTTAAGGATTTGTAGATGCGCGTCCACGGCACCCAGAAATACGTCCACAACGTCCAATGGCGAGTGCAGGCATTGTTCGAGTAATACCTCGAATTCAGCTGCATACCTGTCCCTCCAGGCGCGCGGGTACAGGTTCGTCAGCCAGGGTCTGACTTTTTCCATCCTCAAGCTTCCAGCCTCTTGAAGCCCTGCGAGACGAAATTCTCCATGCTACTCAGGTATTGGCGCAAGCAGGTGCTTCCCCGGGCAGTCAGCCGGTAGGGACGCCGGCGGTCGTCAGCCGGCAAGGCCAGGATCAGCCCCGATTGCTCAAGGCGGGATAGCGCCCCATATAATGTTCCTGGTCCCAGGTGGACGCCGCTCATCGTTTCGATGTCTTCCACCATGGCATATCCATGTTTTTCTCCACCTGCCAGGCTGGCAAGGATCAACAAAGCGGGGTCAGAAAAACGGCCAAAATCAGAAATCTCCATCTATACCATCTCCCGTTGCAACGTAATACGATATATCATTATACGTAATAATAGCCCGGAATCAGGTAATTGTCAATCCTATTATGTTTTTTTAATAAACTGAGGCGTGTTACCTTCTTTCTGGGAATTCTCCTCCATTCCATTGGATTTCAATAATGAACGGGATCAATCGTTTGGTTTGTTAATCCACCCACAGGCAGGATACGCCGAGCTGGTGACAGCGTGGGCTGCTGCCAATACGCTAAGTTGAGTTAATCAAGGAACTTGCCGAGGCGTACAGGACGCTAATCGGCAAGCGCGGGGAAAAACTCTCCAGCGAACAGCAGCAGCCTTTCTCCATCGCCCGGGCAATCCTGAAAGAGGCACCCATTATGATACTCGCTGAGGTCACTTCCCCGGTGGATCCCGGAACCGGATTGCTAATCCAGCCGGCGCTTGAGCGATTAAAGAAGGCCTGCTCAACAATTATTATTGCCGACCGGTTTTCAATCGTCAGCAATGCTGATCAGATCGTTGTGCAAGAAAAAATCTATTCGCAATCTGGGAATGCATGACAAATTGATTTATTTGGAGGAGGGTTTGTATCTAAAAATGTATTCAGTGCAAAGGAATTAGGAACATATCAACCAGTAGATACGACCCATCAGTCAACCAACCGGAGCAAACCCAAAAACAAACACACGAGGTTGCCTCCCCGGTGAAATATCCTTTGCTTGTTTGGAATCAAAAAAGGGAACTACTGCTTGCCCTTTCTGGCTTGTTTCTGGTTGTACATCAGACGATCCGCCTGGATTATCAAATCATTTACCGAACACGGTACTTCGGGATCGCAACGAGCAACCCCCGTGCTGAGATTAAGCTGATAGGGTCGTTGGCCTTCTCGGTTGCCTTTCATTAGGGCGGCCTGGATACGGCCTGTCATCGTCTCAGCGCTTTCCAGTAAGGCATCCACAGCCAGAACAACAAACTCATCCCCGCCCAAACGGGCCAGTATATCTGCATCTCGAAAGGTTTCCTTCAGGATGGTTGATACTTCCTTCAATGCCTGATCTCCCTGGGCATGCCCATGCGTATCGTTGATCCCTTTCAGGGAGTCTACATCGCAGAAAAATAGCAACATCGATCTATTGATTCGGTGCGCCAGCTTGACCTCCTGTTCGGCCAGGAGGGTGAAGCCGCGCCGGTTATAAAGTCCGGTCAAATCATCGGTCAATGATAGACTGCGAATCTCCTCATCCATGCGCTTGCGTTCGATTGCCAGAGCCACCTGGCTGGAAACAAATTCCAGCAGGTTCAAATCTTCCTGTCCATAATGGATTCCCGGCTTATAAATCTGCACCGCCATGACACCGATCATGGCCCCTTCCACTTTTAGGGGCGCACCCATCCAGTGCATACTCGTGGTTCCCACTCGCTCCACCTGGCCTTGCTGATCAAGCCGTTCAATATCCTCACGGGTAACCATCAAGGGAACTCCGGTGCGGATGATATATCCGGTTAAGCCTTGCTGTGGCGTCATTCCAACCGGCGGTTCGTCGAATTGGTCAACATAATAAGGAAAACTGATCTGTCCGGTTGCCTGTTCAATCAAAGCAATAAAGAAATTTTCCGCTGGAATCAATTCACCAAGGATTGAGTGTATGGAATGGTAGAGCGCATCCATCCCTTCGCTGGTTATGGCCGTTTGGGAGATCCTGTAAAGCGCATTCTGGACCATTTCAAAGCGCTTTCGCTCGGTAATATCATGTGCCACCCAGAGCGTGCTGTCTTCCGTCATTGGTGAAATGGAGGTCGCGAACCATACCTTCCTAACGTCGATCAATAGATCATATTCGATCTGTTGCGATTTTTTTGTATCCAATACCTGGTTAATTGTTGCGATAAAAGTTTCAACCTGCTCCGGTTGGAAAACATCCCGTAAAGTTTTCCCGAGCAGTTCCTCCGGCGACTTGTCCAGGAGTTCAGGATTGGTGGGAGCAACCTTGCGATAAACTCCATCCTTGTCTATCACCAGCACCAGATCATGCATGGATGCGAACAGGGCGCGGAGTTCCGCTTCCGATTGACGCAAAGCATCTTCTGCCCGCTTGCGATTGATCGCAATGGCCACCTGGGTCGAGACGAATTCCAGCATGTGCTTCTCGCGTTCACCGTACGCCTTTGGATCGGTATAGTGCTGCACCACCATCGCACCGATTGTTTTCCCTTCAACTATCAGCGGCACCCCCAGCCAGATGGCCGATGGGACGCCCAACAACTTCACTTCACCCCGTCGTTCCAATTCGTCATGCACCGCTTGGGTGCATAATAGGGATTTTCCAGTCCTCAAAACATAGGCGGTCAACCCCTTCCCCGGCTGGATCCCCCCAATAAATGGCTCATCCTCGGCATCCTTGAAATAGGAAAACCGCAGCATGTTTTGAACTTCATCATATAGCGTTATATAGAAATTTTCCGCCGGCATCACCGACGAAATGATCTGGTGGATTTGGGGATAGAGTTCGTCCAGGGAGAGAGTCGTTTCAGTTGCTGCGGCAATACGGTATACCGCTTCCTGTAGCGTTTGCGTCTGGCTGTATTCAGTGACATCGATGACGGCGGCTCTCACTCCAATGATTTTCTTTCCTTTATATAATGGAGAGGCATAGATCGATCCGGTGAATAAGCTGCCATTTTCCCGAAGCAAGACATATTGCTGGCCACGGACTGAAACCCCCTGAATTACCTTCCGTAAATTCTTTTTCGCTCTTATCAATTCTTCGGGAGGAAAGAATCGATCCACCTTAATTCCCTGTTCGAAATCCTCCTGGGAATATCTAAATGTTTGTAGTGTGGATTTATTGAAGGAAATAAGGTTACCGGCAGTATCAATTTCGAACACCGATATTGGTAGAAACTCCGTCAATTCACGATAGCGTTGTTCGGCACCATCCTTCGTATCTCCATCCAGTTTGTGCTCGACTATGAGCGCGCTTGCCTGGGCAGGTAGACGCGATTCCTTCTTCCCTTTCCGAAACGAAGAAGGAGAAGATTTTATCGTCTCAATTGCGGGTTTCTTTTTTTGAGGCAAGACAAAACTCCGGATGATAATTAATATCCCATCTAATCAAATGGATTATTGATATTTAATAATATATTTTACTCCAATTGCAGTGTTAGCGTTTATTAATATCACCGTTGCATCAAGCTTTTCTTCCAAATCAGGCCCTCTGGCCTGATCATGGTCCACCATTTTTGCCTTTTTATGTTACATTCCAGGCTCAACTGACTGACAGGCACATACGATTGAAATCATCAAAACCAGAATTAATAAATTGCCTTGACAGCCATTAAGAATAAAACGATAATCCTAGTGGGTAACATCCCATCTCCCGGGAATTCCCGCGAAAAGGAAATGTATGCCAGAGATGATCGACCCCGATGATGGTTTACCGCGTTATTACCAACTAGCTAACATCCTTCGTGAGAGCATCTCAACGGGTAAGTTCGCGGCCCACCAACCCATACCTTCCGAGCGCCAATTGGAAGGCCTGTATTCTGTCAGCCGGACGACGATACGACAGGCAATCGATCTTTTAATCCGTCAGGGTTTTCTCTATCGCAGCCACGGACGCGGAACCTTTGTTTCACCGCAAAAACTGCAAAAGGGCATTTCAGAGCTCACCAGCTTCAGTGAGGATATGAAACAAAGGGGGCTTGTCCCGGGGCAAAAGATCCTGGAAATTGGCTACGTCCATCCCTCCGAGCAGGTGCGCGCACATTTGGAATTACCTGCAACTGTGGAAAGGGTGCTGTGTATCGAGCGACTCCGTTTGGGGGATGAATTGCCCATGGGGTTGCAAACTTCCTATTATTTGCTTCCAGAGGGGCAGACGATCACCCGGTCAGAATTGGAAGAGTATGGATCCATTTATAAAATGCTGCAGGAAAAATTCCATCTCATCCCTACGGAAGCCGATGAAACCCTGGAGGTGACCCTGGCCACCCCGCGCGAGGCTGCCCTGCTGGAAATCTCGCCCGGCAGTCCACTGCTGCTGAGTGAGCGGACCACTTATTCACAGGCGCGGCGGGTGATCGAATTTGTAAAGATATTGTACCGGGGGGATCGATATCGTTATATTGCCAAGTTGACCCGTTAAAAATCTTATCATGAACCAAAGAGAATGGCCTGGGCTATTTAATGCCAAGGTGAGCATATTTCATTTTAATTTTGAATTATGAATTATGTTTTGAAAAGGATTCTTAACCAAAGAACGCTAAGAAGCAGGAATACTGATGCGTGCGGCGAGAATGTGAAAACGATGAGGAACGATGAAGAAGACATGGGATGATCGGAAATGAGGTGGGGATAAATAGGCGAATAAAAGACTTTTATTAAGAAGATAGAGTAATTTTTAGGTTTCGTGCGTGGGGAAGCAGAAACAGGGGAAAGTTGAGGGAGGCGGATTCGCTTGACTTTTGGGTCGGCTCGTGCTAAGATGGGAGTATAATGGTAGTGTGGTCACTACCAGTTGATTGGAATGAGATGATTCCGGCATGAACACATATGATGATGCAGAAATACATCAAATCGTGCAGCGAGTGTTGAAGCAGGTAACGGGGTCTGCCCAACCGGCACCAGCCGCCACGCCTGCCCCCCTGCCGCCGGTGAAACCTGCGGAAAAATCAGCTCCGATGATGGACCGAAAAGTGGTCGCAATCGGGGCAGATCATGGGGGATTCGAATTGAAGGAAGTCCTAAGAACCACTCTGAATGAACTTGGCTACGAAGTGAGGGATACGGGCGCATACAATAAAGGCAGTGTGGATTATCCGGATTTCGCGCATGAAGTGGCCCGTCTGGTCAGCGTTGGCAAGGCCTGGCGGGGGATCATGATCGATGGCGCCGGGATTGGCAGCTGCATTGTTGCAAACAAGGTACCGGGTATCCGGGCGGGGATGGCTTACGATATTTCTTCCGCCATAAACAGCCGTGAGCATAACGATACCAATGTTTTGACTTTGGGAGCGGGGATGATCGGCATCAACCTAGCCAAACAGATCGTTAAAACCTGGCTGTCGACGGAGTTCGGCGGCGGGCGGCATACCGCACGGATCGACAAAATCAGCGCGGTTGAAAAGCAATACCTGAAATAGAGGCAAGATATGCTGACAGACCTGAAGACAGATCCAAAAGTAGTCGAACAATTGGTGGAGATAATCACCCATGAAGTGCTGGCAGCCATGCTGGAACACAAGGAATTGCAGCAGTCTCCGGAAGGCACCCAATGCAAATTCAACTGCAGCGACGCGCTGTGTGTGCGCACCTGCTTCGACCGGGCCGGTAATGTAGTCAGCGCGGGCGCGGACCGGTTGTCTTCCACACTGGGGGTGATCCCAGGCAACATCGACCTGGCCAAAACAATCGACCATACCTTGCTAAAACCGGATGCTACACAAGACCAGATCGCCCAATTATGCTATGAAGCACGCAAATATGGGTTTGCGTCGGTATGCATCAACCCAACCTGGGTGGAGCTGTGTGCCCAATTGCTAAAGGGCTCGCAGGTGAAGGTCTGCACTGTGATCGGTTTCCCGCTCGGGGCGACCGCTCCGGAGGTGAAAGCCTTCGAAACCCAGACTGCCCTCAAACAGGGAGCCAGCGAGATCGACATGGTCATCAATATTGGCGCCCTTAAAGCACGTGACCTGGAACTGGTGGCTAAAGACATCCGCGGTGTGGTCGCGACCGCGCATGCAGGAGGAGCCATTGTCAAGGTCATCATCGAGGCGGTCTTACTTACCGATGAAGAAAAGACGATTGCCTGCCTGCTATCAAAAGAAGCCGAGGCGGATTTTGTTAAAACTTCCACCGGCTTCGCCAGCGGTGGAGCAACGGTCCATGACGTTGCGCTCATGCGCAAAACGGTTGGCCCGGAGATGGGCGTAAAGGCCGCCGGCGGAGTGCGTACATACGAGGACGCTGAAAGCATGTTAAGAGCCGGAGCTACCCGCATCGGAGCGAGCGCCGGCGTGAAAATAATCCAGGGCCCTGCCAAGGAAGCCGTACCCGCCGCGGCAGCACCTGCGAAAAGTTATTAGAGAAATATGAAGCCTGAGGAAAGAATGCTCCGGCATACTAAGAGATTGCTTCGCTTGCTGAAGCCCCCAAAGTACGGGGACGATGTCGCAATGACACGCAGGAGATAGAAATGTTACTCGCCAAAGTAATCGGAACCACCGTCTCGACGGTCAAGGACGAAAAACTGACCGGCCGCAAACTGCTCATCCTGCGCCAGACAGATGAGACGGGCAGCCCGGCCGGGAAACCCTATGTGGCCGTGGATACGGTTGACGCGGGCATTGGTGACCTGGTGCTGACCTGCGCCGGGTCATCCGCCCGTCAGACAAATATCACCAAGGATACCCCGGTGGACGCGGTCATCATGGCGGTGATTGATTCGCTGGAAGTGGAAGGCAAAGTGGTTTTCCGCAAATCATAGGTTTTTATACCACGGATAAAAACAGATGAATTTGAAGTGGATTGAAGGTAGAAATCAAGGATAGTCAAAATGGATAAGGATCTTGCGTCCATACAGGAAGCCCGGGAACTGGTGTTGGCCGCACACGCGGCCTGGCTGGAATGGAGCCGGGCCTCCCAAGAACAGGTCGACCGGGTTTGCGCGGCCATGGCCGAGGCGGGCTGGCAGGCTGCGGAGCGGCTGGGACGCATGGCCCTTGCGGAGACCGGTTTCGGTGTGGCCCTGCACAAAAAACTCAAGAATGAGTTTGGCTCACGCACGGTCTGGGAATCCATCCGGGATGTGAAAACGGTTGGCGTGATCAGGCAGGATGCCGCCCACCGGTTATATGAAATTGCCTGGCCGATGGGTGTGGTTGCGGCGCTGGTGCCATCCACCAACCCAACTTCAACGACCTTTTTCAAAACCCTGATTTCGGTCAAAGCCCGCAATGCCATTGTCATTTCCCCCCACCCCGCGGCTGCACGCTGCATCAACGAAGCCGCCCATTGCATGGCGCAGGCCGCTGAAAATGCAGGAGCCCCAAAAGGACTGATTAGCTGTCTCCAACAGGTCTCTCTGCCAGGGACGCAGGAGCTGATGACGCATGCCAAAACCGCCATCATCCTGGCGACCGGCGGGACTGCCATGGTGCGGGCGGCCCATTCCACCGGGAAGCCGGCGTACGGTGTTGGTCCCGGTAATGTGCCCGTGTACGTCGACCAGTCGGCAGACCTGGAGAAGGCAGCCCGCTACATTGTTGCTTCGAAGGCGTTCGATTATTCCACCATCTGCGCCACCGAACAGGCCGTGGTAGCCGACCTGCCGATCGCGGACAGGTTGAAGGAACTGATGCAGACCGAAGGCGCATTCTTCACCGACCTGCACCAGACCGAGGCGCTGCGCAGGATCGTCTTCAACCCGGATGGGAGCCCCAATACTGCCGTGGTGGGCAAACCGGCCGAATATGTGGCAGGCATGGCAGGTTTCAGCATACCGGCCGGTACCCGCATCCTGGTAACCCCGTTGATAAACGTCGGGCGGGAGGAACCGCTCTCGCATGAAAAGATGACCACCGT
The DNA here is from genome assembly GCA_963772245.1 of uncultured Chloroflexia bacterium. Lineage (GTDB taxonomy): Bacteria > Chloroflexota > Anaerolineae > Anaerolineales > Villigracilaceae > UBA877. The sequence goes on along the minus strand of CAVYWB010000001.1, from coordinate 542,594 downwards.
GCTGGGCTGGTATGTGGCGAACGGCTGGGAGCAGGGCTGCGATACCTCCATCGCGGTCATCCAAGCAGGCGGAATGGGTCATACCCAGATCATTCATGCCAATGATGAAAAAGTGATCATGGCTTTTGGGTTGGAGAAACCAGTCTTCCGCATCCTGGTGAATACGATGGGTACGCTGGGAGCAATCGGTCTGACGACCGGCGTGATGCCATCGCTGACGCTTGGCCCGGGTGGTGTGGGAGGCGCCATCACCGGCGACAATATCACGGCGTATCACCTGATCAATATCAAGCGCCTGGCTTACGAAACGATGCCACCCCCGGCAGCTGCATTTTTGCCCGGTGAAAATTCGACCGGGCCCACACCAGAGAAGATTGAGCAGCTGGTCCGGCAGGTTGTGAATGAAATTCTGGCAAGCAAGTAACTGGTGAAACCGTAGCGGCGAATTAAGTCACCCAACGACTAAAGTCGTCACTACGAAATAATAATAAGAAATGATAAACGGAAAGGAAGGAATAAAATGGCTTTGGATCCCTCTTTGATCGCTCTCGGCATGGTCGAGACAAAAGGCCTGGTCGGCGCGGTGGAAGCCGCAGACGCGATGGTAAAGGCCGCAAATGTGGTGCTGCTCGGATCGGAGTACGTGGGCGGCGGATACGTGACCGTGATGGTGCGCGGCGACGTGGGCGCGGTAAAAGCCGCCACGGATGCCGGCGCGGCTGCGGCAAAGCGCGTGGGTGAATTGGTGTCGGTCCACGTCATCCCCAGGCCCCATTCGGACGTGGAAATGATCCTGCCCAAAGCCAGCAAGGGCAGCATCGGTGGACGCACTGCCGAAGCAAAACCCAAATAAATGGGATGGATGGTCCTCTGAGGCTCTGCAATCGCCTCAGAGGGAATTAAGAAAGCCAGGATGAACACCTGACCCGGGTGGAAGCAATCCTTCTGCGCGCCTGTGCCTGCGTAGCTTGAAGGCCAGCTTGCCCAGCCGGGGGGCAGGAACAAGGAGAAAAACATGTCAGATACATTTTCCCTGCGCTGCTACTGCTATCTGGACCGGATGCAGCCACAGTTTGCATCCTTCGTGGGAACGGTGACCCAGGGTGACCTGCCAACCGAAGGCATGGCGGCCCTATACGTGGAGATGTCGCCGGGCAATGAAGTCTTCCGGGTGGTGGACATTGCCGTCAAAGCCACCGAAGCCCGCCCAGGAGCGCAGATCGTGGAACGCGAGTTCGGAATGTTCGAGGTACACTCATCCAACCAGGCGGCTGTCATCGAAGCTGGCAATGTCGTACTGGACCGCCTGGGATTACGTGTGGCAGACCGGATCAAACCCCAAGTGGTTTCCACCCAGGTGATCACACGCGTCGACCCCTACCAGGCGCAATTGCTCAACCGCTTCCGGCGCGGTTCTATGCTGGTGGCGGGCGAGACCATGCTGGTATTGGAATGCGCCCCGGCGGCATATATTAATATTGCCTGCAACGAAGCCGAGAAAACCGCCAGCATCAAGTTGATCCATGTTTCCTCGGTTGGACGCTTCGGGCGGATGTGGCTCTCCGGGACAGAAGCTGAGATCATGACGGCACGGGATGCGGCAACCCGGGCGTTGGAAAGCCTGGAAGGTCAACCAGGCGCTTGAGCCACGCCGGAAAGGAGCAGGTGATGCCGAAAGAGTTCTATACGGAACGTGATATAGAGGATATGTTCAAGCGCGGCATCCTATCGCTGCAGGTCAACGATAATGTCGTTCTGACAGAACTGGCATACGAGAAAGCCAACCGGCTGGGGATGCAGCTGCTGCGGGAGAAGCCAGTCGAACCACCGGCTGCCCCGGTACGTCCTTACATCTCCGAGCTGGGCAAGCCCGCGCCGGTCCAGGTTGCCGCGGTAAAAAAATCGGAAGCTGACCTGACCGCCCGCATCCGCAGCGCGGTGAACGCCCGGCTGGGGACGCAGGTGGACCCGGCCCTGCTGGACGTCATCATCGAGCGGGTGCTCAAGAGCACCGGAGCGAAGTAGCCAGATGCTATTCGGAAGGGTGAAAGGTACGGCGGTCTGCACGCTTAAATACCCCGGAACTGAAGGGCTGAAACTGTTGATCGTCCAGCCGCTGAACAAAGAACTGGAGCCGGTCGGCGCGTTGCAGGTGGCGGCGGACGTGGTGGATGCCGGACCGGGCGATCTGTGCGTGATGGTGCGCTCGCGCGAGGCGGCCCTGGCCATGCCAGAGGTCAAGTTCGTGCCGGTGGATCTGGCGTTGGTCGGGGTGGTGGACGACCTAGAAGTCCGCCCCGATGGGGAGTTCGCTTATACGCTAAAGCCCGGACGGAATCTATTTACCTAAGAGCAGGTTATGATCATTGGAAAAGTTGTGGGAACAGTGGTGACGACGGTCAGCCACCGGGATTATAAAAACCGGCGCCTGCTGGTGGTGCAGCCGATGATAGTGGAGGGCGAGAAACCCGACGAGGATTTCCTGGCACTCGATAACACCCACGCCGGCATTGGGGATACCGTGCTGGTCAACCGGGAGGGCAATGGGGCGCGCCAGGTGCTCAACAACCCGGACGCCTGCGTTATCTCGGTTATTGTGGGGATCGTGGACTCGGTCACCCTGGCAGGGTAAGCGCAGGCAGGCTGCAAGCCTGCCCTACAAGATATCTTCATGGACATATGAACCCGTTCCATGACAGGTAAGAGGCTGTCCCAAAAGTCATCATTTTCCTTTTGAGACAGCCCAAAATGGGAGAAAGTGGTAAGAATAGAGGCGATTACGAGAGCTCTGTCCCAAAAATCCTGCGTATTTTGCCCTTTTGTGGTATAGAAAAAAGGGGCTGTCACCTTTTAGGACAGCCCCTTTGAGTTGAACCGGACCAGAGGTGTTATACTTTCCGAAAATACACCTTCTAAAGGATTTCCCATGACTAAAAGCACCCCGGAAATAATAAGTCCGTTCGTTTCCATTAACCTGGCTGAGCATGAGGCCAGGATCGAAAAGCTTCCCGTTAACGAGACCGGGCAGGCGGATTTGCGGATCTCCGGCAGGAAGAAGGGGAGGATTTCGGCCGGGCCGCTGACCCTTTCAGAAGAGCAGCTAATCGAACTTCTTTACAAGGCCAGCGTGAGCGGGGTGATATCGAGCAGATTCATCGGGAAGTTGCGCGAGAAAATAGAGATCTGAGGGGCGTGCGGAACAAAGAAAGAATCCTACCACAATCCTGCGGAAGAGCACCGCAGGACAAGCGGGCACAATGGGACACTAAGGAAGGAAAAAAACCTTTCTTATAGTCAAAGCGGACCAATTAAACATTCGGAGATCACCAAATGAGGTGGTCTCCGAAATTGTTTTTCCACGGGCAATGTAAGGCAAACCTGCCCTACAGGTATTCCTTCAACTGCCTTGCTCTTCGGGGGTGACGCAAGCGGCGCAGGGCCTTGCCTTCAATTTGGCGGATGCGTTCCCGGGTTAGACCAAACTTCTCACCCACTTCTTCCAGCGTGTAGGGGATGCCCGTCTCCAGCCCAAAGCGCATGCTCAAGACACGCGCTTCCCGGGGTGTGAGTGTGCCCAGCACTTCCTCGATCTTATCCTTGAGCATGGACTGGTAGGCGCTTTGCGCCGGTGTGGGGGTGAGTTCGTCCTCGATAAACATGCCCAGGTCGGAATCTTCGTCGTCACCAACCGGGCTCTCCAACGAGAGCGGCAACCAGGAGACCTGCAGAATATACTGCACTTTCTCGGGTTCCATTTTCAACTCGGTTGCCAGTTCCTCGGGCGAAGGCACGCGCCCCAGGTGCTGTTCCAGGTCACGGTTGGCCTTGTAAATCTGCCGGATGCGGTCGTTGATATGCACCGGAAGACGGATGGTACGCGCCTGATCGGCGATGGCACGTGTGATGGTCTGACGAATCCACCAGGTGGCATAGGTGGAAAAGCGGAAACCCTTATGCACATCATATTTTTCCACCGCCTTCATCAAGCCAAGATTACCCTCCTGGATCAAATCCAGAAAAGCCACACCGCGGCCGATATAGCGCTTGGCAATGCTCACCACCAGGCGCGTATTGGCTTTAATGATCTGTTCGCGCGCCAGGATTCCATCCTGCACCATGGCTTCCAGGCGCTGCCGTTCCGGGCTGCGCTTGCGCCCCGTGCAACGGGCCAACTCCGTCCTGGCCTTACGTCCCGTTTCGATCCGGACAGCAATCTCCCATTCCTCATTCACTTTCAGCAACGGGACACGCGACATTTCCTTGAGATACATACCAACCGAATCGTCGCTGGTGCAATCACTCGCTTCCGGCTCCATCCAGGAATTCAACTCAAGTGGTGCAAGCCCTTCCTGAGAGAGCGGATCATAATCCGAATCCAATATTTCCACGCCGCGATGATGCAATGCGAGCATGATGAACGACATGCGTTCTGCATCCTGGCCGATTTCCGGATTGGCATCCTGCAGGTCATCTGTCGTCAAAAAGCCCTGCACGGCGGCTTTCTCCATGAGCAGGCTGAGGATTTCCCGATTATGTGGTTGATCGATTTGCGCCATCTCCATCACCCTCCTTTTCGAGCGCTTCCTACTTTAGCAGGTCCTTTAATGCCAGGAACGGGCTATCAACTTCCGGGCGATGCCCACAATCCGCCTTATTCAAATTCTCCCCACAGACCGGGCACAGACCCTTGCAATCCGGTTTACAAACCGGGCTGATGGGGAATTCCAACAAGGCATACTCCCGTAATAAAGGTTCCAGGTCGATCTGTCCATCATCTGGCACCAACAAGCCAGATTCGGTCATATTGCGACGGTCAAAAGCATATAATTCTGTAAGTGACCATTTAAGGGCTTGCGTAAATTGATCCAAGCAACGGACGCACTCAAAATCCGTTTCTGCCTGGAAATTGCTCTGCAGCACCAACCCCTGGGGGGTGCGGCTAAAACGGGAAGTCCCAACAAACTCACGCAGGGTCAGGTCATCCCCCAAGCGGATTGTCTCGTAATCGAAGTCGAAAGCGTGGTTCGTGCCGATCGGTGCACTGATCAGGAAACCGACATTAATCCGTAGAGGATGGCGTAGATTGGTCACGAGATACTTCTATACGCAAGTATTGGAACTGGCTCATTTTAGCACAGCGGGGACTCGAAGTCAAGAATCGATACAGAATTGTTGGCGTTTAATAGTAATGTCCCCTTTGCGTACAAGTTAGAATGTCCCCTCTGTGAAAGGGACATAGAAATGGACTTACTAACCATGAGCCAAGAGGAACTGAGTCGTTTGGAAGTGATGGAGCGTTTGCAAGAGAAGCGGATGAAACAAAGAACCGCGGCAGAGATCCTGGGAGTGAGCGTTCGGCAAGTGAAGCGTTTGTTGCGAGCCTATCGGCGAGAAGGTGCAGCCGGGTTGGTATCAAAGCAGCGTGGGCAGGCAAGCCACCATCAATTGGAGCGGGAGACCGTGCGGGCTGCGCTGGATCTGCTCAAAGGACGTTATGCTGACTTTGGGCCAACGCTGGCGCACGAGAAGTTAGTGGAGCTGGAAGGGCTGAAGTTGTGTTTGGGGAGCGTCCGCAATATCATGATCGCGGAGGGGACCTGGAAGGCGAAGAAAGTCCGGAAGCAGGCAGAGCATCCGCTGCGGGAGCGCCGGGCTTGCTTGGGGGAACTGGTGCAAATGGACGGGACGGATCATGACTGGTTTGAAGGGCGCTCGGAGCGCTGTACGCTGCTGGTCATGATCGATGATGCCACGGGCCAGCTGGGAGCCTTGTCGTTCGTGCCGGAGGAGAGTTTTTATGGCTATTGCGGTCTACTGAGGCAGTATTTGGACGCCCATGGCCGGCCTGCCGGGCTCTACACCGATAAACACGGCATCTTTCGGGTCAATATGCCCAATGCGGGGAACGGAGACAACCTGACCCAGTTTGGTCGAGCCATGCAAAGCCTGGAGATCCCGATCCTGTGTGCCAATACGCCCCAGGCCAAAGGCCGGGTCGAGCGCGTCAACCAGACCTTACAGGATCGCCTGGTCAAGGAAATGCGCCTGCGGGGGCTTAACAATATGCAGCAAGGTAATCTTTACTTGCCTGAGTTCATCACTGACTTCAATGCCCGCTTTGCGGTCCAGGCGCGCTCTTCCCTGGATGCCCACCGCTCTGTGCTAGCCCACCAAAATCTTGACCAGATCCTTACCTGGCAGGAGACCCGGCTCGTCTCCAAAAACCTCACCGTGCAGTTCAAAAATGTGGTCTATCAGATCCAGACCGATCGCCCCGCCTACGCCTGGCACAATGCGCAGGTCAACATCTGCCAGAACGCCCTCGGCCAGGTTGCCATCCTCTACAAAAACAATCCGCTGGACTACACCATATTCCACAAACAGACCCGCCAGGCGGAAGTAGTCACTGCCAAGCAAGTGGATCACGCCCTTCTCAACCTGTGTAAGGCTCACAAACCTGCTCCGAATCATCCCTGGGCCTATCGGCCTTCCCATACCCTCCCAGCTGAATAGCAATGTCCCCCGCGGGGGACATTGCTATTCAGTCGCATAAAGGGGACATTCTAATTAAACCTTGACAGAATCGATACAGAATCCTTCTGAAAATTGCAGAAGTACGGCATTTTGAGTCGAACTCCACCTGAATTTATTGAAAATGCCTAGTTTTTCCGTGAATGGATGGCAACCAAAGTTACATCATCATCCTGGGAAGAGCCAGCCTGGTAATCTGTTAGCGTGGTCCGGAGAGAATCACAAACCTGCTGGCCGCTCCGCCCCACCAGGCCGGCCAGGGTTGATTGGAGACGCGTAAGCCCGAAGGATTGCCCCTGCGGATCACGGCAATCCGTTAATCCATCCGTGTACACGAGCAGGGTACCACCTTGCGGCAGGGAAATGGAATTCTCGTCCAGCAAGAGATCTTCAAACAAGCCAATTGCCTGACCAGTTGTGTGCGGAGCCGTCCGGACGGTACCAGCCGCATCCAAAAGCAAGGGTAATTCGTGTCCGGCGCGCGCATAATTGAATGTCCCGCCGGAACAATCGAGGATGCCAAGCAGGACCGTGACGAACTGGTCTGATTGCCCCAACTTGATCAAATGGGCATTCACCCGCCGCAGGATCTCCCCGGGTGTGCCGCCATGCGAGGCTTCCGCCATGATCAATGCATGCGTGCGGGCCATGAAGATGGCGGATGGGATGCCTTTATCTGAAACATCGCCCACCACCAGGCCGATACGCCGGCCTTCCATGATAAAAACATCATAAAAATCACCGCCAACCATGCGGGCTGGAACCATCAACGTTCCAAAGGCGTACCCGGGTACAACAGGGGGTTCATGCGGCAGGATGCTTCCCTGAATTTCAGCGGCTACCTGCAGCTCATGTTCCAAGCGCTCCTTCTCGATGATTTGGAGCTGGGCAGCCTTGAGCTCATCGAAAGCCTGCTGCAACTGGCGGTTCTTTTCCTGGAGGTCATGGAATGAAAGCATGGTAGTGGTATCCAGACGCCTGGTGAGCGTCTGTACAATGGTAAAAGCCAACTTCGGCTGACGATTGAGCAAACCGTCAAAGTCAGCATGGGTCATCATCCACAAGCGGCTGGCCTGTACCGCCCGGACAGAGGCAGTACGGGCACGGCCGGGAATCAGCAGGCTCATCTCGCCGATGAACTCACCCGGCCCAAAGACCGCCAACTGCCTTTCGTCGGGCGTGCCGAGGGCCAATACCACCTGTAAGTGCCCCTCCAGAATGATAAAAAGGCTTTCCCCCGGTTCACCTTCCCGAAAGAGTACCTCACCCGGTCCCAAATCCACAACATGGAGGGTTTCTGCCAGATAATCCAACTCCGTGCGCGGCAGATCACTCAGAAGAGGGACTTTTTTAAAAAGGATGGTTTGCGCCATAGGGACACAGCTTAATAAAACAAATCAATACCTGGGTAACGAAGGAATGAATTTATAGAGAAACCCTGCTCCAATCCCTGCAGCAACCAGAAGGATAAAAACGATAATAATAAGAATGGTGAAAACAATACCGACATACCCGAGTATCAAACCCCAGACAGCAGCGGAACGGCCTGGAGCGCCTGTCTGCCGGATCTGTGCGAGCGCACCGTGCCCAAAAACAATTCCGACCAGCCAGAAGGCAAAAGGCAGGACATCCAGCACCGAAGAACAAATGGCGCTGGCCCCACCCGTCACAGCAGCCAATAACAGGCCGATTGTCAGGTCGAAACACCACTGCAGGAGATAAAAAAACCAGCCAAGAACGCCCAGGATCAGGCTGGTTTTGGCAAGCTTATTGGGGGCAGATCTCAAATCCGGCATGGGTGGGTCAGCGACAATACCAACTTTCATGACCGGGTAAAGTCGATCTCTTCCTTTCCGCCCAGCTTCTCCTGAATGCGCTGCACCACCAGTTCCAGCGCCATGGGTTGGTGGACGAAATCCACATCGTCGGTATGGATGGTGAGCACGGGACACAGATCAAAAGAGAGCAGCCACTCATCGTAAAAGGATTCGAGCAAAGACAAATAATCGGCGGTGATGCCTGTTTCCATATTGCGGGCCCGCTTGCGGATGCGCTCCATCAATATCCCAGCCGGACATTTCAGGTAAATCAGCAGGTTCGGTTGAGGCAGGCTGCTCACCACCAGATCAAACAATTTCCGATAAGCAATGAAATCGCGTTCGGAGAGATTGCCCATGTGGTGCAGAGCCCTTGAAAAGATAAAGGCATCTTCGTAAATGCTCCGGTCGAGTATGGCCGGGCGCGAGTCCTGGGCAGCATTCAGGTACTGGTCAGCGCGATGGCCGAGGAAGAATATTTGCAGATGAAACGACCAGGCATGCATATCGGCGTAAAAGTCCGGGAGGTAGGGATTATCGGCGACGGATTCAAAGTCGGTCCGCCAGCCCAGGCGCGAGCCAATGCGCTCGGTAAGGGACGTCTTTCCCGCCCCGATATTGCCAGCAACAACCACCAGTCTTTTGGGCATTGCTCCTCCTTGATAATCTGATTAATTGTACACCCGGTTTTGCGAAGGACCTGATTATTCGTCGGTATGCCAGCCATGTGATTATTAGAACTTGCAAATCTTCAGCATTCCGCCGATAAATTGACAAGATTAAACCACAAACGCCCGGCCGGGCGCTTGGAGGTCGTTATTGCTTTTTTTGGCTAACCTGTAACGAACAGTCAACGGAACTGTATTTCCTTACCAGCTAACATTCGCTGTACCCGCAGGTATAGCATTTCCGACAGCCCTCCTCATTCACCATGCTGGCTTCGCCACACTCCGGGCAAAGTTCGCTGGTCTTAAGAGCCATCTGGCGGGCCGAGGCAGATGACTGAGAATCAGAATTAACTTCCACCGTCAACATGTCCTGGACGGTTTGGTCAGAATGCAACGGAGCGGCCGATCTTTCTTCAACCTGCTCTGATTGATGGGTGGTCTGACCGGAGAGGTACTCATCCAGCACCTGACCTACTCCATCCGGCAGAGAACGGACCCGATTGGGGCCAAAGCCCAGCGAACGCCCGCCTCCAATGCCGGAGAGCTGGCGGACCACTTCGGCCATTCGTTCGCGCGGTGGGATGGGGGATGCCAGCCGCAGCACGTACGAGATGAGCCGCCCGATCGCTTCTGAAATAGCAGCCGTTTCCGAGCCGGCCTTGGCTGTGTTAATGAAGACTTCGAAAGGATGCCCACCACCGTTCTGATTGACCGTGATAAAAGCCTTGCCCAGAGGTGTATCGACACGGTACGTGCTGCCAACCAGTGTGCGCGGGCGGGGTTTCTTGGTTTCGTGCCAGGCCGCCAATTGTGTGGCAATTTCCGCTTCTGCCACACTGGCCGGAGCAGCATCCCCGGTAGCAGATGGCCAATAAGGAATGGCTGTATTACTGGCGGATACCTGTGGTTGTTTTTTCTGCGCGGTGGCCTTGGTCTCCAGCACAACTTTTTCGCGCGATCCGGTGACATAAACGGTGATACCCTTGCAGCCCAACTCCCACGCCAACATATAGGCGCCTGCCACATCGTCGACGGTTGCTCCTTCGGGAAAATTAACCGTCTTTGACAATGAATTATCGACAAAGGCCTGGAGGGCAGCCTGCATGCGGACATGTTCCTCGGCAGAAATATCACCAGCCACCACAAAAACTTTCCGTACCGATTCCGGCAGCTTAGAGATATCCTGGCAGGTGCCATGCTGCATGACCTGCTCGATGATCTCCTGGCGGGCCTCCCCGACCAGACCGGCCTTTTCCAGGGCCAGATCAAAACGCGGGCTGGCATAGGTCAACTGTAAATCCCTGCCCTGGTCATTCACATGCCGGACATAGGCCAGAGCGAAGACCGGCTCACAGCCATAGCCTTCACAGCCTGCCACCGTGGCGATGGTCCCGGTCGGCGCGACAGTGGTCTGGGCGGCATTCCGAATGCCGAATTTCTTGATCCCCTCCAGGACATCATTCCAATCCACCGCCGGACGGCCCCAATCGCGCTGGTAAGGTTCAAGAGGCTGCGGAGGCATCCAACGCAAATTCACCGGATCGTAAATACTTCCTATAATGGCCGGGAAGGCGCCGCGTTCATGCGCCAGGGTCACACTGGTCCGCATGGCATGGAAGCGTACAAATTCCATCACCTGGGCACCAAACTCCCGCCCTTCCGGCGAACCGTAGCGCACGCCCACATGATACATTAGGTCGGCCAGACCCATGATGCCCAACCCGATGCGCCTGGCTCTCTGCGCGGCTTCTCTCAACTGTGGTACTGCCGGAACATAGGCGTTGACATCCACGACATTGTCCAAAAATCGTGTCGAAAGTTCCACGCCCGCATGCAGGTCTTCCCATGCGACCGTCCCATCCGGGCCGCAATACTCTGCCAGGTTGATGGAACCCAGGCAGCAGTTCTCATACGGTCCAAGCCACTGTTCTCCACAAGGATTGGTGGCTTCCAAAGGATACAGGTGCGGGACAGGGTTGGAACGGTTGGCCGCATCCAAAAACAACACACCCGGTTCACCATTATGGTGGGCCTGGTTGACAATCTGCTGAAAAAGCTCACGGGCACGAACGGTCCGGATTGTACGGAGTGGAACTCCCCTTGCTTCAGCCTGTTCCGGGGTGCCGCTGAAGCCGCGGTATTCCGGTGCAGTCACATCCGGGAAACGCAAATCCCAATTGGAATCGTCCTTTACGGCTTGCATAAAAGCATCTGTGATACCGACCGAGATATTGAAATTGGTGATCGCGTTTTCGCTGATCTTGCAATTGATGAATTCCTCGATATCCGGGTGATCCACACGCAGGACACCCATATTGGCTCCACGGCGCGTGCCACCCTGGGCAATTTCACCAAAGGCATGATCGTACACGCGCAGGAAACCCACCGGACCGGTGGCCTGCCCGGCAGATGACTTCACCAGTGAACCCTTGGGCCGGAGGCGTGAAAAAGAAAAACCGTTCCCACCACCGGTCTGCTGAATAAGCGCAGCGTCCCGCAAGGATTGAAAGATACCCGCCGGGTCACGGCCCATATCATCGGTAATGGGCAGCACAAAACATGCTGCCAATTGTCCCAAAGGGGTACCAGCTCCGGTAAAGGTGGGGGAATTGGGGAAGAATTTCTTGGAAGTCAATAGGAGATAAAACTCCCGTGCAAGCGTGATTACGTCATTATGATAGGCTTCCTCAGCCCTGGCAATATGGTAAGCCACACGCCAGAACATTTCCTCCACGGATTCAGCAGGCTGGCCATCATTGCCGCGGCGAACATACCTGCGCACCAACACCTGCTGGGCGTTCTCGGTCAGTTCCACCACGGCCAAATCATCCGGCATGGATGGGGTAGGAAGCGGATCTTTTCTTGATATTGCCGGTACTGCTGCCATATTCTTCTCCTCTGCTTCTAATAGTAAACTCAACAATCCGGTAAATGGTCGGTCCGATAGTAGACAGACATCGAACCCAAAGACTCCGATTCCCCACCTCAAGGGCGGTGAAAAAGGAACAAAATAGATATTAAGATTCTAATAACAGTTGGTCAATTTCATTGCGCAGGGAATGTAAATCATCCAGACGCAGGTAAACAATGGCATAGCGTATATATGCAATCTGGTCCATTTCCTTCAGACCCTTTATGACCAGATCGCCCACTACACGGGATGAAACCTCAGGTTTTCCCAATCGTTGTAATTCGGCTTCAACCTGCCCAACCAGGCGCTCAATATCCGTCGCGGAAACCGGTCGTTTTGCACAGGAAATCCGAATTCCACGCGTCAGTTTCTCCTGGTCGAAATCTTCGCGTGTTCCATCCTGTTTGACAATCAACGGTGTTGCCATGATCGGTCGCTCATAACTGCTGAAACGCTGCCCGCAGCTTAAACATTCACGCCGTCTGCGAATGCCACCGTGACTATCATGGGTTGTGTCAATAACTTTAAAGTCGTTGTTCTGACAATATGGGCAGCGCATTATTCCAGCTCCAAGTTATTAGAACAAATGTTACCACCATATATGGTAAATTTGAAAGAAAAACCCCTATATATGGGTAAATGTGCTTTGTATTTTAGCATAATTGTTGGGACAAAACAAGAGGACGAATGGGTGATTAACCTTAAATTTTCAAATCAATGTGACCAAGTTGGGTATGGTATTATTAAATACTACTGGGACGCCAGACCAAGATAAACCAACAAGGGTCTACCGGGTCAGAATTATCCGGAGAAGGTTTGCCCAACCGGCAAGATACCCTTAAGATAAAAATTTGAAATATCCTGAACTTGTCATCAATAATGGAGAAAATTTATGGGCGCAGCGTCTCAGTATTTGATCGGCTCGACCGAGAATGACTTTCAAGAAAGGCGGTAATCTGGCAATGATGGACCATCCATTCCAATTAAATCCAGATGAATCGATCCTTATCCACAGCCGGCCTTCCCAGCAGTGGTTCAGGCTGGTCTGGAGGATCGGTATCGGAATCCTGGAAGTTATTTTATTTATTCTCCTGTCCTTTATATCTTTCACCAGTATTGGCAAGACCATCCTGGCGACATTCCTCACACCCAATTTTTCAGATGTGGTAAGCCGGGTACTATTCCAGGGCATTTGTCCAATCGTGATAATTGCCTGGTTCGCCGAGGATACCGCCAGGATCTTCACCAGCGAGTTAATCCTGACCAACCAGCGCTTCTGGACCAAAGGCTCCCCTAATGCGTGGAATGCAGGAAAAGAGATCCCTTTATCAGATATCCAGTCGATTTCCACGCGGCGGTATGCGGTTATTATCCGCTTGAAAAGCACCAAAAAGATTCAAGTGCATATGTTCCCGAATGGCAAGCAAATCGTGGAAGCATACGCACAATTCACTCAGAACACTGACATGTCTTGATACAGGCAGTTTCCGGGAAGAAACGGCCACCCTTGGAAATCCTGACGGTCCGATAAGTGAACCTAATTTATCAGTCTTTCATGACCGTTTTGGCTTCCTGCCAAAGCGCTTCCATCTCTTCCATCGTCATATCCGTAAGGTTTTTGGCCTGCTTTTTTGCCCCAGCTTCCACATAAGCAAAACGCTGCTTGAAACGCATATTGGTCCCCCGCAAAGCAAACTCGGCATCGATCTTCTTCCAGCGCGCCAGGTTGACCAGCGAGAAAAAAAGATCACCCAATTCGTCATTCAATTCCTTCTCGTCAGCAGCCTGGCGGACTTCCAGGATCTCCTCTGCTATTTTATCGAGGACTCCCTCGATCTCCGGCCAGTCAAAACCGACACGTGCAGCTCGGTCCTGGAAATCCTGGGCCTGCAGCAGTGCCGGCAGCGCCAGCGGAACCCCGTCCAGAAGACCTTTTTCCGGTTCCGTGCTGCCGAGGCGCTCCTCAGCCTTGAGCTTTTCCCAATTTTTCAACACGCTGCCGACCCCATCGACCTGTGTTTCCCCAAAGACGTGTGGATGGCGGCGGATGAGTTTGTCGTAAATGCCTTTAAACACATCCGACATCCCGAACTCGCCCTCTTCACTGGAAATCTGGGCGTTTAACACAATCTGGAGCAACAAGTCGCCAAACTCCTCGACCATTTTCTGAGAGTCTTCCGAATCAAGCGCCGCCAGGGCCTCGTAGGATTCTTCCAGCAAGCTGGCACGCAAACTCTGGTGGGTTTGCTCTCTATCCCAGGGACAACCATCCGGTGCCCGTAAATGGGAGATGATTTCCTGGAAGGCTTCGAACGAGGTGCCCTCATCCAGGGCCGGGACATAGAGCACCGTGAGCAGGCCGATGTTTTCGGAGCGGTCTATCTTATAGAGCGGCAGATCTTCAACCATTTCAGCCGGTGTCCCGGCAGCATGGACGAGGCGAACCGGATGTTCATCTGGATAGATGGCATTGAGCGTCATCTTTACCTCTGCAGCCACCATACGGGAATAGATCTGGGCAACCAGCGCAGGCATGTCCGGTGGAAAGGCCGGCAGCTGCGCCTGGCTCAATTCCAATGCATCCACGAGAACCAGACGCGGATATGGATCCAGGCCAAGGGCAGCAAAAACAGGCTCCAGAAAAGAAATCCCGTTTACCACCTTTAGCGGCAGACCTGCGGACCGGGCACGCTGGGCAATGGCCGGGCAGGTGGCTTCCGCCACGAACGGATCACCCGGGACGGCATAGACTACGCCTTCGACCCGCTGTCCCAGTTCCAGGACTTTTTCAACGATGGCGGCATATACATCCTCAAAGGAGTCGCCAGCATCATACAAATCATCGAAGGAATGAACTGTGATTGAAGGAGGCAGCCCCGCGACCGTGGGATGCTGCCTGGTACGCAGCCAAATTTCGTCCACGGAACCAAGGACATCCCAGGCTTCCCGTGTAAGTTTGGCCGGATCGCCAGAACCCAGGCCGAGCAGGGTAATTCCAGGCATAAGAAACTCCTCAAAGCAAGAAACGAAGAACTAATAGAAAAACGTAATGCGCAAAACGTAACATCAAGCGTTACGAATCGCGCATTACGTTTCGTGTTATACGAATTGATCTACCGCTTGGTGTATGTCGGAGCCTTGCGGGCACGCTTGAGACCAGGCTTCTTGCGTTCCTTCACACGCGCATCGCGTGTCAGGAAACCGGCCTTTCGCATGGCTGAAACATTTTCGGGATTCATCTTGACCATGGCGCGCGCCAGTCCAAGTTGTACCGAATCAGCCTGGCCAGTCACCCCGCCACCAGTGACCATGACGCTAATATCATAGGCTTTGGCATCCTGTCCGGCTGCCTTGAGGACAGCCAGAATCGCTTCAAGATCACCCAGCCGGTTGAAATATGCCGGGGCTTCTTTTTCATTTACGGTGAATTGTCCTGAACCGTTCATAATTCGCACGCGGGCGATGCTTTGTTTACGGCGTCCAACAGCTTCATAGTATTGCACAGACATATTCCTGCTCCTTTATGCGACCGTCTTCGGAGTTTGCGTTGCATGCGAATGCTCTGCGCCGCTGTAGACTCTAAGCTTTGTCATAAGGTGGTGACCCATCTTATTATGTGGCAACATGCCCCAGACTGCAGAGCGAATAACGCGGTCCGGATGGTTTGCCAACTGGTCACGCAGACTGATCGTTTTCAGGCCGCCGGGATAGCCCGAATGGCTATGGTACATTTTCTCGGTCAGTTTGGTATGGGTTTTTGTGCCGGTGACGGTTATCTTCTGGGCATTGATGACAATCACAAAATCGCCCATCTCAACACCAGGGGTAAAGGACGGTTTGTGTTTTCCCAGCAGGAGACCGGCAACCTTGGTCGCTAGGCGCCCCAGTGTCTCGCCGTTGGCATCCACCAACAACCACTGGCGGTTTATCTCAGCAGCTTTAGGGTAGTAAGATTTAATCACTTTCATCTCTCCAAGAAACAGACTATACAAAAATTAATCCAGATTATCATAACAGACATCAACCAAAGTCAGGCCGCAGGCCGGAGCAAGGCTGGCAGGGATCTGATTGCAGGCTACCCTGCCGGCCTCGGATGGATCATCCAGGGCCTGGAGCAAGGTTTTGGCCGCCAGCCTGGCTTGCCCGACAGCCACCTGAGCATAAACCAACCGGCGTACCATGCGGTACAGGAAAGCCTCGGCGCGGATTTCGAAAATCCACTCGTCACCGAGTTTCTGCCATCCGGCAGCCAATACCGTTCGGACCGTGCTGCCCCCGGACCGGGGAGCGGAACCGAAAGCGGCAAAATCATGCCTCCCAGGCCAAATCCCACACAGGGCCTCCAGATTTGCAACCGGCGGCCACACACGCCAGGCATAACGTTCCCGCAAAGGATCCCGTACGCTGGCACAGAACAAGCGATAACGGTAGCAGCGCGAACTGGCATGGAAGCGCGGGTGAAAATCATCAGCAGCTGCCTGCACTTCCCTGACAGCCATATCAAGAGGCAAATTGGCGTTCAAGGCATCCTGCAGTTTCTGCAGGTCATGCTTCCAGTCAAGGTCGAAAGCCGCCACCTGTCCACTGGCGTGGGTGCCGGTATCCGTGCGGCCGGCCAGGTAGACTGTTTTCGAACGCCAACCAAGTTTCCGCAGGGCCTTTTCCAGCTCACTCTGCACCGTTCGGGAACTTGCCTGGCGCTGACTCCCAAGGAAGCCGGTGCCATCGTACCCAAGGATAATCTTGTAACGTGCCATTTTCAACAACAACTATCAGCGATCAGCCAGCATGGCCAACCGCTGCTGTCTACCGGAGGGTTACTCTTCGACGAGTTCGATGATTGCCATCTCGGCTTTATCGCCAAAACGAGGGCCAAGCTTCATCACCCGGGTATAACCACCCGGCCGGTCAGCAAAACGCGGGGCAATTTCATCAAACAATTTCTTAACCGCATCATTGCTGTTATTGCCCAGTCTACCGGCAATAAGGCGGCGGGCAGCCACTTTTTCAGAGTCGCTGGCATCCTTGACCTTGCGGGCAATGGTGATCATCCGTTCCGCCTCCCCACGAATGGCGGCGGCCTTGGTGGTGGTGGTGCGGATGCGCTCGTGCGTGAAGAACTGTTTGATCAGATTGCGCCGCAAGGCGATACGGGCGCCCTTGGTTCGATTGAGTTTGTAACCTGCTACTTGGTGTCGCATTTCTGAATTACTCCGAATCTTTCTTGAGTTCGTCCTTGAGATAGCCCTTTTCCTGCATCTTTGCGCGCAGTTCGTCCAGGCTTTTCTCACCAAAATTGCGGATGGACATGACCGCCTGGTCACCCTTCTCGAGCAACTCGAGCACATCCCCGACGGTGGTAATGCCGGTGCGTTTGAGCGAATTGAATACCCGCACCGAAAGGTCCAGAGATTCAACCGGGGTTTCTGCCACTTCACTGGTCAGATGCGAACCGGCAACTTCCTTTTCCATGGTGATGGTTAAGGTTTCTTCACTGATGCCGGCAATATAACGCAGGTGCTCGATCAGCAATTTGGCGGAAGCGCTAAGGGCCTTCTCAGGTGAAATCGCGCCATCAGTCCAAATCTCGAGGACGAGTTTGTCATAATTGGTGCTCTGTCCAACACGTGCCGCCAGGACTTCCCAATTCACCCGTTTTACCGGGCTGAAAATTGCATCCACAGGCAACTCACCGATGGGCATCCGCCCCCGTTCATTGGAGGGAGCATAGCCACGGCCCCGTTCAACGATCATCTCGATGTCAAGCCGTGTCTTGGAGTTGTCAGCGGTGAAAAGGTACAGGTCCGGGTTGATGATCGTAACCTCGGGTGGAGCAATGATATCCGCAGCGGTAACAACGCCTTCGCCGCGTACTTCCAGGTGCATGCGGGTGGCATCCACATCTTCGAGGATCAGGCGCACCTGCTTGACTTGCAGCATCACCTGCATGATATCTTCGCGCACGCCCGGAATATCAGTGAACTCATGCAAGACATCAACTATGCGAATGGAGGTCACTGCCGCGCCTTCCAGCGAAGATAGTAACACACGCCTTAAGGCGTTGCCCAATGTCACACCATAACCGTGCTCCAACGGGCTGATAACAAACTTGCCATAATTACGAGCTTCCGCTTCGCGCTCGATCTTCGGCATCACCATGTTCGTGATAGTCACGATACACCTCTCCCAGCGTACGAAACGGTACGCCGCGTCTGATGAGAACAGACTCGGATTAGCGCGAGTAGTACTCGACGATTAATTGCTCGTTCAGGTTGCCGTCAATCTCAGGACGTTCCGGCAAGCGCAGGAAATTACCTGAGAGAGTATTGATATCACGGCTCAACCAGGCCGGGATATTGCGAGTCTCGGCTATGGAGGCCAATTCCTTGAAATAGGTTGCATCCAGCGAACCTGGCCGGACTGTAATAACGTCACCTGCACCCAAAGTCATGGAAGGAATATCGGTCCGCCGGCCATTCACCGTAAAGTGGCCATGTGTAACCAGCAGACGCGCCTGGGCACGGCTGGAGGCAAATCCCAGCCGGAAGACGACATTGTCAAGACGGGATTCGAGGATTTGTAAGAGCATGAGGCCGGTAATTCCACGCGCCTTCAACGCTTTTCCATAATAGCGGCGGAATTGGGCTTCATAAATCCCATAGATGCGCCGGGCTTTCTGTTTGGCACGTAACTGCTTGGCATAATCCGACTCGCGACCCTGGCCACCGCGTCCGCCCCGTCCACCGGTACGGCCGTGCTGACCGGGTGCAAATCCACGGCGCTCAAATGCGCACTTGGGAGTAAAGCAACGCTCGCCCTTTAAGAATAATTTTTCAGCTTCACGCCGGCACAGTTTGCAGGCCGGTCCTGTATATTTCGCCATACGTACTTACCTCTCTCACCAGAACTAAACGCGGCGCTTCTTGGGAGGCCGGCAACCATTGTGCGCAACCGGCGTTATATCCGAAATGGATTTCACCTTCAGGCCCATCGATTGGACCGCACGGATTGCAGATTTACGACCAGGCCCAGGACCTTTGACGAATAAGTCCACTTCCTGTATGCCGATAGTCTGTGCAGCCTTGATTGCCTGTTCAGCCGCCAAGCGTGCCGCAAAAGGAGTGCTCTTGCGGGAACCTTTGAAACCGACGGATCCGGCACTACCCCAGCACAGGGTGTTGCCATCCGGGTCAGTCACCGTAACAATAGTGTTGTTGAAAGAAGCGAAGACATGCACCTGTCCGGAAGACAGGCTGCGCTTCCCTTTTTTGGCGCCGCCGGAGCGGCGCGCAGATCGTACAGTCTGAGCCATAAAACCTCTCTCGTTCCTGTTAACGGATTATTTCTTACCGCCCTTGCGGCGTCCGCGTCCGGCAACGGTCTTCTTGGGACCCTTGCTGGTGCGTGCATTGGTGCGCGTGCGTTGTCCGTGGACAGGCAAATTGCGGCGGTGGCGCAGGCCTCGATAGCAGCCAATCTCAACCAGGCGCTTGATATTCAACTGTTCCTGACGGCGCAAATCGCCTTCGACTTTCCAGTTCTTCGAGATGTACTCGCGGATAGCTGAAACTTCGGTCTCCGTCAAATCTTTGACGCGTGTATCTGGGTTGATTTTTGTCGCCGCCAGAATCTCACGCGAGCGTGTAGGGCCTATACCGAACAGATAATTCAGGCCCACTTCAACACGTTTATTACGCGGGAGGTCAACACCTTCAATTCTTGCCATGATTACTATCCTTGTCGCTGTTTATGCTTAGGATTTTCGCAGATGATAAACAATCTGCCTTTGCGCTTGACAACCTTGCACTTCGCGCAGCGCTTTCGAATGGAGGGTCCTACTTTCATGATGCCTTTCTCCTAACTACAGTAGTTCAACCAAAGATTGAATTATACATGTTCTGATCTTTTCCGTCCAGTTTCGGAGGAGTCTTGGGCTGGCTGGTTACGGGACAGTCAGGACGAGAGGGTCGCCTTCGGTGACGGCTACGGAGTGCTCGTAATGCGCCGTCAATGACCCATCAGCAGAGACAACAGTCCACTGGTTTGACAGGACACGTGTCCGGTATGTGCCGACAAGAACCATCGGTTCAAGGGCGATGGTCATACCGGGTCGTAATAACACCCCGGTACCCGGGGTGCCATAATTTGGCACCTGCGGTCCTTCGTGCATTTTCCGACCCACACCATGTCCGGTGTATTCACGGGTTACCTGGTATCCCTGCGCCTCCACAAATTGCTGGATGGCGGCAGAGATATCACCCGTCTTATTGCCGGCGCGCATCATTGCGATGCCAACAAACAGCGCTTGCCTGGTCACCTCGATAAGTTTGCTGGCAGCAGGAGAAATCTGTCCTATTCCAGCAGTAAAAGCAGCATCGCCGACAAACCCTTCGACGACCGCGCCACAATCTATCGAGATAATATCACCTTCCTTGAGCTTCCGTTTTCCGGGGATGCCGTGCACCAGCTCTTCATTAACACTGGTACAGATGGATCCGGGAAAAGGTGGTTGCCCATAATTCTTGAAAGGCGAATAAGCGCCGTGTTTCCGCAGAGTTTCCTCAGCAGCCGCGTTGAGTTCTGCAGTAGTGACGCCGGGTTTTAAAAGTTCGCGAATAGAAGCCAACGCCAGTGCGTTGACTTGTCCGGCTTCGCGCATCAGCGCAACTTCAGCCGGGCTTTTGACATTTACATCACGATCCCAAGCCATTTTGCTTTCCCAGTTCCGCCAGCAAATCCGCGCTGACTTTCTCGATTGATTGGGCACCATCAATTTCCGATAACAACCCGCGTTCCCGATAAAAAGCGATCAAGGGAGCAGTCTGGGCAAAATACACCTGGATACGACGGATAACCGTTTCTGCCTTGTCATCATCACGCTGATAAAGTTCCGATCCATCCAAATCACATACACCGGGTTTCTTAGGTGGGTTGTACTTTTCATGGAAAATGTGCCCCTGCGCCTTGCAGGTCCAACGCCCACTCAAGCGCTCCACCAGGGTGGCCGCGGATGCTGCGATGTATGGAACAATGCTCACCTGACCGCCGAATTCAGCCAGTAATTTTCCCAGCGCTTCAGCCTGTACCGTAGTGCGAGGGAAACCATCCAGCAAGGCACCTGCTTTGCAATCCGGACGGGAGAGCCGGTTCCGGATCATGCCAATCGTAACATCGTCCGGCACCAACTCCCCTTTATTCATGAAAGATTGAGCCATTTTACCGAGTTCGGTAGCGTTCTTGATATTCTCCCGGAACAGGTCACCTGATGAGATGTGGGGCAATCCGGTTGTCTCAGCAATGATCTTGGCTTGCGTGCCTTTGCCAACACCAGGAGGTCCGAGGAGAACGATATACCTTTGCATTTTAAACCGCTTATCTTACCAACCGGGCGTCATCGTATCCATGCAGTTTCAGTTCAGCGTCGATATTCAGGAATGTGTCGCGAACCACACCAACAACGATGAGCAGACCGGCCGCAGAGACAAGGAAAATGGTCGAGGAGGAGGTGGTACCACCAATGCCAAACAATTGCAGGATTACATTTATTATGTAGCCCAGGACGGCCACGACGCCCAGGAACAAGGCTCCTGGCAGGGTGATACGCCGCTGCACCTTGGTCAGGTATTTCTGGGTGGGTGCCCCTCGGTTCACGCCAGGGATCTGCGCACCGGCTTTCTTTAAATTCTCACCATAATTCTGTTGGGAGAACATCACATCGGTATAGAAGAATGTAAAGCTTACCACCATGAGGAAATACAACAGATAGTAAATCCCGCCGCCATTGGAAAAGACGGACTGGGTCGATTTAGCAAAACTGGCCACAGTCGCATTAGCATTATTGACAAAGTAACTGGCTATGATGGCCGGGAACTGCAGGATGGCGCTGGCAAAAATGAGCGGGATCATGCCTGCCAGGTTGACCATCAATGGCAGTGTGCCTTTCACCGGCATGGACATGCGGCTGCCAACGCGCCGCCCGGGATACATCACCGGTACATAGCGCCGGCCTTGCTGCACGTAGACAATCGCATAGATGACAGCCACGATGACTATCACCATGGAGATGACCAAAATCCAACCATGCTGCTTATCTGCCAGAAGCGAGACAAAACTGGCCGGCATGCGGGCCACGATGCCTGCGAATATGATCAGCGAAAGGCCCTGACCCCGAATGCCATATTCTGAAATCAATTCACCCAGCCAGATGGCAAACATCGTTCCGCCGACCATGGTCAACAACAGGGTCAGGGAAGAGATCCACAGCGTACCGGTAAAACCAAAAGGTACAATCGGGCCCAGTCCCGCCTGGTTGGAATAGGAGTTGAACAGGTTAATCTGGCCAAGAGCAGAAAGTAATGCCATCGGGATGGCCAGGTAGTAGGTCCATTTTTCCTGCCATTTGCGGCCTTCGCGCGGATCCTCTTCCATCTTGCGCTGGAGTGCCGGGAAAATGGGGGTCAGCAATTGCAGAATGATCTGAGCTGTAATATAGGGATAGACACCCATGGCCAGCAAAGAGAAATGCGAAATGGTACCGCCTGAAAGCAGGTCGAGGAATGCAAAGAAGGACCCCGAGCTCGATAAAAGGGTTTTCAGAGCAGCGCCATTAATGCCAGGCACAGGGACATTGGCCGCCAAACGGAAGATAACCAATAGAACCAGGGTTATGAACAGCTTGCGGCGGATGTCTTGCGATGTCCAGAGATAACGCCATCCCGAAAATGCGTTTTTCATAAAGGGTCTCCTCGCATGGACGAGTTATGCAATCAATTCCACCGAACCGCCAGCAGCCTCAATCTTGGCTTTGGCGCTTTTAGTGACACGGTGAACCCGTACTTTCAAGGCGATTTTTAATTCACCTCGGCCCAGAATTGCGACCGGGTTGCGCGGATCGCGCAACAGGCGGGCTGTCTGGAGCAATTCGGGAGTAACCTCGGCGTTGGCTTTGAAGGATGCCAACTGGTCAAGGTTCACTTCATTGAATTCCACTTCGTAAGGCGGGGTAAAACCTTTACCACGGATAAACGGCAAACGGCGGAAGAACGGCAGGTTGCCACCTTGCCGGTAAAGACGTCCTCCTGAGCCAGTGCGCGAGCCTTCGCCTTTGGTGCCACGACCAGCCGTCTTTCCCTGACCCGCAGAAATACCATGTCCAACGCGCTTGCGTTGTTTCTTGGGTGTGTTAGGTGTAAGATCGTTCAGTTTCATCTTGATGCCTACTCTTCAATACGAATCATATGAATAACTTTGGCCAGCATTCCCCGTAAAACGGGGGTATCCTCGCGTTCCACGGTTTCATGTAAACGGTGAAAGCCCAGAGCCCGCACGGTGGCCTTTTGCGGCTCCGGGTAGCCAATCGGGCTGCGCACCAGAGTCAGCTTTAATCGTCTTGCCTTCAGCTTCTTTAACCATGCTTCTTTCTCCTTTCCCAGTACGGCAGCAAGTCATCAACCGACTTGCCGCGCCGGGAGGCTTCTTCCTGAGGCGATTTAAGCGCCTCGAGTGCATGAAGGGTGGCCTGGACGGAGTTCAGGACATTCGAGGAACCAAGCGACTTGGTCAGGATATCATGGATGCCAACTGCTTCAAGGACAGCACGGACACCGCCGCCTGCAATAACGCCCGTACCGGGGGAAGCCGGTTTTAGCAGTACGATGGAACCACCCACCTTGGCAGTGGACTCGTGTGGGATGGTCGTCTTGGAAAGATGGATATCATGTAAATCTTTGCGGGCGCGGTCGGTTGCTTTACGCATCGCATCCGGTACGGCATTGGCTTTGCCAATACCCATGCCGACCTTGCCGTGGTTATCACCCATGATCAATGTCACACGGAATTGAAAACGCCGGCCACCTTTCACAACTTTCGCCACGCGCGCAATTTCGATCACACGCTCGTCGAGTGCTTCTCCCTGCTGCTCATTTTCCGTTACCTGGTAATTCATCATAGCGTTCTCCAATCAGGCCCTAGAATTCCAGGCCGCCTTCGCGGGCGCCATCAGCCAGGGCTTTGACCCGGCCGCTATATTTGAAACCGCCGCGGTCGAATACGACCGACTGCACGCCCTTATCCTTGGCGCGCTTAGCCAGCATTTTCCCGACCAATTTTGCCTGCTCGGATTTCTTCAGGCCGTCCATTTTTCCCCGGAGTTCCTGGTCAATGGTTGAGGCGGAAACGATGGTCTGCCCGGCTTTATCATCAATGATCTGGGCATAGATTTCCGAAAGACTGCGGAAGACACTCAAGCGAGGTCGCTGCTGCGTGCCTTGTACATTAATACGCACGCGACTGTGCCTTCTGACACGCGCCTCGGAACGATTTTTCTCAGCCATAGATTACTTTGCTGCCTTTCCGGCCTTGCCGGCCTTGCGGCGTATCTTCTCGCCCAGGTAATGTAAACCTTTGCCATGGTAAGGTTCCGGCGGGCGTACTTTGCGGATATTCGCCGCAACCTGACCTACCAATTCCTTATCAAAGCCACGCACAAAAACATGGCGTGTTTTCTGGTCCACATCGAAGGATACACCTGAAGGCGGTTCCATTTCCACCGGGTGTGAATAACCCATGTGCAACACGAGATTCTTGCCATTCATCTCCGCACGGTAACCGACGCCTTCGATTTCCAGAACACGTTCAAAACCAGCACTAACACCTTGAATCATATTTGCAAGGACCGCACGAGTTGTTCCATGCAAAGCACGTTCAGCAGGCTGGTCGGATTTACGGGTTATTACGATTTGGCCATTCTCCATTGCAATCCCAATCAAGGGCGAGAAGGTCCGCTTCATTTCACCTTTCGGACCTTTTACACCGACATTTGGTCCACTGATATTCACCTGCACACCGGTCGGGATGACCACGGGCATACGTCCAACTCGAGACACTTTTACTCTCCTCTCTACCAGACCTTGCAGAGGATCTCGCCGCCCACACCCAACTGGCGGGCACGCTGACCGGTCATGATACCCTTGGGCGTGGACAGAATGGCAACGCCAATGCCCGAAAGCACCCAGGGAATTTCCTGTTTCTTGGTGTAAACACGCCGGCCCGGGCGGCTGACGCGTTCAATGCCAGTCATCACCGGCTTGCGCTCACGCCGCTCGCCAAAGTACCTGATCTTCAGGCGCAGGATCTTCTGGCTCGGACGTTCGCCGTCTGCAACTTCAAAATTTTCCAGGTAGCCTTCTTCTTTCAGGATCTTGGCAATTTCCAACTTGACCTTTGAATAAGGCATAGCCGTCATGGCCTGACCAGCCATCATGGAATTCCGGATGCGGGTCAGCATATCAGCAATAGGATCAGTCATGCTCATTTGTCACCTCCACCCGGTTACCAGGATGCCTTCATGACGCCGGGGATTTTTCCTTCCAGCGCCAACTCGCGGAAGCAAATCCGGCAAAGGCCGAAACGACGAATATAACCGCGCGGACGGCCGCAAAGCGTGCAACGGTGTCGTACCTGGGTTGGATACTTGCGGCGGAGTTCACGATATTTCATACAAGTGCTTGCCATAGTTATGCTTCCTTCTTGAACGGCATGCCCAGCATCTGTAACATCAGCCGTGCATGGTCGTCAGATTTGGCGGTGGTCACGATGGTGACCTCCATGCCTCTTAACTTGTCGATCTTATCGTATTCGATCTCCGGGAAGATCAACTGGTCACGCAAACCAAGCGTGTAATTGCCACGCCCATCGAAAGCGTCTGGAGAAACACCGCGGAAATCACGCACGCGCGGAAGGGCGGCGTTCAGCAACCGGTCCAGAAATGCCCACATTTTGTCTCCGCGCAAAGTAACCTTGGTGCCAATAATACGGCCTTCGCGCAATTTAAAATTCGCAATGCTGGTGCGGGCTTTAGTCATAATTGGCTTCTGCCCGGTGATGGTGGTCATATCTGCCATGGCGGCTTCAAGAGCCTTAGCGTTATCCTGTTCGCTGCCAAGGCCGATATTAACCACAACCTTATTGATGCGCGGAACCTGCATGACATTCTTATATTGGAATGCCTTCAACAGGGCCGGAACAGCCTCTTTTTGGTATCGTTCTTGCATTCTATTCATTGATCACTGCTCCACCGGCGACTAATCTATCAACGCCTGGCATTTTTTGCAGACGCGATGGACGCCGTCATCATTACGCTGGACACTTACACGGGTCGGCTGGCTGCACTTGGGACAAATCAGCATAACATTCGAGATGTCAAGCGGGGCTTCAAATTTCAGACGTCCGGGGTTAATGGTACGGCCCTGAGTCTGGACTGCCTTCTGGTGCTTGGTATGGATGTTCAGGCCTTGGACAACCAGGCGCGTTTCGCCGGGCAATACCTTGATAACCTCACCGCGCTTGCCCTTCTCCTCGATCTTTCCGCTGATAATTTCAACGGTATCACCTTTACGGATCTTGACTTTCATCGTTCGCTCCTCAACTGGCCTAAAGCACTTCCGGGGCCAGCGAAACAATCTTCATAAAACCTTTTTCACGCAATTCGCGCGCCACCGGCCCAAAAATACGACTGCCCTTGGGATTTTGGCCGTCTGTATCCAAAATCACAGCGGCGTTATCATCGAAGCGGATCGTGGAACCATCCTCCCGGCGCCACTCTTTCGTACACCGAACAATGACAGCCTTGACAATCTCAGATTTCTTGACAGATCCCTGTGGCGTCGCCGATTGGACTGCTGCCACAACGATGTCTCCGATGGAGCCATAATGGCGGGTTGAACCGCCCATGACATGGATGACCGTCAGTTCACGAGCGCCGGTGTTATCGGCAACTTTCAACTTGGACTCGTGCTGGATCATGGCTGGGCCTCCTGGGGGGCTTCGCCAGCGATGACGCCTGCTTCGACCGGTTCGGCAACAATCTCAGCCACGCCGGTATCGGAAGTACGGGCTTCGTGCTTGACAATTGCCTCGACCACCCAGCGCTTGTCCCGGGAAAGCGGGCGGCTTTCCACTATCTGGACCTGGTCGCCGATCTGGCAGCCCAAAGTGTCATGTGCTTTAACGCGCTTGCTCAAATGGACAACCTTGCGGTAGAGAGGATGCCGGAAGGTCCGGCTGATCTCGACTACCACGGTTTTGGTCATCTTATTGCTGGTGACAACACCAGTAATTCTACGACGGTCGTTCATGCTTCACCTTCCTGTGCAGCCGCCTGTTGAGGCTCATTCAAGATGGTCTCAAAACGGGCAATATCACGACGCAGATAGCGCAGGCGGTTGGTATCAGTCAATTGACCGGTCACCTGCTGGAAGCGGAGTTTCATCAACTCATCCCGGCTATCGGTCAGCTTGACCTGAATTTCTTCAACAGACAATTTGCGAATTTCTTTCGTTTTCATGCCTGCTCTCCTAAGGTCACATCATGGCGGGCAATGACCTTGGTTTTGATGGCAAATTTTCGCCGGGCGAGGCTCAACGCCTCGCGGGCAGTTGCCTCATCCAGGCCACCCACTTCGAACATAACCCGGCCAGGCTTGACGACGGCAACCCAATATTCCACATTGCCTTTCCCTTTACCCATGCGGGTTTCGGGGGGCTTCTGCGTGTAAGGCTTATCCGGGAAAATACGAATCCAGACCTTACCGCGCCGCTTCATGGCATGCACGAGCGTCCGGCGGGCTGCTTCGATTTGGCGGGCGGTTACCCAACCCGGCTCCATCGCCAACAGGCCGTATTCGCCGAAGGAAATCTCAACACCGCGCGACTCCTTGCCTTTCATACGACCACGCATCTGCTTGCGGTACTTCACACGTTTTGGCATTAACATAGCATCTACCTCACTCCACAGACACCGCGGCTACTCACTGACGTAGACGCCTTCGGTCGTCTCGACTTTTTCTTCCACTTCAGTCTTCATATCACCATGGTAAACCCAGACCTTGACACCGATCTGTCCGTAGGTGGTTAAAGCTTCGGTACGGGCAAAATCTATATCCGCACGCAGGGTTTGCAGGGGTACGCGTCCATCGCGCAACCAGACCGTTCGGGCCATTTCTGCCCCGGATAACCTGCCAGCAACTTCGATCTTTATGCCCTGGGCTCCCTGGCGCATGGCCTGTTGGATGGCACGCTTCATGGCGCGTCGATAGCTGATCCGCCGCTCCAACTGATCGGCGATATTTCGGGATACCAAATAGGCATCACAATCCGGCGCTTTGATTTCCTTGATATCCAGATCAACTTTCTTGCCGGTCAACTCTTCCAAGCTGACACGGATTTTCTTGATGCCTTCGCCCTTACGGCCGATCAGGATACCCGGTTTTGCAGTGAAAACAGACACTTTCAATTTGCCCGGGTAGCGCTCCACGTCAATCCGTGAAACACCTGCACGACCAGTTTCCGTGTAAATCAAATCACGGATGGCAAAATCCTGTCCCAACTGCTCACGATATTGGGCGCCTTCGGCGAACCAACGACCGCGCCAATCCTTATTAACATTCAGGCGAAAACCAATTGGATGAACTTTTCGACCCATAAGATCTCCTTCGTCCTTTCTTTGCCGGTTAGGCAGCCTCGCGCTCGCGCAGGACAACAGTCACATGCGACGTTCGACGCAAAATCGGCTTGAAACGGCCACGTGCTCCGAAGCGACGCCACTTGCGGGTGGGGGCTTCATCGGCAAAGATCTTGGCAACAAAAAGGTCATCGCGGCTGACACCAAAATTCTCTTCGGCATTGGCAACCGCCGAGGCCAGCAACTTGGCCACCGGCTGGGCTGCGCTTTGCGGTGCGAAACGCAGGATTTCCATTGCCTGCACCGCGCTCTTACCACGTACCAGGTCAACAACCAAGCGCACCTTCTGGGCTGAGATGGTCAAGGAACTTAACTTAGCATGAATATCGTGAGGCATCTCTATGCTCCTACGCGGCTGGCTTTGACGTCTTCTCAGCCGCCTGGTGACCACGGAACAAGCGAGTCGGCGCGAATTCGCCCAGGCGATGGCCTACCATATTCTCGGTGATATAGATCGGCACATGGCGCCGGCCATCATGAATTGCGATCGTGTGTCCCACCATCTGCGGGAAGATCACACTGGCGCGACTCCAGGTGCGAATGACCTTTTTCTCGCCTTTTTGATTCATCGCTTCGATCTTCTTCAATAATTTCGGGGCAATGAAGGGCCCTTTTTTCAATGAACGAGACATATTTGCTTACCTCGCATCCTACTTGGCGCCCTAGCGGTTGGACTTGCTGCGGTGGCGCACGATGTACTTATCGGTCCGCTTGATACGGCGGGTTTTGTAACCACGGGCAGGTTTACCCCAGGGGGTTTTCGGGCCCGGCATGCCGGTTGGCTGGCGGCCTTCACCACCACCATGCGGATGGTCACGCGGGGACATGGCGGTACCACGCACCGTGGGGCGGATACCCATATGGCGTTTGCGACCGGCCTTGCCCAATTTGACATTGTTATGATCCAGGTTACCAACCTGGCCGATGGTGGCATAACAGGTTTGACGGATCAGACGTACTTCTCCAGAAGGCAGGCGGATCTGGGCATATTCACCCTCTTTGGCCAGCAACTGCGCAGAACCGCCGGCGGAACGAACCAACTGTGCACCTTTGCCTACCTGTAATTCGAGGGCGTGCACCAGCGTGCCGACCGGAATATCAGAGAGAGGCAGGCAATTTCCGGGTCGGATTTCGGCATGCGGTCCGGAGATGAGCGTATCACCGACCTTAATTCCAAGTGGAGCGATGATATAGCGCTTTACGCCATCAGCATAGAAGAGCAACGCCAGCCGGCCGGTCCGGTTCGGGTCATATTCGATTGCGGCCACTTTTGCAGGAATATCATGCTTTTCGCGCTTGAAATCGATGATGCGGATATATTTGCGGTTACCACCGCCGCGATGGCGCACCGTGATGCGGCCGGTCGTATCGCGACCGGCATAACTGTGCGGATGCACGATCAGGCTGCGCTCCGGAGTGGACTTGGTAATTTCTTCGAACGTATAACCGGTCATCCCCCGCTGGCCGGGCGTCGTGGGTTTATACTTCTTGACAGCCATTACTTCACCCCTTCAAAAATCTCGAGGGTGCTTCCCTCGGCCAGGGTAACGATTGCTTTCTTCATGCCGGGAGACCGGACTGACAGACGCCGGTTGCGACGGCGGCCGCGCTTGGCAGCCGTGTTAATGATATTCACACGAACAACCTTGACATCGAACAGAGTCTCCATGGCATCCTTTACCAGGATGCGGGTGGCTTCAGAGCTCACCTCAAAAGAATACTGGTGAAGCTTGTTGGACTGATAGTTCGACTTCTCGGTGACCAACGGGCGGCGGATAACATCATAAATCGTTGACATGCTGCCCTCCTACACCAGAAATGTACTTCAAAACGTCCAATGCCTTGAGAGGCAGGACGAGTTTGTCATAGCCAAGCAAATCCCGGATATTCAGATAGCTTGCCATGATCAATTTGGCATCCGGGAGATTGTTGGTTGAGCGGATCACTGTGTCATAGGCTGCGTCTTTTTCAGCCGCCAGGACAAGAACAGTTGCATCTCCGACCAGCGAGTTCAGGGCTTGCGCCATCAGACGAGTCTTGGGCTCGTCCAGCACAAGTTCATCCAGCACCACCACACCAGCTTCCGCTGCCTTGGCAGACAGGGCACAACGCAAGGCTGCACGGCGCATTTTAAGCGGCATGTGTTGTGTGTATTTGCGTGGACGCGGCGTATGGATTTTGCCACCATGTACCCACTGTGGAGCACGTGTGGATCCCTGGCGGGCTCGGCCAGTGCCTTTTTGCTTCCACGGTTTGCGGCCGCCGCCGGAAACTTCACTGCGGGTCTTGGTCTTATGTGTACCCAGGCGCGCATTCGCCATCTGTTGGATGTAGGCCTGGTGCATCAAATCCACATTCACAGGCGTCTCAAAGATCTCGGCCGGAAGTTCCGTGGTCTTGACCTTTTCGCCTTTCATGTTGAAAACGTCTACTTTCATAATACCCATACTCCCATCATCGGCGCTTACTGCTTGCGCGCGTCCTTGATCATGACCAGGCCGCCTCTTGGCCCGGGGACAGCGCCGCGCACACCCAGAAGGTTGCGCTCGACATCCACCAGGACAACTTTCAAACCCTGCGATGTAACGCGCTCGTTTCCCATATGGCCGGGGCGACGTGAGCCTTTATAGACGCGACCGGGTGTGGTCGTTGAACCGTTCGAACCGGGCGCGCGTAAGCGATCGGAACCGCCATGCGTCTTGGGGCCGCCTGCAAAATGGTAGCGTTTCACCACGCCGGCGAAACCCTTGCCTTTGCTGGTGCCAATCACATCCACGTGTTCACCGACGCCAAAGACCTCAACGGTCAGTTTATCGCCGGCCTTAAGCCCGGCATCCTTTGCGCGAAATTCACGCAAAAAACGCAGCGGGGGCAATTCATTCTTCTTGAGGTGTCCCAATTCGCCTGAAGTTATGCGCTTGGTCTTTACCTCGCTGAATCCGAGTTGCACCGCTGCGTAGCCTTCCTTTTCCGGAAAGCGTACCTGCGTTACATAGCAAGGCCCAGCTTCGATCAGAGTTACCGGGACAGCCGCACCGGTCTCATCGAAGATCTGGGTCATGCCGATCTTCCTGCCAATCAGCCCTTTCAACATGCTCGGTTTTCTCCTTCGTAAATATTTCTCGAGACTGTCAGCCTGGGCAAGGCTGCATCATCTCGGTCACAGCACAGTCAACCGCTCTGCCGCGGCACACAGTGTAGTAGGGCCCACGAGCAGAACCGTTCTTGTGCTGCCTATCCAGTTCAATTGGTCTGACAGGTTCCGAGGTCAGACCAGCTGGAAGAATAGACAATTTTATTAAATCTTAATCTCGATATCCACACCCGCTGGCAGATTGAGCCGCATCAACATATCAATCGTCTTGGAATCAGGATCAAGGACATCGATGAGACGATTATGCGTGCGGATTTCAAAATGTTCGTGCGAGTCTTTGTCGATGAAAGTCGAGCGGCGTATTGTAAACCGTTCTTTCTTCGTTGGCAAGGGTACAGGGCCTACAACATGGGCACCTGACCGTTCGGCGGTTTCGACAATCCGCTTGGCAGACTGGTCGAGGACACGATGGTCATAAGCCTTAAGGCGGATGCGGATCTTCTGCTTCGTCATATTCTTTTATATGCCTATTCGATGATCTTGGTGATGACACCCGCGCCGACGGTGAGGCCGCCTTCACGGATGGCGAACTTGGAACCCTGCTCGAGCGCCACGGGGACGATGAGGGTCACGGTCAGGTCGACATTGTCGCCTGGCAGAACCATTTCCACGCCGGCCGGCAGCTCGACGTTGCCGGTCACATCCATGGTGCGGATGTAGAACTGCGGACGGTAGCCGCTGAAGAAGGCACTGTGGCGCCCGCCTTCTTCCTTCTTCAGCACATACACCTTGGCTTCAAACTTGGTATGCGGGGTGATCGAACCCGGCTTGGCCACCACCTGGCCGCGCTCCACGTCGGTGCGTTCAATGCCGCGCAGCAGCAGGCCCAGGTTGTCTCCGGCCATGCCTTCGTCCATCATCTTGTGGAACATTTCCACGCCCGTCACGACCGAGTTGCGGGTCTCGCGCAGGCCGATGATCTCGACCGGCTCGCCGATCTTGATCACGCCGCGATCCACCCGGCCGGTCACGACCGTGCCACGACCCTTGATCGAGAACACATCTTCGATCGGCATCATGAAGGGCTTGTCCATCTCACGCTTCGGCTCGGGGATGTATTCGTCGATGACGCGCAAGCAGTTCCTTGATGCTGGCATATTCCGGCGCATTCGGGTCGGTGGAGGTGCTCTCCAACGCCTGCAGTGCACTGCCACGCACGATGGGGGTGGTGTCGCCCGGGAAACCCTGCTTGGTCAGCAGTTCACGCAGTTCCATCTCGACCAGTTCCAGCAGTTCGGGGTCATCCATCTGGTCGATCTTGTTCAGGTACACCACGATGCTGGGGACTTCCACCTGGCGTGCCAGCAGCACATGCTCGTGCGTCTGCGGCATGGGCCCATCCGGGGCTGCCACCACCAGGATGGCGCCATCCACCTGGGCGGCGCCCGTGATCATGTTCTTGATGTAGTCACGGTGACCGGGCATGTCGACATGCGCATAGTGACGCTTGTCGGTCTCGTATTCCACGTGGGCAATGTTGATGGTGATGCCGCGCGCCTTTTCTTCCGGCGCATTGTCGATCGAGTTGTACGCACGGAACTGCGCCTTCCCGAGAAATTGGCTGTATTTGGTGATCGCCGCCGTCAGCGTGGTCTTGCCGTGGTCAATGTGACCCATCGTGCCCACGTTCATGTGCGGTTTCGTGCGGTTATATTTCTGCTTCGCCATGAATAATCTCTCCTTATATAAACAAAGAACTATGCGTTTAATATTTCCTGCGCCACCGCTGCGGGTACTGGCGCATAGTGATCGAATTCCATCGAGAAAACGCCCCGGCCCTGCGTGGCTGAGCGCAGTTCGGTTGCATAACCAAACATTTCACCAAGCGGTACCGTTGCATTGACAGCCTGGGCGTTACCTGGCCGCATTTCCATGCCCCGGATGGTTGCCCGGCGGCTATTCAGCCCGCCGATTATCTCTCCAAGAAATTCCTCCGGAGCGACCGCCTCCACTTTCATGATCGGCTCAAGCAGGACCGGCCCGCCCTTCTGAACGCCTTCCTTAAAGGCAAAGGTGGCTGCCATCTTGAAAGCCATTTCGTTCGAGTCGACTTCGTGAAACGATCCGTCAAACAATTTCACTTTCAGATCGACCACCGGGTATCCCGCCAGCACACCACTTTCGGAGGCTTCCTTGATACCCTTTTCAACAGCCGGGATATACTCGCGCGGGATTGCGCCTCCGACAATTTTATTTTCAAAAACGATCCCGCTACCCCGTTCGCCCGGTTCCAGTGAGATAACCACATGACCATACTGGCCGTGGCCGCCCGTCTGTTTTACGTACTTATAATTAACTTCCTTGACCGGCTTCGTGATGGATTCTCGGTAAGCCACGCGTGGGCGACCCACATTGGCCTGAACCCGGAACTCACGCATCATCCGATCAACGATCACTTCCAGGTGTAACTCACCCATACCTTCAATGATGGTCTGACCTGAATTCTCATCAGAGTGAACACGGAAAGTCGGGTCTTCCTCGGAGAGTTTACGCAGAGCCTCGCCCATGCGGGCCTGATCAACGTTCGTCTTGGGTTCAATGGCGACGCTGATGACCGGCTCCGGGAAGGTGATATTTTCGAGCACCACCAGTTTATTATCGCACAAGGTGTCACCAGTAAAAGTGTCCTTGAAGCCCAAAACAGCCGCGATATCTCCGGCGCGCACTTCGGTCACATCATCCCGGTGGTCCGCATACATGCGTAACAAACGTCCGATGCGTTCACGTTTACCCTTGGTGGAATTGGTAACCATCTGGCCCTGGCTTATAGTTCCGGAATAGACACGAAAGTACGCCAGGCGTCCCACATAGGGATCGGTGACTATTTTAAAGACCAATGCGCTCAGCAGCGCGTCATCCTTGGGAGGCAGCTGGATGACCTCATCGGTGCGAGGGTCTGTGCCGGTGATTGCAGGGACATCCAATGGAGAAGGTAAATAATCAATAACTGCATCCAAAACCAGTTGGACTCCCTTGTTGCGTAAAGAACTTCCGCAGAACACCGGGGTTGCCCTGCTTTCGATCACGGCCCGCCGGAGGGCGTCCTTCAATTCAGCGTTGCTGGTTTTTCCGCCTTCAAGGTATTTGACCGTCAGGCTGTCATCCAGCTCAGCAATGCGCTCCACCATGGTGCGACGATGCTCTTCCGCCTCTAGCTTCAGATCTGCGGGGATTTCGGCCTCACGGGGATCCTTGCCCAGCTCATCATCCCAGTAAACGGCTTTCATTGTCATCAGATCGACAACACCCTGGAAGGAAGCTTCCATCCCGATCGGCATTTGCATGGCAATGGGATTGGCTCCCAGGCGCTCCTTGATGGTCTCGATCGTACGCTCGTAGGATGCCCCCACCCGATCCATTTTGTTCGCAAAACAAATTCTGGGTACGCCATAGCGGTCGGCCTGGCGCCAGACCGTCTCGCTCTGCGGTTCCACACCCTGAACCGAGTCGAACACAACCACGCCGCCGTCCAACACGCGCAATGAACGTTGCACTTCCGCGGTAAAGTCAATGTGACCGGGCGTATCAATGATATTGACTTGATACCCCTTCCACTCGGCTGTCACTGCCGCAGAAACGATCGTGATACCACGTTCGCGCTCCTGCTCCATCCAATCGGTAACCGTGGTACCTTCATCAACAGAACCGATACGATGAGTCATTCCCGTATAGAACAGGATCCGCTCGGTGGTAGTCGTCTTACCGGCGTCAATATGAGCAATGATGCCGATGTTTCGATACCGTTCGAGCGGGAACGCACGTGTCATAAATACCTGCTTGGTAAGGTTCTAGAACCGCTAATTACATGCGGTAATGAGAGAAAGCGCGATTCGCCTCGGCCATTTTGTGGGTTTCTTCGCGTTTGCGAATGGAGGCGCCTTCGTTCTTGTATGCGTCCAATAATTCGTCCGCCAGTTTTTCGGCGAACGATTTACCTGCACGCGCCCGGGCCGAATCAAGCACCCAACGGATCGCCAGGGTGGTGCGGCGGACCGGCGGGACTTCCATTGGAACCTGGTAAGTGGCGCCACCTACGCGGCGGGGCTTTACTTCCATGGCAGGTGCAACATTTCGCATGGCGGTATCAAAGACCTCAACCGGGTCTTTACCATCACTGCGCTCACGGATGATATCCAGCGTATCGTACATCACATTCACAGCCGTGCTTTTCTTGCCACGCTGCAGCATGTGGTGAATCATAGTTTGGATGGTCACGCTGTTATAGCGGATATCGGGAAGGATCTCACGCTTCTCTGGCTTCGATCTACGCATATCATTACTCCATCAAATCAACTAGGCAGCTGTTTCTTTCGGGCGCTTGGCGCCGTACTTGGAACGGCCCTGCTTCCGGTTATTAACGCCAGTAGTATCAAGCGAACCACGCACGATGTGGTAACGTACGCCTGGCAGGTCCTTCACACGACCACCACGCACCAGCACGACAGAGTGTTCCTGCAACTGGTGACCTTCCCCTGGGATGTAGGCTGTGACCTCTAGACCATTGGTCAGACGCACGCGGGCAATCTTGCGTAACGCTGAATTAGGTTTCTTTGGAGTGGTAGTGCGGACAACGGTGCATACGCCGCGCTTCTGGGGCGCACCCTTGGGCTGGCGCACACGGCGCTGCTTCTTGGTATTCAGCGTATACAGCAATGCCGGGGCTTTGCTCTTGATTTTCTTGGACTGGCGTCCTTTGCGGATCAGTTGATTAATTGTGGGCACATTCGCCTCCAGAACAAATTTCCTTGCAAAATACGAATCCTTGTCAATAAGTGAGGCCATCGCAATCTTGCCTGGATGGCCTCACTCCTATGAAACAACGCAGTGGGCAGTGCTACGCAGCAGCCCTTTTAGGCAACGAAGGGCAATTCTATCATGAGGCGGGGAACCCCGTCAAGACGAATCAACCAGTTTCCTTGTTTTCCTTTTTTATCATCAGGTTTTCACCGAGATCCATCAGGCCGGTTGTGTACTTTGGCGGATGAACTTTTTCTTCATCCTTACCGAACTTGATGACCTCTCCAGTGTCGCTGACGGCTTCCACAGCCAAACCCAACGATTGCAATTCCTTGACCAAAACGCGGAAGGAGGCTGGTATGCTTGGCTCTTCAATGGGTTCCCCCTTGACAATGGCCTCGTAAGCATTCACGCGTCCTTGGACATCATCAGACTTTACCGTCAGCATTTCCTGTAAAGTATATGCCGCGCCGTATGCCTCCAACGCCCAAACTTCCATCTCTCCAAAACGCTGTCCTCCGAACTGGGCCTTGCCACCCAAAGGCTGCTGGGTAACCAGGCTGTAAGGGCCCGTGGAGCGGGCGTGAACTTTATCTTCAACCAGATGGTGCAGTTTAAGCATGTTCATTACACCGACGGTGACAGGCTGGTCATAGGCTGCACCGGTCTTGCCATCGCGGAGAACTTGCTTGCCAAGGGTGGGAGATGGAATGCCCCATTCCAACATGGCAGCTTTCGAGGTGGCCTCGACATCTTTGTCAGGGACATTATCGTGGCCTAATGTATGCAGCCAGAGTTTTGTGCAAACATGAATGGCTGTCTCGTTGAGCATGTTCCGTTTGGAAGGCACCGGGATTTCATCCGTAAAGACAGTCCCCGGATCAACTTCGTGATCGCGCAACCACTCCGTGACCGTGGCATGCCGGGCGAAGTTCTCTTCATTCAACCGGTAAACATCGTAGCCCCGTTCACCCAGCCATTGTTCCAGGTAGAGGCGGCGGACTTCATTGTCATCTTCGATCGATTCAGGAGTATATTCCTGGGTTTTGATCCAATCCCAAGCCACTCTGACGGTCTCTTTCCAGGCATAATCCACCATCCAGGCGCGTGCCAGTTCAGCTTCGATCTCATTTTCCCGGGCACCGTCAAATACCGGTGTAATGGCGCGGAAACCGAGTTTCTGAGCCGCCCACCCCAGATGGACTTCCAACACCTGTCCGAGATTCATACGTCCTGGAACACCCGTCGGGTTCAAGACAATATCCACGGGGGTGCCATCATCCAGGAACGGCATATCTTCTGCACGAACAACGCGGGAAACAACTCCTTTATTGCCATGGCGGCCGGCCATCTTGTCACCGGCGGTGATCTTGCGGCGTTGGGCCACAGAGACGCGCACCATCATATCCACGCCAGCGGAAAGGTCCGCGTTGTCCTCCCGGGTAAAGACTTTTACATCCACAACCTTGCCACGTTCGCCATGCGGCATGCGCAGCGAGGTATCCTTCACATCCCGTGACTTCTCGCCAAAGATGGCCCGCAAAAGGCGCTCTTCGGGAGTCAGTTCCTTTTCGCCTTTGGGAGTGATCTTGCCAACCAGGATATCATTGGGGCCCACTTCCGCGCCAATGCGAATAATGCCGCCCTCATCCAGGTCTTTAATGGCATCCTCGCCAACGTTCGGAATATCCCGGGTTATTTCTTCCGGACCGAGCTTCGTGTCGCGGGCTTCGACCTCGTATTTTTCAATATGGATTGATGTGAAGCGATCCTCCTGAACCAGACGTTCCGAAATCACGATCGCATCTTCGAAATTGGCGCCTTCCCAGGACATGAAAGCCACGGTGACGTTCTGGCCCAATCCCAATTCGCCACTTTCGGTCGAAGAAGAATTGGCAATGATATCGCCCTTGTGGGCAACCTGGCCCTTGATAACAGCTGGACGCTGGTCGATGCAGGTGGATTGGTTCGATCGTTGGTACTTGCGCAGCTTATATGTGTGCAAGCTGCCATTCTTCTCTTTAATGGTAATGGAAGAACCGGTGACAGAAACCACATCTCCATCCGCCTCAGCCACAATCACCTGACCCGAATCCAGCGCGGCATACCGCTCCATCCCGGTCGAGACAGTTGGAATCTCCGGGCGAACCAACGGCACAGCCTGGGCCATCATGTTCGAACCCATCAAGGCGCGGTTGGCATCGTCATGTTCCAGGAAGGGGATCAAAGCAGCGCTAATGCCGACCACCTGGTGAGGGGCGACATCCATGTAGTCCAGGTTTTCCGGCGCAGTGAAGATGAAACCGGAATGGTACCGGCAGGACACACGCGTGCTTTCGTATTCACGGAATTCATTTAGTACTGCATTTGCCTGGGCAATTACATACTTATCCTCGGCGTCGGCGGAGAGATATTCATACTCATCCGATACGTACGGGAGGATCGCAACATCCTTCTTGGTCCTCCCAATCGCCTTGAGCATTTTACCCGTGATACGTTCCCCGGCTTTAAACACTATTTCTCCGCTCTTGGGGTCGAGTAAATCTTCACGCAAAGCATGGCCTTCCAGAGCAGGATTATCACAAGCCATCTGCCGGATGACACGCCGGTAGGGAGTTTCAATAAAGCCATATTCATTGACGCGTGCAAAAGATGCCAGACGCCCAATCAAACCGATGTTTGGACCTTCCGGGGTTTCGATCGGGCAGATGCGTCCATAGTGGGAGTGGTGAACATCGCGCACATCGAAGCCGGCGCGTTCCCGCCGCAGCCCACCCGGGCCGAGAGCGGAAAGTGTACGTTTATGGCGCAGTTCGGCCAGAGGATTGGTCTGGTCCATGAATTGCGAAAGTTGGCTGGATCCAAAGAACTCGCGCAACGCTGCCACCACCGGACGGATATTTACCAGTGTCACCGGGGACAGCTGCTCCTGGTCGCGTATGGACATGCGTTCCTTGATGACCCGTTCCATACGACGCAGACCAATGCGCAGTTTATTCTGGATCAGTTCGCCAACGGTCTTGACTCGCCGGTTGCCAAGGTGGTC
Source organism: uncultured Chloroflexia bacterium (assembly GCA_963772245.1). Lineage (GTDB taxonomy): Bacteria > Chloroflexota > Anaerolineae > Anaerolineales > Villigracilaceae > UBA877. Next base: position 503,212 of record CAVYWB010000001.1, on the reverse strand, counting down.
AATATCATCGGGAGGCTCTACCCCATTATTAATGAGGATCATCCGCCTAAGAAGGCGAATAATATCTGCTTTGGTCACCGTGCGATGCGGGATGGGGATTTGCAGGTCGAGTTTTTGATCTAATTTATAGCGGCCCACGCGCTCCAAATCATAATGCCGCTGATCGAACAATTGTTCCTCGAGAAAGGCACGCGCATTGTCGAGGGTGGCCGGGTCCCCGGGACGCATGCGCTTGAAGAACTCGATCAGCGCCGCTTCGGCAACCGTCAACCCGCCTGAAAGGTCCCATTCCGGTTCCTGACGCAGTGTCGAAGCTATGAACATGCGTTCAGGGTTGGTATCCACATCTTTAAAAAGGTTGATGAGCTCTTCGTCTGTTCCAGTGCTAAGCAACTGATCAGCGCCATTCCCATCATCCACGGTAGACAACGCTCGCAAGAAAACAGTGATTGGAACGGTGCGCTTGCGGTTGAATTTCAATATGATGTAATCGCTTTTACGGGTCTCGAACTCCATCCAGGCACCCCGGTCTGGGATGAGCTTTGCCATTGCCAGCGGCCGGCCAGTCGCCCGGTCAGTGGGTGCCTCGAAATAAACGCCCGGGGAGCGGATAAGCTGGGAAACGACCACGCGCTCCGTCCCATTTATGATGAATGTACCCTTATCGGTCATTTCAGGGAAATCACCCAGGAAGATGTCCTGTTTAATGGGTTCAGGAACATCCGCTCCAGCTAACAATACCGAAATATAGAGCGGGCTGGCGTAGGTAAGGTCACGCTCAACGCATTCTTCAATATCATGCTTCGGTTCACCAAACCAATATTTCAATTCCCACTGCTTGGATTCCGCACTGCGGCTGGGGAAGAAAAGTTTCATCCCCTTGTTGTATGATTCTATTGGCGATATTTCATGCAGTAGATCCCCCAAACCTTCTGCTTTCAATCGTTCGAACGAGTCCAACTGAACTTCAATCAGGTCGGGCAGCTTAAGCGTAACCGGGATACGCGCATAATTCTTCTCGGGTAGGACAGATGCCATAGATTACTCCTGGATTTAGGTACTCCGGCGGAAAGACAATGCCGCATGCCACATCCCACTTGGGGCAGAAGCAACGTCAGATAAGCAAAGGTTCATTATACTCATCCGCCAATGCAAAGTCAAGTATCAAAAGACATTTTTTAGCGATTTTTGGCTAGCATTTTATCGGAATCGTTGACAAAAAGGCTTCCCCATAGTAACATCGAAGCCGCTTGCCGAGGTAGCTCAGTGGTAGAGCAGGGGACTCATAAGCCCTTGGTCGTGGGATCGACTCCCACCCTCGGCACCTAAACCCACGCAGTGGGCACAAGAAAACAGGGTATTATCCCTCACCCAAGCCCGCTCATGAGCGGGCTTTTTGTTTTCCTACCATTGTCGCTTAATCCGAGCTCTTAACATACTAACCGGGGGTTCATGATATTTAATTGCGATTTCGTTATTGCTCATTCAATGCCAGCTCAACTGCTTCATTCAGAGTCATTACCCGACCTTTATCATATTCTTCCTTGAACGTGGCTTCACCCAAACTGGAAATACATGCCGCGACCATCTTATTGACATCATTCTGCTCGACCTTAGGCCGAAGTTCGGTCACTTCTTCTCGCATCGCATCCGCCCATCCGATCAAGCTCGCCGCGATGGGTTGTTTGCCAATGAGAACAAACAAACCTGCCATTCCCTCCAGCGAATATACAACTCCAATATTATCTTTATTCGTTTGAAAAGCCTGTGTGCTTCTGACAAAAATTTCACGTACTTCGTTAGCATCGCTCCTGGCCAAAGCGATGTAACCTAAACGCGCAGTAATCCAGAGACATTGAATTTGATTCCCCAATTTTTCAAACTGAACCAGGGCCTCCTGTAAAAGACCATTTGCTTCTTCATGTTCACCGTGCAGGAGCGCGATGATGCTTTTTACGACCTGTAGATCTCCCCAGATATCGATATTTCTTTCCAGGGGGATCAACTTTGCCACCTCATCCAGGTATTTTTGCGCCAGATCAATCTCGCCATTTAATGCCCGGTAATTACCGATAACGCATAAGACATCCGCTTGAAATCTCCGGTCACCCGCCTCGCCAAACAATTTCACCGCGATATCATAATGATCGAAGGAACGCTGGAAATCCCTGTGATTGTCGGCCACAAGGAAATTTACATACGCCTGCCTCCAAATGTCACCTAGCGATTGGGATAACGCAAGAGCCTTATGGTAAAAACCATTTCCTTCCACTCGATTTCCAATGTAAAAGGATGTAGTTCCCAGCAAGCCGAGTGCATCGATTTCGCCTATGCGGTCATTGCAAGCTTTATATAGGGCCAGACTCTCTTCCGCTGGTCCGCGTGCTTGTGGAAATTTCTCAAGATATAAGAATATCCAACCCTGGGCACACAAAGCCTTGGCTCTTGCATAAGGATATTTTTCCGATTCCGGGCGCTGGAGAAATTCAGTCAACCAGAACGAGCCCAGGCGGATGTCATACATCTCCCATACAGCTTGTAACCTACTTGAAATGTACAACCCGGCTTCTATATCTTTTTTAGCGGCATGTTCCAAGGCAGCGTTTAAATTGTCACGTTCTTCCCCTGCACGGGCATACCATTGCGCTTGTTCAATGCCCCGTAAACCCGACTCCATTTTTTCAGACAAGCCCAGGAAGTATTGCATGTGTCGATCGCTGACAGTTTCCGATTCGCCTCCCTTTTCCAACTTCTCATAAGCATATTGGTGAAGGAATTCATGGAAATGATAACGAGTCCCGGATTCCCGTTCCTGCTCGACCACGATAAGGCTCTTCTGGGCAAGCGAGTTGGTCAGGTCCAGAGCATTTCCATCGCACACGGCCTGCGCAGAATCAAGCGTCCAACCGCCTGCAAAAACAGAAAGCTGCTTAAGAAACACTTGCTCTGCATCTGTCAGCAAGGACCAGCTCCAATCAACACAAGCCCGCAGTGTTTGGTGACGGGATAGGGTTGTCTGATGATTGTTTTCCAATATGGCAAAGGATGTGTGTAACTGTTTTGAAATCTCTTCGACGGTCATGATATTCACGCGTGCCACGATCAGTTCAATCGCCAAAGGAATGCCGTCCAGTCTACGGCATATTTCTGCCACTGCTTGAGCATTTCCCTTGGTTAATTGAAATGTTGATAGAACCAATGCAGCACGTTCAACAAATAATTGAATGGAATCATATTCGGATATTTTTTCAAGAGAATCAATCTCCTGTGGAGTGGCAAGAGAACTCAGGTGGTAGGTCGCTTCCCCTTCTACTTTCAATATTTCACGACTGGTTGTAATAATTCTCATGTTTGGGCAACGAGTTAGCAAAGTCCGTACCAGTGTCGTGCAGGATTCCAGCAAGTGCTCACAATTATCCAGGATTAGCAATAAGTTTTTTTCATGAAGAACATGTACCAGTGTCTCAATGACCTGACGATCATGACCTTCCTGAATGCCGAACACGGAAGCAACAGTTTGGGGAACACGCAGAGGGTCGGAAAGGCTGTCCAGGGGGATAAACCAGAACTCCATCTGGATACTCATGCAGTAATTGATGCCCAACTTGTATGGCGATGCGCGTCTTCCCCATTCCGCCTGCTCCGGCGAGAGTGACCATGCGGTTCTTCTTGAGCAGGGAAATGATCTCGTGTTGTTCTTTCTCGCGACCTATGAAAGATGTTAATAATGACGGCAGATTGGATGATTGGTTGATATTTGACAGGCGCCAGGGTGCATTATCAGGTTCGCCACCTACAGAGGCCTGCCAGTCTCCGCGGGCAAAACGCAGAAAAGATTTACGTTCATCTGGAGGTATGTTGAATATATCCGTCAGTTGTTTGATCGTCTCGGCAGATGGACGGCGTTCTTCTGACTCAAATTTACGCAGTGTGCTCGTCGAGCAATTGAGCTGCAGTGCCAGTTGATCCTGGGTCAGCCCCATTCCAAGACGTCGATGTTTAAGCCAGTTTCCAAAAGTCTCCTCGACCATCACACCTCCCCATCACACCCTCTAAAAAAGGACTGTGTCAATTCTGTGTTACGAAATGTATCACTCAGTGACACCACGGCACATTTGAGATCCTTTATAGTGTAACTGTCGAATGAAAGTATATCACGTAGAAAAGGAGAAGCAAATATGAAAAAATCTTTAGGTCTTACGCCCCAGTCGAATTCCAATCCATCACGTAGAAAAGGAGAAAATATCATGAAAACAACTTCAGGTTTTTCGCTGCTGTCGAATGACAGTACCTCCCTTGGAAAAGGAGAAAAGAATATCATTAGATCTTTGGGCATTGCGATCCTGGTGATTGCCAGTTTAATGGCAGCCTGGCTGATCCTCAAGCCTTTTTCCTCCTCTCCTCTGGCAGCGAAGAGCAATAATGCACCTTTACCGGTTCAATACAAAGAACCGGTGCATGCTCAAGGGAAGACTGCTGCTATGGCGAGCGGTGTCCAGTCAGGAGGTTTGCCTGTTCTTGGCATACTTGTCGATTATAAGGTTGCCGCTGTCTCCTATCCATCCGGCCGGGTCATAACCGATCCCATCGGCACGCTCGGAAGTACACCCAATACGGGGGCGCCGGATTACAAGATTGCACCAATATTCGGCGCCAACGGCACGGCTCTTTCCAATCCCTCAGGAACGATTTTGAATGCCCTCGGAGCAGGAGGGACCTGGAGCGGGGCTATTCCAATGACGAGTGCGGATTTCAAAGTTGCACCTGTGTTCGGGACCAACGGCACGGCCATATCGAATCCATCAGGCATGAAATTGAATTCAAACAAATCGGTAGGTGCGGATTTTAAGGTTGCACCAGTGTTCGGTTACCAAGACGCGATCGTTTCCGATCCCTCAGGTACGATTTTGAATGCCAACGGGGCGGGAGGGGCGTGGGGCCTGGCCGTTCCCGTGACGGGTATGGGTTTCAAGATTGCACCAGTGTTTGGTACCAACGGCGCGGCCGTATCCAATCCCTCAGGCATTGTATTGAAATCAACCAAAGGCGGTGCGGATTTCAAGGTTGCACCAATGTTCGGTACCAATGGCGCGGTTATATCCGATCCCTCAGGCACGATCTTGAATGCACACGGGGCGGGAGGGGCGTGGGGCCTGGCTGTTCCACTGACGGGTGCAGATTTCGAGGTTGCACCAATGTTCAATACCACTGGTGCGATCGTATCCAATCCCTCAGGCATGATATTAGGTTTAATCAACCGGTAAGCCAGATTATTCCTGTCGTAATAAATCGAACAGTGACTGGTTTCATCTTCCCAGTCACTGTTATTTCTGTGCTAAATCATCTAACTTTTAGTTGAGTATTAAATCCAAAACTAAGAATCGGGGAATGAAGAAAAAAGATTCGAATACCATGGCTAATCCAACCAGTGAGCAGTTTTCGATCGGACCGATCTAATTCTAAATGGTCCGTTACCTAATCCCCTTGCCCATCCTTGTGGGAGAGTTAAGGAAAACTAAAAACCTAATTCCCGGCGATAAAATCTTCGGTCTTCAGCCGGGCGATATCGTCAGTGTACTGTTCGGCCGGGGACTTCATAAAATAGGAAGACGGGGCCAGCAATGCGCCTGAAAGGCCTCGATCCATGGCCAACTTGGCACACCGTACTGCATCGATAACCACTCCGGCCGAGTTGGGGCTGTCCCACACTTCCAGCTTGCATTCCAGATTCAGAGGCACATTACCGAAGGTGGTACCCTCCATTTTTATATAGCAAAACTTGCGGTCGGTCAACCAGGGTACATAATCCGACGGGCCCACATGGATGTCATCGGGATTCATCTCGAAGCCCACCATGGACGTGACCGCCTGGGTTTTGGAGATTTTCTTGGACTCCAGGCGCTCGCGCTCCAGCATGTTGTAGAAATCCATGTTGCCGCCGAAGTTCAGCTGGTAGGTATGATCCAGGCGCACGCCGCGTTCGCGGAACAGTGTGGTCAGGACCCGATGGGTGATGGTGGCGCCAACCTGGCTCTTGATATCATCACCGATGATCGGCAGACCGCGTTCCACAAAGCGCTTTTGCCAATAAGGCTGGGAGGCGATAAACACGGGAATGCAATTGACGAAACCGCAGCCAGCCTCCAGGATCTGTTCCACATACCACTTGGTGGCTACTTCCGAGCCAACCGGCAAGTAACTGACCACTATGTCGGTCCTGGTATCTTTCAGGATCTTTACAATGTCTGCGGTCGGGCCGGGGGCTTTTTTAACCACGGTGCTCAAATATTTACCCAACCCGTCATGGGTCATGCCGCGCTCGACTTTTACACCCAGATTGGGCACATCGGAAAACTTGATGGTGTTGTTCGGGAAGGCGGCGATGGCCTCGCTCAGATCCAGGCCGACCTTGGTCTCGACCACATCGAAAGCGGCTGAGAACTCAATATCATGGATGTGGTACCCGCCCAGATTAACATGCATCAGGCCGGGCACCTTGTCGGTTGCCTTGGCATTTTTATAGAATTCGACCCCTTGCACCAGTGAGGAGGCGCAGTTTCCCACGCCTATGATTGCCACGCGTACTTTTTTGCCTTTATGTTTAGTCATTTATCTTTTTCTCCTTGAAAGTGGATGGTCTAATTCTTCGTGCCAATCCAATAGAATGTGATTTGGTTCTGCGGATTTTTATAATAAGATGAAGAAAGGAATATCCGTCATTCCGGTTCCGTTTTTTCACTGCAGAGGGTATAAGGTACCCCGGCCTGGTCGAGTTTTTTGACCCAGGTCTGGGAAAGACCGGTGTCCGTGAAAAGATGGGTAATCTGGTCCAGGCTGGCGAAAGAGGTCAGGTCAGCCCGGCCAAATTTGCTTGAATCAATCAAGGCAACCAGGCTGCCGGAACTGGTAATAAACTTGCGCTTCATTTGCGCTTCGTAGATATCCACCTCCGTGGGGCCGCTCTCGAGGGTGATGCCGCTGCAGGAAAGGAAGGCTGTCTTAAGGTGATATTCGGTCAGGATTTGCTCCGCCAGGAGTACGTTGATGGCGGTGCCATCCACGCGCAGCACGCCGCCCAGCAGGATCACGGTATTTGAAGAATTCTTCGCCAGCTCACGGGCAGATTCAATGCCATTGGTGATGACGGTCAGGTCACGGCGCACCTTCAGGCAGCTGGCCAGATAATACGAGGTGGTGCTGGAATCCAGGAGTATGGAGTTGTTGTCCTGGACCAAAACCGCAGCCTGCCGGGCGATGGATTGTTTGGCCATGCCATGAGTCATGAGGCGGGTGGAAAAAATGGGACTGCGGCTTTGCTGCTCATTGAGAGCCACACCGCCTCCCCTGACCCGCGTCACCTGCCCTGATGCAGCCAGGGAATTGAGGTCGTTCCGGATGGTCCCTTCGGATACCTCCAATAACGCAGCCACCTCCGGGACGCGTATCCCGGGCTGGTCCCGAAGGATGGTGATCAATCGCTGGCGCCGCTCAAAGGATATCAATTTGTCTCCGAATGCAGGCGAGGTGAAGATATTGAAACTCTACCATCCTACCTGCTTTGTTGATTATTGTCAATATTTATGAAATGCAACAAATTTCAACAATCTCACTTCCCATTTGCAAGAACTGGAAAATACAGAATTTCATCGCGAAATTCCCAATTCCGGGTTTATTTGATCTTCGATCAATGCGGATTGTACCGTTTTTCCCCTTGATAAATCCATGGGGATCGGTGTTGATCTGTAGCGAATGCATCTGTGCAAATTCAGAATATTATGGGACCCGGCCCTTCGAAAACGTAGTCCGGAAGAATGCATTCCTATTGACAAATTGGATAAGGCAGGTAGAATTATTTTGGTGCAAGTCTATAATTTGGAACTTAAAAACGAGAATCCAAGAACATCAACAGGGAATGCATTTTGCGAGCGTCCGCCCAATCCTCACACAAGCAAAATGCTTCTCACCCGTAATTACCGCATAAACACACAGATATCAATGGACCTGGAAAAGACCCTACCGCTGAATATCATTGAATCCATCCGAGGCGCTCTGGCCGAAGATATCGGTTCAGGCGACGTTACCACCGAAAGCATTGTCCCGAAAGATGCAGCCATGCACGGGCAGATCATCGCCAAGCAGACTGGCGTAATTGCCGGGTTGGATATTGCCAGGGCGGTTTACCTGACCGTGGACCCGCAGGTGGATTTCCAGACACTGCTTGAGGAGGGTGCCCGCGTGGATGACCGCCAGGTGCTGGCGATCGTAACCGGCCGGACGCGCAGCCTGCTGACCGCCGAACGGACCGCCCTCAACTTCCTGGGCCGCATGTCGGGGATCGCCACGCTGACCAGGCAATTCGTCGATTCAGTCACAGGCACGAAGGCGATCATCCTTGATACGCGCAAAACCGCCCCCGGCCTGCGGGCGGTGGACAAACTGTCGGTAGCCCGGGGGGGCGGACAGAATCACCGCATCGGCCTGTATGACATGATCCTGATCAAGGATAACCACATCGACTACGCCGGCTCGATCACCGAAGCAGTACGACGTGCCCGGGCTGCGGCCGGCGGGCTGGAGATAGAAGTGGAGGCACGCACGCTGGAGCACGTGCGTGAAGCCCTGGGTATCGGCGTCGAACGCATCCTGCTGGACAATATGACGCTGGAAATGATAGCGGAGGCGGTACAATTAACCGCCGGGAGGGCGAAATTGGAAGCCTCCGGCAACGTGACACTGGAATCCGTCCGGCGCATCGCCGAGACGGGCGTGGATTATATTAGTGTCGGCGCTTTGACCCATTCGGCCAGGGTATTCGACGTTTCGTTCGATTATATTGGATAGGGACGCATGGCATGCGCCCCCGGGCGGCCACCGTCCGCCCCTACATGAGGATTAAATGAATTCACAGGAAATGTATGAGAAAATGAAATCCCGGCTTGAAAAAATCGTTCCGGACGTGGAACTGCGCATCAAGGCCGAGATTGCCGTGGAGATCGAGCAATTAAAGGTTCAGAGAAACGCCGTCATCCTCGGGCACAATTACATGGAACCAGCGTTGTTCTACTCCATTCCGGACTTTACCGGCGACTCGCTTGACCTGAGCCGCAAGGCCGCCCAGACCGATAAGAGTGTGATCGTGTTTTGCGGTGTGCGTTTCATGGCCGAGACGGCCAAGATTCTGAACCCATCCAAGACGGTGCTCCTGCCATCCGAAAGGGCCGGTTGCTCGCTGGCTGCCAGCATTACCGCGCAGGATGTGCGCGATCTCAAGGCGAAATTCCCGGGCGTGCCGGTTGTGTCCTACGTAAACACCTATGCGGATGTGAAAGCGGAGTCGGATATCTGCTGCACCTCCTCCAATGCGGTGGCAGTGGTCGATTCGTTAAAAACCGACACGGTGATCTTCCTGCCGGACGAATACCTGGCGAAGAATGTAGCCATTGAAACTGGCAAGCATATCGTATTCCCGACCCTCGGACCTGACACCCTGGCCCTCAGGCGCCACCACTCTTCTAAACGGGAGAAGCTGGCGGACCTGGATTACCAGATGATCGGCTGGCATGGGCGCTGCGAAGTGCACGAAAAGTTCACGGTAGTCGATATACAGGCAGTGCGCGAGCAGTTCCCGGACGTGGTGGTGCTAACCCACCCGGAGTGCAGCCCGGAGGTGGTGGCGGCTTCCGATTTTTCCGGCGGCACGAATGCCATGATACGGTATGTGCAGCAAACGAAAGCACAGCGCTACCTGGTGCTGACCGAATGCGCCATGGGTGATAATATCGCGGCGGCCAACCCGGAAAAGGACATGCTGCGGTTATGCATGGTGCGATGCCCGCACATGAATACCATTACAATGGAAGAAACACGCGATGCATTGAAATTCAACCGCTACGTGATCGATGTCCCGGAAGAGGTGCGGGTGAAAGCCCTGCGGGCGGTGCAAAGGATGATCGAGATCGGATGAGGAGAGAAAAGAGGGTAAAGACCAGAGAACAGTCTGTGAAAAAAACTACTACCTGTTCTCTGATCTCCAGGTACCTGGCTTATGAAAACCACTGATGTGCTCATCATCGGCTCCGGGATTGCCGGGGCAAGCGCGGCGCTCAAGCTGGCTCAAAACCAGCAGCGGCGGATTGTCCTGCTGACCCGCGAACCCGACCCGCACGAATTGAACAGCCGGTACGCCCAGGGCGGTATCATCGGGCGCGGCGTGGATGACAGCGCCGACCTGCTGGTGGAAGACATCCTGGCAGCCGGGGCAGGCGCCTCGCTGCCACGGGTGGCGCGCATCCTGGCCGAAGAAGGACCGAAGCTGCTGCAGGAAGTGTTGGTGGAAACTGCCGGGATCACCTTCGACCGCCTGAGCAACGGCGATCCAGATTGGGGCCAGGAAGGGGCGCATTCCCGGCGGCGCATCCTGCACGTTGGCGACGGAACGGGCCGGGCCATCATGGAAGGATTGGTGGCGGCATTAAAACAAAAACCCAACGTGGAACTGGAAACGAATTACACCGGGGTGGACCTGATTACCTTTCCACATAATTCGCGTGACCCGCTGGCTGCCTACCAACCGATCACCTGCCACGGCGCGTATGTCTTCGACCGGGCCGGCAAGACAGTCCACCGCACCCTGGCGGAGGCCACCATCCTGGCCACCGGCGGGCTGGGACGCATCTACCGCAACACCACCAACCCGGCGGGGGCGCGCGGCGACGGCCTGGCCATGGCAAGCCGGGCAGGCGCGCGCATCACCAACGCTGAATACATCCAATTTCACCCGACCGCGCTGGCAGTGCCGGGCGCGGAGGGATTCCTGATCAGCGAGGCGGTGCGCGGGGAAGGCGGGGTGCTGCTGACACCAGATGGCCAGCCGTTCATGGAGAAATATTCGCCCGAATGGAAGGACCTGGCGCCGCGCGACGTGGTGGCGCGGGCGATCCACACCGAAATGGAAACCCATGGCTATTCCTATGTTTTGCTGGATATTGCCACGCACATGGCTGCCGGAGAAATCCGGACGCGCTTCCCCAACATCCATGCCGAATGTCTGCGGGTGGGGCTGGATATTACCTGCGAGCCGATCCCGGTGGTGCCGGCGGCGCATTATTTCTGCGGTGGGGTGGCCGTGGATGAATGGGGGCGCACCAGCATCCAGAACCTGTACGCGGCGGGCGAGGTGAGCTGTACCGGGCTGCACGGGGCCAACCGGCTGGCTTCGACCTCGCTGCTGGAGGGTCTGGTGTGGGGGCAGCGCGCCGCGACGGACATCGAAGCACAGCTATCGGCAGTTTCCCGGCCGGACCTGCCCAGGCTGGAGGATGTGCCGCTATGGGATGAGAGCGGGCTGACGACCGAGTCTGACCCGGCCCTGATCCAGGGCGACATGCAGACCATCCAGAACGTAATGTGGCATTACGTTGGATTGGTGCGCTCGGGCGAACGGCTCTCCCGGGCCATCCGGGAACTGAGCCACCTGCAGAACGAGATCGAGACCTTCTACCGGCGCACCAAGCTGAGCGACGGGTTGATCGGCCTGCGTAACGCGGTGGAAGTGGGCTTGATCGTTGCGCAGGCGGCACGGCATAACCGGACCAGCCGCGGCTGTCATTACCGCACGGACGCGGTGCAGGCTGGGGACAGGTTGTTGTAGATTATAGGTCGGACGTTGTAGACTGAGGGAAAGGGGGTTGACCCGGCGAGAACTTTAGCCTTGCTGTTATGAAGATTACAGCAAGGCTAAATATTTTTTTTGGATGATCGCTTGACTGTGCCGCACAATGGACCGCTGCGCCGGCTGCGCCGGCAGCAACTGCCCCATCTTCCCCCGAGACGCCCCGAAAAGGCAGGGACAGGCAGGGGTGAGCGATAGGCTGCCGACAGGATGGAGACGATCCCGTCCGGACAGGAGCTATTTATGGATGCAATAGCCTGCCGTATCGGTCAACAATTTCCAGACACACACCGGAGCGGAAATACAAGAATTCCTAGTAGTAAAGGCGGTGCAATTGACCGGCACGCGGGTCGCCGTGGGGGTTAACGTGGGGGTTGGCGGGGAAATCAGGACCCGCAATTTGGAAATATCACCGTAGGCCGAACCGGTGTTTGCCATGACCCAGCAGCCTCTATTGGGGGTCAGCATGATGCGGAACCAGTCCCCAGCCACATTCCGGCCATCCAACGGATAGCTGTTGCCTTTTCCGGCAACATCGACCACTCCATAAAAGAGGCCCGGACCCGCGTGGCAATTGACATTGATGGCCGGATTGAAGAAGTAACCTGACACCAGGGTTGGGATGAGGGTGGGAGTGGCAGTGGAACCGCCGGTAAACTGGTACCAGGCAAAGTCCTGGCCTGTCAGCACTTCGCCTGCAGTGAGCGTGATCGCCCGATACGTGTTGCCATTTTTTCCACCCGGGATGACAGTCCAGTGGCCAGTCTCGCCGGGACCGAGGAAACTGGCAGCATTCACATTGAGGCAGAATTTGCCCGGTGCAAGGCTCGAGAAGGAGTATACACCGCTGCCATCCGTGGTGGTGGAGGCTGGAACACCCACCGGGCAGTCCCCAGGTTCGATATTAACGGTGATGCCGGTCATGGGTGGTTCAGCAGGCTGGTGAATGCCGTCCGCATCGACACCATAACTATCCGACACGCATCCGGCCGGAAGCAGAACGGGAACCGGGCTGGTATCGAGCGGGATTGAACACTGGTCATACCAGAGCGTGCCGCTGACCGAGGCGGTAGCCGGGGGAGCAGCGGATTGGTCGAATTCATAAGCGCCGATGTCATTCTTTGCGACTCCATCCCCATTCCCATCCTTCGGTCTGGCGTCACCGCGCTGGTCGGTAAGAGGTGCGCCAGCCCCGCCTGTGGCAGCGTCGATGGCCGGGCTACCAGGGCGCAAAGCGCGTGTGAGGGTTTTTCCACCATTATCTGCCAGTGGGCCGATCTTCGCATCTGCAACTACGATAAAACCCGGGCAGGTGGCATCGGTGGACATATCGGTGACCACAGAGGAAGGGGGTGCGGAAAAGGCACAATTCCCGCCTGTATTGGAGACCAGCAGGGTATCCTGGATGGTAGAGGGCATGCCGTCGGTGGTATAAATTCCGCCTCCCTTGATGGAGGCAGAATTACCGGCGATCGTCAGGTTGGTTGCATCAAACCAGCCGACCTGCCCAGGTTGGGTAAAGTTATAGATCGCGCCGCCGGAACCGTTATCCGGATAATATGCATACGTATACGGAACAACCGCGTTTCCGCTAAACGTGTCGTTCTGGGCAATCACCCGATATTCGTTAAAGAGACCGCCACCAACCCCGCCGGTATTATTGGAGATGGTACTCTGCATGAGGGTGAGATCCCCATTATTATAAATCCCGCCGGTATAGTCACCCTGGTTGCCGTCGAAGGTACTGTCTGTAACCGTGACCTTGGCATCCGGATAAACCACCATGAGGCCGCCGTTCTGGTTGTTGCTGACATCTGCCAAGAGAAGCGTGGCCGTGTTGTCCCCGCCGTAGACAACGCCGGTTGAACTATTATTCATGATGGAGGTGGTATCGATATCAAGATCAGCATCTCCAAATACAACAACCCCCTCCCCGGCATTATTCTGGATATTCGAATTCAATATGTTGAGCTTATGATAGGAGGAGCCCACGCCTTTTTCGCCTAGGAAAAAGACCCCGGCGCCGCCCTCATCCGGCTGGTTGGAAGATACATAGGTATTGTTCGAAACCAAAAGATCCTTTAGCAAAAGGAAAGCGGCATCGATTGCATAAATGCCGCCACCCCGGTGAGCCGAACCATTCTTAACAGCCAGGTCTTCCAGGTTGACGGTCAAGCCGCTGCTCTTCGAACCGTCGATATTGATGGTACTGGTGAGTGTACCCGCCCCGGCACTGCCGTCAATAATGGATTGGGCGCCCGCGCCGATAATTGTCAGACTCTTGGTTATTGACAAGTTCTCGATATACGTTCCGGCTGCCAGATGGATGGCATCGTTTGAGTTTGCACGCTGGAAGACGGAGGCGATGTGAAGGCAGGCTGTGGTCGCAGAAAGGCAGTTATTACTATCATTTCCCGAGTTCGATACATACCACTGAACCGAACTGGCCGGCAAGTTGCAGCCGGTGGCGCTGACCGCCAGAACCAAAACCACTATAAGCTGACACAGAGTATTAATATGAGAAAAAACAGGTTTGTTCATGATTGTCCTCTCCATGAAAGCCAATGGTTAACCCACCCAGGAAGATGATCGGAGCCTTCCACACATGGAGCAAACAATATCGAAAAGGTATCCTGATTGGACGATACGAGTTTTACCTGAATTCCATGACAACATAAGAAGACCAGCATCATGTAACCCCGCTAGGCGAAAATGATAGAAAAACACCCTCATTCTCCATGGCGCCTCCCTTACACTGTGAAACACCAGGCAAGTACCTAGTGCTAATTAGATTATATGCCGTGAATCTTGACCGTCAAGAGGTGACAATATTGAAGTGATGTTATTTCATCCAAGCGTTATTCTTTCAACCTAGCGCTTATTTTTTTCACTGGAGAAGATTTGAGGCCTTAGTGGTAGGCCCCCTCGAGAGCAGGCAGCCGCCTTGAGTGGAAACAGGGCTGACGGAAATGAGGAAAGGTAGATGTTACTTCTTTAAAATCAGCAATGATGGCGGCCATAACCATTCGGTAGGATCATTATGAAGAATCAGCAACGGATCTGCAAATAGGATCGCCCTTCCAAGCGGAAGGGCGATTTTTATCAGGGGAGTTCAATATTAAATTGGTTCTAATTCCCTTTTTCCAGGATCGGGAAGAACACTTGCGGCCGGCGGCGCTGCACGGTCCGTTCCGCCGCATAGGCGATACGAAGCAGGGTGTTCTCGCCCCAGTAGTGCCCGATGGCCTGCATGCCGATCGGCAGGCCGTTCCCGTCATACCCCACCGGGAAGCTGATGGACGGGTGGCCGGTCAGGTTGGACTGGTAGGCATAGCGCATCTTCTCCGTGGTTATGCTAAGGTCAGACCAGCCGTACTTCGTCCCACCGGCGGGGATGGGTGGAGCGGTGATGGCGGTTGCCGGTGTGATTATCGCATCCACCTCGCCAAAAACCTTTTCGAAGCTGGCAATGGCCTGTGTGCGGACGCGCTGCGCCTGGACGTAGTCCGCCGCGCTGAACGCATGTGCCACTGCCAGCGTCACGCGTGACGGCGCGCCCAACTGGCGGGCGTGCTCGCGGCGGTCCTGCAAATTCGCCGCCTGCTCGCACAAAATGCTGACCACATGGGCGATGCGCATGACGTCCAGGTCGGGGATCTCGACCTCGCGCAGCACTGCGCCGGCCTGGATGAGCTTTTCAAGCATTGCCTCGCAGGCCGCCACCACCTCCGGTGCGGCATGCTGGAACCAGGGGGTATATCTCCCAAAGGTCAGGCCGTGCAGGTCAAGGTTGTTCCAGCCATCCAGGGAGACCGGCGGCTGGAAGAGGGAACGCGGGTCGAGCGGATCGGGCCCGGCGGTGATCCCGTAGGTAATGGCCACATCCTCAACCGTGGCGCCGATCGGACCGATGGCATCCACGCTGGCGCACAGCGGGGCCGCGCCCAGTTCGCTCAAGCGGCCGAAGGTCGGCTTCAGGCCGACCAGCCCGCACAGGCTGGCCGGGATGCGGACGGAGCCGCCGCCATCGCAGCCCAGCGAGACCGGGCAGAATCCGGCGGCCGTGGCCGCGGCTGGCCCGCTCGAACTGCCGCCCGGGTCGTGCTGCAGGTTATAGGGATTGCGGGTGGTGCCGAAGGTGGCGTTGAATCCGCACGGGTCGAGCCCCAGTTCGTTCATGGTGCCCTTGCCAATCAACAGCGCACCCGCCAGGCGCAGACGGGCCACCACCGTGCTGTCTTCGGCGGGGGCGACGCCCATGAAGCAGGTTCCGGCATTGGTTGGGTAAGGTGCCTGATCGATCTCATCCTTGACCGCCACCGGGACGCCTTCCAGAAGGCTGAGGGGGTTCCCGGCCCGGAGGCGCTCCTGCGAGGCCTGTGCCTGCCCCATCAAATCCTCCCGGTCATTGGCGATGAAGGCGCGCAGCGGCAGCGGACCCTTTTCGCTTTCGGCGATGCCCGCCAGGATGCGCCCGGCCACTTCGACTGGCGTGATGGCGCCGCGCCGGTAGGCGGCGGCGTAATCCCGGATGGTCGTGAAGACCCCCGGCTGAGCAGCCGGGCCGAGGGCCGCCTCCACCTGGGCGGGCGTCAGCGGCGCCACGGCCGGCTTCCCGACCGGGGCCAGGGGATACAGGGTTGGATCCCCTTTCAGCCGGACTGCCCGCAGCCGTTCCACGCCGCCCTGCTTAGCCAGGCTGGGCAGGAGCAGGAGGCGTGTTGGCGGCCAATCCAGGGCGGCGGCGAATAAGCGCAGCGCCGTACCGGTCAATTTGGGCAGTTTCAGGGATTGCAGATCGTAGCCAGACATGGATGACTCCTTAGGATTGGGATGGTGAGCACGAGAATGCTGTTTTCATGATACTCCTTTTTTTGCGGCATATCAACTGCCGCGTAATCGTGTGGGTTTCTTTGTGGGCGATCCAACGGACGGAATTTTGGGTGGGGTCCTGCAAAGTACCCTTCGGGGAAAGGCAGCCTATCCCAATTTGGAGAACAGGCCAAGAGCCAGGATAGACAGAAAAGGGGGAGATTGCTCACCCTTCGGGTGTCCCTAACGGGATGCTTCGCATTCCGGCTGGACCCCATAAAAACATCGGGTCAGGCAAGCACCGATCTCGCAATGACAGAGGAGATTGCTTCGGGCTATCGCCCTCGCAATGACATAAGATAGTTAACCCTTGACAAATTAGAAATTATGTTCTAGGTTTGTTTAGTATCTACTCACGCCATCTCAGGCAGTGGCAGAGAAGGTCTGCCGAACAAGCCCTGGATGGCTTCAAAAGGAGAACGGCCTGCCAGCCCGGCCGTATGGATGACCGAAGCAATGGCCGCATATGCTTCTGCTCCCCAGCCCGATCGGAAACAGCCGATGACCTTGCGGTGGATCACCGCCGGACGCAGATAGCGCTCACTGACATTGTTGGTCGGAGGCACATCTTCTCGATGCAGGAAGACGAACAGGCCGTCCCGGTATTTTCGATAGCGTTTCCGCAGCCGTTTTTCATCCGGATGCCCCAGCGTTCGGTCGAGCAGCCGGTCGCAGAGCTTTTCCAAGCGCTCCACCCGGGCCTTGAACTCGCTGGGAGACAGTTTTTCCCGGTCATTGTGCAGATGCACCGCCGAACGGAACACCACCTGCATGGCCTTGGACCAGAAAGCCGTCGGATAGAGGTCGATCACCGCTTGCAGATTGCGCAGCTGGTGCGCCATACACAGCTGCCGTTCCTTGGCTGGGGCTTTCATCTGGGCCGAATAAACATCGCTGACCCACACTTCAGCCTGATGGTCTTGCATCACTTCTTTGATCACATCCACACTGCGGTCGAAGCGCACCACATGCAGGACCGCTTGAGCCGAACTGAACACCCACTGATACCAGTTCTGGGAGTCCACCCGGCTGCCGGTCTCATCACAATGGACCACGGCACTCCCTTGGACCGCCGCAGCAATGGACGCCGTCTGCTCGACGGCTTCCTTCCCGGCCCGCTGGGTGATGTTATCGATCGATCCTTCGCAGAGCTTCACTCCGTGCAGGTCGGACAGCGCTCGCCTGGTGCGCTCGTAACTCATGTGCTGCTCCTGCCGATAGTACACCACCGTCGCTTCCAGTCGGGCGCCAAAGCTCCGTTCCATCTCCAGCCCTTCCGGCGGCTGGCTGCTCTGTGGATGTCCGCAGCAGGGACATGCCACCTCGAATTGGCGCACTTCAATGACTTCCGCTTTCGCTTCCGGCAGTTCGGTGACCTGGGTCACTGCCTTCACCCAACTTTCCGCATGGGATAGGTCAGCCTGGCAATGATCACATACAGGCGGTTTCACTTCCACAATATGGTCCGGATCGGCTACCATTTTTCGCTCATATTTCACATGCCCCATCCGCGGACCGTGTCGCCGCTTGCGTTTGTCTTTCGGTCGATTCGGCTTCTGGTCTTTCGACGGTGGTTGCGAAGAGTTGCTCGAGTTCGTCGGCGGCTTCTTGTTCTTCTCCAGTTTCAGCTTCAACGCCTCCACTTCAACTTTCAACTGTACGTTTTCTCCGTACACCTGAAACGTCAGTTCGATCAACTCTTCCTTGCTCATTTTACTCAGGTCGTCTTGGGTCATCCTGACCCTATCTTACCAAACCTCGCGATTTTTGAGGAGGGTGTGAGTAACTCGACAATGTTAAATTCAGCTCAAAATTTCTAGTATATCAGTCTCATCGTGTTTAAAATCTGGTACATCCACTTTTATACAGGAGAGGAAAGCCGATGAGCACTATAATTATTGATGAAGCTCTCTATCTTCCAGATCGATGGGGGCTGCCCACGGAGGCGATTGCCAGTCTGGGAAACCGATTGCAGGATTCTTGGTCTGGTTTTCAAAGTTGTTTCAAAACCAAAACGCGCGATAGTGCAGAGCATGCTTGGACCTACTTGCGAGGACTTTTAGAGATGAAGACAGGACGTAACTTTGCCAACATTGCCCGGCGGGTCACCGACCCAGGGGAAGATGGGCAGAACTTGCAGCAATTTATGTCCAATTCGCCCTGGGAGGCGCAGGCAGTGATTCAGAAAGTCCAGCAGGAGCTTGCGATCACGCCGGGATTGCAGAAAGGCGGGATGCTGCTTCTGGATGAGAGTGCGGACGAGAAAGCTGGCCCAAAGAGTGCGGGGGCTGGACGTCAACATAATGGGCGTTTGGGCAAGATCGAGATGAGCCAGGTGGGGGTGTTTCTGGCCTTCTACAAGGATGTGGTGTGGACCTGGGTGGATGGGGAGCTGTTCCTGCCGGAGCATTGGTTCACGACTGAAATGGCAAGTGAGCGCAAGCGCGTGGGGGTTCCCAAGGAGCGCAAATTTGCCACTAAGATCGAGTTGGGCTGGACCATGATCCAAAGGGTCCAAGCGCATGGTTTGCCGTTTGAAGCGGTGGCGTGTGACGATCTGTATGGTCGGAGTGGCTGGTTTAGGCATCAAATGGACCAAGCTGACATCCTTTACATGGCTGAAGTACCTGAAAATACACAAATCTATCTGACCAAACCCGATTTTGGCATACCACCACATGCCCGAGGGCAAGCTGGGCGAATTAGTACTCGTCCCAAGGTGTTGAGTGAAGACCAACCCATGGAAGTTCGTCAGCTGATCACTGATCTGGATACCCATTTTCAACGCTTTCCAGTCCGCAATACCGAACGAGGTGTATTGGACGATCGTTTTGCCATGCGCCGCATCTGGACGATCCGGGATGACGAACTGGCCGAAGAATGGCTGGTGATCCGGCATGAGAACGATGAACGCTACACGTACGCCTTGAGTAATGCCCCCGTGGACACTACTCTGGACCGCCTGGCCTGGCTTAAATGTGTTCGTCATTTTGTCGAGCGATCCAATCAGGATGCCAAATCCGAAATCGGTTGGGATGAGCTGCAGGCTCAGAAATTCCGAGCCTGGGAGCACCATTTGGCTATGACCATTATGGCCACCTGGTTCATCGCCCAGACCAAGAATGAATGGGCCAACAAGTATGCTCGAGATCCTATGTTGGCCCAAGAACTGGAGTTGAAGGCATTGCCAGCCCTGTCGGTCGCTAATGTCCGCGAATTGTTGCTGGCGGCAATGCCGTTGCCTCAGTTGTCGTCCAGTCAGGCAACCCGACTGGTTGTCAAACATCTGGTCAATCGTTCTCGTTCTATTAGAAGTCGCCATAAATCCCAAGGCAAGAAACGGGATAAAACCTAATCTAACATTGTCGAGGTAAGTACATGTGAATAATAGAACTAATGTTCTTCTTTGAACAGGTCTGGGGAAAAATCTAGATTCCCTTTTAATCGCACATCTTTCTCAATTCTTCTTCCCCGATCACCTGCACGCCCAGCGCTTTGGCCTTCTCGTATTTCGAGCCGGGGGCCTCGCCCAGGACCAGGTAGCTGGTTTTCTTGCTGACGGAATCGGTGACCTTGCCACCGTGTGATTCGATGAATTCCTTCACGCCTTCACGGCTGAGGGTGGGCAGGGTGCCGGTGACGACGAAGGTCAGGCCGGAGAGAGGACCGGAGGATTGCGGATTGCTTGTCGCGGAGAGTTGATTGACGGGCCAAATGCCAGCGGTCTTGAGTTTTTCGAGCACTTTTTGGTTGCGCGGCTGCGCAAACCAATCCACGATGGCCACGGCGATATTCGGGCCAATCCCGTTTACCATCTGCAACTGGGCCACATCGGCTTTGTCCAGCAGATCCAGGGAGGGGAAAGCCCGGCTCAGGTCAGCCGCTGAGACCTCGCCCACGCCGTGTATGCCCAGTGCGGTCAGCAAGCGGCTCAAGGGCTGCTGCCGGGAGACATGGATGGCTGCCAACAGGTTATCGGCAATCTTACCGGGCGGTTCCTTTTCGGTCTTGCGGTCCTTCCTGGTCACGGCATTCAGAATATCCTGGCGTGTGAGGGTATAGATATCGGCCACATCCCTGACCGCCTCGGTTTCGATCAGCTTCTCGACGATCTTGATGCCCAGGCCGTTGATATCCATGGCGCCGCGCGAGACGAAGTGCTCCACGTTGCGCACCAATTGGGCCGGGCAGGCGGCATTGACGCAGTACCAGGCCACCTCGCCTTCGAAGTGTTCAACGGGTTGCCCGCAGGCGGGGCAATTACGGGGTGGCGCATAGGGCTTTTCCGCGCCGATACGCAGGGCTACAACCGGGCCAATGACGTAGGGGATAACCTCACCGGCGCGCTTGACCAGCACCCGGTCGCCAATGCGGATATCCTTCTCGGCAATATAGTCGAAGTTATGCAGGGTGGCGTTCCGGACGATGACCCCATTGATCTCGACCGGATCCAGGGCAGCCCGGGGGGTCAACACACCCGTCCGGCCAACCTCCACCTCGATACCGGTCAATTGCGTGGTGACCTCGCGCGCCGGGAACTTGAAGGCGATGGCCCCGCGCGGGTCCTTGCCGACGAAGCCCAACTCGGCGGCCAGGGACAGGTCATCGATCTTGATGACCATACCGTCGGCCTCATAGGGCAGTTCGTCGCGGCGGCTGTCCCAGGTGACAGTGTAGGAAATGGCTTCTTCTATATTGTCAAAACGTTGGACCTCTCGCGCTACAGGGAAACCGAGCAATCTGAGGTATGCAAGCAGATCCCATTGGGATCGAGGCGGTTGCGGGGCCTGAGGCAGCGGCGGGGTATTTTCCCAGGCGACGATCTGGTAGACCAGCAGGGTCAGCGGGCGGATGGCCGTGATGGACGGGTCGAGCTGGCGCAGCGAGCCGGCGGCGGTATTGCGCGGGTTGAGATAGGTCTTCTCCCCGGCTTCTGCCAGGCTCTGGTTCAACTTTTCGAATTCTTTAACGGGGATGAAGACTTCGCCGCGCACGACCAGGTAATTGGGGATCAGGGGAGCAGGGGGAAGGGGAACTGGGATCATAGGATTGGGTGATTGAGGATCAGGAACTCGTCCTGGATTGCCTGAACCCCGGTCGACCGGAATGCGAAGTGGGATGGCCTTGACCGTGCGCAGGTTGGCAGTGATATCCTCGCCGATCTCGCCGTCGCCGCGCGTGGCGCCCTGGACGAACAGACCATCCCGGTAGTACAGTACCACGCTCAGACCGTCGATCTTTGGTTCCACCACGAAGCAGGCCTTTTCCACCCGGTCATCGATCCTGGACACGCGCTCATACCAGGCCTGCGCGTCCGCGGCACCGAAGGCATTCGCCAGGCTGAGGATGGGGTGCGGATGGCGGACCTTCTCGAACTTCTCCGAAGGGACCGCTCCGGCGCGCTGGCTGGGTGAATCAGGCGTGACCCAGTCCGGGTGATCCGTCTCGATCCGGCGCAGTTCGATCAGCAGCCGATCATATTCGGCATCGCTGATGACAGGATCATCCAGGACATGGTAACGATAGTTGTGGAAGTGGAGCTGCTGTTTTAATTCTGCGTAACGCTGTTGGATAGTCTGATCGTCCATTGCCACCACCTGTAGTTTTGCATGGGATAAGCGTACAATTGGTACGAGGATGTTCAGAATGAAGCGCTGGCTTTGCCTTATTTTACCTTTTATTATGGTGGCCTGTGGGCCGGCCGCCACCAGACCCGGCGCCTCAGCGACCGCCTTTAACGGACAGGAATATACACAAGCCCCAAGCTTGTCAGCCAAAAGCTGGCAGTGCTGACGGAGGAAGTGGAAACAACCATCGCAGGGTACCCCGGGAACGATGCCACCGTCACTGCCATCATGGGGAATAAATACGCCCAGGGAATCGCCATGGCGGCCGCGATGACATCCCAGCCGAGCGAAACGCCGCTACCGGCCGTTCCGGCGGAAGCACCTTTCTGCTCACCAACTGACCTGCAAAGCTCGTTTGGATCGAACGCGGCCGCCCAGTCGATCCTGTTGAGCGCGGGGCTGAAGAATTCCGGCAGCCAGGCGTGCTTTTTGCAGGCCTGGCCGGAAGTGCAGTTGGTTGATAAGCAGGAAAAAGTACTGGATGTGGATTATGGTTATTTCGATATCGGGCTTGGAATTGCCGGCGCGGCTGCCACCGAACGGGCGCAGGAATACGCGACTGCCAGAGTAGGGCTGTGGCCGGGCTGGAGCGTGTGGGCCAACCTGATCTGGCAAAACTGGTGCGCCGCGCCGGTCAAAGGCGGCGCAGTGATCCAGTTGCGCTTCAAAGGCAGCGGCGTGATCAACGTCCCGACGGACATCCAGGCGGGCGGTGCCTGCAATGCACAGGGGCAGCGTTCCTACGTGGGCATTGCGAAGCTGGTGCTGTTTCCTGCTCCATGAAGAAAAAAGAGTCATGAAAATCACCCAAACATTTACCGCTCCCGACCGGGCGGCCTGGAGGGAATGGCTGGCCGAACACGGCGCAAGCGAGAGTGAAATCTGGCTGGTCTACTACAGAGCTGGCAGCGGCAAAGCCACCATCTCCTTCGAGGATTCACTCGAAGAAGCCCTGTGCTTCGGCTGGGTGGACAGCCTGATCCAGAAGATCGACGAGGAGAAATATGCCCGTAAGTTCACGCCGCGCAAAAGCGGGAGCAAATGGTCCGAGCTGAACAAGCACCTAGTGGCAAAATTGGTAAGGGAAGGTCGCATGACCCAAGCTGGCATGGCCAAAGCCGAGTTTTCGCTGGAAGAAGCCCCATCCACCCGGCCGAAGCGCCCCGAACTTCCCCTGCCAGACTGGTTGAAAGATGGACTGATGACCAGCCGGCTGGCCTGGGAGAACTTCAGCAAACTGCCTCCTTCGCACCAGCGGAATTACATCCTGTGGATCTCGGATGCCAAACGGGGAGAGACGCGCCAGAAGCGGATCAAGGAAGCGATCAGGCGGCTGGAGAAGAATGAGAGGCTGGGGTTGAAATAGGATGTTTTAACATTGCCCTTCGACTGCGCTCAATATAGGCCCTTCGACTGCGCTCCCTGCGGTCGCTC
This sequence comes from uncultured Chloroflexia bacterium, assembly GCA_963772245.1. Classification (GTDB taxonomy): domain Bacteria; phylum Chloroflexota; class Anaerolineae; order Anaerolineales; family Villigracilaceae; genus UBA877. Next base: position 479,608 of record CAVYWB010000001.1, on the reverse strand, counting down.
CGCACAGGGCGAATATTGGCCATATTAAAATTTTGTTTGAAGGAGATGCACATATGACACAGCTGGAACGCCATGACGAGTATGAGTCCATCGCGGAACTGTACGATTACGTGCTGCCATACCGGGAGCGGGCAGACGTGGGTTTTTTCGTGGAAGCTGCTAAAGAATTGAGCGGGCCGGTGCTGGAAGTGGGCAGCGGAACGGGGCGAGTGCTGATCCCATCCGCCCGGGCGGGAATCGAGATCACCAGGCTGGACCTTTCACCGCATATGCTGGCAGTCTGCCGGGAACGGTTGAAAGCAGAATCTGAAGAAGTTCAGTCGAAAGTAAATCTGGTGGAGGGGGACATGCGGCAGTTCGAGCTGGACCGGACCTTCAGCCTAGTAACGCTGCCGTTCCGGCCGTTCCAGCACATGACCACGGTGGCTGAGCAATTGGCCTGCCTGGGCTGCATCCACAGGCACCTGGGGGAGAGCGGAAAAATGATCCTGGATATTTTCAACCCGAAGGTGGAATCTTTGGTGGACACCAATTTCGGGAAGGAAATGGCCGACGAGCCGGAGTTCAGTCTGCCGGACGGAAGGAAAGTCATCCGGCGCCACTCGGTGGTGTCCAGAGATGTAGCCAACCAGATCAATTACGTGGAGCTGGTCCATTACGTGACCCATCCGGACGGCCGGCAGGAACGCCTGGTACAGGCTTTCCCGATGCGCTACCTGTTCCGGTTCGAGGCCGAGCACCTCTTGGCACGCGCCGGGTTCAGGGTGGAACAGCTTTACGCGGATTATGATAAAAGCCCGTATGGGTCGAAGTATCCGGGCGAATTAATCTTCGTGGCGGGAAAGATAATAGGTGAATGACCCTTACTGATCCGCTAATCCACACTAATCTTCACCAATCTGTTTTTATTAGTGGAGATTAGAGAAGATTTTCGGATTTTGATCTTCGGTTCGGTGACTTTACATTAAATATTTATTGGTAACAACTTTCAGGTGCTGGCGGGGGTAGTACCACCCCTGGTCTGTTCCGGCCTGCTGGAACACATAAATTGGCTCTATACAACCTGGCGTTTTCTTCCTAGAATCAAGGCATGTCAAATTCAGCCGTCCACAAAACCACTCTCACCCGCGGCTATACGGTCGCTTTTACCAGCGCGGTGATCCTTTCGACCACCGCCATCTTCATCCGATATCTTACCCAGACCTACCACCTGCCGGCCCTAGTACTGGCTTTCTGGCGGGAAGTGGTGGTAGCCCTGACCATGCTGCTGGCATTGGGTCTGCTGAAGCCGGCCCTGCTGCGGGTGGAGCGCAGCCACCTGCGCTTCCTGGTATGGTATGGCCTGGCGCTGGCGCTCTTCAACTCGCTCTGGACGCTTTCGGTTTCGCTGAACGGGGCAGCCGTTTCAACCGTGCTGGTGTATTGCTCGACCGGCTTCACGGCATTGCTGGGCTGGTGGCTTTTGAAGGAACGCCTAGGCTGGGCCAAACTGCTGGCAGTGGCTCTTTGCCTGGGAGGCTGCGTGTTCATTTCAGGCGCAATCGACCCGGCCGCCTGGCGGGTCAACCTGCTGGGAATCATCACCGGGATCCTTTCCGGGCTGTTCTATGCCATCTACAGCCTGTTGGGACGCTCGGCCTCGCAGCGCGGCCTGAACCCGTGGACCACGTTGGTGTACACGTTCGGCTTTGCATCCGTTTTCATGATGGGATTCAACCTGCTGGGGCAGGGCTTCCTGCCCGGCGCGATCACGCGCCCGGCGGATTTCTTTTGGCTGGGGAACTCCTGGGCAGGCTGGGGCATTTTGCTGGTGCTGGCAATGGGGCCTACATTGGCCGGGATGGGGTTGTACAATGTGAGCCTGTCGCTCCTGCCTTCCAGCGTCGCCAACCTGGTCGTCTCCCTGGAGCCGGCATTTACCGCCGCCATCGCGTATTTCCTGCTGGGCGAACGGCTCACCTTGGTGCAGGTGGGCGGCAGCCTGATGATCCTGGGCGGAGTGGTCTTCCTGCGAATTTATGAAGGCTGGCTGGAAGGACATGCAACTCCCGAACCCGAACCAGTTGCGATGTAGGGTAAAAAATCTCACCACGAAGGCCACTGAGTACACAAAGGAAAAGAAAAAACGATTTAATGGTTCCAGAATCAATATCCATCCTGCTGGAGAAGGCTGAGGCGGCACGGGAGGGGCTGCTGAATGCTGGGCACAAGGGCGCCCTGAGGTTCTTCAACGGCTTCCTGGAGGGTTGCCCCGACCTGGTGGTTGATCTATATGGGCGCACGTTGGTGCTGCAGGATTATTGCGAATCACCAGAAGAGAGCCTAAACTTGGTCCGGCAGGCGCAAACCTGGTTCCAAGAACACCTGCCCTGGCTACGGGCGGGCATCCTGAAGGCGCGCAATGGCCGGTCGGCAGAAGCAAAACGCGGCCGGCTGCTGTTCGGCGAGGACACCGACTGGAAGGTGCAGGAAGGGGGTGTCTGGTACGCGCTGGACCTATGCATGCACCAGGATGCCAGCCTGTACCTGGACACCCGCAATCTGCGGGCGTGGACCAAGGAGACCATGGGCGGTAAGAGCGTGCTGAACACTTTCGCCTATACCGGCAGCCTGGGGGTGGCAGCACTGGCGGGTGGGGCCGCACGGGTGGTGCAGCTGGATTTGAACCGGACGTTCCTCAACCTGGCCAAACGCTCGTACACGCTGAACGGTTTCCCCATCCATAAAGAGGATTTTCTATGCGGGAATTTCTGGGAACAAGTCAGCCGGCTGAAACGGGCAGAGGTGCGCTTCGACTGTGTACTGGTGGACCCGCCCTTTTTCTCGACCACTCCCAAGGGCAGGCTGGATCTGAACATGGACAGCGCCAGATTGATCAATAAGGTCCGCCCGTTGATCAATGACGGCGGCCTGTTGGTCTCCATCAATAATGCATTGTACGTCAGCGGGAAGGAATATTTGCAAACCCTGGAAGCGTTGTGCTTAGATGGGTATTTGAAGATCGCCGGGTTGATCCCGGTGCCGGAGGATTTTACCGGATACCCGGAGACCCGGGTCGGGCAACCTGTCAGCGATCCGCAGCCATTCAACCATTCGACAAAGATCGCGATCCTGGAAGTAAAAAGGAAAATGAATTAAACACAACCCCCCAACGAACGGGGGGCAGGCGGTCACGAAGTAAACACATGGAAAGATTATGTTTTGGTAGAGCTATTTTTCCTTTGATCCAGATGTGTCCATGTTTTCACTACCTGCGCCTTGCTTTCCTGCCGGTACCTTGATGCAGGCATAGGTGGACAGACAGTCTAAGTTAACACAAGTACAAGTGTGCTGCATACGCAGGTTTGGTTAATGCCGGTCTTACTCCGCGACTGGAACAGGCGGGGCAGGCGAGGGAGACCTGCGCGAGAGGTTGATCAGCACGACCGAGCCGATGATGATGGCAGCCGAGACGAGCACATGCACAGTCAGGGTCTCCTGCGCGAACAGGCTGCCCAAAAGGATTGCCACCAGCGGGTTGACATAGGCATAGGTGGAAACCAGGGAAACCGGGGCGGCGCGCAGCACCCATGCATAGGCGGTATAGCCGGCCATCGATCCAAACAGCACCAAGTAAAGCATGGCATAGCCTGAGGCGGCGCTGATATGGGTCAGCACCAGCTGGTGCCATTCACCGGTGAAGGTACCGGCCAGGAACAATCCTACTCCGCCGGCAACCATTTGCATGCCGGTGGAAAGTAGGGTGGAATCCGGAAGGTGTGCAATATGGCTGTAGATCGAGCCGAGCGACCAAAAGAATGCCGCAACCAGCAGCGTAATGATTCCCAGCAAAGGAGCGTTGGCAGAGGCTGCACCGGTTAAGGACGGAGAAACCAGCAGGACAATCCCTCCAAAACCGATCACCAGGCCAATAACCCCAAGCAAATTCGGGCGCACACCGCCCGGGCGCAGCGCTTCCATGGTGGTCATCCAGAGAGGCACAGACCCGATGATCAGCGAGGCAATCCCGGAGGCCACTTTCTGTTCCGCCAGCGAAAGCAAGCCATTACCGCCGAGCAGAAGCAGTAGGCCAACCGCCGAGGCGCGCAGCCACTGACCACCCGTCGGCGCCGGGTCACCGGACAACCGCCGCCAGACGTACAGGATGACGCCGGCCAGAAGGAAACGCGAGCCGGCCATCAGAAAGGGCGGGATGGTTTGGACGGCAAAGTGGATGCCGAGGTATGTTCCCCCCCAGAAAATATAGACGGTGAACAGGGCGATCCAGATCTTGAGTTTCGTTGGCATTGATAGTTTCTTCTTCCTGGTAACGTTTCCCCATTATACCGAACACCTGGGTGGGAGCAACCCGATTCTTGCGGTGATTAGCTCACCACAGATCAACACAGATGAACCTATTTTGTATTAATATATCCAGGTTCATATATGGTGAATTTCAGGCCGCGAATTTGGAAAATAGAAAAGGAAAGTTTACTTTACTTCTTTGCCCAGCGCGCCGGTCATGCGCTGCAGGACGGGGGAAAAATCATACTGGCCTAGCTGCACGTCTAGGATGCAAAAACCTTCCGTATAGAGGCGGGCGGCTTGCAAGGCCTGCCCGAGTTCTTCTTCCGTGCGGACCGTGAAGCCTTTGCCGGCGCCGAACAGGTCTGGCAGGTGGGCAAACTGCCAGGGAGCCACATCGTTGAATTTCCCGTCCAGCATGGGTCGTTCGGTGCCATAGCCGAAGTTATTGAGCACGATGACGATCGGGTTGAGACCGTAGCAGGCGGCCGTGGAAAGTTCCATCCCGGTCATTTGGAAGGCACCGTCGCCGACCAGCACCAGCGGGCGCAGTTTGGGCAGCGCCAGCTGAACACCCAAGGCGGCGGGCACGGCAAACCCCAAGGTGGCGTAGTAAGCCGAGGACATGAATTCGGTGGCATGCGGGATCGAGATATCGGCGGAAGCAAATAATGCATCGCCGGTGTCCGCAATGACAAAGGTACTGTCATCAAAAAAGGTTTCCAGGCATTTGAACAGCCTCTGCACCGTGACGGGCGTGTCCGGAAGGGGTTGAAAATCCTCCCGGGGCGCGGCATGCGGGATGACCGTGTCAGGCCGGCGATGGATATCCGCTTTTAAAAGCCCTTGCAGGAACCCGTTCAGATAAACTGCGTTGTAAGTATGAAAGCGAATGGAAGTCTTTTCACTGGTGGAATAAATGGATTTGCCCTGGTCCAGGTTTGCAGTAAAAATACCCATGTCGAGGTCGGTCAGGAGTACACCCAGCAGGATGAGACAGTCGCTGCCCTCGACATATTGGCGCACCTGCTCCTGGCTCAGACCGCCTTCGTACATCCCCAAGTAGAGAGGGTCGCGCTCGCCAAAGGCGGACTTGCCTAGGATGGTGGAGGTGACCGGAATATTGGTTTTCTCCACCAGCTTCTTGAAAGCGGTCTGCATGCCATAGCGCAGCACTTCCACTCCGGCAACCAGCACCGGTCGTTCGGCGCGATTGATCATATCCACCGCTTCCAACAGGGCTTCCTTGAAGGGGCCTTTATCTACGTTCAGAGGCACCAGCTTCTCTTCGACCGGGGTGACTTTAACAGAGACCATGTCACGCGGAATTTCGATATAGACCGGGCGCCGGTAACAGATGGCAGCCGCCAAAACACGGTTGATCTCGCGGCAGGCCGTCTCGGGGTTATCGAGCACGGCCTGGGCAACGGTCAACTCTTCGAAGATCTTGAGCTGGGAATTAAAATTCTTGGACTTGTGGTGCAGCAGGGGGTCGCCAAGTTGTTCACGCAGCCCGGGCGCGCCACTGATCACGACCACAGGGGATTTTTCGGCATAGGCCTGGGCGGTGGTGTTGACCACCTTGAGGGCTCCGACGCCATAAGTGATGCAGACCACACCCAGACCGCGCACACGGGCATAGGCGCTGGCGGCGTAACCGGCGGACTGCTCGTCGCAGGTGTTGATCAATTTGATTTTGCTATCATATAATTGCTTGTAAAATGCCAGCACGTAGTCGCCGGGAATCCCAAAGGCGTGCCGTAGCCCGTGCTGGTATAACCGGCTGATAAGATATTTCCCAATCGTCAACTGTTCGCTTTCCATAAAATAAACCTCCGAAAGGAAGAATTTTAACACAATCCCGCAGGAGAGCACCGCGGGACAAGCGGTCACGAAGTCTCACAAAGGGTGGAAAAAGGTTTGATCTTGGGTTTGAAATGTCTGTCCCATTAAGAACGTGTTACATAAAATGGACATTAATTAGGACTAATTATATCAGATTAAGAGATTGCGTTTTCATCCATCCGCGGTCAGGTCAACCAGGCGACGAAGACGGCGGGGATGAGGGGGGTAAGGATTAAGGGGATAGGGTATGAGGAAAGAAACATAGTGGTATTCGTTCCGATCATCGGAAAAATAAAGAATAGCTCCCGCCGTTTAAAACACCTTGACGCAGAGACCGGGCTCCATTTCAAAAACGGAAATGGGGTCGACAGGGTTTTCAATTTTCAAGATACAGAGGAAAAAGCGGTAAAGATCGCTTTATCACTCAGTGATAATTTAACAAATATTCATTTATGTTAAGCAGCATATGAAAAAATATAAACGCTTGCTCACGCAGTGGATTTGCTGTAACATTATCGAAGGGTGAACTTTTTCGGTTTGCGAAGATGTCCTTAAGAAAATCCGCCGCCTCAGAGACAAAGCCCGCTATATCTGGAGGCTTTCCAAAGAATGCGCGATAATTAGAAACCTCGTTGTTCCCGCCGATGATTCTACGCGATCAACCCATCTATCCGACCACACCATGAAGGAAGGTTCCCATGGCTCAATGCAAAATTACAATTATCGAAAGATCATTCCGAAAGGAATATGTCGAACAATATGTGGAGGCGGAAAGGAAGAAAACGCTGGGCCCCTGCGAGGTTTTTAGCGTAGGACAAACCTTCGTGGTGGATGCCGCCGCCAGCATGCCGCAGGGCTTTTGCCCGTGGGCCTGGAATGATATCTACAAGGTGGTGGTCGGTTATTTTGCGAACGGGAGCTTCGATATGTGGACGCAGGGCGGTGATACCATTATTGCCTGTTGCACGGACGGAACGCGACCGGTCTATTTCAAGATCGACAAGATTAAAGAATAAAAGTGCCTAACAAAACCTCGCTCTAGGCGGCATGCTCGCCGCCGGGGACGGCGGCGGGAGCATGTTTTGTCATGAGTTCCAAGCAGCCATTCGGAAATTTCAAAGGAGTCGAATTATGAAACCAGCTCTGTTAGTGATCGATGTGCAAAAAGAATTCTTCAAATCAAATGCCCTAACAGCGCAGTCGCTGAACGAGGCCGTCAAATATATCAATGCTGCCATTACAATATTCAGGGCAAAGAACCTGCCGATCTTCTGCATCCAGCATATCGACGAGGAGGATAAATTCCTGCCCGGTGCAGAGGGGTTTGATCTGCCGGAAGGGCTGCAGATAATGCCATCGGATGTTCACATTCACAAAACCTACAGCAATGCGTTCAATAAAACCGGGCTGGATGGCAAATTAAAGGAACTGGATGTCGACACCGTCATCCTCGGGGGGTATTGCGCTGAATACTGCGTCCTTTCAACCTATATAGGTGCCGAGGACCATGACCTGACGCCCATGCTCCTGCGTAATTCCCTGGCCAGCGGCAGTCCGGAGAATATCAAGTTTGTGGAAAGCATCTGCGACAACATCTCCTACGGCGCTTTGAAGAAGATTTTAGGATAGAAGTGTTAATCTATTTCGGTCGGCTGGTATAAAAGATCAAACACGAATTGCACGAAAAAACGAATTGCACGTATTCTGAAAACGGATTCATAAAATCCGGTAAATTCGTGACACTCGGATAAAAGTAACGAGATTGGTGCGAGGCAGGATGCCAGAAAATTTTGATTCGAAGGTCGAAAGACAAATTGACCGGTTGAAACACAGCGCCTACCGGGAGATCGAGGACGAAATCGCTCAAAAGCGCATCGCCTGGCTGGCGCTAAACCTCCCTCAGGCCGGCAAGCCCATCCGCTCCAGCCCGCGCCAGGCTTTTAAGGAATTATTTTTTAACTGCATGGGTCTGCCGGTTAATGAACTGCCGATCATCTCCGAAACAGATACAGAAATCGTGTGGCGCTCTCTCAACCCCTGCTCCACCCTGGAAGCCTGCCAACGGCTGGGGCTCGACACGCGCCGGATTTGCCGGGCCATCAATGAGAAATCAACCCAGGCTTTTCTATCCAGGCTCGATCCGCAGCTGCGTTTCGTGCGCAGCTATGCAGAGATCCGGCCTTATACAGAATATTGCCTGGAGAGCATCCTCCGGGTGGATTTCGAAGCCATGCTGCGACTCGCCATTGCAGAGGCGCGGGTCTCCAGGCAGGAAGGCAACAAGGGCTACGGCGCCCTGATCCTGCTTGGAAACGAAATCCTCGGGAAGGCGCACGATACCGCGGTGACGGAGCAGGATCCCAGCCGGCATGCCGAGGTCAATGCCATCCGGCAGGCAGTTCAGGCTTATGGGGACAGCAATTTATGCGGCGCGATCCTGTTCTCAACCTGCGAACCCTGCCCGATGTGTTCCTCCCTAGCAGTTTGGGCCAACCTCACGACCATTGTATATGGGATTTCCATCGAAGAGACTGCAGCCATGGGAAAAAGCCGCATCCGTGTGAGCGCCAAGGAGATCATCGAACGCAGCCCGGTAATAGTCGAAGTGATTGGTGGCGTACTCAGGGAGGAATGCCGGAGGCTGTATGAATGAGATGAGAGTCAAGAAATTAGAATCCGTTCACAAAAAGAAGAAAAAAAGATCGACAATGGTTTTGGACAGCTTGCAGACGCTCTTAACCATCTTCCTAATGGTTTTCCCCGTACCGAATCGGGGGTGGAGATCCGCATCCTGAAGAAAATCTTTCCACCCGAGCAGGCCGCCCTGGCATGCCATTTGACCAGGAAGTTCGAACCGGTCGATGCCATCGCCCAGCGAGCCGGGCAACCGGCCGGGGAGGTCAGCCGGTTGTTGTTCAGGATGGTGCGAAGCGGCATGGTTTGGCTGGACCAGCAGGATGGGCAGGTCTGCTTCCAGCTGGCGCCTTTTGTGGTTGGCATATATGAGGCCCAGGCCGAACATCTGGACCATGAACTTGCCCACCTGGTCGAGGATTATTTCACCGAGGGTGGAACGCAAGGCATCATGGGGCCGCAGCCGGCCCTGCATCGCGGTGGTTCCGGCAGCGGGTACGGTCAAGGCCGAGGCGATCCTGCCTTATGAAGATGTGCGCGCCATCCTGTTATCGGCCAAGGTGTTTAATGTAATCGACTGCATCTGCCGCCTCCAGCAGGATAAACTTGGCTCCCCCTGCAAATTTCCCGTGCATGCGTGTCTCAACTTTTCACAGAACGAACGCAGCCCCAGGCCCGGTGATATTTTCAAGGCGGAGGCATTATCCCTGCTGGAGCAGAGCGAGCAGGTCGGGCTGGTGCATACCGTCAGCAACGTGATGGAGGGAGTGGGCTTCGTTTGTAACAGCTGCGGGAGCTGCTGCGGCATCCTGCGCGGCATCACAAAATTTGGCATCGAGAACTCGGTTGCCTATGCCAACAACTACGCGGTTATCGACGCTCCATTCTGCGCAGCCTGCGGTACCTGCGTTGAACGCTGCCAAGTGGGCGCTATTTCCGAAGGGGATGGATTCTCGGTGGTGGACCGGAAACGCTGCACCGGCTGTGGGCTGTGTGTGAGTGGCTGTCCAAACGACGTCACCCGGCTGGAGCGCAAACCGGAGGCAGAACTGCTGCAACCGCCCAGGGATTTCGCCGCCTGGGAACACGACCGGCTGGTTAGCCGGGGATTGATGGAGACTGGCGTCGGTTTATAAGAGCGGCAATCTTCAAATTATGTTAGGTGGGAGCACATCCCAAGAATAATCGTTTGAGGGCAGTGTCGGTAAGGTTGATTGACAATAACAAAACGGAATGGCGATGAGCCATTCCGTTTTGAATTTTTTTTACTGCAAACTTCACTCGCTAAAACAATTTCAACACCGCCCCGCTGGCCCAGGCGAAGAGCGCCATAGGCAGGAAGGACAGCAGCACCGTCGCCAGGGCGCTCAGGCCCCAGGTGAAGTCCAGCCAGGGTTCCCGAGTGGATTCGGGCTCGCCCTCGCGCATGTACATGGTCACCACCACGCGCAGGTAGTAGTATGCCGAGATGAGCGAGGTCAGTACGCCGATGATGGCCAGGCCAATGAAGCCGCCCTGGATGGCCGTGCGGAACAGGTAAAACTTGCCCACCAGACCCAGCGTGGGCGGCATACCCGTCAGCGAAAGCATGAAAATCGCCATGGCGGCTGCGAGCAGCGGGCGTTTCTTTCCCAGCCCGGCATAGTCGGCAATCTCCAGTCCCTTCCCTTCGGCTTTTTCCAGCGCAATGACCACCGCCCAGGTGCCAAAGGAGGTGACGGCATACGTCACCAGGTAGAAAAGGGCAGAGGCGACCGCGTCCCCGGGCACCTTGCCGTAGGCTGTCAACGCCATCAGGATGTAGCCGGCATGGGCAATGCTCGAATAGGCCAGCATGCGCTTGATGTTGGTCTGGGAGATGGCCAGCAGGTTGCCCACCAGCATGGTCAGCGCAGCCAGACCCCACAGCACCGGCACCAGGTTCCCGTTAAGGCCCGGCAGCGCCGTCACGAAAATGCGCAGCAGGGCGGCAAAGCCGGCTGCCTTGGCGCCGACCGCCATGAAACCGGTCACGGGGGTGGGAGCGCCCTGATAGACATCCGGCGTCCACATGTGGAAGGGCACGGCCGCGACTTTGAATCCGAAACCGACCAGGATCAGTGCCGCGCCAACTCCAAGCAACGGCAGGCTGACCGCCGGCCCGGAACCGCTGCCGGCCACAGCCGAAACGATCTCCGAAAGCTGGGTCGTGCCGGTGGCTCCGAAGACCAGGGCAATGCCGTAGACGATGAACCCGGTTGAAAACGCACCCAGCAGGAAGTACTTGAGCCCGGCTTCCTCCAAATCCAGCCTGGGGCGTGCAAATGCAGCCAGCACGTACAGCGGGATGGAGAGCAGTTCCAGAGCCAGGAAAATGACGATCAGGTTGGCCGCCTGGGTCATCAGCATCATGCCCGTCACGCTGAAAAGCAGCAGGGCGTAATACTCACCGCGTTCGATGCCCATGCGCTTGAGGTAGCCATACGCCAGGGCAATTCCGAGCAATCCGGTCGCCAGGAAAAGCACATCCAGGAAGGAAGAAAAACCGTCCAGCACGATCATCCCGCTGAATGCGAGCCTGGCCTGCCCGGCGTACAGGATGGTCAGGCCCATGGAGGCGGCCAGCCCGACCGCGGCCAGCAGCGCCGTCCAGCCCTTGCGGTCCTTCGGAATGAACAAATCCACCAGCAGGAGCATACAGGCCCAGGCGGTCAGGAAAACGAGCGGGAGAAGTGTGATCAGGTCAGAATATGTCATAAGCGCACTTTCGAAAATTAGCATCCAGCCATTGGCAGGTAAAGGTCTGCGGGCAAACGGTATGCCAGACCCTTATTCGCCAAGCGCTAGTGCATTACTCCAGCCAGCAGTTTTGTAACCGCCGGAGCCATCAGATCAAAGAACGGCTTCGGGTACAGGCCGATCCAAAAGATGAAGACCAGCAGCGGGACGACCGTGATGATTTCGCGTGCATTCAGGTCGCGCAGGGCATGCCCGTGCTTCTTGACTTCTTCCACGATGGAACCTTCAGGACCCAGGAAGATCTTCTGGAACATATACAGGATATAGACGGCAGCCAGGATGACGCCCAACGCGGCCACCCCGGCAAACCAGGGCGAGCCGATGGCTTTGGAGCCAAAGGCGCCCAGCAGGATGGTGAACTCACCGACAAAGCCGTTCAGGCCGGGCAGGCCCATCGACGACAGGGAAACGATCAGCATGAACGCGCCGAAGACCGGCATGAGCTTCCACAGCCCGCCGTACACGCTGAACTCACGCGTATGGGTCTGTTCGTAAACCATGCCCACCAGGAGGAACAATGCGCCCGTGCTCAGGCCGTGGTTGATCATCTGCAGGATGCCGCCTTCCACTCCCTGGGCATTCAGGGCGAACAAGCCCAGCATGACGAAACCCAGATGGCTGACCGAGGAGTAAGCGACCAGTTTCTTGATATCCTTCTGTGCATACGAAACGGCTGCGCCGTAGATGATGCCGATGACCGCCAGCAAAGCCATCCAGGGGGCGGCCTGAACCGCCGCTTGCGGGAAGAGCGGGATATTGAAGCGCAGGAAGCCGTACGTGCCCATCTTCAGCAGTACGCCTGCCAGGATGATCGAACCGGCCGTGGGAGCTTCCACATGCGCATCCGGCAACCAGGAGTGCAGCGGCCACATGGGCACTTTAATGGCAAAAGCCGCTGCGAAAGCGATGAACAGCCACAACTGGGTGTGCGGATCGATCCCCCCTTTGGTCATCAAGTCAGGCACCAAGAAGGTACCCTGGTGGACTCCCAGCCAGAGGATGGCCAGCAGCATCAGGATGGAGCCGGCCATAGTATAGAGAAAGAACTTGATAGCGGCGTAAATGCGGCGCGGTCCGCCCCAGATGCCGATCAGGAAGTACATCGGGACCAGCGTGAATTCCCAGAAGATGTAAAAAAGGAACAGGTCCTGCGCCATGAAGACGCCCAGCATGCCCACTTCCAGCAGCAGGAAGAACAGCATGAAATCCTTGACGCGCTCTTCGACCGCTGTCCAGGTGGAAAGGATGGCGATGGGGGTCAGGAAGGTGGTCAGCAGGACCAGCAGAATGGACAACCCATCCACACCCAGGGCATAGGAGATGTTCCAGCCCGCCACCTGCACCCAGGGCAAACTCAGGGTCAGGTGCAGGTCACCCGGCGCCACCACCTCCGCAGCCCGGAACTGCACCAGCATCCAGATGGACAGGCAGAAGGTCACCAGGGTGGTCGCCAGCGCCGTCCAGCGCAGCAGGCCCTTCTTCCCGGCCGGCAGGAACAACAGCACCAGCACGCCCACCAGCGGGAAGAAAATCACGATGTTAAGAGGATTGGTAATAAAGTCCATATTCACTCCTGTCAGGTCAAACGTCGCAAGTCAGAGCCGCCAACCGACATTTGGCCTTTGACATTATTTGAGCAAAAGATAGCCAAGAATAATAACAACACCCAATAACACGGCCAATGCATACGAGCGTACAAAGCCGTTCTGCAGCCGGCGCAGACGGGCCGAGGCGCCCCGGGTCAGGTTGCCCAGGCCATTGGCGATGGCGTCGATGAACTGCTGGTCGACGCGCAGGTCCAGCACCGTTTTCGAGACGAAGTTGTACGTCCCGGCGATGACCTTCTCGTGGAACCAATCATGCCAGAAGCGACCATCGATCACGTCTGCCAGGAAACGGGAGATGGCTCCGTAAGGCGTGAGAATAACGGCCGCATAAATCTCATCCACGAACCACTTGTTTTCCATGCCGGTGAAGAAGGCTCCCAGCGGCTGCTTGAGCGGGTCTTTCTGCCCGGCTTCCAAAGGTTTGCGCCCGTAGATCAACCAGGAGATATAAATTGCGAAAAGCGCCAGGACCAGCGCCAGGAGCGCCACGAGTGGATTGAACCCGCCCCAGGAGATTGCCAGCCAGGGAGCCAGCTCGGCTTCATGTGTAACTGCCTGGATGGTATATCCCAGCCAGGTGGTCAGCGAATTGAGGCCCGGGAAGTTGAGTGCCCCGCCCAGGACCGCCAGGGCAGCCAGCACCATCAGGGGCACCGTCATGATAAGGGGGCTTTCCTTGGCATGTCCGGCGGCGGCATGCCGGGGTGAGCCGAAGAAGACCATCCAGATCTGGCGGCCCATGTAGAAGGCGGTCAGGAAGGCCGCCAGGATCAGCAGTACAAAAACAACCGGGAAGTTTTTGGCCGCATCCAGCAGGATTTCGTCCTTGGACCAGAATCCCGCCAGCGGAAAAATGCCCGCCAGCGCCAGCGCTCCGGTGAGATACAGCCAGAACGTGACCGGCATCTTCTTGCGCAGACCGCCCATATTGCGCATATCGCCCGGGTCGAAAACCTCTTCGCTTTCGGCTGCATGGACTGGCAGGTGATGGTGGCCTCTTTCCATGCCGAGGATGACCGAACCGGCCGATAGGAAGAGCAGGGCTTTGAAGAAGGCATGCGTGATCAGGTGGAACATGCCCGCCACGTAGGCACCCATGCCGACCGCCGCCACCATGAAGCCCAACTGCGAAATGGTCGAGTAGGCCAGCACCTTCTTGATGTCATATTGCCCGGCTGCGATCGTGGCGGCAAAAAGCGCCGTGACTGCACCCACCAGCGCCACCACGTACTGGGCATCCGGCACGAGCGAGTAGAGCGGCCAGGAACGCGCCACCAGGTAGACACCCGCGGTGACCATGGTGGCGGCATGGATGAGGGCCGAGACTGGGGTTGGGCCGGCCATGGCATCCGGCAGCCAGACATACAGCGGGATCTGGGCGGATTTACCGGCCACTCCGATCAACAGGAACAGGGTAATGAGCAGGATCACGCCGGGGGTGGCAGTCGCTATCTGGGATGCCTTCACGAATACATCATTGAACTGGAGGCTGCCAAAAGCCCAGAACATGGTAAAGGCCGCCAGCAGAAAGCCGAAATCACCAATGCGGTTGGCGATCATGGCCTTCTTGGCTGCGTTCGAGTTAGCCCAGGAAGGCCGCCCGAGCGTATCCATCTCATACCAGAATCCGATCAGCAGGAATGAGCACAGGCCCACGCCCTCCCAGCCAACGAACAGCATCAGGTACGAGTCGCCGCTGACCAGGATCATCATCATGGCGATGAACAGGTTCATAAAGACGAAGAACCGGTGGTAGCGGCCTTCATCATGCTTGAAGCGTACATCTTCATGCATGTACCCGATGGCGTAAATGTGGATAAGCGTGCCTACTCCGGAAACGACCAGCATCATCGTCACCGAGAGCGTATCCACCCGGAAGGTCCAGGGAATGTTTAGTGTGCCGATGCTGATCCAATCCGCGAATGGAACGCTGTGGGCTGCACCTGCGCTGCTCCACAGCGCCACGCCCAATAGCACCGAAACAACGAAGGCCAGGCCGGCTGCTGCGCTTGCCACCACGCCGATGGCTCTTTCGTTCATCTTGCCACCGAAGGCGATATTGATAAGCAGCCCGAGCACGGGCAGGAAGACAATCAGGGGAACCAGGCTGAACAGTGTTTCCATTTGTAATCCTTTTCGTTATCCTTTAAGGCTGCTCATCTGGTCCACGTCGATGCTGTGCTTGGAGCGGAAAATCGCCACGATCAGTGCCAGGCCCACAGCCACCTCCGCGGCCGAAACCGTCATCACGAAGAAGACGAACAACTGCCCGCTCAGGACGTTGTATGAACGGGCGAAGGCCACAAACGCCAGGTTGGCTGCGTTCAGCATCAACTCGACCGACATGAAAATGATGATGGCATTGCGCCGGACCAGCACCCCCAGCGCGCCCATCGTGAATAATATGGCAGAAACCACCAGGAAACCGGAGAGAGGAATCCCACCAAGCTCACCTATCATGCCTGCTCTCCTTTCACTTGCTTCGTGAGGACAATGGCCCCCACCATCGCCACCAGCAGCAGGATGGAGGTCACTTCAAAAGGCAGGAGGTACTGGCTGAACAGTGCCATCCCCAGGGTTTGCAGCGCCGCGGTGGTGTTGAGGTCTGCACCGGGAGCCGCCAGGATCGCCGTGGAATGCAGGCGCTGGAAGAGCAGGAAGCCCGCTTCCACCATCAGGAGCGCCGCCAGGCCGATCGCCAGCGGGCGCTGCCAGGGCAGCACCTGTTCCCTGGGAAGCCGCTCGGCGCCCAGCAACATGATCACGAACAGGAACAGCACCATGATAGCTCCGGCATAGACGGTCACCTGCACCAGTGCAATAAAAGGCGCACCCAGTAGTAAATAGAAAACCGCCACCGTGGCGAAGTTCAATACCAGGAACAGGGCGGCGTAAACCGAATTCCGGCTGAGCAGCAATCCGGCTGCAGTGGCCACAGCGGCAACCGCCAGGACATAGAAGAGGATGAGTGTCAGATTCATAAAGGTCTCAATCCATCGCGTCTTTCATCTCGGGAACCGACCTGGTGAAGATACCCGGTTCGGTCTTTTGCGGAGTGGGCTGCCCGCCGGATGGGACGGGTTCGATCAGCATCTCCTTGGGATAAATCGCCTGGCGGCGCTCGGTAAAGGACAGTTCGTACTGGTCGCCCAGGGTGATCGCCTCGGTCGGGCAGGCGTCCTCGCAAAAACCGCAAAAAATACAGCGCAGCATGTTGATTTCGTAGGTGCTGGCGTAGCGCTCGCCGGGGGAGAAACGCTGCTCGTCCGTGTTCTCGGAAGATTCGACGAAGATGGCATCGGATGGGCAAGCCGCTGCGCACAAGGAACAGCCGATGCACTTCTCCAGCCCATTCTCATAGCGGTGCAGCACATGCCGCCCGCGGAAACGTGCCTTGACCGGCTTTTTCTGCTCGGGGTATTGGACCGTCACGGGCTTTTCGAACATGAACCGGAGCGTGGTCCACAAGCCGCGCGCCAGTTCAATCAGTGGCTCAAGCACGCGCATATTCTTTTCTCCTCAAGGTGCGGTACACCAGCGACACCGCCAGCACTCCTGCCAATAAAGAAACCACCGGGATGCCCCAAAGCAGCAGGGTATTGTTGGCTTGCTGTGCCAGCAGGATAAATGTGGCAGTAATGAAGATGAGCGCCAGCGAGAGCGGCAACAACACTTTCCAGCCAAAGGCCATCAAGCGGTCATAGCGGATGCGCGGGAAGGTGGCCCGCACCCAGATCATCCCGAATAGCAGGATGAAAATCTTCAGAAAGATGTAGACCGGGCCAAGCCAGGGCGTCCGGTCCACGCTCAAGACGGTATTCGAAAGAAACCAGAATTCCCGGTAGCCGCCGAAGAACAGCGTGGCCCCGATGGAACAAATGGCGATCATCTTGTCATACTCGGCCATGAACAGCAGGGCGAATTTCATGCCGGAGTATTCGGTATGATAACCGGCGGTCAGTTCCTGCTCGGCTTCCGGCATGTCGAACGGAGCCCGGTTGACCTCGGCCAGGGTGGCGATCAGGAAGATGACCGTCCCAACCGGTTGGAGCAGTACAAACCAGGCGGATTTCTGCGCAGCCACGATTTCCGTCATCGAGGCTGAACCGGCCAGCAGGATCACTCCGACGAACGACAGGCCCAGAGCGATCTCGTAACTGATCATTTGCGCGGTGGAACGCAATCCGCCCAGCATGGCATACTTGTTATTGGAGCTCCAGCCTGCCAGCACGATCCCGTATACAGCTATCGAAGCCACCGACATGATGTACAGAACACCCACGTTGATATCGGCGATATAAAGGGTAATGGCATATCCAAACACGTGCAGGGTGGGCCCCCACGGCACCACCGCCGTGATGACCAGCGCCGGGACCAGCGTCACAATCGGGGCCAGGAAGAACAGCAGCTTGTCGGCCCGGGCCGGCATCAGCTCTTCCTTGAAGATCAATTTAACGGCGTCGGCAATGGGCTGCAAAATGCCCCATGGACCGGCACGGTTGGGGCCAACGCGCATCTGGATGCGGGCCAGTGCCTTGCGCTCATACAGCGTCAAATAGGCAAAGCCGGTCAGCAGGATAAGCACCAGCACAATCGCCTTGATAAGCCATTCAATCACGAGAGCTAACGTCATTGAGAACCTTTCTCTTGCATTTTACGTTTTACGAATGCCTTAAAACGCCAAACGTTAATGGGTAAATCAGGCAACACTAATCTTAACAACCACCGGTCGCGAAATGGGGAATCCCATGCTGCGCGGCACCAGTACCACGCTGGCCGGTACGGTCTCGTCCAGGACGGCCGGCGCTTCCAGACCGTTGACCTTCAGCCGGTCGCCGGACTGGATACCGAGGGATTTGGCCGATTGGGGGTTAAGGGTAAAGGAAGCCTCCCCGACATGCGCCTGGAGCAGGTCGGATGTGAGCAGCGTAATGCCGCGGTCGTAGAGACGGGTCACCGGCACAGCCAGCCAGTGCTCTTCATCCGGGCGCAGGTTTTTTTCCACAGGCAATCCGTCCTTCCCCAAATCGGGAGAGTGGCCGGGGGTGAGGGCCAAATGCACACCCAATCCCTGGGTATTCTCGTAGGTAGTGCCGCCGTAATACAGGTCGCCGCGGCCAACTATGGGCCACTGCGCGGCCACCTCGGATAGTTTAAGGTAGGAGAGACCAGAGAAAGCTTTGACCGAAACGGCCAGCCTGTCCATAACGTGCGAGGCCGAGCGGTTTTCAAGGGTGAGGCCGAGTTCTGCGGCAACCAGGGTGGTGATGGCAAAATCGGGACGCGCCTGCGGGCGCGCCGGGACGGCCGGGAAAAAGCGCTGGACGCGCCGTTCGCCGGATGTGAACGATCCATCCCGTTCGGTGTACGCCTGGGCCGGAAGAACCACATCAGCCAGTTTGGCGCTCTCCGTCAGGAACAGTTCCTGGACGATGACGCTCCGGGCGCCCTGCAGGGCGGCTGCCAGGCTGGGATCGTCGCCAACCGGATCCGCCGCCGCCAGGTAAACCACCTTATCCCTGAGCGCCCCGGCCAGGTCAGCAGCAGGCCGGAAACCCAGTTCCCAGGCACCCTGGTCATTGGCATGCGGCCAGACTCCGATCAGCCCATTGCCCGGCTTGCCGGTGTGAGCCTTGACCAGTCCGGCACAGGCGGCTGCCAGGCCCGACGAACCATCCAGGCCCAGGCCGTCCGAACCGTATAGCACCACCAGGTTTTCCGAGCTGTTGATCGCCTCGCCGATCTTGGGCTGGTTGGGAAGCCCTTTGACAGTTTCCACTTCTTCACCATACGAATAGCGCACCACGAACCTGGCATATTTTTCCAATTTTGTCTCACGAGCATTGACCAGGATGAGCATGGCGCCGCGTTTGGCCGCCTGCTTGATACGCAGGTGCCAGACCGGCGCTTCGTTATACAGGTCGGAGGCCACCACCAGGATGGCGGTGCCCGGCCCCATGGCTGAGAAATTCGTCCCGGCGGAAACGCCCATCGCAGTGGTCAGTTCTCCGCCGCCCATGGAGGTGTACAGTAGCGCCTGTCCCCCCAGCCCATCAGCCAACTGCTTCAGGTTGAATAAATCCTCGTTCGAAAGCCGTCCACCGGCCAGGATGACCGCATCCTTTTTGGCACCGGCCAGCTTCCCGGCTGCCAGGTGAATGGCTTCCTCCCAGGAGGTCTCCTGGAGAGGCAGGCGGTCGCCGGCCGCCCCGACAGCCTTAACCAATGGTTTGGAAAGGCGCTTTTCGCTTTCGGCAAAGTGATACGCAAAGCGGCCCTTGTCGCAGATCCAGATCTCGTTGACGGATTCATTTTGACGCGGCATGACGCGCTTGATGGCAACCTTGCCGCCCGACATGGCTTCGCGGCGGGTGTTATAGGTGATGTTGCAGCCAACCGGGCAATGCCCACAGACCGAGGCTGCTGCTTTCATTTCCCAAGGGCGCGCCCCAAAGCGGAAATCCGAAGTGGTCAGCGCGCCGACCGGACAAATGTCGCTGGTGTTGCCGGAGAAGACCGAGTCAAAGCCCGGCTCGGAATAGGTGAATACATCCGTGGCACGCCCGCGCTGGTAGAAGCCCAGCACCGGCTCACCGGCAATCTCGTCCTGGAAGCGGATGCAGCGGGCGCATTGGATGCAGCGTTCGCGGTCCAGCCAGATCAGGTCGCCCAGCGGGAAATGCTTGGCGGCGTAATTCTTCTCGGCATAAATATAGCGGCTCTGCGGGGAAGCGTGCGCCATGGTCAGGTTCTGGAGCGGGCACTCACCGCCTTTGTCACAGACCGGGCAGTCCAGCGGGTGGGAGGTAAGCAGGAACTCGAGGATCTCTTTTTGTGACGCCATGGCTTTCTCGGAGGTGGTCAGGACAACCATGCCCTCGGAGACTGGGGTGCTGCAGGCGGTCTCCAGCTTGGCTCCGAACTGGATCTTCTGCCGGCCATTCTCCATCACAGGCTGGCCGGTGGCGCGGTCAAGCATCGGGCGGCCCACTTCGACCAGGCACTGGCGGCACATGCCGACCGGTTCCATCTTCGGATGAAAACAGAAGACCGGAACGTCGATGTTAATTTGTTTGGCGGCATTCACGATCAGGGTTCCTTCGGGAATCGAGACCTGCCGCCCATCAATCGTCAGGGATATCATCTTAGCCATGCCTGCCTCCGGCTTTAGAGGGTTGAAAGTCGGCGGGGAAGCGCTCGATGGCGGTCATGACTGCCATGATGGAGAATTCTCCCAGCGGGCACAGGCACTTGTTCTGGATTTGTTTGGCAACCGTGCGCAGGAGGCGGGTATTGGCTTCCACATCCTCGCCACGCTCGATGCGCTCGATCAGGTGCGCCATCCAATACGTACCATCCCGGCAGGGCGTGCACTTGCCGCAAGATTCGTGTTTGAAAAAGTGGATGGTCTTGTTGATGACCCAGTCCAGGTCCACGCTGTCATTGATGACGATCACCGAGGCGGAGCCCAGATCCGCTCCGAGTGTGCGGACCGAGGCATAATCCATGGGCGTGTCAAGGGCCTTGTCATCCGCCACGATCATGGCGGACGAAGCGCCGGCCGACATGATGGCTTTGACCGGTCGACCCTCCGTCACGCCACCGCCGTACTCGTAAATCAGCGTGCGATAGGTGGTGCCGAAAGGCAGCTCGTAGTTGCCGGGCTTATTGACATGGCCGGAGAGTGAGAAGATCTTGACCCCGGCGCTGTCCGCGGTTCCTAGCGACTTGTACCAGTCCGCGCCTTTTTCGATGATCAGCGGGAGGTTGGTGAGGGTCTCAACATTGTTCACCACGGTTGGTTTGCCATACAGGCCGTAGACCGCCGGGAAGGGCGGACGGATGCGCGGCTGGCCTCGTTTGCCTTCGATGGACTCGAGCAAGGCGGTCTCTTCGCCGCAGATATATGCGCCTGCGCCCAGGTGGGTATAAATATGCAGGGAATATTCCGTATCGAAAATGCGCTCACCCAGGAAGCCGGCCTGCTCCATTTCCGCGATCTTCTCATCCAGGGCAGCGGCTACCGGCCAGAACTCGCCGCGCAGGTAGACGTAGCCCGCGTTCGCTCCAACGGCATAACAGGCAATCGCAACCCCCTCCAGGAATTGCAGAGGGTTGTTTTCCATTATCTCGCGGTCCTTGAAGGTGCCCGGCTCGGACTCATCCGCGTTGGCCACCACATAGTGCGGCCAAATGGAATTGGGAATAAACGACCACTTCATACCTGTCGGGAAGCCTGCCCCGCCGCGCCCGCGCAGTCCGGAGGCCTTGACCACGCCGGTCACTTCCTGAGGCTGCATAGTCGTGACGGCCTTCTTCCAAGCTGCAAAGCCGCCATTCTTTTGGTAGACATCCAGCTTGTCAATGCCGGGTATGTCACGATGACGCAATAGGAGGACTGTCATTATTTCACCCCCTCCGTGCTCTTTTTAAGCGTATCGACCAGTTCCATGGTTTTGTCCACGCTCATGTTCTCATGGTATTGCAGCCCATCCCTGGATTGGATCTGGAACATCGGTGCCCGGTCGCACCCGGCCAGGCAGGTGACCGCCTCCAGGGTGATCAGGCCATCCGCAGTGGTTTCCCCCACCTGGATGCCCAGGTTGGCGCACAGATCCTGCATGAACCGGTCTACGCCGCGCAGGGCGCACGGCAGGTCGGTGCAAACCTGCATGCGATATTTGCCGGCCGGCTTGTCGTGGAAAAGAGTGTAAAAACCGACCACCTGGGCCACCTCGGTGGAACTTATCTCCAGCATTTTAGCGATATCTTCCAGGGCGGTCTTGGTAACATAACCGTCCTGGCGCTGGGCCAGGTAGAGCAGCGGCATGACCGCCGAGCGTTTTTGCTCCAGCGGGTATTTTGCCAGAATTCTTTTTATTTCATCGGGATATTTTTCAGCCAGCATAAATCCTCACATTTACCCTCATCTCTTGCCTCTTTTCCCATACAGGCATCCATCCTGTTGGAAGAGGGATTGGAGAGAGACTTAACGATCCACATCTCCCAGAACAATATCAATACTGCCGATAATGGCGACCAGGTCTGCCACCAATACGCCCTTTGCCATCCGCGGGATGGACTGCAGGTTATCAAAGGAGGGCGTGCGCCAGTGGATGCGGTACGGCTTGGGACCGCCATCCGATTCCAGATAAACGCCCAGTTCGCCACGCGGGCTTTCGACCGCATTGTAAACCGAGCCTTTAGGAGCATTAAACCCCTCTGTCAACAACTTGAAGTGATGGATCAGCGCTTCCATGCTCACCCCAATTTCCGAGCGGGGCGGCGGAACGAACTTGTAGTTGCTGGAGCGGACTGCGCCCAGCGGGAGTTTATCGAGCGCCTGCCCGATGATCTTGAGCGATTGGCGCATCTCATCCAGGCGGACCAGGAAGCGTGCGTACACATCCCCTTCGGTACGGGTTGGGACCTCGAAATCGTACTGCTCGTACCCGGAGTACGGCAGCATTTTGCGTAAATCCCACTTGACCCCGCTGGCCCGCAGCATCGGACCGGTCACGCCGAAGTTCAGGCATTCCTCCCCGGTCAGTTTACCGATGCCGAGTGTCCGGTCGAGCATGAGCGGGTTGCGGGTCAGGAGCGCCTCATACTGGTCGATCCGTTTCGGGAATGTTTTGAGGATATCCCGGACGGCCGCCTCGAATTCCACCGGCACATCCCGCCACAACCCGCCTGGGCGGATGTAGGTGGTCATCATGCGCTGACCGGAGCACATCTCCATGACATCCAGGATGTACTCGCGCTCGCGGAAGCAGTACAGGAACATCGACATGGCTGCCAGGTCCAGAGCCGCGGTACCCAACCAGACCAGGTGCGATTGAAAGCGGGTGAGTTCCGCCAGGATGACCCGCAGGGCTTGGGCGCGTGCGGGCACGTCCAGATTCAGTAGTTTCTCGACTGCCATCGAATAGGCCAAGTTGTTGCCGACCGGGTTCATGTAATCCAGCCGGTCAGACATGACTTCGGCTTTCTGGTAGGTTTTGGCTTCCATGTTCTTCTCGACGCCGGTATGCAGGAAACCGATGTCGGGGATGCAGTTGACCACCGTCTCCCCGTCCAGTTCGAGCAGCAGCCGCAGCACACCATGCGTGGAGGGATGCTGGGGGCCCATGTTCAACAGCATGGTTTCGCCCTGGATGGCGCGATCTGAGACAAGGTGTTTCAGATCATTTATGGATACTTCCTGGATATCAGACATAAAATCCTCGCACGGGCAAATCTGCCTGTCCGCCCGGGCAGGCACACGCGCCCGCCCCGGCGTTATTCTTTTGCATATGGCTTGCGTAAGTTGATTTCATCGTAGTTTAAAGTGAACTGCGGTTCCTCATAACCGAGCGGATAATCTTTACGCAGAGGATGGCCTTCCCAGTCAGCCGGCATTAAGATGCGGCGCAGATCCGGATGGCCCAGCGCCTTGATTCCAAACATGTCCCACAGTTCCCGCTCGCGCCAGTTGGCGTTGCAGTAGATGGACGAGACAGATGGAATGGTTGGGTTAATGCCCGGCACCGGGACGCGTATTTCCAGGCGCAGGCGTTTGGAGACGGAGGTGAATTCGTAAATGACGTGGAAACGCGGCTGCTCTTCCGGCCAGTAGTCCACGGCGGTCAGCGCGGAGAGCATTTCAAAACCCAGGTCGCGCATCCTCTGGCAGGCCGCAACAATCTTCTCGGCCGGGAGCACCAGGCTGGCATCCCCGCGGTATTCGCTGGCAACCAGCCCGAATTCCTTCTCCAGCTTTTCGACAACAGGTTGCAAATTCTTATCCATAGACATTCTTCGCATCAAAAGACCAGGTTCTAATTTGGTATCAAGAAACTTACATGCTACCTGGCGGCCCCTGCGGTCGCCAGCTTTTCATCGGCGAACTTGATGCCGCGCACTTTTTCGTAGAGCGTCAGCACACCGTGGATAAGCGCTTCCGGCCGCGGCGGGCAGCCAGCCACGTAAACATCCACCGGTACCACTTCGTCCACCCCCTGCATGACCGCGTAATTATTGAAAACCCCGCCGCACGATGCACAGTCCCCCATGGAAATCACCCATTTGGGTTCGGGCATCTGGTCGTACAGGCGGCGCAGCACCGGGGCCATCTTGCGCGTGACACGCCCGGCCACGATCATCAAGTCGGATTGACGCGGCGATGGCCGCATTAACTCCATCCCAAAACGTGACATATCATAATGAGAAGCCTGGGCTGACATCATCTCAATGGCACAGCATGCCAATCCGAAAAGCATTGGCCACATGGCATTCGTGCGCGACCAGGCGACTGCCTGTTCAAGCGTGGTGGTGACCACACCCAGATTGCCAAGCTTTTGTTCTACTCCCATTCGAGAGCTCCTTTCTTCCACGCGTAAAAATAACCTACCAATAAAATGGCGATAAAGACAGCCATTTCCGCCAGGCCAAACACTCCCAGTTGCCGGAAGACAATTGCCCAGGGTAGAAAGAAGATGGTTTCAATATCGAACAGGATGAACAGGACAGCAATCAAGTAGAATCGCACCGGCATCCGGCGTGTGCCGGGGCCGATGGGATTCATACCCGATTCATACGGCATCGACTTTTTATCCGAGGATTGTTTTGGACCGAAAGCCATGCCCAGGCCAATGGCAATAAACCCAATCAGGGCGGTGACAATCACAAACGCAGCAATTGCGGCGTACTGGAGAAGCATGGCAACTCCTCTGCTAAAAATTTGACTGGTCTATCGGGGCAAAAGTATATCATAAGAAGCACCCGAAACAAGCCAGGGGCGCCGGATTTAACAAAAGGCATTCGGGGGGAAAAAACCCACCTGGATAAACTGATACCCCCGCCAGCCCCGGATCAGTGGCATTTTTTATTTTACGGTAATCCGGTTTTTTAGGGTAAACTCACACCCATGCGAACCCGTTCCATGCTCCTGATTGTTCTCCTTTTTCTCTCTTAACATCTTGCCAGCTCTCTGCGGCGACCGGCACGCCCGCTTCATCCATTGTCGGCACCATCGTAGCCGGCACGCTGACAGCCAATGCAAGCACACCCACTCTTTCCGAAACAAGCCTCACCGTCTCTCCCACTCCCTTGCCCTCGCCGACCCCGACGAATGCGCCTCCAGGAGGCATCCCTGCCCAGGCCGCCCTGATCCCGCAGCTGGCCGGAGAGGTCACCATCCTGCTGATGGGTTCCGACCAGCGCCCGGGGGCACAGGATTTCCGCACCGACACCGCCGTGCTGGTGGTACTTAAACCGGACGGTTCGGTCAGCCTGGTCTCCTTTCCACGCGATCTGTGGGTCTACCTGCCCGGCAAGTTCATGGAGCGAATCAACACCGCCCAGGAATACGGCGGCTTCGCACTTACCCAGTCGACCTTTCAATATAACTTCGGCTTTGCCCCGCAATCTTATGTATTGACAAGTTTCAACGGCTTCCAATCCATCATCGATACATTGGGAGGCATTGATGTGCAGGTCGGCCAGAACTTTTCAGATGCACGCGCCGGCTACCCGAAGGGCTATACGGTCCACACGGGGCTGGTCCATATGGATAGCGAGACTGCGCTCTGGTATGTGCGCGCCCGCGAAAGCACCAGCGACCTGGACCGGCTGCGGCGTTCCCAGGAAGTGATCCTCGCCATTGGTAAAAAACTACTGAGTTTGAACGCACTGACTCGCATCCCGCAACTCTATGCGGGTTTCCGCGGCGCCATCGTAACCGATATGACCCTGCAGGATGTGACCGCACTCTTGCCGGTCCTGCAGTTGATCAACCCGAACCAGATCCAGCGTTACGCCATCAGCACGGACCAGGTGACACCCTTCTACACCTCCGACGGAGCCGATGTGCTGTTGCAACGACCGCAGGCCATCCGCCAGCTGCTGCTGCAGGTAATGGGAAATTAGGAATACAATGGGGAGATCATTTGGAATGCTTGGGAAGGAAGTTTGCTGATCCGCTAATCCAAGCTAATCTTTACTAATCCGTTTTTTTGCCAATGTGTATCGCGGAGTGACATTAGCGAATACCTTTTCCAATAAGTGACCTTTGCGGATTCTGATTTCTTGTAAAGTCACAATTCCTCTGCAATATAAATATTATCCTAAATAATCCCTCAACAGCCGGCTCCGGGTCGGATGGCGCAGCTTGCGCAGGGCCTTGGCCTCGATCTGGCGAATGCGCTCGCGCGTCACCTTGAAATAGCGGCTGACCTCTTCCAAGGTATGGTCCTTGCCATCCACCAGGCCGAAGCGCAATTCCAAAACCTGGCGCTCGCGCTCGGAGAGCGCTGCCATGGCATGCTGAACCTGCTCGCGCAGCATTTCGCGGGAGGCCGCGTCCAACGGTTCGAGCGCATCCACATCCTCGATGAAATCACCCAGCTGGCTGGAATCCTCGCCGCCGCCCGCCGGGCCATCCAGCGAGACCGGCTCCTCGGCGGAGCGCAAGGTATGGTCGACCTTGGTCATGGCCAGGTCCAGGCGATGCTGGAGCTGCGGGTCGAGCGGCACATCCTCCGCGCGCGCCCGCAGGACCGCCTGAACGTCTGCCGGATTGAGATAACCAATTTCGATAGCGAGTTCCTCGTTGGAGGGGTCGCGGCCCAGTTGCTGGACCAGGTTGCGCTGCGCCCGCAGCAAGCGGGTGATCGCCTCGAACAGGTGCACCGGGATGCGGATGGTGCGGGCCTGCTCGGCGATCGAACGGTTGATGGACTGGCGGATCCACCAGGTGGCATAGGTGCTGAACTTGAAACCGCGGCGCGGGTCAAACTTGTTCACTGCCCGCAGCAAGCCCAGGTTGCCTTCCTGGATGAGGTCCAACAACGCGATGCCGCGCCCCAGGTAGCGCTTGGCCACGCTGACCACCAGCCGCAGGTTGGCACGGATGATGGCAGCGTTGGCCTCGTCGGCGCGACTGCGGATGAGTTCGACCTCCCGCACCAGTTCAGATTCGGACGGCAGGTTGTGGAAGAGCGTTCGCTGGACCGGCAGATCATGGTGGGCTTCGATATGCTTCAACAGCCAGTCTGCATACGGTTCCGGCAGGATGTAAAAAATCACGAATACATTGTAGGCACGCGCCACCAGGCTGTCCCAGACCGGGTCCGCTCCCCACAGTTCGTGTTCCATATAACTATGCAAATATGAGGGAGTGGTGCTTTCCCAGCCCCGGTGCAGACTCTGTGCCTCGGCCAGTAACAACCCGGCATCCGGGATATGGTGCTTCAAGCGTTCGGCATCTTCCCCAAGCCGCGTCCAGTTTACCAGCAGGTCACTGAGCAGGGAATGGTAAGCAGCACTGGAAGGCGAATCAGGATTCTTCTTCCCCATCCGGCGGCGGCGCATGGTTAAAAGCACCACGCGGCGCCCTTCCAGCATCGCTGCCAGACGAAATTCCCTGGCGGCATCCAGCAGTTTCACCGAGCCAATCTCGCGCAGATACAAACGAACCGGGTCCTCGGACATTTCTGCGACCAGTTCGGCGCGGTCCAGTTCGAGCGGCTCCTCGATATCCAGTTCACCCAGACCTTCCTCCACCTGGTTTTCGTCCGGTTCCAGCGTGAGCTCGGCATCCTCTTCAAGATCAGGATCAACAGCATTCGAGCCGGCCTGGTCCTCTGCTTCAGGTTTCTGCTTCCTGGGCTTGGGGTTGGTGGCGCGGTGCGGGTAGCGGGGCGTTGGCTTGGTTTTACTGGTCATTATCCTTCTTTACGACGTCTGGTTTGCTTTATTTGCGCCTGATCAAGGCTGCGCAAGAGCATGGTGTGCTGCTGGACCATATCACGATACGAGGCAGCCCGCAGATCATTATCACCCGACTGTTGGGCTTCTTCCTGTAAGAACCGCAACTGGTTAACGCTTTCATTCAACGCCGTATGACGAATCTTGACCACTCCGCGGAACATATCTTCGAGCAAGCGATCATCCACCGGATCGAGTTCGCCGGCCTGGGCGATCAATTCATCGGCCAGATTTGCCAATGCAGGCGGGAGGTTCTGCCGCAGGTACTGGTCTGGATCATGTACGTCCTGTTCGAGCGACTGGCGCACCAGCCTGAATAGCACCTGATGGTCAGTATACCCGAAATCTTCGGGAGCCATGCGACCCAGCCCGGCCTCCTGCAAGGCGCGGTCCAGCCGAAAAAGCAAGTCGGGCCGTACGTACAGCAGGCTTAAGATATGTGCTTCAATCAGCCGCGATGGAAAAATTCGGGTGGTTGCAGGAGCCGCAGGCGCTTCCTGCTCCCGGGGGGCATTCTCAACCCGTAGCCGCGGCCGGCGTGTTTTCCACGCGGCCTGCGCCCCCACCAGGGAGCGCTCATCCACTTTCAAGAAACGCGCCAGCCGCTGGCGGTAGGTATCGCGTTCGACCGGGTTCGGCAGGTCTTCGATCAGCGGAAGCACCTGTCCGGCAATTTCGGATTTAACCCGTGCATCCTCCAGGTCACGCCCGGCGGCCAGTGCCCCCATCACGTGGACGACGATCGGTTGGGCATTTTCGATCAGACCCTTCCATTGCTGCGGGTCGCGCTGGACGATTTCATCCGGGTCGAGCCCGTCCGGCATGGAAGCCACGCGCAGGTCGGCCTGCAGACGAGCTTCGTGGCGCAACAGGCCGCGCGCATCGAAACGCAATTCATCGGCGTGGTCAAGACTCTGCCGGGCTGCTTCCAGGCCACTCAGGACGGCCTTTTGCCCGGCAGCATCCGGGTCGAGCGCCAGCACGATCCGGCGCGAGAACCGTTTAAGCAGGCGTAATTGATCCTCGGTCAGGGCGGTGCCCATTGGCGAGACAACATTTTCGTAGCCGGCCTGGTGGACGGCGATCACATCCAGGTAGCCCTCCACAATGACAGCCTGATCGGCCGCCCGGATGGGTTTGCGCGCCCGGTCCAGCCCGTAAAGCAGGCGGCTCTTGCTGAAGAGCGGCGTCTCGGGCGAGTTCATAAACTTGGGGAAATCCTTCGGGTCTAGGATGCGCGCTCCAAAACCGGTCATTTTGCCATTCTCGTCCCGGATGGGAATCATCAACCGGTTGCGGAAGCGATCAAAGGTCCTCCGGCGCTCCGCGCTACCCGATTCCTCTTCCCCTTCATGGACAATGATGAGACCGACATCCAGCAGTTCCTTTTCGGTGTAGCCTTTGCCAGTGAAATGCTTGAGGGCGGAATCCCAGCCCGGGGGCGCGTAGCCCAACCCGAAGGCCTCGATGATGGGGTCGCTGAGATGGCGCTTTTCATGGATGTAATCCAGGGCAAATTTCCCGGCCGGAGTAGAGAGATGGTGACGGTAGAACGTCACGGCTTCTTCCAGCAAGCCGCGCAGGCGCTCGTGGGCTTCTTTTTCCTGCGGTTTTTCGGCTTTGTAGGCTTCCAGTTTGACCCCGGCGCGTTCCGCCATGGCCTGCAGGGCTTCCTTGAAATCCAAGCCTTCCTTCTTCATCACGAACCGGAAGATGTCGCCGCCCTCGTTGCACTGGCCGAAACAGCGCCAGGTCTGCCGGTCTGGAGAGACGATGAACGAGGGGGTTTTCTCATTGTGGAATGGGCACAGTCCGGAATAATTCTTTCCGGTGCGGCGCAGTTTCACGGTTTCCCCGATCAGATCTACGATGTCGATGCGGGATTTGATATCGTCAATTTGAGACATTTCGGTATGTCAGAAGGATGCATGCAGATTTATGAACAAAGCCCGATTACATTATAGACTCGCTTGGCAGGCAGCGCAAGCAGGATAAAACCGGGTCAAAGAAGCCGGCAGGCCAGGGAATCAAAAGACCGGGGACGATTTTTGCCCCGGTCCATGGTTTGTAGTCTTCTATCTGTTAGAACCCTTCCAATTTACTCAGGTCCGCCACACCGACAGCCATGGAAGCGATCCTTTGCAACAGGCCCAAGCGGTTTTCCCGGAGTGACTGTTCATCCGCCATCACCAGCACTTGATCGAAGAAGGTATTGATGGAAGGGATGAGCGCCACGACGGCTTGCAATAATGCATCCACATCCCCTCCGCCCCACGGGGGTGCTGCACGAAAAGCGGAGGATTGCGCCTCGACCGCTTCATACAATTTTCGCTCGGGCTCTTCCGCGAACGCTTCCGGTCTGACGGTATATTTCTCTTTCCGGTCGCGCGTGATGCGCACGCAGCGGGCGTACGCCGGCAGGATCACGCCCCAGTCCGGGCGGGTCACCCACGCACTCAGCTGTTTAACGGCCTGGAATGCAGCCGCCGGCCGGTCGGATTGCTGGCTGAGTACGGCCTCCACCACATCATACCGGCAGCCGCTGTCCTTCAGGAGCACCCCCAGGCGTCCAGTAATGAAGTCGAGCACCTGCTGCTGCACCGCCTGGCTGACCTCGATCGGTTGGAGCCTGGCCGATTCCAATACCGCCGCGCGCAAATCTAAATCGATGCCGTGCTCCATGAGCGGTTGGACCAGGCCGATGGCCGCCCGGCGCAGCCCAAAAGGATCCTTGGTGCCGCTGGGAACCAACCCGGCCGCAAACTGGCCGACCAACGAATCCAACCGATCGGCCAGGGCCACCACCAGCCCGGCCTGGCTTTGTGGAACGGGTTGGTACTGCTCTGCGATGGCAGTCGCCACCTGCGGATGCTCGCCCGAGCGCAGGGCATACTCGCCGCCCATGATGCCCTGCAGCGAGGTCATTTCGACCACCATGCGGGTGACCAGGTCGGCTTTCGATAGAAAGGCGGCCCGTTCCGCATCCAGGCGTTCACTCTCCGCCAGTCCGAGCATGGAGGCCAGCACTCCGGCCAGCTTGAGCATGCGTTCGGATTTGTCCAGCATCGAGCCGAGTTTTTTCTGGAAGATCAAGGTGGCCAGGCGCGGGCGGAAATCCTCCAGCTTGTGCTTCAGGTCTTCGCGCACGAAGAAATTGGCATCCGCAAAACGAGCGCCCACCACGTGCTCGTTTCCCTGGCGTACCAGGTCAAGGCCCTGCTCGTCGCCGTTGCGGACGACCACGAAATGCGGGAGCAAGGGCGGACGGCCTGGCGCTTGGGCAACTGGGTCAGCCGCCACCACGCTGCGGATGGGAAAATAACGCTGGTGTTTCTTCATCACCGAGATGAGCACCTCTTCGGGCAGGGCCAGGAATTCTTCCTTAAAGCTCCCCAGCAGCGGTGTGGGTTTCTCGACCAGGCTGGCCACTTCCGCCAGCAGCTCATCCGGCAGGATGGCTTCTCCGCCGACCGACCCCGCCAGCTTGCGGACGCCTTCGGCGATCAGCGCCTGGCGCTCCTGCCCTTCCAGCAGGATCCCGTTGTCTTTGATAATTCCGAAATATTGGTCCGCGGCAGGAATGCGAATTTCGGGGCTATTGTAAGGGCGCAGGCCGCGCGTTGTACTCCCGCCAGTCAGACCGGCGTACTCGAACGGGATGACCATCTCCCCCAGCAGTGCCACGAACCAGCGCAGCGGGCGTGAGAACGCCACGCTCGAGTCTTTCCCCGCTGTGCGGGACGCAGGCAGCCAGCGCATGGACTTGTCGAACTTGATGCCCGCCACCAGTCTCGGCAGGGATTCAGCCAGCACCTCACCGGCCGGACGGCCGGCTTGTTTCACCAGCGCGACGACATACTTGCCGCCTTCGAACTCGCGCACTTCCAGGTCCTTGGGGGTCAGGCCCTTGCCCTTCGCAAAGCCGATGGCGGCCGGGGTCGGGACGCCATCCGGTCCGAAGGCACGCTCGGCAGCCGGGCCCTTGACTAGGTCAGCCCGATCAGGCTGGCGCGCCGCCACCGTTTCCACATAAACAGCCAGCCGGCGCGGCGTTCCAGAGACGCGCACGCTGCCATGTTCCAAGTGCAGTTCTTCACCGAAAAGTTTGGGGACGGATACTTTCAATTGCGCGATGGCCGCCTCCAGGTCCGAGGCAGGCAGTTCTTCGACACCGATTTCCAGGAGCAGGGATTGAGGAGTGGAAATGAGAGAGTAGTCCGGCCGCACAGCCTGGACTTTCGCACTCTTCATTTCTCCGCTCTCCTTCATCAACGGATATTCCAATTCCTTGCGCTGCTCCAGGTAACGCTCGGCCACGTGACGGGCCATCTCGCGCATCTGCCCGTAGAAAACCTGCCGCTCGGTCACGCCGATGGCGCCGCGGCAGTCCAGGGCATTGAAGGTGTGCGAGCATTTCAGCACATAATCGTGCGCCGGCAGTACCAGGCCGGCCGCAATGCAGGCTTCGGCTTCGGCCTTATAGAGATCGTACATCTGGCGCAAACGCTCCACGTTGCCGATCTCGAAATAGTACTTGCTGTGTTCGTACTCTTCCTGGCGGCGCACGTCCCCGTACTTGACTGTGTCATTCCAGGGTTCGTCCCAGATGGCCGCGGCGTTGTTTAGGGCAATCAGGATGCGGTCCAGGCCGTAGGTGATCTCCACTGAGACCGGGTCGAGGCTCTGCCCTCCGACCTGCTGGAAATACGTGAACTGGGTGATCTCCTGACCATCCAGCCAGATCTCCCAACCCAGGCCCCAGGCTGAGATGGCGGGTTGTTCCCAGTTGTCTTCCACCAGGCGGATGTCGTGTTCACGCGGGTTGATGCCGATGGCTTCGAGCGACTGCAGGTACTGCTCAACCGGGTTGCCCGGATCCGGCTTCAATATCACCTGGAACTGGTAATGCAGTTGGAAGCGGTTGGGGTTCTCGCCGTAGCGCCCGTCGTCCGGGCGGACGGAGGGTTCCACGTAGGCCACGTGCCAGGGTTCGGGGCCCAGCACGCGCAAAAAGGTGGCCGGATTCATCGTGCCGGCGCCCACCTGGGTGTAGTAGGGCTGTCCGATCAGGCAGCCATGGTTGGCCCAGAACTGCTGGAGTTGCAGGATGATATTTTGGAGGGAAGAGGACATTTTCGATTTTAGATTGAGGATTTATGATTGAGTATTAGGGTGTTGTGAGGATTATACCGTAAAGCAAGAATTGGCAAGTTTCACCGGTTAATTTGCCTCCAACTGGGTGAAAAATCAAGTTGATTTGCAGCGGGAGGATGCTTCCAGAAATCTGTCAGATCTGCTGCCATCGTCTTATCCAAGCAAGACCTCCGGTTCTATGGAATATCCGTGGACCGCGAATAATAAACCCTTACAGCAGCCCGGCGCCCTGGGAGGCCTGGCAGATATAGATCTCGGGATAAACGCCGGTGCGGCGTTCGTATTCCGAGCCGAGGGACTGGGCAAAGGCGCCGGCCCGATCACCCGCCACCAGGTTGACCGTGCAGCCGCCAAAACCGGCTCCGGTGAGGCGCGCCCCGAAGCAGCCCGGCAGCGCCTGGGCGATTTCCACCATCTGATCTAATTCAGGAATGGAAACTTCATACAAATCCCGCAGGCTGGCGTGACAGGCGTTCATCAATTGGCCAAATTCAACTGGTCTGTCATGTTCCAATAACGGGATGGCCTGGCGGGTGCGCTGGATCTCCTCCACCACGTGGCGGGCGCGCTTCTCCACGGTGGGCGGCAGGGACCGGCTCAGGCGGTTGAAATCTTGCACGCTGACATCCCGCAGGGCTTTAATGCCCGGCAGGGCTTGCGCAAGCAGCCGCACGGCATCCTCGCAGTCGGACCTGCGCTCGTTATACTCGCCCGAGGATAGTTTGCGGCGCACGGTGGTATCCGCAACCACGATGACCGTGCCCGCGGGCAGCGGCAGGCTGCGGTATTCCAGCGAACGGCAATCCAGCAGCAACAGCTGGTCGGCTTCCCCGCAGGCGGAAGCGAACTGGTCCATGATGCCGCAGTTCACGCCCACGTAGCGGTTCTCGGCCTTCTGGCCCAACAATGCCAACTGCATGGCCGGCAGGCTCCAGCCGCCCAACCGGCTCCAGGCCACCCCGAATGCCATCTCGATCGAAGCGGAAGAACTCAGCCCCGACCCGGGCGGGATATCGGAGGAGAAGGCGGCCTGCAGGGCGGGAGCAGCCAGGGCAGCCTCACCCAGCGCCCAGGCCACACCGGCAGGGTAATGAGCCCATTCAGGCAGGGGCAAGCCATCCGGCTGCGTTTTACCGGCCAGCGTCAGGCTGGTGAAGCGGGCCTCTTCTGCGAAGTCCGCCGCCACCAGCATGGTCTGATCCGTATTGGACGGGGAAAAGGCAATACAAGTGGCCCGGTCGATGGCGGCCGGCAGCACGAAGCCATCGTTATAGTCGACGTGTTCACCAAGCAGGTTCACCCGCCCGGGGGCACGCGCCGTGTACATGGGCGCTTGCGAAAAACGCGCTTGAAAGGCCTGGATGGCGCGGAGGCGCGGGTTCATGCGCTGCCCCTTTGTTTGTAATGCACTGTGGGCAATCCCTGCAGGCGTTCCGCGGCGATTTCAGGGGTGATATCGCGCTGCGGCATGGCCAGCATTTCATAGCCGACCATGAATTTGCGCACCGTGGCCGAGCGAAGCAGGGGCGGGTAGAAATGGGCGTGCAGAACCCATTCGGGATGGCTGTGGCCGTCGCTGGGCGCCTGGTGGAAGCCCATCGAGTAGGGGAAGGAGATTTCGAACAGGTTGTCGTAACGCGTGGTGACCTGTTTGAGCGCTTCCGCCAGGTCGCTCATTTCAACGGGGTCGAGGTCCTCCAGGCGGGCGACCGGACGGTGCGCCACCAGCAATATTTCGAACGGCCAGACCGCCCAGAACGGCACCAGGGCGGTATAACTTGCATTTTGAAAGACAATACGCTCACGGCGGCGGTTTTCCTCGGCCAGGTAATCCGCCAGCAAAGGCCGGTCATATTCTTCGTAGTAGGCGGCCTGGGAGTCGAGTTCCTTGGCAACTTCCGTCGGGAGTTGGGACTGGGCCCAGATCTGGCTGTGTGGGTGGGGGTTCGAACAGCCCATCACGGCGCCCTTGTTTTCGAAGACCTGGGTGTAGCGGATAAAATCCTGTGCGCCCAGGTCGGCACTTTCGCGCCGCCAGGTTTCCAGCACATTCTCAACAGCGGGAGGATCCAGTTCGGGCAGGGTCAGGTCATGACGGGGGGAGAAACACACCACCCGGCACAGGCCGCGCTCGGGGCTGGCAGCCAGCAAGGGGTGGGACGGGGCGGGATCAGAGTCCGGTACATCCGGCAGCAGGGCGGCGAAATCGTTATCGAAGACGAATGTGCCGATGTAAAGCGGATTTTTAACCCCGCCGGCACGTTCGTTGCCGGGGCATAGATAGCAGGCCGGGTCGTACTGCGGCAGGTTTTCCGGAGGGGTCTTCTCCACCTGGCCCTGCCAGGGGCGCCGGGCGCGCTGCGGGGATACGAGCACCCATTCACGGGTGAGCGGGTTGAAACGGCGGTGGGGGGAATCTAACATGGATATTCTTTTTTTCTTCATTATTCTGGTAAGCTGAAATATGGAACTGTGCTAGTATCTATTATAGCATCGGGGTTGCACAGGAATTGGTATGGATGTTGGCGTTTAATAGTAATGTCCCCTTTGCGTACAAGTTAGAATGTCCCCTCTGTGAAAGGGACATAGAAATGGACTTACTAACCATGAGCCAAGAGGAACTGAGTCGTTTGGAAGTGATGGAGCGTTTGCAAGAGAAGCGGATGAAACAAAGAACCGCGGCAGAGATCCTGGGAGTGAGCGTACGGCAAGTGAAGCGTTTGTTGCGAGCCTATCGGCGAGAAGGTGCAGCCGGGTTGGTATCAAAGCAGCGTGGGCAGGCAAGCCACCATCAATTGGAGCGGGAGACCGTGCGGGCTGCGCTGGATCTGCTCAAAGGACGTTATGCTGACTTTGGGCCAACGCTGGCGCACGAGAAGTTAGTGGAGCTGGAAGGGCTGAAGTTGTGTTTGGGGAGCGTCCGCAATATCATGATCGCGGAGGGGACCTGGAAGGCGAAGAAAGTCCGGAAGCAGGCAGAGCATCCGCTGCGGGAGCGCCGGGCTTGCTTGGGGGAACTGGTGCAAATGGACGGGACGGATCATGACTGGTTTGAAGGGCGCTCGGAGCGCTGTACGCTGCTGGTCATGATCGATGATGCCACGGGCCAGCTGGGAGCCTTGTCGTTCGTGCCGGAGGAGAGTTTTTATGGCTATTGCGGTCTACTGAGGCAGTATTTGGACGCCCATGGCCGGCCTGCCGGGCTCTACACCGATAAACACGGCATCTTTCGGGTCAATATGCCCAATGCGGGGAACGGAGACAACCTGACCCAGTTTGGTCGAGCCATGCAAAGCCTGGAGATCCCGATCCTGTGTGCCAATACGCCCCAGGCCAAAGGCCGGGTCGAGCGCGTCAACCAGACCTTACAGGATCGCCTGGTCAAGGAAATGCGCCTGCGGGGGCTTAACAATATGCAGCAAGGTAATCTTTACTTGCCTGAGTTCATCACTGACTTCAATGCCCGCTTTGCGGTCCAGGCGCGCTCTTCCCTGGATGCCCACCGCTCTGTGCTAGCCCACCAAAATCTTGACCAGATCCTTACCTGGCAGGAGACCCGGCTCGTCTCCAAAAACCTCACCGTGCAGTTCAAAAATGTGGTCTATCAGATCCAGACCGATCGCCCCGCCTACGCCTGGCACAATGCGCAGGTCAACATCTGCCAGAACGCCCTCGGCCAGGTTGCTATCCTCTACAAAAACAATCCGCTGGACTACACCATATTCCACAAACAGACCCGCCAGGCGGAAGTAGTCACTGCCAAGCAAGTGGATCACGCCCTTCTCAACCTGAGTAAGGCTCACAAACCTGCTCCGAATCATCCCTGGGCCTATCGGCCTTCCCATACCCTCCCAGCTGAATAGCAATGTCCCCCGCGGGGGACATTGCTATTCAGTCGCATAAAGGGGACATTCTAATTAAACCTTGACAGGAATTGGTATGGAATAGGGAAACAGCCAGAAAATAAAAATAAATATTCTATTCATTTTGTCATCATTTCCACATATTATCTTCATATTTGTGAGGTATCATTTAGTAGCATCTGGTTCATTGAGAATTGCTGGTATATTAAAAAGTAGAGATGAGAGTGTTGGGTGGGCTTCGTGCCCTTCGGGTATGCTTCGCGACCCAACCAATACTCTCATCTTCCTTGCTAACTCCGGCTAATCTCAAAGGGCCTGGAATCATTTGAAACAGGAGAACTGAAATGAGTAAAACACAAAAAACCTGGATTATTGTCGGAGCCGTACTGGTGGTGGTCATTGGAGCGGTGCTGGTCTTCGCCAATCTGCGCCTCCAGGGAAAAGCCTCCAGCGGCACAGCCGGCAGCAGCAGTGGGACAAGCGCTTACCAGACGACAACCGTCCAGTATGGCACACTCACCTCCACCGTGGAAGGCACGGGGACGGTCGGTTCGAGCCTTTCGGCGATTATTAATTGGCTTTCCAGCGGGCAGGTGGATAAAGTAAACGCCCAGATCGGGGACAAGGTCAAATCTGGGGATGTTCTGGCCACCCTGGTGCAGGATTCCACGCAGATTGCCCTGGAATCCGCCCTGGTCACCGCCCAACAGAACCTGGCCGAGTTGAGTTCGCCGGAAGCGATCGCCAACGCCAAACTGGCCATCACCACCGCGCAGACAAACGTGACCAATGCGCAAACCGCTCTGAATAACCTGCAGTATTGGCAAAATAATGCCCTGATCCAAAATTACTATGCCAATTATGTGCTTGCCAAGAACAACCTGGATAAGGCGCAGGCCAATTATGATAATACACATGCCGGGGAATATATCCACAACCCCAACCAGGCGGCCTCCTATAATGCGCTCTATACCGCCCAGGTGGCCTTCAATAACGCCCAGTATTACTACAGTCTCTATTCGCAGCCGCCCACCCAGACGCAGCAGGACCAGGCCCAGGCGAATCTGGACCTGGCGAATGCCACGCTGAATAACGCACAGGTCTACCTGGCGGCTTTGACCGGCGGGACGGTCCCGGCGGACGCCACCGGCACGGCCTTGCTCCAACTCAGGCAAGACCAGCTGGCCGTGCAGACCGCCCAGGAGAATCTGAACGCAGCCGAACTCACCGCCCCGTTTGATGGCACGATCACCCAATCCAATGCCTTCCCCAACGCAATTGTCACGCTGGGAACCCAGGCTTTCCGGATCGATGACCTGTCCAACCTGAATATCGTGGTCCAGGTTGTCGAGGTGGATATCGATAATGTGAAGATCGGGCAGCCGGCCGCGATCACCTTCGACGCCATCCCCAACAAGACCTACACGGGCAAGGTCACCTCGACCGACCTAGCGGGTACCGCTTCGCAGACCAGTGTCAACTTTAACGTCACCGTCGAGCTTACCAACGCGGATGCGCTGGTCAAACCGGGCATGTCGGCCAATGTGACCATCACCACCAACAAGGTGAGTAATGCCCTGCTGGTTCCCAACACCTCCATCTTCACCGATACCAACGGTTCACAATATGTCTACCTGGTGCAAAATGGCGCCACCATCAAGGTGCCGGTCACGGTGGGTGTCGTCTCGGATTCTCTCACGCAGGTCACCAGCGGCAACCTGAAAGCTGGCGATACGATCGTGCTGAGCTTTGCCAGTACCTCCCCTAGCGGGTTTGGCTCATTCCGGCTGGGCGGCGGGGGCGGCGGAGCGGCTACCTCCAGCGCCCGGCCCGTGACGACCCCCTAGGCCAGGAGACGGATATGGATGATATCGTTATCCGTGCAAAAGACCTGACGAAGGTCTACCACATGGGCGAAGTGGAAGTACAGGCGCTGTGCGGCGTTTCCCTGGAGGTCAAGCGCGGCGAGGTGGTGGCGATCAGAGGGCCTTCGGGTTCCGGGAAGTCCACCTTGATGAGCATCCTGGGCTGCCTGGACCGGCCAACCAGCGGGGATTACATCCTGGACGGCGAAAACGTAGCCGGCCTGAACGATGACCAGCTTGCCAGCATCCGCAACCGCAAGATCGGTTTCGTATTCCAATCCTTCAACCTGTTGCAGCGGGTTTCCGCGCTGGCCAATGTGGAACTGCCGCTGGGATATGCCAACCGGCCGGACGAAGGCCGGGGCCGGGCGGCACAAGCCCTGCGCGAAGTCGGCCTTGAAAACCGCATGAAACATCACCCGGCGGAGCTCTCCGGCGGGGAACAGCAGCGCGTGGCGGTGGCCCGGGCACTGGTCAACGAACCGGCCATCCTGCTGGCAGACGAACCAACCGGCAACCTGGACTCCAAGGTGGGCCAGGAGATCATGGATTTATTATTAAAGCTTAACCATGACAGCAACACCACCCTGGTCATCATCACGCACGACCCCAGGATCGCAGCCCAGGCCCAACGCACCATCATGATCCGCGACGGCCTGGTCGAGAGGAATGAACAATGAAAATTCGAAGAGTTTTAGTGGGAACCCTCGCCATCCTGGTGGGCAATAAATTACGCAGCGGGCTGACCATCCTGGGAATCGTGATCGGTGTGGCAGCCGTGATCGCCATGCTGTCGGTGGGACAGGGCGCCCAGAATTCCATCACGTCCTCCATCAGTTCCATCGGTACCAACCTGCTGTTCCTCACGGCAGGCTCTGGACCCAGGTTCGGAGGGGCCGCCGGCGGCGGCACCGTGACGGTGCGAAACGTTCGGCAGTTAACCATGAGCGATGGGCAGGCATTGCAGGACCCCTACCTGGCCCCGGATGTACTGGCGGTTGCGCCCATTTTGACGGGCGGAAATATCCCCGCCTCGGCCACCAACGGGCAAAGCACCACAACCACCGTGTACGGCGTGCCATCCGATTACTTCTCCATGCGCGATGAAACCATTTCGGAAGGCTCCATTTTCAGCGATCAGGAAGTGAACAGCCACGCGCGTGTGGCCGTGATCGGTCCGGACCTGGCAAGCACTCTTTTCGGCGTATCGACCGGCCTGACCGGGCAGACGCTGCGCATCAAAGGGCAGACTTTTACGATCATCGGCATCCTGCAATCGAAAGGAGGCACCGCCCTGGGGAGCTCCGATAACCAGGCCATCATACCCATTACCACCGCGCGTGACCGGGTCACCCAAACCCCCGGGAACTATGTGAACATGATCTATATCGAAGCCACCAATGCCAACAGCGTAACGAATGCCAGCACGGAAGTTTCCAATATCATGCGCATGCGCCACCACGTGGCAGTGGGAGCGGAAGATTTCTCGATTTTTAATCAACAGGACCTGGCCAACACGGCCTCTTCGATCATCGGAGTGCTGACCACCTTCCTGGGGGGCATTGCAGCTATCTCGCTGCTGGTGGGCGGGATCGGCATCATGAACATCATGCTGGTCTCGGTGACCGAGCGCACTCGTGAAATCGGCCTGCGCAAGGCCGTCGGCGCCCGCAACCGGGATATCATGATCCAATTCCTGGTGGAGTCCTTAATTCTGAGCCTGCTGGGCGGGATTTTGGGAATTTTTCTGGGCTGGTTGATCGCATTGATCATCGGGCGGATCGCCTCGGCCAGCGGCTCCGCCCTGACACCGGAGGTCAGCATGAATTCCATTCTGCTGGCCACACTTTTCTCGGCGGCAGTGGGCCTGTTCTTCGGAATCTATCCAGCCCGGCGCGCAGCCGGACTCGAACCGGTGGAAGCGTTACGCTACGAATAATCTTGGGAGAGGTAAACTATGACCACACTCGAAGCAAAACCCCGTAAGGTGAGAATCCTCAATACCAAACTCTTGCCCAGCGCGGCGCTCCTGCTTATCTTACTGGCCTTGCTGTTCCTGGCAGGGCCGCTCATCCGCCCGGCGGATGGATTACAACGAAACGGTACTTTAATAACATCGGGTAATGGTGCAACCAACTCCACAGCACCGGGAGGCGGTCCGCAGGTGGTTATCGGTGTTGGCGGATCGACAGCCCAAACCGGCCGGTTGACGGTGGGCACAGGCGGCCGGGGCATGATTTTCATTTACTTCGTGGCGCTGCTCATCTCATTGGCGGCGGCGTTGGGAATGCTCTTTACCAAAAACTGGGGACGGGTGCTGGCGATCATCATGGGCGTTCTGTATGGTCTGATGGGACTGGTCTCATTGCTACCGCTGCTCTTTATCCGGTTGGTGGGCGCACTCAACCCGGTCAGCCTGATCCTGGGAATCGTTCACCTGCTGATGGCAGTGGCAGTCATTGTGCTCGTTTCTATACCGGGGAAGCCAGCCCTGGCCCCTTTGACAGAAGCTGCCCCCACCAGCTCTTAAAGGCGGAATTGCATCCCACTTTCACAATGTTTTTAATACATTTGGAGGTTGCCAGGTCTGGCAGCCTCCAAATATTCTTGCAACCTTTTCAAACAAAAGGGTTTCCTGCAAGCACTTAGATTCCAACGTTACTTAGAATTTCCAGCAGTTCGGATAGCAGGTTCGTTAGATCCGGGTGGGTTGCCTCGAAATGGTCCAGCCCTTCTTCCAATCTTTGGAGGGTGGATGGGTGGACCGGCGTGACAGTCACATCCTTCCGGGCAAGTAACTGCTTGATGTCCGCTTCTAGTTGGAGCAAGAGTTCCTGGCCTTTTCTATCAACACTGTGAGTTTTCTGCATCTCGGCTTGCAGCTCTTCGACCAGCTTGTGTAACTCCTGTTCATCCATGGGAAAGCACCTCCTTCAAAAGATCGTTCTGTCCGACCATTTTACACCCGTATTCAAGCTGGCGTTTGCTCGGATCCTTTTTTTGAATATAGCATGCTAAGCGCCTGACGGAGGGAGGCTTCTGCAGCCTGATCATGCGGACCGCGCCCACGAAAGGATTCATTTCCCTGGCGATCGACAATAAGGACGTAAATGTGGTCTTCATCCGGCATTCCCAAAGCGGCGCGGAAATCTACCTTGTCCAGGTAAAGAGTGATCGTGCGCTCCCGGGTTTTTGGGTTGGGGATCCCGGCTCGCATGCCTTCATTAAGAAAAATTTTGTAAAGAGGCCCTCCGCTCTGGAGTGTTGGCAGTTCGTAATATAACAGCCCTTGGTACTGTTGCTCCAGTTGCTCAGCCAGACCACTCCAGGAATCCACTTCCGCCTGGTGCCAGCGT
The DNA here is from genome assembly GCA_963772245.1 of uncultured Chloroflexia bacterium. GTDB lineage: Bacteria > Chloroflexota > Anaerolineae > Anaerolineales > Villigracilaceae > UBA877. The sequence continues at coordinate 437,474 of CAVYWB010000001.1, read as the reverse complement.
TGAAAAGGGATAAAGACCAGGTTGAACTTACCCTGGAAATCCTGGGGCAGGTTTTTCTTTTGCCTGAGCAAATTCGAACCACTTACTTTTGGAAAAGTCATTCCTGTCACCGTCCATCCGTCTTTATGGATATGTCACCTGCAAAAAAACATGGGTGGAGGTGCTGCTGAAAAAGCCCAAACAACCTCCACCTGAATATACCACTTTTACTGTGAATGGCAGATTCTATAATCGGCGGGTGCGCACATGCAAGGCAAAGGCTGCCAAAGCATACATCGCAACTGCCAGTGCCAGGCAGGCCAGGATGCTGGTACCAATGGCTTTGCCATCCCAACCGGTGTTAAGCAGGGCTCGCATGGCTTCCAGCACATAGGTGATGGGGTTGATCTTGGCAGCCACCTCCAGCCATCCCGAAAGCAGCGCCAGGGGAACGAACGTGGGCGCCAGGAAGGTCAGCGGGAAGAACAGGAAGCTGGCTCCCTGTGTTGCGGCCGCGCTACCGCTGCCTAAGGCTGCTGAAACTGTGAAACCGGAGAAGCCAATCCCCAGCAGCACTCCCAGGCCGATCACTGCCAGCAGCCCTAGGAAACCCGTCGCCGGTTTAAGCCCCAGGATGAGACCCACACCCACAACAATGGCAGCCTGGATCCCCAGGATGACCGCACCAGCCAGAATCGGAGCGAGTAGCAGTGCCGCCCGGCGGACTGGTGTGAGCAGCAGTTTATCAAAATATCCGCGTTCAATATCCCGCACCAAGTTCTGGGCAGCGATACCGGAACCGGACAAGGATCCACTAACAATGGAGAGGGGCAGGATAAATCCCAGATAGCTGCCTCCAATCCCGGGAATGAAACCGGCTGCTTTGCCCAGGGTGGACTGGTAGATCACCAGAAAGAAGATACTGATGGCGACCGGCGGCAGCAGCGCTTCCGGCGTGCGCAACAAGGTTGTCAGGGAACGTACCACCAGAAGGAATATGTGCACAGGCAGGGAAATGGGTTTATTCTCGGCCTGGCGTGGAGTGGGAAGTGCTATCATTTTTGTTTCCATGGATTAATTCACCTCTTCCCGTCGTTGAGAACGGGGATTTTTGGATTTGGTTGTCTCGCTGGCAATCAGGCGTTGCCCGGTGACCTGCAGGAAAACATCGTCAAGGGTGGGCTGGGTCAGTGTCAGGGATACCGGCGCCAGCGACACATTTTGGAGCCGGTTGATCACGGTCGGAATGGCTCCGGCTGCCTTGCTTAAGTAAAGCCGGACCGTGTCCCGGTCGAGTTGGATGCGGTCGCCCATTGGCTCAAGCGTGGAGCGGCCTTTTTCTGCCAGTTCAGGAGTCTCAAACACCAGGTTGATCGACTCTTCGCCCATGGCCGCTTTGAGCTTGGCCGGCGAACCTTCGGCAACGATTTTTCCGGCAACGATAATGGCCACTGTATCGGCGAGTTCGTCAGCTTCCTCCAAATATTGTGTGGTCAGGAAGATGGTGATCCCAAGCTCGCGGTTCAGCCGGCGGACTTCCCGCCAGACATCCCGGCGACTGGCCGGATCAAGTCCGGTGGTGGGCTCATCCAGGAAGAGGATCCTGGGTTGGTGCACAAGCGCCATCGCCAGGTCCAGCCGGCGGCGCATTCCGCCGCTGTACGTGCCGGCCCGGCGGTTGCTGGCATCCGAGAGATTGACCAGTTCCAGCAATTCCTTCGCCCGCCTGGTTGCATCGGACTTGGATGCCCCGAACAGGCGCCCCTGCAAGACCAATAATTCCATTGACTTCATCAACGGATCGATGCCAACATCCTGCAAGGCCACTCCCGCCACCTGGCGTACCTGGCTGGCCTGGCTGACCACGTCAAAACCTCCCACCGTGACATGGCCGGAAGTGGGCAAGGCCAGGGTGGTCAATATCTTAATAGTGGTGCTCTTCCCGGCGCCGTTCGGCCCGAGGAAGCCAAAAATCTTGCCCTCGTCCACCCGGAAGTTCACCCCATCCACCGCGGTGACCTTACCAGGGTAGGCTTTGACCAGTTCCTCAACTACAATCTCACGATCATTCATTTTATTTTCCTTTCTACAAGTCCGGTTTATTTTTTCCGGGCCAAATCATTCATATATAATACAATAATAACCCAAGATGTCTAAAAAGTCAATACAATAACTATGCAATATATGTACAGAAGGGAGTTAATTACCTGCTGAATGAGTATCGGTTGGTAACCTGACTCTCTTAAAGTAATGGGAATTGTCAGAAAAGTATATATCTTGGTGTACAAAGTCGGTCTATAAGTTATGGCCGGATGTATAATCCTGCCATAACTTGTACCGGAAGATCAACAATAAGAAGAGTTCACCGCGACAAGCAAAGGAATAAATCATGGACGTTGGACCCCTTGAATATGTAGTAATCGGTGTGACTGACCAGCAACTTAAAAGTGCGTTGATCTCGGAATTGAATGCTATCCAGGAAGCCGGCAAGATCCGCGTGGTCGATTTGATCTTTGTTTCAAAAGCCGCCGATGGCGCCGTTGCGATGCAGGAAGTCAGCGAGCTGGTTGAAGAGGAACTGGCGGAGTATGGCGAAATTGCGGTCAACCTGATGGGATTGTTGACTGCTGAAGATATTAACCAACTAACCGCCCAGATCCCCCCCGACAGCTCTGCGGTCGTAATTCTGATCGAACATACCTGGGTGATCGGGCTGACGGAAGCGGTCCGCAAGAATGGCGGAGCGGTTTACGCGGCGGGAATGGTTTCACACGAGGTATTGGCGAATGTCAGTGCTGAACTGGCAGCCGGAAAGGAAGGCTAGAATGCCTAGAGGATTTGGTGGTGGTTTCAGGGGCGGCGGATTTGGAATGAGAAGGGGCGGTTTCCCTCTGATCGGAATGGGGATGGGAATGGGTGGTCCATTGATGACTGGCTTGATGGCCGGCGGATTGGGCTATATGCTGGGCAGCAATGCCAACCAGGGACAAAACCCGCAGGTTGTGCAAATGATGCCGGCACAGCAACCCTACCAGGGACAACCGCAGGCTCCTGCTGGAACGGATAAACTTGCCCAGCTCAAGCTGCTCGGCGAATTACACGAAAGGGGCGTATTGACCGACGATGAATTTACCCGCGAGAAGAATCAGCTCTTGGGCCGCTAGTCTCAAGAAAACGGCAGATGTCCGCCTGGACATCTGCCGGCCACCTGAACTATCCTTTTTATAAATTCGAGCGTGAAGGTCGCTTGTTGTGATACAGAACATACTTATTTAACGGAGTTGACAATATGAACAGTATGAATCGAAACAGTAGTTTTTATTATCCGGCGGCAGGCGTGATCGACCTGCAGTCCATCATGCGACAGGTGTATACCTGGATGGTGCTGGGGATGCTGGTCACTGCGGCGGTTGCATATGTCACCGCCACCACGAGCCTGATCAATCTTGCCATGAATCCGATCATCCTGCTGGTGGCAGTCCTGGCCGAGTTTGGCCTGGTGCTGGGAATAAGCGCCGGCCTTAACCGGCTCTCTACAAGCGTCGCGACGATGCTGTTCCTGCTTTATGCCGGCTTGAACGGATTCACACTTTCCATCCTATTGCTGGCTTTCACCGGCGCTTCCATTTTTATAGCATTTGCCATCACTGCAGCTTTGTTCGGAGCGATGTCCATCATCGGATATACCACCAAGGTGGACCTATCCAAGATGGGTACATTTCTGATGATGGGCGTGCTTGGGCTGGTCATTGCGATGGTGGTGAACATGTTTGTTGGCAGCGGCCCGCTGGATACGATCATCAGCGTGGTAGGTGTGCTGATCTTCACTGCTCTGACCGCCTATGATACCCAGCGCATCGGCCGCATGGCTGCGCAAATGAATGTGAATGGTGATACAGAAGTGAAGTTCGGCATCTTCGGGGCGCTCAAACTCTACCTGGACTTCATCAATATGTTCCTCTTCGTTCTGCGACTGACGGGGCGCCGCCGGTAGACCGAACTTCGATTAAATTTCATTCCTGCATGGGTCACAAATTCATGGATTTGTGGCCCATGTTCTTTTAAGGCCAGGGATTCCACGCAATCTTGGGCGGTATTTCAAACTAAAAAAAGAGGAAGTACATCGTATAATGAGATGACACGATTGGAGTGAAACTATGGCAACTTTCCCTTTTTGGTCGAAAGATGTAAAAGAAGTCGCTCAAAGCGTGAACTCGTCCATGGCCGGGTTGAGCATAAAAGAGGCGCAGGAAATCCTGCGGCGGGTGGGCCCGAACAGTACCCAATCCAAAAAGCGGGTCACGCCGCTGGGATTATTCATCAACCAATTCAAAAGTCCGATCGTCATCATCCTGATAGTCGCCACCTTGATCTCGGCCTTTCTCCAGGATTGGGCGGATGCCATCATCATCCTGCTGATCGTGATGGGCAGCGCCCTGCTCAGCTTTTTCCAGGAATACAATGCCAACAACGCCGCCGAGAAGTTAAAGGAACAGGTCTCGTTCAAGACGGATGTTTTGCGGAATGGAAGAACCACTTCGATCCCGACCGATGCAGTTGTTCCCGGCGATGTGGTGATGCTTGCGGCTGGCAGCCTGATCCCGGCAGATGGGCTGGTGATCGAAGCCAGGGATTTCTTCGTCAACCAGGCCGTCCTGACCGGTGAAACCTTCCCGGTGGAGAAAATGCCAGGCATCCTCCCCGAAAGCGCCGGGCTGGCTGAACGGACGAACGCGGTTTTCATGGGCACCAACGTCAGCAGCGGCAGCGCCAAAGTGCTGATTGTGGAAACAGGGCTGAACACCGCCTTTGGTCAGATTGCCAACAAACTGACCCTGCGCCCGCCGGAGACCGAGTTCGAGCGCGGCATCCGCAAATTGGGCTATTTGCTCACCGAAGTCATGTTCATTTTAGTGCTGGGCATCTTCTTTTTTAATGTGCTTCTACACAAGCCTGTGCTTGATTCATTGCTCTTTTCGATCGCGCTGGCAGTCGGGTTGACACCGCAACTTCTACCCGCCATCATTAACATCAACCTGTCAAAAGGATCGCAAGATATGGCCAAACTCGGCGTTATTGTGCGCCGGCTGGAATTGATCGAGAATTTCGGCAGCATGGATATCCTTTGCACCGACAAGACCGGCACGCTGACAGAAGGTGTGGTGCATTTGGATGGCGCGCTGGACGTGAATGGAAAACCATCCGATCAAGTCAGCCTGTTCGCCTACCTGAATGCGAAGATGCAAACGGGGCTGCCCAATCCGCTGGATGAAGCGATCATCAACAAAGGGCTGAAGGGCGCGGATGATTACGCCAAATTGGATGAAATCCCGTATGACTTTGTCCGCAAACGCCTGACGGTGGTCGTAGAAAAGAATGGCATCCCTCCAACCATGATCACGAAAGGTGCGCTGGAAAATATCCTGGCAGCGTGTGGAAAGATTCAGGTTGGAGATGAGGAAAAAGACCTGGATGCCGGTCAGCAGGCCGGGATCCAGGCAAGCTACGAGGCCTGGAGCGCCCAGGGTTACCGGGTGCTGGGAGTGGCGGTTAAATCTGTCCCTGGCCAGGTGCATCCCTTTTCCAAAACCGGCGAAATCGGCATGACGTTCACCGGTTTCCTTTTGTTCCTGGATCCGCCCAAGCCTGGCGTGCATGACACCATCCTGGCGCTGGAGAAGCTGGGCGTTCGGCTTAAAGTAATTACAGGTGACAATAAATTGGTGGCACGCCATACCGGGCAGGCAGTGGGGCTGGGGGATGCAAAGGTCGTGACCGGCGCCGAACTGGACGACATGCACGACGAGGCGCTCTGGCATGCGGTAGAAGAGACCACCATTTTTGCCGGGGTGGATCCCAACCAGAAGGAGCGCATCATTCTGGCGCTCAAGAAGCGCGGCCACGTGGTGGGTTACATGGGCGATGGGATCAATGATGCACCTTCGTTGCACAGCGCGGATGTTGGCATCTCCGTGGCAAACGCCGTGGCTGTTGCCAAGGAAGCCGCCGACCTGGTGCTGCTCAAACAGGATCTGGATGTCCTGCGCGAAGGCATTGTGCAGGGACGCAAGACTTTTGCCAACACGCTCAAGTATGTCTTCATGGCAACCAGCGCAAATTTCGGCAATATGTTCAGCATGGCAGGCGCTTCCCTGTTCCTGCCGTTCCTGCCAATGCTGCCCAAACAAATCCTGCTGATCAACTTCATGACCGACCTGCCGGAAATGACCATCGCCGGCGATCGCGTGGATGATGTGTTTGTTGAACGTCCGCATCGCATGGATATCAAATTCATCCGCCGCTTCATGCTGATCTTTGGCCCGCTCAGTTCTGTTTTCGACTACGCCACGTTTGGAGTGTTGCTTTGGATGATGAAAGCCAACCAGCAAAGTTTCCAAACAGGCTGGTTTATCGAGTCGATCCTTTCGGCGGGAGTGGTGGTCTTTGCGGTGCGCACACGGCTGCCGTTTACTCACAGTCGCCCCAGCCGCGCAATGCTCGCTGTCACCGGGGCAATCATGTTCTTGACCTTGTTGCTGCCCTACTCACCCCTGGCTGGCGCGCTGGGCTTTGTGCCGCTGTCGATTCCGTATCTGCTGATCATTTTTGGGATCGTTGTGCTGTACTTCCTTTCGGCTGAAATGACCAAACGCTGGTTCTATAGCCAGGCCAGGAATAATGGCTGATCAATCCTGACTGGGCGTACCCAAAGAAGGCGTGGCGCTTGGTTTGCAAACCGACAGCAGGCAACCTAATCTCAAGCTGGAAGCAACAGGGAAATATGCTCGCCGGACGCGCGAGGTTTACACTTGTAGTAAGATGAAACGTGGTTATTTTCAAATACCTTTCCAAAGGAGCCCACTATGCCTACATGGTCAGATGGGTATGTCAACGCCAATGGTTTGAGCCTGCACTATTACCGGACCGGGGGGGATAAACCCAAGGTGGTTTTCAACCACGGCGCCGGGGATGATGGCTTATGCTGGACACGCGTGGTCAGGGAATTGGAAGCCGATTACGACTGCATCCTGGTCGATGGGCGCGGCCACGGGAAAAGCTCCAGCGGCAAGGGGGATTATTCAACCGCCCAGCGGGTTGCCGACCTGGCTGGTTTGGTCCAGGCATTGGGATTGGAACGTCCGGTGGTCGGTGGCCACTCCATGGGCGCAGATACGTGCATGAATTTTGCGGCAGTCCACCCGGAGTTGACGCGCGCCATCTTCCTGGAGGATCCGCCCATTATCATTCCCGGGGAGAAGTTTGGGGATGGAAAACAGGATTTCAAGTCGGAGGACATTGGCAAGCTGATGGCAAGATACATGCGCATTTTCAAGATCATGCCAAAGTTCATCGCAACCCGGATGGCAAGAAAAGCTTCTCCGACCTACCCTGATGACGAGATCATTCCGTGGGTGAATGCAAAGAAACACATGAGTTTCAATTTCTTGAATTCCATGCCCACCATGGAAATGGATCTGGCCGAGCCATTCGAAGTCTTCAAGCGGATCAGCGTGCCCGTCCTGTTATTCATCGGGGATAAGGAAAAGATGTCAATTGTCTCCTTGGAGTCCGCTCAAAAAGCCGCCAGCGTAAACGAGAAGGTCAAGGTGGTCCACCTGGCAGGCGCCAGCCATGATATCCGGCGTACCCGCTTTGATGGGTATGTGCCGGCTCTAAAGGATTTCCTCAAGAATATTTATTGAACCTGGTAGGAAATTTTTTGGGACACAGATAAGTGCCGGGCTTTTTTCGGCGCTTTATTGTTTTCGGGGAGAAGATGACATTTATCACTTGAAATCAAACTAAAAGAATCATATTATATGATTGTTAATGATTGATTTAGATTGTTATTGAGCGATTATGGAATCCAATTTTGTGTCAGGGACAGACCGCCAGCAGCAGATTCTACGGCTGCTCGAACGCCTGCAGCGCATCAGCGTGGCGGAAATTTGCACCACTTTTGACATCAGTGAAGCCACCGCCCGGCGTGACCTGGAAACGCTCGCCGACCTGGGTAGACTGCAGCGCGTCCATGGCGGTGCGATCGTTTTGGACCAGGCTCCCCCCGAAAGCCCCATCCTTCAGCGTCAAAACGAACAAGCCGATGAGAAAATCCGCATCGGGAAGGCTGCCGCCGCGCTGGTGCAGACCGGCGAAACGGTCTTCCTTGGTTCAGGCACCACTGTCCTGGAAGCCGCGCGCGCGCTGCGCGGCCAGCGAGGTCTGACGATTCTCACCAATTCCCTGCCGGTGGTCAATGCCCTGGCGGGGGCCGAAGAAATAACGATCATTTGCCTGGGCGGTATGCTGCGCGAGAGCGAGTTTTCATTCATCGGCCACATCACCGAGCAGGCCCTGGCGGAAGTGCGCGCCGATAAGGCTTTTATCGGGACGCGTGCCATCAGCCTAGAGCATGGCCTGACCAACGAATATCTGCTTGAAACCATGACCGACCGGGCCATCCTGAAAGCCGGCCAGGAGATCTTCGTGTTGGCTGACCATACCAAGTTCGGCCGGGCCGCCACCGTTCTGCTGGCGCCCCTGGAAAGTATTCATGCCATTGTTACCGACGATGGAACGCCCAGGGATATCCTGGAGGCCATCCGGGCACGTGGCCTGCGCGTCGTGCTTTCCTGATCATCTGGTGTTTTTGTTATCACTGGAAGCCTGAAAATAAATGCAGCTTGAAGCCTTTCGCCCTCAATCCAAACTGGTTACGCGGGTAACTTCCATGGAAAAGCCGCGCTATCCGGCCTTCGACGCTCATAACCACCTGGGTCAAGCGTTCGGCGGCGGCTGGGACCGCAAACCCCTGCCGGAATTGCTGGACCGGTTGGACCAGGCCGGGATCGTCCGCTATGTGGACCTGGACGGCGGCTGGGGCGAGCATGTGCTGAATGCCCACCTGGACCTTTTCAAGCAGCCCGCTCCCGGGCGCTTCATGGTGTTCGGCGGGGTGGAATGGTCACAGTGGAAAGAAAAGGGCGATGGTTTTCCCGAATGGGCCTGCAGGCGGCTGCGCATCCAGAAGGAACGCGGCGCGGAAGGACTGAAGATCTGGAAAGGTCTCGGTCTGACCGTCCATGACCATCACGACCGGCTGGTCGATGTGGACGACCCGCGCCTGGCTCCCATCTGGGAGGCTGCCGGGGAACTGGGCCTGCCGGTGGTCATCCACGTGGCCGATCCGGTCGCCTTTTTCGACCCGGTCGATGAGACCAACGAACGCTGGGAGGAACTCGGCCAGCACCCAGATTGGACCTTCACCAGCCCGCCTTTCCCGCCATTCCTGCACATCTTGGATGGCCTGGCGAAGCTGGTAACACGCCACCCGCGCACCACCTTCATCGGCGCGCACGTCGGCTGTTACGCCGAGAACCTGGCCTGGGTGGGAGCGCTGCTCGACCGCTGCCCGAATTTCCATGTTGACATCTCCGCCCGCATTGGGGAACTGGGCCGCCAGCCCTATACTGCCCGACGTTTCTTCCTTAAATATTCCGACCGGATCCTGTTCGGTTCCGATATGGGACCTGACCTGGAAGCCTACCGGATCATTTTCCGGTTTCTGGAGACCGATGATGAATACTTCAACTACTCCCCGGCAGTGGTTCCTTTGCAGGGACGCTGGCATGTCCACGGTTTGCACCTGCCCAAGAATATGCTGGAGAAAGTTTATTTCCGGAATGCCGGACGAATCTTATACCCACAAGGATAAACACAAATGAGCGTGGAAAAAGGTTTCTATACCCATCAGGAAATCCTGTCGCAGCCCGCCGCTTGGGCAGCCGGGTTGAGCATCATGAAGGAACACCGCCAGGCTATTTTGGATATAGCGCCTGCCAACCGGTTCAACCAGATTGTCTTCACCGGTTGCGGGTCCGCCTATTACCTGGCATTGGCCGCCGCATCCCAAACCCAGGAACTGACCGGTCTTTCCAGCCGGGCCTTCCCGGCCTCGGAACTCTGGCTTTATCCACAGTCGTCCTACACTGCAGGGAAAACCCTGCTGGTGGGGCTCAGCCGCTCCGGCGAGACCACCGAGACCCTGCGCGCCTGCCAGGCCTTCCAGGCGGATAAGCGCGGGGAATTGCTGACGGTCTCCTGTTACGGTGATATGCCGCTGGCGAGCCTGGGCGCCCACAATATCGTCCTGCCTTCTGGGCAGGAGCAATCGGTGGCGCAGACACGCGCCTTTTCCACGCTCTACCTCAGCGCCGTCGCGCTGGCTAGCCTATGGTCCGGGCGGGTCGATTTGTTTGACTCGCTTGGGCACCTGCCGGAAGTGGGAGCCAGGATCCTGAGTGACTATGCCTCCCTGGCCGCCGGGTTGGGTCGTGACTCTTCCATCGATCGCTTCTATTGGCTGGGCTCCGGCCCGCGTCAGGGGCTGGCCTGCGAACTCAGCCTGAAGATGAAGGAGATGTCGTTGACCCACAGCGAACCATTCCACTTCATGGAATTCCGGCACGGTCCTAAGTCAATGGTGACGCCGCAGACCTTGGTCGTCGGTCTGCGTTCCACGCGCAATAGCGTTACGGAGACTGCCGTATTGAAGGATGTCAAAGCCCTGGGAGGCCGGATCTTTGATATGGCAGAAGACGGAGAGCAGCCATTGCCTGCCGGCACAGCCGGAGTGGCCCGGTTTAACTCGGGTCTTGATGAAGCCATTCGCAATGTGCTTTACCTGCCGGTTGGCCAGCTGATCGCCTTCGAGCGGTCGCTTTCCAAAGGCCTGGATCCGGACCGGCCCGGCAACCTGGATTCTGTTGTCAAGCTGCAATAATGCGCGCTTCAATTCGATCGATCATTCTCATATCCGTTGTTTGATTAAATAAGGAGGAAGGAATGAAAAAGACTCTGTTTTCCCTCGTCATGGTGGCCGTGCTGATGCTTACCGCCTGTGGTGGACAGAAGGCCACTGCCACAACCAGCGCCGGTCGCGCCGGCAACGGCAGCCCTGTCCAGATCACCTACATGGAATGGGGCGATCCGGCTGAGCTGGATGTCTGGAAGGCCATTGTTACCGATTTCGAAGCGGCCAATCCAGGCGTCAAGGTCAACGTGGATGTCTCGGATTGGGACTCCTATTGGACCAAGCTCAAGACCCTTCTGGCCGCCAACACGCCTCCGGATGTTTTTGCCATGGATGCGCCGCTTTACCCGGACTACCAGTCGCGCGGCGTACTGCTGAATCTCCAGCCGTACATCGACAAGAACCCGGGCATGCTGGATGGACTGTTCCCGAACACCCTGACCGCGTATAAAACGTCGGATGGTTACTTTGGCCTCCCTCGCGATTTTCAGACCATTGCCGTCTTTTATAACAAGGATATGTTCGACAAAGCCGGTGTCCCCTATCCCAAGGCTGGCTGGACATATGACGACCTGCGCGCCACTGCCAAGGCCCTCACAAAGGACACCAACGGCGATGGCAAGATTGACCAGTTTGGCTACGTGATTGATCCCTGGGATTTCGAAGGTGGCATGAGCGAGATCATCTGGGCCTACGGAGGTGACCTGGTCAACGTAGACCATACCAAGACCCTGCTGGGAGAACCGAACGCCCGCCAGGCTTTTCAATTCCTGCATGATATGATGTTTATCGATAAATCGATCCCAGATCCCAACACCTCTTCGCAATACGGCGGCGACCTGTTCCTTTCGGGGAACGCCGCCATGATCGCCACCGGTCACTGGTCTGTGCCAGGCTACTCGGAAGCCAAGTTCAAGTGGGATATTGTTCCCATGCCCAAAGGCCCGGCCGGCCAGGCGACCAGCGTCAACAGCGCCGGGTTCGTGGTCGCAAAGGACAGCAAGAACCCGCAGGTGGCCTTCGATTTCATCAAGTTCGTTGAGAGCACCGCCGGCCAGACCCGGCTGGCCCAAATGGGGTTCGCCTGTCCGGTCTTGGAATTGGTCGCCAAGAGCGATGCATTTCTGAAACAGAGCACCCCCATCAACCAGCAGATCTTCCTGGATGAGCTCGCTTACGCCCATATGAAGCCAGTCTTCAAAGGCTACGATGAGTGGTCTTCCACGGTTGGGGACGCGCTCGACTCCCATGTGGAACGGCGAAGCGGAACTGAACCCGACCCTGGATCAGATCGTCGTTGCCGCCGATGCGGTGTTGGCAAAAAACAAGTAACTCCCTGGCAATCCCTTCCGCCCTTCCCGCCTGAAAAACCGGGGGGAAGGGTGGACTATTGGGAATTCCCACGACGAAGGGATTAATATGGAATTTGGGTTGAAACCACTCGGGCGGGAGAAGCTCTGGTTGTGGGCGATGCTGGCTCCCACCCTGATTGGGCTGGTCTTTGGGGCGCTCGGCTCCATCCTGGCAACGCTCGGATTGAGCTTCACACACTGGGACCTGTTGACGCCGCCCACCTGGGCCGGGTTGAGCAATTACTTTAACTTGTTCAATAATCCGGCTTATCTTAAGGCGTTGACCAATACCTTCAAGTTCAGCCTGCTGTACGTGCCGGGTGTGGTGATCGTCTCGTTGTTCGTGGCGGTCCTGTTGAACCGCAAGATCCGCGGCGTTTCGGTTTTCCGCACCATATACTTTCTCCCGGGTGTCACCTCGGCGGTCGCGACTGCCCTGGTCTGGAACCTGATCTATGGCCGGGATACCGGCATCCTGAACTATTTCCTGAACCATCTTGGTCTTCCCTCCGTCTGCTGGCTTTGTTCCAGGAACGCCCTGATGTCGGTGGTGGTAGTCAACATCTGGGGTGCCATCGGGGAAGGGATGATCATCTTCCTGGCCGGCCTGACCGCCGTTCCGCGCGAATTCTACGAGGCCGCCACCATGGATGGAGCCGGTAACTTCAGTCAATTTTTGTATATCACCCTGCCGCTGGTCACACCCAGCATTTTCTTCCAGACCTTAATGTCAACCATCAATGCCTTCCAGGCGTATGACTATATCTACATGATGACCCGCCAGGGCCAGGGCGACAGCTCTGTGCCGGTGGTGGTCTTCTCCATCTACCGCAACGCCTGGAACTTTTTTAATTATGGCGGTGCAAGCGCCCAGGCCATCGAGTTGGCCGTATTGGTCATCCTGCTGATGGCCTTTTATTTCTGGCTGGAACGGCGCTACGTGGTTTACGAATAGGAGCACCCCATGAATAGAACGAAACAGAAAGCCATGCTTGACCTGGTAACTTATCTGCTACTGATCGCCGGAGCGGTGACCATGCTTGGGCCGTTCCTGTGGATGGTGGCGACCTCCTTCAAATTGCCGGCTGACCAGTTCACCCACACCTTGATCCCCAATCCGGCCACACTGGACAATTTCCGAAGCCTGTTCTCATTCGACTTGAACTTCCCAAAGCTGTTCCTGAACAGCACGATCATTTCTGCCTTGACCGTCATCGGTCAATTGTTGACCTGTGCCATGGCTGCCTTCTGCTTTGCCGTGGTAAAATTTCGCGGCCGCGGAGTGCTCTTCACCCTCCTGCTCATCACCCTGATGATCCCGGAGCAGGTCAGCCTAATCCCGAATTTCATCATTTTCAAATACTTGCACCTGGTGGGGACAAGCGTGCCGCTTTGGCTGCCGGCTTTTTGGGGTGGGGCGTTCGGGACTTTCCTGCTGCGCCAATACTTCCTGACCATCCCGCGCGAGCTGGTGGATGCCGCCCGCGTGGATGGCGCCTCGCTCTGGCAAATTTTCTGGCGCATTTATCTGCCGCTCGGGAGACCGGCGCTGGCTGCCCTGGCCATATTCACCTTTCAGGGTGCCTGGAACGATCTGCTGCATCCATTGGTGTATATGCCGACCGTCCCCAACACCACCCTGACGGTTGGGTTGGCCTTTTTCCAGACGCAGCTGACCCTGGGTGGGCGTTTCACCGTCCTGATGGCCGGTGCGCTGCTCAGCATCCTGCCGCTGGTGATTGTTTTCTTCTTCGCCCAAAAGCAGTTCATTGAAGGAATTGCCCTGAGCGGCTTGAAGCGATAAAAAAGTCATTCCATTAAATTCCACACTGCATTAAGAAAGGATTATAAATGCCCGGTACCCCCATCCCGCCATTTCCCGCCAATTTTGCCTGGGGCGCCGCCACCGCTGCCTATCAGGTTGAAGGGGGTTGGGATGCGGATGGCAAGGGCGAATCCATCTGGGATCGTTTCAGCCATACACCCGGTAAGATCATCGATGCTGCCAGCGGCAATGTGGCTTGCGACCATTACCATCGTTATCAGGAAGATGTAGCGTTGATGCGCCAACTAGGGTTGAAAGCCTATCGCTTTTCCATTTCCTGGCCGCGTGTGCTTCCGGCCGGTTTTGGCGGAGTTAACCCGGCCGGGCTGGATTTTTATGATCGCCTGGTGGATGCTTTGCTGGAGTCGGGTATTGACCCCTATGTCACCCTGCATCATTGGGATCTGCCCCAGGCCCTTTATGAAAAGGGCGGATGGCTCAATCGCGATACTCTGGCATATTTTGCGGATTACAGCGCGCTGATGGCAAAATATCTGGGTGACCGTGTCAGGCACTGGGCCACGTTAAACGAACCGAATGTCATTGCTGAGGCTGGTTATGTCAGTGGAGAGCACGCGCCTGGAGTAAAAGAGGATTGGAAAAATGCCTGTCAAATCACCCATAATTTGCTGGTTGCACACGGATTGGCGGTCCAGGCCCTCAGGGCTATTGACCCGTCTATGCAACTGGGGATCGTTCTGACCGAATGGATTAAGGAACCAGCCAGTGACGATCCCGCCGACGTGGCTGCCGCCGAAAAATCCTGGTACAGCCATGAAACAACCTTCATCCACCCCATTTTTCGCGGGCATTACCACCCTTTGATGGTAGCCGCCATGGGCGAGGCCTTTCCGGAGATCAAAGCCGGAGATATGGCGCTAGTCGCCCAAAAACTGGATTTCCTGGGGATCAATTCCTATTCGCGCACCGTCATTGGCGCACAGGGTTGGGTAAAGCCGGTCCCGGGTTCGGAATATACTGACATGGGCTGGGAAATCTGTCCGCCGGCTTTCCGGCGCATGCTCAATCGCATCCACGCGGATTATGACCTGCCGCCAATCTATATCACCGAGAACGGTGCAGCCTTCCCGGATGTGGTCTCACCGGATGGCAGCATCCATGATAACCGGCGCATCGATTACCTGTGCCAGCACATTGGGCAGCTTCGCCTCGCCATGCAGGATGGCGTGGATGTGCGTGGTTATTTTGTCTGGTCCTTGTTGGATAATTTTGAATGGTCACATGGCTTCACCAAGCGCTTCGGAGTGATCCGGGTGGATTATGAGACCCAGAAAAGGACGATCAAGGACAGCGGCGCGTGGTATGCCCGGTTGATCGCTACCAATCAAGTGGATTAAAAAATCGAGAGAGGAATATTCCATGATTAAAATCGCCTTCATCGGTGCTGGCAGCCTGGGCTTTACTGCCGGGCTCGTACGTGACATTTTGACCTTTCCGCTGCTGGAAGACGCCCAGATTGCCCTGATGGATATTGACGCCGAGCGGTTGGACTTTGCCCACAAGACCGTGCAGAAGCTCATCCAGGCCGGGAAATACCCCGCCAGGGTGGGCGCCACCCTGGACCGGGTCGAGGCGCTCCGGGATGCCGATGTGGTTTTAACCACTATCCTGACGGGCACCACGGATGTCTGGAAATACGATATTGAGATCCCCAAAAAATACGGTGTGGATATCAACGTCGGCGACACGCGTGGGCCCTCCGGAATCTTCCGCTTCCTGCGCACCCTCCCGCCCATGCTGGACATCCTGCATACCATGGAGGAAGTCTGCCCGGATGCAGTCTGGCTCAACTACACCAACCCGATGGCAATGCTGTGCGGCGCTCTCCAGCGTATCACCACCATACCGGTAACTGGGTTGTGTCACTCGGTCCAGGGCACGGCCATGATGCTGGCAAATTGGATCGGAGTGCAGTATGAAGATGTCAACTACCTGTGCGCTGGCATCAACCACCAGGCCTGGTATCTGAAATATGAGGTCAATGGCCGGGACGCCTACCCGCAGATCCATCGGGTCGTCACCGAAAAGCCGGAAATCTACAATGAAGAACAGGTCCGTAATGAAATGTACCTGGCACTGGGTTATTACGTGACCGAATCCAGCGGCCACAACTCGGAATACAACGCCTGGTTCCGCAAGCGCCCCGACCTGATCGAGAAATACTGCACCCACGGCACCGGTTGGAATCCAGGGGAATACGCCTACATCCTGCGGGAATATCAGAAGACCGAGGCCACCTGGAAGGATGGTGTGCGGGTCGAGCTGGCCAAAGAGGTCACGGGCACTGACCTGGCACGCGGGCAGGAATATGCCGCCTACATCATCAATGCCCTCCAGGGTGGCGATCCATTTAAGTTTAATGGCAACGTGCCCAATACCGGTCTGCTCACCAACCTGCCCCATGGGGCCTGTGTCGAAGTGCCGGTCTATGTGGACGAGGCCGGCTTCCATTCATTGCACGTCGGTGCCCTGCCGCCCGAATGCGCCCTGCTGACCCAGCTCTCCAGCGGGATCGAGGAAATGGCCATTACCGCCGCTCTCACCGGAGACCCGGTCATGCTTTACCGCGCCATTTGCAATGATCCCCTGACATCCGCGGTGCTCTCGCTGGCGGAGATCCGCAACCTGGTCAACGAGATGTTTGCCCAAAACCAGGCTTACCTGCCGCAGTTCAAAATCCACAAAGTATAGAGGCAACCCCATCCACCCTTCCCCTTCCCTCCGTTCTTCCTGGTGGCTGCCCTCTCCCGGTCTTACCTGGCAGTGGCAGCTCTCCGGACCTCCGGTCGACCTGACCGTGGCTGCCCAAGTATATGATATCGACCTTTTCGACAATGCGGCCGCGATCGTGGAAACGTTGCACGACCAGGGCCGCAAGGCAATTGGCTACATCTCGGTTGGATCATACGAAGGCTGGCGTCCCGATGCAGCCCAATTTCCTCAGGAACTGCTGGGTAACGATTATGAGGGCTGGCCGGGTGAGAAATGGCTGGACATCCGCCGCATCGACCTGCTGAAGCCGGTCATGTGCGCCCGTCTCGACCTGTGCAAAGAGAAAGGCTTCGATGCAGTGGAACCGGATAATATTGAAATTCACACCAATGCCACCGGTTTTCCCATCACATATGCTGACCAGTTTGCCTATGCCTGCTGGCTGGCCGGTGAGGCCCACGCCCGCGGCCTGGCCATCGGCCTGAAGAATGCTGCCAACATGGTGGCAGACGCGTTGCCTTTCTTTGATTTCGCCATCACCGAGGATTGCTTTGTCCAGGGCTGGGGCGACCGGGTGTTGCCGTTCATTGCCGCTGGCAAAGCGGTCTTCGCGGCCGAATACACCGACACGGGTGTGGATTTTCAAGCCGCCTGTGCCTGGGGACAGGTGCACAACATCAGTTTTATTCTCAAGAACCGAATTCTCACTGCTTTTCGCGGAACCTGTTCATAAGGCTGCCGGGGTTGCAAACCTGTGAAACTTCACCCATCTGTGATTAAATCAATGCCATGAAGACTTTATCCATCGGTAAACTGCGCGGCCTGCAGCAGTGCTCTTCGGAACGAGCCACCTTCACCTGCCTGGCCCTGGACCATCGCCAGAACCTGCGGCGGGCGCTCAATCCGGCCGATCCCGCCTCGGTCAGCGACATCGACCTGACCCGCTTCAAGCTGGATGTCACGGCTGCCCTGGCCGGGGCAGACACCGCCGTCCTGCTCGACCCACAATACAGCGCCGCCCAGTCGGTTGCCGGCGGGAGCATCCCCCGCGCAACTCCCCTGGTTGTGGCGGTTGAGTCGACCGGTTATGGCGGTGAGACGACCGCCCGCCAGAGCCAGATCCTGCCGGGCTGGAACGTAGAGAAGGCCAAACGGATGGGTGCCAGCATGATTAAGTTGCTGGTCTACTACCATCCCGATTCATCTTCTGCAATAGAGATCGAGACCTTCGTACGGCAGGTGGCGCAGGATTGTGTCCGGTACGACCTGGCGCTTATGCTAGAACCGCTCTCGTACTCACTGCAGCCGGATAAGAAACTTGCTTCCGCCGAAAAAAGGCGCGTGGTAAGTGAGACCACCCGTCGCCTGACCACCCCTGGGGTGGATGTGCTCAAAGTCGAATTTCCGCTCGACATAACCGAGCATCCGGACGAATCCGAATGGGACAAAGCCTTCCACGAGATTTCTTCTCTCAGCCAGGCACCCTGGATTCTGCTTTCCGCGGCGGAAGACAATCCCAACTACCTGCGCCAGGTGCGAGTGGCCTGCCAGGCTGGCGCCTCTGGATGCGCGGTCGGGCGGGCTGTCTGGCAGGAGGCGGTTTCCCTGGATTCTACGGACCGCCTGGCTTTCTTGAAGGAGGTAGCGCTTCCGCGCCTGGAAGTCCTCACCATATTGTGTGCCGGTCTCGCCCGGCCATGGACGGATTTCTTTACCTCGGCTCCCATCAAGCCGGATTGGTATAAAACATATTGAACAGCAATCCGATAATTTATGGAAGAACCGCATTTTGCCATTGTGCGGAGAAGCTGAGTAAACGCAAAATGCGAACCCCTTTTGATTATTCGGATCGTTCTACCCGGCAGCCTTTTGTCTACTTTGTGTCCTTCGAGTCCTTCGTGGTGAGCTTTTCTTCCTCGGATTATTCATGAATCCTCCTTTCGATATCCTGGTTGCTGGTGAAATCAATCCCGACCTGATCCTCTCCGGGGATGTCACCCCCGAATTCGGTCAGGTGGAAAAACTGGTCGACTCGGCTGACCTGACGATCGGTTCCTCCTCCGCCATCTTTGCCTGCGGCGCAGCCCGACTGGGACTGAAAGTGGCCTTCACCGGTATATGCGGCGCGGATATTTTTGGTCGTTTCATACTGGACGAACTGTCGCAGCGCGGCGTGGATGTTTCCGGTGTGATCATCGACCCCGTTCTGCCGACCGGTCTGAGTGTCATACTTAACGGTCCGGTTGGCGACCGTGCCATCCTGACCCACCCCGGGACGATCAACCGTCTGCGGGCGGAGCAGGTTACCCCTGAACGCCTGCAAACCGCCCGGCACCTGCATGTCGCCAGTTATTTCCTGCAAACCGCCCTCCAGCCTGGCCTGCCAGACCTGTTCCGGCGCGCCCATGCTCTCGGCCTGACCACTTCCCTGGATTCCAATTGGGACCCTTCGGGTACATGGCGCGGCTTTAATGAACTACTTGGCCGGGTGGATGTCTTCCTTCCCAACGAAAAAGAAGCCCTGGCGATTTCCGGCCTTCCGGCCTCCGAAACGGCTGCCCGGGAACTTGCTCAAAAATGCCGCTTGGTGGCCGTAAAGTTGGGTGCCCTCGGAGCGCTGGCCTGTCGTAGGGATGAGTTCATCCGGGTCCAGGCTTTGCCTGTGCGGGTCGTCGATACAGTCGGCGCGGGGGATGGCTTCGATGCCGGTTTCCTGTACGGCTTTCTGCACGGATGGAGCCTGGAAAAATCTCTTTCCCTGGCAGCCGCCTGTGGTTCCCTTTCCACCCGCCGCCCTGGAGGTACCTCCGCCCAGCCGGACCTGGCGGAGGCCATGCGGTATGTCTCCCTAGAAGGATCTGGCGACCGGTAAGGGCTGGAATGAGGGTCTTTCCGGATGCCGGCCTATGTGATCCACTGTATGTCTGTTCAGGAAAAACCAAGCATGCGTCCAGATTTCCTCGATGAATTGGTTCGGGCACAGAAGCAGGGGCAGCCGCGCGGCCTCGTTTCGGTTTGTTCGGCCCATCCGTGGGTGTTGAAAGCCGCCATGTCCCGAGGTAGTCCCAGTTCTGGAACAGGAAATGCGAAAATCGTGGCCAACCCGGAGCACGCCGCCCCGCTCCTGGTTGAATCGACCTGCAACCAGGTCAACCAGTTTGGTGGGTACACCGGCATGACCCCGGCAGAATTCGTGGCATTTGTACATACATTGGCTGCTGAAAATCATTTTCCCCTGGAACGGCTTATCCTGGGCGGTGATCACCTGGGGCCGAATGTCTGGCGGAATGAACCGGCTGCCAGCGCCATGGAAAAATCTGCCGGCATGCTGCGGGCCTACGTTCAGGCCGGATTCACCAAGATCCACCTGGATGCCAGTATGAAACTGGGGGACGATGATGCAGCCCGCCCGCTGGACCTGGAACTGGTGGCCCGCCGCACGGTCTGGCTGGCGAAAGCCGCCGAAAGCGCTGGCAAGGATCTTGCCCCGCAAAGGTCTTATAAACTCCGCTATATCATCGGCAGCGAAGTTCCCATCCCCGGCGGAGCCACAGAACATGAAGACGCCGTCCGCGTGACGAAAGTGGCGGATGCCAGGTATACATTGGAGGCCACGCAAGCAGCTTTTAAAGCCGAAGGTCTGGATACAGCCTGGGAACGTGTCATCGCCCTGGTCGTCCAACCCGGTGTGGAATTCGGGGACGATTTCATTTTGGAATACCATCCCGAGGCAGCCGGCGATCTGGCGCACTTTGCAGAAACAACCCCTTTCATCTATGAGGTCCACTCCACCGATTACCAGACGCGCCTGTCACTCCAGCAACTTGTTCGTGACCACTTTGCCATCCTAAAGGTCGGCCCGGCCCTGACGTTTGCCTTCCGGGAGGCGGTCTTTGCCCTGGCGATGATGGAGGATGAGCTGATCCTCGCGGATAAGCGTTCGAATCTGTTATCAATATTGGATGAAGTCATGACCCGCCAGCCGGAATTTTGGCAGAATTATTATCGCGGCGACGCAGAAACCTTGAGACTCCAGCGTAAATTCAGCCGGAGCGACCGCGTCCGCTATTATTGGAGTGATGCGCGCGTGCAGTCTGCGCTCGAACGCATGCTCCAAAACCTGCGCAAAAAAAACCTGCCGCCAGCCCTGCTCAGCCAATTTCTCCCAGTTCAATCGGAAAAAGTCCGCAGCCGCCAGCTGGATGCCACGCCGGAAGCGCTCATATTGGATAAGATCAATTCTGTGCTGGAAGATTACGCTTTTGCATGTAGATGATTTCTCGCTTGATATTTTAACCGGGGATTATTAATTCATTTTTCCCTTTTGTGTTTACTGTTTTCTATTCCCATCCTTTCTCCACTGCATCCTCAATTCCGTAAATTACATTATTACTTTTTTGTTTTTGGTTTTTGTTTTTTCTATTGTCCCCCGCCTCCCTCCTAAAAAAAAGTATCATAAAAGGCTTATTGAGACATCGTTTCCTTATTGGGGAGTTTACCAATTTCTAATGAAACTGTAATCTCAAGGGCATTGACAGTCATATCCCTTGCAGGTATTATGCTTCCGCTGTGGAAGTATTTCTTTTCGAAAATATACCAAGTTGAAAATTTATGTCCAATCAAACTAAATCCTCCAGTACCCCCGAGGTCGTAAGGTTGCTTCAGCGTATTGTCCGCATGCGCAGCCAATTCAAGGTGGTCGCGCCGGAAAACATGGCTGCCCTTAGAAAACAAATTCACGAATCGAAGCCGTCCGGCAAGGAGGCGGGTATCGAGGATGCCGGCCTTTTCTATACTGCGGGTTCTGTTTTCTTGCACTACGATGGACCGATCAGCATGGGCGAGCTCAGCCGCGACCTGGAAGTGCCGCTCAGCACCGCCACGCGCACCATGGACTGGCTGGTCAATAACGGTTATGCCCAGCGCCTGCCCGATCCCAAAGATCGCCGGGTGGTGCGGGTCGAACTGACCACCAAAGGCAAGGAAACCTTCCAAGCCATCAGCACGTACATGTTGGGCCGGGTGGAACAGGCCATGACCCCTCTGGATGCATCCGAACGGGAAACATTCATATGTCTTTTGAACAAAGTGTTGGATGCGTTCGATCAATCCGGCTGAATCATCACCCATATAACCCCCGCGTAAAATTGAACTGAAAGTTATTTATTAGAACCATCCGACTAGGAGTCAAATCATGAGACGTTTTCGAGCCCTTATAAAAAAGGAACTGCTCCATATGGTGCGCGATCCGCGCACATTGATCTTCATCTTTATAATGCCTGTCCTGCAGTTATTGTTGCTGGGTTATGCCAACAACACCGATATTAAGAATGTACCCACGGTTATTTTTGACCAGAGCAACAGCCAGGCCAGCCGGGCCTTGCTGGATGCCTTCAGGGTGACCGGGTATTTCTCGTTCGATTACGTTGCCTCCACCGATTCAGCAGTTGACAACCTGATCGCTTCCGGCAAGGCCAAGGTGGGCATTACCATTCCCCCCGATTACACTACCAACCTGCTTTCCGGAACTCCGGCCCAGGTATCCGTACTGATCGACGGTTCGGACCCGACCACGGCCAGTGCGGTGCTTTCGGCTGCAACCCTGGCCGGGCAGGCCCATGGCACCAGCCTGGAGATCCAAAAATTGGCGCTTGAAGGGGTCAGTGGTCTGGCGGTCTCGCCCGTTGACGTGCGCACCCGCGTGCTTTACAACCCTGACCTGCTCGGCGCTTACAATCTCGTTCCCGGTTTGATCGCCATGATCCTGTTCCAGACCGCCACCAGCCTGACAGCCCTTTCCATCGTGAGGGAACGCGAGCGCGGCACCATCGAACAGTTGATTGTGACCCCCATCCGCAGCTGGGAGTTGATCCTGGCAAAGATCATCCCATATATCATTGTCTCTTTCATGGATATGCTCCTGATCTTGTTGATCGGCACGTTGTGGTTCCAGGTTCCGATCCGCGGCAGCCTGTGGCTGTTGTTTGCCATGACCGCCCTCTACCTGCTGCCCACCCTGGGGATGGGGTTGTTGATCTCCACCTTCGCCAAAACACAGCAGCAGGCCCAGTTGATGACCATGCCGATCCTGCTTCCGGCCATGATGCTCTCCGGTTTCATCTTCCCGGTTGCTTCGCTGCCGGTCTTCCTGCAGTTGGTCGGCGAAATATTCCCGCTCACCTATTTCATATACATGTTGCGGGCTATTGTCGTCAAGGGGGTTGGCATCCAGTTAATCATTCCCCAGATCATCGCGCTGGCCGTCTTTGCCTTCCTCTTTCTGGGTGCAGCTGCCCTGCGCTTCAGTAAAAAGCTTGATTAGCTTAATATGATTAAGAAAGGAAATTTTCTTATGAAACGAATCAGAAGTTCGATCTTTCCGGTCATTTTATTATTGGCGGTTATTGCGCTACTCTGGTACTATTGGGTCCGCCCGGCCGGTTCCCTGGGGGCTGCCTGGAACACCTTGATCAATCCACCTGCCCTGGCTTCCACTGCCCTGACTGCCTCCGGCACCGTGGAAATGACCGAGATCGATGTTGCCCCTGAAGCAGCTGGCAAGATCCTGGCGGTAAATGTCAAGGAAGGCGATACTGTTCATGTTGGTGATGTGCTGGCCCAACTCGACGATACCCTGCTCAAGGACCAGCGTGCAATTGCCGCCTCCACGCTGGAAACGGCTAATATAGCCCTGGCGCAATTGACCTCGCCCACAACCATTGCAAGTGTACAGGCAGCCATTGCCCAGGATAAACAGAATATCGACAATGCCCAGCAGGCTTACGACAACCAGAGGACCTTCACGACCAACCAAAGCGCCGTCGCGAACGCCCATGCAAGCCTGGTGCTGGCCCAGAACGCCCTTACCGACGCCCAGAACGCTTACGACAAGGTCAGTGGCAATCCGGATAACAATACCGACAAAGCCAACGCATATTCGAAACTGTATGCGGCGCAGACGGCTTACAACAGTGCCAATTACACCTACAATCTTTGGCTTGGGAATGTCGATTCGGAACAGCTTGACATTAAAGCAGGTGCCCTGGCCGTGGCCCAGGCCAAGCTGCCGGAAGATCAGGCTTTTTTGGATGTGCTGAATGGAGGCCCGATCCCCGCCAATGCCACCGGGGCGGGCATCGTGCAACTGGAGCAGGCCAGGATCGCCGTTCAACTGGCCCAGGCCAACCTGAAACTGCTGGATGATGAAATCAGCAAGATGACCGTAACAAGCCTGGTTAACGGCGTGGTAATGACGCGCAATGCCGAACCCGGCAGCGTCGTAAACGCCGGTGCCGTCATCCTCACCGTTGGCCGCACGGACGAATTGACCATTACCGTTTATGTACCGGAGGATCGCATCGGTGATGTAATCCTCGGCCAGACCGCCAATGTGAGCGTGGATTCCTTCCCCGGGGAAGTCTTTAAGTCCACTGTTACGTACATCTCGGACCAGGCCGAGTTCACCCCCCGCAACGTCGAGACCGTGGCAGGACGTGAAACCACCGTTTTTGCAGTCAAACTCACCCTGTCTGACATATCCGGAAAACTGAAACCCGGCATGCCGGCGGACGTGGTCTTCAATCTGAAATGACCATGGAATTTGAAGTTCTGCTGGAAACCAAAGACCTGGTCAGGGTATTCGGCGAGACGCGTGCCGTCGACGGGTTGAACCTGGAGGTGCGGGCAGGCGAAATGGTCGGGTTGGTCGGCCCGGATGGGGCCGGCAAGACCACAGCCATCCGCCTGATGGTGGGCGCCCTCGGGCCCACCAGCGGCCAGATCCGCGTTGCCGGCTACCCGCTGCCTGCCCAGGTGGAAAAAGCGCGTGAGCACCTGGGTTACCTGGCGCAGCGCTTCAGCCTGTACGGCGACCTGACGGTCAAGGAAAACCTGGACTTTTTCGGTGAAGTCTTCGACATCCCCGATGCTGAACGCAAGCAGCGTTCGCAGGAACTGCTGCGGTTTGCCGGGCTGGAGGAATTTGCCAACCGGCCGGCTGTTGCACTTTCTGGCGGTATGCAGAAAAAACTGGGGCTGGCAACCGCCCTCATTCATCGTCCGAAGGTTCTGCTTCTGGACGAGCCAACCGGTGGGGTTGACCCGGTGGCCCGGCAGGAATTCTGGCATTTGTTGATCGGCCTTCTGCGGGAAGGCTCGGCAGTGTTGGTAAGTACCCCCTACATGGACGAAGCCATGCGCTTCAACCGGGTCATCTTCATGAACCACGGTCGCGCCCTGATTTCCGGTGCGCCGCGTGACCTGATGAAAGGGCTTTCTGACCGAATCCTGGAACTGGCTACAGAGCAAGGGATGCCTGCCCGCAAGATCGCAGAAGAAGATCCCGATGTGGAGGATGTACATACCTTTGGCGAATACCTGCACCTGCGTGTGCGCTCTGCAGAGGGCCCCTTGCAGCGTCTGCCAGAACGCCTGGCTGCCGCGGGTATTCCTCTTACCCATCTAAAACCCGTATCCGCTTCCCTGGAGGATGTTTTCATCCAACTTCTGGAGATGGAAGAAAAAAACAATGGAAAATGAGATTCCCTCCCTGGAAGTAATGGGATTGACCAAATGCTTCGGCAATTTTTGCGCGGTCGACCATGTCTCCTTTACGGTCCAGCCGGGCGAAGTGATCGGCTACCTCGGCCCCAACGGCAGCGGCAAGACCACCACCATCCGCATGCTCTGTGGACTCCTGACACCCACGGAAGGGACAGCCAGGATCCTGGGTATGGACATTGTGAAGAATGCCGAAGCCATCAAACCGCACATCGGCTACATGTCACAGAAATTTTCGCTCTACGATGAGTTGACTGTTCTGGAAAACCTGCAGTTCTATGCCGGGGTCTACGAAATTCCCCGGGCAACGGAAAAAGCCCGCATCCAAGAGATCCTGCACATCGCCGGCTTGGAAGGGCGTCCCAAGGCGATGACGGGCAGCCTGTCGGGCGGCTGGCGCCAGCGCCTGGCATTGGGCTGTGCCATGTTGCACCGTCCGCCGCTGCTTTTCCTGGATGAGCCAACTAGTGGCGTTGACCCGGTTGCCCGGCGCGAGTTCTGGGACCTTATCTATCAATTTGCCTTTGAGGGGACCACTGTCTTCATCACCACGCATTACATGGATGAAGCCGAGCATTGCAGCCGGGTGGGATTCATGTACCGTAGCAAATTGATGGCATTCGATTCCCCGCGTGCGCTTAAATCCACCTACCTGTCGGGCGCCGCCTGGGATCTGGCCGTCAGTCCTTTATTGGAGGCGGTCGAATGCCTGAGTGGGATGGAAGGCGTGGCACAGGCCAGCCTGCATGGGGATCGCGCCCACGTGATCGTTGACCCGAAGCACTGGACCTCGAAACGCCTGATCAAAGCCCTCTCCGAAAAGAATATCACCGTCCAATCCGTCGAAACAGTTGAGTTGACCCTAGAAGATGTATTTACCTTGCTGGCGCATCGCGGCAAGGACGCCCTGGTGGACCGGTGAGATGAAAGGAACTTTATTATGAAAATAAATCGAAAACTTGGAGTCTGGATTGGGGTCATTCTGGTTATCGTCGTGATATTGACAGCCGGTTGGTATTTTCTGGTTCGCCCATCTGGTTCCCTCTCTGCCGGGCTCGCGTCTGCTTGGAATTCCCTGGTAAATCCAGGGGATGTTGATACGCCTGGAGTCCTGAACGCTTCGGGTACCGTGGAAACGACCGTTCTTTCCATAGCGCCTGAATTACAGGGGAAGGTCCTTGAGGTGGACTTCCAGGAAGGCGACGTCGTCAAAGCCGGCAGCGTCCTTGTCCATCTTGACGATAGCACGTTCAAAATCCAGAAGACCGTTGCAGAGGCCAACCTGCAAACGGCCAAATTATCCTTGCAAGCCCTGGCCTCGCCGTTGGTGATTGCCAACCAGCAGGCCACCCTCGCCCAGGATAAACAGGCTGTTGACGATGCCCAGCAGGCACTGGATACTCAGAAATACTTCATTTATAACAAAGACGCCGTTCAGAATGCCCAGGCAAACCTGTGGCTGGCCCAGACAGCCCTGACCAAGGCCCAGTCTTTTTACGACAAGATCAAATACAACCGCTTTTTTGACGTCAACGCAAAGGCGATGGCACTCCAGACAGTCTACAAGTTCAAGTTGGTGTATGACAACGCCCTGGCCGTTTACAACTTATGGACCGGGATTCCCAACCAGGAACAGGTCGACCTTAAGACGGCCATCCTGGCATTGGCCAATGCAAAGGTGGCGCAGGACCAGGCTTACCTGGATGCACTGAATGGCGGCCCCATCCCCAGCGACGCCACCGGGGCTGGCATTGCACAACTGCAGAAGGCCAGAAACAACGTCCAGGCAGCCCAGGCCAATCTCGACCTGCTGAATGACCAGATCGGAGAAATGACCATTACTGCTCCGGTAGATGGTCTGGTGATGTCACGCAGTGTCGATCCCGGCGATATCGTGAATCCCTCGACTGAAATGCTCTCCCTGGCACGCTTGAACGATTTGACCATTACTGTCTACATTCCTGAAGACAGTTATGGGAAGATCAAACTGGGGCAGACTGCGGCTGTTTCAGTTGACGCTTACCCCGGGGTAGCATTTACTGCCGCAGTCATCAACATTTCCACGCAGCCTGAATTCCTTCCCCGCACCAACCAGAATATTTCAACCAGCCAATCCACCGTTTATGCCATCGAGCTTAAACTGAATGATGCCACTGGCAAGATTAAATCCGGCATGCCCGCCGACGTGACCTTCAAATTAAATTAATATCGGTTGCCGCAGCGTCTAGAAGAAAAGAACAAGGAGTTTCACAGCAAAGGCCAGTGCCATGCCGGCCTGACAGAGATGTAACTTGTCCCTGAAAGGATACCCGTAGGGTAAGCAATCTCCTCCCAGGCTAGGAAATTGCTTCACACCGGTCCAGGCGACCAATGGCACAAACATTTTTATCCATGATCCACGTTAATTGGGTTATGGAAGAA
This sequence comes from uncultured Chloroflexia bacterium, assembly GCA_963772245.1. Classification (GTDB taxonomy): domain Bacteria; phylum Chloroflexota; class Anaerolineae; order Anaerolineales; family Villigracilaceae; genus UBA877. The sequence continues at coordinate 409,792 of CAVYWB010000001.1, read as the reverse complement.
CCACACATGAACTATTCCTGACTTTTTTAGGTCTAACCTGCCTTTAATGGTTGCATTGGTATAATGAATTTTTTTGCCCCAATTTTTTAGGTTAATGTAAGGAGAAACCATGCAAGAAAAAGCCAATATCACAAAAGGACGCCTCGCCTACAAATGGATCGCCCTCTCCAACACCACTTTGGGAATATTCATGGCGATGCTGGATGGCAGCATCGTCGAGATCAGCCTGCCGGCCATTTTCCACGGCATCGGGGTTAATCCGCTGGCACCCGGAGAAACGGATTACCTACTCTGGACTTTGATGGGGTATCTGGTTGTAACAGCAACCCTCCTGGTCACCTTTGGCCGCATTTCGGATATGTTCGGCCGGGTGCGCATGTATAACATGGGATTTGCCATCTTTGCGGTAGGATCGATCATGCTTTACCTAGTGCACGGCACCGGGAACGGCGCAGCCCTGCAGATCATCCTCTTCCGGTTGGTCCAGGCGGTCGGAGGCGCTTTCCTGATGGCCAATTCCACTGCCATAATAACAGACGCCTTCCCGTCCAACCAGCGCGGCATGGCCATGGGTATCAACATGATTGCCGGCACATCTGGCTCGTTCCTTGGACTGCTGGCCGGTGGAATCCTGGCAGCCATCAACTGGCGCTATGTCTTCCTGGTCAGCGTACCGTTTTCCATCGGCGGCACCATCTGGGCCTACCTGGCCCTGCACGAGACCGCCACCATTCACAAGCACCAGCACCTCGACATTCCCGGTAATATCCTCTTTGCCCTGGGCCTGACCGCTGTGCTGGTAGGCACTACCTATGGTATCCAGCCGTACGGAAGCTCGCCCATGGGCTGGGGCAATCCGTTTGTATTGGCATGTTTGATCGGCGGCGCGCTGGCGCTTGCAGCATTCATCTATGTAGAGCAGCATGTATCCGAGCCCATGTTCCGGCTGGAGCTGTTCAAGATCAGGATGTTCAGCGCGGGCAATGTCGCCGGTTTCCTGGCATCCCTGGCACGCGGCGGTCTGAATCTGATGATCATCATCTGGCTGCAGGGCATCTGGCTGCCGCTGCACGGTTATTCTTTCGAGGATACGCCCCTGTGGGCCGGCATCTACATGCTGCCACTTACGGTTGGTTTCATGATAATGGGACCGATCAGCGGTTTCCTTTCGGACCGCTATGGTGCCCGCACCTTCTCCACCGCCGGGATGCTGGTCACAGCCGCCGGCTTCGGCGGGCTGTTGCTGGTACCGACCAACTTTGCCTATCCATCCTTTGCTCTGGCAATCCTGGTCATCGGCATGGGTATGGGCATGTTCGCTTCCCCCAACACCACAGCCATCATGAATTCTGTTCCGGCTGAACACCGTGGCGCTTCTTCCGGGATGCGCGCAACCTTCCAGAATACAGCCAACACGATCAGCATCACATGGATCTTTACCATGGTCACGATCGGATTGGCTGCCCACCTGCCAACCGCCCTATTCCAGGGGTTGACACAGGCCGGCATTCCGGCAAATGTCGCCACCCGGGTGGCCAACCTGCCGCCGACCGGGGCCCTGTTTGCAGCATTTCTTGGCTACAACCCCATGAAGACCCTTATTCCGGCGGCTGCGCTCCAACAATTGCCTGCGGCTTCCCAGGCTTTGCTGCTTGGCAAGACTTTCTTTCCCAACCTGATCGCGGCGCCTTTTGACTTTGGCCTGCGCATCGCCTTTTCGATCTCGGTTGCCCTGTCGGTAATAGCCGCGTTTGCCTCCTTGCTGCGCGGCAAGCGTTACATTTACAGTCAGGAAAACCAGCCCAACCCCGACCAGCCTTTGGGCCAACCGTTGCAACTCCTGCCATCTGCCAGCGAAGAGGAAATTGACGGGGATTAAAGGAACATTCCTGGTGATAAATCGGCATTCGAATAATCAACAAATCCGCTCTCACGGGCGGATTTGTTGATTATTTCCAAATTCATCAACCTACACCAGGCTGACTCTCTCTGACTGAAGGGCCTTCGCCTCGGCCAGGGCATCCGCCCGGTTGGTGATCGGGAAGTGCCCGTGCAGCGGGCTGATACGTGCCCCCAATGCAGAAGCAGCCCAAAACAACCAGGCCAGTGGCTTCATGAAGCTGGCGATGGAGGCTGCCCGGTGGACCTCCTCCAGGGTATCGGCATCCCAACCTCCAAAGAAGGCGTACAGGAATGCAAAGATGGGGAAGGAGGGGACGATAGCGATGAAGAAGATCAGGACGCTGGTGATCTGATCATTGCGCCAGACCAAGCCAGTGACCCAGCGCAGGATGGCATAATTGACCAGCCCCGCCAGAACCGGTGCGATCAGCGATTGCCAGAAATAGAACCTCTGCCGGTAACACAACCGGTTGTTTACAAAATATGAAAGGATGTCTTTGGTCAGGATACCGACAAAATACGCCAGGATCAGGGCATAGATCTGGAACTGCCTTACCAGCAATATTGCCAGAGTGATGCGGATGGTTTGCTCGGTCAAGGTCATCAGCATCATCAGGTAAGGATGGTTGGAGCCGCGCTGGACCATATCACTGACCCACGAGCCAAACTGAACCGCGCCCCACAGCAGCAGGGGGATGGCATAGACCGCCGCCCGCACAAACTCCGGCCCGCTGGCTCCCAGGATAAAGCGGTCTGCCACCGCCAGCATCATCGACCCCAGCATGGCGCTCAACATGCCCCCCCACTTGTACGCGATGGCCGAGTAATACTGGCCGAGGATCTTTTTCCCGTGCGAAATCGCCTCGGAGATGGACGGCATCAACCCTTCGTACAGACTGGCAACGGCATTGAAGCCGTATACAAAATTCTGCGCCAGTACCCAGTTGCCCCAAACCTCAGCATAGTTGACCAGCCGGGATTGGGTGATCAGGATCTCGAGTGACTGGCCCACACCCCAGATGCCTGACCCCAGCATCTCAAAGACCCCGAAGCGGAAGGATTTCCAGACCGTGGCCCAATCAAAATGCGCCAGGAAGTAGATCCGGGCGGAATACCCCAAACGCTTATATAGCCATAATCCCAGGCCGAAGGACATGACCTCCACAGCATAGGCGGCGAGACCCATGCCAATCAGCCCGCTCATGGTGGTGCCAAAGACCGGGTGGCTTTTACCCCAAAACAGCATGATGCCGACAAAGACCGGCTGGGCGAACATCTGGAAGACCAGCGACCAACCCAGGTCGATAACTTGGGCGTAGTCTGCACGCTGCAGCCCGGTGAGCGCATGCCGCATGATACGATAGAAGCCGGGAATGTTGATGAACATATGGATGATGACGCTATACGCATAGATGGCATAAGCCGTTCTAGGCAGCACAGTGCATGCCAGGATAACCACCAAAGCTGTCTCGAACGCTCCGGAGAGTGCCTGCCACCAGACAAACACCTGTCCGAACATGATCCCTTTGCGCGGGTCATTGATACGGTACTCAGAAAGGTATTTGATGAAGGCCGTGCTGGTGCCAAACTCGAAGAAGGTAAAGATGACGGTAAAGAACTGCAGCACCCGGCCCCACATGCCGAGCGCCTGCGCCGAAGGCAGGATATAGACCGGCAGAATCAAGTTCTGGTAGATAATGATCGGGACGAATAAAAGCAAACCCAGGAAGAGCATCACGAAGAAGCCTCCCAGCGGGCGGTGGAAGCCGATCTCCTCCCAGGCGGTGTGGGCCTCCTTGGCAGCGAACTCCTCCCGGTTGATCACGATCGCATCCAACTCTTCCGGATGGGCCAGGCTGTAGCGGCGCACCAGCCAGAAGACCCCGATAGCAGTGGCAAGGGCCAGAACCATAATCGTCACCAGTACAGTCTGCTCGATCTGGTGAGGCACAGGGGAGGCCGGGTATACTGCGAAGGATACCGGCGTCCGCCCGGCGGCGCGCACGGCCAGGTGATAAACCAAGTAATTGAAGTAAGGCCACTGCTGCAATTCGGTATTGGTGTTGCTGTCCAGGAAGGAGGTCAGAACGTAGGCCTGACCTGCCCCTATCTTTTGGGTTCCCAGCACCAGCGAGCTATCGCCGAAACCGGTCACCAGGGGAGTCAATCCGCTGCCGCTCAAGACGAAACGCTCCCGCACCTGCGGGGCGCTGTCCCAGATGACAGATTTGACCACACTGTCCTGGCTGCCCGGCAACGCCGCCAGGCTGAGCGGATCGTCTTTCTTCGCCAGGCTAACCGGAGCTCCAAGCAGGGCACCGACTGCCTGTCCGCTCAGGTCCGGGCCGAGGATCAGGATCAGCCCGGCGCCTCCTGATACGCGTCTCTGAATGGCTGTCGCATCCCCGGCCGGGATCTGTCCGTTCAGGACAAAGACATCTGCTCCGGCGGGATCCGAGGTAAAACGTACATCCTTATCCAACCCGAGCGCGGTGTGCACGCCTCCATCCGGACCGGCAAAGAATATATTCAAAGGCAGGCCGGCAGCTCGGGCGAAATTTGCCGGAACAAACATGCAGACGAGCGCCAACAGCAGGACCAATCTTCGCATTAAACCTCCGGATCGAACCCGTTGTTGAGAATGACATCGGCGTACCAGCGGCCGGAATCCTTTATGATGCGTTTCTGGGTGGCATAATCCACGTAAACCAGGCCGAAACGCATGCGGTAGCCAAACGCCCATTCGAAATTGTCCATCAGGGTCCAGTGGAAATAACCCTTGAGCGGCACACCCGCCTGGATGGCGCGCTGCACCTGTACCAGATGGTCGCGCAGGTACCGGATGCGCCTTTCGTCGCGCACCCGGCCATCATGATCCACCCCATCCGTCACGCATACGCCGTTCTCGGTAATATAGACTTCCTTCGGGTGATAGTCCGCCTGGATGCGGGCCAGCATGTCATACATGCCGGGCGGGTAGATCTCCCACATCTGCGAGTATTCGCTTTCGGGCGGATAAACCTGAACGGCTTGCAGGAGCGGCGTTTCCAGGTCGTTGCGCATGACCGCACGCATGTAGTAGTTCAGGCCCACGAAATCCAACGGCGCGGCGATGGTTTCCAGGTCGCCCGGCTGAATCTCGGGGAAGATCTGGCCGAAAAGTTCTAGCATATCCGCCGGGTATTCCCCCCGGAAAAGTGGATCGAGGAAAAGCCGGTTGGCGACGCCGTCATAGCGACGGGCGGCCTGCCGGTCTTCCTCTGTATTGGTAGCCGGATAGGTTGGGGTGATGTTCAGGATGATGCCGACCCTGGCTGTTTTCGGCATTTCGAGTCTCAGCGTCTGGACCGCCTGTCCGTGCGCCACCAGTAGGTTATGGGCCACCCGCAGGGCGATAAAGGGATCCTGCAGGCCGGGGGCGTGCTCCCCCAGGAAATTCCCCGCCAGGGAAATGACCATGGGCTCGTTGTGGGTCACCCAGGTGGGGATTCGGTCGCCCAGGCGCCTGGCTAGAATGCGGGCATATTCACTGTAGGCGTCGATGATAAAACGCTCGCCCCAGCCGCCTTTATCCTGCAGGGCCTGCGGCAGGTCCCAATGATAGAGCATGACATAGGGGGTGATGTTCTTCTTCAGTAGGGCATCCACCAGGCGGTCATAGAAATCGAGCCCGGCCGGGTTGATTTTTCCCGTCCCTTCCGGCAGGATGCGCGGCCAGGCAATCGAAAAACAATACGCCTGCAGACCCAGTTCCTGCATTAGGGCAATGTCTTCGGGGTAGCGGTGGTAGTGGTCCACGGTCATATCGGCGGTCTCGCCGCGCTCGATCTTCCCGGGCTGATGGACAAAGCTATCCCAGATGGATGGACCTTTGCCGTCTTCGTTCCAGGCTCCCTCGATCTGGTAGGCAGCCGTAACGGCGCCCCAGACAAAGCCTTCAGGGAATTTCAACACTGCCATGGCGCGCCTCGCTTATTTGACATCCACCGGCCGGACTTCCTTCCCGGATGCGGCCGACTGGAGGGCTGCCAGGGTGAACTGCAGCACTGCCTTGCCGGTCGGACCGTCCAGGCGCGGCTGGCCGCCGGTTTTGAGTTTTTCGATGAAATCCTGGGTGGTGGCAATGAAACTGTCATGCCATTCCACACCTTCAACCGGTACCGGGGTGGTCTTGCCATCCTTGAAGAACATCAACGGGGGCAGATCAACCGTCTTGGTGGTATAGCGGTTAATGAAAATGATGCCCTTGTCGCCGATCACCTCGATGCGGTCGTCATCGGCATAATAGTCCGAATAAATGCGCATCTTGGGTGTGTGTTCAATGTCCAGCAGGCCATAGCGGTGCGAGGACTGGTACTGGAACATGATCGTGGCCGGGGTGTCGATCTTGACAATCCCGGCCGCCTCTGCCACCGGCGTCTGGTCGATCCAGGCATACACCTTCTCCACGGGGCCGCCCAGGAAATAGGCCAGCGAGAACAGGTGGTAACCGTGGTCGAAGACCATCGGTCCTCCGCCGCACTGTTTTTCATTGAAGCGCCACAGCCAGGCCGAGAACGGCACCTTCCAGGCGGTATCCCCGGTTCCGGTGGAAACATGCAGCCGGATGGTTCGGATATCCCCGATCTCACCGGCATCGATCATCGCCCTGGCACGCACCGCCGGGGAGTAGTTCACAAAGGTCTCGTAAACGCGCAGTGTCACACCGGCTTTTCCGGCTGCCGCAATCATCTCGTCCGCCTCGGCGGCCGATAATGCCATCGGCTTCTGCACCGAGACGTGCTTGCCAGCCTGGCAGGCCTGGACGGTCATCGCACAATGCAGATGGTGGGGAGTCAGCAGTTCCACCAGGTCAACTTCCTTATCCTCCAGCACCTGGCGGTAGTCGGTATAGACCTTTTCAACACCCCACTCCTTCGCTTTTATTTTTGCAGCCGCTTTTTTGCTGTCACAGACCGCCACAATCCGGGCATCCTCGCGCCCCTGGTAGCCCATTTGATGCAGGCCAGAAATACGGCCGCAGCCGACAATGGCAACACGGATCGGATTCATGATTGTTTCTCCTTTTACAAATCAGGCGTATTAAGCCGGCTTTTCAGCGGCCGCAGCCGCATCCATGGCTTCCAGCTTCTGCCGCACCTCGGTATGGATCTTGCGGGTGATTGGGTACAGGAACAGGAACGGCAAAGCGATGGCAATCAGGATGGCCGGTACGATCCCAAAAAACAGGCGGATGCCAAGCAGAGCATGTGGGGTCTGCTCGATGTTGGCCACATAGCCGTATCCGGTCAGGATCCAGCCGACCGCGGCCAGTGCCAGGGCCTGTGAGACCTTGGTAGCCAGGCCCCAGACACCGTAGTACATGCCGCTGCGCTGCTGGCCGGTTTCCAGGCGGTCAAAATCGGCCACATCGGCGATCATCGCCCATGGGAAAATCCAGTTGGCGGCAAACCCGAAGCCTGCCAGAACAGAGACTAAATAAATCAAAGGTGTGGAACTGTGCGGCATGAAAAAAGTAATCACAACCGCCAACGCTCCGACTCCCATGCCGATGGCGTAGGCCGGGCCTTTGTCCATCTTGCGGCTCAGCCACTGCCAGAACGGTAGCGAAATGGTAACGCAGATCAGCAGCAGCCCCATCACGAGCGATATCTGGGAGGTCATCAAGAGCTGGTACTGGACATAATAGGCCATCAGGATTTCGATCAAAGAGAACGAAATGTTGATGACGAAATAGGTCACACAAATCCAGACGAACGGTTTGTTCTTTAACGCCAGAGCTAGTGATTTGAACGGCGAGGCTTCACCCCGGGTGGTGGCAGCCTGCATTTTCCGCTCCCGGAAACCTGACGAAGAAATGAGCAGCGCGGCCGCGCAGATGACCCCGTAAATAATGCCGACGAAGGCCCAGCCGGTGCGCTGAACGGCGAACAGGCCGACAATGACAGGGGTCAGCGCCGCGCCGACCAGGAAAGCCGGAACAGACATGACCATACGGACGGTCGTCAGGCTGGAGCGCTCATCGTAATCGTCGGTCAGCTCGGAAGTCAGAGCATAGTATGGGACATTGGTCATTGACCATAGCGAACTGAAAAGGGAAAAAGTAACGGCGATCCAGATAAAGGTCACCACCTGACCAATGCCCGATGGGACGAACCAGATCAGGGCAACCGAGATCCCCAGGGGAATGGCGCCGTAAATCATGAAGGCCCGGCGTTTTCCAAGCGGAGACTTGGCCTTATCGGTGATCCAGCCGAACAAGGGGTCGTTGATGGAATCCCAGATCTTGCCGATCAACAGGGCGTTGCCAGCCAGAGCCGGCAGGATCAATGCGCCGTCGGTGAAGAACTTCATTAGGAAGAACTGGATTGCCGAGTTGACTACGGCATTGCCCAAGTCGCCAATGCCATAGAAAACCTTGGTACGGGTAGGTAACTTGCCTTTGTTTTCTGCCATTGCATTCTCCTTTTGGTGTGCAGCGATGATTGGTTCTCTACCAAAAAATCATATGGGCAAAATACTGATCAATTTCAGGTTCGCGACTTGGTCGCAAGTCTTACGAGGTTCCCTTTTTGGTTATTTTTCCATTATCTTCTTCAATACCGGTTGGAGACCGGCATCTGTTTGCGCAGCCTGTTCCAGCACGCGGCGGAAGGCCGGAAAGGTCAGCGCCGGGCGGAGGACCTCTTCCGGCAGGTCTCGCAGGATCTCAAGCATCGGCCGGTGGGTTGCCTCGGAAACCTGTTTCAACAGATCGCGTGCCTGGCGCTGGGGTTCCGCCCGCCCGGCTGGGTAGCCAACCCCTGCCTCGGACGTGAACAGGGCATCGAAGATCTGGCGCAGGTTGACATCCCCGGCCCAGCCATAGCCCTGGTTCAGCGCCAGCGAGACACAGTTGCCGGCATTGATGCGCGCAAACAGGAAGGCGTCCAGCGGGGTGAGCAGGTGGCCGCAGAACACACCCGGGTACTGCATGACCGAATTGAGGTAACCCAGCCCGGTCCCGCACCCACCCACCACGAAATCAACTAGATTAAAATTCAGCAGCAGCGCGGACATCAGCCCGGTATGGATGTAGAGCAGGCCGGGTGTGTCGTTCTCCCGGGTGTTGCCCAGGTTGAGGATTTCGTGGCCGTGGCCTGCGAGTCCTTTCAGTATGTCGGCGTTCTTGTCTGCCGCGCTGATCTCATTGATGACGGCAATTCTCATAAATTCTCCTGACAAAACGTAACATAATAAAACGTGATAACGACTTAAGTCATTACAACTTCGTGGCCCGTTTCAGCACGCGCTGCGCAGCCGCAACGACCTTCGCCACCGACAAACCGCAGGCATCCATCAGGGTTTCCAGGTCGCGCCCAGTCGGGGAGAACTTGTCAAGGATACCAACCCGCTCCAACGGGACAGGATACGCCTCCGCGAGCAATTCGGATAAAGCGCTGCCCAACCCGCCGATGATGGTATGTTCTTCCGCAGTGACGAGCGCCCCGGTCTCCCGGGCAGCCTGCAGCAGCAGTTCCCGGTCAATGGGCTTGAGGGTGTGGATCTCCAACAGGCGCGCCTGAATGCCCTGCCGTGCCAGCTCTTCCGCCGCCCTGGCGCAGCGTCCGACCATCGTGCCGGTGGCTACGAGAGTCATGTCCCGCCCATCCCGCAGAGTCAGCCCCTTGCCAATTTCCAGTTTCAATCCTTCTCTAAATACGGGCAGGGCACCCGCCCGGCTAATGCGCAGGTAGACCGGCCCATCGAACTCCGCCACGACCGGCACCCAGGCAGCCGCTTCGACCGCGTCCGCCGGGACGATGACGGTCATGCCCGGCAGGGCCCGCAGGTTGGCCAGGTCGGTGATGGAGTAGTGCGAGGCGCCATCCTTGAAATCCGAGATTCCGGCATAGCTGGCGGCGATCTTCACGTTGGTGCGGGCCTGGCAGACACAGGTACGGATCTGTTCCAGCGCCCGCAGGGACAGCAGTGATGCAAAACCATTAATGAACGGGACAAACCCTCCCAGCGCCAGGCCGGCAGCCACATCCACCATGCAAGGCTCGGCGATGCCGATATTGAAGAAGCGTTCCGGGAATCGAGCTGCAAAAAAGCTGGAGAGGGTAGAAACGGAGGTATCCACATCCAGGGCCACCACCTGCGGGTGCTGTATGCCATATTCAGCCAGCGCCCGGCCATAGGCTTCCCGCATAGAAAATTCAGCCATTCGAGACCTCCCCCAGTTCCGCCAGGGCCTGTTTGAGCTGCCCGGCATCCGGTGCATTGCCGTGCCAGTAGGATTGATTTTCCATGAACGAAACACCTTTGCCTTTGGTGGTGTGGGCGATGATGATGGTCGGCCGGTCGTGGATTTCTCCGGCCAATTCCAGCGCCCGCGCCACTTCATGAATCGAATGTCCGTTAATTTCAAGGACGTGCCAATTGCAGGCCTTCCATTTATCAGACAGCGGTTCAAGAGGCATGACTTCATGGACCGGGCCGTCCAATTGCACATCGTTATTATCCAGGATGGCTGTCAGGTTGGAGAGGCGATACTTGGCCGCCGTCACTGCCCCCTCCCAAATAATCCCACCCTGGCACTCACCATCCCCCAGGAGGACATATGTGCGCCAGCTCTGCTTCTTCAGGCGGGCCGCCAGCGCCAGCCCGGCCCCAACCGCCACGCCGTGTCCCAGCAGGCCGCTGGTCATGTCAACTCCGGGTGTTTTCAGGCGGTCCGGATGCCCCTGGTGCGGGCAGTCCACCTCCCCCCAGTGCTCCAACTCGGATTCCGGGAAGAAGCCGCGCCGGGTTAGCGCAGGATAAAGCACCGCCGAGGCATGTCCCTTGCTTAAAATAAAGCGGTCTCGCTCTTCCCAATCCGGCCGGACCGGGTCGATACGCAAATGGTGAAAATACAGGACTGCAATGATCTCCGCCGCAGAGAGCGCCCCACCCGGATGGCCGGCCCCGCGCCGGGTTATCAGCCGCAGGCTGTCCACTCGCAGCTGGCGGGCAAGCTCTTCCAACTCGGATATCTTTTCAGGAGTCAATGACCGCATACCACCTCTTTTGTTCTTGAATTTATTACAGACCAATCTCATGCCGCAGCGTTTGCACGTCCTCACACCAGTTGCCTACGTTCCAGCGCCCGTAGACGCCCATCCCCCCCAGCGGATCGGGTCCGTAATAGACCGGCACATGGATGAGCGCCAGCCCGGCATGGTTCCCGGCTTGTTCCAATGCAGCCTGCAGTGCCTCCGGCGTGCGCCCGCCGTCCAGCGCCAGCAGGCCGGGGATGGCACTGGCCCAGCGCAGGTAGTCCATCCGCAGGGTGTTCCAGGTGGCAAAGCCGGCGCCGTACTGGGCTTCCTGCAGGCCGGTGATGGCGCCCATGCGGCCGTTGTCGAGCAGCAGGATGTAGCCGCGCGCCCCATGCTGGCTGCCGTCGATCAGGATCTGCGGGTTCATGGTGAAGGAACCGTCCCCGGTTAGCGCCAGGCCGCGGAAGGGTTTGGATGCCGCACCTGTCGCCAGTAGTGCCGAGACGGCAAAGCCCATGTAGGAAGCGCCTGTTTCTGTGAAAGTCTGGCCGGGACGGTCATCCTCCACGATCTGGAATCCGTTGGCCTGCACATCCCCGGCGTCAAAGAAACAGGCAATGCCTTCCTTTTTTGCCCAGGCAGTGGCGATCTGTATGGCGGCTGGCTGGGTCAGCACGGCTTCGCCCCAATACTCGTCTAGTAAAGTGGGGTGGTGTGCACGCTCCGCCTTGAACTCTTGCCAGCTGCTCTTCTGCGCCGCGCAGGCCCGCAGCCATTCGTCCTTGTTGCCTCCATTCGCCTCAAGAGCCTCGTTCAATTTCGCCAGCGTCCGGCGCACATCCCCCACCAGAGCCAGGGTGTGGTGGTAATGCGTGGCATCCTCCAGGTCGGCATTGAGATTGATGACCCGCTGCACATTGGGATAGCCGGTGCGCGAGCAGTCCGACTGGCAGACGGCGCGCGTCCCGATTGCAACCAGCAGGTCGGCGTTTTCCATGGCGTAATTGCCGGGCAAGGAGCCTTTCGAACCACCCACGCTCATGTTCTGAGGATGACGGTAGGGAACGCAGCCGGTCGCGATGGGTGTATGCACCAGCACCCCTCCGGAAAGTTCGAGCAGGTTGGCCAGCTCGGGGCCGGCATTCCGCCCACCTCCGCCAACCTTGAGGACGGTTCGATGCGCCTCTTTTATCCATTGCGCTGCCAGGCCGTAATCCGCTTCCGCTGCGCCCAGGGAGATTTTGCAGGCTTCCGGTAGTTCATCCAGGTTAAAACCCGGCAGCCAGGCAGCCTGCGTGTTCATCGGCATCAACAGGTAGAACGGGCCGGGCCGTGTGGGATGGTCCACCGTTGCCGCGCCGCGTTGCAAGGCAGTTGGCAGCGCCAGCGGGGTGTGCAGGGAATAAGCATGACCCAGCCTGGCAGCCAGTTGCAGGAATAGGCCCTGCTCATTTTTAGGCACCTGCTGCATGTTTAAGCCTTCGTCTTCGGTGGTCTCGTCGCCGCATAGATACCAGACGCCGATGCCGTTAGAAGCCGGTACCAGCGAGGCAGCCATGGCTTGCAGCGCACCCGGACCAATCGAAGTGACCACGGCGGCCTTTTCGCCAGTGACCCAGCGCAAGGCGGTTGCAGCATGCGAGGCTTCGATCTCGCTGCGCAGTCCATATACCCTGACCAGCCCGGCTTCCTGGTAGACCCGCAGCACCTCACCGACCTCGGTCGAGCCATGCCCAAAAACAGTGAAAAAGATGCGTACTTCCTGCCGCAGCAGGCCCAGCACCAGCGCTTCGGAGAGGGTCAGGTCAAGGCGATCCGGCAGGGAATTCCGGGCTAACGCGGTCGCGTGCTGCTCTGCGTTGGCAGGTCAATTTTTCATGAGAGGGTTTGGCGAATGCGTTCACGGTGGTCTCAAAATTGGCAACAAGAACGCCTGCAATTCATTTCGCAAGCGGCTCAGCGCGGATAAAAGACATGCGCTCCGAAAGGGCCTTCCCAACCTCGACAACCGTGGCGGCCAGGGCAGGCAAACGCTCGGAGGTTATCCGCGTGGCCGGGCCGGATATGCCGATCGAACCGGCCGGTTTGCCGCGGAAATCGAAGACCGGCACGGCAATGCAGCGCACCCCCGGGTCGAATTCCTCGTCGTCTACGGCATAGCCTTGCGCGCACACCTGCTCCAGGTTTTTACGCAGGCGATCCGGATCTGTCAGGGTATGGGGGGTGAAGGGTTCAAGGGTGGCAGGCAGTTCCAGGTCGCCGAAAGCTAGCAGCACCTTGCCGAGGGCGGTGCAGTGCAGCGGATTCATTGTCCCCACCTGGGCGTTGACCCGCAAGGTGGCTGGCAACTCAACCTGGTCAATGTACAACACCTTGCCTTGCGCCGCCACAGCCAGGTGTACACACTCGCCGGTACGTTCCATCAACTCACGCAGGAACGGTTTGGCTGCCTCCCGCATGGAAAGGCGTGCCAGCACGCTGCGGCTGAGCGGTACTACTTGCGGTCCAAGATGGAAACGGCGGGTGAGCTGGTCTTTTTCGGCATATCCGTAATTTACCAGGGTGGCTACCAGACGCGAGGCGCTGGCCTTGTCGACGCCCAGTTGTTCGGCCAGCTCGGTGATGCTGGCGCCATTCTGCGCCTGCCCCAGGATGTCCAGGATCTTCAGCCCGCGCGCCAGTGATTGGATCTCTGCCATTGTTGATTATTATACAATATGGTTGTATTATGTACAACAGAGAGCAATCGGAATTTTCAGATGAATATAAATTGTAGCTCTTTCCGGGAGGCAGATATGCAAAAGATCATGAACTATATCGGCGGAGAATGGGTCGAACCCCAGGGGACGGAATCCGTCGATGTGAATAATCCGGCCACGGGCGAACTGCTGGCGCGTACGCCCCTGTGCGACAGCAATGAGGTGGCAGCCGCCGCCCTGGCTGCATCCGAGGCCTTGCCGGCCTGGCGGCGGACGCCCGCCCAGGAACGCATCCAATACCTGTTCAAACTCAAAACCCTGCTGGAAGCAAACCTGGACGAGATCGGACGCACGATCACACTGGAATGCGGTAAGACCCTCGAAGAAGCCACGGGCGAGATGCGGCGCGCCATCGAGAATATCGAAGTGGCCTGCGGGATTCCGATGCTGTCCAAGGGTGGGATCGTCGAGGACATCGCCCCGGGCATGGACGAGATCATGCTGCGCCAGCCGGTGGGTGTCTGCGCCAGCATCGCACCCTTTAATTTCCCCGGCATGATCCCCTTCTGGTACCTGCCCTACGCCCTGGCCTGCGGCAATACCTACCTGATCAAACCGTCCGAGAAGGTACCCATGACCATGCAGCTAGTGTTCCGGCTGCTGGAACAGCTTGGGCTGCCTAAAGGAGTGGTCAACCTGGTCAATGGAGCCAAATCAGCCGTGGATGCCATCCTCGATCATCCGGGCATCCGTGCGGTGACCTTCGTCGGCGCGACCCCCACGGCCAGGTATATTTACCGGCGTGCCGCCGAGGCCGGGAAGCGCGTCCAGGCCCAGGGCGGCGCCAAGAACCCGGTGGTCATCCTGCCGGACGCCGATATGGAAATGGCGGTCAAGATCACCACCGACTCGGCCTTCGGCTGCGCCGGGCAGCGCTGCCTGGCCACTTCGTTGGCGGTGACGGTCGGTCAGGCGCATGACCCGTTCGTGAAGGGCATCTGCGATGCGGCCGCACACCGGAAGGTCGGATTTGGCCTCGACGAAGGTGTTCAGATGGGGCCGGTCATCAATCCCGCCAGCCGAAAACGCATTGAAGGGCTGATCGGCGCCGGGGTATCCGAAGGCGCCAGCCTGCCCGTGGACGGGCGCCGGACCGTCATCCCCGGGTATGAAAAGGGCAGCTTCGTCCGCCCCACCATCCTTCTGGATGTTCAGCCCGGCAGCGAGATGGCCCGCACCGAGATTTTCGGACCGGTGCTGGGTATCATGCACGTCCACACTCTAGAGGAGGCGATCGCCCTGGTCAATCGCAGCAGCTACGGCAACCAGGCCAGCCTCTTCACCTCCAGCGGTTCGGCGGCGCGCCAATTCCGCTATGAAGTCGAAGCCGGCAACATCGGCATCAACATCGGCGTAGCCGCGCCGATGGCATTCTTTCCATTCAGCGGTTGGAAGGATAGCTTTTTCGGTGACCTGCATGGTCAGGGGATGGATGCTGTGGAATTCTTTACACAAAAGAAAGTTATCGTTGAACGCTGGCCGAAAGCGTGGGCGCGCATGTTTTAGAATGGAGCCTAAAAGCCTCTCAGGTGGGTGCTTTGCCGGGCCGGCAGACCATCCTTCGGCACTCGTTGCAGAACCACATATTGCAGGCCATGCGTACGGCAAAAATCCCGCTTTTCGGGCCGGTCGCCATCCTGGTTGACCAGGTAGATATCCGGCTTGATCCGGTCGATCTCTGGTTCTGAATCCAGATAACCGGATCCGGAGGCAATGAACGCCTGGCTGATAGAGCGGACGGCCTCCACCATGTAGAGACGCTCTTCTTGGGTTTTCAGAGGATGCCCGGCTCCTTTCAACTGGCGTATGGTGGCGTCGCTGCCGACGCTGACATACAATGCACCGTAGGCCGCAGCCAGCTCGAAAAAGCGGACATGCCCCGAGTGGAGCCAATCGAAGCAGCCAGTGACGATGACCTTTTTTTGATCTGGATCCGGAAGCGGAAACTGCGAAGTGGGAAAACCCTCCAATTGGGAGGTCGGGATGACCTGGTACCCTATTCCGATCGAGGCGCAGAATTGATTCTTCGCAGGTGAATCCTCGGCCTGGCTGACAATCCATAGATCGGGGCACATTTCGTTTTGCAGTGGCAGGTGATCCGGCTCGACCGGTCCTTCAACCAGAATGACGTGGTTGACATACCGGATGGCTTCTAGCAAGTACAGCCGTTCGGCCTGTGGAAATTCCGGCAAGTGCCCCGCCAGGCTGCAGAAGCTCTCATCCGACCATAATAAGACCGTTAAATCCCCCAGACGGGAAGCCTCCTGCAGGAAACGCACATCCTGCGAGCGCGAATCGTCGAACGCGCCGCTGACAAAAACATCAGGCATGCGGCTTCTGCTCCCCCCGGATGACGGGGTGAAAGCTCCCAGGCACCGGCTGTTCCGATACAACGTACAGGTAGCCCCCACCGCAACTGGAATAAGCCGCCCCGCAATAGCGCTGCTGGTAATACCTCAGCAAAGGCAGCAGATCCATGGTCAGGGCAGGATGTTCGAAATTTCCCGGCAAGAGCACTTTCCAGCAGTCCATGCAGGCGGTCATTGCCGCGCCCAGGGCAGCCGGGTCACGCCGTAGGATGGCTTGGAAGCAATCGTGACCGGATTGGCCTAGGCGCGCGATCCACTCCGGAACGAGGTTCTGGATGATCAACGGATCGTAGCCATCCGGCCGGTGGCAAACCGGCAGGATATGAAGCACCTGCTCCAGCCAGGCAAGCGTGCCCGGGTCATTGCAGCTTTCCACACGCGCCGGGAAGATTCCGCCTTCGACCTCGAAATCGTAATCCAGCCGGCTGATACCCGGATAAATGATCCCGGCCATATCCTGCGACCCGGAGGGGTTTTGGCGGTCGTGGTTCTCAAGTCGGTACAACTGCCGGACAAGTTCCGCCCGGTCCCCGTCCGGCAGGCGCCCGCCCCAGGCCTTGAGCGCCACCCGGCGTGTGCTCAAGGCAATGCCAGACCGGTTCAGGAAATGGAAAGCCGGCTCCAAAGAGACCACCACCACGGCCCCTGGCGGAGACGGGTTGAGGTGGGACAGGAAGGGCTGGTCGATCCAGCCGCCGGCGAGCGTCATGCGATATGGCAGGCCGCCGATGATGCTGGTGAGGGATTCGGGTGTTTCTGGAAGTTGAAAAGGCATGGGCTGGGAAAGATGTAGGCAGGATTTGGGCAGGTAAGAATTCCCCGCCAAGTTTACCATCAACCGCGGAAGCGCGACAGGCATTCATAGGTAAGGCTTTATTGCGGGGGTAAGCTGCGGAGAAAATCAACCGCCTGTTGGACCGTGGCGATCTTCACCACTTTGATGGTCCTGGCGACCGAGACCGCATCGGCATAATTATCCACCGGGCAGAGGAAATACGTGGCTCCAACCGCCTCGGCGGCGAAGATCTTCTGCTTCACCCCGCCGATGGGGCCCACGCTGCCGTCCAGGTTGATGGTGCCCGTTCCAGCAATACGACGCCCACCGGTAAGATCCTGGGAAATCAGTGAGTTATATACGGACAGGGTGAAGATCAGGCCGGCCGAGGGCCCGCCGCTGATCTTGTTGGTCTCGATCGAGACCGGGAAAGGCGGGTTGTAGTTAAAACCAGCAGTCTCGATCTGGATGCCCAGCATGGGCGTTCCGCCGGAAGTCGCCGGCGGCATCAAGGGGATATCCATGCTGATCTGTGCCCCCTGCCGCTTTACCAGAAGGTGCACCGGCGCCAGGGAAGTCTGCGCCTTGATCCCGTTTATCAGGTCAACGGTGGTCTGGATCGGTTTGCCGTTCAGACCAACGATGATATCCCCGATTTTAAGCACGCCGTTGGCATGGCTGCCCGGAAAAATGGCGTCCACTTGCACACCTTTGCCCACCAGGACGGAGGGGTAACCGGCCAGGCGCAGCCCGACCGCAATGGCGGTGGTCTCGGAGGTATCCAGCATTTGGTAATCCTGTTTGGCCTGCTGCTGTGGGGTGGTATTCTTGGGGGTGACCTGCTCGGGTGGAACGATCTCGAGCGCCGGGCTGACCTTTCCAGCCAGCCACTCCCCGGCCGTGATGGGTGCCTGTGAGATAACCGTGACTAGGTAGAACTGCCCCTTGAAGGCATGCTGGTATTGGGCGGGCAGCCTGATCATCGGTCCAACTGACAGGGCCACCCCGGGCGCATCCAGACCGTTGTTGGTCAATCCCAGGGCGGAGGCGGCTGCCAGCAACGCCAGGCAAAGCAGCCCGGTTCCCAGGATGCGGATGGATCGATATTTCACTCTTCGGTCCGGCGCTTCCTGAACGGGCGTATCTTCCACTATCGGGCAAACTCGCAGCCCATCCAGGAACAGGAGCACGAACAGGAAAGTGATCAGGCCGGTCTCCCAGCTGAAGCGCGAGTGCTGGAGGATCAGGAAGGCCGCCCAGCCGGTCAGAATGATTGCCAGGATGACCCCGAACTGCCGGACCCGCCGGGTGGCCGTGGCCGGACTCGCGCTAAGGCCGCGCAGGCACAGCCGGAAAATGCGCCCACCATCCATTGGAAACGCCGGGATCAAATTGATGACGAACAACCAGCTATTGAAACCGCACAGGAACAGCGCGATCAGGTTAATGGAATTGTTCTCCGCGCCGGCCCAGACCAGGTATGCCACTCCAGCCAGCAGGAGATTGACCAGCGGGCCGGCTGCGGTGATCAGAAGCTCCCGGGCGGCTGTGCCAGCCTCCAGCCAGCCCTGGGCGGCGTCTCCGAAGATCAGCATGGTAATCCGCTCTGGTGGTTTCTTCCCGACCAGGTAGGCCGCTCCCTGGTGTGCCAGGACGTGGCAGGCCAGCGAGACCGCCGACAGCAAGAGGATGCCCGCCGTTACGGTCCAAATGCCGGTTCGGTTGAGCGTACCTCCCAAGACCGGCAGGTAATAGTCCAGGATGCCCCACAGGCCGGCCGGCAGGATGATCAGCCAGGTAAGGCCAAAGCCAAGGCGCGGCGGGCGTTCCGGTTTTGGATTTGTAGTAAGAGGATCATTACTTTGCATGAATGCACCGTGATATGGAT
The DNA here is from genome assembly GCA_963772245.1 of uncultured Chloroflexia bacterium. GTDB lineage: Bacteria > Chloroflexota > Anaerolineae > Anaerolineales > Villigracilaceae > UBA877. Next base: position 391,073 of record CAVYWB010000001.1, on the reverse strand, counting down.
AAACTGGCTTGGTAAGGGGAATAATAGCCCATCAAGATGAGAAAATTATTAGCCATCTGGCACGGGGCCAGCCGGGCTGTTTGGGCTTATACTCGGCTTGCATTGATCGACCGTTGACTAGCAAGGAGGCAGGCATGCCAGAAGAAACCAAGCAACCCGGACAGATCGTCACGATCGAACGACACATCCTGGAGGAACAGAGTTCCTTCCCTGAGGCCACCGGCACGCTGACAGCCCTGCTGTATGACATTGCCCTGGCCGGCAAGATCATTGCCAGCAAGACCAACCGGGCCGGGCTGGCCGAGATCCTGGGCCGCACCGGCAATACCAACGTCCAGGGCGAGCAGGTGCAGAAGCTGGACCAGTTCGCCGACACGACCTTCTTCAATATGAATGACCACACCGGCCGCGTGGCGGTGATGGCTTCTGAGGAACATGCCGATATCCTGCCCATCCCCGAAAAATACCCGGCCGGGAAATACGTGCTGCTGTTCGACCCGCTGGATGGATCCTCCAATATCGATTACAACATCTGCCTTGGGACGATCTTCTGCATTTTTTACAAGATCACGGACGGGCGTGGCGGCCTGGCGGACTGCCTGCAAAAGGGCCGGCAGGTTGTGGCAGCCGGTTATTTGCTGTACGGCACCAGCACCATGCTGGTCTACAGCACCGGGCGCGGCGTGAACGGCTTTACGCTCGACCCATCCGTGGGGGAATTCCTGCTGTCCCATCCCTCCATCCGCATCCCGGAACCGCCCCAATATTACAGTCTCAATCAGGGCAATGAAAAATACTGGAGCGAGGGCGTGCGCCGCTATTCCGCCTGGCTGCAAGGACGAGAGTTTGACTCGCCCAGCCTGTCGGGGCGCCATGTCGGTTCGTTGGTGGCGGATTTCCACCGTAATTTACTGGCGGGCGGTGTGTTCGCCTATCCCTCCGATACCCGCGACCCCGCCAAACCGCACGGCAAATTGCGCCTTATGTATGAAGCAATCCCGCTGGCCTTCCTGGCAGAGCAGGCCGGCGGTCTGGCGTCGGACGGTGCTCAGAATATCCTGGATATCCCGCCGCAGGCCCTGCACCAGCGCACGCCATTTTTTGTTGGCAACCATGGGTTGGTAGAACGGGCGGAGGAATTTATCAGGAAATATGACTAATTCTCCCTCCAGGCTGACCGTGTATGGGTATCCAGATTCCAGACTTCCGAAGTTTTAAAAACTTCGGAAGTCTCTCATTGATTGGATTCCAAGTTGCCAGTATTTGCCCAACATCCAAAAGTCTCCGGCATTTTTTTATTAAGCTATTTTATTGGGCTTCTTTCTGGTTCAATCCCTCTTTTAGTGGTCATATTCATTTTCCAAATGATCCTTGCCAAATCACGAACGCGACCAATTCCATTCGCCTGTCTGGTTCACGGACCAAAATGCTTCCATGAGAATATTATAATGTTTGCGCTCTTCTCTTGAAAGTCTGACAAACAATTTTTGTCCCTGGGGGTCTGGTATCTGGGCAGCGATCTTGGCAAACTCTTTTTCTGCTTGTTTCTCCAATTGCATGGCTTCAGAAATAATTTGTACTCTACTTTTACGATCAGGTTCTTCAGTAAATTTTTTTCCGAGGAACAGTGGAAGGACAAATTCTTTTTCTCCAGAAGGTAAGAAATTGGCTTCATCTTGTAAAGATTTCTCCAGGGCGGATAACTGATCGTAATGGAATTTCTCAAATTCGCTTAATTGCTCAAATAACCTCTTGCCTAAAGTGTTTATTTTTATTGCTGTTTTTGCGTAAATCTCTGATGCCCTGCATATATTTTCCTTTACGATGCAGATTACTGTTAATGGATTCGATGTTTTCATGAGCTACTCCTTTTTGTTATGTTTGAATTTTTCTTATCGGATCTTTAAAGGCTGTATATTAATTGCAAAAAGTGTCTGAAGCCATTAATCATGCCCGCTCCTGCTTTGACTGGACCATATGGCGGCTCATAAAAAAGTCTCAATATAATTTAATTGTAGATATTATATATCTAAATTATCTTAATGGCTAGTGGCTATTATTCCCACTGCTTCATGCAGGTCACCTTTACAATCTCACCCAAGGAGAGGTTTTCATCCGCCCGACCGCTATGCTTCGACCCGCCTTTTAAAGATAGTTGCCGCACTTTTTCAGAATTATATGCAATGGCGCATTCGCACACAGACAAGGCCTGCGGGTATGCACGCCGGACGAATCCGGCTAGCCCGTTTCAACGGGCGCCGATCTCAGCAAACTCCTGGCAGGCCATGTGCAGTTTTACAGATTCCAGACTTCCGAAGTTTTAAAAACTTCGGAAGTCTCGCAAATAAGCGATCTACCGGCCACACTTATCTGGTATTCTTCCAAAAGTATCCGGCATGTTTTGTTATGTTGTTTTAATGGGCTTCTTTCTGGTTCAACCACTCTGTTATTTGATTGGGATGACTTTCATAATCACCCGCCAGGGAGGCATTAATTTTGCTAACCGTGGTAGGACTACCGCTGTAATGGCGGACGCCGTGATCTGCCAGCATTTCTTCCTCCGGTAAGGCCAGGATAAATGCCTCAAAATTTGCCAGCGTAGAGCGGAGTTCCGAGAGCAGTTCTTGTTTCGAGTTGGACGAGTATTTCACGGTGAAGCCCGCATTGATGGTGCTGTAATCGTTGGGTGTGTCGACATAGTAATCCGGCGCCTGCCCTGCCAGGATGGAGGAGGAAGCCTCGATCATCAGGTGGTTCCAGCCGATCAGGTGCGCAAGCACGTCCCGGGGTGCCCTTCCGTCCATGGAAGTCAAGAATAGTTCATCTGCTAGCAGGAGAATAACTCCGATAAAATTCTGGTTCGCTTTCTTTAATGGAATGAGAGCCTCTTGATTGAACATGTTTTCAATCTCCATATATCATTTAAATGGTCCTGCCTGAGCGTTTTAATACTAAAGGGAATTATTCGGTAATTTACAAAAAAGCTTACCTAACCCTGGTCACCCTTTGACTGCCCATGCAAATAACCTGTCCGGTGCGGCGACCAACAACTACCGGCTGACTAAAACTCGCTAGGCTGGTAAGCACGCCAGATAAATCCAGCAAGCCCGTTTCAACGGGCGTTTATCACAGCACGGTAATTGATTACCATGCGAACTCCAGGCGGGATAGGTATGGGCATCCAGGTTCCAGAATTTCGAAGTTTTAAAAATTTCGGAAGTCTAATTATTGATTGGATTCCTAGCTACCAGTTATTGGAGTTCTTCCAACCTTAAATATATCCCCTGCTATCGTTCCTATCGTTTTCACATTTCTTGCCCGCGCTCCCCATTTCTTACCCAAAGAACGCAGTAGCTTTCATGCCAACGTGGGGGTATTTTCCTCCTTCAGTACGCTTCCAGCAAATTCCCCACTTCGGCCATGCTGAAGACCGGCCCATCCACGCAGACCAGTTTTTCGCCCAGGTTGCAGCGCCCGCATTTCCCCAATCCGCAGTGCATGCGCGCCTCCAGCGTGACAAAGCTGTCTTCGGGAGCAAAACCCAAACCTGCCAGCATCTTGGTGACATTCCGGATCATGACCGGCGGGCCACAGGTGACTGCGATGGCATTCTCCGTGCAAGGATTTACCTTCTCCAGCAGTTGCGTGATCAACCCGACCGCATGTCCCCAGCCAGCCTCGGGCCTGTCCACCGTCAGGTGCAATTCGGTATCCGGGGCAGCCTGCCACTCCGCATATTCGTCGGTGAATATCAGCAGGGAGGGCAGCCGGGCCGCCCACAGGATGGTAAGTTTCCCGTAATCACCGCGGTGATCCAGTACGTGCTGGATGACCGGCCGCAGCGGCGCACCCCCGATCCCCCCGCCGAGCACGACCAGGTTCCTGCCCTTGAATTTATCCATCGGGAAGGAATTACCCAGCGGGCCGCGCATGCCCAACTGGTCGCCCACGTCCAGCTCGTGCAAGCCGGTCGTCACCGAGCCCAGGCGTGCCACCGCGAAATCCACCAGCGGACCTCGGCCGGCTGCGTTGGCGATCCCGAACGGGGCTTCCCCCAGGCCAAACGCCGAGACGAATACAAACTGTCCGGGCTGGAAGCTTTGGAAAGCCGCCCCGCCGCCGTCCTGCATCTCCACGCGGAAGAGTTTGATCTCAGTGGCAAGGTCACGCACTTCGACCAGTCTGCCAAGAAATGGCATAAACGGGTTGGGGTTCATGCCGGCCTCCCCAGGTCCTGCAGTAATTCTGTGATATCCACCCCCACAGGACAGACATCGATGCAGCGGCCGCAGCCGGTGCAGGCAGAAGTATTTCCAAGCCCGGTCTGTTCCGGAAAATAGTAGAACTTGCAGAAGAAGCGGTTGCGCAGTCGTTCGGCTTTTTCCGGCCGCCCCCGGTGTCCACCGGCCAGCCGCCGGTAATTTTCCCCGGCGCAGCTGTCCCAGCACCGGATGCGTTCGAACTCACCCGGACTGATCATCTCATCCCGGATGGCAAAGCAGTGGCAGGTGGGGCAAACGTAGGCGCAGGCCCGGCAGGAAAGGCAGCGTTCCGACATGTGGGTCCAGTACGCATCGTTGAAATGCTCCGGCCATTTCCCATTATCAACAGACGGGAATTCTTCCTTGAACGTTGGTGCTGATGGGCGTTCGGTTGTTTCCTTCCACTCGCCCGCCGGGATGAGAAAACGCCCTCTCTCGGTTACGGCCTTCGCCAGGTAGCCCGCCTCCGTCCTGGTAAGCAGGATGTCCACATCCTGGGCATCATCCGGCGCACCGTCCACCGAGGTGCAAAAACAGGTGGGACCCATTTCTGAGCAGGCCAGGCCGATCAGGGTCGTATTTGCCCTCCTGCGGGCATAGAAAGCGTCGACCGGATTGGTTTCCAGAAAGAGGGCATCCAGCAATTTGATACCGCGCGCATCACACGGACGGACTCCAAAAACGACGGTTTCCCAATCTGGATAAGACTCCTCCAGGTGAATTTCCTGTCCCGTTTTTTGTATCTTGAATAACTGCTCCGTCGGTGGAAAGAATATCTCCTTGACCGATAGCAGAGGGCGTTGGGAGGCAAGCGGCGACCCGAGCGTCCCTTCACCCCAGGCAATTTCATCGATCCTGGCGACCGGGCGGTATAAGACCGTTCCGGATACCTGCCGCGGTGCAATCAGGGTGCGCGCGTTGGAAATACTGTCCAGCCAGGCTTCCAATTCGGCCTGTGAGATAAGCCAACTTTTCTCGTCAACGTTGGTTTTTTTCATCTCACTCTTCCTTGTACTCGCCTGACAGGACCGTGACGATCGGCGAAGAGGCCACCGCCGCCCCGGCACGGAAGCCAAAGGCCTTCTCAATCTCAGCGGCCAGTTTCTGGTTGAGTAGGCTGATCGGAAGGTTTACCGGGCAGGCTTGTTCGCAGGCATTGCAGCCCACACAGCGTCCGGCCAGGTGATAGGCGCGCCCCAGGTGGAAGGTGCGCTTTTCGTTCAGGCCGATTCCCAGCCCAACCCAGGTCGAATCATCCCGTTCATACAGGCAGGTCGGGCAGTTGCACAGCGGGCAGGCCTGCCGGCAGGCGTAGCAGCGGATGCAGCGGTCGAATTGGCTCAGCCAGAATTCCAGGCGTTCGGCCGGAGTTACATTCTCCATTTCCACTAGCGTCTCTTCGGTGGGGCTGGAAGACCGCGGAATGAAGCCGGAGGTATCGCCCGCGATGAGGGTATCGCTGACCACCGGCGCGGCCTCCTGGCAGGTGATGCAGCGTGCTTGCATGTTTCCTTGCTTGTCCCGCATTCCCTCGCAGGTCAGCCCGATCACATGCACCAGCTTGCGCACATACTGGTTCTCGGCCAGTTGCACGTTGATTGTCCGGCTGTCGCAGGGTTTGACGATCACCGCCACCGCCGCGGCAGGTTGCGCAGGGGTTTGCTGTTTCAGCTTGGCGGGCAGGTAAGCAGTAAGATTATTACTGCAGTCTTCATTCCATACCAGCCGGTCGGTATCCTCGGGGGAATATATAAACGCCGGCCGGGTCCGTTGGCGGGGTCCGAGTTCATATCCGATCACACAGCCAACCTGGCCGCTTTCCAGCAGTTCCTTTGCCTTGTTGCGGATGGCCTCGGTCTTGACGGCAAAATCCGTTGGCGGATAAGGGATGGTCGCGTGGCCCACGCTGAAAGCCTCCCCCATGCCCGGCCGCGCCTCTGTCGGCACTCTCCAGAGCGCCGGACCCAATCCCCGGATCGAATCAGAGAATTCTGTCGCAATCCGTGCAAAGCGTTCCCCTTCGGAAGCGGAGACCCAATCCAGCCGCAAGCGCTGGGGGTCCAGCCCTATAAAGGCCAACAGGGATTGCAGGATCGGCAGGCGCTTGGCGGCGCGGTGGTTGCCGCTGTCGTAATGACATTCGCCGATATGGCAGCCCAGCACCAGCACGCCGTCCGAGCCCTGGTCGAATGCGCGCATCACCAGTTCGGGGGAAACACGCCCCGAGCAGGGCACGCGGATGGCACGAATATTCGCCGGAGACTTCACCCGCGCAATGCCCGCCGAGTCTGCGCCCGTGTAGGAGCACCAAGTGCACAGGAAGGCAATGATCTTTGGCTCGAAGCTCATGACATCTCCGGGACGGATAAGGTTGACAAGGCGCCGATAATTTCTGCCACCAACTCACGGTCGTCGAAGTTGATCAGGGACATGGCCTTGTTCGGGCAGGTCGCCGCGCAGGTTCCGCAACCCTTGCACAGGTAGCCGTTGACTTTGGCGCAGCCTTGTTCCAGTTCGATGGCCTGGTACGGGCAGGCAGCCACGCACTGCCCACACCCGGCGCAGCGCAACGCATCCACTGCCGCGATGGAGGGATCGAGTTCGATGCTGCCCTGGTCCATCAGCGAGAGCGCCGCGGCAGCGGCCGCACCGGCCTGGGCCACGCTATCGGGAATATCCTTGGGGAATTGGCAGGCGCCCGCCAGGTAGATACCCTGGCTGGCGGTTTCCACCGGCGCCAGTTTGGGGTGACGTTCCAGGAAGAACCCGTCCCGGCTGCGCCCGATCCCGAACGTCGCCGCCACCTTGCCCGTATCGGGGCGCGGCTCGAAGCCGGTCGAAAGCACGACCATGTCCACCAGCACCTGCCCGGGTTGGCCATGGAAGGGTTCCGCCCAGTTCACCCGCAGCTTGCCATCCTGTGCTTCGATCGAACGAACCCGCCCGTGGTAAAAACGCACACCCATGTCGCTGGTCCGGTTGAAGAATTCCTCGTAGCCTTTACCGAAGGAGCGGATGTCGCGATAAACCTCGTAGACCTCCGCGCCGGTGTATTCATGCACCAGTTGGGAGATCTTGAGGGAGTACATACAGCAGGCGCGTGAGCAATAGTCGTTGTAATTGCTGTCGCGGCTGCCGATGCAGTGCAGAACAGCCACCGAGCCTGGCGGCTTGCCGTTCTTCAGTGTGATTTTTCCGCCCGTCGGCCCGCTGGCATTGACCATGCGTTCGAACTCCGGGGCGGTCAGGATGTTATCCAATTTCCCATAATTAAGCGCTGGGATGCGGGCTGCATCGAAATCACTGAAGCCCGTCGCCAGGATGATCGTCCCAACGGTGATCTCGTCCACATGCGCCTGCATATTGTGGTCGATCGCCCCTCGGTCACAGGCAGCCACGCATTCCAGGCATTCTGCGCACTCCCCACAGCGCACGCACCGTTCCGCCTCGATCAGTGCCTGCTCTTCGGTCAACGTCATATCCACTTCTTTGAAATTATTACGGCGCTGCTCAAGGGGGATGCACGTAATGGGCACGCGCCCCTGGCTGGAGGCTTCCCCGTCCCGGATGCGCCGGTGTACTTCCTCCGCCTCCAGTTCGACTGTCGGAGGCAGGTGCGGTTCAGGGATACCCTCCGCCCCGCGCAGGAAGCGGTCCATGCAGCGCGCCACATGATGGCCCTCGCCGATGGCGTCCACCACATAGAAAGTGGAACCCTTGTGCACATCCCCGGCCACGAAGACACCTTTCAGGCTGGTCATCATATCGCCGTCCGAATCGATGCCGGCTTTGGCAGGTCGAATGGAACCATCCTCAGGCAGGAAGGACAGGTCGCAGCCCTGGCCGGTAGCCCACATTACGATGTCAGCCGGGAGAACCTGGTCCGTTCCAGGCAGCTCGTAGATCAGGATGCGACCATTCTGATCATAGCCATGGTATTCGGTACGCACGCATTTGACGCCAATGATCCGGTTGTCGGCTACAACGATTTCCTTGAAGAGGGTTGAACCGCACATCTGCACGCCCTCTTCCTCGGCTATCGCGACCTCCCATTCAAAGCCGGTCATCTCACCTTTCGGTTTGCGGAAGACCATGCGCACCTCTTCCGCCCCAACCCTCACCGCCGAACGGGCGCAGTCCAGGGCCACGTTGCCTCCGCCGATCACTGCCACTTTGTGGCCGCACAGGTCGGGCGGATTCCCCAGACAGACCTTCTTAAGGAAGTCCAGGCTGAGCCAGTTATCAGGGTGTTCGTTGCCAGGAATGTCCACTTTCTTGGCCACGTGGGCGCCGGTTGCGATCAACACCGCGTCGTAAGGACCGCCGTCCGTTCGTCCGGCGGCGTCGCTCTTGAGGAGCAGGCCAGGCACGTCTTCGATCTTCGTATTGAGCTGCAGCTCCACCCCTTCGTCGAGCACCTGCTGGATCTCCCAATCCATCCGTTCGTACGGCAGGCGGTGCGGTGGAATGCCGACCCGGATCATCCCGCCAGCCACCGGCAGGGAATCAAAGACTTTGACCTTATGCCCCAGGCGTACCAGGTCCAGCCCGGCGGTCAGACCGGCTGGTCCGGCTCCGATAATTGCCACTTTCCATCCGGTCGGCGGCGGGTTGTGCTGAAAGGGCGTACCAACGATGGATTTATCGCGCATATTCGGTAGTTCATCTCGGTGCTGGTAGGCCCAATCCGCCACGAAACGCTTGATGCCCATGATGTTGACCGGTTCGTCCACTTTGCCGCGACTACAAGCTGCCTCGCAGTTGCGGTTGCAGACCCGGCCGCACACCGACGGAAACGGGTGTTCGCGCCGGATGGCCCAATAGGCGTCTGCATAGCGCTTTTGCTTGACGAGGGCGATGTAGCCCATGGCGCGTTGATCGGTCGGACAGGCGGCCCGGCAGGGAGCCACGCCTTTTTTGTCAATCGCATAAGCACCCGGTACGGACTGGGCGGAAAAACGATAAGCCGCTTTTCGCTTGGACAGGCCATGGTCGAACTCGTTGCTGACTTCCACGGGACATACAGTGACACAGTTCCCACAACCAGTGCACTTGGCTTCATCCACGTAGCGCGGCTTGCGATGTACCTTCACCTGGTAATTGCCGACATAGCCTGAGACGGATTCAACCTCGCTGTAGGCCAGCAGGTGTATGTTTGGGTGGCGTCCCACGGACACCATTTTCGGTGAGAGTATTCAGGCAGAACAGTCGAGCGTCGGAAAGGTCTTGTAAAGTTGGGCCATGTGCCCGCCAATGCTGGTCTCCCGTTCCACCAGATAGACCTGCTTCCCGGCATCGGCAAGTTTGAGCGCCGCTTCGATTCCGGCGATCCCGCCGCCTACCACCAGCGTGGCGGGGGTCATTTGCACCTGGCGCATCTCCAGCGGAGTTTGGTAATGAACCCGCTGCACCGACGCGGCCACCAGCGCACAAGCCTTTTCGGTGGCCTGCTGCCGGTCATTCACCACCCATGAACAATGTTCACGGATATTAGCCATTTGAAAGAAGAAGGGGTTAAGCCCGGCCTCGGCACATGCCCGGCGGAAGGTCGGTTCGTGCATCAGAGGGGTGCAGGAGGCCACGACCACCCGGTTCAGGCCGAGATCCTTGATATCCTGTTTGATCAGGTTCTGGCCAGGGTCGGAGCACATGTAAGCATAGTCCCGGCTGATAACCACACCTTCCAGCTCGCGGGCGAACTGCGCCACTGCGGCCACATCCACTGTGGTGGCGATGTTCGTACCACAGTGACAGATGTACACACCGGTCTTGATCTTGGAAAGATTCATGCCGTCTCCCTGATGGGGACCGCATTCTCTTCGGAGAGCCTGCGGATCGCCTGTGCGGAATCCAGAATACCCTCGATCTCTGCCAATACCTGGTTATTGGAAAATCCATACTGCGTTGCCGCGCCAGCCGGGCAGGCTGCCACGCACGCCCCACAGCCCTTGCACAATACCTCGTTAACCTGTGCCACCATTTTTCCCTGCCACTCCACCTGTGTGACCGCGCCGTATGGGCACAGCCCCTCGCAAGTGCGGCAGTCGCCACATTTTTCCGCCTCGATGAAAGCGGTGAAGGGTTCCAATTCCACCCAGCCGTGATCCATCAGGGAAAGCGCCACCGAGGCAGCCGCGCCACCCTGGGCAACGCTGTCGGGGATATCCTTGGGTCCCTGGCACGTTCCGGCCAGGAAAACGCCATCTGTGGTGGTCTCCACCGGGGCCAGCTTTGGGTGTTTCTCCAGGAAGAAACCATCCGGGCTGCGGCTGACCCCAAACATGGCACCCAGGGCATGCTGGTCGGGTTGGGCTTCCATTCCTGTGGAAAGAATCACCATGTCGACCGCTGTTTCAGAACTCTTGCCGGTGTACACATCTGTGGCTAGGACCGCCAAGCCAGTTCCCCTCGCCTCGACGCGCAGATCGCCTTCAAAGCGGACAAATTGAACGCCGTGGTCTTCCGCCCGGTGAAAGAAATCCTCATAGCCTTTGCCGAAGCTGCGCATGTCCCGGTAGAATTCAACCACCTCGGCATCCACATATTCGCGCACCAGGGTCGCCAGCTTGAGCGAAAACATGCAGCAAACGCGCGAACAATATTCGTGCTCCTTGCCGCGCGAACCCACACAGTGCAGGATTGCCACCTTTTTAGGCTTGGAACCGTCCTTTAATAATACCTTGCCGCTCGTCGGTCCTCCGGTGTTGATCATCCGTTCCATTTCCATGCCGGTTACCACATTCGGGAGGCTGCCATAGCCGTATTGCGGGGTATTCTGCGGCTCGAAGTCGTGGAAACCTGTGGCCAGAATGATGGTCCCCACTTCGATCTGTTCGTGTCGTTCCTTTTGCTCAAAATCAATCGCCCCAACAGTGCAGAATTTTTCACAGGCCTTGCATTTGCCATTTTTAAAATAAGCACAATTTACCGTATCAATGACCGGGATGCGTGGCACTGCCTGCGGGAAGGGGGTGTAGATGGCGGCGCGCTTGCCCAGGCCCAGGTCGAACTCGGAGGGGATTTTCTTCCATGGACATTTTTCAATGCACGTACCGCAGCTGGTACATAGTTTCTCGTCAACGTAACGCGGCTTGCGGCGTACCGTTACCGTAAAGTTGCCCACATACCCGCTGACCTGCTCGACTTCGCTATAGCTCATCAAGTTTATGTTGGGGTGGCGTCCCACGGACACCATTTTTGGTGTAAGTATTCAAGCCGCACAGTCAAGCGTTGGAAATGTTTTATACAGGCGGGCCATGTGCCCGCCAATGGAGGGTTCGCGTTCGACCAGATAGACCTTTTTCCCCGAATCCGCCAGGCGCAGGGCGGCCTCGATCCCTGCAATCCCGGCTCCAACTACCATGGCAGACTGTTTCACTTCCACCTGGCGGGTCTCCAGTGGAATTTGCCAACGGACGCGCCGGACAGCCGCCGCCACCAACTCCTCGGCTTTTTCCGTCGCGACCACCGGGTCGTCCGTCACCCACGCGCAATGCTCGCGGATATTGGTCATCTGGAACAGATAAGGATTCAACCCGGATTCGGCGCAGGCCCGGCGAAAAGTGCCTTCATGCATCAACGGCGAACAGGAAGCCACCACAACCCGATCGAGGTTCTCGCTCTGTATATCCTCCTTGATGAGCGCCTGACCTGGGTCTGAGCACATGTAAGTGTAAACACGGGAAACCACCACACCATCGAGTTGCGCAGCAAATTTAACCACCCTGTCGACATCCACTATGCCTGCAATGTTTGTGCCGCATTGGCAGACGTACACTCCAATGCGAGCCTTGCCAGTCTGCGAACTCATCCGGCGCCTCCTCGATGTTGACAATTAGACGAAAGCTGCCTCCGTTTTGTCTCCATGACAAATCGGTAATATTTAGTTAAATAATGATTTTACGAGCCATTGCAGGATAAACAAGTGCTTTTTATCACAAATAGAATGGACAATCAGCAGGTCGCCCCCTTCCCTATTGCCGAGTCTCAATCACCCTGAAACGACAATTATTCCGGAAAGAAACGGTATTCGGCCGGATAAACACTGCCAGACAAACATTCCGGGGAGGGAAATCCTGTTCTTCCGTCTATCCCTTTTTGTATGGCAAGGAACATGCTGAAATGAGCTCACCCATCCACGAACAGGTATTCCTGGGCGGGAACGATTTGCGAATCCGCCCGCCGAGCAGGGGCGGGACTTTCGTCGCCATGGGAGCCGCGCTGGCAGACTGGTATTAACCTTATCATTACGGCCGAGTTGCACTTAAAACGAATTCGGAGGTTACCTGAAGTAGTGACCTCCGAATCTATTTGGCCTTATTGATGACCCCTGCGAACGGCCTGAAAAAATAGTCCCGCAAGGGAAGAACTGGCGGATTTGCGATCCGCAGATCAGCGGAGGGTGTTCTGCCATAGCTCGGTTTGACTGGAGACGGGGCCGGCGTGACAGGCAGCGGCGAGGCTGCGGTGATTGTCTGCCACTGTATAGCTTCCGCCTGGCATATACACCACGAAGGGCTGCATTTCGGCGCCAGCGTGCCCGCCATCTTTTTTCCGCCAGGGCGGTGTGAAAAGGATTTCCCATATGGTAGCACGTTTCTTACATTCTTCCAGTTCATCCACACTGGCAGGGAGATTGCGCTGCCAGGTATAAACCTTTTCATAGCCTTTACCGCAGGGTCCACGTAATTCACGAGTAATAGTTTGGTTAGTCATTTTATATTTCCTTTCTTTTCGAAGAGACATTTGCAACCGGCTGCAAATATTGCTAAAAAGAATTTGCTCCAGGCACAATTGCAACCGGTTGCAAGCACAGTCAAAAAAAATTAAGTCGATCCCCTGACCACCAATTCTGCCGGAATGGTCACGGTGGTCACCACTCCTGTCTCGATTTTCTGAATCAGGTTTTGAGCCAACAATTGGCCCACTAGGGGCAGGTTCTGGCTGATCGTCGTCAGGGGCGGGCTGTTGAACTTCGCGATTGACAGGTCATCGTACCCCACCACACCGACATCCTGAGGCACTCGCCGGCCGTTTTCGTGCAGGACGTTTATCGCCCCGGCAGCCATAAGATCGCTGTTCGCAAACACTCCGTCCAGGTCCGGCACGTTTTCCAGCAATTGTTTCATTTGCCCTGCGGCGGAGTCGCTGGTCCAATGGCCGTAGGTGACCAGGGCCAGGTCGACCGCCAGCCCGTTTTCTTCCAAGGCTGCTGCATACCCATCATAGCGCCGCTGTGTCTCGTATTCATAATCCGGCCCTCCAATGAAGGCAATCCGTCGTCTACCAGTTTGCAAGAGATGCAAGGCAGCCAGCTTGCCGCCGTTAAAATTATCGGTGCTCACGGAACAATAGGTGCCGTCGGGCAGACACACATTATTCCACACAATGAACGGGGCTTCCATCTCCACTAGGGTTTGAATGTGGAATTGCTTGCGTGTGGAGGTCAGCAGGATGAACCCATCCACCCGGCAGGTATCCAGGTATTGGTGCGGCCAGTCGGGGTCCTGGGGGTCGACATTTGCCACGAGCAAATCGTAATGACGGGTTGATAAGGTGCTGGAGATTGCCCCAAGGATCTCTAAAACGAACAGGTCTTCCAAAGAAAACACATTCTTGGTTTGGTGCGCATTCACAACAAAACCAAGCGTGCGGCTGCGCTGCAGACTGAGACACCTGGCCGGAATGTTGATCTGAAAATTGTGCTCTTTGGCAACCGAGTGAATCCGCTCTTTCGTCCCGGCACTGATCAACGGGCTGTCGTTCAAAGCCCGTGACACAGTCGATTTCGAGACTGAACATAACCGGGCGATATCAGAGATGGTTTGAACGGATTTCTCTTTCATTTTCTCACGCATCCACCTTTATTTATGCAACCGGTTGCATTATAGAGCATGTAGATTTTTTTGTCAAGTGAGAACAAATGGGATTTATCGCCGTTGAACTTTCAGAAAGCCCTGCCATGCCTGATGCAATCCCTTTGCAGGTCTTAGGGAAAAGAGTATGATGATTTATTGATCCGGTGATACCCTGCGGATGTACCGTGAAAAGGGGTAAACCTTTTTAGCCTGATGAACGTTGGGCAAATGGCTATTCAGGGCCGGATAGTTTGCTAACCTCGTTCATCACTGGTGGAAGAAAGGATTGGCGGAAGTGAGTGATACTACCTCCGAACGTATCTCATTGGGCGCAAGCGACCTGCGTGTCAGCCCGCTGGGCATGGGCACGAATGCCTGGGGTTTCAGCCGGCGGCCTGATCCTGCCCGGCAGCCGGTGTTGGAAGCTGCCCTGACAGGGGGGATCAATTTTATCGACACGGCCGAAGTATATAACTTTGGCGGCTCCGAGAAAACGCTCGGGCGGCTGCTGCCGGACCACCGGGCGGAAGTGGTATTGGCCACCAAGTTCTTCCCCTACCCCTGGCGCCTGACCAGGTCCAGCCTGGCAGCGGGCTTGCATGCCAGCCTGGGGCGGTTGGGAGTTCCCTGGGTGGAACTGTATATCCTCCATTTCCCGATCCCGTTGGTACCGCTGGAAACCTGGGTGGAGGCGTTGGCAGATGTGCAGCAGGCCGGGTTGGCGCGCGCGGTCGGCATCTCCAACTGCAACGCCCAGCAGACACGCCGGGCACAGGCTATCCTTGCGAGGCAAGGCATCCCACTGGCCAGCAACCAGGTGGAATACAGCCTGCTAAATCGATCGGTCGAGCGCAACGGCCTGCTGGAAACTTGCCGGGAATTGGGCGTGGCGTTGGTGGCGTACCGTCCGCTGGGCTACGGGTTGCTGACCGGGAAATACAAGCCGGAGGATCTGCCGGCGGTGCTTCACGGAAGGCTGGTGCGACCAGCGGACTTGATGCAGGTCAGCCCACTGATCGAGCTGCTGGGCGAGCTTGCCCGCAATCACGGCAAGACGCCGGCGCAAGTGGCACTGAACTGGATAATGTGCAAGGGGGCGCTGCCCATCCCAGGAGCAAAGAATCCGGCTCAAGCGACTCAGAATGCGGGAGCGATGGGTTGGCGGCTGGAGGCAGCCGAGGTGCAAGCGCTGGATAAGCAATCTGCCCCCCTGCCCTGAAGGGCAATCCTGAAATAAAAAGGGGGCACCAAGAAACCAATATTATCCGCTAATCCACACTAATCTCCACTAATCCATTTTTTCGTGACAACTGGCAAAGAGTAGCGGAGATAAATCATTGCATTGTTCATACTGCGCGGAAATACTACGTTCCGTGCTCATCCTGCGTAACCGGATCACCGGAGGGCAGATTCCGCAAAGTGAAGACACCCAGGGCAGCTGCGACCAGGGCGGCCAGCCCGCCCAGCGCCAGACCCCAGCGCGCCCCGGCCACTTCGGCAAACCAACCAACAATCGGCCCGCCGATAGTGGTGGAGCCCAGGAAGGCCACCGACCAGAACGACATGACCCGGCCGCGCATCTGTGGCGAACTGTGCAGTTGCAGAACGCTGTTGCCGAGCGAGGAGAAGTTGATCGAACAGATGCCCACGGCTACCATGGCCAGCCCGGCGAGGTGAATGATCGGCATGAAAGCCGCCGCCAGCACCGCCAGCCCGAACAGCAGGGCTGCGCTGACCAGCTTGTAAGGAACAACTCCTTTCCGGCTGGCAAAGAGGATCCCACCGCAGGCCGCCCCGACCCCCATCGAAGCGGTCAGGAACGCGTAACTGCCGGCATTCCCATTGAAGGTGAACTGGGCAAGCAGAGGCAGGCTGACCTGGAACTCATACGTGAGCGTCCCTATGATGGCCATCATCAACAGGGTGGAACCCAGCACGGGCGTCGAGATGACATACTTGAATCCCGCGACCAGCTGACCCTTTGCAGGCGGTACCGGTGGGGTGATGAACAATTCATCCGTGTGCAGCATGGCCAGCATGATCACCACGGCTGCGAAGGAAATCCCGTTAATGATGAAACAGGGCGCCAGCCCAAAAGCGGCAATCACCGCCGCGGCAATCGCCGGTCCGATGATGCGGGCCAGGTTGACCAGCGTGGAATACAACGTAACCGCGTTACGCAGGTGTTCGGGACCGACCAATTCCATGTAAAAAGTCTGGCGGGTGGGGTTGTCGAAAACATTCACCATGCCCAGGCTGAAGGCCAGGATGTAGACCGTCCAGACCTGTACCACTCCGGTTGCCACCAGCACGCCCAGGCTAAGGGCCAACAGGCCTGAGATGGACTGGGTCAGGTAAAGGATTTTTCGCTTGGAAATGCGGTCGGCGATGACACCGCCGTACGGGCCCAGGATCAGGATGGGCAGATATTGCAGGGCAGTGGTGATGCCGAGGGCGGTGCCGGAATTGGTCAGCTTGAGTACCAACCAAGCCTGGGCAATGTTCTGCATGAAGGTGCCGGAAGTGGAAATGATCTGCCCGATGTAATACAGGCGGTAATTGCGCACATGCAGGGAGGAAAGCGTCTCCCGGCTGAACTGGTGGAAATAATTGGATAGGGATTCCATGAGCTTGTCTTATCCGGCCAGCAGCATTCCCAGTAGAAAAAGCAGGCTATAAGCCAGGGCCAGCTGCCCGGTTCCGCCCAAAGCCGCATTTAACGCCTTGCCGGTTTGCGATAAAACCACCCGGGCCCATTTCCAGGCCAGCGGGAGCGCCAGCCAGGCAAGCAATGCCTCCCAGGGTAGCAACTGCAGGTAGCAAAAAACGGGCAGGCACAGGAATGCCACCAACAGGCAGGCAAGATACTCACCTCTGGCGAAACGACCACCCAGCAGCACCGCCAGGGTATGTTTTCCGGCCAGGAGGTCGGTCGGCAGGTCCCGCAGGTTGTTGACCACCAGGATGCCAACGATGATCAGGCCCAGGGGCAGCGACATGCACCAGGCAGCCAGGCTGACCTTCCCGGCCTGGACGAAGTAGGTGCCTGCCACACAAGCCAGCCCAAAGAACAGGAAAACGAACAAGTCGCCTAAACCGTAATAGCCCAGCGGGAAAGGCCCGCCGGTATAGGCAATGGCTGAAAGGATGGCCGCCAGACCGATCAGAAGCACGATCCAGCCTGCTTCGAACGCCAGGTACAAGCCAAACAGCCCGGCCAGCGCGAACACGCACAACATGCCTGTTTTGACTTGCGCAGTGGTAAGCAGCCCGGACTGGGTGACGCGTAATGGACCTGCGCTGCGGGCGGAATCGGCGCCGCGCTCGTAATCGAAAGCGTCATTGGCCAGGTTGCTCCCGATTTGCAGGAGCAATGCAACTAGCAGCGCCGCCACGGCGGGGAGTAGGCGGAAAGTATGGTCATGCAGAGTTAAGGCACATCCGGTAAACACACCGGCCGCGGCGGCCGGCAGAGTGCGCGGGCGGATGGCCAGCCACCAGACATGGAACCGCTTGGAGAGGGCGATTTCAGGGTTCATAATTAAGAGGCATTATTATTTTCTAATCTTCACTCATGCCAATGTGTGGCACAGGTCTGCGTGAACAAAAAAACAATTAGTGAAGATTAGCGTAAATTGGCGGATCATGCTGTTTGTTTTTCCAACGTTGCACATTTAGAATAATCTGAATGCTATGCAGCCCTGCAAATTCTGCAGGGAAGTCGTTACAACGGTTTCGATACAATTTCGCAGTCTACTGATTATAATCCGGACAAATAAGGAGCAGGATGAGCCAATTAACCGGCGATGCGCGTGCCAGGTACGTCAAGATCGTTTTCGAAAGCATTGCCAGGCGCTATAACCTGATGAACCGGCTGATGACCGCCGGGCAGGATATCCGATGGCGCAGGGAAGCCATTCGACGGCTGAAGCTGAGCCCCGGCGATGCGCTGCTGGACCTGGGCGCCGGCACCGGTGACCTGGGGCGGGAAGCGCTGCGCCAGCAGCCGGAACTCCGCCTGGTGGAAGCGGATTTCAGCATGGCAATGATGCTGGCAGGGCAAAAATCCGGCCGGCTGCCCTGGCTGAATGCGGATGCCCTGCAACTGCCGTTTCGCGGCGGGACCTTCGAGGCGGTGGTTTCCGGGTTTCTTATGCGTAACGTGGGCAACCTGGATGCGGTCCTGAAGGAACAATTTCGCGTGCTGAAACCGGGCGGGCGCATGCTCATCCTGGAAACAACCCGCCCGCGCAGCGGCATCCTGAGCCCGTTCGTGCGTTTCCACATGCGCACCCTGATCCCATGGATCGGCGGTCTGTTCTCGGGTGACCGTGAAGCCTACCGCTACCTGCCGGCTTCGAGCGAAGCTTTCTTATCCGCCGAAGAACTGGCCGGGCGAATCATTTCGGCCGGGTTCCGGGAAGTCGGCTTCCAGCGCCGGATGGTCGGAACGATCGCAATCCACTGGGGGATGAAGAAGGCTTAACACAAAGGGCACGAAGTTTCACGAAGTATCCCAAAGGAAAAGCGATTATTATTTTCTTTAGAACCCCTGACAAAATCCGCTCCTGCCGCCGTCCCCGGCGGCGCAGTCAGCCGCCCGGAGCGAGGTTTTATCAGGCACTCTTAGTGTACCTTGGTGTTCCTTGGTGCACTTTGTGTTGAAGTCTTTTTTCTGTCCGGTCGGGAATCATTACTCCTGAAAGCCGGTACGATACAGGTCGTAATACATGCCCTGCTTCTCGAGCAGTTCGACATGCGTGCCCTGCTCGATGATCCGACCGTCATGGATTACCACGATCCGGTCGGCGTTGGTGATGGTGGACAACCGGTGGGCAATGACGAAGGACGTGCGGCCTTTTAGCAGGCGTGCCAGGGCCTTTTGGATGATCTGTTCGGTCTGGGTATCCACCGAGGAGGTGGCCTCATCCAAAACCAGGATACGCGGGTCGGCCAGCAGGGCCCGCGCAAATGAAATTAACTGGCGCTGCCCCACTGAAAGCATCACGCCTCCTTCCTCGACCGAAGTCTCGTAGCCATTGCGCAGATGGATGATGAAGTCATGCGCGCCGACCGCCTGCGCGGCGGCTTCCACCTCAGCCTGGGTGGCCTTCAGCCGCCCGAAACGGATATTATCCATAACCGATCCGTTGAACAGGAACGGATCCTGTAATACCACGCCCATTTGCTGCCGCAGGGAAGCCTGCGTCACCACGCGCAGGTCGTACCCATCTACACGGATGCAGCCTTCCGTAGGGTCGTGGAAACGCGAGAGCAGTTTGACCAGGGTGGTCTTTCCCGCGCCGGTCTCGCCGACCAGCGCAACCGTCTCGCCCGGGCGGATGTGCAGGTCAATGTCGCTCAGGATGGCCGCCGGGTCGTCCGAGTAATGGAAAGAGACATGCTCGAAAATGACATCGCCGCGCAGGACAGGTAATTCTTCCGCCCCTGGGGTGTCGCGGACCTCCACCGGAGTATCCAGGAGGCCCAGGATGCGCTCCCAACCGATCATGGTGGATTGCAGGGCATCGTAGCGGCGGCTCAGGTCGCGGATGGGGTCAAAGAACCGGTCGATGTACAAGATGAAAGCCACCAGCACGCCGGCTGTGATTCTCTCACCGAGCACAGCCGCCCCGCCCAACCAGACCACCAGTCCAGTGGCAATGGCGCCAAGGATATCCACACTGGGGCTGAACACAGAAGAGATGCGGGCCGTTGCAATGGCGCGCTGGAGGTGGTAGCGGTTGACATAGTCCCGGAAATGTTCGTGGTTCTGCTTCTGCCGGGAGAAGGCCTGGACCACCCGGACTCCGTTTACGTTCTCGGCCAGCACCGAGTTGACCCAGGAGATGGCCGCGCGCACCTTGCGGTAGGCCAGGCGTGAAGCGCGCCGGAAGAGGATGGTAATGAGCACCATGACCGGCAGGACGCTGAAGGTGAGCAGGGCCAGGCGCAGGTCCATATCCAGCATGATGAAAATGATCAATGCCAGAGTGAAAATATCCCGGGCGATGGCCAGCAATGCCCAGGTTAAAAATTGCGCAGTATTTCCACATCGTTAATGGCGCGTGTGATGACACGTCCGACCGAGTAGCGACTGTAAAAGCCCAGGCTGAGTTCCTGGAGGTGTGCAAAAAGCTGCTTGCGAACGTCGTAGATGACGGATTGCCCGATCCAGGCCATGCTGTTGACCCGGTAGTAGCTGGTGACCCACTGGATGGCCGAGACTACCAGGTAGGCCAGGATGGTGTAGCGCAAGACCACGGCATTTCCGGCAGTGAGACCGCTGTCGATGGAAACCTTGACAAAATAAGGGCCGGCCACCGAGGCGGCCGAGGCGACCAGCATCAGGAACGCCGAAAGGATCACCTGGCCAAGATAGGGTCGGGTGTAGGCCACCAGCCGCCTGGCAGTCTGTGGGTTGACACTTTTGTCGTAGAGTTCCTCGGACTCCGTGACGTAAGTGGGTGGGGTGATGGCGGTCATAGGTTGGTTTCCTCATCTGCGTTAAGGCGGTCTTCCAGGCCGGCGCGTTCCGGTTCGCCGAGGAAGGGTGTCTCGTTTTCCTGGAAAGCCGCGGTGAGCTGGTTTTGCTGGCTCAATTGCAGGTCGTAGATTTCCCGGTACAAACCACCCTGGTTTAACAATTCGGCATGCCGGCCGCGCTGCACGATGCGCCCATCCGCCATGACCAGAATCAAGTCGGCCCGTCTGACAGTGGCGAGGCGGTGGGCGATAACGAAAGTAGTGCGACCTTCCATCAACCGGTCGAGCGCTTCCTGGATCAGTTTCTCGGTCTGGGTGTCCACGCTGGAAGTTGAGTTGTCCAGGATTAGGATGCGCGGGTCCATTAGCAGGGCGCGTGCAATCGCAATGCGCTGTCGCTGGCCGCCGGAAAGGGTCACGCCGCGTTCGCCGACCAGCGTATCATAGCCTTCGGCAAAATTTATAATAAAATCATGCGCCTGGGCCGCCTGGGCGGCTGTAATTACCTGCGCGTCCGTGGCATCCGGGCGGCCATAGCGGATATTCTCCCGGATGCTGTCGGAGAAAAGCAGCGAAGTTTGCAGCACAATGCCGATCTGCCGCCGCAGGGAAACCAGTTCGGCCTGGCGTACGTCCACGCCATCCACCAGAACGGCGCCTTCGCTCACATCGTAAAAGCGTGGGATCAGGTTTACCAGCGAAGTCTTGCCGGAGCCGGTCTGGCCGATCAGCGCAATCAACTGGTTCGGCGGTACGGTCAGGTTAATATCGGACAAGGCATCGATTTTCTCATCCTGGTAGCGCAGGGAAACATCCCGGAAATCCACGCGGCCGCTCAGGCTGCCGAGCCGGATAGCCCCAGCCGGGGATTGGATCTCAGGGGCATGCTCAAGAATCTCGAGCAGGCGCTGCGCTCCAGCTTCTGATTCGCCGACGGCATTGACCAGCCAGGCCAGTTGCTGCACCGGGCCGGAAAGCATCATCAGGTAGGCGTTGAAGGCCACCAATTCTCCCACCGTCATTTTGCCTTGCAATACCAGGGGGCCGCCAACCATCAGGATCAGAATGGTTCCCAGTGTTATGAGCAGGCTGGTGGTAGGCATGACCTTGGCCCATTCGGCCATGACCTTCATGCGGGCTTTGAAATAAGTGCGGTTGATCTGGTCGAAGCGCGCGATCTCATGCGGTTCCCGGGCGAAGGCGCGCACCACATGCGCCCCGGATACATTCTCCTGCAAACGGGCTGAGAGGTCGCCGAGGGTATTGTCCACGTCATAGAAGAGCCTGGTGATGCGCACGCCGAAGTCGCTGGTCATCATGACCATCGGGACAAGCGGCAGGAGGGCGATGACTGCCATCCAAGGATTGCGCAGGACCAAGATGGTCACCACGCCGACCGAGAGCACCACCAGTTGGACGATCTGTACCAGGCTGTCGCCCGCAAAAGACTGGACGGCACGAACGTCTTCGATGCAGCGGTTGATCAACTGGCCGGTGGTGGTGTGGTCGTGATAGGTGAAGGGCAGGTATTGGATGCGGTCATACATGGCATTGCGCAGGTCGTATCCCACGTAATCCCCGATCCATTCGGTCAGGTAGCGCTGGCCCAGGTTCAGAGCGGCGGTAACCGCGCCGATACCCACCAGGAGCAGCGCCGAACGCATCAGGAAGGCGGTCTCCCCGATTTTCAGACCCTGGTCGATCACGTTCTGGAGAATTTGCGGGACCACCAGTGCAAAGCCGGTCACACCCAGGAGACAGGCTATGTTTAACAGGATTTGCCAGGTATATGGTTTGAGGAATAGGCGAAGTTTGAAAAGATGATTCATGAAGAAGAGAGAAGAGAACAGGGAACCGTGAGAAGTAAAAAGTGAATTAAGCAGGGGTTAGGGTTTTTCAAATGCTAAACGTAATAAATCCAGACCCTGCAGGAGCAAGCCGGTTTCTTTCGCATTAAGTCGGGCAAACCGTGTGGATAACCAGGCCTCGGCTTCATCATAAATCAGCTTCATCACACGCTGGCCTTCTTCCGTGAGCGCCAGCGGGAGGTTTCGGCGATCCTGCTGGTTCTGGCTGCGTACCACCAGGCCCCGGCGCACCAGTGATTCGACCGCCTTGCTGACCGCGCTCCGGCTGGTCTGGCTGGCATCTGCCAGGGCGCTGACGGAGGCACTGCCGTTACGGATGCGCCGCAATACCTGGAACTGCTCTTCGGTCATCTTGAATTTTTCAACCGCGTTGTGACGGATCTGGCTGCGCGTCTGCCGCCAGGCAGGCGGGACACTTTCCCAGAATTTGTCGATCAAGACCGGGCTGGAGGGAGGTTTGGCCATATTTGCCTCGAACTGGTTGAAAGGGTGAATAGTTGAGAGAAGAAACCATTATACCCGCGATTGGTCAACTGGGTCGGAATATAATATTTGCCGGTAAAAATATTAGCTGGTCCGGGTTTCGTGCTATACTAAATCACTGTGGTAAATTTCACAATGCGCCCACCGGATGAATTATCCGGGTTCATTCCCATCGAACCAAAGGATTGGCATGCAGAAAAAGCCCGAATTCCCAACACCCAATCAAACAAAAATACCTGAAACAGTCGCGCGTGTGCGCGAACTAGTATGGACCGGGCAACATGCCCGGGCGATCGAGCTTGCCACGCAGGCGCTGGCCGTGCAAAAGATCAAGCCTGCTGGTCAAATGGACCTGCTCGACCTGCGTGCCGAGAGTTATATTGCCCAAGGCAAGCTCGACCTGGCGGCCAAAGACGCTGCAGCGATGGTCAAACTTGCGAATGCTGAGAAGGCCTCCTCACCCAGGAAGGCCTCTTCCTTAACGGTGCAGGCGCTGAACCGTAAAGCCCTGGTGCAAATGCGCCAGGGGAATCTTTCAGCCGCCCTTAAATCTGCCAATACGGCTGTAAAACAGGCCCGTTTGTCCATAAAAGAAGGTCATTCCGCCCTGCTCGCTGAAAGCCTCTTCCGTCTGAGCGAAGCGCAATTTCGAATAGGCCATAATGCAGCCAGCATCGAAACCGCACAAGAAGCCATTCCGCTATTTCAAACCGCCGGAGATATTTCAAGTATAGGTCGTCTCTACTGGGCACAAGCAAATGCCTATACCACGCTCGGTCGCGTCGAAGAGGGTCACCGCGCCGCCCAGACCGCGCTGAAACTTTGTCAACAGGCCGGCGATCAGTATGGGATCGGCAATGCATTAAATGCGTATACTCTTATAAATGTGGATATTGCTGAGAATATTCGATATCTCCAGCAGGCATTGCAGGCTTTCGAGAAAGCCGGTTACGCCGAGCGCCAGGCAATTAGTATTGGTAATCTTTCCATTGCCTATAGCGATCTGGGCTTGTATCGCCATTCCCGCCGTTTGACAAACGCTACGATTGATATGAATCGCGGCATGGGGACAAATTTGGGGCTGACGTATGGATTGGGAAACCTGGTGGATATGGAAACCGTGTTAGGTGACCTAGATGCGGCACATATTCACATGCTGGAATTCAAGCAGCTAGTCGCCTCCCTCGGCGATCCAAGGATGGATACAGGCCTGGCACAAAGTTTGGGTAACCTGGCCCTGGCGGAGGGCGCTCCAAAATCGGCGGTACGCCATTTCAAATCCGCCATACAGATGGCCCGCCAGGCGGAGATCTCCGGAGAAATTGGTATTCTCACCCAACTCGGGCAGGCCTATCTGGCAAAGGGCGACCCTGTGGCGGCTCTCAAGGCCACCCGTGAAGCCACCGAATTGCACCGTCTGCAGGCATTTGTCAAGCTCGATAACTTTAACTCGCAGGAGGTTTGGTGGCGCCACACCCAGGCCTTGCTGGCCAATGGGAATGTTCAACCCGCGCGCGAGTCCCTCGAACGGGCATATGATTTCCTGCTGGCAGGCATCGCCAGTGTGCGTGATGAAGGACTGCGGCGCAACTATCTCAACAAGGTGGCAGCCAACCGGGAACTCCTGCAATACTGGGTCAAGGATGGTCGGAAGCGAAATCTGCCGCGTGAACGTCTATTCGCTCACTTGGCAATCGAATCTGGCTTGCGAGAGCCCTTTCAGCGCCTAGCGGACACCGGCTTGCGCATGAATGCCCTGCACAGCCTGGCTGAGATCCAGGCCTTCCTGGTGGAAGAAGCCACTGAATTGAGCGGTGGCGAACGGGTGATGTTGATCCAGGAAAAAGACGGCAAGCTTGAAGTGGCGGAATCCTACCTGCCGCACGGCGAGCAAGCCGGGAAATTAATGCGGACGATCGAGGCGCAGCTCCAGCACACCCGCCTGACCCGCACAGCCAGCCTGGTTTTGCCCAACCGGGCCAGGCTCAGCCGTATCATTGCGCCGTTGATAGCCCAGAACCAGGTTACCGGCTATTTGTACGTGGATATGGATGCGATCTATGGCACGTTTAACGAGACCGACCGGGATATGCTTGGCATGCTGGCCAACCAGGCCGCAGTGGCCCTGGACAATGCCCAGTGGACCCAGGACCTCGAGCAAAAGGTGGCAGAACGCACCGAAGCTCTCAACCAACGCGTGGACGAACTTGCCATCCTCAATACCGTCGGCGAGGCCATGGCCAAGACGCTGGATGTCAAAACTGTCACCCGCATTGTGGGTGACAAGGTCCGGGATATCTTCCATGCAGAAGGTGTTGGGATCATGTTGCTGAACACGCAGACAAACATGATCCATACCCTTTACGAATATGACGCCGGCGAAGGTGGATACATAGATTACATGGAGCCTTTTCCGCTTGGCAAGGGCCTGACCAGCAAAGTCCTCCAGACGCGCCAGCCATTTCATCTTGGCACCCTGAAAGAACAGGTGGCACAGGGGGCCTATTTTGCTCCCGAGCAAGTGGAAAAAGGCAGCGGTGTAATCTCAGAATCCATGCTGATGGTGCCAATCGTGGTTGGGATGCAGGTACTGGGGGTGGCCTGCGTTACCAGCTACAAGCAACAAGCTTTTTCGGAGAATGACCTGCGCCTGCTGCAAACGCTTTCGGCCAACATGGGCGTGGCCATTCAGAATGCCCGGCTCTTCGAAGCCGAGCAGCAGCGTGTGGCTGAACTGGCCATCATCAACAGCATCCAACAGGGTCTGGCAGCCGAGCTGAACTTCCAGGCCATCGTGGACCTGGTCGGTGATAAACTGCGCGAGGTGTTGAACACGGGTAATCTGGGAATCACCTGGTATGACGAAAAAACCAATCTTGTTCACAGCCTGTATAATTACGAACACGATAAAAGATTGGCGCAGATGCCACCCAGGCCGCCGCAACCGGGTGGCCCTTTTATCATGATGACCGAAACGCGCCAGCCCCTTGTTTTTGGAACGACAGCAGAAGGGGATATGCTCTCACCGGTAAATCCCGGTACGGACGTCAGCAAATCCGGCGCCTTTCTTCCCATCATCAGCAGTGACCGTGTACTCGGCTCTATCATAGTGGAAAATTATGAGCGCGAGCATGCTTATGGTGAAGCCGAACTGCGCCTCCTTACCACCATCGCGGGTTCGCTGGGCGCCGCCCTGGAGAACGCCCGGCTGTTCGATGAAACCCAGCGCCTGCTCAAGGAGACCGAACAGCGGGCGACGGAACTGCAGATCATCAACAGCATCCAGCAGGGCTTGGCAGCCGAGTTGAACTTCCAGGCCATTGTGGACTTGGTGGGCGATAAGCTGCGCCAGGTTTTCAACATCCCCGATCTATACATCAACTGGTACGATGAAAAAACCAATCTGGTCAATTTCCTTTACGGCTATGAACACGGTCAACGGTTGACCCTTGCTCCCCTGCCACCCAATCCTGTTTCCATCATAGCCAGGATCCTGCGCGACCGGCAGCCGGTGGTGTGGAATACTGCGGAGGAAGGCGATGCAATCACGCCTTCGCTCCCCGGCACGGATACCAGCAAATCCGGGGTTTCCGTCCCTATCATCAGCGCAGACCGGGTGCTCGGTGCGATCCAGATGGAAAATTATGAGCGGGAACATGCCTACGGCGAAGCGGAACTGCGTCTATTAACCACCATCGCGGCTTCGCTGGGATCCTCGCTGGAAAATGCCCGTCTCTTCGATGAAACCCAGCGATTGCTAAAGGAGACCGAGCAGCGTAATGCTGAATTGTCCGTCATCAACAGTGTCCAACAGGGCCTGGCGGCGGAATTGAATTTCCAGGCCATCATTGATCTTGTTGGTGACAAATTGCGCCAGGTGCTCAACACCGACGATATCGGGATCCGCTGGTACGATCCCCAGGCGAACCTGATCCATTACCTCTACGAGTTTGAACATGGTCAGCGGCTTTCCATTCCCTCTGCTCCCCCGCGTGCAGGGAGTTTATCAAAGATGATGGAAAACCGCCAGCCTGTTATCTTAAATACTCGTGCGGCGATGGCAGAATCTGGCATGGGTATCGTCCCTGGCACCGATCAAAGTTTATCCGTGGTCATGGTGCCCATCATCGGTTCCGACCGCGTTCTCGGCCAGATCGATCTGGAGAGTTTCGAGCGCGAGAATGCCTACAGTGAAGCCGATATCCGCCTGCTGACCACTGTTGCCTCAAGTATGGGTGTAGCACTCGAGAACGCCCGGCTCTTCGCCGAGACCCAGCGCTTGCTCAAGGAGACCGAGCAGCGCGCGGCGGAACTGGCCATCATCAACGAGATCCAGCATGGTCTGGCAGCCGAGCTGAATTTCCAGGCCATCATCGACTTGGTAGGCGACAAGCTCCGCCAGATCTTCACCAACGGTGAAATCGGCATCCGCTGGTATGAGCCCCAGACAAAAATGCTGCACTTCCTGTACGAATACGAACATAGCCGGCGGCTTTCCCTGCCTCCCCAGAAGATGAGTGATGATCTTTCCAGACGGTTTGAAGAAAGGCGTACGCCGGTCTACTTAAACAACCCGGCCGCTGTGGAAGCGTCCGGTTCCCTAACAATTCCTGGCACCGACCCGAGCCTTTCCGTTCTCATGGTGCCCATCATCGGTTCGGATCGCGTCATCGGGCAGATCGACCTAGAGAACTACGAACGCGAGGACGCATACAGCGAATCCGACGTTCGCCTGCTGCAGACCGTGGCTGGCAGCATGGGTGTGGCCCTCGAAAATGCCCGCCTATTCAACGAGACCCAGCGCCTGCTCAAGGAGACCGAACAGCGCAACAACGAACTGGCCATCATCAATAGCGTCCAGCAGGGTCTGGCTTCCAAGCTCGACTTCCAGGCCATTGTCGATCTGGTTGGCGACAAGCTGCGCCAGGTCTTTAACTCACCGGATCTTGCCATCACCTGGTATGAGGAAAAAGTCAACCTGATGCATTATCTTTACATCTACGAACATGGTAAACGGCTCGCCCTTCATTCAGACCCGCCAACCCCGGATGGCTTATTTGAGATGCTTCGCAGAACGCGCCAGCCGGTTGTTCTAAACACGCAGGCCGATTATCTAAAGACCAATACAACCGCTTTTGAAGGTACGGACCAGAGCAAGTCCATGATCAGCATCCCGATCATCAGCAGCGATCATGTTCTGGGCACTATTGCACTGGAAAATTATGAGCGGGAAAATGCCTACGGGGAAGCGGAAGTCCGCCTTCTGACCACCATCGCCGCCAGCCTGGGGGCAGCCCTTGATAATGCCTACCTCTTCAACGAGACCCAGCGTCTGCTCAAGGAGACCGAACAGCGTGCTACCGAACTGGCCATCATCAACAGCGTGCAGGAAGCCTTGGCCTCCAAGCTGGACATGCAGGCCATCTATGACATGGTCGGTGACAAGATCCGGGACATGTTCCAGGCCCAGTCGATGCTTATCATGTCAATCGACCATGACGAACAGCTTACCAGGTTGGAATATGGTTCTGAGAATGGGGAGCGGGTGTATGACGAGGCTTTGCTTCCTCTCAGTCCTTTGGCGAAGCATATCATTGCCACCCGCCAGCCGGTGGTGATCAACGAAAACAGCCAGGAAGTTGCCAAGCAGTTTGGATTAACGACCATTGAAGGTACCCTCCTGCCAAAATCCTTGATCTTTGTCCCCTTTGGTACGGGCACCCAGGTCAACGGTTTGTTCAGCCTGCAGAACTTCGAACAAGAAAACGCCTTCTCCGAATCGGATGTGCGCCTGCTGCAGACGTTGGCCGGCAGCATGGGCATCGCCCTCGAGAACGCCCGTCTGTTCGGCGAGACCCAGCGCTTGCTCAAGGAGACCGAACAGCGCGCCGCGGAACTGGCCACGGTCAATACGCTCAGCCAGGCGCTGGCCTCCGCAACCCAACTGGATGCACTGATTAACCTGACCGGCGAACAGATGCGCCGGACCTTCGCAGCCGATATCGTCTACGTGGCCCTGCTCGACTCGCAGAACAACATGATCGATTTCCTCTACGCGTTTGGTGAACAGATGCCTTCGCTGCCGCTCGGCAAGGGGTTGACCAGTAAGATCATCCAAACTTGCCAGCCGCTGCTGATCAACCAGGATATGAGCGCCCGCCGGGAGGAACTGGGCGTGGCCCTGACCGGCCGGGAAGCGCTCTCCTACCTGGGCGTGCCCATCCTGGCCAGCGGGCAGGCCATCGGCGTGATCAGCGTGCAGAGCACCCAGCAGGAAGGCCGCTTCGATGAAGACGACCTGCGCCTGCTGACCACCCTGGCATCCAACGTAGGAGTGGCTATCGAAAAAACGCGCCTGCTGGATGAAGCCCAGCGCCGGGCGCGTGAGACGGCTGCCATTGCCGAGGTGGGCCGCGAGATCTCCGCCACCCTCGACCTGCCGACCGTGCTACAGCGGATTGCCGAGAGTGCTCGTGAGCTTTTACAAGGCGATTCCAGCGCAGTCTACCTGCCGGAGCAGGATGGTCAGGACTTCCGCGCCATAGCTGCGGTCGGGCTGGATGCCGACCAGATTTCACAGGATGTCATCCATCTGGGCGATGGCATTATCGGCGATATTGCCCGACGGGGTGCCGCCGAGGTGGTAAAAAACGCCGCCCAGGATGCTCGTGCCCGGCATGTTCCTGGAACAATCCTCCAGACAGTCCCCGAGCGCATGATGGTGGTGCCCATGCTGGCCGGTGATAAGGTAACCGGGTTGATGACGATCTGGCGCAATGGCGGCGAAGAATTCACCCAGCCGGAGCTCGATTTCCTGGTCGGACTTTCCCGGCAGGCTGCCATCGCCATCCAGAATGCTCGCCTGTTTGCCGAAAGCCAGACTGCCCGTCAGGAAGCTGAATCAGCCAATGCCTCCAAGAGCGCCTTCCTGGCCATGATGAGTCACGAGATCCGCACCCCCATGAATGCCGTCATCGGCATGAGCGGCATCCTGCTGGATACCGAGCTGACGAATGACCAGCGCGAATTCGCCGAGATCATCCGCAACAGCGGTGATGCCCTGCTGGGTATCATCAACGATATCCTTGACTTCAGCAAGATCGAAGCCGGAAAGATGGATCTCGAGACCCAGCCCTTCGACCTGCGCGAAGTGGTGGAGAGCGCACTTGACCTGATCACCCCCCGGGCAGTTGAAAAGGGCCTGGACCTGGCCTATCTCATTGATAATAATGTGCCGCCCGCTATTCTGGGGGATGTGACCCGCCTGCGCCAGATCCTGATCAACCTGCTGGGCAATGCGGTCAAGTTCACCGAGAAGGGCGAGGTGGTGGTGAATGTGAGCCGTGTTCCATTGTCAGATTCTTCCGTCAAACAGAACGTGACACTCGAATTCATTGTACGCGACACCGGCATAGGCATACCGGCTGACCGGACGGGAAAACTGTTCCAATCTTTCAGCCAGGCCGATTCTTCCACCTCGCGCAAGTACGGCGGAACCGGCCTGGGACTGGCCATCAGCAAGCGCCTGACCAGCCTGATGGGGGGTGATATGTGGGCCGAGAGCACGGGAATCCCCGGCGAGGGCTCGGCCTTTCACTTCACCATCCAAACCAAGACAATCGAGATGCCCGAACGAAGCCACCGTGACCTGCGCGGCATCCAACCTAATCTACATGAAAAACGCGTCCTGATCGTGGACGACAACCTCACCAACCGGCGCATTCTGACTCTGCAATTGCAAGCCTGGGGCATGCAGACGCGCGATAGTGAAACTCCGGCCGAGGCGTTAAAATGGATCAAGCGTGGCGATCCATTCGACCTGGCCATCCTGGACATGCACATGCCCGACATGGACGGAGCGACTCTGGCCGGCAGGATCCGCAAGCAACGGGATTCGAAGACCCTGCCGCTGGTTCTGTTCTCTTCGCTCGGCCGACGCGAGGCGGATGTCGATCCTGAGCTCTTTGCAGCCTATCTCAGCAAACCCATCAAACCCTCCCAGCTGTTCGATACGCTCGCCGGGCTGTTTGCCGACCAACCAGTGCAAGAGAAAAAGGCCGCCCCGATCAAACTCCAGATGGACCCAGAGATGGCCAAAAAACATCCGCTGCGCATCCTGCTGGCGGAAGATATTCTGGTCAACCAGAAGCTGGCCCTGCGCCTCCTGCAGCAGATGGGTTACCGCGCCGATGTGGCCTCCAATGGCCTCGAAGCGGTCCAATCGGTCGAACGGCAACCTTACGACGTGGTCCTGATGGATGTGCAGATGCCAGAGATGGACGGCCTGGAAGCTTCCCGGCGTATTTGCGCCCGCTGGCCGCTCGGTCAGCGCCCGGCCATCATTGCCATGACCGCCAATGCCATGCAGGGCGACCGGGAGATGTGCCTGGAAGCCGGAATGGATGACTATGTCAGCAAACCCATCCGCCCGGATGAACTGATCAAAGCCTTAATGAAAGTGAATCCATTACCATAAAGGTGAACAATGAGTGTAGCAAATGTCATCGATCTGCCAACCTTCGAAGCGCTAAAGGAATCCATGGGAGCAGATTTCATCAACGAACTGGCCCAGGCTTATTTTGAGGAAACCCCGCAGCTGCTCGCCAAACTCCAGGATGCTCTTGCCAGCCAGGATTGCGAACTCTTCCGACAGGCAGCCCATTCCATTAAATCCACCAGCAACAGCTTTGGTGCCCTGGATTTTGGAGCGCAGGCAAAGGAACTGGAAATGATGGGACGCGAGCGAAATCTGGAAGGCGCTACTGGAAAAGTGGAGGAACTGGTGAAGGACTATTCCGTCGTGAAAAGGAAGCTGGAGGAGTTATGCCATGGCTAATGGCAGCATCGGTCGCCTGCTGGTGGTGGATGATAACAAGGTCAATCGATTGCTGTTGGGGCGCAGTCTAGAACAGCAGGGCCACATAGTCGAGATGGCCGAGAACGGGCGCCAGGCCCTGGAAATGCTGCACGCCCGGCCTTTCGACCTGGTATTACTGGATATCGAGATGCCCGAGATGAACGGTTATCAGGTGCTGGAGAAGGCCACCTCCGATCTGGGCCTGCGCGACATCCCCTTCATCATTACCTCGGCCCTGGAGGAGCTGGACAGCGTGGTCAGGTGCATCGAGATGGGAGCTGAAGACTACCTGACCAAGCCGGTCAACCCAGTGCTGCTGAAGGCCCGCATCGGCGCCAGCCTGGAGAAAAAACGCCTGCGGGATCAACAACGCGAACTGATTCGCAAATTTGCCACTTCCGAAGTAGCGACCGACATGGAAACCTCCGGTTTTGCCCTGGGCGGTAAATTCGTCGAGGCCACCGCCATGTTCTCGGATATCCGCTCTTTTACCACCATCGCCGAATCCCAGAGTCCTGCAGAGACCATCGAATTGCTGAACACCTATTACACCCTGATGTTCGAAGCCATCAGCGACCAGGGCGGCGTGGTCAACCAGATGGTCGGGGATGGGTTGATGGCCATTTTCGGGGCACCCCTGTCCCAACCCGACCATTGTACGCATGCCGTCAAGGCCGCCCTGGATATGATCGACATGATCCGGCTGCTGAACGCCGACCGGCTGGCTCAGGGCAAGTCTGAGATACGCATCGGCATTGGCATTGCCTCCGGCCCGGTGATTGCCGGGTATACCGGTACAACCCGCCGTGCCACCTACACCTGCGTCGGGGATACCGTCAACCTGGCCGCCCGGCTGGAAAGCCACACCAAGGTGGTCGGAAAGCCCATCCTGATCGATGGCACCACCCAAAGCGCCTTGGGCAGCTCCATAAAGACCGACGCGGAAGGGCTCGTGCAACTCAAAGGCAAGACTACCGAGGTGCCAATCTTTTCCGTGCCGGTGGACCAGAAAGGCTAGCATGTCGCGCGCAGACCTTTCCAGTATCCCGCTCTTCGCTTCCCTTCCGGTGGAGGAGATTAAGCGGCTGGAGGCGGTCCTGCGCGTTTCCACCTGCCCGCCCGGCAAAGTGCTTTTCCGGGAAGGCCAATCCGACGACATTTTCTATATCCTGCTGGAAGGGCAGGTGGAAGTGATAAAATCACTTGGCAGCCCGGAAGAACGCCGGCTGGGTCTGCGTGAATCCGGGAACCTGTTGGGGGAGATGAGCCTTTTCAGCCGGGATGGCTGCCATACCGCCAGTGTGCGGGCAGTCTCGTCATTGCGCCTACTGCACGTGCCCCAATCCGAATTGGAGGCTTTGCTGCAGCGTCAGCCAAAGATGGCATATGGAATCATCCGGCTGCTTAGCCAGCGTTTGGAAGAATCCGAAAACCTCACCATCCTGGATTTGAAAGAGAAGAACCGGCGCCTCAGGCAAGCCTACAATGAACTGAAGGACGCGCAGGCACAGATCATCGAGAAAGAACGACTCGAGAAGGAGCTCGAAGTTTCCGGCCAGATCCAGCAAAGCCTGCTGCCCAAGATATTGCCATCCATCCCGGGCTACCAGTTTGGTGCTTTGATGATCCCTGCACAGGCGGTGGGCGGCGATTTCTATACATATATCAAACTGGGCAAAGACCGGCTTGCCCTGGTGGTGGGGGATGTCTCCGATAAGGGGGTTCCTGCGGCTCTCTTCATGGCACTCACCTACAGCACTATCCGCATCGAGGCAATCCGCAGCGGGTCGCCCATGCAAGTGCTTCGCAATGTCAACCGGCACCTGCTGCAGATGAACTCTGCGGGGATGTTCGTCACGCTGGTTTATGGCATCCTGGATTGCACAAATGGGGATTTCCGCTTTGCTCGCGCCGGCCACCCCTCTCCTTTCCTTTTGGATGGGCAAGGGCATACTGTGGATGTGCCAGTCTCACCCGGTCAGCCGCTGGGCCTGTTTGTTGACCTACCGATCGATGAGCAAACTATATCCCTGCCGCCTGGTGGCAACCTACTGCTTTACAGCGACGGTGTCAGTGAGACCAAGGACACTCGCGGCATCGATTTTGCGCCTGATTCACTCAACCATTACATGCGAGGTCTGCGCGCATCTTCGGCTCAGGCCATCTGCAAAAAATTATGGCAGGCTGTACAGACATATGGCCGGGGCATGCCCCAGCAGGATGATTTCACCTGCGTGGTGGTAAAAAGGCACGAAGAATATCAGGCATGAAACAATCTGCCTATCCTGTATCTGAGGCCAAATCCTTTCTGAAAAGCATGCCGCTCTTTGGCGACCTAAGTGAGCCTTCCCTGCTGGTCCTGGCGCGAGCCGGCAAATTCACATCGATAAAAAAAGGACAATCTGTTTTTTATCAATCCGACTCGTCCGAGAAAGTCTACCTTCTGCGGTCGGGACTGGTCTCCATCGTACTGGAGAGTCCGGATGGCCGGGAAATGGTCATCAATGAGATGCATCCGGGTGACATTTTTGGGGAACTGGGGCTGTTAACCAGGCAGCCCCGATCGACAAGCGCGATCGCCCGGATGGATGGAGAATTGTTGGCACTCCCCCGCCAGGCATTCCTAGGGATTCTCGATTCCGAACCGGCTCTGGCACGCCGCATTCTGGAATTGACCGCCAACCGGTTGCGTGGCAGCAGCGAGCGTGAGAGTGCGCTAGCATTCCTGGATGCCCAGGCCCGCCTGGCGCGCCTGTTGCTGCAATTGGAGCAGGAAGCTCCTGGGAGAGGCTATATCACCATATCCCAGGAGGAACTGGCGCAACGCACCGGCCAGACCCGCCAGACGGTGGCGAAAGCCCTGGGGCGCTGGCGGCGGGCGGGCTGGATCATCACCGGACGGGGTCACATCATGCTGCTGAAACGGGATGCATTCGCACAATTGGAACAGGAATGGGAATTTTAAACTTGTTATGTCGCCAAGTTGACAAATAAGCCAACAATTACGTGATATATTTTAGTCATAACAAACCAGGATATAAGCCATTCAAAAAGGAGAAGCTACAATGGACATCAAACAAGATCAGGCTTTTAAGAGGTTGCTCAAGAAACTTTCCGCACTGCGTGCAACCCTCAAGAACGATGAACGCAGCTTGCTGGATCAGTTGGTGACAGGTTCGGCAGACGAAGTGGAAGCCCACTCGCTGACCACCCGGCCAACCCCCCGACCCAACCCCCGCCCGAGCGCGGCTGCAGACGAGGTGAAAGCCCACTCACTGACCACCCGGCCAACCCCCCGGCCCAATCCCCGCCCGAGTGCGGCTGCCGATGAGGTGAAAGCGCACTCACTGACCAGCCGTCCAACCCCCCGGCCCAATCCCCGCCCGAGTGCAGCCGTCGACGAAGTAAAAGCCCACTCGCTCACCACCCGGCCAACCCCACGGCCCAGCCCCCGCCCTAGCGCGGCTGCCGATGAGGTGAAAGCGCACTCACTGACCAGTCGTCCAACCCCCCGGCCCAATCCTCGCCCGAGTGCAGCCGTCGACGAAGTAAAAGCCCACTCGATGATAAATGAGAGGCCAAAAGTTGAACGGGTCAATTTGAGAGTTGCCTTCGACGCTGGCAAGGAAGAATATCGGCCCATCCCCTAGAATAATGCACAACTTGATCGTCAGAGTGGAATTTCTGTACTGCCCTGCAGTACAGAAATTCCACTTACTGCTTTCCCAAAGATTTTGAGGAAGTTCGCAATTTGAGTGTGTGCGGATTCGCAGCACATGCTCAAATTGCGGTTCTTCCACAATTTTCAGATAGTTACATCATCCGTATATCCCGGGAGGTGGAAGCAGATGCCCACAGTAAAGAAAGTGCGCGAAGAAAAGCTCTCCGAGCAACTTTCGCGGTTGCTGGCAGCCATCGAAGCCAGCGGCAGGGCGGTCAGCCCCAGGTCAAAGGATGCCCTGCTGCAATCCATTGTGGATGCCGCCGGTCACATCTTTGGAGCCGCAGCCGCCTCGATCCTGCTGGTAAACGAGCAGGAAGGACTCTTGGAATTTAAAGTCGCTTACGGCGCTTCCGATCATGACCTGGTTGGCACCAGGTTCCCGCTCGACAAGGGCATTGCCGGCTACGTGGTAATGACCGGCCAGCCAATCGCTATTTCGAATGTCCGCCAGGATGCTCGTTTCAACCGGGATTTTGCCCAAAGCACCGGTTACGTGCCCACCTCCATCCTGGCAACCCCCCTGCTGGCCGGGGAACATGTCATCGGCGTCATGGAGGTGCTGGATAAGCTCAACGCAGCCTCTTTTGGCATGCAGGATATGGGCTTGTTGGGAATTTTCGCCAACCAAGCTGCCCTGGCAATCGAGCAATCCCAACAAATGGATCAGATCAGGGACACGCTGGTGCTGGGCCTGCAAAGGCTGGCTTCCACCGATCCTTCCCAACCGCTGGCAGAACTCTTGCGGCAGCTTCAGAAAGATCCGGGGGACAAGCGCGGCACGTCGGACCTGCTGACATTGGCGGATGCGTTCAATGAGATCAGTGCGCTCGGTGAACCGGAACGCCGGGCCTGTCTGCAGATACTGAAGACATTCGCAGATTACCGGCGCTCCACGCACAGGCTGCGCGTATGAGTGGGGACCCCAATCTGCCAGCCTGGTCCGAGCAGTTTATGGAAGAGGCCATCCAACAACTTACAACCAGCGGCCCGCTGGCCAAACTCACCCCGGAATGGGCCTGGGGGGGCAGTACCGGCAAGGGGGTACGCGTGGCAGTGGTGGATAGCGGTGTCGAATATGACCACCCGGCCCTGGATGACTGCGTGTGCGGCGGTGTGGTGGTCGAATACGATGAAGAGACGGAAAACAATGTCCGCATTGAACCGGATGAGAAACCCTGCGATTACGCCGGTCATGGCACGGCCTGTGCCGGGATCATCCATTCGCTGGCCCCCCAGGCCGAGATCTATAGTGTGCGCGTCCTGGGCAAGGATATGCACGGACGCGCCATCCAGTTTGCCGCAGGTTTGGATTGGGCAACCGAACACAATATGCAGGTGGTCAACCTCAGCCTGAGCACTTCCGTGGAAGAGTACTTCGGCCTTTTCCACGATCTGGCTGACCAAGCGTATTTCAAAAACGTGAATTTGGTTTCGGCGGTGAACAACCTGCCGGCACCCAGCTACCCTTCCCTGTATTCGTCGGTCATCTCGGTAGCCGCCCACGCCGGTCAAGACCCTTTCCTATACTATTACAACCCTTCTCCACCGGTCGAATTTGGCGCTCCCGGCATCGACGTGGATGTGGCATGGAACAACAAGCAGTATGTCACCAGCACCGGCAACAGCTTTGCCGCACCCCATATCGCCGGCATCGTGGCGCTCATCCGGTCCAAACACCCGGGGTTGACCCCATTCCAGGTCAAAACGGTTCTTCTTGCCTGCGCGGCCAATATGCACCTCGAGAAAAAGAGTTCCAAACACAGAGTGCACAAAGATAACTAGGGAAAGCTTAAGAGCAAAGTTTTTTCCCATTTAGATCTTCGCGTTTCTTCATATAATTCATTTATACGGAAAAGGAAAACATGCCATCATCTGCTGAACCCACCCATTGGACCTTGCAGGAACTGCTCCCAGATCCGGTTGGCCAGGCCGTGGAATCCCATTTATCCATGCTGGAAACATCCATCTCGGAGCTGGAAGCCATACGCCCTGCGCTGACTCCTGAAATCACGGAAGAAACCTTTGCAAATATACTGGGAAAGCTCGAGTTGATCAATGCCGCAATGAGACGGTTGCAGGCCTACTCTTTCCTATGGTTCGCACAAGATACCCAGAACGAGGCCGCCCTGAATCTGCGCGACCGGCTGGATCGCTCACTGGTCGATCTTGGCAATCGTTTTTTGTTTTTTGAGCTCTGGTTCAAGGATCTGCCGGAGCCGGCCGCCCAAAGTTTGATCGCCTGCAGCGGCGATATTAAATACATGCTCGAATTGATCCGGCGCTTCAAGCCCTATACCTTGAGCGAAGTGGAGGAAAAGCTGCTCAACTTGAAGGATGTGAACGGGATCGACGCCCTCGTAAATATTTACGAAATGATCACGAACCATTTTCAATTTTCCCTTGAGGTGGATGGGGAGAAAAAGACCCTCACACGTGACCAACTGGCCAGTTATTTTTTCAACGCTTCCCCCGATATCCGCCAGAGCGCCTACCAGGAACTAAACCGGGTTTATGCCGACCATGCCACCCTCCTGGCACAGATCTACAGCCACCGGGTGCGCGACTGGCACATGGAAGCAGTGGAGCTCCGGCATTATGCCTCTCCAATATCTGCCCGCAACGTGGGCAACGATTTGCCGGATAAAGTGGTCGATACCCTGCTTTCGGTCTGCCGGAAAAATGCCGGTCTCTTCCAGCGCTATTTCCGCCTCAAGGCTGGCTGGTTGGGGCTCGAAAAATTGCGCCGTTGTGACATTTATGCCCCCTTGGCCGAATCGGAAAAGAAATATGACTTTGCTCAGGCCAAGGAAATGGTGTTGGATAGTTTCCGGGAGTTCTCTCCCCAGGTGGCTGGATTGGCCTCCCGGGTCTTCGATGAAAACCACCTCGACTCGCTGGCCAGCCCGGGGAAACGCGGCGGCGCTTTTTGCTATGCCGCCCTGCCCGGGCTGACCCCCTGGGTGCTGGTTAACTTCGATGGCCGGGCGCGTGACGTTACCACAATGGCGCATGAGCTTGGTCATGCCGTCCACGCCCTGCTCGCAGGGAACCATTCAGTCATGACTTTCCATCCCACCTTGCCGTTGGCCGAAACCGCTTCGGTGTTTGCCGAGATGCAACTGACCCAGCGACTGCTCAGCCAGGAACACGACCCCAGCCTCCGGCGCGACCTGCTGGCCCATGCCGTTGACGATGCCTACGTGACCGTGCTCCGGCAGGCGTATTTCACCCTGTTCGAGCAGCAAGCTCACCAAATGATTGTCGATGGGAAATCCTTCGAAGAGGTGGCAGCAGCCTATATGGCCAACGTTGTCGAACAGTTCGGAGATTCGGTGGAAATCGACGACAAGTTTAAATGGGAATGGCTTTCCGTCCCTCATATCTACAATGAGCCCTTTTATACCTATGCCTATAGCTTCGGACAATTGCTGGTGCTGGCGTTATACCGGCAATACCGTCTCGAAGGCGCTGCGTTCATTCCACGCTACCTGAAGATCCTTTCTCTGGGAGGTTCGGAAGCGCCAGCAAAAATCCTGCAGGAAGGTGGACTGGAAATTGGCACCGCCGATTTCTGGCAGGCCGGTTTTGATTTGCTGGATGAGATGATCACGGAACTTGCTCATCCGGTATAAGCTATACTTGGGATGCATGCCATAGGAGCCCACCCATGACAACTGCTACAGCCCCCTCTTCTCCCGCCCCCGCTTTATCCCCATTTGCAGTTTTCCGTAACGCCAACTTTACCCGCATGTGGACCGGCGAACTGGTCTCGACTATGGGTTCGGCCCTTACATCGCTGGCAGCTTCCATCGTGGTTTTCCGTCTGACAAATTCGGCCCTGAGCGTTGGGTTGATGTTGATGGCCACTGCTGCCCCCAGCCTGCTGGTGGGGCTTTTTGCCGGCGTGTTGGTGGACCGCTTTGATCGAAAAGCCATCATGATCACCTCCGATCTGATACGGGCTGTGCTTGTGTTTCTCATCCCGTTCCTCGTCCCATACAACATCATCTGGCTCTACGTCATCGTTCTGGTCTGTAGTGCCATTGGGCAATTCTTTGATCCGGCTCATGAAAGCGTCCTCCCAGAAGTGGCCTCAGAGCAGGAACTGGCTGCGGCAAATTCATTGATGGCGATCAGTTCCTTTGGGTCAACCGCGATCGGTTTCGCGGCTTCCGGCCTGATCGCCGGCGCGACGGATATTCGCTGGGCATTCTTCCTGGATGCGGCCTCGTTCGCATTTTCGGCCGCCTGCATTTTCCTGATCCGCATAAAACCTATCGCTGCCGAAGAAGACACCAGTGTGGCAGTGGTGATAAAGAACCTGCGGGCCGGTCTGGGCCAGCTTTTCGATACGCCGATCCTGCGCTCGCTGTTCACGGCCCAGGTGCCCACCTTGCTGGCCTTTGGCCTGTCGAATGCCCTGCTCCTGCCATTCGCAGCGCGGGCCCTCCAAGCCACCACTTTCGAGTATGGGCTGCAGGAAGGGTTGACCTCCGTCGGCTTTGTGCTGGCCAGCCTGCTGCTGGCCGGGCTGTTCGACCGGATGCGCGAAGGCGCCTGGATCGCCTCAGGGTATCTCGGCATGGCGCTGGCAGGAATTGCATATTCGTTCACGCACTCGATCCCTCTTGCCATTCTCATCGTCGCCATTTCCGGTTTCTGTAATGCGCCGGCTTCCATCGCGCGTCGGCTGGTAATCCAGCGCAACACGCCGCGCGAAATGCGCGGCCGGGTCAACAGCGTCTTCTTTGTTTCACGGGATGTGCTGTTTCTGATTGGCATGGCTGCAGCCGGCCTGGCCGACCTCATGGATATCCGGTTGCTGTATTTGATCAGTGCCATTCTCCTTTTGGGTGGGTCGGTAATGGTCATGATCATGCCCGGCCTGCGCCAAGGTCGCGCCGAATGGCAACGTGCGCTCAGCCTGCTCAGAGCTGCCCCGGTTGTCTCCAGTGTAAGCGTTGGACGCCTGGCTGTGCCGGCCGACCTGGACGCACTGGTCGGATTGCTGCCACCCCTCGGTACCCTATCTGCCAAAGAACGCAATGATTTCATCCGGGATGCCCACATGGTGGAGGCGGCCGCCGGTGCCACCATTCTCAGGCATGGCGAGACGGGCGACCAGGCCTATTTCATCCTGTCCGGGCGGGCAGTGGCTGGGTTTGCCCCGCAGCCGGGTAATTACCACTCACTCTCCAGCATGGTGCCGGGAGATTACTTCGGGGAGATCGCCGCCCTCACCGGCGCAGCCCGCACCGCCGATGTAGTGGCGGAGGAGAACACCACCCTGCTGCAGGTGCCCGCCCAGGCCATGCGTAGTTTAATGGGAAATCCAGCGTTGGGTTCGCTCTTCCTGGCCAAAATGACCGAGCGACTCAGCCGCACCAGCCTTAATGAGCTGCCGCGCTTTGCCGGTGTTGACCAGCAGGATGCACGCGAGCTGCGCACCCTTACGGCGGAGGAATAAGCTTCCGGGATTAAACTTTTATCCTCAATGAAGGAATCTGGAATAAGCATGCCGCAATTTGACATGATCGCCTTCGATGCCGATGATACGCTCTGGCATAACGAGCCTTTATACTTACAAACCCAGACCGGGCTGGTTGATTTACTGGCGCCTTATGGGATCGACAGGTCCATTATTGAAGAACGCCTCTCCAAAACAGAAATTAATAATCTTCGGGCCTTCGGATACGGGATTAAATCCTTTGCCCTCTCGATGATCGAGACGGCAGTTGCATTGACCGGAGGCAGCATTTCTGGAAAGGACGTGCTGGCTATAATCAACCTGGCCAAAAAGCAGGTCGATGCACCGGTTGAATTACTCGAGCATGTTCGGGAAGTTGTCTCCCGCCTGGCGGCCCGCCACCCCCTGATGCTGATCACCAAGGGCGATCTGCTTGACCAGGAAAACAAGCTGGCCCGCTCCGGGCTGGCAGAATACTTCCGGGATATAGAAGTAGTCACCGATAAAACCACGCAAAGCTACGCGGCGCTGTTCAGGAACCACTCCCTCGATCCGGTGCACGTGCTGATGGTGGGCGACTCGCTGCGCTCCGACATCCTGCCGGTGCTGGAGCTGGGTGGCTGTGCCGTCTATATCCCTTATCCGGGCTCCTGGTTGCATGAGGTCGCTCCATTGCCCGCTGCAGGCACGCCGGGCTTTTATCAATTGGAACAACTTAACCAATTGCCAGCCTTGCTTGACCATTTGGAATCCCAAGGTTGAAAATGAGCCTGCCGCCCGGATAGGTTAAAAACCTTTTCGCCCTTTGGGAATAAAGAGAATATTGCTTCGCACATGTACTGTTATGTTCGCTTTCAGCGGTCTTGAATAGAGTTGAAGGTTCTTAAAATAAAGGCGGATGGGGAACACCCATCCGCCGGATTGCACTACTTATAAGCAGAGGAAAGAGTTTGTAAGACCACCGTTCGTCGTGGGGGACGTCTGGCCTGGACAAAGGAAGCTGTCACCGGCCATGCTCGGGCTTACCCGGTCTTTCCTCCTATGGATATTCCTGCAATTTCTGCGATCGGAACCTCCTTTCTAGACCCTTGTGGTCTTTCATGCTTATGATACAACGGAATTGGTCAGATTTACATTAGAGTTTGCAATCAATTCTGTAAAGGCATATCCAGACAGGACCTGGGTTGAGAACACTTCTTTCCGGTGCCAGGTTTATTTTCTGCCCTCCTTGCATGAAGCAGATCAACAGCGAATTCCCCTTGAAAAGTCAATTGACGCAAGTGGGGCGGCATGATAGAATGTCCCGCGCCGGGCGTGTAGCTCAATGGTAGAGCAGCGGCCTTTTAAGCCGTTGGTTAAGAGTTCGAGCCTCTTCACGCTCACAAAAGAATCCTCTCTTCATTAGAGGATTATTTTTAATTTAGAGCCCAAAAAGGGATGGTATCCGGGCCTTCGCACAGCATTGCTGCCTGCATCCCAACGGGACGTAGCACAGCTAATGGGACTTCCCGCTTTTTATTTCGAGAGGAATCTTTTTTTTATTCCCCGAAAAGGGATATTTTCGGGCATTCGCGCAGCACCCCTCTTGCACAGCGCAAGGAACCTTACGCTCACCAGGTTTATCCAGGGGTAAATACCGGTTTTCACTCCTGATATGATACTTAAATATTAGCCTCTCCAATCAAAACCTGTAAAGGCCGATATTCTTTTCACCAGATCGCTTGTCATTTCTCCATACGCTCACGCCCTCCTCATCAACTATTTATGCATAATAGCCATAAAAAAGTATAATATAAAAAACTGCTTGCATGTAAAAACCAATTACTGAGCGATTATTACCCCTTTTTCTCTTACTCGCATTGAAAAGGATCGTGAGAATTGATAATACAACTGGTTTATGGATTAGCAATGAATCTTCTATCCGTGATCCGGACAAACCGGAGATGTTGATGGCATGGAACAGAGAAATCAAAGTGAAATTGTTGAAAACCTTTTATTAATACTTGTTTATATTTAGTGGGATAATCACGCATACAATCACCACTGGGAAAGGTAGAACAATAGAGTAGGGTTTTAGATTTGTAAATGTTTTCATTCCAACGACTAAGAGGAATCCGTTTGCAATGGTTCAACGATTAGCGTCTTTCTTTCACCTAAGACCAGCTAAAAGATATTCGGTTAAGCAGATTGTTTGGGGAAGTTTTATTG
Organism: uncultured Chloroflexia bacterium; assembly: GCA_963772245.1. Taxonomy (GTDB): domain Bacteria; phylum Chloroflexota; class Anaerolineae; order Anaerolineales; family Villigracilaceae; genus UBA877. Next base: position 347,861 of record CAVYWB010000001.1, on the reverse strand, counting down.
TACTGTTTTTTGCATTTGTGTTTGTTTTCTTAATATTTCAGGCATTAAAATTAGCCTCTTCCTTCCCGCCTGATCAATGGGAAATTGGTGATTGGCTTATTAATTATCAAGGGGGGTTTATTCGCCGGGGATTGATAGGGGAAATTTTTCTACAAGTATCACAAATACTGCGAATAAATATTGTTCTTTTGGTTTTATTCATTCAAATTTTCTTTTACCTGATATTCCTTGCCTATACCTGCCGGCTGGCAATGAAAAGTTCTTTCTCGCCGCTGAATGCTGCTCTTATATTTTCACCCGCGTTTATCCTTTTCCCTGTTCTTGACCCACAAGGTGGATTCAGGAAAGAGATTATATTATTTGCATTACTTGCAGTCTTATGTTGCTATTTGGTAACGACCGATAAAAAGATCGCCAAGGGTCTGCCAATATTAATTGGATTGGCTTCTACGATTATCGTTTTAAGTCACGAAATTTTGGCTGTTTATTTGCCATATATTCTGTGCGCCTCTATCATTTACGATAAAGGGCTGGGCGCTAATTCAAGAAAAATTCTCTTGTCTTTGTTACCTGCCTTTGCGATCACCTTCATATTAGTCCTATTTAACAAAGGCAACCAGCAAGTTGTTAATTACATATGCAACTCTTTAAAACCGAATGTCCCTTATGATTGTTTTCGCAGTGGTGCGATTTTTTGGATAGGGCAGGATATGTCATTTGCTTATAAATATGTTCTTGAGCGTATCAATGGCAATACGCTTCTAATGTATGTTGTTCTGGCCTTTCTTTCCTTTTTACCTTTTTGTATTTTGCGATTTTCAAGCCAATTCTCTGGTTTTTTTGAAAACAGGGGAATGCGTATCTGGTTGACCATTTGTATTGCTTCCTCATTTATCGGAAGCCTGACTTTATTCTGGATTGGTATAGATTATGGGCGATTTATTTATATTCATGTAACATGTTTATCATTGCTGGTGCTTATGATGAACCGGGAGAGTAGTGACAGAATTCAACGCATCAATTTTGGATATTCAATTGCCTGGGTTTTGAGTCTCCTATTCATCACTGGTTGGCAGATGATGCATTATGACGCATCTCTTAAGAACGCATTTCCTTTTTTTGATTATCTTGTATCTTTCTTTAGACGCTAGTCTCTGCCATTGCTCATTGATGGTCATGGATATGACCTAGCTACAGGCTCAGTATCTTTGCTGTCTTCTATTTTTCCTTATTATTACAGAAAATAGTCAAGGCTTCTGGTATTAAGGTCACGGTTGGCTAAGGCTGAATAGTCACAGAGGAAACAGGATTTTGAACAATTGCACCAGGGGTTTGAGTAACATCTGCCATTAATGGGAGGCTGTTCAGGTTCCCCTTGGGAGACAGATAAGCACCAGCAACCCACCCGGGTGTATCACTTGAAACTTCCCAAAACCATGTGTTATTTGGATTTCGTGCTACTGTATAGAGACATGTACCTTTCTTAAGGACGCCTACAGCGGCAAAGGTGGTTCCCGGCCCGCTGCGTACCGTTAGTCGGTACGGCAGCACACAGGCTTGCACCGAGTTTGGTGGTGGGGTAGGAGTGGTCGTAGCGGTGGAAAATGGAGGTTCAGTCTCCGTGACAATCGGGGGTTCGGTCAGGGTGGTAACTGGAGGTTCGGTCAGGGTGGTAATTGGAGGTTCGGTCAGGGTGGTAATTGGAGGTTCAGTCAGGGTGACAATTGGAGGTTCGGTCTGGGTGGGAGGGTTGGTAGCAGTCACAGTAGCAGTAGCAGCGTGGCTGCACGAAGTAAGCAAGACAATCGATAGTATTGAAAGGATGATAGTTTTCATACGACATAAACCTTATATCTGATATATGGGTTATTCTTCTAATCCTAAGTAATTTTTGGAGTATAGCCAATATGATGGATAAGGTCAAGCGGTTTATCCGGACAGCGGTCTATCCGGACATGTTGGATGTGCAACAGCGCTGCGCTCAAATAACAGATGAAGATTCTCTCCTTGTTCCTCTTTTTATGCAAGGATTGCATGATGGACCGGTTGGCAATAATATATGGAAAAAGGAGAATCAACCATGCACGCCCAATTCCCTGTGACTATCCATATGTTTTTCCTGCGCGGGAACAAGATTCTTTTGATCCGACGCTTCCAGACCGGCTACATGGACGGGCATTACAGTGTACCGGCAGGTCACCTGGACGGCGGGGAATCGGTCCGCGCGGCAGCGGTGCGGGAGGCGCGCGAAGAAGTGGGTGTACAGATCGATCCGGCCGCCATCCGCCTTGCGGGGGTATTTCACCGCCTGAATGGAGAGGAACGTGTGGACTTTTTCGTGCACGTGCTGGAGTGGAACGGCGAACCGGTCAATGCTGAGCCGGGAAAATGCAATGATATCCGCTGGGCAGATGGAAAAAATTTGCCTGAGAACACCATCCCCTATGTACGGAAGGCAATTGAGAATTACAGAGCAGGTGTAATGTTCGAAGAGTTTGAGTGGGAGTAGCAACAGTGGTTCTGATAAAGGTCACAATGGACTCTTAGGAATAAATGGGGTCGTTAACAACATTCAACTGGTATTGCCTTAGGGCTGTCGTGGTGATGGTGCCTTATGGCTGGAGGGTTGGGGCAGGATAAGTGTAAAGCACACCGCCCAGGTTGGCATCCCAATCGCCGGAATGGGCCCGGTCAGCCATCTCGGCAGCGGCCGCTAGTGGAACCAGGCTGCCGGCCTGCCCCTGGCCTGGATAGGCGTATGCCCCGATCTGCGCCCAATCCGCTGGTTGGGTATCGGCCGGGTTATCCGGGAAATCCAGGTTGGGACCGGGGGTGGGTGTATTGCTGTTCGTGCCCGGCATGCTGACTCCGGCAATTTGTATCAACGACTCCACATATGACCGGTCGGGGTTCAAGCGCACCCACAGCCTGGCTTCAAATTCAAAACCCTGGTAAAGCTGGTGAATGTGCGGCTTATCCTTGGCCACCTGGGCATGGTCAATTTGGGCAAATACCAGCATCACCTTCAAATTCTGGATAATATCGTCATCCTGCATGGTCTCAAATAAGCTGCTGGTCTGGCAAATCTGCCAGGCCTGGGCGGCCTCCTGGGGTGTTGCGAGATCGGCCGGCCAGGTGGCCAGCGGCAACGCACCATTGTTTAACAAGGCCTGCGTCAGCGCGGTGGAGTAATAGCGCTTCCCGAACATGACCGGAATCTGCCCGTCAAAAATGAAGTCGCCGGCACTTAACTTACCGTTGCCATCCAGGTCCAGGTAAGGACGCCCGACCGCTTTGGAAAAGCTGCTGGTAAAGGTGGGATCCCACCGCAAATTGGTATAATTCATTTTCAATGAGTCAAAGCTGAAATTGGTCGGGTAGACATAAAATGGATTATAGACCGGCTGCCCGGTATCATCGAAATAGCCGGTTTCCATCGCAGAAAGGGTATCCACTGTGGGTACTTCCCGTGCAATAAAATATTGCAGACCCTGAAACTGGGAGCCATACAGAGAGAAAGTCTGGATGGCGTCTATACCGGCATCCGCGAAGGCATATACGCCCACTTCCGCCACCAGCGGCGGGACGGAGGTCATGGAGACAAAGTAACGCCCGTTTTTGTCGGGTATGCGGTTGGCAGCAAAGCGGATCACGTCCCGCAGGATGTTAACGGAATGTTCTCCGCCATAATCGAAGGTGCCGTTGCTCCTAGCTCCTGTACGGGAATCTGTCTCTCCGGGCCACAGGTAGCTGACCTGGATAAGTCCAAGGGAAGTGAGGTCGGGAACGGTGATAAAGCCATTCGATGGGGTAAAAATGGGCGATGCTACCACCACGATCCCGGCACCTTCCGGGTATCGGGGAACCTGCGGCGAAGCCACCATGATGGCGATATCCGATCCTTCCGAACTGATGGTGGTGGTCTTGATCTTGCCGCTGAATGTTGGAGCCAGGCAATCCTCCGGACAGGTAATTGCACTCTCATTCCCACCACAGATCCCATCTCCGCAGCGCGATGCCAGCGCCTGAGCGGTTGTCCGGATCGAAGCGGGTTTACTGCAGGAGGCCAGAATGAAAAAGCAACTTAATATCAGGATCCCGAAACGTCGCATGATCGTCCTCAACGAGCAAACGAATTTGAAGCCCGGCAATTTTAGCCGGAAAGTCGTTGCTACCTTATGTCGAATTTTTATTGTAGCATAAATAAAAACCTGACAGGTATCATATGCAGGAGAGGGCATTTGTAGGTTGTCTAACAATGCAAATTGAGGTAATATAATCTTGCCATGCTCAGAGTGTTAATCATATTCGTTCTGCTTGGCATTGAAAGGTCAGCGGAAGCCTGACAGGTAAGTCATACCTGTCAGGCTTTTTTTATTTCCGTTAAAGCATCCTATGATGACTAAAGGAGATTGAATGCAGACACCCTGGGAATATCGTTATGCCAACCGGACAAAGCGGATGGGCAGTTCCGTCATCCGCGAGCTGCTTAAATTGACCGAACAACCAGATATCATATCCTTTGGAGGCGGGCTGCCGGCACCGGAAGTGTTTCCGCTCAAGGAATTCCAGGCGGCCTGTAACTATGTGCTGGAACACCAGGGTGCCCAGGCACTGCAATACAGTACCACCGAAGGCTACCGGCCCTTGCGGGAATTGATTGCCCAGCGTATTGCCCGTTATGCTGTAACGGTCACTCCTGAAAATATCCTGATCACCTCCGGATCCCAGCAGGCACTCGACTTTATCGGGCGGGTCTTCATCAACCAGGGTGACTACATCGTGGTCGAATCCCCCACCTACGTGGGCGCTTTGCAGGCGTGGAATGCCTATGGAGCCCAATACATCTCCGTTCCTTCCGATGAGAACGGTATGGTGACGGATGAATTGGAGAAGGCTCTGCGCGTCGGACCTAAATTCATCTATGTATTGCCAAATTTCCAGAATCCCAGTGGTACCACGCTCAACCTGGAACGCCGCCAGCGGCTGGTGGAGCTGGCAGACCAATACGGTGTTCCCATCGTGGAGGACGATCCGTATGGACAATTGCGCTTCGAGGGAGAACACCTGCCATCCGTTGTTTCTCTCGACAGCAAGTACCGCGGCGATGACGGATGTTATACCGGTAATGTGATCTACCTGAGCACATTTTCCAAGCTGCTGGCTCCGGGTATCCGGCTGGCCTGGGTGATTGCCCCGGAGCAGGTCATCCACAAGCTGGTGCAAACCAAGCAGGCCGCCGACCTGAACACAGCTGCCTTTAACCAGATGACCGCCTATGAGGTCGGCAAGGAAGGTTTCCTAGATGAGCACGTCAAGCACATCCGGTCAATCTACAAGGAACGTCGGGATGTGATGATAGAGATGATGGAAGAAATGTTTCCCCCGGGGGTGCATTGGACTCGGCCGCAGGGCGGCATGTTCCTGTGGGGAGTCTTACCAGAAGAACTGGACGCCGCCGAAGTACTCAAGGTTGCCATCCAGCGCAAGGTGGCCTTCGTTCCAGGAGAATCGTTCCATCCTAACGGCGGTGGCAAGAATACCATGCGACTCAATTTCTCGTATTCCAACCCTGAAACCATCCGGGAGGGGATTACCCGCATGGGAACAGTATTGAAAGAATTCACAAAGAAACAAGTTTGATAGGCTCTTAAGATTCGTCAAAATGAATCACATGGAGGCCACCATAGCTGCTGACCGCCATTGTTTAATCTGTTTTGTACTGGCTTTGCAGTCTATCCCCCGATCTCACTCATCACCCGGTTCATTGGGATCACCCCTTCCGCAAGTCCATGTCCCCAGGGTTTCTCCCAGATACCATCCAACAACAATTTTCGCAGATCTTCCTGCGTAGCCCCAGCCCGCAGGGGTTTCAGCAGGTCGATTTCGTGCTCGCGCAATAGACAGGTACGCAACAAGCCATCTGCAGTCAGGCGCGCCCGGGTGCAGGAACTGCAGAACGGTACGCTGACGGAGGATATGAAACCAACCTGCCCTTTTGCTCCATGCACCTGCAACAGGAGCGCTTCCCCGTCCAATTCACCGCCGTTGGCAATCTCAAGGGTGCCGAAAACCTGTTCCAGGCGCGCCTGGATCTCTGCACCGGTGACTCTTTGGCCCACCTGCAGATCCGTCGCACCGGCAAAAGGCATCATTTCAATGAAACGGACCTGCCATGGATGGTCGATCGTCAAGCGGGCCAGTTCCACTAAATCTTCTTCATTGTAGCCGCGTACGACCACCGCGTTTAGTTTGAGCGGTGTCAGCCCGGCTTGCTCGGCTGCCAGGATCCCCTTCCAAACATCCTCCAACTTTCCCCAGCGGGTCATACGCTTGAACTTGACCGGGTCAAGCGTGTCGAGACTGATATTAACGCGGTCCAGCCCGGCTGAGGCCAGTGGCTCTGCCAGCCTGGAAAGCAGCGCGCCATTGGTCGTCATGGATAGGGAATTGATCCCCGGAGTGGAGGCAATCCCGCGGACTATGTCGACGATGTGTGACCGAACGGTTGGTTCCCCTCCCGTCAGGCGTATCTTATCGAAGCCCAGGTCGGCAAACACCCGCGTAAGCAGCAGGATCTCATCATCCTGCAACATATCGGCATTTGGCCGGAAAGTCATATCCTCCGGCATGCAATACACACAGCGCAGGTTGCAGTGATCTGTCAGGCTAATACGTAAGTAGTGGATTTTTCGTCCAAATCGATCCAGAGCCATTTTTCCTCACGAATACCGGTAAAAGTGGGCTGATTATACCCTTTTTCGCCGATTTACCAATTGACGGCGAATATCAAGCGTGCTATCATATTTACATTATTCATCATTTTTTATTGCAGGTGTTTTTGGGAATCCCCGCGATGGATTGGAAAGATTAAGGGGGTTGCTGGCACCCGACAGGATGCTATGCAGACGTCCCCTAATCCATGTCTTTTCCCGAACAACCGGCAGAGGAGTTATTATATGGGTGCTGACCTTATTTTTCGTATTATTGGACTGGCGGTCTTTTCAATTGTGGGGGTTTACGTGGGCAACGGCCTGTCATTCTACAATCCGGACCAGCAATTATTTTACACGGTCGTCTTCGCACTGGTGGGTGCCCTGTTTGGGCTGGTGTTGACCCCTTACATTACCACCCGTCCCATCCGGGCCCTGCGGACCCTTTTGGCCCGCCTGCCGGCAGAGGCGCTCCTCTCCGCGCTGATCGGATTGATCGCTGGTCTGTTGACCGCCGCCCTGTTGTCTTTTCCACTCTCGCTGCTGCCTGCCCCCTTTGGAAAAATCCTGCCCTTCATCGGCGTATTGCTGTTCGGATATTTCGGCGTGGCGATCTTCCTCACACGCCAAACGGATATTGCCAATATCATGGGCAGTATTTCCGGCCGGCGCGAGGACAGCTCCCCAACCGGTTGGGGCCAGACGAACCGTACCATCCTGCTAGACACCAGTGTCATCATCGATGGGCGCGTGGCAGACATTGCCAAGACCGGTTTCCTGCCAGGGACCCTGCTCATTCCGCGTTTCGTGCTGAACGAGCTGCAATATATTGCCGATTCCCCCGATGGCCTGCGCCGGGCGCGCGGCCGGCGCGGCATGGAAGTCTTGGCAGAACTGCAAAAAGCCACTTCGGTACTCGTCCGCATCAGCGATATCGATGTGGATGGAGTAAAGGAAGTGGACGATAAGCTTGTCATCCTGGCGCGCCAGATGAAATGCCCCATCCTGACCAATGACTATAATCTAAACCGCATTGCCGAGTTGCAGGGTGTGATCATCCTCAACGTTAATGAGCTTGCCAATGCAATCAAGTCCGTCGTGCTGCCCGGTGAGCTGATGGAAATAAACGTCATCCAGGAAGGCAAGGAAGTCAACCAGGGAGTTGGTTACATGGAAGACGGTACCATGGTGGTGGTGGAAAACGGAAACAAATACCTGAACCAACTAATCCACGTCACCGTGACCAAGGTGCTGCAGACGGCAGCCGGACGGATGATTTTTGCACGTCCGGAAGGCAAAGAGTAAAGCATTTACGAAAATTCAGGAGACGGGGGACTCTTAAACCTTTTCCACCACCTGTTCCCGCTCTGGCCCCACCGATGCCAGCCGGATCGGGACTCCCGCCAGGCTAGCGACGCGATCAAGGTAATCCCGCGCGGCTAACGGCAGTCCATCCCACTTTCGTACTGCGGTTACATCTTCCTTCCAGCCAGTAAACTCTTCATAGACCGGCTCATTGAGACTTAAATCGGATGGTCCTAAGGGCAGGTCGGTGTGGGTTTTTCCTCCCTGGCGGTACGCAGTACAAAGCTTGATATCCTCCATTCCAGTTAATACATCCAACTTGGTGACCGTCAATTCGGAGATGCCGTTAATGCGGACGGCGTAACGCAGCAGGACGCCGTCCAACCAACCGACGCGGCGCGGTCGTCCGGTGGTGGTGCCGTATTCATCCCATGGGTTGGCGCCAGTGCCGCGCAGGCGCAGGGCCGGGTCGCCGGTCAGCTCGGTGGGAAATGGGCCGGAACCGACGCGCGTCTGGAAGGCTTTGACCACGCCGATCACGCTGGCGGTCCGGGCGGCGTCCAGGCCCAGGCCGAGACCGGTCAGCGCGCCGGGGGCGGTGGTCGATGAGGAGGTGACAAAGGGATAGGTGCCAAAGTCAAGGTCCAGCAGCGTCCCTTGGGCGGCTTCCACCAGGATGATCTTCCCGGCTCGCATGGCCGCGTCCAACTCGAGCGAGATATCGGCAATATGGGGTTTCAGCCGTTCGGCGAATTCCCGGTAATGGGCGCAGACCGGGCCCGGGTCCAATTCGGGGGCAGCCAGCATGCGCAGGGTCAGGTTGGCCTCGGCCACATGGTCGCCCACCCGCTCCTGGAAATCCGGAGAGAGCATGTCGCCCACCCGCAGGCCGCGCCGGGCGGCTTTGTCGGTATAGGCCGGGCCGATGCCGCGTCCGGTGGTACCGATATTATCCTTGCCGCGGGCGGCTTCCAGGGCTTTGTCCAATGCCTGATGGGAGGGGGTGATGAGATGGGCGGCATGGGAGATGCGCAAGCGCTCCGGTGAAGTGGAGATGCCCGACCGGTTGAGAATGTCCATTTCTTCGAACAGTATGCGCGGGTTGATCACCATGCCGTTGCCCAACACAGCGGTCACCTGCGGATGGATGATCCCAGACGGGAGCAGGTGCAGTTTGAAAATGTGCGATCCCACCGTGACGGTGTGTCCGGCATTATCGCCGCCGTTATAGCGGGCGCTCAGATCGGCGCGGGAGGCGAACCAGTCCACGATCCGGCCCTTCCCCTCGTCCCCCCATTGTGCACCAACAATGATTTGTAACGGCATGGCTCATTCCTCCTGGTATTACCCGTTGCATTATATCAGAGCCGCTCCCCGGCGGTCAAAACCGCCTTTTTCCCGGGCCATCAGCAGGCAACCCTGTTAATCTCCGCTGAATTATCCGCAGGATTTACATCCATAAAGATGAGCCTGGCCGGGTTTGAAAATTAAAATCGACCCTCTGGTATCCGCAGCCCACCGGAATGATATAATTCCGGCAGATAGGCAATGAAAACCAAACCCGTCCTCGCGATTTTCCTGTTTTTCGCCGGAGTCTTGCTGCTCTGGATGCAGATCCCGGCGGCTGCTTCTTCGGACCAGCAGGTGGCGTATCCTTCCCCAACCCCCGGTCCGGACGGACGGATCATTTTAATCGTCCAGGCTGGCCAAACCTGTACGCAGATCTCGTTGCTGTACGGGGTAACGGTCGAATACCTGCGCACCACCAACCTGTTGGATGAGAACTGCACCCTGCGGGCGGGCCAGGCCCTGATGATCGGCGTGGGCGGACCTTCCGGCGGTTCGCCGACCCCCGGACCTTCTCCCACCCCAACGCCGGTCATTCCCACAGCCACTCCCAGCGCCGGTGGCACCGCCCAGGTTTGCGTGCTGGTATATGATGACGCCAATGGCGATGCCTTGCGCCAGTCCACCGAAGGCGCCATCGCCGGAGCCGCCATCAGCCTGACCAGCGACGACGGCACCTATTCCCAGACTCTCACCAGCGTGATCAACCCGGACGCCACCGCCTATCCGGGCATGTGCTTTAACAACGTCCCGCCCGGTAAATACACGGCCAGTGTGGCCGCCCCGGATGGCTACAATCCAACCATGAACTTAACTTCCAGCCTGGTGGTCAACCCTGGCGATTCGATATCGGTCAATTTCGGGGCGCAGGCCAAGACAAACGGCTCCGGCAGCCTGGGTAGCAATGGCCCTTCGCCGCTGCTGGGTGTGATCGGCGCGGCACTCCTGCTGGGCGGGATCGGGATCGGGGTGTATTCCTGGAGAATGCTCCGCAAGAAATAAAATAGACCCTGGCCCTTGCAATGGTGCGTAAGGTGTCAAGGAGAAAGAAGATTTTTCAATAGTGGCGGGCAGCTTTGCTGCCCGCCACTATTGCATGTCTTACCTGATGGTAGCCTTACCGGAACCAAGGTCAAGGCTTCATCTTAACTACAAGTACGATGTATAATGATTTTGTCATGCCGACCACCCGCTCGAAAGCCGCCTCCCGCAAGAAATCCAGCCCTCCGGCTGTCCACGGCACGCCGCCGGAACCCGGCCTGTCCCAACGTTCCAAAACCCCCACCCGAAGCTCCTCCAGGAAAATCCCGCCGCCGCCCTCCGGCCTGTTCGAAAATATCTCACCCGACCGCAAGATGGATATCCTGGGCGTGCTGGTGGCACTGGCAGGCCTGTTGACCCTGCTGAGCTTCTTTTCGGCCGGCAACGGCGGGCTGACCGGGTACTGGAGCAGCACATTGCAAACCGTTTTCGGCTGGGGCGCCTACATTCTCCCGGTCGGGCTGATCGTGCTGGGCGCGTGGCTTCTGGCGCGCAATGTCGAGCGCCTGCCGGTGCTGTCGCTCGAACGCCTGGTCGGCATCCTGCTGCTCTTCGTGGGCCTGCTGGCGGCGTTCCACTGGCTGGACGGCCCGGTTGCGAGCGCGATTGCCCGGGCGCAAAATGGCACCGGCGGCGGATATATCGGCGCGCTGATCCAGCAGGGACTGGTTGCCGCCCTGGGGGATGCCGGGACGGCCATCCTGATCGCCGCCTGGCTAGTGATCGCCCTGGCCATGACCCTGGACCTTTCCCTGCAGGAAATGTTCCAGTGGGCCGGTCCGCTGGCGGCCCGCATCAAAGCCTGGTTGGGCCGACTGCTGCATAAGAAGGCTGCCGGGGCGCCGTCGGTCATCCATTTGGGCGGACCACCCGAACCGGAAGGGTCGCCGGACGATTTCATTCCCTTTAAAACTCCGCCGGTCATCCACCTGGGACCGCTGCAGCCCGCCGGTGTGACGGTCAAGACCAACCAGAGCGCCGCCCCGCTGCACATCTGGGTGCTGCCCAAAGTGAGTGAGATCCTGGAGCCGCCCCAGGCACCCATCGTCAACCAGGAGTTCGTGGAAAAACGCGCCCGCCTGATCGAGGAAACGCTGGCTTCCTTCGGCGCGCCGGCCGTGGTGGTGGATACCAGCATCGGCCCCACGGTGACCATGTTCGGCGTGGAACCGCGCTTCGTCGAATCACGCGGCGGGCAGATGCGCGTGCGGGTCAACAAGATCGCCGCCCTGGCTGACGACCTAGCGCTGGCACTGGCAGTGCAGCGCATCCGCATCCAGGCGCCCGTGCCCGGGCGCGGCTACGTGGGCATCGAAGTGCCCAACGATGAGATGGCCCTGGTGGCGCTGCGCGAGGTGATGGAGAGCGAAGTTTTCTCGCGCAACAAATCGCCGCTGCGCTTTGCGCTCGGCAAGGACGTGGCCGGGCACCCCAAGGCCGCCAACCTGGAGTCGATGCCGCACATGCTGATCGCCGGGACGACCGGCTCGGGCAAGTCGGTCTGCGTCAATTCCATCCTGAGCTGCCTGCTGCTGAACAATACCCCCGACGACCTGCGCATCATCCTGGTGGACCCCAAGCGGGTGGAACTGACCGGCTATAACGGCGTTCCGCACCTGCTTGCGCCGGTGGTGGTAGAGATCGAACGTGTGGTGGGGGCACTGCAGTGGATGACCCGGGAAATGGATAACCGCTACCATAAATTCGCCGAGATCGGGGCGCGCAACATCCAGGATTACAACGCCCGCATGCTCACGCAGGGCGGCAAGAAGCTGCCCTACCTGCTGGTGGTGATCGACGAGCTGGCCGACCTGATGATGGTGGCCCCGGATGAGACCGAGCGCACCATCACCCGCCTGGCACAGCTGGCGCGCGCCACCGGCATCCACATGGTGCTGGCCACCCAGCGCCCCTCCGTTGACGTGGTGACCGGGCTGATCAAGGCCAACTTCCCCGCCCGCATCGCCTTCGCGGTGGCATCCAACACCGACAGCCGGGTCATACTGGACCAGCCAGGGGCGGAACGGCTGCTCGGGCGCGGCGACATGCTCTTCCAGGCCCCGGACGCGCCTGCCCCGGTGCGCCTGCAAGGCGTCTTCGTCTCAGACGTGGAGATTAACCGCCTGGTGGAGTTCTGGCGCCAGCAGGCCGGCGCGACCAGCCCGTATGCCATGCCGGTCGGGGTCCAGGAAGGGCCGGTGAATGCCGCCCTGCCGCAGGGCGTTCCTTTAAAGCAGGTGCCAATGTTCGAGGACATCACCGCCATCCAAGGCGACCCGCTGCTGAACGACGCCATCGACACTGTCCGGCGGGAGGGGCGCGCCTCCGTCTCGATGCTGCAACGGCGCATGCGCATCGGCTATACGCGCGCGGCGCGTCTGGTGGATACGATGGAAGAAAAGGGCATCGTCGGCCCGCCCGCCCAAGGCACGGGGGTGCGCGAGGTGCTGGACTACGGCCAGGCCGCTCCTCCGAAGGAAGAATAAAAATATTCTATTGTCATTGAGGAAAAGACAATTAAATACAATCCCGCGGAGTTCTCCCGCAGGACAGGCGGATACGACGGGGGAGGAAAAAACAAGTAACAAAATACAAAAGAAGGAAATGGTTTTATTTTGATCGTTCGATGTTAATATGGTTATGATGGTAGCAGTTTATAATTTTATAAGTACAAATTCCCAACAGCCATCATCCCCGGAGGTGATTTATGAGTAAAGCAATTGACGATTTGAAGAATGAACACGATGCGATTCTCTCTGCCATTCAGATCCTGGAAAGGATGATCGCCGGTATGGAAAAGACGCCATCCGTAAATACCAAGGATATGCATGATTTCATTAGATTCCTGAAAGAGTTTGCAGACAAATGCCATCATGGGAAAGAGGAGGGCCTGTTATTCCCTGCACTGATCCAGGCCGGCCTCCCGGAAAAGGGTGGGCCGATCGGTGTCATGCTGGGCGACCATGCCCAGGGCAGGCAGTTCATCCGGGAGATGGAAGAAGCCCTCTCGCCGCAGGTGGACCGGGTTAAGCTTGCCCAGGCAGCGGGTGGTTATGCAGCCCTTCTACGGAACCATATCCAGAAAGAGAATATGATGCTGTTTCCCATGACGGACAAGATGTTAACCGAGCCACAATTGGAGCAGCTTTATCAAGGATTTGAAGAACACGAAGAAAAGGTGATCGGGCAGGGGCGGCATGAAGAACTGCATGCCATGCTCAAGAGCCTCCAGGAAAAGTACCCGGAGTAAGAAAGAGTAGAAATAGAACACGGATGGCGCTGATCAAGCCGATTTGCGCGGATGAAACCGGAAAAAATCTGTGTGCATCCGCATGATTTGCTCTGATCCGCGTGCTATTTTACCGAACGTGCAGTAGAGAAATCCCTTCCAAAGGAAAATGGATAAATGGCATTAATCAGTCTGCAGGAGGTGAGCCTGGGGTTCGGCGGGCCGCTGCTCCTAGATGAGGTCAACCTGCAAATCGAACGCGGCGAGTGGGTGGGGCTGCTGGGTCGCAACGGCGTGGGCAAGACGACCCTGCTCAGGCTGGTGACCAGCGACCTGAACCCCCAGTCCGGCGTAGTGGCGCGCCAGCAGAACCTGCGCGTGGCCTATCTGCCGCAGGAGATCCCGCAGGGGCTGGCCGGCAGCGTAGCAGAGATTGTGGCCAGCGGGTTGTTCACCAAGGGGCTGCAGGAGCCGGCCTCCGAGGCGGGCTCCGCGGCGCACGAGCACGCCTGGCAGGGCCAGCTGCAGGTGGAACAGGTGCTCTCCCGCATGAGCCTGGACCCGGCTGCGCGCTTCGAGAACCTCTCGGCCGGGCTCAAGCGCCGGGTACTGCTCGCGCGCGGCCTGGTGTGCTCGCCTGACCTGCTGCTGCTGGATGAGCCCACGAATCATCTCGACATCCAATCGATCGACTGGCTGGAAACCTTCCTGAAGCGCTGGGGCGGCACGCTGCTGTTCGTCACGCACGACCGAGTCTTCCTGCAAAAGCTGACCACCCGCATTGTCGAGCTAGACCGCGGCCGGCTGTTCGACTGGGACTGCGATTACGCCACCTTCCTCAAGCGCAAGGAGGAACTGCTGGCGGCCGAGCGGGAGCAGAACGCCCTGTTCGATAAGAAGCTGGCGCGTGAGGAGCGGTGGATCCGGCGGGGCATCGAGGCCAGGCGCACGCGCAACGAAGGGCGGGTGCGGGCCCTGGTGCGCCTGCGCGCGCTGCGGCGCCAGCGCAGGGAACAGCCCGGGAAGATCCGCATGCAGGCTCAGACCGGGCTGCGCTCCGGCAAGCTCGTGATCGAAGCGGAAAAGGCCGGCTTCTCCTACGGCAGCCGCCTGATCATGAAGGACTTTTCGACCACCATCCAAAGGGGCGACCGGGTGGGCATCATCGGCCCGAACGGTTCCGGCAAGACCACCCTGCTGCGCCTGCTGATGGGCGAATTGCCCCCACAGCAGGGCGAAGTGCGCCAGGGCGTCAACGTGGAAATGGCTTACTTCGACCAGCTGCGCAGCCAGCTGGATGAAAGTAAGTCCGTGCTGGATAACGTGGGCGAGGGACGCGATACCCTCACCATCAACGGCAAGCCGCGCAACGTCACTGGCTACCTGGAGGATTTCATATTCGCGCGCGAGCGCCTGCAGGCCCCCATCAGCGCCCTCTCGGGTGGGGAGCGCAACCGGCTGCTGCTGGCGCGCCTGCTGGCCCACCCGGCCAACCTGCTGGTGTTGGACGAGCCCACCAACGACCTGGATATCGACACTCTGGAGGTGCTGGAAGACCTGCTGCTCGACTATACCGGCACGCTGCTGCTGGTGAGCCACGACCGGGCCTTCCTGAACAACCTGGTCACCAGCGTGCTGGTGCTGGACGGCCTAGGCGGAGTGACCGAATGCGTGGGCGGCTACGACGACTGGCTGCGCCAGAGTATGATGAACGAACCCGAAGCCGCCGCCCCGGCCAAACCTGCCACCGCTCGCTCGAAAAGCGCATCCTCCCAGCCCGCTCGCAAGCCGGGCTATCAGGAACTGCGATCGCAGGAGAGGCGCCGGGGCGAGCTGGGCGGGCTGCCGGGGCGCATCGAAGCCTTGGAGGCCGAGCAGCACCAGCTGACCCAATCCATGGCCGGCCCGGCCTTTTACCAGCAGGATACTGACGAGATCACCCGTGTTGCCAGGCGGCTGCGGGAGTTGGACGAGGAACTGCGGCAGGCGTATGCGAGGTGGGAGGAGTTGGAGGGAAATAAATAGATTTTTAACACCAAGGACACCAAGTAACACAAAGGAAAAACGCTGCTTTCTTTAGCCGTAGTGCACTTATTGCCCTTTGCCCCACAGGGATGCTTCGCGATGGTGAGGTTCTTTTCACCCCGTTTTTAGCGGGTTTGCGCGATCGTTGGTTGAATTCAACGAGGAACAAAAACCAGACGACCACCACAGGTGGTGGGCAGGTCCCATATTAGCGCTATATAAAGCGCTAATATGGGACCTGGAATGGTTTCTATTGGAATTGATTTGCCTAAGAAAGGGATTGTTTTTTGCGTTTTTGGGGTTGTTTTTGCAAACAAAGGGGGGTTTTGAGGAACAAAACAACGGGAAAAGGGGAAAGTACTTTCACCACACTTGTGCCTACGGCACACCTGTATCTGCGGTACCGGCGCAGGCAGTGCAGGCGATCCTGCAGAAATGCACTGCAGGACAAGTTCCCGCGCGAAAGAACCGCGGGAAACCTCGGTGATAAGCTTCTCGATCTCGCTGACGGGTGGAATCACAAGCGCCAGGGCAACCTGGCGATGTGGATAATTCATTCTACATATCAGGAACGCAAGGCGGCGGCGTACCCTTACATACCCGGCGTCTGGACGCCGAGCTGATTAAGGATCCCTGGAAGACCTCCACCGGCCGGCGTCTCGATGAATAAGTTCGAGACTTTATCGCCCTGAACCGTAACCACCATTGCGTCCTTCACCCAGACCTTCTTGCCGGTCGCCGGGACATCCGGCATCCCCCATCCGACCTTGAATGGACCAGTTTGCGTGCCACCCATATGGATTTTCACGGTTGCCTCGTTACCGTTGACCATTACCGAATCAAATTCAACTTTGCAATCAGGCATGGCTGTCGAAAAGGGGACTGCGCTCTTGGCGGCTTCTGCCATTGGTACTGCCTGCAGCATAGCGCCTCCGCTGATCATGGCATCCTCAGTAATCAAGCCGCCGGACTGTTCGGGCTTAAGGATCATTGCCGTGACGAAATTCCGTGCAATCTGTTCGATATTCATTTTAGACTCTATACTCTGTATTTTAATCGGATATAGTAGGTATTATTACATATATTTATAGGATTGAATAGGACACACCAACGGACCGGGACGGTGTCTGCCAAATAATGTTGAACGCAAGGGAGATAGTTGATGCCGGCCGTTGAAAGGGATTCCGCGTCCTTTTGAAAAATGCCGGGGGCCGGGGGCGGGGCCGGTCGCAGCCGCCTGAATTTACAAGTTTTTCACACGCCGGTCACCGGGCGGTCATGCCGCATGGGTAGAATGGGGGAAGGGAGAAAAAACGTATTCCCATTCGGGGACAAGTTGCGTAAAACGTAAAAAGAGGAAAAAAGATAAGAGGAGCAGGGGGAGAGGGGACATGGGGAAAGGGGATAAATGGTGATACGGTTGAACGGTCTTGTTTTAATTGCGGCGATCCTGACCCAGGCAAATGGCACGCGGATCAGGACGGAGGAGGCGAGTTTACGCGGATATTCCAAAGCTTTATCCGTGAAAATCCGTTGGATCGGTGCCATCCGCGTTCCATTCTTTACCAGCAAAAACGGAATAAGGGAGGTCTGCTATAGCCCTTGACAGATCAGAACAATAGTTCTGATATTAAGGAAAGCCTTTTCGAATAACAAAGCGGCTTTTCAACATCTTTCCCAGTCTCTTATTACTTCCGTGGAGATATAGTAAAAAATGACTTTAATTCCGCCAGACAACCATTACATAATTATATGAGGAACCATCACTGGTTTTTTGGCAGGCACCATTCGTTCCTCTTCGTTCCGCGGAACGAATATTGTCCATTCAGGGCAAGCTCCTCACCAACTCCTCCTTTCCTTCCCAATCACAAATCCTCAATTACAAATCCCCAATTACAAATCGAAAATCCTCAATTCCTTTCCCCTGAATTCCGGCTTTCCGTCTGCCCGGCAATATGGTATCATCCGGGGGATTAAGGCAAATCCCATGGATGACAAAATAACCATCATCGAAGGTCCACCCCCCGTATTCGAACCCGTCCAGGATGGCTGGGCACTGGGTCTCGGCGAAGGGCCGCGCCTGCCGCTCACCCTGCTCACCCGCCTGCGCACGTTCAACGGCCCGGCGTTGGTGGAACGCTGTTACCGGCGCTGGCGCTCCAACCAGCCCATCCACCTGGAGTACCGCAACGACCTCGGCCTGGAGGAACACGCCCCCATCGTAGCGGCGCGCGCCGTCGATACGGATGACGGGCACGTGCTCCTGCTGTGGGTCCAGCTGGATCCGCAAATGGTGCGGCTCGAGCTTGACTCGGGCGAGGACGAAGGGCCGGAGGACGAGGATAATCCCATATAATCAGGAATAATGGTCCGGTCGGGCCATTATTCTTCAATTGTGAGTTTTGTCACATTAATCATACATGAGAATGGTTTTCGTCATATTGACTCTGCTTGCTTAATCGTGTATCTTAAGTTGTAAGACAATTGAATGGAATTGCCTATGCAGAGAATATTTTCCATAGAAGAAGCGAAATAGAGCGGGCCTCCCTCCGGGGTGCCCGCTTATCATTTCACTTCATTCCCGTACCTTCCCGTACCTTCTCAATGGAGCCGGGGGACGGAGGGCTCCCCCTCCCTTCCAGCACAGCCTGAGAGGATACCCATTTTCAATCCGAAAAGGAGATAAATTATGGCAGGTGTAAATGAATTCGAAATGGCACAGAAGCAGTTTGACCGGGTGGCCGGGCTGCTCAAACTTGACCCGCAGATCGCCGAAGTGCTGCGCTGGCCGCTGCGGGAAT
The DNA here is from genome assembly GCA_963772245.1 of uncultured Chloroflexia bacterium. Lineage (GTDB taxonomy): Bacteria > Chloroflexota > Anaerolineae > Anaerolineales > Villigracilaceae > UBA877. Next base: position 329,400 of record CAVYWB010000001.1, on the reverse strand, counting down.
TCACCTTCCGCATCCCAGTGCGCATGGACGATGGCACGCTGAAGGTCTTCACGGGCTTCCGCGTCCAGCATAACGATGCGCGCGGCCCCCACAAGGGCGGCGTGCGCTTCCACCCGGCTGAGACCCTCGACACCGTGCGCGGCCTGTCCATGTGGATGACCTGGAAGTGCGCTGTTGCCGACATCCCGCTGGGCGGCGGCAAGGGCGGCGTCATCGTGGACCCCGCCACGCTTTCCGTTGATGAGAAGGAACGCCTGTGCCGCGGCTGGGTCAGGCAGATGTGGAAGAACATCGGCCCGCGCCAGGACGTGCCCGCCCCGGACGTTTACACCACGCCCCAGATGATGAGCTGGATGATGGATGAGTATTCCAGGCTGGTCGGCAAGTACACTCCGGGTGTGTTCACCGGCAAGCCGATCGAAGGCGGCGGCTCGGAAGGCCGCACCGAGGCCACCGGGTACGGCGTCATCTACACCGTCCGGGAAGCCATGAAGCACCTAGGCATGGATTCGAAGAAGTGTGTGGCAGCCCTGCAGGGCTTTGGCAATGTGTCACAGTACGCCGCCATCGCCTTCATCGAGATGCTGGGCGGCAAAGTGGCCTGCGTCTCCTGCTGGGACCACAACGACAAGAAAGCCTACACCTACAGCCACCCGAAAGGCGTGGACCCGCACTTCCTGATGACCATCATCAATGAATATAGCGAGATCAACAAGGAAAAGGCCATCAAGGCCGGTTACGTGGTCGAAGAAGGCGATGCCTGGATCACCAAGGACGTGGATGTGCTCATCCCGGCTGCGCTGAGCGGCCAGATCAACGCCGAAAACGTCGGGAAGATCTCCAAGCGTGTCCGGATCGTCGCCGAAGGCGCCAACGGCCCCACCACCCCGGAAGCCGACGAATACTTCAAGAAGAACAACATCTTCGACATTCCGGATTTCCTGTGCAATGCCGGCGGCGTGACCTGCTCGTACTTCGAGAGCGTCCAGAACGACATGAACTTCTACTGGACCAAGCAGGAAGTGCTTGAGAAGCTCGACACCAAGATGACCCAGGCCTTCCACGGCGTATTGAACATGTCGCTCAAGCAGAAAGTCTACATGCGCGACGCCGCCTACATGGTGGCGATCGACCGGGTTGTCAAGGCCATGCAGTTGCGCGGTTGGGTGTAATTCCCATAGTAGTAACGACTGCCCTGCACAGACCGCAGGACTATGAAGTCGTTACTTTCAATGTCAGACAAATCAAAGACGCCGGGCGCATCCTGGCGTCTTTGTTGTTGTATAATAAGCATGGAAGAACAAGAGCGAGGATGCGACCATGAGTTTTCCAGAAGAAGAACCGCCCAGGCCAATCGAGCCGGCCCCTTCGGAAGAAGAACCCACCCCAGGGGAGCCCATCCCATCCGACAACCCACCCGCCGCGGAATCGCCCCCTTCCGGGGACAGACCCCCTTCGGGGACCTTGCCGCCCATAGGGGACGTGGTATTTCCCGATGAGCCCGACCTGCCCGATGATTTCATCCCGCTGGACAGGACCAGCCGCAGGGCGCGCGCCCGGCGCAGGCGAGCCAGCCGCATGCTGGCCATGCCCGATGCAGAAGAACGCGCCGCCGTCCTGGATGGGTTGGCCCGGCGCTCCATCCCCTCTTTCGAGTTCTTTGTGTTTGCCCTGCTGTGCGGGGCCGTCCTGGGCGCGGCTTATTTGATGGATTCTCCGGCCATCCTCCTGCTGGGGATCCTACTCGCTCCGCTGTTGACCCCCTGGGTGGGTATGATACTGGCCGTCCAGACCGGATCCTGGCGCTTCTTCTTCCTGACGCTGGGAGGGGTGCTGGAAGCCAGCCTGCTGGTGTTCCTGACCGGGGCGCTGGCCGGGTGGGTCGGGCGTATATGGCAGCATTTACCGCTTAGCCAGGCAAAAATCCATGCCCAACTCTGGTGGCCGGAATTATTCCTGGTGGGTCTGGGAGCGGTCCTGCTGGCAATATCATTCGTCCGCTCCGAGAACCGGCCGGTACTGCCCAGCATCATGCTGGCCTACGGCCTCTTCATGCCGCTCAGCGCAGCGGGAATCGGGCTGGGGATCGGTTCCGCAGTCCTCTGGCCGGATGGAGCAGAGGTTTACCTGGTTCACCTGGCGCTGGCCGGTCTGGCAGGCCTCATTGCCCTGGCAGTCATGCGCTTCAAGCCGCTGAAAGCGGGTGGGTATTTCCTACCCATTTTCATTTGGTTGCTTTGCCTGGCTGGTTTGGTGTCTTTTACCGGGTTGACCAATGCAGTCCGGCATGAAATCCTTGCCGCCCGCCCGACGATTGCACCGATACCCACTGCTGTGGTTTTCGTGCATTACGACTCCCCCACCCCCACGGAGACGTCGACAGCCACGCCTACATTCACTCCGACCGACACGCCCACGGCGACGCCCACTGCCAGCCCCACGCCGGCCTACGCCGTAATCATGGCCGCCACCGGAGGCGGGGCAAATATCCGCTCGGTTCCGGCAGGCGGTACAGCATTGGCGGTGTTACTTAACGGTACGCTGGTCCAGGTTCTGCCGGAAATCCAAACTGCCGGCGGCTTAGCCTGGGTACACGTCCATTGGAACAATGTGGATGGCTGGGTTTTGACAACCGTTCTCCTGGCAACCACGGAGACGCCCATGCCGCCCACGCTGACACCCACCCCGACCCTGTAACAAACCTGGTCGCTTGGGAATCGCCATGATCCAAGGGAAGACTTGGGGGTGTTGGGCGCGCTTCACGCGCCCAACACCCCCAATCGCTTGCCACGGCGATTATCCAAAAACAATTTATTAATTGGAGTAATACATGACCATCCATTTTGGCACGGACGGCTGGCGCGCCGTCATCTCGGACACCTTCACTTTCACCAACCTGCGCATGCTCAGCCAGGCCATTGCGGATGCGGTAGCGTCCGAATCCTGGGATAAATCCGGCCAGGACGGGCAGGCGCCCGACCCAAAGAAATTCGTGGTTGGCTTCGATACCCGCTTCCTCTCCGATCGCTACGCCGGGGAGGTGGCGCGTGTCCTGGCCGCCAACGGCTTCACCGTCTATCTGGCGCAGTCGGACGCGCCCACGCCGGCCATTTCTTATGCAGTGAAAAATATGCATGCCATTGCCGGTGTGATGATCACCGCATCCCATAATGCCCCGCGCTACAACGGCGTCAAGCTCAAGGCGGCATATGGCGGATCCGCATTGACCGAACAATGCCACAAGGTGGAGGTCTATCTTAATGATAATGAGGAACGCGCCCGCGGTCCGAACCTGATGGATTTCGAAGTGGCGCGCAAAAGAGGCCTGATCCAAAAATTCAATCCCCTTCCGGCATATTTCGAGCATTTGCGGACGCTGATCAACAGCGACGTGATCGCCGAAAACCCACAACAATTCGTGGTGGATTCCATGTATGGATCCGGGAGAGGCGTCATCAAGGCTTTTTTGCAAGGTTCAGGCTGTGAGATCACCGAGATACGCGGTGAAATGAACCCTGGCTTTGGAAACATCCACCCCGAGCCGATCGCCAAATACCTGGGCGCGCTGGCCGGCGCGATCGGGGCGGGGATGGGCAATTTTGGCATTACCACCGACGGAGATGCGGACCGCATCGGGGCCATGGACGAGCACAGCAACTTCGTGGACCCGCACAAAATCATGGCACTCGCCCTGCGGTACCTGGTGGAAAAACGCGGCTGGACCGGCGCCGTGGTGCGGACCGTTTCCACCACGCGCATGATCGACCGTTTGTGCAAGCGCTATGGCCTAGAACTCTACGAGACGCCGGTGGGCTTCAACTACATCGCCGATCATATGATGACCCAGGATGTGCTGATCGGCGGCGAAGAATCCGGCGGCATTTCATTCAAGGGACATATCCCTGAAGGGGATGGCCCGATCATGGGATTATTATTGGTTGAGATCATCGCGACGGCACACAAATCCCTGCACGACCTGGTGGAGGAATTGCTAGCAGAGGTTGGTCCGGCTTTCTACGAACGGACCGACCTACGACTGCACCATCCGGTTGCAAAATCAGAGATGACTGATTTCCTAAACAAGCAGGCTCCGGCGGAGATCGGCGGGCAGAAAGTGGCAACGATAAGCAATGTCGACGGCGTCAAATACATCATGGCTGACGATTCCTGGCTGCTTATCCGGCCCTCCGGCACCGAGCCGGTGCTGCGCGTTTATGCGGAGGGGCGCAGCCGAGAAATGGTCAAATCCCTGCTAGGATACGGGGAAAAGGTTGCGGCGAGCGTAACGTAAATTAAAAGCGTGAACCCGCCTAAACGGGTTCACGCGAATACAACCGGTAGGGATACGAAACGTATCCCTACAATAGTGTCGTTATTCAGGCTATTTCTTCGATGGCGCGTTTCGCAGGCGCCGTGCCAGGAAAATGACCACAATGAGCGCCAGGGTCAGAATAATCAGACCGGGCAAGCCTATCTGGTCAAAGAAACCGGTCCTGGGCATCGCAGCAGCCGCCGGTGTTCCTAACATGGGCAATGCATTTACCATCGCCGTGGAAGTCATTTGCTGCGCCAATTGAGTCTGCATGGCGATCAGGGTGGCCGGATCGGTGGTGGGAGTTGCCAGCGGTGTGTATGTACTTTCTGCAATCACCGCGGTCGGGCTGTTAAGCGGTGCAATTGTGGGTGGTACTGTGGCCGTGGGAGCTTCTGTGGCTAACGAGGTCGGCGTCCACAGGGCAGCCTGCGCGGTGGAAGTCATCTGTTCGACGACCTGTGCATTTCCAGCCTGAATGGCTGCTTGCGTGGCTTTTTGTGAGGCGGTGTGGCTGGGCAGGTACCAGAGTGCGTAAACTGCGCCACACACCAGCGTCAGAAAGATCAGGCCCGCGAAAATTCCGCCCACGATCAAGAAAGTTCGGTTATTCGTCTCCTCCGGTGGGGGTGGTGCCTCGGGGGTTTCCAAGTTGGGATTACTTCCTTCATCTAACATCGCTGCTTCCTCCTCGTTTGAATTATCTTACACTAGGACTTCCAAATTGGCAAGCGGAATAAGAACCTGTTCTCCGGATTCCAACCGGACATCGGCTGCTGCCACCCGTATCCCGCTGGATAAAGTGGTCAACCCGGGATGCAAACTTATCAAAGTCCCGACAGTTCCGGCATGAGGCCCGCACGTCAAACGTACCGTCTGATCAGGAGCAAAAGTCTCCACCTCGCGCGGGAAAGGTGATTCCTCCGAAACCGGTAAAGAGATGAGAATTTCGGGTCGTTTGCCGGTCTGCCAGTCAAACGGCTCGGCATTCAGAGTCGTTTCGCGTTTGGCATTGGTGGTTAATATTTTGTAGGCGGATGCATTCATTGGCCTCTGGATAAAGCCATCCACGACAATAATCGGGTATTCAACCTGCGATGCCAGAGGAATAAGGGCTGGAGACATGCTGCCCAGGATAATCCCGCGCACAGGCAGTTCGCTGGCCGCCTGCAGGACGGTGGGGTCGCTGCAGTAACCCGCCAATATTACCGATCCGCGCAGGCTGACATCCAATTGACTTGCAATCAAAGGCTCCTCCGGAGCGGTCAGCACAGGCAAAAGTAAACCGACGTTCAATTGCCCATTCCCCCAAACTCCCTGAACAAGTGCTCCATTGAAGGTGATTTCCACGCCGCGTTCGGGAATCAAGCGTGTGATTATCCCCGGGATAGCCGCATGCAGTTCAAAGGTAGAATCGCCGACCTCAATCAGGATCTGACCGCCTCCAGACAGAATTACCCTTCCATCACAAGGGGAGTGTACAGTTTGTAATCCAAGCCCCACACGCTTGGCAAGGACATCGCCCTGGGAGATCAAATCTCCCGCCTTGACCTGGATCAAGCTCTGGGCTGCCTCCGGTGGGAGCCGCATGGAACGAGCCGCGTCGATCAGCAGGTGTTCTGCTCCGAACCTGGCCTCGGCCACCACATCCAGCGGATTGACCTTCTGTTCCAGGTGAACAGTAATGCGCCCCGGTACGGGCACCATGCGTTCGCGCCGGAGTGTGGTCAATGGGAGAATATGAACAACAGGAGCCTGCATCGGTATGCCTAGCCTCCGACCGCCCACAGCCATTTCTTGGCAATATCACGTCGTCGTCCAGGATCCGCTGGCAGTTGCAACGGACGACCCCGTGCATCGATCACCAGACCAAGCGCCGTTCCAGTTATGGGAATACCGCTTTCGTTGGAACGCCCGGGGCCGAAGCCAATATCGGTATGATGATGTGGATTTAAGTAAAGCCGGGCGGATTGCCCCACCGGGAGGGGAAATACTTCCAACGAACCTTGTTTTATTTCCACATGGCTTTCAGTCCCATTCTGGTACAACAGGCGGCCCTTCAAGACAGGCGAATTACCCGGCCGGCCGGTGGTAAATGGTGCTACCACCGTTGCCAAGCCAAGGAAAGCGCCCGATTCCAATATCTGGATCGGAAGAATGGTATTTCGACTGGCAGCCGCGCCCAAAGCAGGCAGGAGGTTGTTCTGATCCAATATCAAAGTGGTAATGCCAACAGGTTGTATGCCGTCCAGCAGGATGAGCAGACTCTGCCCGAGCGTTGGAGCACGGGCAATGACACTTCCACACCCAAGGATAGGCTCAAAATAGGGGACAAGGCCGGGTGAGGCACGCCGGACCCGGCGAGGAAAATCTTTTGAAAGGCTGGTCATAGCCAAGCTTAACGCCTGTCTGGCCAAGGCCTGTTCCAAAGACAGGTCCTCGGGGGTGGCTGGCAACGCTGCCTGGATAAATGGATTTCTGGTAGATGTAATCCCTTACCGAATCGGCAGGGATTTCCAGCGTAAGCCATTTCATAATTTCACTCAGGCTTGTAAAGCGGAGAAGATTGGAGAGGCCTTCCCCAAGGCCCAATTGTGGATAGACACCCAAAGTCAAATCTCCCCCAAAAGAAGCAGCCATGCTGGCAGCGGATGCACCCACATCCACGCCCAGAATGCCTTTGGCTGAATCGTACACCTGGCTAAGGAAGCGGATAATCCGCCCCTCGGCATAGGAGGTCGGCATCAATGTATTTTCCGTCAAGGTATTGAGCTCATCCACACCGCTCATATGGTTACGCCGGACCTGGGAATAAAGCTTAGCCAGGACATTTTGGGCAGGCTGAAGGTCTTCCGTTTCAAGATCAGGGCGAATGTTGGGGCTGATACTCAAATAGGAGGTCAGGTTTTGCAAGCCGGTCTTGATTTCCTCGGCCATATTCTTATTGCCTGCGTAGAGTAGCGCAGGGCGGCTTTCAGTTGGCAGGATGTAACATGCCAGACCGATAATTTCGATCAAGTGGCGGACGGAAAGAGTAGCCCCTTCATCGGTACCACCGGCTACCAGAATCAATTCGGGGCGAAGGCGTAAAAGGGTGTCAATTTGCTGTTCGGGTTTGCGCTTGTCGTTTAACCCGATGGTATCCACCACACGGGCATACGTCGTACGCGCCAGCCGCTGGACGCTCTCCACCGAGACATCGTTCAAAAGTCCGACCACGACAGTTTTCATGGCCGGTCCTGCGGAAAAAGTTGCGGCAAAGGTATCCACACCTCTGCCAACCTCGGCCGGCATGATCAAGCGGTGTTCTTCGTTCAAAAACTTTCGCCCAGTGATGACTTGAAGATCCTCGGATTGCATTATGGATGCCCTCGCTAATGTCTTTATAAGGCGCGGCAGCCGTACTGGAGGAATGGCCGGAGGCGATAAACCGGTAATACCCTTCCACAACGTCAAATAAAGCCGCCCGTGTGGTCACGGTGCCAACGTCAACCGCCAAGAGGGAATCAGAATTAACCAAGGGCTCAGACATATATGACTACAAAATGGAAGCCAGAAAATACCAGATGAAATTCAAGCGCTCAATCAGCGCAGTCAAGGCTGCTGCAAAGACACCTGCGAACAAAACACCCAGGGTGATTGCTATGAATACCTGTCCGATCCTACTCAACGAGATCACCAGATTTGCTGCGCTGCGGTCCGCCAGCAGTTGGCCTGGCTCCAAAGTGGAAATAGACCAGAGTCGTTATCGTGCCTACCAGCATTATCGCTCCAAAGAATAGGCGCGCCAGCCAGATTTCTCCCGAGCTGGTGGGGTTGAAAACATTGAAAGACGCCTGTGTCTGGGGATGATTGTCCCCATCACCGCCCCACCGACAGCCACTGCTGCGCCAACTCCCACCATGAAAGCCAGGGAGGGAGTGCCCAGCCAGGTCATACGCGAAGAAAGTTTCATCAATAGCAATACGCCCAAAATGAGTGGAACCAAAGCCAACAAGCTCTCTAAAAAGCTGCCAGTGAACAACGGTAATAGAACTTTCGGATAGAGCACCTGCCACCAGGCGACCGCAGCAACGTACCCGGCCGAAACCCCCACAAAAATATAGACCGCTACTCGAAAAGCCGGGTTATCCCCAATCAGATAGCTCAGAATCATAAGAGTGAGCAAGAAACTCAGGAAACCTGGTATCAAGCCTTGGGAAAGGGTGGCAGGCATGTCAGGCATCTTCTCCAGAATCTTTGTGGCGGGCTTGTTTATCCATCAAGACGACCAATATGCCACCGGCAAGAATAACAAGCTCGGCAACCAGCATCCCTACGCTAAACGAATCCCAATATTGATTGTCCAAACCAAATTGATGAGCGGGGCCCAGGTTTTGATTGGATTGTTCGTAAACCTTTGCATCTGATAAACCGGAGACCAAGCCTTTGACCTGGCCCGAGTTGAAATACGGCCGGATCATCGGTTCCGCCTGGGCGCTGATAATCATCAACATCGGCGTATTGCCCAGGAGTGGGCCGGCCTGCTCAATCCAATTCCGACCCGTATCGGAATTATCTGTGAGGATAATGACCGCTGCAAAGTCACTTAACTTATGGATAGCCTGCAAAGGACCAGATGCCCAGACAGACTGGCCATCCATGCCAACCGTCAATGCCTCTGTAGGAGAATCTGCAAAATACCTTATACCGGATGGGCCTCCAGCCAGGTAACCCAAGTTTATGTATTGATTTCCGCTCTGGTATTGATAATCTTTTACCAATGGGGTGGTTTGCAGGAAATGTTCCGCCAGAATCGGTCCGGTTGGCGACGTAGATAGATCAGCGCCAGAGGGACTCCTTTGGAAAGCAAGCGGTCCATTACAGGAGCGGCGACTGCCTCCAATTCGCCTGAGAGCGCCGGTTCATAATCAAAAACAACCAATACAGGAATGTTTCCAGTAAGCCCGTTGATTATTTTGGCAGAAGCGCCCTGGTCGGATGATCCCAGCGAGGTGGCAGGCGCAATGTGTGCGCCAGAATTAGTTGCATCAAATAGGAATGGCAATCCCACCGCCAACAGCAAAAGTACCGCTATCAACCAACGCAACAATTGGTTCGAAGTTAACGGCGTCTTTTTGAGTTCCCGAGGGTTGGTTTCGCCAGCGATCAACTTTTCAAGTGTAGCGGCATAATTGTGCTGCCCATCGGACACCTGCAGATTCGTCGAATACGCCGGAGGCTTGCGCAAAAATCCAAACCCGGGTTCGGAGGGTAGCACGCCGCTAAGTCCGGCCAGCGGACCAATTTTTTCGGCTACTTGATTTTCAGATAATGCAGCCGTTTTCGATTCCACCACAGATTCAACCGGGCGCATGGCCTGCACCCAGGAAGGCAATTCGGCGGGTTCCAGGTTTCCAGAATCGACCTGTTCTTCATTCGTACCAGCGGTTTTATCCGATGCCTGTTCGGGGTTTAATTTTGAACAACCAATCGGGCGTTTCGAGAGAAAAAGCTGATCCGCCATGACCGGAGAGGGGATTTTCTTTATTATCACCAATTAATGCCGGGGTAACTCCTGGAGAGGGTGTGGTGGATTCGATTCCGATCAACCAATCAGGAAGCGGCCCGGTATCTTTCGCAGAGGCAGGCGCGGCTGGGACGAACTCAAAGTCATCCTTATGCTGCTGAGCTTCCTGGGCAGCATTAACATCTGCCTGCAATTGTGACAACCAGTTGGGTTTTTCCGCAGGTGGGTTGCCGACAGATTGGGGCTCGTTACTGGTGCCTGCCGAAGGTGTTTTAGAGTCTTGTGTGGATTTTCCGTCCAGACCGGCCAACCAGTCTGGCAAGGCACCGTTTGGCTCAGCAGGTTTGGCAGATTCCAGCTGGATAGACTTCTGGTTAAATTGATCCAGCCAATCCGGCACATTTTCAGCCTGGACAGGTTCCTCCATTCCAGCCGGGGTTGGATTACCCTGCATGGAAATACCCGGCAAACCAGAAAGCCAATCAGGAAAATTCCCCTCCTCCTGCAACGCAGCCGGAGGTTCCTGTGCATCGGATGACTGAGATTGCAGGTTTTTTAACCAATCGAGCGATTCATCCACACCAGCAGGTGCGGGCGACTTATCAGACCCGGGCGCTTCATTTGCGGTGGCGGCTGGTGACTGGAGGGCTTTTAACCAGTCGGGTGTGAAATCGCCCCCAGCCGGTTCGGGCGATGCTTCCGGTGCAGAATCTTGCTCCGCTCCGGAAGAAGGAGTTTGAAGGTTTTTTAGCCAATCGGGTGTTTCATCTGCACCGGCAGATTCCGGAGATGTTCCAACCTCAGGTCGGTCCACTGAAGGAGGTTTGGCCCGGGTGGGGGATTCTGAGAGTGGCTCAAGTGATTCTTTGCCAGAGCCGGCCGTTCTGTTTGGCATACCCGGTCCTGAAGGCGACTTCGCTTTTGCGGATGGAGCGGGTGCAGATTCGGCAGGCTCACCTGTGCGTAGACCGGCCAGCCAGCCAGGAGCCTCATCTTCATCTGAACTAGTCTTTCTGATACCCGAAAGCCAATCTGGCACATCCTCGGAAGAATCTGAAGCGGAGATAGGATGGGGAATATCCGGCGAAATATCCTGCTCGGATGGTTCAGTGATGGTCTCACCAGCAGCAGGGTTTTTGCCCTCCCGCAAGGTGCGCAACCAGGATGGCAAAGCCTGTTCCAGATCCGCGGTATTTTTTACAGTGGGAGCTTCACCGGGGCGGATGGGAACTCCCCGGCCGAGATTGATCTTTTCCAATTCGGAAGTATGGCGTTTTACCGGCTCATCCCCAGGTTTGATGGTTTGGGAATCCTCAAAGGGTGGGACAATGACCGGCTTAAGGTTCGCACCGCAGAACTGACATTCATCCAATTTCTCTGGATTGGACTTGCCGCAATTCGGGCAGCGAACATCAGCCATTCCTGCCCCCATAAGGACGATCAGAGCCGAAAAGAATGCGCAGTCCGGTGGTTAAGGTACCTAGACCCACACCGAGCAGGATACCACGGGCGCCGGCTCCGGCCGGGAATTGGGCAATCCATGAGCGCAAGCTGCTCAGGATGGGCACATCGCCCAGGAAAGGCCATGGAGCTGTGCCAACCAGGATCAGGAAAGCAGTTATGAGAAAAATAATCGATATAAGGTCACGCTGCCGGCGCAGCAAACGGATGCTGGCATAGATCAGCGTGACAACCAACAGCGCCATCAGGCTGGACTCGATTGGCAACTGTATGGAAAGAAATGCACCATTAAATAAGGTTTTAATTGCAGGGAAGTTGTAATGGGACAGTAGGCCAAGCAGGAAAGTAAAAATTAAGGATATAACCAGAATTGCACTATAAACGGACCCTTTCTGCTTATTGCGGATCTTGCCAGTGTGGACGATCAACAAATTAAAAATCCCCGCCAGCACGGCAAATCCTACCAGGATAATAGCTACATTCAGGATATACAATTCCAATTGACTTAACAGATAGGGTAAACCATTACCAGTACCCCCAAAAAGGTACCCAGCCAGTACCAGGAAACCGAAGGCAATTGCAATAACTGTAGAGAAAATGCCCTTCAATTTCACAGGATACCTGCCGCCCTAAGCAATTGAACCAACACGCCCACCAGGATTACACCGATGATAAGCCAGCGCAAAATATCCTGAACCCTCAAGCTGGCCGCATGCAGTGGCCCGGCATCCATGTAAGCGCCAGCGGCATAAAGTTCTTCGCCAATAAGCGGCTCCTGGACGCTGGCGTATAACACGGCCTGGGCTGCCAGGTTATCGCTGGCAGCCAGGGTAAAAGTATTTTCCCTTTCAGCCGCCTCAGCCAGTAAAGCCGCCTCAACCCCAAAATTACCCATCAATACATTGGCTGAGATGTTCTCATCGCGGATGGCCGGTAAGGCACCGGCAACATAGGAGAAAGGCGTCAGTCCGGTTAATCGACCAGCAGCGGGATCATAGACACCCTGCGCGGAGGCCTGGGAAGCAGCTTTTAGCGTATCCTGGGAAAGGATAGCTAGGGCGGCATCGCCGGAGGTGGCGATGGGCGGCTGGTCTCCTGCAGAAGTCAACTCGGCAAGACGGCGCAGGAGTGTTAGCCCTGCCATGGCCGAGGCAGACTGGGGAGAAATCAGCGCGCCGCGCCCAAGTGATACGTGCAATCTGGTTCCATCTTCCACCACACGGCCAATGGCCTGGTGGAGTCGTGTAAAAGCAGGGATTTCACGAAAAGCAGAGGGGGACTTGCGCCGCAGCAAGGTCATTACCCCCATCAGAACTGCACTGAGAAAAATAATTCCAAAACCAAACAGCCCGAGCAGTATATCGGTCACGAGGAGGTTTCCTCTCGCAGAAAGGCTGTAAATGCCAGGATTTCATCGTGGTCCTCAAGCAGTTCAGCCAGGGCATCCTGTTGAATATCTGTCATTGCGGGACGCAGGAAAGGACCACCGATATAGAGCGCTTGCGCACCGAGCACCGCCAGAGGACCGGCAGCCTCGAGCGCCCAAGCGGCCAAGTTCTCCAACCCACGATGACGGAGGAATTCGGCCCAACCGGACCAGACGGAATTAACTTCAGGGATGGAATCCATCTGCATTTTACCAGCACCAGTATAGCACAAGTTATGAGACGACAGAACAGATGAGCGTCAATATGATTTTACTGCTATATTATTAAAATCTGTATACCGTATAAAGTTGGTTATTTTTGACGGCTATCGAGAAAATGATGAGGGTTTTGGGTGTATGATTGGTTTATGCTACCCATTGCAAGTGTTCTAGACAGGCTGACATATATAGGAGAATTAACCGAAAACCTGCCCAACCGTTCCATACGCTGTACTGCTTGCGGACATCGCTGCCTGATCCGGGAGGGCAGGCGCGGCATTTGCCAGGTGCGGTTCAACCAGGCCGGAGAATTGCGCGTTCCATGGGGTTATGTAGCAGCTCTCAACGCCGACCCGGTGGAAAAAAAACCTTTTTATCATCTCATGCCTGGCTCCACGGCCTTAACCTTTGGAATGCTTGGTTGTGACTTCCATTGCGGTTATTGCCAGAACTGGTTAACCTCCCAGGTATTACGCGAACCGGCTGCGAACGATTCGACCAATTTCATACGACGTATTTCTGCAGAGCAAATTGTGCAAACGGCACGGGTTGTCGGAGCAAAGGTACTGGCCTCATCTTATAATGAGCCGCTTATAACCAGCGAATGGGCCGCGGCGGTCTTTAAATTGGCTGCGCAGGCAGGGATAAAATGCGTTTATGTATCGAACGGGAATGCGACACCCGAAGTGCTCGAATACCTGCAGCCATATCTGACCGGCATGAAAATTGACTTGAAGTCCATGCAAGATAAGAACTACCGGCATTTAGGTGGAGTATTGAAAAACGTCCTGGATACCATCAAACGGGTCAAGGAAATGGGGCTCTGGCTGGAGGTGGTGACGCTGATAGTCCCTGGTTTCAACGACTGCAATGCCGAGCTGTGGGAGGCAGCCCGTTTCCTGGCAGGCATCTCGGCAGACATCCCATGGCATGTAACAGCCTTTCACTCAGACTATAAAATGAGTGAAACGGACAACACCCCAGCACAGATGCTGCTTCGTGCGGCCGAAATAGGGCGGGAGGCCGGCCTGCATTACGTCTATGCCGGAAACCTGCCGGGACGCGTGGAAGAATACGAGACAACCTTCTGCCCGAATTGCAACACGGCCTTGGTGAAACGGTCCGGATATGTCATTCACGAGGTTACGATCACCCACCAGGGTACCTGCCCAAAGTGCGGAACTGCGATTGCCGGGGTTTGGGAGCCAACACAGGCAACCAAAATCCCATAGACACTTCAATAAGATCATAAAATATCGGGGCAATGGAAAATCCTTGATAAAACGAAAGAGTGGGAGACTACCAGATTGTTCAGACATTAAATCGATAAACATCTTGTATCGCGATGCCAAATATTGTACAATTTAACGTAGAGAAGAGCGCCCCTCTCACTGATCGTTCGTTCAAGGGAGAAATGCTATGGATATTATCAAAGTGTCTGCAACCTCCCGTACCTCCGCAGTAGCCGGGGCAATCGCGGGTGTGATCCGCGAACACAAACGGGCGGAAGTACAGGCAATTGGAGCTGGGGCGGTCAACCAGGCCGTAAAAGCCCTCGTTCTGGCAACCGGTTACCTCAAAGGCGATGAAATTTCCGTGGTGTGCATGCCGGAATTCGTGGACGTGGAAATCGAAGACAAAGTCCGAACGGCCATAAAACTGGTGGTTGAACCCCGCTAACATACACATTAAGGGGGAATTACGGCCCCAGGAATGGTAATGGGCTGGTGCATGCCAATTATGTTATCATTGCCGGGAGGTTAACTCTCCTTTCATGATGCGTTAGATGAATATAATTTACGTGGTTGGGCAACGGTGCTGCTGGTTGGCAGCCTGCTTGCCTTGGAGTTAATGAGTGGCGTGGATGCCGCGCCAGGGGTGATTTCGGCAGAGGATGCGTCTACAACAACGTTACCAACCGATACGCCGACATATAGCCCAACCTTCACATACACTTCCACACAGACTGACACGCCAACCTATACTAATACGTATACCGAAACGTCGACGTACACGTTCACTACCACCTTCACTGATACTTACACGAATACTCCTAAGCCATCGAATACACCCACTGCGCCAATCCACATCGTCATCAGCCAATTCCGGACGAACGGCCCTAACGGAGCATATGATGAATTCGTCGAACACTACAACCCGACTGGCGCGGCAGTCAGTATCTCGGGATGGCAGATTATGAAATCAGCAGGATGTGGACCGGTTACTTCACTACTGGTGACCATTTATTATGGCACCATCCTCCAACCTGGCCAGCATTACCTGCTGGCCGCCACCAGTCCTTATTCAAGTATTTCAAACGCAGACCAAGTCTTCTACCCTGGCATTGCAGATAATGGAGGCCTGGGGCTGGTAAATTCCAGCGGAACCATTGACCAGGTTGGGATGTGCGCCAGCACCGATGCCAGCACCTATTACCACGAAGGGAAATCTCTTACACCGCTTACCGGAACATCCGACCAAAGTTACCAACACAAACCCTGTGGTAATACCGCCTGTTACGACACCAAGGATAATGCCAGTGATTTCGATCTCATATCCCCGGCTGCTCCGTTGAACCAGGCGAGCCCGGCGCTGAGGTGCGCCAGCGTTGGATTGGCCAGCCCCACGCGCACACCCACACGAACGCTTACGGGCACGCCCACGCCTGGCCCAACCGCTATTCCTCAACAACTGGTATTGAATGAATTCCTACCCCACCCACGCAGCGATTGGAACAAGGATGGCATGGTCAACGTCGGCGATGAGTACATCGAAATCATCAACCTGTCCACGCTGGCCCTAAACATGAAGAACTGGATCCTGGATACCGGGGCAGACAGCAGTAAGACGTACAGCCTGCCCGATTTGACATTGCGGCCACGTCAGATCGCCTACTTTTTTGGCACCCTGACGGGTCTTTCTCTGAGTGATGGCGGCGGCACCATTCGCCTGCTGAAACCAACTGGCTCTATTGCAGTTGCTCTAACATATCCGGCAGTGGAGCGGGCCTATCTTACCTGGTGCCGTCAACCGGACGGGACAGGGACGTGGGTTTCAACTGCCTGCCCAGCCCAAGCCGGCCCAATATTTTCCTCAATTCCGGCAAGCCGGGCACCCAGGAGGGCATCTCATCCGTCTGCCTCTATGAAAATACCTTCCCGCAATCGATCCCCCTGGCAGAATGCGGCAGACTCGACTCCGGGATCACAAATAATCCAGTAGAAAAGTTGTACTGGCTGCAAAGCCATGGGAAATGGGAGATATTCGTTGAATAAATAAATCTCCGAAAGGAGTGGCCTTGCACCCATCCCTATGGGGGTTTTGGGAAATTAATCACAGGCTGCACGCGCGACTTCTTCCGGGTCAAAGATGACCTCTTCCTTGCCAGTCAGTTTTTCCTGTACCTTGCTCGCAATTAATTCAAGATGACCTGGGTGGGCCACATAATCGACATCATCAGCCGGGACCGTCAGGACTGGACAAAGGGTGAAATCTGATATCCAGGATTCGTATAAGTTATTCAAACTGGCGAGGTAATCGGCCGGGATGGTTCGCTCATAGTCGCGTCCCCGCCTTCCGATACGCTGTACCAAGGTTGGCACGGAGGCGTGCAGGTAAATGACCAGGTCGGGCGGGGGCAGGAACTCCATCAGGGTAAGGTAGAGCTCCCGGTAGGTTTGATAGTCACGCGATCGAATGTGCCCCTGCAGAAACAAGTTGTGGGCGAAAATTTCAGCATCTTCATAAACCGAACGGTCTTGGATAACGGAGGAGGGATATTGAGCCAATTGATGATGCGCGCGCAAGCGATGGGTGAGGAAGAATATCTGCGAATGAAAGGCCCAGGTTTGCATATCGCGGTAGAAATCGGCAAGGTAGGGGTTTTCGGCCACCGGCTCAAAAAACGGCGTCCATTGCAACTTTTCACATAACATTTCGACCAGCGTAGATTTACCTACGCCAATGTTCCCTGCAATGGTTATAAATTTTTTCATATAAACCCTCGTGATTTATCATGATAGCAAACCGGAGGCGGGAGTGTACCGTAACGCTCTGGACTGCTTCGAAACAATTTACCCACCCTCCATTCCCTTTCTTTCCATCGAAAGGGCAATTCGGAAAAAGAGCCGTACCGGGTAGTCTGAACAATTAAGGCTTTGCAGCCAGTTCTTTGTCGATGACCGATTTAAAATCTGAATAAGGAAGCGCCCCAATAAGAACCCTGCCATTGATCACGAAAGACGGGGTGCTATCAAGTCCCGCGCTGGCCGCATCGTTGGCGTTGGCCTGTACTTTGCTTAGATAACGCTGGCCGTCGAGACAGGCAGTAAAAGTCTGGCTGTCCAATCCCAAATCTGCAGCATAATGCTCGTAAGCCGCGCGGCCCAGGCCATATTTTTGTTCAAAAAGGGCATCGTGATATTTCCAATACGCACCCTGGTCGCCGGCACAATCCGCAGCCTCCGCGGCCGGGATTGCCTCGGGGTGCATGGGCAGAGGCAAGTCCCGGTAAACAAAACGGATCTTGTTCGGATAACTCGCCATCAACTGCTGATAGACTTGCTGATCCCAGATCTGACAATAGGGGCATTGGTAATCGCTGAACTCGACGATGGTAACCGGAGCATTACTTGGCCCGATGGACGGTTGACCGTCCGTCGAAACGGTCACGCGCCGGACCGGGGCTGCTGCATCGGCACTCGAGGGCTTGGAGCCACCCCAAAGCAGGTATCCTCCTCCCAACCCCAGAAAAAATGCGATCGGAATGAGCATGTAGACGAGCGGGGAAACCCGGTTGCGTCTGGAATGTGGTGTAGGGCTGGTGAGCATGGCGGGATTATACTGCTTCTTTCCGAAATCCGGAAACCGGATAAGCATCAGCGCAGTACAGGTACTGCTTCTTTCCGAAATCCGGAAACCGGATAAGCATCAGCGCAGTACAGGTACTGCTTCTTTCCGAAATCCGGAAACCGGATAAGCATCAGCGCAGTACAGGTACTGCTTCTTTCCGAAATCCGGAAACCGGATAAGCATCAGCGCAGTACAGGTACTGCTTCTTTCCGAAATCCGGAAACCGGATAAGCATCAGCGCAGTACAGGTACTGCTTCTTTCCGAAATCCGGAAACCGGATAAGCATCAGCGCAGTACAGGTACTGCTTCTTTCCGAAATCCGGAAACCGGATAAGCATCAGCGCAGTACAGGTACTGCTTCTTTCCGAAATCCGGAAACCGGATAAGCATCAGCGCAGTACAGGTACTGCTTCTTTCCGAAATCCGGAAACCGGATAAGCATCAGCGCAGTACAGGTACTGCTTCTTTCCGAAATCCGGAAACCGGATAAGCATCAGCGCAGTACAGGTACTGCTTCTTTCCGAAATCCGGAAACCGGATAAGCATCAGCGCAGTACAGGTACTGCTTCTTTCCGAAATCCGGAAACCGGATAAGCATCAGCGCAGTACAGGTACTGCTTCTTTCCGAAATCCGGAAACCGGATAAGCATCAGCGCAGTACAGGTACTGCTTCTTTCCGAAATCCGGAAACCGGATAAGCATCAGCGCAGTACAGGTACTGCTTCTTTCCGAAATCCGGAAACCGGATAAGCATCAGCGCAGTACAGGTACTGCTTCTTTCCGAAATCCGGAAACCGGATAAGCATCAGCGCAGTACAGGTACTGCTTCTTTCCGAAATCCGGAAACCGGATAAGCATCAGCGCAGTACAGGTACTGCTTCTTTCCGAAATCCGGAAACCGGATAAGCATCAGCGCAGTACAGGTACTGCTTCTTTCCGAAATCCGGAAACCGGATAAGCATCAGCGCAGTACAGGTACTGCTTCTTTCCGAAATCCGGAAACCGGATAAGCATCAGCGCAGTACAGGTACTGCTTCTTTCCGAAATCCGGAAACCGGATAAGCATCAGCGCAGTACAGGTATCGTTTCAATATTATTTGGTCTGAACACCCGGGTCTATGCTGGGAGCAGAATACTTTGTAATTTCTAAGCAAAAATTGCCCTGAGAAAGTATCTTCCTCAGGGCAATGCGATTCAATCCCACTTCGATATTAAGGCTGACGTTGGAGAGTGGATGTGCCTGAATTATTCCCACTCGACCAGACCCAATTAACGATCAATTTGTCACCTTCGAGCGATACGGTGGTCTGAATAATGCAGTCCTGCATATCCGCAGGGCAATAGGTCCAAGTTAGAACACCGTTCGACCAGGAGGACTTTTTGATCTCGTTCTGACCCCGGCTGGAATTAATAACAGACGTCACCATATATGTACCGTTCTGCCATGCAATGGTGGATACGGTTCCACCACCGCTGGAATCCGGGTCGATCCATTTCCCGGTCAAACCAGGCAGTGCCTCCTGGCTGGCAGCCGGCTGGGTGGAGGCAGTTGGCAATGGCGCGACGGTTGGCGGGCCACCGGAGGGCGGCATCACAGGCGTCGCCAACGGAGCCGTGATAGACGGGGGTATGGTGGTTTTCGGCCCAGGGATGAGGAGGCTGCATGATGCGAGGATGCCCATCCCTACGACGGCGCCAAGAAAAACAAGCCAAAGTCTCTTATGCATATCCATATATTTTGTTCACTTCCGATAAGAGCATGAAAAAAACACGTAAGTGAAAAAAGTATAGCATAAAAGCGGCGAAGATATGCAAATATTAATCAGATCCGGATATGCCCAACCCAGCAGCAGCCCTGGCTCTTAAATAACTTTTAAATTTATGGCACACGCGTAAAGGTATCCTGACCGGAATTTCCCTGATCATCCGTCCAGAAGGTATCCAGATTGTCACCATTGACCGATGCGGTCATGGAGGTGATGCAATTTCCACCTGGAACGCAATAGGTCCAGGTCAGTACCTTGTTTGACCAGGAAGACTTGGTGACCTCGTTCCCGCCTCTGGAGGGGTTAATGACCGATTGGACCTTGTACTGACCGTCCGCCCATATTATCGTCATAACAGTACCCTGGGTCTGAGGGTCGTTCCAACTGCCAGCCAGACCAGGTATCGCCTCGCCAGTTGCCGGAGATGTTGCAACGGGTGCCGAAGTTGCCACAGGTGCTTCAGTTGCCACGGGTGAGGCCGTTGCAATGGGTGCCTCAGTTGCCACGGGTGACACTGTTGCAACAGGTGCTTCGGTTGCCAAGGGTGGCTCGGTTTCCACCGGCGGTGCAGTCGGTGTGGGAGTGGGGATGAGGGAGCTGCACGAGCAGGCTATGATTACCATCCCGGCAATGGCCGTAATCAATACAAACCAGAATTTTCTTCGAATATCCATATGGCTTCTCCTCTCTGGAAAACGATGATAATTGTGTAATAAAAGTATAGCATAATTAAATGAATTCAAATCAACCAAAAGGGATGATTTTTTACCAGAAGCCACCCATTTCACCCAAATTCTGCTTGATTTCCTAACGCAGCACACCAGAAGTAATAAGGGAAAGAGGATTTTCTTCATCCCGGACAAGAATGCTTCTTATAGTAGAATAAACAAAGAGAGATAGTTCCATTGAAAGGTGCTCTTATGCCTGATATACTTCCCCAGCCGTCCACACATATCCAGGGAGCAATCCCAGTCAAAAAAGGCCCACGTGGTGAGGTCATATTGTATGCCACCTGGTGCAAGGGCTGCCGTATCTGCGTGGAGTTCTGCCCACCCAAAGTGTTGGCGATGGATCCGGGGGAAGACCATCCGCGGGTGGTGCTACCAGAGAAGTGTACCGCCTGTCATTTTTGTGATACCCATTGTCCCGACCTGGCAATCGTGATAAGGAAGCTAGAGTAGCTAGTAACGACTGGTGCCGGTTCTACAGAAGGATATGGTCAGGAGGAAGCCTTGGCGATCAAGTTGATGCAAGGGAATGAAGCCATCGGCTGGGGGGCACTTGCGGCAGGCTGCCGCTTCTATGCAGGCTATCCAATCACCCCTTCCACGGAAATAGCTGAAATCCTGGCGCGTGAACTACCCAAGCTGGGGGGTAAATTCATTCAAATGGAAGATGAAATAGCCAGCACGGCTGCCATCATCGGCGCATCAGTAGGCGGGCTGAAAGCGATGACCGCCACCAGCGGGCCGGGTTTCTCGTTGATGCAGGAAAGCATCGGTTATGCTGCCATGGCGGAAATTCCGTGCGTGGTTGTGGATGTGCAGCGACTGGGGCCCTCCACCGGCCAGCCTACTGCAGCCTCCCAGGGCGACGTGATGCAAGCCCGCTGGGGCACGCACGGCGACCACCCCATTATTGCGCTAAGCCCGATCTCAGTCCGCCAGGCGTTCGACTTGACCGTGAAAGCTTTCGAACTGTCTGAGAAATACCGCACGCCAGTCATCCTGCTGACAGACGAGATCGTCGGGCATATGCGCGAACCGGTGGATTTGCCGGATCCCAAGAGCATTTGTATACCTGAATACCGGGTCACCAAGAAAGACGGAGAGTATATCCCCTATCGTAATGGACCCGGAGATGTGCCGCCACTGGCCAATTTCGGCGTGGGCTACCGCTACCACATCACCGGCCTCTTTCACGATGAACAGGGCTTTTCCACCCTGCAGTTGGACGAGATCGACCCCTGGCTGGAACGGGTCAATACAAAATTGGAAAAGCATCTAGATGATATTATCCTGCTGGAGGAGGACCGGATGGAGGGTGCAAGAACAGCCATCCTGTCTTATGGTGCATCCGCCCGGACTGCCCGGCATGCCACCAAGCTGGCGCGTTCGCAGGGTCAAAAAGTGGATCTGATGACCCTGCTAACCATTTGGCCTTTCCCGGAAGCACAAGTGGAGGCATTGGGTGAACGCGTGGAGCGCGTCATTGTGCCCGAGATGAACCTGGGGCAACTGGCATATGAAGTGGAACGCATGGTTGGACGGAAAAAGGTCAAGCGGGTCACGCGAGCTAACGGCGAGATGGTAACGCCTCAGATGATTCTGAACGCGCTGGAAGGCTAAGGCATGGAAAATCATATATTGGAAGCCCACGATCTGGAGGAAACCGAGGGGCAGATGCCCCCGGAGAATTGGTTCGAGCGCAACGAGACGCTCCAAAAACTACGCAAGAACAAGAAGTTCCCGACCATCTGGTGTTCAGGCTGTGGTATCGGCATCGTCATGGGAGCTCTGATCCGTGCAATTGACCACCTCGGCTTGAAAAACGATGACGTGGCCGTGGTAGCCGGCATCGGCTGTACGGCGCGCATGCCCATCTACCTGGATTTCAACACCCTGCACACCACGCACGGGCGTGCCCTGGCCTTTGCGACCGGGTTGAAAATCGCCCGGCCTGATATGAAAGTCATTGCCATCATGGGCGACGGAGATGCGCTGGCGATCGGCGGGAACCACTTCATCCACGCCGCCCGGCGCAATATCGGAATCACCGCCATCGTGGTCAACAATGCCATCTATGGCATGACCGGCGGCCAGTACAGCCCGACCACGCCCATTAACGGACGTGCCACGACCGCCCCTTACGGTAATATCGAGCCAACTTTCCCAATCTGCGACCTGGCCGTCGCAGCCGGCGCGAACTACGTGGCGCGCAGCACCGTTTACCACGCGCTTGAATTGGACAAATTCATCTCCGAGGCCATTGCCAAGGACGGTTTCAGCGTGGTGGAGGCGGTCAGCTACTGTCACACCACCTACGGCCGCCTTAATAAACTCGGTACGGCTGCGGAAATGATGAGGGCCTTAAAAGATAACAGCATTTCCCAGAACGCCTATGGGCGGCTTACCCAGGAGGAACAGTCACATAATACGAAGATCGTGCGCGGTAATTTCATCAACATCCAGCGGCCGCAGTATACGGCAGCCTATTCCAACCTGATCACCCGTGTCCAGGGAGGCAAAAAATGACCGAAGCGATGGCAGCCCGGACCGAGATCCGGCTGGCAGGGGAAGGCGGTCAGGGCATGATCCTGGCAGGCATCATCCTAGCAGAAGCCGCGGCGATCTATGACGGCAAGATGGCAATACAGACGCAGAGCTACGGGCCGGAGGCGCGCGGCGGGGCCAGCAAGTCCGAAGTGGTCATCGCGGCCGGAGAGATCGACCATCCTGAGGTGCTGGCCGCGGATGTGGTGGTCACACTCAGCCAGGAAGCCTATGACAAATATGCCCTAAGCGTCAAACCGGGCGGTTTGTTGATCGTGGATGATGAAAAGGTCAAGCAAATTAAGACCCCACTGGCCATAAAGATCCCGATCAACCGGCTGGCATTTGAAAAGACCGGGAAAGCCATCACTGCCAATACTGTGGCATTGGGTATTCTGGTCGGTTTGACCGGCGTGGTTTCCAGAGAGGCGATCGAAAAAGCCGTGGCGGCGCGTGCCCCACATGGCACCGTGGAGATGAACCGCAAGGCGCTGGAGGCAGGGTTTGAAGCGGCCAAGACGGTAAAGAATGCCAATAAAGGTTAGTATGAAAATCTACATCAGTGCGGATATCGAAGGGGTTACCGGGGTGACGAATTGGGATGAAACCGACCTGGCCAAAGGGGAATACAACCAGTTCCGGGAACAAATGACGGCTGAAGTGACAGCAGCCTGCGAAGGAGCGCTGCAAGCCGGCGCCAACGAAATATGGGTAAAGGACGCCCACGACCATGCCAGGAATATCATTGCCTCCAGGCTGCCGCGCGAAGCCAAACTCATAAGAGGCTGGAGTGGGCACCCATTCATCATGGTCCAGGAATTGAACGATACTTTTCAGGGGGTGTGCCTGATCGGCTACCACAGCCGCGGCGGAGCCGGCTCCAACCCGCTGGCGCACACCATGACCACCACTATTACCCGCATGAGCATCAATGAGCGGCCGGCTTCCGAGTTCCTGATCCATACCTATGCGGCGGCTTCGGTAAAAGTGCCAGTCGTATTCGTCTCCGGCGACCAGGGGCTATGCAATGAAATTGCCGGATTCAAACCGCATATCGGGACGGTGGCAGTTAAGGAAGGCGTAGGGAATTCCACTGTCAGTATCCACCCGGAGCTGGCAACCAGCAGGATCCGGGAAGGAGTAGCCAAAGCCCTGCAAGGCGATCTGTCCCTGTGCCAGGTGAGCCTGCCAGCGCATTTTGCGGTGGAAATTCAATACCGGCGCGCCTATGACGCCTATCATTTCGGCTTTTACCCCGGGGCGGTCCAGAAAGACGACGTGACGGTGCGGTTCGAGAACGATAGTTACTATGAAGTCATGCGGTTTTTGTTATTTGTGGCGTGATTTAGATTCACGGGGGATAAATGGGATAATAAGCAAAAGAGCCGGGCAGATGTGCCCAACTCTTATTAATGATCAAATCGATTCACCCTTCTCTTCCCCCGGCCCAATGCCGAGCGGCTTCCACTTGGCATCATCCTTCAGGCGGTGCTGGCTGCCGTGGCGGTCATGCATCTCATCGAAGCCCTCGGGCTTGATGAACATCTGCTCGCCATCCAGCAGGCCGGTCAGGCCCTCCTGGCCGGGTTCGAGGCGTTTCGGGCCTATATATTTGGCAGCCATGGCGGGGGTATAGTCGGTCGGCTCTTCGTAGGTGGTAACGTAGCCCTCATAGTTACGCAGGATGATCTTATGGTCCGACATGCTGAGCAGGTAGTTAGGCATGACGGGAATCTTGCCGCCGCCGCCGGGGGCGTCCACAATGTATTGCGGTACGGCATAACCGGAAGTATGCCCGCGCAATCCCTCCATGATTTCGATGCCTTTAGCCACTGGAGTGCGGAAGTGACCAGCGCCGTGCACGAGATCGCACTGATAAAGGTAATACGGGCGGACCCGGATGCGCACCAGGTCCTGCACCAACTTGCGCTGGATGTGGACGTTATCGTTGACACCCGCCAGCAGGACGGATTGGTTGCCGAGAGGGATGCCGGCGCGCGTCAATTTATCGCAGGCTTCAGCCAACTCTTTGGTAATCTCGTTCGAGTGGTTGACGTGGATATTCAACCATAGGGGGTGGAACTTCTGCAGCATATTGCACAGGTCGTCAGTGACGCGCTGGGGCATGAAAACCGGTACGCGCGAACCAATGCGGACGATTTCGATGTGGGGGATCTCGCGCAGGCGGCTAAGGATCTCTTCCAATATTTTAGGCGCCAATACCAATGGGTCACCACCCGAGAGCAGCACATCCCGCACCTGCGGAGTGCGCTTGAGGTATTCGATCTGCAGGTCGAATTCCTGGCGCGAGAACGTGGCGGCCGGGTCACCGACGATGCGGGCGCGCGTGCAGTAACGGCAGTAGGATGCGCACTGGGTGGTGACGAGCATCAGCACCCGGTCCGGGTAACGGTGCACCAGACCCGGCACCGGTGAGTGCTTGTCCTCGGCCAGCGAGTCCTCCATCTCGGCGGTAAAGGGCACCATTTCGCAGTCATTCGGGATGACCTGCTTGCGGATGGGATCGTCCGGATCCTCCGGGTCGATCAGGGAGATAAAGTAAGGGGTGATATCGACGCGGAAGAGGTGGTCGGCGCTGAGCGCCTTACGTTCCGAATCATTCAGGGGGATGATTTTCTCGATCTCTTCGGCAGTGTTCAGGCGGTGGCTCAACTGCCAGCGCCAGTCGTTCCACTTTTCATCGGGAATATCGGCGAAAGCCGGGTTGCGTTTGGAAGGGAAAGGAAGATTTATTTGACCTCTCTGGGCATTGCGGCAAACTTAAAGAATTATCCGCCAATTTACGCTGATCTCCGCCAATCCATATATGATTAGCGTCAATTCGCGGGGATTAGTGGATAAAAGATATCTTTCGCAAGTTATGCATTAAGAATCTTGTGCGAATATTGTACGAGTAAATTCGGAACAGGTCAATATAAAAATTCGGGAGCAGAATTGTCCAAAATCCCACATGGAGGCAAAGATGTCCAACCGTCTCGACGAATTCCAGGTCTGCCGCAATCACATGAGCGAATATAATGCTGAAATTGACAATCTGGGCATCAAACGGTTTTTTCACCTAGATGGAATGGCCTACAAGGATAAGTTATAATCCGAACGAAATCCACCCGGCATCCTGACCAGTTATGGGTGTTCCCACAGAGAAGCTACCATGAGGATTGAGGCTCGGAGTGTTTTTGTCGAATATCAGATGCGCCGCTCCCAGCAATGGATGCCGGCACTCCAGGACGTTAATTTTGTGGCCGATTCAGGGAAGTTTGTATCGGTCGTTGGTCCCAGCGGCTGTGGAAAAACCACCTTGCTCAACGTCATTGCCGGCCTACAACCTCCGACACACGGGGAGGTGTTCTTGGACGGGCAACCGATCAAGGGGCCGGGTCGGAATCGCGCTATGGTTTTTCAATCAGCTGCACTGCTGCCCTGGCGAACGATCCTGCGGAATGTCATCTACGGTCTGGAACTCCAAAAATATCCTAAAAAACGCATGCTGGAAATTGCGCAGGAATTGATCCAGTTGGTCGGGTTGAATGGATTTGAAGAGAGCTATCCTCGTGAGCTCTCCGGTGGCATGCAACAGCGCGTAAATCTGGCCCGGGCCCTAGCAACCTCTCCGCAAATCCTGCTGATGGATGAGCCTCTTGCCGGCCTGGATGCCCAAATGCGCGAACTGATGCAGGTCGAGATCCAACGCATCTGGCTGCAGAACCTAAAGACAACGGTGTATGTCACTCATCTGATCGACGAGGCCGTCTTCCTGGCCGACGAGGTCATCGTCCTGACCGCCCGCCCTGGGACCGTCAAGACAGTCCTCCCGATCAACCTGCCGCGTCCACGCAGGCTGGAACTCAAGAAGAGCCCAGAATTTCACCACCTCCAGGCCCAGCTTTGGGACATGATCGAAGAAGAATTCAAAAAACTCGGTGAGCCAGGAAGCGAGATGCTGGCATGAACCTGCCCACTCAGCACTTTATTCCCCCGCATGGCGTGGCGAATTTTTTCCGCCGCTACGAAAACACGTTCCTGGCTCTGGCGGCTTTTCTGGTGTTCCTCTTCCTCTGGGAGCTGCTGCCAGCGCTCGGGTGGGTCAACCCCTTTTTCACCAGCTCTCCCTCGCGGATCATCGCTGCAGCCGGCTGGCTGTTTGCCCACGGTTTCTGGAATGATATCCTGGTCAGCCTTGATGAATTTGCCATCGGAATGGGCCTGGCGATCCTCTTCAGCATCCCGCTCGGCCTGCTGTTGGGCTGGTACCGGAGGCTGAACGCCACATTCGACCCATTTGTGACCATGTTCAACGCCATGCCGCGAGTGGCGCTTATCCCGTTGATCATACTCTGGCTGGGCATCGGGACCCAGTCCAAGGTTGCCGCGGTATTTTTAGGTGCTTTTTTTCCTTTGGTGATCAATGTGATGGCGGGGGTTAGAACGGTGGACGAAACCTTGTTGAAATGCGCACGCTCATTCGGCGCGAATGACAGGCAAATCTTCAGGACCCTAGCGCTCCCCACCTGTGTGCCATATCTCGTGGCTGGAATGCGTCTGGCCTTGGGGCGCGGACTGGTCGGCGTGGTCGTAGGAGAGATGCTGGCATCCACCGCCGGTGTTGGTCACATGATGGCACTCGCCAGTGACACATTTCAAATGGATAAAATGTTCGTTGGGTTAATCCTGTTGGCTGGCTTTGGCTATATCCTGACCGTGCTTCTGATCCGTCTGGAGAAACACTTTGAATTCTGGCGCCCTTAAGGAGGGTAAAATGAAATCGATAATTGTACTGGCCGCCCTATTGGTGTTGGTGGTTTCCGCCTGCGGTTACGCTGCGGTGCCATCCGCAACTTCCGCCCTCCCTTCAACTGCGACTGCCGGATCTGAAACCCCACTAGCCGAAACCCAGACGCTTGTGCCCCTGAATGTCTGTTACAGTGCGCTCACAGGCACACAAGCGGTCGTCTGGTATGCCTACGAAAAAGGCTTGTTCAAAAAATATGGCCTGGACGTCAAGCTGATTTCCATTGACAGTGGGACCAAGGCGGTGACCGCACTGCTGGCGGGAAGCATGAATATTTGCGAGGTGGCCGGCTCCGCAGTGGTCAATGCGGTGGCGGCCGGACAGGATGCGGTCATGATCGCCGGCCTTTATAACACCTACCCCGCCTCCCTGATGGTCACAGCCTCCGTAAAGACTGCAGCGGATTTAAAAGGGAAGGCCCTGGCCATCAGCCAACCTGGTTCTTCAACCGACGTCGGTACCCGTCTGGCACTAAAACAACTCGGGCTCATTCCGGATAAGGATGTGGCCTTGCTGGCCACAGGCGAGGAACCAGCGCGCATGGCTGCCATGGCGGCCGGTCAAGTTGCCGGATCGCTGCTCACCTCACCGGATACACTCATTGGCCGACAAAAAGGGTACATCACCCTGCTCGACCTTGGAGCCACAAACATTCCATTCCAGCACACGGGGATTGCAACAACCCGGAAATTCATCAGTACCGATCGGGCGGAAGTCGAAAACTTCATGAAAGCCGTTCTTGAGGCGATCGCCTTGATGAAAAAGGACCAAACGGGGACAGAGACGGTCATGGCCAAATATTTGCTCCTCGATCCGGCCAAGGATGCAGCCTCCCTGGATGACGCCTACCAGACCCTGATCCTGAACAGCCTCTCAGACATTCCCTATCCTTCGACTCCCGGCATCCAAACCTTGATCGATTACCAAAGCCCGACCAATGCCTCCGTTATTCAGCTGGTACCAGGACAGGTGGTCGATATAAGTATCCTCAAGGGCTTGGAAAACAGCGGTTTTATCGCCAATCTGGGCAAGCCATAAAAATGCACTTGAACCCTTCCAATCGTTTGGAGACAATCCCTTTTGATGAACAGGAAATCAGAGGGTCAATCCCGGATCGATTTGCGCGGATCGTCTCTACCTATCCCAAACGGCTTGCAGTAATATCCGGGGAATTAGCTCTGACCTATGGGGATCTTGGGGATATTTCGGATCGGATCGCACAAGCCTTACGCGCTCGCCTAGGAGATCAAGCGGAAGCGATCGCATTGCTGATCACCCACGGCGCAACGACGGTCATCGCTCTCATGGGGGTGATCAAGGCTGGGAAATTCTACTGTGCGCTGGATCCTGACGATCCGGTCAATCGCAGTAGGACAGTTCTAGCCAACCTGCAGGCCCGCCTGTTAATTGCCGATCAGAAATGCCTGCCCCGTGCCCGCCAAATTGCTCCGAGCCACTGCATCGTGACAACCCTTGAAGAACTCGAATCCCATCCCCTCAACCGCGATCTGCAAGGGCTGATCCTAAACCACGCCACGCGGGCGGCCATTTATTATACATCGGGCACCACGGGAGAGCCCAAAGGGATCCCCCGTGATCATTACGGCATGCTTTACCGCGCTTGGTTGGATAGCGTGGTTCTAGGGTTAAAGCCCGTAGATTGTCTGGTCATGCTCAGGAGGTTTATGTTTTCCGGCTCGTCGGGAGATATCTACAGCGCATTGTTGAGCGGCGCAACCCTGTGTATTTACGACGTGAAGCAGCTCGGCATCTCCATGTTACCTGCCTATCTGAACAGCGAGAAAATCACGATCTTTCGCCCGCCCATCGAACTGCTTAGGTATTTTTTAGACAATTTGGAAAAGAACGCTTCTTTCCCCAGTGTGAGATGCATAGCCTTGAGTGGCGATGTCCTGTATAAGAAAGATATCGCCGTGATCCGTAGCCACTTTTCCAAGGACGTTTCCATTGTTTATCAATTATCGGCAAGCGAAACCGGCGTGCTCGCCCGTTGGGTTATTGATGCAGACACCCAGATCGATACGGATATTGTGCCTGTCGGTTTCCCGGTTCCGGGGAAAGAGATTTTGATTCTGGATGACGATTCGAAGATATTGGGTCCGGAACAGATTGGCCAAATCTGCGTTCGAACCGGCTTAACGCCTTCCCAAGAGGAAAGCCTTCCAGATTTTATGGAGAATCAATTCATCGCCGATCCAGACGATCCAAGACGAAAGGTATTTCTCACGGGCGACATCGGCCGGATGCGCCGGGATGGTTTGTTGGAATTTGTAGGACGAAAGGATTTTCAGGCCAAGATCCGCGGCTATCGAGTGAATACCCCGGCCGTTGTCAGCAAACTAATGGAGGTCAACGGCGTCAGGCGGGCCGCCGTCATCACCAAGATCAACCCAGCCGGGGAAAAACAGTTGGTGGCCTACCTGATCCCCGCTCCGAGAGCCCGTCTGTCAGCAGAAAGTTTGCGCGCCAGCCTCGCCCATGTCCTGCCCGACTACATGCTTCCGACCGTGTTTGTTTTTATGGACCAGATCCCCGTGAACGCCAATGGCAAGATCGATTACCTTGCCCTTCCAGATCCGGACTGGAGCCATCCTGAAGTCCATTCAAAACCCTTGCCTCCTCGGGATGACGTCGAATGGCGGCTGGTCAATCTGTGGAAGGCCGCCCTGGGAGTGGAGCAGATCGGGATTCAAGATGATTTTTTTGCCCTGGGAGGGCATTCTTTGACCGCCGCTGACTTGGTTGTCCGAATCGAAAAAGAGTTTGGAAAGAATCTGTATCCCGCGATCTTGCTCGAAAACAATACCGTAGAACGACTCGCGCAGGTCTTAAAACAACCTGATTTGCCAGCAAAGCTTATCATTCCCATTCAAGTGGGGGGAGGTCGCCCCGCTTTATTCCTGGCGCCGGGGAACGGTGGGGACACGCTCTATTTCCGCAACCTGGCCTCCCACCTCGGCGCCGATCAACCGGTCTACGGATTACAGGTGACCGATTTGGGCAGTGTATTACCCGTCCTCACCGACCTGGAAACGATGGCGGCCTATTATGTACGCGAGATTCGTGCTCTCCAGCCAACCGGCCCATATTACCTGGCGGGTCATTCATTCGGCGGCCGGCTGGCATTTGCCATCGCCCAGCTTCTCACCCAAGCGGGCGAAACGATCGGTCTGCTTGTCCTGATGGATACATTTGCACCCGGTCAGCATCCCCAGGCGCTGTGGTATGAGCGCTTCCGCATCCACCTGAATAATTTACGCCCACTTCCGGCAGACGAATGGTTCGGGTACTTCCGGCAGCGGGTGAACGAAACCGTCGTACGCCTGTCACGCTATCGCGCGGTTCGTTTCATCATTGGTCGATTGCGGCTTGTCCCTCCGGATCCCAGCTCTAAGAATCGAATTGCCGCGCGGGGCTATGTCTATCGACCTTATCCTGGAAAAATGATCTTCTTCCGGGTCAAGGATCGGCCCTCCTTTGTTCGTACGGATCTGACCGCGGGGTGGCAAGATTATGCCGCCTCGCTTGAAGTGCACGACGTCCCGGGCAACCATGCCACAATGATCCAAGAACCCCATCTACGCGTCCTGGCAAGCGAATTGAACAAATGCTTGCAGGAAGCGCAGTCAGAGGCAGTCGCAAATTATCGAGCGGGCTTGTCCAGTTAAGCATGCCCCGGGAAAATGATTAAGGTACACCAAGCGGGGGCCGACCGGTACACCCGGGTCTGGCAGGCGGGGCCAGGGTCCAGTTCGAAGAAGAGATGCGATGAAATCAAACTCGACCTTCCGGCGAGTATAAAAAGGCGTAAAATATACATAGGAAAATAAGGTAAGGAATTTTCATGCCCACAGTTGCCGTGCTGACTGACAGCACTGCCAGTATCCCGGAAGAACTGCTCGAAGAACTACATATTAAAACCGTGGCTTACTATATCCACCGCGGGCAGGAAGTGCTGCGCGACCTGGTCTCTATTCAACGAAAGGAATTTTTAGACTGGCTGGCTACCGCCAGCGTCCTGCCAAGCACCGCCAGCCCGGGGCCCGGAGATTATATCGATGCCTATAAAAGCCTGGCGGAATCCGGTGCGGAGGAGATCGTCAGCATCCACATGACATCGAAAGCCAGTGGAGCATACCAGGCAGCCTGCATCGCCCAGTCCATGCTGGAAGAACAAATGCCGGAGCTGCGCGTCGAGGTGATCGACACACGCAATGCGGCGCTTTGCCAGGGATGGATGGCCATCGAAGCGGCACGCGCGGCGCTAGCCGGACTCCGGCTCGACAAGGTGGCAGCGAAGGTGCGAAGCATGATCCCGGTCACGCACCTGCTCCAGACGGCCGATACGCTCAGGTACCTGTACATGGGTGGGCGCATTGGCCGGGCCAAAAACCTGGTCGGCAGCCTGCTCAATATCAAGCCTCTGATCGGTGTGGAAGACGGCGAGATCGTGCCGCTGGGGGTTGCCCGCAGCCGGGCTCAAGCATACCAGGTCATGGTGGACAAGATCGAAACAGCCGTTGGAAATTCCAAAATAAAGATAGCTTATGTGCATGCCGGGGCAAAGGAGGAAGTGGAGAAAATAATGAGTCTCGTAGAAGGCCGGCTGAATGCGGTTGAGACAATAATCGGCGAGCTTTCACCGGCGCTGGCAGTCCACACCGGACCGGGCACCGCCGGGCTGTGTTATTTCCCGGTGGATGGCCGGGATTTTCCATCCGAATAATTCGGATTTTAAAGGAATTGTTGAAGTAAAAAAGATAATTTCGGAGAGTTGGACCGGTTGGCTGTTCCAACTCTCCGAAATTTTTTATCAAGAAAATTGGCGCTCTATGGAGAGCGCCAATTTTATCAGGATCAGGAAGCCGGGGGCAGAGGTTCCTGCGGTGGCGGAACTTCCTCCGGAGCAGCCTCGGGGGCGGGTTTCTTCTTGCGCAGGGTCAGGACAGGTACCAGGACGGCGATAACAATGAAAATCACCGACAGGCAAAGGAAGACGTATCCAGACCAGGCGGGAAGATCAAAGCCGACATTATTGTAATTAAAGAACCCGGCAATTGCAGCTATACCGCCCGGGCACAAAAGGCACAGGCCAGGCAAGCCACAAAGTACAATGGCTACAATCGTAAAGATGATAGCACCAGTTTTACTTTCTTTCTTTTCTTCAGGCATTCCCATGGCAATTCTCCTCTCGTTTTTTGGATTTTTTCTTACTTTCAGTATACAATTTCTATACTATTAATGCAAGCGGTTATTGGCGCAATTTCGCACCAAATTCCTGCTCCAGCCGGCGCAAGATATGCGCTCGCAAACCGGCCACATCCTTGTCACTGAGGGTCCGGTCGGATGCCTGGTAGGTGAGACTGTAAGCCAGGCTCTTTTTCCCCGTTCCGATCTTTTCGCCGCGGTACAGGTCGAAAAGACGTACATCCCGGACGATTTTCCCGCCGCTGCGACGGATCAGTTCAGCAACACGTTCGGCCGGCAAACTCTCATCCACCACCAGGGCCAGGTCTTCGAGAACCGGTGGGAACTCCGGCACAGGGGCAATTTCGTACAGCCCGGGAACAAGCGCCAGGAGCATGTCCATGTCCATGTCCGCGGCCAGGATGGGGGTCCCGGAAAACGCGGCCGGCCAATCGTAGCGTTCCCGCACCTGCGGATGCAGTTCGCCAAAAACGCCCAGCTGCTTTTCCCCCGAGAGCAAGTAGGCACATTTGCCAGGGTGGAAAGTCGGGTGCTTGCCCGGTTCAAAGTGCACATCCGGGATATGCAGGCTTTCCAGCAAGCTGACCAGAAGCCCCTTGAGATCGTAGAAATCCATACGGCCCTGGTCGGCGCCTTGCCAGGCAGGCAGGCTGCGCGGACCTGCCAGCAGGACGGCAAGACGCTGGAGTTCATCGGGTAGATCACCCGATTCGGAGGCAAAAAAGACCGGGCCGATCTCAAACAGAGCCAGACGCTCGCGGATACGGGCGTTACGCTCGGCAGTCTCCAACAGGCTGGCCAGCACGCTGTGACGCATGACGACCTTGTCGGACGAGATCGGGTTGGCCAGCCGCACGTACGGTTTATCCTCCGGGGAGCTGTCCACCGGAACGCGGCGGGCTTCCCGACCGGGTGTGGTCAGGCGATAATTGATGATCTCCTGCAGACCCTCCACAACCAGCAGGTCGCGCACCCGTTCCTCTTTTTCGAGCAGGGGATTGCCGATTTGCGGAGGCAATAGGTCGGCCATGCGGGTTTCAGGGACGCGGTCGTACCCGTAGATGCGCGCAATCTCTTCGATGACATCTGCCTTGCCGGTAACCCCCTCACCGATATCCAGGCGATGGTCCGGAGCAACGGCAGTGATGGTTTCACCGCTCACCTTCACTTCGAATTCCAAACGGCGTAGCAAGCCGGCGATTTCTTCGGCAGAGATGGCAATGCCCAACCAGCGCTGAACGTCCCACGGCGTAACCTGGATCTCAGGCCGGGCAGGCGGGAGCGGATACACATCCACCAGCCCCGCGGCGACTTTTCCATCCGCCCAGGCCTGCATCAGTTCCAGGCCGCGCCGGACGCCGCGTTCGGCCATGGCCGGGTGGACGCCGCGCGAGAAACGATATGAGGCCTCGGACGGCAGGTTCTGCGCGCCGGCGGTTTTGCGGATGTTGATGAAATTCCAGGCAGCCCCTTCGAGCAGGATGGTGGCCGTCTTTTCGCTCACTTCGGACTCGGCCCCACCCATGATGCCGGCGATGGAAAGCGGACCGGCGCTGTCGCAGACCAGAACAGTGCTCTCATCCAGGATGCGTTCAACGCCATCCAATGTGGTCAGCTTTTCGCCCGGCCTGGCGGTTCGGGTGATGATATGGACTGCCTTGCCTCTGGCACGCTCAACCAGCACATCATAATCAAATGCATGGAGCGGCTCACCGATTTCCAACATGGCATAGTTGGTGGCGTCAACGATATTGTTAATGGGACGCATCCCGGCCAGCTTCAGGCGAAGCTGGGTCAGGTAGGGACTGGGGCGGATCTGGACACCCCGGATCAGGCCGAGCACAAAGCGCGGGTTCAAGCCGGGATTGGTAATCTCGATTTCGGCAAAATCAGCTTTTCCATTGACCGGTCGCCCATGACTGACCGCAGATTGCTTTAACGGCTTCCCAGTAATGGCGGCAATCTCACGCGCCACGCCCAACATGCTGGTGCAGCGAGCCGTGCTCGGCAGGATGGACACCTCCATCACGGCGTCGCCCAGGTAATCGACCAGCGGCATGCCTGCCAGGGCTGACTCATCCAGGATGATGATGCCTTCATGTTCATCCGAGATGCCCAGTTCCTTTTCCGAGCACACCATCGAGTAAGATTCGATCCCACGAATCTTGGCGCGCTTGAGCGTGACCAGCACCTGGCCATCCGAATGACCGTCGTAGATCTGCGCGCCTTCCATGGCATAAGCCACTTTTAACGGCGTGGGCATTGGGCCTTTGCCTTTAAACTCGAACAGGTTCGGTGCGCCGGTCAGTACTACGTGTTCCTGTTGGCCATCGAAAAGATTACATAACACTAGCCGGTCGGCGTTTGGATGCGGCAGAACTTCCGAAATGGAGGCGACCACCAGTTTTTCGCGGTCCCATTCGATCCCTGTCAGGCTGGCATCGCGCGAGCCTTCCTTGGGGATAGGCAGACCAACAAAACGGATCTCTTCCACTTCCAGGCCGGCCATGGTCATCTGGTGGGCCAGCTCGGGAATGGGGATGTCGATGTCTACGAAATCTTTCAACCAGGAAATGGGGACTTTCATAAATAACTCCTAAAACTGCTCCAAGAAACGCAGATCATTCTGCCAGAAATAGCGGATATCTTCGATATGATGACGCAGCATGGCCATGCGCTGCGGACCGAGGCCGAAGGCAAAGCCGCTGTAACGCTGCGGGTCATATCCGCCGTTGCGCAGCACAACCGGGTGCACCATGCCACAACCGCCAATCTCCAGCCAGCCGGAGCCCTTGCACACCGCACAGCCCGAACCGCCGCACAGGAAACATTCCACGTCAAACTCTGCGGAGGGTTCGGTGAACGGGAAGTACGAAGCCCGGAAACGTGTGCGGGTGTTCTGTCCAAACATGCGCCGGGCGAAATCAGCCAGGGTTCCTTTCAAGTCGCTGAAGGTGATACCCGGCCCAACCGCCAGGCCTTCCAGCTGGTCGAACTGCGTTTCATGCCTGTTGGTGACCTGCTCATAGCGGTAGCACATGCCGGGTAACACGATACGCACCGGTGTGGGGTCTTGTGGATTAATGGCCGTGATCCAGCGCATGGCATGGATTTGGCCAGGCGAGGTGTGGGTGCGCAACACGATCGGGTTATCGCCGCGGTCGCCGGTCTGCACGAAATAAGTATCCTGCATATCCCGGGCGGGGTGGCCGATCTGGAAGTTGAGCAACTGGAAGTTGTATTCATCCGTCTCTACCTCACGGGAGCGGAACACCTGGAAACCCATATCGCCGAAAATCGAATACAGCTCGCGCATGGTCTGCGTGTCGGGATGCAGGCGACCCAGCGGCTGGCGCCGACCCGGCAGGGTCACATCCAACTGCTCCTGTTCGAGCGAGCGCTTCAGCGCGGCCTGCCGCAATTCCTCGGATTTGGCCTCGAAGGCAAGCTCCAGGGCTTTTTTCACCTGGTTGGCGCGCTGGCCAATCACCGGTTTCTCTTCCCGGGAAAGCTGCCCAAACTTCGCGAAGACTTGCATCAACCCGGAACTGCGGCCCAGGTGGGCCACGCGCCAGGCTTCCAGCGCAGCTTCATCCTGAACAAGCGCGAGCGCTTTGAGACCATCATCTTCGACCAGTTTCAATTGGTCCAACATAATTACCTCCAATAAACAAAACTCCCGTCCAACTAAGGGACGGGAGGGGTTTCCCGCGGTACCACCCAGCTTGACCTTTCGGCCCACTTATTACCGACTGCCATCGGCTACCCCGCTAACGCTGGGATGCGGCTCGAACTAATGAGGACGGAAGCAATGTTGCAGCCATCCTGTTCACCCGAGCAACTCTAGAGGGAACTTCGGCCGGGTTCCACCGGGTGCGGGTCTCAGTCTGTGCCCGCATCTCCCTGTCGGCTTCCGCTGACCTACTTTCCTCCGTCTATGCTTTTGATTGGCTCGCCTGTTGCCTGTTATTATCTGCATAAATGAAGGGCTGTCAAGGGCAAGCCAGCCGCGGTTGGTTGATTTCCGCCTGGTACAACATAAATTCTATTTGACAAAGGAGGTGCAATTTTGATATTATTGGTTGAATAATTAATCAACCAACTGAAAGGAAACCATGTCCCCCAGAACCGACCTGTCCAACCAAAAGATCAGGTGTGAGCGCCGGGACCAAATCCTGCACGCCGCTCTCAAGGTATTTGCATACAAAGGCCTTAAGGCCGCCAAGATCGCGGATATCGCCGCCCAAGCCGGCATCAGCCAGGGCCTGATCCACCACTATTTTGTGTGCAAGGAAGATGTTTTCACGGCCGTGGTCGAACGCGCCATGACCGGCGCCATGGCGGCATTCGAAGATCCGGCTAGTGTCGACTCAGATCCATTGGAGCGCCTGACCTTGATCACAGACCGGATGCTCCAGGGCCTGGTCATCCACCCCGAGTACATGCTGGTCCTGACCCAATCGCTGGTCAACCAGGATGCCCCGCCAGAGGTTGGCAAACTTTTGGCAAGCCTTGGACAGCAGCTCAACACGCTCCTGGTCGGACTGATCGAAGCAGGCCAGGCAGCCGGCAAGGTGGTCCAGGGCAACCCCCAGGAACTCGCCATGACCTACATCGCCACCATCCAGGGGCTGGCCATCACCCAATTCACCCAGGGTATGTTCACCCAGTCCCCATCGCCCTCCCCCACCAATTTTCTTCCGTCGCCTGCGACGGTCCTGCGAATACTAAGAGCTTGAGGTATTTTATGAGCAAACGACCAGACATCAACGGGCGCCAGCATTTTAATGAATGGTCCGAGACATACGAACGTTCTTTCCAGCAGTGGCTGTTATTCGACCGCGTTCACCGGGGCGTCCTGAAGCGCATCCCGGCGGAATTCATTCCCACAACCATACTTGACATCGGCTGCGGCACCGGCCGGTTGCTGCGCCGGATGCATTACCGCTGGCCATCAGCCTGCCTGGTGGGAGTCGACGTGGCCGAGGGCATGGTTGCCCAAGCGCGGGCACAAACCGACTATGCCACGATCCACCAGGCGCCGGCTGAGCACCTGCCACTCGCCAATGATTCGGTCGACCTTGTCACCAGCACGACCTCCTTCCATCACTGGAGCGACCAGGCGCAGGGGGTGCGCGAGGCCATGCGAGTGCTGCGCCGGGGTGGTTTATTCATCCTGGCAGATATGAGTTTGGCAGCCCACGGACATCCCATCTCGCGTGCCAAGGTGCATGCCATGTTCACGGACACCGGATTGTCCATCCGTTCCCAGACGAGCCCGGTTCCATTCTATACATTTACCGTTGGGGAAAAAACTTAAAATACCTGACGGGGTTTGGCCGGATCACGCCGGTCGGATCAGGCAGGCGGACACCAGCAGGGCTTTGTCAGCCAGGATCTGCTGCGGAGTGCCTTCCGCAACCACCCGGTGATTCTCGCCCAGGACAATAACGCGCCCGGCAATCGCCTCCAGGATGCCCAGGTCGTGTGTGGCGGTGATGACGGTTTTGCCGGCCCGGCCCTGCCGGTCTATAAAATTGAGCAACCAGGCTACGCTGCGCGGGTCCAACCCGGCGGAAGGTTCATCCAACAGCCAGACCTCTGGTGAGAGACCCAGCACGGAAGCCAGGGCGACGCGTTTTTTCTCGCCTCCGGAGAGCTGGTGCGGGGCGCGCTCGCACAGTTTTTCGATCTGTAGGTCATGCAGCGCCACTTCAACCAGGCGCTTCACCTCCTGCTGATCCACCCCCAGTTGGAGCGGCGCAAAGGCCAGTTCATCCCAGACGGACGGCATGAACAACTGCACATCGCTATCCTGGAAGACCAGGCTGACCCGCCGGCGGAAGTTGAAGTTGAAGGCATCCTCCTGGAAGGCCTGTTCGGTCAAGGGGTGCCCGAAAGCCGACACTGACCCCTGTTCGGGGAAGTAAAGCCCATCCAGTATTTTTAGCAAGGTGCTCTTGCCGCAGCCGTTCGACCCCAGGATGGCCAGGCGTTCGCCCGGACGGACCGTCAGGTTGACGTGGTCCAGAGCAGGGAACTGGTTGTCATAGCGATAGCAGACGCCGTTTATGTCAAAAACAGGAACAATTTCCATACCATTGCTTTCTGCCGGCTTATTTTCCAAGCCAGATGGCCGTCGCGAAAGTGAGTACGACCAGCGCGCCCGCCAGCCAATCAAGCGTTTTCATCTTGAAGGTGTCCAGAGTACGCGGATAATTGCGGAAGCCGCGCGACTGCATGGCCAGGTACACATCACTGCTCACCTGCAGGGATTTATTCAGCAGCGTACCAGAGGTGGCCGCGATCAGCCGGCGTTCCTCCGGCCCGTTCATCCGCCGCAGGAGCCGGCTCTTCCGTGACAGGAACATGTCATTGGTGAGGTGCAGCAACAGGTGGATGTAGCGGTAGGTCATGCCCAGGATCAGGATGATAACAGCCGGGATACGCAACACACCCAGGGCCTTTAGAACACTGTTCCAGGGCGTAGTCAGCACCAGTAGAACCGCCAACGATACCGAGGTGCCCACACGCAACAGCAGGAACAAGGCCGTGGTGAGGCCGGTCTGCGTGATAACCAGTCCAAGCGGAAGGCGCGCCAGCAGTGGGCCAGGTGTGATGATCAGGGCCGGCAGCGCGATCACGCCGGTGAAAAAGGGGATGAGCAGCCAGACCCGTTTGATGAAGAACCCCACCGGGATTTTGGAAAAAAGAGCCAATACCAGCGCCAGAAGATACAGAGCCAGGATGACCAACAAACTGCGTGAAAGGCTGACCGCCAAAAGCACCAGCAGCGCCGACAGGATCTTCAGGCGCGGGTCCAATTTCTGGAGCAGCCCGGCTTGCCGGGCGGTGTGATCGGCAAACACGGATTGTTCCAACGAATGATTGATATCCACCAGCGTCCGCTCGACAAAACTACTGCTGCGGGCGTGGCGCGCGGAACGGAAGGATGTGCTCAATTGGGCTCTGACTTATCTGGTTCAGGCTTACGCGCAGTAACCAGCATCGTGAATAACCAGACTACCATTCCAATCACAATCGTTCCAACGATCCCCGAAAGGATGTAAGCCAGGTTTGCATTTTTCATGGCCGATAGATTGTAGCCGGACATGGGAGCAGTCCAGAGCTCCGAGAGCTTGGCCATCCCCTGGGGAACAAAGGCGAGTCCCAGACCGGAAAGCTGTCGAGTGCTCCATTCACCCCAGGCTGTGCCGGGCGCCAGCAGGCCCAGAGGAACTAGTACGATCATGACTGCTAGCCCGGTCCAGAAAGCGCGCCATTTGGCAAAACCGCTTTGTTCCGGGGAAATTTCAGTCTTCTTAACGAATGTCAGAGCAGTTTGGTTGGTGCGCTGCAGATAGGCAACCACCAGGGCAGTCACCAAGGCTTCGACCGGCGCAGCCACCAAGGCGTGCGAAAATAGCATGGCCGGGATGGAAACCGAGAGGGGATAAGGGGCATAAAGCGGGGTACCATTAGCGGTATGGAATAACATCGGCTGGATGCCAAATTCATAACCGGCGAAGAAGGCCGCCACCGTCAGGCCGGCCCAGCCCCCCAGCGCCGCGCCAACGACACGCCACTTTGAGCCGGCCGGCTGATTTTTCGAGATGACCTGGTAGATGGCATAGCTGACATAAGGCAGCACGACCGCCATGTTAAAGCAATTCGCACCCAGCGCCAGGATGCCGCCATCCCCGAAGAAAAAGGCCTGGATGACCAGCGCGATCGATATTGCAATGGTCGCAATTTCAGGCCCCAGGATGATGGCAGCCAGCGCCCCACCGACGGCATGGGCAGTTGTCCCACCCGGTATCGGTACGTTGAACATCATGATGATGAACGAGAAGGCTGCGATCAGTGCGATCAGCGGGACATTCCTGGCGGTCATCTTCTCGCGCAGTTTCCGTACGCCAATGACCCAAAACGGTAGAACGATGAGAAACATGACAATTGAAGTGGCCGGGCTGAGATACCCATCCGGGATATGCATGGCCGTCGTACCAAGCCAGGCGGCCAGGATGCCATAGTAAATCAGCAGGTTGCGGGGTGTTCCCCGGGTAAGGGAATGGAAAGCAGTTTTTATTCTTAACATGGCTGCTTCTATGGTTTTTGCACACAATCCGGGCAGAGCCCAAAAAAAGTCAAATGGCTGGCGTCAATCTGGTAACCGGTCTGGAACTCAAGCTGGGAAACCGCCTGCTCGAGTGAAGCCGGTGCAATATCCACCTGAGCCCCGCAGGACCGGCAGACCAGGTGGTGGTGGTCATGCCCGACCAGCTCGTAGGTAAGATGGCCGCCGCCAATCTGGGCCGGATTTACCACGCCGTTTTCCGCCAGGAACTCCAGCGTGCGGTAAACTGTTGTCTCGGTCATACCGGTGAGGCGCGTACGCTCGTAAACCTGCCCGGGCGAGAGGTGCCCGCCATCATGCAAGGCTTGCAAAATCGACAGGCGCTGGGGAGTCATGCGATAGCCGCGCGAACGGAGGGTCTGGGTGTGTTTGGGTATGCAGGACAAGGGGAAGCTCCTTATTGCAAGTATTATCAATAACATATATATTATACAACAGAAGAATAAGACTTTGTTTCCGCAACTGAAAAAGACCCCGTTTCCTTAAAGAAAACGGGGTCTTACTGCTCACTAATACCTTTTTGCTACTCTCTATCTCACGGTTCCCACTGTAATTGCGTCACGCTAAAAATGTAGGGCTGGTTCTGGACATACTCCACTCCGACAAGCAGGGTACGCCAGGAATTCTCGTTACCGACCGGGCCGTGCTTGTACAGTGAATAGAAGTTGATATTGGCGTAAATGGCCG
Source organism: uncultured Chloroflexia bacterium (assembly GCA_963772245.1). Classification (GTDB taxonomy): domain Bacteria; phylum Chloroflexota; class Anaerolineae; order Anaerolineales; family Villigracilaceae; genus UBA877. The sequence goes on along the minus strand of CAVYWB010000001.1, from coordinate 287,720 downwards.
GCCAGGAAGTATCGTAACTGACGCCGCCGGTCTGGGGAGTATTGCAACTCAAAGAATAACTGCCATTCAAGACATCCACCCATTTGGGCAGGACCTGCGCGTGGAACGACCCAACCGTATCCAGTCCACTGCCGGGCGCGGCGCCCCAATCATGGCTGAAGCTGCTGGTAAAGATCCAAAGGGCGTGCGCCTGGTCGAAAACAACCACATTGCCGTTGCGCCACAGTCGGACGGACATGCCATGCAACGGGCTGACAAGCGGGGACAACGCACCACCGTTGGAATTTTTAACAGCATCTCCAAAATTAGTTAGCAGGGTATTGACGCGCCCATCCGCGCAGAATGCGGCCGGTGCCACATAATCGGTCAGGTAGGCCGAGTCGACCCAGCCGGTGCCGCCTGGGCTGGTCACCTGCACCCATAAAACGTTGTTCAGGTTTGCGCTTGGGCCGGTTCGCATCACGTTATTCGCGGTGGCGGCTAAGGTACCAATCACGGAACTGCCTGTCCCCGCGGTGGAACGGACGTTCAGCGTACCGCCCGCGACAACCTGGATCACGCCGTACGGTCCGGAGGGCGAGCCGGGCAGGATGGCACCATGGGCAGCGGTTGGTATGACAGCCTCGGGAACTGCGGTGGTGGCCGGAGCGGATGTGACTGCCGGCAGAACCGGTGCAGAGATGGCGGTTGGCAAACCGGGAACCGGCGCTACAGCGGGCGGCGGCGTGACGGTGGGGGTGGCCAGGGAAATGGGTGTTGATAAGGGAGCCGGTGCTCTGAGCAGGGAAAGCGTGCAGGCGCTCAGGTCCAGTACGGAAAGACAGACTGCTAAAAGGATAAGGGTACGTTTCATATCTCTCTCCTTTTAGGTGGGGGGTTTCCCACCCACCTCATTTTATCACCACGGTCCGCCACCGGAAGAGAGAAAAATGTTTCAAAGTAAGAGCAACTGATTATCTTTTTCCTGTTACCTTCTTGAAATCAATAAATCCCGCTTCCACATTCGTCTCGGTTAATTGCACGCGCAGACGGTCGCCCACGTCAACCCCGGCAAACCCGGAAACCAACTTGCCTTCCACCGGCATATTCAGCAGGCGCACCCAAGTGCCTTTCTCGGAAGCGCCCGTGACGATCCCATCGAACTGCTCCCCGATGCGGTTCTCCAACAGCAGCGCCGCGGCGGACTTTCCGACCTGGCGCTCGACCTTATTGACGGCATCTTCCGCCTGGGTGCAATGGGCCGCCAGCAGGTCCAGGTTCTGGATTGCGTAAGGAACCGGCCGGCCGGTCAGAGCGGCTTTCAGCAAGCGCTGGGTCAGCAGGTCGGGGTAGCGCCGGTTGGGGGCGGTGGAATGGGCATAATCCTTGACCGCCAGGCCGAAGTGCCCCGGCACGTTGCCATCCGGCGGCTCGGCTACGTATTCGCCCGAGCCGAGCAGCTTGATCACCGCCAGGGACAGGTCCGGGAAGCGCAGCGGGTCGGCGGCTTTTTGCGCTACCAGGAACTGCTCCAGCGCCTTCGAATCCGGTTCCACCGGAAGGTCGAATTTGTGATCGGCGGCAATCGCGACGATACGGTCCCAGCGCTTGGGCACGCGCACCACCCGCCGGATGGAGGAGAATTTTTTGGCCGAGAGATAGCGGGCGGTCACACCGTTGGCGGCGATCATGAAATCCTCGATGATCTCCTTGGCGCGGTTCTTTTCATCAATCTCGAGGGCACTGATCTGGTCGCCGTCGAAGACCGGTCTAGCCTCGATGGTCTCCAGGCTGAGCGCACCGTGGACATGCCGGAAGTTCTTCATGCGCTGGGCAGCCTGGTCCTGCAGTTTCAGGTTTTCGGCCAACCCTTGGACGGCCAGGATGGCTTCCGGAACCAGTCCGGTTTTTTCCAGCCAGGCGGCCACGCTGTTATAGGCCAGCTTGGCCTGGTTATGCACCCAGGCGCGGTAGATACTCGAATTTTCCACCGTCCCATCCGAATTGACCAGCATCTCGACTACGATGGAAAGGCGGTCCTCGTTAAAATTCAGGGAGGTGATATCGGTGGAGACCTTTTCCGGCAGCATCGGGAATATTTCGGCCGCGGTATAGACCGAGGTGGTGTTATGGCGGGCGTGCTGGTCCAGGGCGGTGCCGTCCGGAATCGAAAAGTCCACGTCTGCGATGGCAACCAACACCTTGATCTTTTCCCCGGGCAGGGCCTCAGCCACACTCAACTGGTCCAGGTCGCGCGAGTCATCGTTGTCGATGGAGCACCATAGCAGGCTGCGCAGGTCGCGCACATCCTGCGGCTCGGCGGCTATTTTGACAGGCACCTGCAGCCGGTCCAGCTCGGCTAGTGCGGCCGCGGAAAAATCGGGCAGCAGGCCGCGCTGGAGCATGACCCGGTGGGCAATCCTTCTTAAAATGGAACGGTGGCTTTGGTCAATGGTGGTCATAAAGCCTCCTGATTATTTTGGAATTTAGCAACAAGCTTGATGTGATAAGCAAAGAAAAAAACTTTAACCACTAAGCACGAAATTCCACCAAGAAAAGTAATTCAACAGAAGAGGAATAAAACTTTGTGTACCTTCGTGACCTCGTGTGAAAAAAGCCATTCAGCTCTGAAGTCTCCCTTACAGGAACGATGTGGAGACTTCGGACTCCGGGTATAGACACCGGGTATAGACACCGGGTACAGGATTTTCATCTTACCGGTTGTGTTTGAGTTGTTCTTCCTGCTCCTGCTGTTCCTTCTGGCGCTGCTTGCGTTTCTTTTCCAGATCCTGCTCCAAAGCCTTCTGGTCCTGCTGGAGCTTCTTGCGGTCCTGTTCCTGGTGCTGGTCCATCTGCTGGCGGTCCTCCTGGCGCTGTTTCTGTTCGCGATCCTGCTCGGATTTTTGTGTTTTTTCTTCTTCGACCATACTGGTTTCCTTCCGGTAACGGAGGCAGTCCGCATGCAAGACGCAGCGATCTTCCCGTTAATTCATTAATTGTACACCCGCAGGGGAAGGAAGATGGGGGAGGTTAAGCAAAAACGTTGTACATGGCACAATCTGTTGTTTTGCCCCTGGACAGACCTGTTCCGAACTACACCCTTCCCTGACTCCGAAAGGGAGAATGGTGCGCGCGACCTGAATAACAAAACGATCAGGAAAGATGCAGATAAAGGCTAAAATTATGCACAAGGGTAGTAATAAATCGCCTTTCTGTTGGTTTTTTTACCGTATATGGTGCACTTGATTGGTGGGAATCCGGGTAAACAATTAATGGAAAACGGTTGTTTTTGGCAATAAAAGGCATTATTTGAACAAATGCCGGGAATGCAATAAGCCTTGCCCAACCCTTCCCAGACATGAATCGAAGGAAAATTGTTGACTTCGGTTTAGAGATGCTGTATAGTTATCTTAAGGTTAACTGCAAAAGTGGATTACAAGAAAGGAGTCTCACCTGCCTCCGCAGCTGCCGAAGCCCCCACCCGGGATGCCTGGCGAAGCCAATCCGATGGGCGAACGAATTCGCTCTGGACACGGTGGCGGAAGATCCAGTCGGGTGAAGATGATTATAATAAATGAGTTGCAGTTCCAATTCCACGCGATATCCGACGACCTTTTGAACAGAATATCTTCACGATGTTTACGACAGACCGGGTACTTCTTATTGCCCTTTTCGTTTGCGGATAAACCATAATGTAACAATTATCCAATACTCAGGAGGCACAAATGAAGAGAATCTTTAGCATAGTTGTTTGCATCCTTATTGTTTTGTTTTCCCTAGCCTGCGGCCTATCTTCAGGAACAGCCACCCCCAACGGCGATCTTGTCAGTACCAATCAAGCATTATCCATACAAGCGACCATTCAACAAGGGATCATCGAAACACAAAGTGCTCTGGGTCAAGGATCAGTTTCAACTTCAACGCCAATTGAGAGTTCAACCCAACTCCCGGTCGCCGTGACGAGTACTGTGAATGCCGCGCCTGGAACCATCGCTCCTGAAGAATTGGCATCGGGGACGGGTACCAGCGATTTTACATTGAACGAGTACTTACCCGTTTATAACCTGCACGTGGTAGCTGTTAATGCGTCTTGGCCCACAATAGCCAACATTAATTTGCGAAATATCGCCGTTAAAGACTGGTCCCAAGGCAACGGAGTACTTGGTGAGCGCTGGTTTGGGATCACAACTCCACTGCCTGCCGGGAAGTACTCTGTCAAGTCTCACGGAGGAGCTCAATGGGAAATATGGTCTGTGGGTACACCGCCATTCTCATTTTCCGTGAAAAGCACAGGCCAGACAATGCAATCTGGAATTGCCGATTATTTTTTCAAAATCAACCGGCAAGGGGTTTATCAAGTAAAAATGGAAGTGTTTAGCGGGACGTTTATCCTGTATATCGGCTGCGGATATACGGGCATCAACCAGCAAGCAAAGGATTTGGTGGTGTTTACACAGCCTGTATTAAATACCAGCAGTTATGAAACCAATTTAAAACCTGGTATTTGCTTCCTAGAAGTAGCCACATCTTACAACAGCAACAACCCTCAATGGAAAATATCTGTTGAAGATACTGGACAATAAGCAACGCCCAACCACGCAGCCCAAGGGTCGTTATTCCGGTCGATTACGAACGCACCGCTTACCTCTTCAAACACAAAAAGATCGGCATAACCCATAAAGTAAGTAGATCTCACCGGTTTCCCAATCAGCGAGAATATCCCCGTGCTCGCTGAGCTTGTCTTAAAATTCCTTGTCCCAACGCGGCAATAATTTTTTAAGAATTGGCTTAATACATTTTTTCACCTTACAGGCATAACACGGTTCTTCTTACTTTTAACCTAATTTTGAAATGGAGCTGATGGATTAGCGGCTATATGGAATCAAATATTAGATACACAGATGCTGACCGGAACATATCCCGAGCAACTATAAAGATTGCATCAGCTGGTTTGGTGACCAGGTGGCGCTCTAGGCATAGCTCTTCTGGGGGACTGAATATTGGTTGTTGTGTATGAAAAGTAAGGACACAAGGTATCTCCAGGTTTTAAACGCATCCTCAAGAAGTCTTGATCGTAGCTATTCCGGGGAACTCTTTGAGGAAACCTCGAGAGAGGTGCACAAGTCTCGCAAGCTAGATGAAGCCGGCAAAAATTCTCATACAAATTACACTAAACGAGTTACAATTATTATGAGAGTTTAGCCGCGGGTTCTGAGGCTGCCCGCATGAATGCCAACCCGATCGGGATCAAGAGGACTCCCTTTCCAGCATACACCCAGCCGGTTCATCTGACGGATTGTTTGTAAAACCGGCCTCGCTTGAACATGCAGAAGGTATCCCATGAATGATAGAACAAACCATTTCTTGATGAGCGTGATTAATGTATTCTTGTGGGATGGAGAAATGATCGGGCAGGAGAACCTGCCATCTGTGGGACCGGCAGTCTTCATTGCAAACCACCTGGAAGCGGTTGGCCCGATTGCAGCCTACTGCTCGATTCCATTCAGGTTGTATGCGTGGACCATTGCCGATATGGTGGATGAGGAGAAAGCTGCCGAATGGTTAAAATGGGATTTCGTCGAGCGCACGCTGGAACTCCAGCCACCGCTCAGCGCCTGGGTGGCAAAGGGGCTGTCAAGAATTACCGTGCCAATGCTGCGCTCGCTGGGTTGCATCCCGGTCTACCGAGCTGACTATGACCGGATGGCCGAAACCCTGCAGTTGAGCATGAATGTGCTCCGGCAGGGTAGGTGCCTGCTGATCTTTCCCGAAGACAACCAGCTGCCAGCGGACCCTGTGACCGGGATGAAACCATTCCAGCACAGCTTTGCCCGTCTGGGGGAAGAATATTTCGCAAAAACCGGCGGGTTACTGGATTTCTATCCGGTGGCAATCCACGCATCCGGCTATGTGATGATCGGGAAGGTTGTACAATATAATCCAAGCTTTTCAGTGGGAGCTGAACGGCAGCGATTGAAGCGGCTGATGGAAAATTCCATCAAAACCATGTACATGCAAATGGAAAATGAGGATTCTTCCCATATGCTGACTCCCCAACAAAATCAGAATCCTACTGGCGAATTTTCACAATGAAGTATTCCTCAAAATATCTGATCCTGGCAGCCATCCTCTTTATTTGCGCAGCCGGGGCCGCCATTGCCATCTACACCACCGCCAACGGACCGTGGGGTTACACCGATCCGGTGGTATATATTTCCACTGCCCGCAGCCTGGACCGGGGACATGGGCTGGTCTACTATGAAGCGGATGCGGCTTTCCGGCCGATCACCATTGAACCACCCTTCTATCCCATCGCGCTAAGCGTAATTGGTCTTTTCGGAGAAAACCTGGTAGTCGCGGCGCGCTGGTTGAATATTGCGGCCTTCATCGCTTCCATTTTTATTGCCGGCTGGATTTTCTACCGGTACAGCCGGGCCCCAGCGTTGGGGATTGTTGCCAGCGCGTTGATGTGCGCATTCCCCTATATGGTATGGATGTTCGGCTCGGCCTATTCCGAACCATTGTTCGTCCTGACATTTTTGGCCGGCGGATGGGGCCTGCTGGCTTATTTGCAGAAGGAAAAACCAGGCCGGCTTTTGTTGAGCGCATTGTTGGTCGGCCTGGTCCCGGCGACACGCTATGCGGGGATTGCCATGGTATTGGCCGGTGGCGGAAGCATCCTGCTGCTGGCGTCCGGGAAGGGCTGGGTGCGTGTAAAGAAATCCATCCTGTTCACCATCCTGGCCAGCCTGCCGATCTTGCTCTGGCTGATCTGGATTTATTTTTCCACGGCACACAGCGTGGGCGGACGCAACCTTGGTTTGAGCTTGCTTGGGTTATCGGCCCAGTTCCAGGGTTTTCGAGGCATCTTCATGGACACAGTCTGGAAGTGGGTGCCATTTCAATCCAAGGGAGCGCTCTTAGGTTACCGCCTGCGCTTTTTCCTGATGGGGATCCTACTGGTTGACCTGCTGGGGCTTTCCCTTCTGGCTGAACGCCGAATAGAAAAAGATTCAGCGGACGGCGCTTCCCATTCAGGGATAAGGATCTTCACCTTTTTCGGACTGTCGAGCCTGCTGTTTGTAGGCGTGTTAATCCTGACTTACCTTTTCACCCATCCCACCATCGACGTGGATAACCGCATGCTGCTGCCCCTATATGTTGGCTGTGTGATGAGCTTTTACGCGGCCTGGGCCGTATGGCACGCAGCCTGGTTCAAAGGCAAAATACGCCTGCTCCAAGCGCTGCCCTGGCTGGTCGCCGTGCTGTGCGTGGCCTGGTATGTTCCACAAGCGCGCGACGTAGCGAAATACTTTCACACAGGCGATGGATTAACGGCCTACCATTGGAACCGCTCTGACCTCATCCAAGCAGTGCGTGCCCTGCCAGCCAACCAGCCGGTGATTTCCAATGACTGGGAACTGCTCGAGCTGTGGACCGGGAGGCCAATCCATGGTTTCTGGAACACATACCCGTCCAAGCCACCCATCCAGATCACTACCTATGGGAGCGATCCTTCCGACCCGGTTCAGTCTGTTCTTCTGCGAACAGGACGCCGCGCTGGTCATCGTGAATGATTTTCGAGGCCAGTTCCAGACTCAGATCGGCAAAGCTTATGATGATCAGAAGCTTTTTACAGGTTTACCCATCTACGGGTCGTACAGCGATGGTACCATCTACCTTTGCCATTAATGTTCATGCCCGGAATGTACGTGCCCGTGATCCAGCTCCTGCTCCGTTGCGGGGCGCAAGCCGGCAATCTTAATCGCAAAATGTAATTCCTTGCCTGCCAGGGGTTGGTTGAAGTCCAGCCGCACGGACGTCTCGCCAACCTGGTCAATGCGGGCAACCATGGGGTGCCCGGCCTCATCATGCAATTCCACCTGCGCGCCTATTTCCATCGGGATGTCTTTCGGGAATTGGTCACGCGGAACTTCCATATATGCCTGGTTGTTCGTTTCACCATAACCCTCCCCGGCAGTCACAATCACATCCTTGCTTTCCCCTACGGCCATTCCATACAGGGCTTTTTCCAGACCGGGAATGATGTTGCCCCTGGCCTGAATGAATTCAATCGGCCCATGGTCAGTGGATGCGTCAATTATCACGCCATCCACTCGCAATGTATAATCCATCGAAATGACCTGACCATCCGCAACCTTTAAAATTCCTTCCATGCTGAACTCCTTGGGAATATTGATTCATCTCTTTTGCACTGCCTGTGGGTAAGGGAGCAGTCTGAAGGGCCCCATTCTACACCCTTACCAATAAGGATGAAGGGGGGAATGGTAAGAGCAGTATTCGTTCCGCGGAACGAAAAGGAATGAATGGAAGGGGGCGGAGGAGTGGGATTGATGATTGTTGATTGTTGATTGAGGATTGTGGATGAAGATTGAGGAATGGGACAGAGGAATTGAATGGTCGAGGAGCCAACCGGCGAGGGGAATTAAAGTACTTTTTTTCGAATTGATTCGAAACGAATACGGGAGCCGGAAATGGCAGATGGATAACGGGAGTGTTAACAGGGGAAGAAGTTCCATATTGTCTCCAGGGAGGAGCAGGGAGAGCAGCGAGGTTCTCACGTGGGACTCGCTTCCGCGGAGCTCTCAAACAGGTTAATATTAGAACCTTTGTTCTGTTTTATAAACGAAAAACAGGGCTACTTCTCGTTTGCAAGCATCTTCAGGAAAGCCTCGACGATGGCTGGATCGAAATGCTTGCCGGATTCTGCACGGATGTATTCGAGTGCCTGCTCGGTGGTCCAGGCAGGACGGTAAGGGCGGTCGTTTGTAAGGGCATCGTATACATCGATAATGGCGAATACGCGTGCATACAAGGGAATTTTCTCACCCTTCAGCCCGTCCGGATAACCGGTGCCATCCCACTTTTCATGGTGGTAATGAGGAATATCAAGGGCCGGGCGAAGGTAAGCAATGGAAGAAAGCATTTCATAGGCAAACACGGGATGCCGGTGCATGATAACCCACTCTGCCTCGGTAAGTTTACCCGGCTTGAGCAGGATGGCATCCGGAATGCCCATTTTTCCGATGTCGTGCAGGAGTGTGCCGCGGCGGACATGTTCCATTTCTGCCATGGGAACTCCGACCAGTTGAGCCAGTTGCATGGTCCGCTCGGTGACACGTCTGGCATGGCCTTCGGTTTCCTTATCGCGCAGTTCAAGCGCCTGCGACCAGCCCTGGATAGTGGCGTCGTAGGCCAGAATGATGTCTGTATTTGACCTTTGCAGATTTTCAAACAGGTTGTTATTGTCAATGGCGATGGCGGCCTGGCGGGAGAGCGTTTCCAAGAAGGTAAACCATTCCACATCAGGGTGGAAGGGGGAGCGCAGGAAGACTTCCAAAACGCCCTGGACCTGGCCCTTAGCGCTCAATGGAATGGCATAATGGGACACGAACCCTTCCCCGTCATATAAATTGATGGCAGCTTTCTGATGCTCCGAAAGGAGGCCCTCCCGCAGGTCAGGAACACTCTGTATTTGCCGACTCAAAGCCGCCTGTCCTGCCAGCCCGTTGCCAAGCGGGACCTGCTTTCCAACAATCTGGTGCTTACGGAAACCCTGATTGGCGGCATATTCCAACGTACGCGTGACAGGGTTGAGAAGTAGTATAGCCGCAGCATCCACATTCAATTCGGAAACCGTCTGCTCCAAGAGGATGTCGAGGGTGACATGGATATCCACGCTGGCACTGATGGCAACATCGATTTCATGCAAGGCCGCCAGGTTGTGCAGGTTTTTTTGCGTTTCGGAAAACAACCGGGCGTTCTCGATATCCACTGCAGCCGTATTGGCGACCAGCGATAATAAATCCGCCTCGGATTGGCTGAACCGGTTCAAGGTGTAACTCTGCACCTGTATGACACCAATCACCCGGCCGTGTACAAGCATGGGCGCATATAAGCCCGATTGGGAGAACCGGCCATCCTCGTTACCAACATTCATTTTATTATCAACCCGTTCCAACCGCTCTCGCAAATTATTAATGATAACCGGCTGACGGGTATGGATGGCCTCGCTCTGGGTGCCCTGGCCGGGCGGCTCAAGCGGTACCGGCGGGAGAACGGCGGCAACCATTTTGACCCCATCGTTATTCAACCAAACGCAGGTGATCTGTGCATTATCCGCATTGTAAAGAGCAAAGGCAACCAGGGAAATATCATCCAACAATTTCCAGACCATCTCATCCAGCTTTTCATAGATCTGGACCAGGTCGAGCGTTTCGGCCAGCAGGCGCCCCATGGTGTTGATGGTCAACAATTCTTCCGTATGGTGCAGGGATTGTTCGTACAAGCTGGCGCGCTGGAGTGCATTGGCAGCCATATCGGCAACGGAGCCCAGAAGGCGCATTTCGTCAGCAGTCAAGGGAGGGGGGGTTGTCCGCGCTTCCGGCGGGTGCGGCCAACCCACAGGGAACCGATAAACTGGCCCTGGACTAGTAACGGCACACCGGCGACAGCCTCCATCTGCTTTATCTTTTTTGGCTGCGCGAGGCGCTTCTCCTGGAGCAGATCATTGCTTTGATAGGTCTGGCGGGTTTCCGCCACCAGACCGCTCAGCCCTTCGCCAGTCTGCAGGCGTGTACCAATCCAATTTTCCCACTTCCCACGCGCCGCCTCGACAATATTCCCGCCGCTCGCGGTGTCGTAAGCCACCAGACAGGCGTCATCCGTGGGAAGCAGGCCCTGTCCTAATTGATCGAGAATAACCGATATGATTTCCGAACGCGTCAACGCAGTTCGCAGTGCAGTCGAGCAATCCGCCAGGGCGCCCATTTCTTGGACCTGTTGAAGGGTTTCCGCCAGCAGGCGGGCATTTTCCAGGGCGGTACCGGCCTGGGTGGCCAGTGTTGTCAAAAGGCGCTCATCGGCTTCCGTAAACGCATCGGGTTGTTCACTTTCCACGCCAAGCAAGCCAATAATGCGCTGCCCCACCTGCATGGGTACATATAAACCGGACCGAATGTCCTTGAAGGTGTTGATAGCACGCGGGTCGGAATTAACATCCCCGCTGCGGATCACCTGACCATGCTGGATGACCCAGCCGCTGAAGCCCTGGTCGGGCTTTGAAATTGCCCGATTCATCCGGCGCGTTTCAGACTGCAGCTGCTGCGCTGTGAGACCGGGCCGATTGAACACCAATAATTCCAGGCTGTGCGTTCCGGGGTCATAGAGGCGGATGAATGCCTGCCGCCAGGATAGTTTTTCAGAGAGCACATCAATGACCCTGCGGCCGATCTCTTTCGGCTCTAGCACGCGGCTAATGCTCAAGCCGGTTTCGTAAAGCACTTCCAATTCGGTCACCCGCTGGCGGAGGCTTTCCTCAGCCTGTTTACGTTCGGTAATATCATGCATGTTGATGACGATCGCCTGGACGGCGCTATCCCAAAGCAAATTGGTTCCGGTGGCTTCGATCCATCGCCAAGAGCCATCCTGGTGCTGGTTGCGGAAAGCGGCGTGGGCAATCCGGCCAGGAGATTGGATCAGTTCATTGAGCACCCTGGAAACGCCCGGCATGTCTTCCGGGTGGACAAACTCGAAGCCGTTGTGCCCGAGGCGTTCCTGTAAATCCCGTCCGGTAATCCTGGCATAGGCCGGGCTTTCAAACAATACCCGACCGCGCGGGTCAATCAGGACGACGGCATCGGTATTGTGTTCGATCAGGGCGCGGAAGCGTTTTTCACTGCTTTCGAGGGCCATTTGGGCATTCTTACTTTCGGTGATGTCGCGGCCCGAGCCCAGAATAGCCAACGGCTTCCCTTGAGGATCGCGGATGAGCGAATAAGTGTTCCCGCTCCAGAAGGTGCTGGCATCTTTTCGGTGCAATTCCAGTTCAAGCGTGACGGTAATAGGCAAGTCGGTCTGCGCCAGCCGTTTGGGAGCCAGCTCTGTGGTGAACATTTTCACGAATCGAGCGAAGGATTCGGCCGCCATCTGACGGTCAAGCGGGACCGTATTAAGTTCGTCGAGGGTATAGCCAAGCTGTTTGGTCACCGAAGGGCTGATGTAGGTGGTCTTCAGATCCAGATCCATCAGCCAGATGGTGTCGGTCATGTTCTCGGCCAGCATGCGATAGCGCTCCTCGCTGGTGCGGACGGTCTGCTCGGCGCGTTTAAGCGAGATGAGTTGCCCCAACGCAGAAGCATACAGGCGGATTATTTCGCAATCCCGGTCACTGAGGGGCCGCTGTTGCAGTAGGTTATCGACAGCGAGGTACCCTATAATGGATTTTCCATCCCAGAGACCGGCAGAGACATGCATGCCCTGCCCGACGAGCCGTCCTTTCAGGGCCAGCGGTACATCCTTACGGAGAAGCAGGGGCACGTGTCCTTGCAACACAGGCATGCTGACAAAATCGGTCTCTATTGGAACCTGCAGTCCTCTTTCATCGGTATAGCGGCCTTCTGTATCCACTCCAAACGTGCCCAGCATAATGGCACGATCTTCAGTCATCATCCAGATGGAGAGACGGTCGAAATCGAGTTTTTCCCGGCCCAATTCCACCGCCCGGCGGCAGAGAGCATCCAGACTATCTGCTTTGGAAAGCTCGGTAGTGGCTTCTGACAGGACAGCTAGACGCTCTGCAAAAACCATCTCGGCAGCCCGGCTGGACTGCAAATCAGCCTCAGCCTGCTTGCGAACAGAGATATCGGATATGAAGCCTTGCCAGAACATGGGAGTACCAGCCTGGCTTTTGATCAAGACTGCTTCATCCCGGAACCAGATAGAGCGCCCATCCCGGGTCAAAACGCGGTACTCCCAGCGGAATGGTTCCCCGGTTGCGCTGGTACGCTTATCCTCCGCCATTACCTCAGGATAATCGTCTGGATGGATTAATCCTTTCCATGCATCCCGGTTTCCCGACCATTCAGCCGGCTTATGACCTGTCAGAAGCTCAACTTGCGGGCTGATATAAAGCGTTTCCCTGGTATCCGCCAACTCGGTGTACACAATGGCCGGCACCTGCTCCACCAGCGCGCGCAGCTGGGCCTCCGCCTGTTGCAGCTTTTCCTCCGCCTGTTTGCGGTGGATGGCCATGGCCACCTGTGAAGAAACAAATTCCAGTATACGCTGTTCGCGTTCCCCATATACCCGGGGATTCTTGAAATCCTGTACGGCCATGACTCCGATCGCCTGGCCACCAACCAGCAGCGGCACTCCCAACCAAATGGCAGCGGTTGGGCCCATCTCTTCGACCTCGCCACGCTGTTTCAGGCTTTCAAGAAGAACCTTATCACACAACAGGGATTGCGCCGTGCGAAGAACATAGCCGGTCAGCCCCTGACCGGTCGTCTGCTTGGCCGGCGGTTCACCGAGTTTCTCGGAAAAATAAGGAAAACTGATCAGGCCGGATTCTTTGTCGTGTAAGGCAATATAAAAATTATCGGCGACCATGACCTCGCCAATGATGGCGTGAATGGACGAAAAAAGGGTTTCCAGATCCTCGGCCCGATCAGCGGCCTGCGCAATCCGGTAGACTGCCTGCTGGAGGTTTTCGGCCTGCCTACTAAAAGTAATATCTTCAACCGTTCCATCGAAGTACAGGATTTGCCCTTGCGCGTCCCTGACAACGTGGGCGCTTTCCCGAACCAGGATGGTATCCCCCAGACGCGTTTTCCAGGCGGAACTCCATCCCATGGACCTCGCCAGAACTTTCCAGCATGGACAGGAATTGAGAACGCGGGTAATCCGGTTCATAACGGTCCTGATTCAGATTACGCTGCGTCAGTTGTTCAAACAAATCGAAACCCAGCATCCGCACGAGGGCGGGGTTGGCCATCAAAATCTGCCCTTCCGGGGAGGTGCGGTAGATGCCAACCGGGGAATTCTCATAGAGGCTGCGAAAACGTTCTTCACTCTCGCCAAGCGCCAGCCCGGCGGCGCGTTTTTCCCCGGCGCGCTGGATGGAAAGAACCAACTGGTCGATATCACAGGGTTTCTGGAAATAGGAAAACGCCCCGGCGTTGATGGCCTCAATAGCTGAATCCTGTGATGCGTGGCCGGTCAGCAGGATACACTCGCAGCCGGGGTTCTCTTTCCTGATCTGGCCCAGCAACTCCAACCCGGGCATATCTTCCAGATGCAGGTCGATCAGCGCCACGTCAATATCGTCGATTTGCCGAAGCGCCGCCTTGGCGGTTCTGACCGGGAATGGCTTCAAGCCCTTGGCCTTAAGGATATCCCCCATGGTCTCCAAGAGGATGGGGTCATCGTCAACGAGCAGGATATGTAAAGGTCTTGGTTCCATCCAGATTTCTTCCAGAATGAAAGTCTCCGAGTGCGGTGGATTTACCAGCAATCCATCCTATTTCTTAATGATCTTTTGCAGCCGTTTTTAATTGGAGAGATGACAGTGTTTCCAAAAAGGGCAGGGATCTCGAGGGGCTTGTACAAGCAGGCATACGCATGGATCTCCAGGGCAGCCTGGATGGCGGCGGTCATTTCCTGGCGGTATGCGGTTACCATCAGGACAGGTAGTTCCGAATAATGTTTACGGATCTCTTTGAGTACGTCAACCCCGCTGAAGCCATCCAGTTTCATATCCAGCAGGATCACCTGGGATTCGGAGGTCATCAATTCCACATCCATATGCGGGTCGCTGATCTGTCTGACGTTGAAGCCGCGCTGCCGCAGGATATCCGCGAGGGTCTTGCAGAAATCCGGGTCATCGTCCACTACTACAATGGAGTGATGCCTAGCCAGGGATTTAAAGAAGCCCAGCATGTTGCTGATATCGAGGGGCTTGTCGAAGACTCCCACCACATCCTCTTCCAATCCATTACGAATGATCTCATCCGCGGCGTAGGCGGTCATCAGGACCACCGGCAGGCCAGGTTCGCTCCGACGTAGCTGGCGGTGCAATTCCACGCCATCCATGCCCGGCATGCGCACATCCGTCAGGACACAGTCGAACGCCTGGGTGCCTGCCAGTTCGAGCGCCTGCGCGCCGGAATTGGCTTCCACCGTCTTATGCCCGGTCATGGATAAAATGTCAGACAGGGTGTGGGTCATGCACTGGTCATCGTCTACGATAAGGAGGCGAAGTTCTTGATCCATTTCAACTCCATTCTAGTACACTCCTCTATGATGCGGGTCCTAGTTGGAACGGTGTTTGTAGTTCATTACGCAACGCATTGGAGTAATGCACACTCATCGAGTAGTACACTCCGCTATGCTATTTGTCTCACTACAGACTAGATTGTACTTGATGGACAGGCAAATACACGATAAACGTGCTGCCCTTGCCAGGCTCGCTACGGGCTTCGATGCGGCCACCATTGGCTTCGATCAGTCTCTGGCTGACGGCCAAACCCAGCCCGATGCCCCTGGTCTTGGTGGTGAAGAGCGGTTCGAACAGCTTCTTCATATTATCCGGAGTGATGCCGGTGCCTGTATCCTTGAACTCGAACCAAAACCCATTTTTCACCGTTCACGGACAACTCTTCGCTGCTTATTATCAACTGCCCAGCCTCTTTCATGGCCTGGCAGGCATTGGTGGTCAGATTGCCAAGGACCTGCTCCATCTGGCGCAGGTCGATAAACACATCCGGCAGACCGGGCTGCAGATCAAGTTCTGTCTTGATGAATGACGGCACCGGGAAGCGTTCCAGCACCCGCTGAACCAGAGCAGGGATGGCTACCTGCTCCCGCTCGACCGATTTGACGCGTGCGAAGTCCAGCAGGTCAGATATGATCTTTTCAGCATTATGCACTTCCTGCTCTATTATGACATGATATTTGCGGATCTTTTCATCCGCCTCCGGCTGGACCATCTTCAGGTAATAGACCGAGTTGTTTATTACGGCCAGCGGGTTACGCAATTCGTGACCGACACTGCCGGCCATCTGACCCAAGACGGCTAGTTTATCCTGGCGGACCAGTTTTTCCTGGGCTTCGGTGAGTTCCTGCGTGCGGGCGGCCACTTCGCTGGCGAGACGGGTATTGTAGTCCCGCAGGGTCTCCTCCGCCTGTTTTTGCATGGTGATGTCCTGGGAAATCACCTGTATTCCAACCACTACATGGTGCCCGTTAAAAAGCGGCTGATAAGAGGAACGGATCCATTTTTCCCCAACGGGCATATTGAATTTGGTCTCGAATGCTTCCGGTACGCCCGAAGCCAGAATGCGCCGCATTCGCTCATCTACAATGGGACCCTGTTCGGACCCAAACACTTCCAGGGCGGTTTTTCCAAGTGCGTCAGCCGGCATGGTCAACTTTTGGGATTGGCTGTTTTGGAGGACGACGCGGCAATCCATATCAAAGATGGTGTTGGCCGTGCCGGAATGCTCAAAGATCAATTGATACCTGGTTTCGCTTTCCCGTAATTTCTCTTCGGTCAGCTTGCGTTCCGTGATGTCATTGATGGAGGTCACCAGGTAAAGCGGCTGGCCGTCCCTGTCCCGGCGTAAAGCCGTGCCGACATCCGCCCACACGATCGAGCCGTTCTTATGCAAATATCTTTTGGTGAAGCGCGCCGTCTCTTTTTCCCCAGACATCAGTGAATCGATCGTGACCTGGGTCAATTGCACATCCTCCGGGTGGGTTATCTCCTGCCACCTAGTATTATTGAGTTCCTGCCGGGAATAGCCAAGCATGTCACAAAAAGCCTGGTTTACCTCCATCTCGCCGGAAACTTTTGTAATGGATTTTCCACTGACTGAATTCTCAAATACTTGCTTGAATTTGTCCTCACTAAGGCGCAGGGCGTTTTGGGCGTCCTGATTTGTTTTCAGCGCCAGGCAGGCTTCCCGCAACAGGTTGGCCATCTCGCTTGCGATCAGAGTGGATACCAGCGCAAATACGAAAAGAATCACCACGGATAGGTAGTTGTACGGCATGGTTGCATGGCCGGTCAGATAAATCCCCGAATAACCGGCCGCGGCCAGCACACCAAACAGGAAAGAATAACCAGGTCCGATCAGAAAACTGGCCGCCGCGATCGGGATGGCATAGGCGAGCAGGATCCGGTCCAACGTAACCAGGGGATCAAAAAAGGTGATAACCAGGGTTGTCAGAACCAAGAAAATGCCGGCGGCCAGCTGTACCCTTCCACTGCGGTTAAGCCATATAAGAATCACGAGCCCAGCAATCGTGGCGACATCTTCGATGGAAAAAACAACATAGCCCTGACCGGGATCGGTAAAAATTTGAATGAAATTGAGCAGGGTGACCACCAGCAGGAACAACAAGCAGCCCAACAGGATGCCCGCCAGCAGGTGCCCGCGCCGCTGCGCGTCAGAATCCGGGTTCCTGACCAGTACCGCCCATTCGTAGCTTGCCCGCCATTTTTTTCGCCAGCCCCCAGCCGATGGATCAATTGGTTCGATAAGCCACCTCACAACCAGCCGGGAACTCCTCGCTGAAGTGCCGTATGCCGTAACCACCATTGTACAACCAATCAGGGGAGCGTGCCTGGTTGTAAACCCACAGAATTATTAAGTTCTTCCGCGATGAATTTGCTGACAATCCCTTATTTGCAGGGATTTCCCCTCATTGCAAGGAGATGGATTAAGCTTAGGACGTCCTGGAATGACGCCAATTATCGTCATTCCAAGACAATGGTCCAAGTGTTATCTGAACTGGATGGTTGTTCCCGGTTCCCTGTATAACTCTATTCGTCGTTCAAACCGGTGATACCTTCCCGCAAGGCATAGAGAGCCGCCTGGGTACGGTTGGCCAGCTGGAGTTTATCCAGGATGCTGCTGACATACTTCGCGATGGTCCGTTCGTTGACAACCAGTTTCTCGGCGATTTCCTGGTTGCTCAATCCGCGGGCGATCAGGCGGATGGTCTCCAGCTCGCGCCGGGTCAGCGGGTCCGCAGTATAGGTCAACTCGGTGGGATGGTTGATCTCCTGGATCAGTTTGACCGCGATGGAAGGCTGCAGTGAGGCCCGGCCCTGGTCCACATCCCGGACGGCCTGCAACAATTGATCGCGCGTGGCATCCTTGAGGATATACCCCAATGCCCCGGCCTTGATGGCTTGATAAACCAGATCGTTTTCGGCATAAGCGGTCACCACCAGGATGCGCGTGTTTGGCGATACCTCTCTGACCTTCGGGATAGTGGTCAGGCCATCCTGGTTGGGCATCATCATGTCGAGCAGCAGCACATCCGGTTTTTCTTTCTTGATGATTTCCACGGCCTGGATCCCATCAGCAGCCTGCCCGATCACTTCAATATCCGAATAATTGGTCAGAATGGCTGCCAACCCTTCCCTGACCACGGTCTGATCATCGACAACGAGCAAACGAATTTTTTTCATGGTTTTCTTTTGTCCCTGGTTGCTTGCGGAATTTTATTTTCGTCGACCGTTGCGATTATTTTTGTCCCTTTTCCCAGGACTGACCGGATGGTTAATTTGCCATCCACCTTGGCAACCCTTTCCTGCATGATCCGCAATCCCATGCCGGCGTTGCTCCTGGCTTTGAGGTCAAAACCGCAACCATCATCCACCACCTCGAGGGTAACCGCAGACTTGCGTCTTTTCAGAAGAATCGTCACAGACTTGGCATCAGCATATTTTATTATATTGTTTAATGCCTCCATGGCAGTATTATATAAGGCGTTTTCTTTTTCCAAGGAAAGATTGATCTCTTCGTCCGCCAGCACCCGGGCTTTCATATTCGCCCGCCCTTCCACCGCGGACAGCCGTTCGTTAAGGGCAGCAACCAGTCCTTTGTTTTCCAGGTCCACCGGTTTCATCTGGAAGATGAAGAGGCGCATCTCCTTTAATGTCTGGCGGGCGCTCTCACCAATCCGGGCCAGGTCTTCCGCCCGTATGGAGGAACCGGTCTCCAACCTGGCCTGGGCGGCTTCGGTTAATTGCACAACGCCATACAGTTTTTGAGAAATAGAATCGTGTAAATCCCTTCCCAGGCTGCGACGTTCCTCCTGAGCCAGGGCCTGTTTGCGAGTCCAATCATTGCGGATGAAAGAAGCCAGTTCCTCGGCCACAATTGCCAAGCGGGTGATCTCGGCATTTCCAAAGGCCGGCGCATCCTCCTTCCTGACCAGGCCAATCACCCCCAACCCGTGCTCACCGGCCATTAAGGGCTGCATTAGCATGGATTTGTTGCCCGAACGTTGCATGGCGGGCGGGAAGCGTCCATCCGTGGGGATATCCGGGGCAAAGAAAGGCTCCTGTTGATCAAGGATCTGTGCCACGATCCGGGATATTTCCGGTGAGGAGGACAAAACCTCCAGATCCTTGCGCGCCACCCCATGGTGCGCCGCCAGGTAAAATTTGGGCGCGTCTGACTTCGAACCCACATCTTCCAGCAGGAAAATCATACCGGCTTGGCTGTGAAACGCATACACAATCTGGGAGATGGATTCCGTCAAGAAATCGTTCTGGTTTACAGTCCGGAAGGCGGTATCAGAAATGGAATGCAGGAGCACGAACATTTCATCGCGTGCCAGTTGGCGGGCATTGTCTGCCCGCCGGCGCTCGGCAATATCGCGCCACAAAACAACTTTACCAACCGGCTGTTCCGGTGGTTGGATAAGAGGCAGGATGCGCAAACTCAGATAGCGCAACTCACCATTCACATTCACGCTGCCTCTCAATTCCGTTTCACGCATGGAAGGTTCCTGGCCCAGCTTAAGCCAGTTCTGCAGGAAGTCTTCCGCCGGTTTTCCGAAGGTCTCTTCGCGGGTAACCCCCAGGAGTGTCTCCGCGGCAGGATTGAGATCCACAATCCGGTTAAGTAAATCCAAGACCATCCAGCCCTCGCTCATACTTTCCACCACCATATCACGAGCGATGGGAACAATATCCATTAATTTGTACCTGTAAATGCTGTAACCCAGCAAACCACCCGTAATGATAAAAGAAGCCAGGGGTGGTTCCAGGTTAAGAATAAATCTAAATGTTGCCAGGCTGACGATTTTCGTCAGGATGGGGATGAAAACTCCGATAATGATCGTGATGGACTGGAATATGTATTGCCTGGGCTTGTTGAGGAAAGTCTGGGTCAGCAGGATAAGCGCCAGAATCATCAAGCCGTCGGAATAGGAGGCGTTTATCCAATACCAAGGGCTGGAGTTGAGAAATAATCCCGTGGTGGCAAGCCCATAGGTCGTGGAAAAATACGTTTGCCAGCGACCTGTCCAGAATAAGATCTGGGTAACCAGAGGTTCCAGGCAAAGCAACAGGATACCCCACTTGCCCAACCATTCTTCGTGATTGGTATAAGCAATGATAAATGTCAATAAAGCCGTCGACGTGACGGTGGCGCACAAAGTGATCAGCGCCAGCCAGAATCTGCCGTCCGAAAGAGGAAAGTAAATTGTTCGATAAAGAAGAATACCGTACGCGCCAGCCCAAATGATCAGGGCAGACGAAAAAACAACCAGGCTGGCAACTCCGCGGACTTTCCGCTGCCGCCTAATCAATAGGGCAATACCTACTGCAATTCCTATGATTGGTAGAACGAAACCGAATGCCATGGCCAGGTTGCTTTCTGAATTCCGTTTTTATTCGTGTTCGCCTGCCCCAGCATTGTGGGGGTCGTGGATCAGTTTCTTTTGCTTTTCGGCCAATTCATTTTTTCCCAACCGGCGATAACATGTCTCCAAGGCAGAATTTGCCGGGGAACTTTGCGGATCCAATTGGATGGCATGTTTGTACGCAATTATAGCATCGGAAAAGCGGTCTTCGACATGGTAAAAATGCCCAAGATTGCTCCATAGGCCCGGCTCGTTTGGATTGAGGCGCACGGCTTTTCGGCAGGCCCGGACGGCCCTACGCGGTTGTTCCAAATCCAGATAGACAAGCCCCAGCTTTGCCCAAAATGCCGCCAGCCAGACGGTATCATTCAATAAAAGGGCAATCTCCCTGCCATGTTGCAGGCGTTGGATGGATTGATCGTAGGCCTTTTTAGCATGGTACAAGCCGGCCAGCTTGAAATTCAATTCCATCCGGCGCGGCAGTAAATCGGTCCGTTTCGGCAGATTACCGAGACGCACCTCGTGCAACCCAATCTGTCCGTCAAGATACTCAAACTGACCCAGGAATCCCCCGGCTGGTTCGCCCCATGCACCAGCCGATATTTCCGGCAGTTCCGGTCCGGCGGTATCGCCAAATTCCACCACACGGTGACGGAATGCCCAGAAATCCGGCGCATGGCGGGAGAGTGCCATCGCTTCGTACCGATCCAGCCAGATGACCACCCGGATGGCATAATCCACGAAATACTCCCGGCGCATATTGAGAGCGCGGTAAGCATTGGCGTTTTCTTTCCCGCCGCCGCCTGATAGGCCTCTGACGGAGAAGACCGAACAATCCCGCTCCGGACGTTGGGAAAGCAATAAGGGGATGTCAAAATGATTGGAATCCACATCAAAGGACACCAATGGCTGCCCGTTTTCGGCCAGGCGCTTTTGCAGCGCAAGTTCTGCCCGCTCCCGCACCGATTCGAATTCATAGAAGACCAGCAGAATGGAGGGACGGTGCCGTTCAAATGCGAACGAAAGCTCCTCGAAGATCAGATCGATCCGTTCCGCAAAAGATTCGGTTTGTTCCGGTTTCTTTAAGTCAAATTCGCCTGGCATAGTTTTTGGGCAGTTGCTGGCTGCTCTCACGTGTGCATTCATTATACACTGCAGCGCGACGAAGAAATGCTCGTCAATCCCCTTGAAAGGTCGTTCAGAATCCCTAATCTTGAGATGCGCGTGTCATCAGATCTAAAGAATAATCCGGTTATTTAATATACAATAGGGTTGTGATATCCTACCCCCGAACATTCCTGTCGTTGTTTGCCTGGTACTTTTCTGGCAGCCTGCTGCTTTTAAGCATGGCTGCATGCAGCTCAGCCTCGCCAGTCAACCGTCCCTGGGTCCAGTCCGATTTGCGCTCGCTCGCCCTGAAAGCGACCGCCAGCCCTGACACCGATATTCTGGCGGTCTACACGCGCACCACCGATCTGAGCGTGGATATCCGGGTGGACTTGCTGGATATTAACCCTAGCGATGCCTACTCGCTTAAGATTACGTTGTGGGATGACCGGGATTTTTCCAAAACCCCCCTGACGATGGACATATCCTCCACCGGTCCAGTCCAAACCAGCGGTATCCAGCCTGGAAAACCAGCCATTTGGCCACACGTCGTCCAGGATTTCCAAATGGATACCGTCACGGTCAACCTGAACCGGGCCTTTATCGGCAACCGTTTCCAACTGAATGTTTCTTCGTACTCCACCAACCCGCTGGCGTTGGCAGATGAGGTTGATGACGTCCGTTCGGATGGCCCGCCCCCACGCGAATATGCGCCCTTGCTGATGGCCTTCTGGGATGTCTTCCCGGCCACAACCCCAACACAAGCCCTGCGCGATTGGGATGGTGCGCACTCCGGTCCGCTCGGCTCGCGTCACGGCCTGAAGTATATCCTGGCAGCCGCCGCGCAATATGGGGTTCCCATGGCACTGCTGGACCTAAAAAATCCTGCCGGCCTGGCAGCCTTGAACTTCATGGGCAATCTTCCGAAGATCAAAGACCTGGAGACGCGCGGCCTGCTCATACTCCCGGATACAGCCTTCAGCGAACCGGCGACCCTTGCCCTGGGGTTAAGCAGCCGCGCCGCCGCCGGGTTCGGCATGCCTGCCAGCCAATTCGTTTACGCACTCTCCCAGGACCCTTTGGCAAATGTAAAGCAGGCCGCACTGGCCGGCTACAAGGCCCAATTCCTGCCTCTCTCAGATGCTACGCACCTGGCAAAATCAGGCGGGCGGCTGTTGATCCCGCTCCCAAGCGCCAATGCCATCCAGGCCACCCAGGACGGGCCATCCCTGGAAGTTCGGCGTGCCCTGATATCCACTGCCCTCTCGCCCGACCCAGCCGACCTGGTTGTTCTGGGGGGCAACCTGCCTCAATCCACCTGGGGGGATCCGGACATGGCTGATCCCTCTCTTGAATGGATTGCCGACCACCCGTGGATACAACCGCTGACAAGCCCGGGATTATTGGCCTTTCCAAGCCGCCCGATTCCGGTCCCAGCTTCTGCCGCCGCAAGCAGCCAGCCCTGGCTGCAGGCATTGCAATCCGCCCCGGAAAATTCCGCCAGCTTATCTGCCTGGCAGACCTATCTGACACTGACGGCCTACTCCCCTGACCCGCAATTACAGGCATTAGGCTACGCTTATCTTGGACAAGTGGGCGAATTGCTGGCTGCTGCCAACTGGGCCAGGCAACCGGCGGCCCGTGCTGATTGCAGTGAGGATTTGAATGGCGACGGCCAAGATGAATGCATCCTAGCAAACCAGAATTATTTCGCCATTCTGGAAACCAATGGTGCCCGGTTGACCCAGTTTTTCTATCGTGATGCAAGTGGCCCACACCAGGTAGTCGGACCAACCTCACAATTTACAATCGGGTTAAGTGACCCATCCGAATGGCAACCGGAGAACGGCGAAGCGGCGGATCCGAATGTAATTTCCGGAGCCTTTTCAGATGCCAGCGAACCCTGGACAGTCTACACCCCAACCATCCAACCGGATGGAATCACCTTTACCAGCCCAGATGGCCGTGTGCTCAAATATTTTCAATTGATCGCGAACGGCATGGAAGTGCATTACCAGAGAGTCGGGCAGGTGAGCACTCAAATCCCACTGGCAATAGACCCACAAAGGTTTTATTCCGGTCCGGTGGATTACCGGGGTACGCTGGCAGCGCATACCTGGACATGGAGCCTGGCAGGAGGCAGCCAAGTTGAGGTCAGCACCAACGCAACCCTTTCGGCGGAAGCCTTCATTTCCGCCATCCCTTTCATTTCTTTACCTGAAGATCCCAACTTTGAGTATCCGAAAGGGGATTATTTGCCATTTCCGCTTTCGCTGGTAACAATCCAGAGTAATGGAAATTTTAGCGTGGCGTTGATCGTAAAATGAATAATTGCACAATCACATCATTTATGGTAAAGTTTGTTTAGAAAACGTTCCTAGTATATCTCTTGCGTTAGACATGCTCGTCAAATCAAGGTACTACCCCAATATTATAAAAAAAGTGTCATTTATGCACCACTAAAAATACGACCTCCTCCTGAATTTTCGAATAATTTCCAGGCCAATATATAAAAACAATTGGGAGCAGACCATGAAAAAGCAGGAAATTCCCGATATAGTCGTCAGCAAACTCCCGATTTATTTGCGAGCCCTACGACGTATGGAAGCCCAAGATCAGGAAAACACTTCCTCGCAGGAGCTAGGCGAACAGGTGGGCATCTCAGCCGCACAAATCCGCAAGGACATTTCTCAATTCGGGGAGTTCGGCAAACAGGGAACCGGCTATAACATTGTTTTTTTGATCAGCAAACTGAGTGAAATCCTGCAAGTGGACCATTTTTGGGATATAGCCCTAGTTGGGATGGGCGATATGGGCCACGCCTTGGCGCGTTACCAGGGTTTCCAGGACCGCGGCTTCCGCGTAGCAATGATATTCGATAATGACCCTTTGAAAATAGGAGTGCAGGTGGGCAGATTTATTATCCAGGATACGCGTGAGATGGGAAAAGCCATCCAGGAGGCCGGTATCAGAGTGGCGATGGTGTGTGTCCCGGATTCAGCGGCCCAGGCAGTCACCAACCAATTGGTGGAAGCAGGGGTTAAAGCAATCTTGAATTATGCTCCGATCAGCTTGAGTGTCCCGGCTGGTGTCAGGGTGCAATACCTGGACCCATCCATTGGTTTGCAGAGGATGACGTATTACCTGGTATAAGAAGCTATCAAGAAAATAAAAGAGGTCCGAATAATGAGTGTGTGCAACGAATCCGCACACACTCATTGCGGGAATTATTTTGATGCCATACGGTACAGCCAGGGAAGCGGGGATGACCGAGGAGCTGTCTGTTCAAAACCTAATTTAATTTTCGCTGCTAGTCCGTTGATTCCAAAACAACCAGCCCGATGCTACGCGGACCAAACATTGCTGCCAGGTGGGGCTGAATGCGGTGCTCGCTGAAAAGTGTTCCGGGAAATGTATCCTGCACAAACTGGCATAAAGGTCCACTGCGCAGGCTGCCGCGACCTGAACAATTAATCAGGGCAATCTGGGCTGGGGCTTCAAACTCACCAAGAAAGTCCTGGAAAGCCTCAAACAAGTGCCGCGGGGTACGCACCTTTTCCATGGGGACTAGCCGCCCATCTTCAAAAGTGAAAATTGGCAAAATTCCCATCATCTCGCCGACCAATGCCTGGGCATATTCCATATGACCGGATTGAGCCAGGTAGGTCAGTTCCGGGATACACAGCAACAAATAAACGCGCGGGATGCTGGCTCGCAACTGCCGATCAATCTCCTTCAGCGAAGCCCCCTCGGAGATTGCCTGTGCTGCAATCTGAACGAGCATTCCCAGCCCAAGGGCGGTCGTCAGGCTATCCATCACTTCCACAACTGCGCCATTATGATATTGTTCTGAAGCCGCCAGGGCGTGACCCATTGTGGGGCTAAATAAAGAGGAGAGCGTGAGGACCAATATAGAGTCGTAATCGCGCCCCAACCTGGCAAAGAATCGGATGAATTCCTGCGGAGAAGGCGCTACCAACCGTTCCCGGTTAAGAAGGTCAACTGGCAAAGACCGACCTTCCCTGCATTCGACACGCTGGAGGTCGAACGGAATGACATGGACCCGGTCATACCCCGGGAACCTGGGCTGCGTGAACTGGGCTGTGCTGTCGGTAAGGATACAGACGTTGGGCATCGGTTGGCTTCGAACCTGCGATGTAAAACTCCCGCCAGAAATAAGATCACTCTACGGAAAGGATGAACTGGTAATGCGGTTGACCGCCATCCTGCAATTCCACTTCCTGAGCCGGATAAGCCGCCCGAATCACATCCACGATGCGGTTGGCTTCAGGCAGTGGCATATCCTCACCGTAAAAAAGCGTAATCAACTCGCGTTCGGCCGTTCCCGCTTTTTCCAACCCACCCAGGCAAGCTGATTCCACCGAGGCGGTCGAAACTGCCAGGCTGCCATTCACCAGCGCAATAACCTGTCCTTGCTCCACCGAGACACCATCAATCTCCACCGTGCGGGTGGCGGTCGTGATTTCAATCGTTATTACATCCTCAACAGCCTTGGTCATCCTTCCGACCACCGTTTCCAAATCGCCATCCGGGTTGAGGTGCATCATGGCTGCCAGTCCCTGTGGAATGGTGTGGCTGGGAATAATATGCACATTCTTGACAGTTACATCCTTGGCCTGTTGGGCGGCCAGGATGATGTTCTTGTTATTGGGCAAAATGATGACCTTATCAGTCGGCAGATTCTCAAAGGCGTCCAGTATATCTTTCGTGGATGGGTTCATTGTCTGTCCTCCCTCAACGATGCCTGCCGCTCCCAGGCTGGCAAAGACGCGCGAAATTCCTCGTCCAGGCGAGACAGTCACCACCGCGATTTGTCCTGGCTCAACCATTGCCAATTCGATATGCCCACCAGCGGATTTTTTCCCCATATCTTCCATCTGGGCTACCAGGTTTTCCATGGCAATCTTAGTGATTGTACCCAGGCCCATTATGTAATCCACGGGCTTGTTGCGATTTTCGGTGGGGACATGGATATGCATCCGATACATGCCTTCCCCCTCACCCACCTGGATGGATGTTCCCATCGATTCCAATTCAGCATAGAAGTTCCGTAGATCAAGCTCCTGCCCGGGCACAAAATCGACCACCACCTCGAAATCCTGACCCGGTTCGATGTCTCCGATGGCATTCTCCAGTTTCATGGCCGAAAGAGGCTGGACAGTTGCAACAGGGACATCCAGCGGCTCGCCATAAATATAACGCAGCATTCCTTCCAGGATAAAAAACAGACCCTTGCCACCCGAATCAACCACACCGGCCTGTTTGAGAACCGGCAGCAGGTCGGGGGTCCGTTCCACTGAAGCGTCCGCCGCAGGAACGATGCGCACCAGAATTTCGTAGGGGTCGGTGGTCTCGCGCATGGCTTCCTGCGCAGCAGTGGCAACATCCTTGGCAACGGTCAGGATGGTCCCTTCCACCGGCCTAACCACGCCTTTATAAGCAGTATCGCGCGCCTCCGCACAAGCGCGCACCAGGGATGGGCCATCCAAAAACTCCTGGTTATGCAGGGCACGGGCAAAACCGCGCCAAAGTTGGGAAAGAATGACTCCGGAATTACCGCGTGCCCCCATTAATGCCCCTTGCGACACTGCCGCGGCCATCTGGCCAACGCCATGATGACCAAGCTGGTCAATCTCCTTGAAGGCAGATTGCATGGTCAGTACCATGTTCGTGCCGGTGTCCCCATCGGGGACGGGAAAGACATTGAGCAAGTTTACTGTCTGCTGGTTGGCCCGTAACCAGGTAAGACCGGCTTCGACCAATTTCTTTAAAAGCTGCCCGTCAATTGGCGTGGACTTAAAACGCTCCAGCCGCGCTTGAACATCCGGATTCATACTAATAAATTCTCCTCATGCTAGTCGGAATTGCTGATGCGCAGGCCCTGAATGTGTACATTAACATGGTGGATCGGCATGCCCAAAGCCTTCTCCACCTGATAGCGCACCGCGTTGGCGACACTGTCAGCCACTGAGGTAATCCGGGTGCCATATTCTATGACGATATGAACATCAATATCGATCTCTTCGCCATTGTAGTTCACGGAAACACCGCGAGCCGGTTCATGAGTGATGGACATGGCTAGGCCTTCAGCCAGGTTCTTGGGAGCCAAACCGACCACGCCGTAGGAGGTTAACGTGGCATGGTAAGCAATGGTCGCCAGGGCACTTGGCGAAATGGAAATGGTACCCAACGTTGTCGTTTCTTCGCCCATAGTCATTTCCTCTTTTTATCAAACATCTCATTAATTCAGGAAGAGGGAGAGATGAAAACCGATCTGCCAGCTCGCCCCATTCTATTCCTGAATAAAATGCAGATACGCATATATATCAATAACACTCGACTTGTACAAGGGTGCGATTCGTGGTAGAATACGCCGCTTGTCGAAGGCAGACTGGTATTATCTGGTAAGAAAGGAAATCCAAAAATGGCAAAATGCGCTCATTGTGGTAAGACCACTACATTTGGTCACGCCGTTTCGTTCTCCAAACGGACGACCAACCGCCCGTTCCATGCGAACCTGCAAAAGGTGACGGTCATAGAGAACGGTCATAAAGTGCAAAAGATCTTGTGCACCAAGTGCATCCGCACATTGGCAAAAACCGCATAATCAGTTTTTAATCTACTATGAAAAGGTCACGGCGTAAGCCGTGATTTTTGTTTTACCTGCTATTCATCCGTTATGATATCCTTCAGCGCCTGGATCCCTGCCGCGATCCCATCCGGATGTTTAAACACTGCACTTGCGGCGACAAAGGCATCTGCGCCGGCTTCCCGGACCTGTGCAATGGTTTGAACCGAGATGCCGCCATCCACCTCCAGCCAGGCAGAGGAACCAATTTGATCCAACCTGCGCCGGATATGCGCGACCTTTGGCACTTCCTCACCCATGAATTCCTGACCTGAATAACCCGGATGGACGGTTAGGACCAGGACAAGATCTGCCATGGGTAAAGCCGCTTCAAGGCATCGGACCGGCGTGGACGGGTTGAGGGTCACACCAGCCAAACAACCAAGGCTTTTGATCTGGTTCATGGTCGTGGCTATCTCCGGGCAGGTTTCCACGTGAACGATCAGGTGGCTGGCGCCGGCTTGTACAAATGCTTCCAGGAGTTTTTCCGGACGCTCCACCATCAAATGGACGTTGATCGGCAATTTGGTGGCCCGGCGGCAGGCTTCCACAATGAATGGTCCCATGGTCAAGTTCGGGACGAAATGCCCATCCATGACATCCACATGAATCCAGCCCGCTCCGGCCGCTTCGGCTTCGGCAATTTGTTCGCCAAGCCGGGTAAAATCTGCCGAAAGTATGGAAGGGGCGATCAAGAAGCGTTTCGACATTGTTTAAAAACCCGCATGAAGTTCATGCCAAAGCAGTTCAGCGAATGGGCGGATTATACACGAAATACACCCAAACCCAGAAAGGAACAAGGCCAAGCACTGCCACAAGCGCAAGCAGACCCAAGCCAATCGAAACCCAATCTATCTCCTGGTTTGAGGCGGAATCGCTTTCCCTGGTGGCAGGCGAGAAGTCGGCAGGCAAGGTAACCGCTTCGGGGGTGAGCAACAGCGCCGGAGAGGACTTGACATTTCCAAAGTTTAGCAACACTCGTCCGAGCTGATCAGCCGTACGATAGCGCTGGGAAGGCTCCTTGGAAAGGACTTTTGTCAGGATCTGTTCGAGGACGGGGGAAATATCCGGGAGCATCTCTGCAATTGGGACCGGCTCGGCTTCGATGTGCAGTTGGGCCAGTTCTGCGGTGGTATTGGCATGAAAGGGCAGGGATCCGGTCAACATTTCGTACATGGTGACGCCCAGTGAATACACATCCGAGGCAGGCGAAGGGGCTGCGCCGGAGGCCTGCTCGGGCGAGAAATACTGCGGTGAACCCCAGACTTCATCGCTATGCTCCTCAAGGTGAATGGTGGAGAGCGCACGCGCAATTCCGAAATCGGTGACCTTGAGACGCATATCCGGTGTGACCAGCATGTTCTGCGGTTTTACATCGCAGTGCACCAACCCGGCCCGGTGAGCATAACCAAGGCCGGCACATGCCTGGATAAGCAACGGCACGGCTTCCTCGGGGGAAAACCGGCCGCGCTGTTTGATGAGGGTTTTCAGGTCCGTGCCCGGGACATATTCCATCACGATGAAGAGTTGTGCGCCATCCAGCCCGAAGTCATGGACTGTCACGATGTTTGGGTGAGAAAGGTTGGCCACCGATTTGGCTTCCTGGCGGAAGCGATCCAGGAAGGCAGGGTCGCGCGAGTAGTTCTCGCGCAAGACCTTTACAGCCACAGTACGCTCCAGCATGGTATCGCGGGCGCGGTAAACAATGGCCATGCCGCCTTTTCCTCGTTGTGCAAGGAGAAGATAGCGGTTATTGAGAAGGCGGGATTCTGTCATGGAATGCCTGTTGAAATTATAACACGGCACTTTTATGACCCGTCCACGACGCCCTTTTGTTTCATGACCATGGCAATCCCCAAAGCAACTCCGCCAAAGTATAATAAAGGAATGGCCGATGCTCTGCTTATCTATAATCCGGCTGCCGGGCGTATTTCCGTACGCCCGTTCATCGGTGGCGTCATCCGTGCGCTCAATGACCATGGCTGGCGGGTTGAGGTGGCCGAATCGGTCAACGGCCGCCATACCACCCAGTTGGCGCGCATGGCAGCCCAAGAAGCCTTTCGGGCGGTCTTTGCCATCGGAGGGGATGGCACTGCCGGGCAGGCAGCCAGCGGGCTGATCGGCTCACAAACTGCATTGGGCGTGCTTCCGGCCGGGACAACCAATGTGTGGGCACGTGAAATGGGTATCAATGCCTTTGTATGGCCGCACATCCGGGCGCTGGGCCAGAATGCCCGGCTGCTGGTCGAAACTCCGCCTTGTGCTGTGGATGTAGGGCTGTGCAACGGACAACCTTTCCTGATGTGGGCCGGAATTGGGCTGGATGCCATGACCGTTAAAAAACTGGACCCTCGCAAACGTTTCGAGAAATATCTTAATTTATCTGAATACTTCGCGGCGACCGTTTGGAATGCCAGCATCTGGCACGGCATGAATCTACGCGTTACCGCAGACGACAAGCTGGTCGAGGGGCATTACCTGCTGGGAGTTGCCAGCAACATCCGCCATTATATGGGCGGACTGGCACAGATATCCCCATCTGCATATCTGGACGATGGCAGGATGGATCTCTGGTTATTCTCCGGCTCGAACCTGGCCGATACCTTCCGCCAGTTTTTCGAAATCCGCGCGGGCAGCCATACGACCTCAGACATGGCGCGCTGCATCCCGTTCCGTAAAGTACAGATTGAGTCTGAAACGCCTTTCCCGATCCAAATAGACGGCGAAACGATGCTTGGTTCGCAGCAAGTCACGCTCGAAGTACTCCGACAAAAAATCCTCATATTAATGCC
Organism: uncultured Chloroflexia bacterium; assembly: GCA_963772245.1. Classification (GTDB taxonomy): domain Bacteria; phylum Chloroflexota; class Anaerolineae; order Anaerolineales; family Villigracilaceae; genus UBA877. The sequence goes on along the minus strand of CAVYWB010000001.1, from coordinate 256,727 downwards.
GCCGCAGGCCAGGCACTTGTTGCAAAACGAACCGGTGTGATGTGAAGAATATACTGAACGGCAAAGTATTGATTGCAATGTTGGCAATTGCCGTGCTGCTGATATGCAGCAGCCTGGCATACATCCTGGTGATGCGGCCGGCGTTTAATTCAAACCCGGAACTGGCCGCAGCCACCCCTGCGCTGACTATCATCCCTGCCCCAACTTCCACACCGCTGCCCCAGCCCCCCACACTGACAGCGATCTTGCCCACCCAGGGGCCGACTAACACTCCGGCGCCGGGCCAGATCGCCATCGGTGTGTACGTACAGCCCAATACCGGCGGCGTTGGACTGCGGATTCACACAGATCCCAGCCTGAGCGCCGCCTCTTTCACAGCCTTTGATTCGGAGGTTTTCCTGATCGATAATGGGCCGGAGCAGGCCGACGGTTATACCTGGTGGCATCTGACCGCCACCTATGATGCAACTCGGGATGGCTGGGCCGTGCAGGATTATCTCACCGCTATTCCCTCTCCATAAGCAACACGGACCATCGAAGAAGCGCTTTTACGTTCCCTCCCTTAGAAGGCAAATTCCACCGGATCTCCCTTTCTTCCAACTTTCAATGATTATTCCGGAAAGACCTCCTTATGAAACCTGTTTCCATAAACGCCATTCGTGCCAAAAAAGAATTAACTGTTGTATGGGATGACGGGCATACCAGTTGGTATACGTTTTCGCTGCTGCGGGCAGGCTGTCCGTGCGCTGAATGCCGCGGCGGGCATGATCGGATGGGCGATACGCCCGATCCGGCGGTTTTTGAAGCAGCTCAAACCGATAATCCCGCCACCCGCTTGAAGGCCATCCTGCCGGTGGGTTCCTATGCCATCTCACCCGTCTGGGAGGACGGGCATGACGCCGGGATTTACCAGTGGCATTATCTGCGGGCGTTGTGCCCGTGCGACCAATGCAGAAAATAATATTCGGCGGCAGGAAGACTGCCGCCGAATATTGTCTTGGGCGATATGCATAGACATGTTAAACCAGCCCATTAAGGAGCTGCTACCGGCGTGCTCATCTCCGTAGGGTAGAGTGTGACCGTAAAGGTGGAAAGCGACGCAGAGGGGATGGCAGTAATCGGTGTGGCTGTGCCTGTGTACTTGGGGATAATCGTTGGTATAAGCGTGGGGGTAAAGGTGGGAGTTATATTGAGATATTGATAAGCCTGCATGCGCCATTCTTCCCTCATCACATCCGCGGGGAGGCCAATCAAATTGTTCCAGTCATTATTGGCGGCTTGAAGGGATAATTTATCACCAATTTCCTCCAGGAAGACAGCTTCATAATAATAAACCTGCGCTTTGGTCGCATCTGTCTTTGCCAGCGGGTAGGCCCTCTGCTCAATTTGTACGTACGCATCGCCGGGTTTCTTCTGCAAATCCAGGGCGCGCGCCAGGCCAAGTTGTGCGTCGAAGTCAGATGGGTTGTAAGCGGTCGCCAATCTGAAATCTGCCACGGCCTGGCTGGGCTCTTGCAGATTAAAGTAAGCATAGCCGCGCTGGGTATAGGCATCCGCGTCATGCCGGTTGGCATCAACTGCTTTATTGAGCGTATTTAATGCCATTTGATACTGACCAGCGGCGTTGTAGGCCTCCCCAAGTACAAGATATGCACTGGTATCGTTGGGTGCATAGATCGTATACGTCTGCAGCACACTAACGGCCTGGTCACCCTGGCCAGTGGCGATATAACCGCGCGCCAACGCCAGGTAGACCGGAATCAGGGTCAGGTCGATCTGGTTGGCCCGCTGGGCGGATGCAAGGCCAACATCATACGCACCCAAGGCCATTTGCGCATCAGCCAGATAGAGATAGGCCAGGGCAGAGTCAGGCGAGTTTTCAACAGCGGCTCTGAAATCTTCTTCCGCTGCGGTCGGGTTGCTTAAAAGCAAATACTTGCCGAGTTGGATGTATGCATCGGTGTAGTGCGGGTCCAGGCTGATGGCACCATTCAAATCGTTGGATACGTCAGCTTTTGGGTTCAGAGCCAGGTTAGCCAGGGCACGCCCCAGGAAAGCTGGGGCAAAATCGGCATCCTTATTAATCGCTTTTTGATATTGAACCAGGGCAGCACGGAAACTACCCTGGGCGCGGTAAATCTCGCCGATGTAATAATAGACGTCAGGTGCCGACGGTTCCATGACTTCGACCTGCTGAAACAGGGCCAATGCGTTCGTGTAATCCTTTGCCGCCAGGAAACGCAGACCCGCTTGAAAGGCACTATTACTGGTGACGGGATGCACGGTAATGACGTAAAGCGGTGTGGGAGTATACGTTTTATCCAGGAACCTCCAGAGCGGCGTTTGGCCCAGGAAAGTTGGCGTGGCAGAGCGCAGGTTGAGAGGGATTGTGGGGGTTGGAGTGGGCGAAATGGTATCTGTGGGTACAGCGGTGGGGAGGATGGGAAAGACCGGAACGGTTTTCTTCTGTAACAGAATGGAACTGCCATAGACCAAGCCAAGGATAACCACCGCGATCCCCAGTATGATGAACACACGCGACAGCGGGTTTTCCCAGCCAACCAGCTTTGGCTGGTCTGAACGAGAGGAGACCAGCTGTTCCTCCCACCGGCGCGGCCGGTTGACCCGGAAGGGCCTGACCGAGTCCTCAGGTGGGATCGCTCCAAGCAGGAGCAAGCCGCGTTTGGCGGCGGCATTTTGTGGATCCAATTGGATGGCAGTTTGCAGACAATATTGGCGCTCTTTTTTCGTTTCCACCGCCACGCTGAGCCAGATCCAACCTTCGACATTTTTTTGATCGGTTTTGAGCAGGCGCGTCAGCAGGTCGCGGGCACGCGCCCGGTCACCGTTGCGGATTGCCTCGATGGCCTGCCGCAGCATGTTGTTTTCCCCAGATTCGGAAGAAAAGAATTCCTCATCATCAGCCATTAATTGAGTTTAGCACAGCCTGGGGGATGGGGCAAGTGGAACGGGTATAATTTCCCCATGCGAAGAACCCTGGCCTGCCTGTTTCTTCTTCTCGGCCTGGTTGCCTGCGAGCCGAAGACCGCAGCAACCCCAAACCTGGGAACTGCGGTGCCGTACCAGACTGATACGCCCACGCGGACACCCACTGTCATCCCGCCGCTGCAGGAGGTCATCCTGCCCACTCCGACAACGTATACATATACCATCCTGCCAGGTGACACCTTTATCAGCATCGCTCTGCACACCGGAGTCAGCGTTCAGGCACTGCAGGCAGCCAATCCGGGAGTACCAGCAACGGCACTTTCAGTCGGTGCGAAGCTGGTCATCCCCACCGGCAGCCAGACTCCCGGCGAGCCGACCCCCACAGCCGCCGCGCTACCTGTGCTGCAAGCACGCTGCTGGCCGGAAACAACCGGCGGCTTGTGGTGCTTTGCCCTAATGCAAAATACCTATGCCGAAACGGTTGAAAATATCTCAGCACAATTCGCCTTGGTGGATTCCGCCGGGAAGCAAGTTACCAGCCAGGTAGTTTCCGGATTGCTGGATATCATTCCACCAGGCGCCAGCATGCCGCTGGCAGCCCATTTCATCAGTCCAGGACAGAATGCCACACCTGTTCAGCCCGAACCCGGGTTGCGCGTCCAACTGCTGACGGCCATGCGCCTGCTGCCCGGGGATAACCGTTACCTGCCGGTGAGATTGGAGAATACGCTGGTCAGCGTGGACGCTGACGGTCGATCGGCGGATGTCTCCGGAAGGGTGATGTTGACCGGTACTGGAACGGCGAATGCGGTATGGGTGCTGGCAAGCGCTTTTGATTCGACCGGGAACGTGGTCGGGGTGCGGCGCTGGGAATCGACTGCCGCGCTGAGCGCCGGCGCTCCCGCCGCTTTCGATTTTCCAGTATCCAGCGTTGGGCCGGGTATTGCCAGGGTGGAATTCCTGGCAGAGGCACGGCCATAAATGGAATAAACGACTAAAGTTGTTACTACAAACGGTGACGACTGAAGTCGATTCTTCAAGCGGAAACGATTGATGTCATTGCTACAAATAGTATTTTACGTGGGCGGGAATAAATCCCGCCCCCGGTCGTTTAATGTTGAAGCCACAGGTAGCGTTCGATCGGGATGTCGATCGGCGTCTGCACAAAACCTTTCACATATGGTTTTACCAGTGTGTACGTAACATCGTGAGAGATGAACAGCGCCGGTGCGTCCTGGACGATGATCTGCTCGGCCTGCTGGTAGAGCTGGATGCGTTTGGTGACATCCTGCTCGCCACGAGCCTGATCAAGAATGGCATCCAGTGACGGATTGCTGTAATTGCCCAAATTCTGCTGCGCGCCGGTATGGAACAGGACATCCGCAAAGTTCTCGGGGTCGGGATAATCGGCACACCAGCCGCCCGAAAAGATCTGGCCATGCTGTCCGGAGTAAAGCAGGTCCAAATATTTGTCGGGTTCCAGGTTCTCGATGGTGATTTTCACACCCAGGTTCTGCTGCCACATTTGAACCATGGCGGCCACATCCGGCCCGGCAGTATTACCGATGCCCTCGGAAGTGAAAACGATGGCCGGCATGCCCTGCGGGCCGCCGTATTTGGACTGCGCCAGCAACTGGCGGGCCTGCTGGGGATCGTAAGGCAGGCCCTTGAGATCCGGGTTATAGCCGGGCAATGAAGGCGGGTAAAGACCCACCGCCGGAATGCCAACCCCGTTATCCACCACGTCAATAAACTTCTGGCGATCGAAGGCCATGCTGTAAGCCTGGCGCACCTTGACATCGTCAAACGGCGGCTTGGTTATATCAAACGTTACGTAATTGGTACACAGGCTGACTTCGCTGACCATATCCGCATGCAGCGGGTCGGCCGGGTCGAGCACACGCGATACGTCCGCCGTGGAAACGCCGGTCATGTCGATTTCCCCTGATTCGAACATATCAATTCCAATACCCGTATTCAGCTCCACGACAATCTGCGGGATGGAAGGCACGCCCAGGTAATAATACGGATTGGCATCGTAGACCATCACCTTAAAGCTTTCCCAGCGTACCAGTTGATAGGGCCCGGTGCCAATGGGGGTGCGATACCAGTTCGGGCCGGATTCGACGTTTTTCTGGTCCAGCACAAATGCCACCGGCATGGTCAGTTTGTACAGAAAGTACGGTTTGGCAGCATCGATGGTGACCTGCAGGGTGTGGTCATCGAGGGCTTTTAATCCGGATATATGCCCGGCTTTACCGCTATGCATATCTGCCACACCGACAATATCCCCCAGGTAGGTCAGGACGGTATCGGACTGGGTGGCGGGGGCCGCGGCACGTTCCCAGGAATAAATGACATCCTGGGCCACCACGGGCCGGCCGTCCTGGAACTTTGCATTCGGGCGAAGATGGAAAGTATAAACTGTGCCATCTTTCGAGATGTCCCAGGATCCAGCCAGATCGGCCACCAGGTGCAGGTTGGTATCCAAGGCGACAAGCCCGCTGTAAATACGTTTATCGCCGGAATCGTGCTCGGTAGCCGGGTCATAATCCCTCGGATTGGTGCTTTCTCCACCGGCCAGGAAGAGCGCCTGGTTGCGGTTGACTCCATTGACAACGGGTGACTGGAAACTCATTTCGGACGCCAGGGAATCAATATCATTGCTGTATGAATCGTAACTGGATACCGTTCCATAAGTCAGCAGGGAATATTCGCGCGGCCCGAAGATGAGGGTGGTCAGGTTGATCTTCAGATCGTTGCCGTTACTGGTGGCAGTCACCACCCGGCTCCAACCGGTGGCAGAATCGGTGCGCTTCAGGGCAGCATCACTCACGATGGATATATCAGTCAGCCCCTGCAGGGCGCTGCCCGCCATCTGGACCGTTACCGATTTGGCTGTATCACCCGGCTGGAGCGGGGATACAAATAATTCGGATTGGATGCTTTGATCCGGGCTGACAAAAGCTTCCAGAAACTGGTCACCCTGACCAGGAGACTGGGTGGTCCAGCCAGTGGGGTAATGCACGGTAACTCCGTTTTCCGGGCTGACATAAGTCAACGGCTGCGAGCCCGAGGCGGCCGTAGAGGCATTCAATGCGGCCGGAGTGGCGGTACCTGAAAGCTGACAAGCCATCAGGAAAACCAGCAGGATGGGCAGGAAGGCGAGGAATTTGCGGGTCGGTTTCATTTTCGGCTCCTGTTCTGCCTTCGAACAATCAGGAAGATCACCAGGCCAGCCGCCAGCACCAAAATGACCAGGCAAGCCAGCCCCACCACGAGAAGCGGGGTGAGACCACCCATGTCAAGGCCGGACCTTTGGGAGGATTCCGGTGAACCACCCGTTGGAGGCCAGCCCGGCTTGGCTGTGCCCGGAACGGCGGCCGCCTTCGCCTGGGTGGGGTGTGGAGTGATAATCTCCGAAATGGCCACCGGCGCGGCGCTGATGGGTACGAACGTCGGGACGATGGTCGGTGTGGGAAGCGGGGTGGGTTGGGATGACCCGTTCAGCGGCTTGGTCCCGATGGAAATGCGCCAGGCGTTTTCCAACCCGTTTTCGTCAAAACCGTACACCACCTGCAGAGCCTGGTCAATCGTCTGGCCATCCTTCAGGTCGAGCAGGAGGGAGGTCATTTTGTCCCGACCGTAGGTCTTGATCATAAAATCGACCACGCTGTAGGCCTCGGTATACGAGAGAGTGGCGCGCGTGGCTTCCGCCGAGAATTGGCCGGTCAACGAACGCAGGGAGGGCAACTGGTTGGCAGCCCTGGCCTGGTCGAACTGGGTCTGCTCAGCGGCCTGGACGCCGCCCTGCCCGTACATCGCCAGTCCCTCGTTCAGCCAGGTTGGGATAAAGCCCAGGCAGGAGAACGTCAGGTGGCCAACCAGGACGTGGGTCAACTCGTGAGCCTCGGTGCTCATGCCCCAATCCAACTGGTCGGCTGGAATGCCGATGATAACGATATTATTTTCGGGGAAGGCCTGCCCACCGACCCAAGAGGGTGCAAACAGGATGGCATCCTGCAAATCGGTGGAGCTGGCATAAATATAGATATCCACCGGGCTGTCGGTGGTGATGCCAACGTCCTGCGAAAGCCGCACGAGCGCCTGCGCGGCGGCATCGTGCAACTGCTGTCCAAAGGAGGAATCTTCATCATAGTAATGAAGGTTGATGTTCCCGCCGGTGATGACCTGCCAGGAGTGAACAGAATCAAGCCATAGGACTGTCTTGGTGGGGCTGGTGAATTGAACCCCGCCGGAACCGCTCACCTGCCAGTGCCACCAGACGGTGGTACCGGGCGCCAGCGAACCAGATTCGAGCATCTGCCAGGTCCAGTTCACTTTGACATCCGTGCCAGGAGTAAGCTGCGGGAAAGCCTCGGCATCCACCGTTCCGCAGGTCAACTGGTTCACACCATATTCGAGCACGACGGAGGTGATCTTGGTCGCGCCCTGGAACTCGGCGCTGAAGAGAATGCTGTCCGGAAAAGTCAGGCTGGCCGCGTCGCTGACGACCTGGATGCCGGATTGGGCGATTACCGGAATGGTCAAACCGGCCATAAGCACGAGCATCAGGATGAAAACAAGAATCCGGGATCTTGGCATGGCGACTCTCCCAAATAGAATAAGAATTGAAGGCAGTATAGCAGTTTTGTCCGGGTTTGCGTTCCGGTTCTAATGCAGGACTAATTTTAGGGCAGGGGGAGGGGGGATTCGTAATTCGTTATTCGGTATTGCCTACGGGGATAGGATTCGTTATTCGGAAAATGGGAAGCTCTCCCGAATTCTGGAAGGATAACACCATAATAATACAAAGGCCTTTGAACTGAACAAACACAAAAACAGAGCGTGTCGGAACGAAGAGCGATCTTCATGACGAAGCAATCTACCGGCTTGTTAGGGGATTGCTTACCACTTCGTGGCACAGGTCGACCGGCCTCCATTGGGTCGTTACGCCGGTGTCGCAATGACAGAAAAGTTGAAATGCGACTGACCGAGGGTCTCTTGTAACCTGCCATAAACACGGCTACAATAGACGAACTATGAATACTGCCAATGGTCCCATCCTGGTTGTGGAACACGTCCCAAGCGCTCCCGAACTGCGCGCAATGAACCTGCGCAAGCAAGCCCAGACCAGGCGCACTGGCATCCAGGTGAAATTTAAGCAGATTTACCAGTTACTCGAAAAATCCAGGCACAAGTAAGCATGGCACCAACACTTTCAGACCTGCAACGGCTGGCCCGACAGGCCGGCGAAATCCTGCGCGTGGGCTACGAGCAGGAGCACCAGGTGGATTACAAGGGTACCATCGACCTGGTCACGGAAATTGACCGCCAGTCCGAAGAATTTGTGCTGGCCGAAATCCAGCGACTTTTTCCAGGGCACCAGATCGTCTCCGAGGAAATCGGGCTGGTTCCCGGCCGCGCAGGCGACCAGTGGTTCGTGGACCCACTGGACGGTACGGTCAATTACGCTCACGGCATCCCCTTTTTCTCCGTTTCGATCGCCTATGCAAATGAAGGCGTGATTACGCTGGGCGCGGTTTACGATCCCATGCGGGACGAATTGTTTTCAGCCGAACACGGCCAGGGCGCCAGTTTGAACGGGCGCAAGCTGCGGGTCTCGCAGGTGACCGAACTGCAGCGCAGCCTGCTCGTGACCGGATTTCCTTATGACGCCTGGACGACCCAGCACAACAACCTCGATTATTTCGGCCGTTTCGCTAAAATGTCGCAGGGTGTGCGCCGGCTGGGCTCGGCAGCGCTCGACCTGTCCTACGTGGCGGCCGGCCGCCTGGAGGGTTATTGGGAATTGAGCATCAAGCCCTGGGACGTGGCGGCTGGCGGGTTGATCGCCGCGGAAGCCGGCGCGACCGTAACGAATTTGGTCGGCCAGCCAGATTACCTCATCCCGCCGTGTTCGCTGCTGGCCGCTCCGCCCAGCCTGCATGCAAAAATGAAGGTCGTGCTGGATGAAAAAGGGTGATTTCGGATAGAATGATTAAATTTTGGTATCACACTGCCACACATGTGATTGCGAGGCGTTCTTTACCAAAGAAATCCACCGTTTTACTTAATTTGACCGAAGAGAAGGGGACTGCCACGCCGCCGGACCCCCCTATAAACATTGGAGCAGGCGAGCATCGGCCACTCGCAATGACACCTTATGATAATCAAGTACGCTAGAGACATCTTAAACAACTTGCCAGACAGGAGAATTACGCATGGCTGATGTGCGTGTCGAAAAACTTGCTCAAATCCTGGTGGACCATTCCGCCGAGATCAAACCCGGCGACCGGGTGGCGATCGAAGCAACCACTGCCGCCGAGCCGCTGGTGCGGGCGCTGTGCGCCACCATCCTGGAACGCGGCGGCTTCCCGCACCTGCTGCTGGAACTGCCCGACCAGGAGGAGATCCTGTTCGCCCACGCCAGGGACGAACAGCTGGAGGCCGTCCCGACTTTCCGCAAGCTGGCCTATGACCAGTTCGAAAGCCGCATCCGCATCCATTCGGATACCAACCCGCGGGCACTTTCGAGCGTGGACCCGGCCCGGCAGCGCCGGCGGCAGAAGGCCAGCGCCTCCATCCTGGAAACCCAGATGCGGCGCGGTGCCGACCGCTCCTTCAAGTGGGTCACGACACTTTATCCCACTGAAGGTTATGCCAGCGAAGCCGAAATGAGCCTGGGTGATTTTGAAGACTTCGTCTACCGGGCCTGCCACGCCGACCAGGCCGACCCGGTGGCATATTGGAATCAAGTGGAAACCAGCCAGAAAAAGATCGTTGAGCGGATTAAGGGGCACGACCAGGTGGTGCTGCGCGGCCCGAATGTGGACTTGACCCTATCCATCAAGTGGCGCAAGTTCCTCAACGCGGCCGGCAAGAGCAATATGCCAGACGGTGAGGTCTTCAGCGGGCCGGTGGAGGATTCGGTGAACGGCTTTGTGCGCTTCTCTTATCCTGCCATCTACAGTGGCGTGCTGGTGGAAGACGTGGAACTGACCTTCAGCGAAGGCAAGGTGACCAATGCACATGCCGAGAAGAACCTCCCCTTCCTGATGGAAATGCTCGAATCGGATGCCGGGGCGCGCTACGTGGGTGAATTCGCGATCGGTAACAATTACGAGATCGATCGCTTTTCGCACAACATCCTATTCGACGAAAAATTGGGCGGCTCGTTCCACATGGCGCTGGGCGCGGGCTACCCCGAAACCGGCTCCCATAACAAGAGCATCATCCACTGGGACATGATCTGCGGAATGCAAAAAGACTCGGAAATCCTGATGGACGGCGAGGTTGTTTACAAGGACGGGAAATTCGTGTTCTAGTTGGTAGGAAGAAAAAACTTTCACCACAATCCCGCGGAAGAACGCCGCGGGACGGGCGGAAAACGAAGGAGAGATTGTTAATTTAAATGTCATAAGGTTGCAGTCCAAAAAACAGCCGGCAACCCTTTTGTTTTACGAGGGGGCGGAATCGCATTGCCGCTTTTATCCTTCTATTGCCAATTATGCTGACCCTCGTTTATAATATGCGCCTGTCCCGGGCGGGTAGCTCAGCTGGTTAGAGCACTGCTTTGACATAGCAGAGGTCGTAGGTTCGAGCCCTATTCCGCCCACAGAAAGGAGCCCTCCATTGCGAGGGCTCCTTTCTGTTAAAGATTCATTAATTATGATATCAGATTATCTTGACCTATATAATATTATAAATTAGAATAATCGTAATTAATTTGAAACAGTAAAAGGAGAAAAATTATGTTCATCGATTTTCTGACTCTCGTATTGATCAACCTGGTGGCGGGCAGTGTGCTGCTGGCCTATTACCTGTGGAAAGGCCTGGATGAGCAAAACCAGCGCCCGTATGCTGCAGCCTTCTTTGTGACCGGCTTGATCGGCGTGATCACCGGCCTGCAAATTTCTTTTAACTGGCCGCTGCCGGGGAGCTTTAACGTCGGCTACGGCGACGCCACCACCCTGTTCGGCATTGTTTTCCTTGGCATGTCGCTTTGCATCTGGCAAGGCTGGAGCCTGATCCCGATGGCGATATACTCCTTCTTTGCCGGCCTCGATGCGATCCTGGTCGGCATCCGCCTGTATTCCTTGAAGCTCGGGCAGGAACCTTTACTCGCTGCGGTCGGCTTCATCCTGGCCGGGTTGGCTGGTGTGGGTGCCTTCCCCTTCCTGCAATGGTTCAAGGACAATAAAGTGGTACGCTGGATCGGCATCCTAGTCCTGCTTGCTTCGGCTGCTATCTGGGCGGTCACATTCTACGGCGCGATGTGGGCCCACATGGCCAGCTTTGCGAAGTATGTGCCCGCCATCATGGCTACCCCCGCCAAGTAATTCATTCCGGTTGGTACGTTCAAAGAACCGGGAAGGCTGCTCTTCCCGGTTCTTTATTCCCGGATGGCAGTGCTTGACAAGCCTCCAAACCGGCATATAATACCCAGACAATCTTCAAACGCTTTGACCGGGACGAGTAGGCGGTCCCCTTGCCGACAGGAAGCGCAGGCCATTGATTGAGAGCCTGCTCAGGTCAGTCCGCCGAAAACCACCCGCGAGCGTGAACCCGAAAGCGAATTGCGATTAAGGTAAACGGTCGGCCCCGTTATCAGCCCTAAGAGATATGTCGAAGACCTACAGGGTCTGGACATAACCCGGGTGGAACCGCGTGAGCCAACTCTCGCCCCAGGAGGGGAGGGAGTTTTTTGTTTAACCGGCAGACCGCTGCGATGGATAACGGTCAATCACCCGGCCGAACAGATTTATTGTCCATCCTCATTATTACGGAGGCAGAAATGTCAGACCAGAACGAACGTTACGAAGATACGCTGCTTTACCGCATCCGCCACTCGGCCGCGCACGTGATGGCGCAGGCCGTGCTCGAATTCTACCCGGAGACCAAATTCACCATCGGGCCGCCGATCGAGAATGGTTTCTATTATGATTTTGACCTTGCCCAGCCCATCACGCAGGATGACCTGGAGAAGATCGAGAAACGCATGCGTCAGATCATCGCCGGTGCGCATCCGTTCGTCCGGAAGGTGGTGTCGGCAGACGAAGCCCGCCAAGTTTTCAAGGGCCAGCCCTACAAGCTGGAACTGATTGACGGGCTGGAAAAAGGCGGTCTGGATGAATACGGCAACCCGCTGGACAGCAAGCCGGAAATCTCGCTCTACCAGAGCGATACCTTCACGGACCTGTGCCGCGGCCCACACGTGGAGACCACCCGCCAGATCAATCCTTCTGCCATCAAATTGATGTCCATCGCCGGGGCCTACTGGCGCGGTGACGAGCACAACAAGATGCTGACGCGCATCTACGGCACGGCCTGGAAGACGCCGGATGAACTCAAGCAATATTTGAAAATGCTTGAGGAGGCCAAGGCACGCGACCACCGCAAACTCGGTAAGGAGCTGGAAATCTACATATATGATGAAGAAGTCGGCCCCGGCCTGCCGCTGTGGCTGCCGCGCGGCGGTGTGATCATCGAGGAACTCGAACGGCTAGCCAAGGAGATGGAAGAGCAGGCCGGTTATCTGCGGGTGCGCACGCCGCACCTGGCCAAGGAAGACCTGTTCCTGCATTCCGGCCACCTGCCCTATTATGCAGAGAGCATGTACCCGCCGATGGAGATGGAAGGCACCAAGTACTACGTCAAACCGATGAACTGCCCTATGCATCACAAGATCTACGGCTCGAAACCGCGCTCCTACCGCGATATGCCCATCCGGCTGGCCGAGTACGGAACCTGCTACCGCTATGAGAAATCCGGCGAGCTGTTCGGGCTGATGCGCGTCCGTTCGATGCAGATGAACGATGCCCATATCTACGTGCCCGAGGAACTGTTCGAACAGGAATTCATGGCAGTCATCGACTTGTACAAGAAGTACTTCGACCTGTTCGCCATCGGCAAGTATGTCATGCGGCTTTCCCTGCACGACAAGGAAGGCCTGGGCAAGAAATACGTGGATAACGAGCGCCTGTGGCTCAAGACTGAAGACATGGTACGCAACGCCATGCAGAACGGCAAAGTCCCATTCGTGGAGGCAGCCAACGAGGCGGCTTTCTACGGTCCCAAGATCGATGTACAGATCTGGTCGGCCATCGGGCGCGAGTTCACCCTGGCCACAAACCAGGTGGACTTTGCCCAACCAGGCCGGTTTGACCTGAAGTTCATGAACAAAGAAGGGGTGGAGGAGACGCCGCTGTGCATCCACCGCGCCCCGCTCTCCACGCACGAGCGCTTCATTGGTTTCCTGCTCGAGCATTACGCCGGCAATTTCCCGGTCTGGCTCAGCCCCGAGCATGCGCGGGTTATCCCGATCACGGACAACCAGAACGAATATGCCGAAAAGGTGGTGGCCAGCCTGCACGAGCAGGGTATGCGTGTCATGGCAGATGTTAGCGCCCAGCGCATGAACGCCAAGATCCGCGATGCCCAGTTAATGAAGGTTCCTTACATGCTGGTGGTCGGTGAGAACGAAGCCAACGCCGGGCAGGTCTCCCTGCGCGTGCGGGATGGCAGCCGCGCCGATAATATCCCGGTGGCTGAATTCATCGCACGCGCCAAGGACCGCATTTCCCGCCGGGCGGCCGAACTATAACAAAGGTGGTTGGGAATCAGAAGCGGAGGGCCATCCTTGCCCTCCGCTTTTTGTATTATCGGAATACGAAGTCCCCCCTTCGGGGATGATGTGGAGACATCGGATTCCGTTGATAAGATTTTCATTTTATGGGTTGATCTCCACCGTGAATGTCCATGGGCCCGGATGATCGATTCCCAGCGCTGCATAAAACAACTGCTGTGCCTGATCGTCGGTCATGCCGGCTGATTTTTTATTGATCTCCAGCCCGCCAAAGCCCACGCCGTTGCCTGATGAGGTCACCAGATCCACATCAATGCCCTGGGCCAACATTTTTTTCGGGCGGCCTGGATCTGATCATTCGGGATATCCATTGGCGAGGATTGCTCCAACTCCGCGATATTCATGGTCAGCACTTCCGGCTTGCCGTGATGGCCCACCGTGAACCCGGCTGTCAAACAGCCCCCGGTCTGGACCGGTGAAATCCAACCGGGTTCCGGATGCTTGGGCACGTTCCCCATACCCGGAGCGTCAAATAAAAGCCTTGAGTTGTAAAGATTACCAGTATCGTCGCCGATCTGCAATGTAGATATGGATCCGATGCCCCAATCGGCCTGGGTGGGTTTTTGAAAACACAGGTAGGCTTTTGTGTAGGAGGGTGTTACTTTGACCCTTTGCAGCAACATCTCCACGCCGTTGGCTGTGACCGTTTGCATCGGGTCGAAGACGACCGCTGGATAGACCGGAACATCCACGGCAAAGTGTGCTTCCGCCGGTGCAGGGTTACTGCCCCCGAACTGGGTCCCTATTCCCAGCGTCAACTGTCCCGTGAACTGACCGGCAGTGAATTCAGTGATTGGATCAAGCTCGATAGTGAAACGGCCCGGTGGATCATCCGGCTGAGAGGTGATACTTAGGCCAATATTCAATTCGGCGCCGCTGGCATCCTTCAATGTAGCGCTGGAAACCACCAGGCCTGACTGCGGGCTTTTGATGGAAACATCGAAAACCATGCGGAAAATGTCGGCATAGGCTTTCTCGAGCGTGACGGTCATATCATTGCCGATATCTGCAGAAACCAGTGAAGGTGTCTCGAACGGGGCAATGCCCGGGAACTGCACCTGACCATTCAACTGGTTCCAGTTGAATGTCCAATCGCCGTGGAGGGTTTCGCCGGCGGGAGTTGCCAGGTCGCCTGCCGTCAGGAGAAAGGCCTGCGCGCCGGCTATACCGACCGGGAAGGTTACCAACTGGCAACGGACTCCATTATCATCCGTGACCGGCATTGCATGGGAGGCCGGCAGCGGTGTTAGGGAGGCCACCTGGTCCGGGTCTGCTCCCAATTGGAGTGTAGGAGCAACCAGGAGCCAGTCTTTCCCATCCGGAGGGGTGAAGCACAAGCGCGCCTGGAAGGTTTGGGAACTCAGACGGACCCAATCCAGGTCCATTTCCAGGTTGTTCGCAACCGTAGAGTAGATGTTTCCACCCGTAAACGGGCCCGCGTGCACCAATTCATCTTTTCCTTCGAAGCGGAATGTGTTCAGGACCTGGCCATTCCCATCCAGCAGAGGGATTTCTATGCTAACATCGGTGCGGGTATCAGTTTTACCGAAGGTGGCAAGATCCCTGACAATCTGGTTGACCACATAGACACCATTGGCTGGCTGGGCAGCATCTTGCACATCCATGCCAGCGCCGCGATACTGCTGCGGGACGAGCCGGCCGAAACTCATATCCGGCATGCCGAGCGTTTTTCCACCGGTCAGTCCATCCGCCGAGAAGCCGAAGGCTTGCTGCCCATCCATTAAATAGATCCATTCCAAGGTAAGGCTGACACCTTCCAGGTCCTGTAAATCGCCGATGGCGGTGACAGGCGCGGGAGGCGTGGCGGTCGGGTTGGGAGTGGATTGGGCGGTTACGTAGACCGTAGCCAACAGCCCGGTGGTGCTGATGGATTGCAACCCGGCGTCATTATTGAAGTAACGATAGAAGGCATAGGCCACGCCGGTCAGCGCGAACAAACCGAGCAAGACCAGCAAGATCGTCCAGATAAGTCTCCATTTCAGATTCATTGACAACGCCTCCTTTCGCTCCAGCCGGGCCGCCAGGCGCGGCCAAAGGTCGGTGTCCTCCGGAATGTTGTTCCGGGCAATCGTTTCCAGGCTTTTGCGGATGCTTTCGTCGTTCATTTTTTAGTCCTTTCCGAAAGCAGGGCCTGCAGATTCTTTCGGGCGGTGTGCAGCAGCCATTTGACCGTTCCTGGGGCAGCCTCCAATTCCCGGGCGATCTCTTTTTCACTCATATCGAGGAAGTAACGCTGAACGATGGCGGCACGCTGGCGGGTGGAAAGGTTCTGCATGGATTCCCACAGCTGGCGTTGGAACTCTGAGCTTTCGACTTGTTGTTCGACCGATTCACCCCCTGCCGGCAACCCTTCCCACCAGGAATCCTCTGAATCATACGGTACCCGGCGGGCCGACTTCTGAGCAGCCTTCAGCGCGGCATAGACCACGCTGCGCATGAACCAGGCGGCAAACGAGCGATCCGGGTCGAAAGACTGGATGGAAACGATATACCTGAAGGAAAGCCTCCTGGACTGCATCTTCGGCCAGGGCTGCATCGTGAGTAATCAGGAATGCCGTGCGGACGGCCCGAACCTGGTACGTGGTCACAAGCAGCTCCAGTCCGCCGATGTCACCCGATTTCATGCGTTGGATAGCTCCCAGTTCGTCCATCATCCTCCCGGATTATTATGAATACCCACAATACATATATCTGATGATACCCGAAAAGGTTGGGAATTTAGATTTCTCATGATGCCTTCATAGCAAGATATAATTGATTTATTCTACGGATTTATTGACGATTCATCTGACTTCATGGTATCATCAGCCCGCTTAAGCCAGCCTTGTGGCTGGTTACTATTATTTTTGAGGAGAGAAGTATCAGCGCTAACGAATTCCGAGTCAACGAGTCCATTCGAGTTTCCGAAGTACGGCTGATCGGCGCAACCGGCGAAAACGTGGGGGTGGTTCCTACCCGCGAAGCCTTGCGGATGGCCCAACAAGCGGAACTTGACCTGGTGGAAGTGGCCCCTAACTCCACCCCGCCCGTTTGCCGGATCATGGACTTTGGCAAATTCCTATATGAAAAGGAAAAGAAGGAGCGCGAGGCGCGCAAAGCGCAGACCAAAGTTGAGGTCAAGGAAATCCGCCTGCGCCCCAAGACAACCGGCCATCACCGCGATTTCAAAGTCGACGACGCACGCCGCTGGCTGGACCACAACATGAAAGTGCGTGTGACGATCCGCTTCCGCGGCCGGGAAATCACCTACCCGGAAATCGCACTAGAAGACTTGCGGGAGATAGCCCAAAGCCTTGCGGATGTGGCTGTGGTGGAACAACCACCTGCCATTGAAGGGCGGGCCATGTCGATGATGTTGGTGCCTGCCAAGGGCGGCAAGAAGAAGACCAAAGAAGATATGGATGGAACCGCTGAAAAGAAAGAATTACCGCAGGAGGAAATTCCTGCGAAATCTGAAGTAAAGGAGTAATCGCTGTGCCACGCAAGATGAAAGATGGAAAGTTAAAGCTGAAGACCCATAAGGCCACCTCGAAACGGTTTGGCATTACCGGGTCTGGCAAGATTGTGCGCACCAAGGGCGGCAAGGCCCACCTGCGCCGGAAGAGTTCCCGGCGCGTCAAGGCCTTGTTCGGTGAGATGGTTGCCGTCCAAGGTAAAAGCTACATCAAGCGCATCCGGCGCCTAGCGCCACATATGAAGCCCTAGCTTCATAGTATTTATCCGTGTTCGTTGCGGCTCCCGGGTGTATGCAACTGGATTGCAGGGCCAGACCCTGTACCGGCGCCCGGAGGTTTGCAGGAGGTAAACAATGTCTCGTGTAAAAGGTGGACCGCAAGGTCATCTGCGTCATAAGAAAGTTTTGAAGTATACCAAGGGACAGCGGGGTTCCAAGCACCTGCTCTTCAAGCGCGCTAATGAGGCCATGCTTAAGAGCATGTGGTACTCCTCGCGCGACCGGCGCACGCGCCGGCGCGACCTGCGCAGATTGTGGATCGTGCGCATCAACGCAGCAGCCAGGCTGAACGGCACAACCTACAGCCGGCTGGTGGCTGCCTTGAAGAAAGCCAATATCAACCTTAACCGCAAAATGCTGGCCGATCTGGCAGTGCGTGAACCGCAGGCTTTTACGGCGGTGGTGGCACAGACCAATAAATAACCAAGCTGGATGACTAAAAACCGGTCGGGACTCGTAAAAAGCCCCGACCTTTTTTTATCACGAATGGACGAATACACCGAATTCTACGAATGCTTTTTCAAAAAAGAATTCGTGTTATTCGCCGATTCGTGGTATTCGTGATTTAAATGGACAGATGCGAAATAGGGGTAAAATATTCTCGTGAACTGCCTCCTAGACGAAACCGTCCTTCCATCCGGCCAGACCCTCCAGTTCGTCCAGGGCGATATCACAGCCGAATCCACCGACGCCATCGTCAATGCCGCTAATAAACATTTGCAGCATGGGGCGGGCGTAGCCGGCGCGATTCTACGCAGGGGAGGCCAGGTCATACAGCGGGAATCGGATGCATGGATACAGGCGCACGGAAACGTCAGCCACGCCGCACCTGCCTGGACTTCCGGCGGGAACCTGGCATGCCGGATCGTGATCCACGCGGTCGGCCCAGTCTGGGGCGATGGGGACGAGGAGAAGAAATTAGCCAATGCAATTATCGGTTCCCTGCGCCTGGCAGACGAGCTGGGACTGCACTCCATTGCTTTTCCGGCCATCTCGACCGGGATCTTTGGCTTCCCCAAGGAACGCGCGGCAGGTGTGATGTTCACCTCGATCCGGGAATATTCAGCCAATCCATCCGGTCTTTACCTTGTCAGGGTGGTACTTTACGATACGTCGACCATAACAGCCTTCAAGAAAGCCTGGCATGATCACTTCGACCCAAAATCCGAAACTTAAACTTGCCCGCAGCCTGATGGGCCGCTCCCGGGAGCGGAAGGCTGCCGGTGCCTTCGTTGCCGAGGGTGTCCGGTTGGTGGAAGAAGCCCTGGCAGTCGCCTATCCGATCCAATTTGTCCTGTATTCTCCGGGTTTGAGTGAGCGAGGCCAGGAATTGATAAAGAAGCTGGAAGAACGCGGGTGCGAAGTGGAGCAGGTACCGAGTGCACTTTTGAATGCCCTTTCCACGACAGAGACCAGCCAGGGCCTGTTGGCCGTCCTGGATTATGCCCCGCTGCCTCTGCCCGAGCCGTTAGACTTTGCACTCATTGCCGACTCGATCCGTGACCCAGGCAACCTGGGTACACTACTGCGGACTGCCGCCGCGGCAGGCGTGCAGGCGGTCCTGCTCCCACCAGAGACGACAGAACCCTTTGCGCCGAAAGTGGTCCGGGCAGGGATGGGAGCACATTTCCGCCTGCCAATCATCAACCTCAATTGGGATGAAATCAGGAAGGCCACCAGAGCGCTGAAAGTATACCTGGCCGACATGCAAGGCAGCCCCTGCTGGCAGACCGATTTCAGCCGGCCACTGGCGCTCGTCATCGGCGGGGAGGCCGAAGGAGCAACGGAAGAGGCGCGCCGGTTGGCGGATGGGACCGTCAGCATCCCGATGCCGGGCAAGGCCGAGTCTCTCAATGCCGGGGTGGCCGGAGCGGTTTTGATGTTTGAAGTGGTAAGACAAAGGACTTCCGGTACGAAAGCACCCCCGACAGGTTCGAGGTAATGGACCATGGATATCTGTTCTATTGTGAAAAGGCGCGCGGCGTTTGACGCCGCTCGTTTCTTTTCTATTCTATTCAATTTTAAAAAACTTACCAAAGATATAAGTTGAGAACTCTCTTCTAATTCAATTTTCCGGATCCCTTGAACTCTTCCGCCGTGGCTTGACCCGGATGGCTGATGCCTTCACGCTTGAACACTTTCCAGGGGGTTAGAAAAAGTATCTTGAGATCCAACCACAAGGACCAATTATCCACATACCATACGTCCAAACGGAATTTTTCCTCCCAATCCAGGATATTGCGCCCGTGGATCTGTGCCCAACCGGTGAGACCGGGGAGTACATCGTGCCGGCGCATTTGCTCTGGTGTGTAACGCTTAAGGTACTGCATCAGCAGCGGGCGTGGCCCAACCAGGCTCATCTCGCCCCTCAGTATGTTGAAGACTTGGGGTAAATCATCCAGGCTGGTGGAACGCAGGATCCGTCCAAAAGAGGTCAACCGTTCGGCGTCCGGCAGCAGGTTTCCATCCGGGCCAGTGCGGTTGGTCATGGTCCGGAATTTGAAAGTCATAAAAGGCCGGCCTTTGTAACCCGGGCGCAGCTGGCGAAAGAAGATGGGAGTTCCAAGGAAGATCCAGACCAGCAGGGAGAGAATCAGCATTAGTGGCAGGATGATTACCAGCCCAAGCCCAGTCACCAGAAGATCGAAAAGGCGTTTGATGAACGACATGGTTCCCATTCTACCAAAGGTTTGTGGTATATTTTAAGAGGAGGCGCAGCATGAATGAACGAATCCTGATTATTGAAGATGATCCGGCCATCCTGAAAGTTTTACAACGCGGGCTGGCGTATGAGGGATATACCGTGGATGTGGCCACCGACGGTCGCACAGGCCTTAACCTGGCGCACGATCATCATCCGGATCTGGTAATTCTGGATTGGATGCTGCCCGGCATGGATGGGTTGGAGGTCTGCCGCCGCCTGCGCCTGCAGGGAGGCCTTCCAATCCTGATGCTGACTGCCAAGGATACTATTCAGGATCGCGTGCAGGGTTTGGATGCCGGAGCGGATGACTACATCGTCAAGCCGTTCAATTTGGATGAATTGACTGCCCGCATCCGCGCCCTGTTCCGCCGTACGCAGGTTGAAAGGAACCAAGTCTACCAGTTTGCCGACCTGACCATGGATTCCGACTCGCGCCAGGTGACACGCGGGAAAAGGTTGGTCCCATTAACCGCCAAGGAATATGAATTGCTCGAGCTTTTTCTCCGCCATCCGCGCCAGGTGCTGACGCGCGAGGTCATCTTTGATCGCGTCTGGGGGTATGATTTCGGCGGCGAAAGCAACGTATTGGAAGTTTATATTCGTTACCTGCGGCAAAAACTCGAATTGGAAAATGAGTCGCGTCTGATCCATACCGTTCGCAGCGTGGGATACGTCCTGCGCGAGAATCCTTAATGTCCCTGCGTTTACGTCTGACAATCCTATATTCGGCACTCACCGGGGGCATCCTGCTGATATTTGGAGTGCTGGTCTTTTTTTTGGTTAATGTCCTGCTGGTTACCCAAATTGACGACACGATCCTCCAGGCTTATACCGGCCTCATGAAAGACCTGAGGGTCAGCTCCAACGGGAGCATCCTACCGGGAGTCATGACCCAATTGAACCTGACCACAAACATCAGTTATCAAGTTTGGGGCCAATATGACCGCTTAAGCTTTTCATCCCCAAATCTGGGTGTTTTCGATAAACCACTCGACCAGGATGGATTTCAATCCAAAACCACCATCTATCATGATTCTTATCAAACCTGGGGACATTTAAGGGTTTTGACCGTTCCGCTGGTGGCCGGCGGGCGTCCAATCGGTGTAATGCAGGTGGCTACCAGCATGGATGTGGTTGACCTGGCCCGGCGCGCCCTGCTTGAGATCATAATCATCATCGCCGCCACTTCGATGGCCATGGCAGCCGCGGCTTCCTGGTTTGCCATTGAAAAGGCTCTCTCACCACTTTCGGCTGTTACAGAAACCGCTCTCCAGATCAGCCGGGCCGACGATCTTTCTCTTAGGATCCCCAATCCCGGTTCCAAACAGGATGAGACCGGCCGCTTTATTGATGCTTTCAATGAAACCCTTGAGCGTCTCGAGCACATATTCACCTCCCAGCAACGATTCCTTGCAGATGTCAGCCACGAATTGCGTACGCCGCTAACCGTCATCAAGGGCAATGTGGATCTAATGCGCCGCGTGAAACAGATGGATGAAGAATCCCTGGATACCATTGAGGACGAGGCCGACCGCCTGACTCGCCTGGTTGGGAATCTCCTGCTTGAAGCACAGGCCGAATCGGGAAAATTGCCTCTCTATTTTTCCCCGGTGGAATTGGATACTCTTTTGCTGGACGTATTCAAAGAAATGCGGGTACTCGCCCGCGACCGGGTGATTATCAGATTGACGGAAATTGACCAGATCATGGTTAACGGTGACCGTGACCGGTTGAAACAGGTGCTCATCAACCTGGTATCGAATGCAATCAAATACACACCCAGAGGGGGAGAAGTGTTTCTCAGCCTGGGTAAAATGGGCGATACAGCCCGGCTCATCGTCCGGGATACCGGGCAGGGAATTGCTACTGAAGATTTACCCCACATCTTTGAGCGCTTCTTTCGTGCAGAAAAAAGCCGGACCCGCTCGAGAACCAGCGGCTTTGGATTGGGCCTTTCGATCGCTTATTGGATTGTGGACCACCATGGCGGTCGCATAGAAGTCAAATCGGCTGAAAACAAAGGCACCACTTTCTGCATCTACCTGCCGATCCTCAAGCCGAACGAAACAGCTCCTATGGATTAATCCCCAAGCGGGCGCGCGCCTGGCGGCACATGCTTTTCACGCCGATCCCCATCCATTCCCGCAGGTGCGGGCTTTGTGCCGCGCCGCTGGATGCGTCATCGTATATCGCACTTCCCCAATAAGCGTAATGCTGCGTCTCCAGCCGCCAGCTGGATTCCGGCCGCTCGATTATGCCAATCCCGCCGTTATAACCGGCCAGAGCCAGGCGGGCATCTCCATTGGCCGCCGCCAGGGAACGCTTTAGATAGGCCAGGCCGCGCGCCGCGTTGGTATCCGGGTCATAGGGATCATCAATGGCAGTAAAGTGATCCGGCATTACCTGAAACAATCCCATCGCTCCGGCAGGAGAAAGGGCGCCTGGGTCACCGCACGATTCGATCTGCATCACCGTGGCTACCAGGTTTGGATCCAGTCCGATTCCGGCTGCCCAGCGCTGGATGGCGTTTCTCCAATATTGTATCTCGGGCGAGAACACCGGGGAAATCGATTCTGCCAGACCCAGATCGGCTATGGAGGGGTTCACCTGCACTCCCATGGCTTCTTGTACAAATCCAGCCGCACTTTGCCCGCGCGCGGCTGCAAGTGTGGAGGTTGTACTGTTATTAAACAAGATGAATGCAATTACCAGCCCAATACAGATTACCACCAGGGGCGGGATAATGAACCCAGACAGACAACCGCCTTGCGAAGGAAAGGCGGTTGTCTGGTCATAAGGAGGGAAATCTTGTCTGGAAAGCATGGCTCCAGAAATTTCTTAAGAATTTCGAGGGCTATCTACATACTCTGCTTCGCGAGCGGGCTTGGCACTCAATGACAGGTTGTGGTAGGAGGGTTCCTGGCGGGCATAACCTGACTCCGGGCGGGCGACCTTCGCAGCAGGGCGGAAGGCGTTAGCAATAGGCGGGTGTACGTGAGCAGGCAGCGAACCTACCGGTTGGAGGACCGGGCGAGGACTGCGCTGGGAATTATGCGAATCGGTCTGCGTAAAGAGGCGATTCCCGGCTACCGAAAATGTACCGATGATCAGGACACGGATCAGCCAGACCATGATCGCAACAAAGACCGGCACCACTTTGATGAGGGTGGCATTGCTCATTACCACGCCTCCAGCCAGGCTGGTATGGTGGACAATGGCAACTGAAACACCCCACCAGGTCAGCGTGGCGTTCATGGCAGCAGCCAAGAGCCAGGCGCCGAAAAGATACCAGACTTCGGCAGGTTCATCGCGACCCTGTTCCGGGGTGAACAGGCGGGCCAGGCCGGCAAAATCAATGCCACAGAAAGCCAGCGCCAGGATGGTGGCCCAGGAAACCCCGGCAAATTTCAGGTTCCCGAGCACATCCGCCAGGGCGAACTGTGTGGTGCTGTAATTGAAAATCTCAAAGGCCAGCAGAGCTCCGATAATGATGATGCCCCAGGCCATACCGCGCCGGACATTGAATCCCTTGAGCAAAGAGCTGATTCGACGATTGTTCCGAAAATTGGTATTCATGGCAACCTCCTGTAGATGATTGAATTGTTAGAACATATATTCTATTTCACACGAGTATAGAACAAATATTCTTATTTGTCAAGGGTGCGAATACCTAAATGTTAGTTGGCAGCGCGGCAGGCGAAGCAGAATGCCTCGCAACGCCTGCAAGTTATGGTAAAATCTTCTCTCCCGGAGGGATGGCCGAGTGGTTTAAGGCAACTGACTTGAAATCAGTCGTGGCCGCAAGGCCACCGGGGGTTCGAATCCCTCTCCCTCCGCCTTCTCGTCATCGGAGGTTGTAGATATACACCTGGGGAGGTGCCAGAGTGGCCGATTGGGCTCGCCTGCTAAGTGAGTGCTGGGATTAAAACTCAGCCGCGGGTTCGAATCCCGCCCTCCCCGCTGTTTGAAGAACGCTTCCGCAAGGAGGCGTTTTTTGTTTCAGCCGCGGGCCCCTCGAGAGGCATACCCTAAAGGTGCAAAGTGGTACATGATAAGGGCATGCAGGGTAAAGCCAGTTTCGGGTACAATCCCACCAGCAACAAGATCCAAGTGAAAAGATTAATCTGAAAGGTAGATACTTCATTGACTGAAATGTCACGCAAGCCCCTTCGCAACCGGTTCAACTCCAAAAAAGCCCTTATCGTAACAGGGGCAGTGGTAGCGTCTTGTATTCTGATTTATCTGGGCTTCCTCTATCTGAATCCGGCGTATGCAGAGTCGCCCGGAGCTATTACTTTCGTAAAGGATAACGTCGCCAGACAGCAGAAGATCGAACAGGAAATACGCACATATTACCAGGCAGGGAAATACACCTTCAACGAGCCCCTGGTTGTCCAGGATCCGTATCAAACAGCTCCCCTGACCGCCCTGGTTTTGTTTGATACGCCTGAAACCAGTCAAATCTCCATCCATGTGCCGGGAAAAAGCCGCGCGTCCTCGGTTGATTTCACCTTTCCGGGCTACCAGCAGCACCACGAGATCCCAATATACGGCTTGTATGCCGGTATGCTCAACCAGGTGACAATGCGCATGCAAACGCAAAATGGTCAAAGTGCCCAGACCGTGCTTGATTTACAAACCGAACCACTGCCCGTGTATATTCAAAATTTTACGATCGACAAGGTGGATTCAGGCAAATATAACCCCGGGTTTAATTTCGCCTTTTTGGCAGGGGGACTGGTGGTTTTTGATATTGATGGGAATGTGCGTTGGTATTCCCCTCAATCTTCATACCAAGTATTCACCAAACTCCAGAACGGGCGATTCATCAGGACTTATACTGAAGGTGAAGAGGGCAATGTCATGATGGAGCAGGACCTGCTGGGAAAAATCTACGACATTTACTATGTAGCCGATGGCATCCACCATGACGTTTATGAACTTCCCACGGGAAATCTGCTCCTCACCAGTTCAGACCTCCGGTCAAACACCACCAAGGACTATCTCATTGAGGTGGACCGGAAAAATGGTCACATTGTCAGATCATTCGACTTTAAAGATATTCTTGATCCCGGCCGTCCACATCAGGTGCTTCAATTGGCCACAAATGATTGGCTGCATCTGAATTCCATTGTGTATGATCCCAGCGATCATTCGATTATCATTTCCAGCAAGGCACAATCGGCAGTCGTCAAGCTAAGCTACCCAGCAATGAAAATCAAATGGATTCTGGGACCGCATGACAACTGGAGCCCAAAATACCAACCCTACTTGCTCACGCCGGTGGGTGATGATTTTGAATGGCAATGGAGCCAACACCACGCCACGCTATACAACCCGACAAATCCCGGAGACCCTTCGATCGATATACTGTTGTTTGATAATGGCAATTATCGGAGCTTTACATCAGCCACTGCCTACCCGCCCTCCGACTGGTACAGCATGGTCTCCCATTATCGCATCAATGAATCGACCAAGACCGTCCAACTGGTCTGGGAATATGGCCGGGAACTCGGTTCTGCTACTTTCTCTGCCGCGCGCGGCAGCGCCTATCATTTGCCCAATGGCAACGTTCTCGGCACGTGGGGGGATATTTACAGAGACGCCCATGGGAATCCCTCAGACACCAATCACAACAACGGAACAGCGCAAACCAGAATAATCGAGGTGGATCCATCCAATAACAACGTGGTATTTGAGTGCAGTGTAATCGCGGAGACATACCGTACCATGCGAATGGGGATGTATGATGGGTATTCTGAAAAGAATGACTATCTTTCATTGCCGGTGAACAACACCACCGGGATTGATTGGGCCAACCGCAGCTTGCTGGCCTGGCGGGACATCAGGCGGTTGACGGTGACCCCGCTGGTGTCAGAGCTCAAAACATGGGCGCGCCGCATACGCTCGGCAATTCAAAAATAGCTGCCTGTTAATAAAAGGTTTCAATCCACCATTCCTGGAGATAATTATAGAAACCATAGGGATTATTGCGGCGATGTCACAGGAAAGCAACGCTCTGCTCCGGTTGATCGGGCAGCGAGATTGCACAAACCTGGGAGCGTACCGCTGTTATCGATTTCGGATATCCGACCGGGATTGCTGGCTGCTCGCCTCAGGGATGGGCATGCGGCGTGCCGCGCAGGCTGTGCGGATACTGATCGATGCAGCCAGCCCACAGCTGATCGTCTCCGTCGGAATAGCCGGCGCAGTCCATGCCGACCTGAAGATCGGAGATGTGGTTGTTCCCACGGATACCTGTTTATTGGAACATGGCATCCCGGGTCCATTCCAGCCGCTCGCCGGATTGTCAAGTACAGCCTGGCAGGTAGTCGAACAGGCATTACAGCGGGATGGAGCAGGTCTCCACCCCGGAATCGCCATCACCACCCGCGGCGCGCAATTCATCCAACAACAGCCGGACAAATTGGAGAATCCCATCCTGGAAATGGAGACATCCGGCATTGCCAGTGTGGCCGCGGAAAAGGGCCTGCCACTGCTATGCCTGCGCTCCATCAGTGATGGGCCGAAGGCACCCATTCCTTTTAATCTCGAGAAGATGATGGATGAGAACGATAATACACGCACCGAGGACATTATCAAGACTATCTTCGGCCATCCGCGCATGCTTCCCCAGCTGGTGCGGATGGGGCGTAATTACCGCAAGGCTGCCGATAACGCCGCCCTGGCGCTCTTCGCTGCCTTGAGTCAGCCAGGACCGGTCTTAGTCGATTGAGATCAATCTAATTATTTAAATTTCCCTTACGGAGGAATTAATAAAATCCAGCGACAGATTAGCAAGAACCCGTTTCGTGCATGGAAACGGGTGCTTGCGTTCATCAGGATTGGCAGATGATACTAAATCAATCCAGGATGCCGGTGCTGATGGCTGCCTTGACCTCGCCGATGGCCCTGGTGATCTGAATCTCGCGCGGGCAGGCCATGGTGCAGTTGAACACGGTATGGCAGCGATGGACGCCGGAGATTTCATTCAGGATCTTCAGGCGTTCTGAAGCCGCCTGGTCGCGGTCATCAAAGATGAAACGGTGGGCTGCCACGATGGCGGCCGGGCCGATGTAGTTATCGCTGCCCCAGAAGGACGGGCAGGAGGTGGTGCAGCAGGCGCACAGGATGCATTTGGTGGTATCGTCGAAGAGCAGGCGCGCCTCCGGACTCTGATAGCGTTCCTTCTCCGGTTCAGGGTCATCGTTGATTAGCCACGGTTTGACCGAGCGGTAATGAGCAAAGAACGGATTCATATCCACGATCAGGTCTTTCATTACTGAAAGCCCCAGAATGGGCTCGACCGTGATCTTAACGCCCACATCCCGCACCAGTGTCTTGCATGCCAGACGGTTCATCCCGTTGATGCGCATCGCATCCGAGCCGCAGATGCCGTGCGCACACGATCGACGAAATGAGAGCGTCCCATCCTGATAGCCTTTAACCTTTTCGAGCAAGTCCAGCACGCGATCGGTCTCAAGTCCCTCCAGCTTGTATGTCTTATAGGAGGGTTTCTTATCTTTTTCCGGATTGTAGCGGAAGATTTTAAGTGTGACTTCCATGGATATCTCCTAGTACGTCCGCACTTTTGGCTCAAAGCGGGTGATCACCACCGGCTTGTACTTCAAGTCGATGCTGCCATCCTCATGCACCCACGCCAGCGTATGCTTCAACCAGTTCTTGTCATCCCGGTCGGGATAATCTTCACGCGAATGGCCGCCCCGGCTCTCGGTGCGGGCGATGGCCGAAACCGTGGTGAGTTCGGCCAGATCGAGCAGGTTGCCCAACTCCCAGACGTTCATCATTTCCATATTATAGATCTTGCCGGTATCGGTCACCGTTACATGCTGGTAGCGCTGCTTGAGTTCGCGCACCACCTTGAGAGCATTTTCCATCCCCCGGGCACTGCGGAAAATCCCCATATCGTCGAACATCACCTTCTTCATCCGGGTGGAGATGTCGAAGGCGTTCTCCTTACCATCCGCCTGGCGGATCCGCTCGAACTGCGCACGGGCAAATCCGGTCGGGTCATCCGGTAGGGGCTGGTAGGCAGCTCCCCGGGCAAATTCTGCTGCCCGCAGCCCGGCATGTTTGCCGAAAACCACCAGGTCGAGCAGGGAATTGGTACCCAGCCGGTTGGCCCCATGGATCGAGACACACGCGCATTCCCCGGCTGCATACAGCCCGGGCACAACCGTATTTCTTTCATCCGAAAGGGCTTCGCCGAACATGTTGGTGGGGATGCCGCCCATGGTATAGTGCGCCGTAGGTTGGATCGGCATTAATTGCGTAACCGGGTCCACCCCCAGGTAGACGCGGCAGAAATCCACGATGTCCGGCAGCTTGGCCAGGATGTCTTCGGCGGTTAAATGCAAGGGGGTGCCATCCAGGTTCTTGCGGCCATCCAGGGCTGCATATCGGTTGACACTCTCCGGACGCACATCCAGGTAGACGTAGTTCTGTCCATTCACGCCGTTGCCATCCCGGATTTCCATGTAGATCGCCCGGCTGACGACATCCCGCGAAGCCAGGTCCTTTACTTTGGGGGCGTACTTTTCCATGAATCGTTCGCCCTTGCCGTTGATCAGGATCCCGCCCTCCCCGCGCACCCCCTCGGTGATCAGGATGCCCAGTTTGTAGATGCCGGTGGGATGGAATTGGAAGAATTCCATATCTTCCAGCGGCAGGCCGCGCCGCATTAGCATGGACGGGCCGTCGCCGGTGAAGGCATAGGCGTTGGATGTGATCTCCCATATACGGCCATGTCCGCCGGTGGCGAAGATGACCGCCTTGGCATGGAAGACGTGCATCTCACCGGAGGCCAGCTCGATCGCTACTACGCCTGCAGCTGCCCCGTTGACCATGAGCAGGTCAACCGCCTGGAATTCATCGAAGAAGGTCACATTGTTTTTCATGCACTGCTGGTAGAGCGTCTGCAGGATCATATGACCGGTGCGGTCAGCCGCGTGACAGGCACGCCGGACCGGTTTGCCGGTCACGTTATTGGTATGCCCGCCAAACGGGCGCTGGGAGATCTTGCCATCTGGCGTCCGGTCGAAAGGCAGGCCCATGTGTTCCAATTCGTAGACGGCCGGGACGGCCTCATTGCACATGAACTCAATGGCATCCTGGTCGCCCAGGTAATCCGAGCCTTTGACTGTGTCGTAGGTATGCCATTCGGGATGGTCTTCTTCCTCGCTTCCAAGGGCTGCGCCAATGCCACCCTGGGCAGTGCCGGTGTGGGACCGGGTGGGGTAGAGCTTGGTAATGATAGCTGTTTTGGCAGTCCGGGAAGCGTACAGGCCGGCCATGAGGCCCGCCCCGCCTGCCCCCACCACCAGTACTTCGAATTGATGCGTTACCATGCCGCGACTCCTAGCGTGTCCAGATTACGGTTATGGCAATGGCGATCCCGATAAAGGTGACCATCAATCCAACGATCCGCAGGGTCCGGCACACTATGCGATTCTTGAGATAATCCTCCACGACGCTCAACAGGCCGTGCAGCCCATGCGAGGTGGCGAAGGTGACGAATACGCTGCCCATGATTTTCCAGAATACGCTTGCCCAAGCCGCCGCATTTGAGATATTGTTGATGGTGGTGTTCATCAACACGTGGTTCGAGTCGGGCATGAAAGACCAGCGCAGCAGGTCCGCAAAATTCACCTGGGTGCGGGCCCCCATGATCAGCGCTCCCACCAGGCCTATGAAGGCGCACAGGTACATCGCCAGCGCCGAGAGCCGGGTGTAAAGCCACATGAAGATTTCGAAATCAAAGCCTCGCTTGGTGAGGGAAAGTGTCCTGTGTGTCGCCGCCATATCAGCCTCCCAACGCATTGCTTACAATGACATAAACTGCCATGCTATAGATCGGCAGGAAGACCATCCACTCCAACCAGATGGCCTCGCGCTGGTATTCAATCAACTTCGGCCAAAGGTCCAGGATGACTATGCGCAGTCCGTTGATGACATGGAAAAGCACGCAGAAGAAGATGACGACCTGAAAGCCCCAGCTTTCATAAATAGGATTAATGAATGTCCCAAACCGTCCGCCTACGAAGGAGGCCAGGACATGCAACCCCACGAAGATGACCATCCCCAGGCCTCCGATGCGATGCAGGATATAAGTCAGCATCGGACCTTTGCCCTGGTAACGCAGGGCATCTTTCAGGCTGACATCCCTTTTCAAGCCCATCCACGCCTCCTTAATAACACAGTAGCTACTTGCCTGTATGGATCGCAGGAATGGGTAGTCGCTGCTTAGACGAACGAATGAAGTCGTCAAAAATTCCTATAATTGCGAATATACCTTATTATCCCATTCGCAAATCAGTCAGGAATAGTGACAATGCTCATGGATTATTCATTCCAGACTTCCTTATAGGGAAGCCTGCATCATCCTTTATAATGACCTATTATAAAGGTTCCTGGTCAAGAATTTCTCAATCATATGGGCATCCCCCAGGAATTGAGATAAAACATTTCTTTGCACTACTCGGGAGGTTCGCATGGCAGGTTCTGATCATCTCAGCCGGCGGGATTTCGTCACCAGGATCAGCGCGGCCGTGGGGGCTTTCATCACGGTCGTCATTGGACTGCCAGCCTTGGACTATTTGATCGCACCGGCGCTTAAATCCACCACTACCGACACCTGGATTCCCTTGGGGAAATTGGACAGCTTCGAGGTCGGCAAACCCACTTTATCCACATTTACGCGCACCATAGCCAACGGCTGGGAACAGACAGTCATTAGCTATGGTGTTTTCGTGTACCGCAAATCACAAACCGAGGTGGTGGCTTTTTCCAATGTTTGCACGCATCTGGGCTGCCGGGTAAATTGGCAGGCGGATAAACAGGAATACATCTGTCCATGCCACGATGGTCATTTCAGTATTGACGGAAAGGTCGTTTCCGGGCCGCCACCACGCCCACTCGATACGTATGTGACGAAGGTCTCGGGCGGCGTTCTCTCTATCCACTTACAGGAAAGCTGACATGGCCAAGAAACTCTTTACCTGGCTGGACGAACACCTGGGTCTTAACGACCTATATAAAGCTATTTTGGACCGTCCAGAACCCAAGGGGAACTGGTGGAATACGCTCGGCAGCGCCAGCCTGTTCCTGTTCGTGATGCAGGCTGTCACCGGCATCTTCCTGACCGTTTATTACACACCTTCCCCTGACCATGCCTACGATAGCATCCAGTACATCATGACCGGCGTGCCATACGGTTGGTTGATCCGCGGCATCCACCACTGGGGCGCCACCCTGATGGTGCTGGTCGTTTTCATTCACATGATCCGGGTCTTCGTGACCGCTTCATACAAGTACCCGCGTGAGCTGACCTGGATGGTCGGTGTTGCCCTGCTTATTCTGACCCTGGGAATGGGCTTTACCGGCTACCTGCTGCCCTGGGATCAGAAAGCCTATTGGGCCACAACGGTCGGCACATCCATCGCAGGGACGGTACCTTGGGTCGGCCCGATCATCGAAAAAGCCCTGCGCGGCGGGCCGGAATTAAGCGCCCTCACCCTTAGCCGTTTCTTCGCCGCCCACATCTGGATGTTCCCGGCTCTCCTGGCCGGGCTGATCGGCGTCCACCTGTACCTTATCATCAAGCACGGCGAATCCCAGTTCCCGGACAGGCAGGATTAAAGGAGCGCCGCGATGAAAGAAGACAACAAAAAATCCATCCTCGAGAAATACAAGCTGGCCCTGCAAAAAGGTGAGCGGTTTTGGCCGGACAGCATCTACAAGGACTTGCTGGTCTCGCTGGCGATCTTTATCCTCCTGATCCTGCTGGCCAGTTTCCTGGGTGTTCCCACCGAACCCAAGGCCAACCCGAATGACACAGCCTACATCCCACGCCCGGAATGGTATTTCCTGTTCCTGTTCCAGATGCTCAAGTATTTCCCTGGCAACCTGGAATGGCTCGGCACAACCATCATCCCTGGCATAGCCATCCTGGTGCTCCTGCTCCTGCCCTTGCTGGACCGCAACCCCAGGCGCCATTATTCAACGCGCAAAATTGCCCTTTCAGTCATGGGCGTGGTCGTGATCGGAATCGTCGGGCTAACCATCCTGGCTGCGGTCACCACGCCGCCCCAGGAGCCTGTCGCGGCGGCCGGGACGATCCCTCAACAGATCGCACTCGGTCAGAATCTGTATTCGCTCAACTGCGCCGAATGTCACGGCGACGACGGCAAGCTCACCGTGATTACCGGGGTGACGGGTCTGGAAGGCAAACAAATCGTCGCCATCAACAGCAGTGATGTGATGTACACGCTCGATGACACCGCTCTGGCCGATATCATCAGCTACGGCCGCCCGGAATCAGGCATGACACCATTCGGACAGCCCTACGGAGGCTCACTTTCTCCCACGGAAATCGAATCAATCGCCACCTTCATGCGCTATTCCTGGGACAACCGATCCGTTCTCCCGTCCGGGACAACCCTGGGCAACGGGATCCCGGCGCTCAAACCGGGAGAGGTTCCTTCGTATGACGTCCACATTGGCCCGCTCGTCACCCACTATTGCGTTTCCTGCCACCAGGCCGGGAAAGATAACAACAACTACCTGATGACTTCGTATACGGAAATGCTGAACTCCGGCGACAACACCCCCGTCATCGCTGCCGGTGATCCGCAGAGCCTGCTGCTCCGGCTGATTACCGGGCACACCGGACTCGACCCAAAGACCGGCCAGGCCATCCGTCAGATGCCGCCGACCAAGCTGCTCGACCAGCAGTACATCGATATGATGACCCAGTGGATCTTGGCCGGCATGCCGCAGACCGCCCATGACGCCGCCAAGGTTCCCACGCCCACACCGACGCCATAAATTGCTCTCCTTAAGAGAACCCGTTTCCTGCGAGGAAACTGGTTCTCTTATAATTAGCTTTACGAATGCAATAAAAATGGTCCGGCTGGAATGACCAAGTACAACCTCTTCCAGCAATATCCAAGACTTCCGAGTTTTTCCCCTCCGGGGCGAACTCGGAAGTCTGAACTTTCCAAAAAGCAGTAGAATAAACCTGATGAAGCGACTCGTCTTCTTGCTGACAGTTCTACCCCTGCTGACCGCTGGCTGCATAACCGTGCAACCGGTCACCATGCCGACGGCCACGGCAACCCCACCACCCACCCAATATCCCACCGACACACCTGCCTCCACAGACACGTCGCAGAACCCCGCCGCTACCGCCACCCCTTCGCCCATCGACGGCACATTGACCTTCAAGGTCAACGTCCGCAGCGGACCGGCCACCAGCTATGCGGCGCTTGGCCAGCTGGATTCAGGAGGAAAAGTCCAGGTTATGCTCGAGGACGCTACGGGTACCTGGTACCAGATTCTCTATCCTGCCACACCTGCCGGGATTGGCTGGGTATTTGCTCAATATGTCACGCTGGCTGCCGGGGTGCAGGTTCCGATGGCTGCCACGCCCACTCCCACCGGCCCGCAGGGGCGTGTGTCGCAGCTATTGAATGTCCGCTCCGGTCCGGGCACGACCTACGAATTGCTCGGAATGCTCCAGCCGGATACCACAGTTTCTCTCACCGGCAAAGATGCCACCGCCTCCTGGTTCCAGATCAGCTATCCCAAAGGACCGGGAGGGCATGGATGGGTCACCTCGCAATACGTCCAGACGAATGCCTCCGGCCAGTTACCGGTGCTGGACGCCTATGGCACTCCGGTACCCGGCAGTACCGCCGGCCCCATCGCCACCCAGCCGGCCTCCTCCGCAACCGTCGGCCCGGCATTTAACGACGGTGACTCGGCTGCCAACCCGGCCGTGCAGGTCACTTTCTCGGCCACCGGCACACGTCAAATCACCTATTCGGGGC
Source organism: uncultured Chloroflexia bacterium (assembly GCA_963772245.1). Taxonomy (GTDB): domain Bacteria; phylum Chloroflexota; class Anaerolineae; order Anaerolineales; family Villigracilaceae; genus UBA877. Next base: position 222,822 of record CAVYWB010000001.1, on the reverse strand, counting down.
AGGTCTCCACCCCGCAGGGCGACCCCGAGGATTGGGTGGAATTTACTCCATTTGCCGTCAATGCCAGCGATGCCATGCTGGTGTTCAGCCTGACCTGTTCCGGCAACGGAACATTGACCATCACGATGGAAAAAGCTGGCAGCCCGATCACTGGTTGGGGGGCTCTGGCCTGCGGTGACCAGAGTAAGTTGATCACACTCCCGGCCGGTAATCCGATTGAAATGGAACTGGCGCCCGCTCCCGGCCAGGGCTTGCAATCGGTAAATTACGATCTGACCATAGAGAATATGCCATAGGTGTTTGGAAATGGTCAGTATGAATTCGCGTGGATCAGCGGACAATATTAATGGGGTGCAATCTGAAAAACGAATATGCAGCGTATATCAGGTAATAAATCGTTTATTGATGTTCACAGCGTGTCCGCGGGCTATCTCCGGTTCTTTTTTTTTGGACGTAAAAACACTTTCCAGACCCTCGACTCGCAGGCTGCGGTCGCGAATGTTCCATATGCTATAATCGCTCGCATGGGCATGCGGACCGGCCTGATCATCGTCATTTTCCTCGGCTTGCTGGGGGCTTTTTTTGCATTTCGTGCCGGAATCCATTCCCTGCAGAACAGCCGTCGCGAGGCCAGTTGGCCCGAACGGAGCAGGCAGAGGGCTGTCGGCTGGCGTTACTTCGGACTGTCGATTATTCTGGTCTTATTATCCATTGCATGCATTTCTTCTTTGATCAATGGAGCCGTTACGCGGCCATTAACTCTTCCTTCTGTAACTCCTTCCCAGGCATGGACTGCCACACTGGCTCCATCGAAACCGCCAACCAACACGTCCATTTGGACCAGCGCGCCTCCAACGAATACCCCGGCCTTTTCATCCACGCCTATGCAAACCTCCATACCGAAGTTGGCGCCGAGCCGGACCCTGCTCCCCACCGATACGCACTGGGCCACCTGGACACCGAATCTGACCATCCTCCCGACCGACACCCATTGGGCCACGTGGACGCCGAGCCAGACTCCGACCGCTACGACCACCGGCACTCCCACCCCGGTTCCTTCGGCAACACCTTTCTTACCAACTTGGACGCCAAGGCCGACCGATACGCGCTGGCCGGATCCGACGTTCACCATTTCCAAATAAAATCATGCGCGAAATTATTTATGGCCGCAACCCCATCTATGAAAGCCTGCGCGCCAAACGGCGGGACGGTTTTCGACTGCAATTAGCCGAGGGAGTCCAGGAGCGCGGCCGCCTGTCCGAAATTCTGGACATGGTTGCCCTGCGCAAGATCCCGGTCGAGCGGGTGCCGCGCGCCCGGCTGGATAAACTTAGCGACAGCCATCAAGGTGTGGCATTGGAAGTCAGCGGATACCCATACATCGGACTGGATGATATCCTCGAAAATGCCGGCTCCAACCACGAAGCGCTGTTTGTGCTTATCCTGGATACCCTGCAGAACCCGCAGAATCTGGGTACGCTGATCCGCACGGCCGAATCGGTCGGCGTCCACGGCGTGGTCATCCCGACCCACCGGTCCGCGGAAATCACCCCGGCAGTCGTTTCTGCTTCGGCCGGGGCCTGTGAACATATGCTGGTGGCGCAGGCCAATCTGTCGCAGGCCATTACCCGGTTCAAGCAGGCGGATGCGTGGGTCGTTGGTCTGGATGAAGAAAGCGAAACCATCCGGACGGATGGCGATCCACGCCTGCAAGGGGCCCTGGTGGTGGTGGTCGGCAGCGAAGGCGAGGGCCTGCGGCCGCTGGTCAAGTCTGCCTGCGATTTCCTGCTGCGGCTGCCGATGCAAGGACAGATCCAATCGCTCAACGCTTCCGTCGCCGGGTCGGTGGCGCTCTACCTGGCATATCTGGCCCGCCAGAAATCCAACCCAACTGACAATAAGTCTATCTGACTATTTGACAGGAGACTTCTTTATGCCAACCGCCACATTTCATTTTCCAAAAGGATTCTTATGGGGAACGGCAACCGCCGCCCACCAGGTCGAAGGCAACAACACCAACAACAACTGGTGGAAATGGGAACAGGAGGGCCACACCGCTGACAAATCCGGCCTGGCGTGTGACTGGTGGAGTGGTCGATGGAAGGAAGATCTTGACCGGGCCGCTGAGGCCGGTCAAAATGCACACCGCCTGTCGGTGGAATGGAGCCGGATCCAACCCGCCCCCGACCGCTGGGATGAGGATGCCCTGGAACAATACCGGTCCATCCTGCGCGGGCTGCGCGACCGCAATATGACCGCCATGGTCACCCTGCACCACTTCACCGATCCGCTCTGGCTGGCAGAGCTATGCAACTGGGAAAGCGAGACGGTGGTGCCTCTGTTCGAAAAGTTCGTCCGAAAAACAGTTCAGGCACTTAAAGAATATTGCACGTTGTGGTGCACGATCAATGAACCCAACGTGTATGCGTTGGAAGCCTACGCAGACAGCAAATTCCCGCCCGGCCTGTCAGATCTCAAGATGGCCATACGCGTCGAAGCCAACCTGTTGCGCGGCCATGCCGCCGCCTACCGGGCCATTCATGAAATTCAGCCGGAAGCGCGTGTTGGCTTCGCCCACCACCACCGGCCGATGCTGCCGCGCTGCTCCTGGTTCCCGCTGGATGTATTGGAACGCAACATTCAATTTAGCGCCATTAATATGGCCTTCCCGAGCGGCATCCTCAGCGGGGTCATGCGCACGCCGCTCGGCAACTTCAGGATCCCTGAAGCCAAAGGCACGCAGGATTTCCTTGGCCTGAACTATTATTCCCAGGATACCGTTGCATTTGACCTACGCCACTCCGCCGAACTCTTTGGACATCGTTATTATCCCAAGGGCAGTGATTTGGCGGAGGGCGGCATGAATGCCAACCTGCCCGAAGGGCTTTTCCGTTCCATCAAATGGGCCTTGCAGTTCAAAGTTCCCATCCTGATCACCGAGAACGGCATCGAGGATGCCAAGGATACCCTGCGGCCGAGGTATATGGCCGGGCACATCCACCAGGTCTGGCGAGCTGTCAATTTCAACTGGCCGGTACGCGGCTATTTCTGGTGGTCGCTGGTGGATAACTTCGAATGGGAGCGCGGCTGGACCCAGCGCTTCGGCCTGTGGGAATTGGATGTGGCAACCCAGGCCCGTAGAAAGCGTCCCTCTGCGGACCTGTATACGGCCATTTGCAAAGAGAATGGTCTCTCCTCTGAAATGGTGCAGAAGTATTGTCCGGAAATTATTGCCGGGATGTTCCCTGGTTAAGCAAGAACCCGTTACCTTAAAGATAACGGGCTCTTATCAGCATGAAGGTGCCGGGCACTTGCAAAAATCATGAACCCTACCATCGAAACCATCCTGCGCCGCCGCAGCATCCGCAAATATACCAGCAAGCCGGTCGAGCCGGAAAAGATCGACCTGTTACTGCAGGCTGGCATGGCAGCGCCCACGGCCATGAATTGCAAGCCCTGGGAATTTGTGGTTGTCACCAACCCGGAAAAACTGGCCCAGTTCCGCAGCCAGCTCATCTTCGGGAACCGCAATGCCCCGGCCGCCATCGTGGTCTGCGGAAACCCAGGTCTTTCCACCAACCCGGCTGCCCGCCTGTTCTGGGTACAGGATTGTTCGGCTGCCGCCGAGAATATCATGATTGCCGCCGTTGGCCTGGATCTTGGAACGGTCTGGATCGGTGTTCATCCAGTGGCGAATTTCGTCAAAACGGTGCGCGAGATCGTGTCCATTCCCAAGAAAGTCACCCCCCTGTGCATTATCTATGTTGGCTACCCGGAATCGGAAAAGCCGGCGCGGACACAGTATGATGAGAAACGCGTCCACAGGCAAAAATATGGTGAAAAGTGACCGGCCTCCCACCAGATTAAAGCTCCCTAGCGGTTTTTGCAGGAACATTAAAACCAGTTTTCCGGGTGGAACAGAGTGGCTGGAGCGGTTGCCCGCTCTTCTCGATGAGGCTGCCCGGCGCTGGCATCTGGTTTTGGGCGATCCGTTCCTGCTCTCCTATAATTATGTCTGCGCAGCAATCCAAGAAGACGGCAGCGCTGCCGTTTTGAAAATTGGTGTCCTCAACCGCGAACTCACCAGTGAGATCAATGCTCTGCGCCTCTACAACGGTCAGGGCGCCTGTCGCCTACTGGAAGCCGATACCGACAAGGGCATGCTCCTGCTGGAACGCCTGCAGCCTGGAATCGTGCTGGCTACATTAAGAGATGATGACCAGGCGACCGGTATCGCCGCGGAACTGATGAAGGCAATCCACCGCCCGGCACCGAAGCCGGACGGTTATCTCAGCTTGCGTGGTTGGTTTGACGAACTGAAATAATTACGCTCGCGCTTCGACGGCGGGACGGGGCCCTTCCCGGGAAAGAGTTTTTCCACGGCAAGGTCTGATAAGGGAACTGTTTGCTGAAGATCGCCCGCAGTTGCTGCTGCACGGCGATTTTCACCACTTTAACATTCTGCTGTCCGAGCGCGGCTGGCTGGTGATCGATCCCAAGGGTGTGATCGGACCGGCGGAATATGAGGCAGGGCCTTTGTTGATCAATCCTTACAATGTCGTTCTGGAAGAAAATGAGGCCATTCACCGGACGGAGCGGCGCATCGCGATCCTGGCAGACCATCTGGGGTTTGAACCGCAACGCCTGCGGGCCTGGGCCATTTGCCACAGCGTATTGTCATCTTTTTGGGATCTGGCCGAGGATGGCTCCGGCGGAGAAAATGCCCGGGCCTGGACGGAAATTTTACTGAAAACGAGAATTTAAAAGATGGATGCCTCTGCTGGGGCATCCATCTTCCTGATAAAGATCAATATCGTAGTTCAATGATCTCTTTATCTGCCAATAACTTTTCCGCCACCGCATGCTGGTCACCCGCACGGCCGTCAACCTCCCAGGTGTCCCGGCGTATATTGTTCTCCCGCATAGGGCGGTGACTTCGGACGACCATCCGGTATTCACTAAAAATCTTCTCAAGTTCCTTGTCTTTTCCCGGGCGGTCTGTAAAGGCAATTTCATAGGAACGCAATTCGCGGCCTTTGATATCCAACCAAAGGTCGAGCCGGGCAAAAAGGTCAAGTACAATGATGACCAAAGCGGTTGTCGCCAATCCCAATATATACTGGCCCAGACCGATAGCCATCCCCAGGGCGGCCGCAACCCAGACAGATGTGGCAGTGGTCAACCCCTTGACCTTCCCCTCTGCGAAAAGGATGGCGCCCGCACCCAGAAAACCTACGCCGGTGACGATGTTGGAGGCAACCCGGGAGGTAGCGGTGTCTGTAAACCTGGAGGAGAGAATGGTGAACATGGTTGCGCCTACCGTGATGAGTGTGATCGTCCGCAGGCCGGCGGTTTTGCCGTGGAACTCACGCTCCAAACCGATGGCCCCTCCAATGAGTACGGCAATCAGAATTTTTAGCAGATCTTCCGGAACAAAGATTGGCATTGTTTCCTCCAAAATGCAGGCGTGGTTTGTAGAGCGTTACAGTAATTCTTCTTCACCACTAAACCTACTTTATCACGCCTAATTTCTTTCCCACTTTTGTGAATGCTTCCAATCCATTATCCAGGTCCGCCCGGGCATGGGCGGCCGAGATCATCACACGGATGCGCGCCTTGCCCTGCGGGACGGTTGGGAAACCAAGCGCCATGGCAAATACGCCTTCTTCGAATAAATCCCGGCTGAACTGCTGGGCCAGCGGCGCTTCACCCAACATGACCGGGGTTATGGGAGTGGTACTCAGGCCGGTGTTGAAACCGAGCGTCTTCATCTCCTCTTTGAAATATTTGGCGTTTTCCCACAAGCGGTCCACCAGTTCGGTCGAGCCTTCCAGCAGGTCAAGCGCCGCCAGGCAGGCTGCCGCATCCGGCGCGGTGACCGCCGATGAAAACAGGAACGGGCGGCCACGCTGGCGCAGCCATTCCACGATGACCGCATTCCCGGCCACCACGCCGCCCACCACGCCGAAAGCCTTGGAAAGCGTCCCGACCTCCACGTCCACCTTGCCATGCAGGCCGAAGTGGTCCACGATGCCGCGCCCGCCCTTGCCGAGCACACCTTCGCCGTGGGCATCGTCCACCATCAACAGGATATCGTACACCCTGGCCACTTCGTAAATCTTGTCAAGCGGGGCCACGTCTCCATCCATGCTGAATACCCCATCGCTGATGATGATTGCGCGCCGGTACTGCGGCAGGTTTTCCTTGATGACAGATCCAAGGCTGTCCACATCACAATGTTCATAAGGGATGATCTTTGCGCCGGACAGCCGGCAGCCATCGATAATGCTGGCATGGTTCAGCCGGTCCGAGAAGATGGCATCCTCCTTGCCAACCAGTGCCGGGATGGTGGCCAGGTTGGCGGTGAAACCGCTTTGGAAGGTGATGGCCGCCTGCACGCCCTTGAAGGCCGCCAGGCGTTTTTCCAATTCCAGGTGCAGGCTCGTCGTCCCGGCGATCGTGCGGACCGCCGCCGGACCGACGCCCATCTCATCCGCGGCTTTCTTGGCCGCCGCTACGATCCTGGGGTGGTTTGCAAGCCCCAGATAGTTGTTGGAGCAGAAGTTGAGCACCTTTTTGCCATCCACCACCAGCCAGGCGCCCTGCGGCGAGCCGATGGTGCGGATGCTGTTGTACAGGCCCTGGCTTTTCAGCCCGTCGATTTCCTGTGCGATCCAATCAGTTTTTGACATACAAGCCTCCGGGAGAAGAGAACTGAGAGTAGGGAGTAGAAAAAAGTGTATTTGAATCCATTATAGCGATATTAAGCAAAAATGTTGTTAAGGTGTGACAATTATTTCCCTATTAGGCCGTTCGCCTGTGCCAACTTTTCCTGCCTGCACCTTGACGCAAGCACAGGTGGCCGAATATTCCATGTAAACGCTGGTACAGGTGGCCGCCTATCCTTGTTCGTGGGAAGCTTCCGAGTCCGGCAATGATTCTGCCAGCAAACCCAGCTCTGCCAGCGCGGCCAGGACGCTGGCCTGCGCGCCCGGATTGACAATGACCGTCACCGGTCCAAGCGTCTCACCCAGGAAACGGCCTGCCTTCGTTTTTCGCAGTTCTTCCAGCACCTCGGGGCGGCTGACCCGTAAAATGGTTTGTGACTCCACGCGTGCCTCGATGCCGTTGGCTTCCCAGCGCTTGAGCGCCCTGACAAATGCAGGTGGGATCCCGCCTGCGGCATTCTTTGCCAGCAGGCTGAGCAGCTGCCCCACTTTCAGCCCCTGCCTGCCGGCTTTTTTCAGCGAAGCGGTGGTAACGCGGTAACAGTATTCATCCGGTTTTGGTTCGTCCCATTCACAGAAGCGCGCAATCAGATAACGGGTAACGCGCGGGACCAGCCTGGGCACGCTGATGCGCCCATTGGAGACGACCGTCAATTTTGCATTTTCAGAACTCGTAAAGGGTTTCTTTTTCACCCGGAAGGATGTCACAAGCTCGCTATCGACCGGTGTAGCCAGTTCGACCAACCCCAGCCAGAACAGCGGCCCTGTGATCAGGTAACGCAGCAACGCGCCATCCACTTCATCCCAATGCTCAAAGCCGCGCAGGTAGCTTCCATCTGAGGAACGTTTAATGAACCACGCGTCGTAATCGCCAGCCGGGCGTTGAAAATCCGGATATTTGTCTTTGATGGCCCGCAGGAAGTATGGGAGGCTCCACCATTTTTCATCCGGTAAACTTTCCAACAAATGAAACAGGAAGGTGTGCGTCGCCAGCGGCTGGTTGGTCCATTCACCTTCGCATACCAGGCCGGGGACCTGCTGCAACTCGTTGTAAACTTCACTCCCCTGCCAGGCTTCGGCCAGCAGAGCCAGTGCCTGGGAGCGCGACATATCCAGGAAGGCTTTCACCTGCTCAGAACGGGAAGTTTCCTTGTCCACAATCCCGGCGGCCTCCAGGAGTTCGTAATACCACCCCAATCGGTACCGGCGTTTCAGGTGGTTTCATGCCCAGGCGCAGGGCAGCCAGGCAGGTGGTGGCATCGTCGAGGATGCGGTCTGAAGCGGGAATGGGATGGGCGTATTCCTTGAGCGTTGCCAGTCGGCCGGGCGGCTCGACAACGTTCCCCGGTGGTTCTTTCCTGGTTGAACGTTTGATCAATTGTGCCAAGTCATCCGGAATATAGGCAAATTCCTGCGCCCCGCCGTCAGAATCGAAAAAAGCACGCGCCAGAAAGGCCCGGTAGAAAAGTATCTCAGAAGCGGAAACCGGGTGGAGGTGGATTTGTTCACGGTCACGCCTGCCAGGACCGGCATTCCGGATCTCCCCAAACAGCCGGGCAAAGGCAGCCCAGGGCATTTTCCGACCCGTTTCCAACAACTTCTCCAGGGCGGATTGAGCCTCCGGACTGAGGCTGTCCACCATCTCACCTACCAGGTCCGGGTCCATGAGCGCCGAGGCGAGCTCCTTAAGCGCGGCTTCGTTTTTAGAAGAGTTGAGCTCCACCCCCCACAATCCGGCCACGATGCGCAGATGGCCGATGTCACGCATTTGGAGGGACTGGGCCAGGCTGGGCATTATTTCTTAAGGAAGAAAATGGAATTCGGGAGGATCTGGATGGCAAGCTTGCGCACATCCGTTCCGAAACCGGCGTAAATTTCCCCGTCACAATGGATATACAACGGTTGCTGGCTGGTGACGGTCATCCTATGGCAGGTCCCCATGCGCACTTCTTTACAGCGACCATGCGTTCCCCGCATCACTTCCGGGACAAGCCGCAGCATCATCAGGCGGGAAATTTTCTTTATAGTGACATAGTTCAGGATGCCATCATCCAATTTGGCCTCTGGTGTAATGATGAACCCGCCGCCCTCACGCGGACCATTGCCGAGCGCCAGCATCAGCGAGCGCAGGTCCCAGCTTTCCTGGTCGGTCTCAACATGTAAATCAAGCGGATCGAAATGGCGGAAAATTGTCATGATCAGGGCGACAAAATACATTAGAAAGCCATGGATGGCGGTAATCCTGCGAGTGTAGAGGTTGACAACCGAGTCGAAGCCCATGCCAATGGTATTGTTGAAATATTCCAGCCGGTCTTTCTCATCCCGCACCGAGCCGACATCCAGGCCGTGCGGCTGGCCGTTAACTGAGGAGAGCAGCGCTTCGCCCGGGTCCGCCGGAATGTTGAGGATGTGGGCAAAATCATTACCGGATCCCAGTGGGACAATCCCCAGCGCCGGGCGCGACTCCGGTGGCACCTGCATCAGACCGTTGACCACCTCGTGGACCGTTCCGTCCCCTCCGACGGCCACAACCAGGTCGTAGCCCTGTTCGCCCGCCAGGCGGGTCAATTCTGTGGCGTGGCCGGGATATTCCGTGCCACTCCAGTCGGCGTTGTGGTTTGCCAAAAGCGAACGTAAATCTGCCGCCTGCTGCATCGAATGTCCATGGTTGGCGGTTGGATTCAGAATGAGTTTTATTTTATTGGGCATAGGGAAGTTCTCCGTTATTGCATTATAGCCGGAAAAATAAATTGATGCCCGAGTCCAACCCTGGCAGTATAATCATATAATTATTCAACTGCGGAGATAAGAATGGCCCAACTAAAAGTTAACCTGCCAAACCACATCAACCCATTTCAGCCGACCGGACGGGCAATCATTGTCGGCGCCTCGAATGGAATCGGGGCTGCGCTGGCCCGGCGACTGGCTACCGAAGGGTATACCCTGGCCCTGCTGGCCCGCCACGCCGACCTTTTGGCAGCTCTATGTGATGAAATTAACACGGCTGCCGGAGAAATTCGAGCCGTTTCCTTCGTTCACGATGTAACCGAATACGATGCAGTGCCCGGCCTGCTTCAGGAAATAACATCCATCCTAGGCGGCCTGGACCTGTTTATCTATAGCGCCGGTATCGTTTTTCCATCCGGGATGAAACATTACGAGTTCGAAAAGGACCGCCGCGTAACCGAGGTGAATTACCTGGGCGCCCTGGCCTGGTTAAACCCGGTGGCAGCCATGTTCCACCGCTTGAAAGCCGGTCAGATCGTCGGCATATCTTCCGTTGCAGGGGAGCGCGGCCGCGTGGGCACCCCCGCCTACAATGCCTCCAAGGCCGCCCTGACCTGCTACCTGGAATCCCTGCGTAACCGATTGACACGCCGGGGTGTGCATGTCCTGACGGTCAAACCCGGTTACGTTCTGACCGGCATGACTGCCGGCAGGAAGAATCTGTTCTTTGCCATACCGTCCGAACGCGCCGCAGCCGAAATTTGCACGGCCATCCGCAGGCGCAAGCAGGTGATCTATACGGCTTCCATCTGGTGGCTGGTCATGCTCGTGGTGAGGGACATCCCCTCGATCATCTTCAGGCGGTTGAGTTTTTAAATCGCGGCATTTCATTGTACCGGCAAAGAAAAAGGCATGCGGGTGCCAACCCAAGGCGCACAAAGCCTGCCCTAGAGATTATTTGTTCAACCGGATAGGTGAAATAGTACTGATGGTGATTTGACATTTTTCGAGAAACTCTGTACACTTAATGCATTCTCGAAAAGGTTGATTAGGAGGATCTATGGCTGCTCAGTTTCAGTTCGTCATGCGCTCCGGTCCGACGGTCGGTAAGACATTTGCTCTGGAAGCCCAGGAGATTACCATTGGACGGGATGCCGTCAATATCGTAGCGATCAATGACGCGGAGGTCTCGCGGAAACATGCCAGGATGGAATTACGCGGCTCTGCGTATGTGATCCAGGATCTTGGTTCCACCAATGGGACGTTCATCAACGGCACCCGCATCAACGGAATGCAGGTATTAAACCCGGGAGACACAGTCTCATTTGGAGAGGGCATCGTGCTGGTATACGAGTCAGTGGGAGATGTAAACGCCACGATCCTTTCGTCCAAACCCCCTGCTGCCACCGTCCAGAAACCGGCTCCTGCACCCGCCCCGGCTCCCGCGCCTGCTCCGGTATACATACCCCCACCTGCTCCCGCACCGGTTTACTCCGGACAGGTGCCGGCTGGTCCGGTTCTGGTCCCGCCAGAACCGGTTAAAGCAAAGAAGAAATTCCCGGTTTGGCTCCTGGTTGTGATCATCATACTTGTACTCATATGTCTCTGTGGGGCATTCTTTGAGGCTATTGACTATTTGCATTTATGGTGCCAGGTTCTTCCTTTCCTGGTGCCCATACTCGGAGGTACTTGCGCCTAGGAAGATCGTTTCATTAAAAATAAAAGATAATCCTCTGATCAATTTTCAGGCGACCAATCATGGTCGCCTGATGCTTTCTAAAGGGGCATTGCAAATTTCATGATAAAGGTAAGGGGGTACACCCCCATTTTCATTCGCTCCGACTATTCCCGAAGCATCGTTTACGCCGCGAGGAAGTTCAACAACCAGTTCATCCACTGCAAGGTGCGTTCCGCCCCGGAATAATCACCGCTGAACCATTCTGCATGAGCGCGCTGGAACAGAGCCTCGCTCAACCGGTTCTGCCAGCCGGCCGGGTGACGGAGGAGATCGGCTACGATATTGCGCTGGCGCATGACCGATCCATCCGGCAGCCAGGCATACAGGAAGTAGGCGGAAGGGTCAAACGCTTCCTGGTAGCGGCGGACCGTATCGAAGAATTTCACCGACACCTGCAGGTCGTTACGCTGTCCCTCCGTGAAGGGCTGCTTGCGTAGATAAGCCAGATAGGCGGGTTCCAGGTCCGTGAAGGAGCGCTTGAAATGTGCCTGCAAGGCGACATCAATCACTGCAGAATCCGACTAGTCCTTATCCGGGGCGGAAATATCCCGGTAGAACTCGTTGAAGGCTTGCCATCCATAGGTATCCACCATATATTTCACGAAGGTGGCGGCTTCCAGGTAGCTGATATCATGCTGCTGGGTGTAGAAATCGTTAGCCACGCTGGTCAGGGGAATGTTCCATCCAAGGGTCAGCATGGCGGCTGCGCGTTCGACCAGCGGTTCCGGTTTGAAATGCCCGCCGGAAAGATAAACGGCCAGCCCTTCCTCAAAAAAAGGCGGGCGATAATTACCCCCTGCAGCATCATCATAATAGTGGACAAACTCATGATGGAACAGGATCGGCATCTCGTCACCGGTGTAGTTGCCGTCCAGATAGCTGAGGTAGACGCTGTTGGAGGTAAAGCCATCCTGCCCAACCACGCCTGACATGATGGTTACGTCAATGGGTTTATCCAATTTAAGGCCGATCTGATTTGATACGGCAGCCGAGGCCTGGTCAGCCTCCCGGCCCAGCACAGCAATATCACGCGCCGCGGCTGTGCCGGTTATATAGTGGATGATACAACAGGTGGTGTTGAGGAAAGCCCAATGAGTCTCCGGTTGCGGCAGCGGGACCTGGCTCTCCGGGTACAGGGTAAAGGTTTCGGTCCAACTGAAATTGTCCGGGAGGCGGGAAAAAGTTAACGTGTATTGTCCGGGTTTCAGGCCGCACGTGTCCCAGACCCACCACAGAGTGGCCTGGTTGCGGTTGCCCATCCCGAACGGCGCAAAACTGGCCTGGCCGAGTTCCTGTCCCCGGAAAGTGACCCGGATGCTGTCGCCCTGTTTCCCCGGGACAGCCGGCGCCAGCACATCGAAACTGACCTGGTCGCCCGTGTATAACGAACGGCCCATCCGGGTGGGCAATGACCGGCAGCCGGCCGGCCTGTTGGGCCGTGGAACAGCCTGCCAGCAGGATGGTGATAACCAGGCAGAAGCATACAAGCGCGCCGCATCTCGGTAATTATCCCGGAAGTTGTTTTTTTCCCCGTATATCGTGTCTTTCCGGGAATCGTTGTTGAAAAAAAGGCGTTGGGCGGCGCCCAGCACCTTCGTTTCTATGCCTTTATCCCGGCGTTTCCTAGGCCGCCGATTTTACCGGGAGGAGATCTAACAGGCCTGGAAAGAGGCGATGACTGTTTGCATATCCATTTCTCCGCAAATCATCCAGGATAATAGCTGCCAGATAAGAACAGAGCGTGTGTTTACGCACAGTTATTATGCGTTGTATTCGCGAAAAAACCGCTGAACCGGCAATATCTGCCTTCTCTCAAAGGAAAGAACTACTATTTAATGTGGTAGGAAGGCATGTTCCACCTGGGATTCAGCCCGGCGGAAGAAGTAAGTCGCAGGGTAAATGCCCGGACCTGGTCAGCCAGGTGTTGCAATGTGACCACAGCGCCCAGGCTTACCATCTCCAGCCAGACTCTCAATCCGTGGCGCTCAGGGGAGACCGCGCGCAGCCGGAAACCATCCCGCTCGATCAGATGCAGGACGCATTCAAACCGGGCGCAATACCAGACTCCGGCCAGCTTGCAGCGCAGTACATCCAGGGAGTCAATATAGGTCTTGCCCTCCCGGAAACAAGCTCGGGCCAGCGCAACCTGTTCGCGCACCCACGGGCGGAATGGCTCACCGTTTATTTCATCAGCGGAAATGCCGCGGGCTTGGAGGTTCTCTGCCGTTATATTAACCAGCCTGGCCGGGAGGTCTTCGCACATATCACGCAGCATATAAGTGATGTGGGCGCCAGTGACTGCCAGAAGACGATTATGCGTGCGTGGGTAGGGCTAGCCATTGCCGATAAAGTACTGCAGGCCATCCATGACCGCCGTCGCCAGGCAGTTGGTATACGCCTGCAATTCAGACTGGCTGGTCAGCCGTCCCTGCCAGCGGGCGTCGAACGCGATCACGGCCATGAAGTTGCGAATAAAGGAACCCAGGCCGCTTTCAGGAAGGCGGTCATGGGCGATCAGGTCGGCCACCATGGCCTCTTCGGGTGAAAGGCCTTCCGGACGTTCCCCCTGGTATAGTGATTCGATGAGGGCATTTTGCCGCTCGATGAAGGCGGTACGGGCAGCCTGGCCGGAGAGCCAAAGGTCGATCATATCGTCGGCCCAACGGAAATAGGCATAGGCGCGCAGACAGTCGTCAGCCAGGTGCGGGTCGGCCAGAAGCCGGGCGGTGAGATAGGATTGTTTGCTGCCGGTCCAGGTAATCGAGCGGGCCAGGCGTGCAGTGGATTGGCTCATACAGGTGTCTCCTCCCGAGACAAAGATAAAAAATCTCAACTCAAAGAGTACGAAGGGGCATAAAGGTTTTCAAAGGATGGAAAAAATTTCATTGTTCCCCTTCGTGTCCGTTGTGGTCAGGTTCTTGACCAGATGGCTGATTTCCAACATCTTCCAGGATCCGTCTGGAAGCCTGTGCGGCAGAGATGAGCACAGTCGGGACGCCGGTGCCGGGATGCGTGCTGGCTCCCACGAAATACAGGTTGTGGTAACGGCTGTGGCGGTTGTGCGGCCGCAGGTAGGCCATCTGGGTCAGTTTGTGGCTGAGGCCCTGCGTGGAACCGAGCGGCAGATTGTAGCGGTCCTGCCAGTTCTGGGGGAGAAAACTTCCCTCCGTGCGAATGTACGCTTCCACATCGTTCAAGCCCAATCGGGCAAGGCGTTGGAGGATGAAAGCCCGCGCATGCGCCTGAAGGCGCGACCAGTCTTGGGGAACCTGGCTGTTGAGATGCCCGACCGGCACTGCCACGTACCACGTGTCGTGCCCGGCCGGAGCCATGGATGAATCCAGCCGGACGGCAGCGTGAATGTAGAAGTTCGGTTCGTCCGGCATTCCGGAATGCTTGAAAATTTCCTCGAAGCTGCGGCGGTAGTCACCGCACAGGAACAGGTTGTGTGGACCGAGTTGGGGGTACTGTTTATCCAGGCCCCAATAGAACATGATAGTCGAGCAGCCGTACTCCTTGCGGTCGATCCGGGCAGCTTCGGCAGCATCCGGAAGCAGGTTCCGGTACACATAGCCCATGTCAGCATCCGCCACGACCGTACCGGCTGAAAGCACCCGGCCATCCGCAAGCCGGACGCCGGTGGCACGCCGCCCATCGACCAGGATCTGTTCGACCGGGGCGTTGTATTGAAAACGGACGCCCAGTTTTTCAGCAATGCCGGTGAGCGCCTGGGTGACGCGGTACATGCCGCCCATGGGGTACCACAGCCCCTACGCCAGTTCGGTGTACTGCATCAACGAATAGGTGGCGGGGAATTCGTACGGGCTGAGACCCATGTACATATCCTGAAAAGTGAAGGCCATCTGCAGGCGGGGATCCTTGAAGAAGCGCCTGACGTAACCGGTATGGCGGGTAGTTGCCTTCACCTGCAGGAAGAGCTTCAGCATGGGTGGATTAATGAACTCGGGCAGGCTGCGGAAGTCCCGGCCAAGCATCTGCGGCATGGCCAGGTCATAGATGCGGCCGGCTTCGCCCAGGTAGTGAAGCAAGCGCTCGAAGCTGCCCGACTCGATGGCTTCCAGGCAGGCCCGCATCTGCTGCATGTCGGAGGTCAGCTGTAGCTGCGAATTGTCCGGGAAGGTCAGCTGGTAGGTGGGGTCGATGCGGCGTAGATCCAGGTGGTCCTGCATGCGTTCACCCAGGGCCGCGAAGGTATTCGCATACAACCCGGGCAGCATGAACAGGGTCGCGCCAGTGTCGAAGGTATATCCGTCCACGGTCATGCGTCCGCAGCGGCCGCCGGCTTTTTCGCATTTCTCCAACACCGTCACCTGGCAGCCGCGGCGCGCCAGGCGGGCAGCCGCGGCGATCCCGCCGATGCCGGCGCCGATGATGATGACCTGGGATTGATCTGGGGTGTCTTGCATGGTGTGTCCTGTGGGCAGTATCGTTTTCTCAGGATATATACGAAGGAGGGGCGAGATTGGTTCTAAAATGGGTAAATAATGAAAAAGATATTAAACACAAAGTACACGAAGGTTATGATAGAAGAACATAAAAGCACAGCTTTGTTCCTTGATGTGCTTGGCGCCCGGTTGGCCCCTTGATGGGTGTCGTCTTAAAGTATTTTTATTTGACACTTCAACTCTTTGCGGTATAATACCGCTCGCACGGCCGACTAGCTCAATGGTAGAGCAACTGACTCTTAATCAGTGGGTTCCGAGTTCGAGCCTCGGGTCGGTCACCTAAATGTGGCGGTAACCCGCCAAACAGCCCCCATATATGGGGGTTTTTTGTTTTAATAATTGTCCAAAAAGAACATGTGTTCTATCGTCGATTGCAGTCAAATTGCAGTCAAAATACACAACTGAAACCGGCATGTAGTTCTGCGTTTGCACTTGAGGTCGCTTGGAAGTGGTTCGATGCCATCCACCGGCGACCCTTTGTATTTCTATATGGAAAGCACCTATGACTATACTCACGATTGCCAACCAAAAAGGCGGCGTAGGCAAGACTACGACCGCTGTCACCCTCGCACATGGCCTGGCCATGGCCGGACGGAAAACCTTGCTGGTCGATCTCGACCCGCAGGGTCATGTGGCATTTGCGCTGGGTGTCGATAAAGCGCCCGGGCTGTGTCGACTGGTCGCAGAAGAAGAACCCCTCTCGAATGTCATCGTAACCACCCGGGAAAATCTCGATATCGTCCCGGGCGACAAGAAGACAGAAAAGGCTAAACGGGCCGTGGTGCTCTCCAATTTTCCCGCAGAGATCATCGGCCGCCTTTTCAGGAATGTTGGGTACGAGGCGGTCATCTTCGATATGGCTCCTTCGTTGGATGTGTTGCACGTCTCGGCGCTTTTGGCCAGCGATTGGGTGCTCATCCCGACCAAGCTGGATGCCATGGCGATAGATGGTGTCAACGAAGTCCTGCGTTCGATGGGGGAAGTGGCGGAGCGCGGCCACCGTCTGGGATACAGCATCCTCCCGACCTTCTTCGACCGCACCACCCGCGAAACGATGGTGCAGCTCAAGGCCCTGGTGCAAACTTTCAACGGCCATGTCTGGCCGCCCATCCCGCAGGATACAAAAGCCCGTGAAGCCCCGGCGTATGGAAAGAGCTTATGGGAGTACTGCCCACGCTCCCCCGCTGTCATCGGCTACGATGGCAGGTACGAGAACGGATATTTCAGCACCATGCGACGAGTTACGGAGGTCCTCTGTGGACAAATCGCGTGATCGCAGAACAGTGGTCGACCCGGCCGTGGCCGATATGCTCTCGGACATGGAAAAGAAAAGACGGATCTCAAGCCTTCCGAAGTCGAAACGGGAGAAATCCCGCAAGGATGCCGCCCGGCATAAGGTCGGACTGGACCTGCCGCCCAGACTCCACGCGTCCCTGCGAGACATTTCAGAACGGGAACATATCTCCATCTCCGGTTTGGTGGCTTTCTATGTTTACCAAGGATTGGCTGATCATGAAGCTGGCAGGATCGCACTTTCACCTTATAAACGGCTTTCCCGCTGCGCCCGTTTCGAATACGTTCTTGATCTCACCAAACTGGAGAAGTCGTGAACATACGCTACCCTTCTACGGTAGCGTATACGGTAGCATAGGAATGAGCCTACGGTACCCTATAACGCTACCCTATACGGTAGCCCATCCCTCGCCAGGAAGCCCTGTAAGGCATCCGTTGACAAAACAGGAACAACAACACGGGCTGTGCAAATCGTAGGAAAACGGATATGAGTTTAACCCCTGAACAAGCCTGGCAATCTGCCCTTGGCCAACTCCAAATGGAAATGACCAAAGCCTCATTCGAGACCTGGGTGAGTGATACGCGTCTGGTTTCTTATCAGGATGGTTTGTTCACCATCGCTGTCCGCAATGCGTATGCCAGGGATTGGTCGGAGAGCCGTCTCACCACCACAATCACGCGCCTGTTGATGGGCATGATGAACCGGGATGTTTCTGTGACTTTTGTTGTCGCCCCTTCCACAGGGGATGACGCAGACGGGGATGCGGCTTATGCTGTGAGAGAAAAGGAAGACGACTCGGAAACCGCAGAGGTTGAAGTAATTCACCGGCTCGGTTATGACGAGGTCGTCAATCCTGAACGGATTGTAGCGATCCCCGGTTACTTCAGTCGGTTGATCCCCGAGATAGGAACTAGAAATGCCTGGTTATATGTGGGCTGGCGCCAGGCGGTCTGGGATGGGAAGCGTCAGGAAAGCTATGCCAAACACAAACGCATCCCGGTCCGCGAACTCATCCGCTTCTCCGGTCTCAGTCGTCGGACCTTTTTCCGGGCAGTTGAAGCAGAGTCTACCTGGACGGCCCTTGAGGGGCTTGTAGAAAAGACAGCCGAAGAGCCGCGCTGGGCCAGAGGCAAAGACCATCATGCCCACCGTTTGCCCAATCATTACACCGTTTACCTGACCCTGCCTCTATCTCAGTCGGATGCTTACCATGTCCAGGCCTGGCTGGAGGCGCAGCTGCGGAATGGCCTTTCCCTTCAGGATGCTCTGAAAAAAGCAAACGAGACCAAGGAAGTGGTCGGGGAGTTGCTTTCTCCTTTGAGCCAGCCATCTTCACGACCAAGCCCTTCGCGAAGGACAGTGATGGAGATCGCCGAGGCGTTGTCAGGCACAAGCGGGCCTTTGCCGCATGAACTACAGGCGAGCGCCGAAACGCTCCACAGAAAAATCATATCCGCATTCGGGACCATCCTCATCACCCACTATTTCCTCGAGACAGTGATCTCCAATGCAGGCCTGACTCCTGCCCAGGCATGGCTTGTGGTCTTGATGCGGGATCGTTGCTATTTCAATCACAGCACTGGAGAAATGCGGGATGAAGTGCTTGTGCGTGAGGGTTACGCGGAACTGGCAGGTTGGTTGGGATTAAATCGGCCAAAGACGATCTGGGAATGGATCAGGGATGAGCAAGGTCCTGTCAGCGCATTTTTGTGCGTACTCCCAGGCGAGGACCGGGATGATGTTGATTCAGTCCGCCTGCGCGTGAGAATGGAAGAACCAATCTTCCATGGCGCGAGTGGCACCATTAGCGAGGCGCAGATGGCACCGATGGAAGGCGCGGTTGACACCATTAGGAACGGCGCGAATGGCACTCATACGATGACGAAAATGGCACCATTGGAAGGCGCGCGTGGCACTAATTCATGGCGCGAATGGCACGGTTTAAAGCACTTAAACACCTCCCGAATCACATCAGAAAAAAACACTCCCACCACCCAAGACGGCCTGGTGGTGGCAGGGCCATCTTCCAGCCCCGCTGACGGCATGCCGTCAGCGGGATTGCGCCGGGGCGGCATGATACCGCCCCGCTGGGTTTTGCAGAATATCCTTATCCAGATTCGTGTCCACCCGGAAGTGACAAAAGACCTCCTGGAGAAAAACGCCTCCGTGAAGGCGTTCGTATCCTGGCTACTCTATGCCTGCAGCCCGGCCGGGGATGGGATCCAAAACCCGCTGGCTTACGCTCTGGCATCTCTGCGGGATTTCCCAGAGCGCGGGGCGGGTGGCCCATTCGACCAATTGGCATCCTTGCCTCCGGCAGAGCTGATCCAGCTTGTGCGCTGGTCGGTCAAGCGAGCTGACCAGAGGTACGATCTGCAGAGTGCATCATCCGGGAATGTGATGTGGGATAGAGCGATGGGGGTTTCAAACCGTCATACTGTGTTGCTGACAATCCTTTTCGGTGAGGAAGAGGCTGATCAGACTTGGGAAAGAAAAGAGACGAAGATCAAAATGAACGGAGAGAAGGCCTATCAAGAATTTGAAACCGTTCAAACACATAGAAGTTGATAAGGAGAAAAAATGAACTGCATTTTTTTGGTTGGAAATATTACTGGCGATATCTACTACGACCGTCTTCGGATCAAAGGTGCTGAAAAGCCTTTCCTACGCCTGATCTTGATGTCCAGCCGTCCGCGTTTTGTTGGAGGAATGCGGGTGGTTATCTGGGATGAAAAGGCGGAATTGTTCTTTCCCTACTTGCAGCGTGGTTCGGAGATCGCCGCGGTAGGTCATCTCCAGACACGTGAGCACAAGGAAAAATTAATCCACGAGATTGATGCTACCAACCTGATCCTGCTGCGGCATGTCAACTGGGAGTTTGGGGAACGGGAACGACTGCGCCGGGATCTGCCCAAACCATCCGCAGCGGCCAACAATGTCTTTCTGGCAGGAACAGTCGGCGATGATATTTATTTCGACTGGTTCAAGCGTACCAACGGCGAAGGGAGTTATGCGTTTCTTCGACTCGTTCTGACAAATGAACAATACTTGGATGGCTTGCGAGTGATCGTCCGAGGAGGCCTGGCTGAACTTGCCTTTCCCTATCTCCAGGCCGGTTCCAAGATTGCCGTGGACGGGCATCTCCAGACCCGTGATCGGGAGACTGGGAGAAAAGTGGTGGAAGTGGCGGCAGAACATATCGCTTTTCTGGAGAACATCAATTGGGTTGCAGGAGAGACTGCTCAGAAATCCCGCGCCGATCAAACACGAATAGAGGAGGCTGAGTGAAATACGATATTGAACTTCCTCAAGAAATAATCCCCGCCTTACGCAGGGCGCTCACGTTCGTTCTGATACTCGGAGCGATCGTTGCCCTGGTATTTCTGGGAAAGTCGGTGTCCCCGGTAGATGCCAAGGGAAAACCCATCTTTCTGTCGCCACGGCTGGCACAGATATCGGCATATCAAAGGGATGTCCGGCGTTGGGCCTTAAACATGCGAGAGATCCAGTCCGATTTGGGTGGATTGCTCTCTAACCCGACTGCCAATATTCTGGACATGGATGAGCGGGCCAATCTCCTCTATGGACGTCTTGTCAACCTTCAAACAGAAGTAGATGGGACAAGCGTGCCATCCACTCTCGATGTTCTCCATACTTCCATGGGGGATGCTGTGGGTGCATCACTCACTGCATCTTTAGGTGTCGCGGCCTGGATCAGTGAGCCCACTTCAGGAAATCTACATTCGGCGGAAAGCGCTCTTTCGGCAGCCATGCAACAGCTTGCCGGAATTTATCAGAACTCGTGGGTACAGGAGGCGCCATGATGTTGGAATCCATCCGCATTCGTGAACTGGAAGCCAGCCTGGAAGCGTACCAATTGTTGCTTACCAACATATCCGCGCGGGCGGAAGACGCACGTGGGCAATTGATAAGGATCGGCAGGGAATTGTGTGGGGAGGAATTTGAAAGCTATCTCACTACGCTTGGAGATCTGGAATATGCATCCGCGGAAGAATTGGCCGCGCATGTGGTCAACGCGTTGAAAAGCCATTCCGCCAAGCGCCCGGCCAATGAAGATAAGCAGGTAAAGGAATTGCTAAAAGAAATCGAAGTGTTGAAAGAACGATTGGACAAGCAGACCAGGCGTGCTGACGATGCTGAGCGGGCCTTATCCGATTCAACCAACCAGGCGAAAGTCTTGGAGGAAAACCTTATGGAAGAACGCAGGAAAAACAAAGAGCTTTCAGCTCAAGTACCATCGGATGAAAAATCAAAAAACGAAGCGGTCGATTACAGTGATTGGTTTGGCGGGTGGAGTCAGAAAAAAACCTTCGAACGAAACAGGATCATCCTCGTCTTTCTTGGTTCGAGTGGACTGGCCCGGCAGAAGGAAATTGTGGATCGACTGCTGCAAGAGTTTGATATGAAAGGACGGACAATTTACACCGGCATCAATGATTGTGTGAAGAAAGAGCTGATCGAGCGCCGGGGGGGAACCTCCTCAGGCGGACATCCAACAGACCTGATGTGTCTTACTCCTAAAGGGGAATGGACTTATACGAGACTCACCGGCGCCAGGCCTGTGGCAAGCGAGTATGATGGGTTGCTCAAGGCGCATAAATCCGACAAGCATACCGGGCTGATTTTAAAGACGGCTGATCATTTCATCCGCCTGGGCTATTCTGTGCAGCGCGACCCCATTGCCATTAAATTGGCGGGCGATCATGTATTCCAACCGGATCTGGTAGTGCAGAAAGGCAATGAGACGTTCTACATCGAGGTGGAGACGGGAGAGAGAATGGACCGCCCTTCTCTAGAACGGAAATGGAACAATGCCTTGATCGCCGGTGGTGGGCAGATTTGCGTTGTCACTCCCAAGGTGGGGGAGATGACGACCATCCAGAGCAATATTGAATATTGGGCTGGCGAAAGGGGAAAAACGCCTCGTCTTTTCCTCACGAATTTGGAAGCGCTGCGGAAGTGCCAACCAGGTGACAACCCCTGGGCACGAGTGCGTTGATAAAACGGAAAACTGCAAGAACTTCTTCGGCTCCATGCAAAAAGCTCGCTTTCCGTGCAAGAACCTCTGCAGAAACCTGCAAGAACCGGTGCAAAAAGCAGCAAGTACCGATATCCCTTTAAGCGTCTTTCTTGCATCCAGCAGGAACTCGCTTAGGCGTAGGCAAGAATACCCAGCTCTCGAATTCGTATAAAAGGCGAGTGCTCGAAAACCATTCCGAAGGGAGCTGTAAATCTAATTACCATAACTTGACATAAATGATAGTAATGAAAATCATTATTTACAAATAAACGCTAAATGAAAATAACAGAAATCCCTATTTACATCTAGCGTAAGGAAGGCGGCTGTATGAACCAGGATGAATTCCGCCACAGTAGTTCCGGTCGGGTAATCAATACCCAGAAAGGATACTGGGCATTCGTTCCCAACCCTTTGCCCCTGGATATCCAGTGGTCATTCAAGGTCATTTCAGCCCTGTTCGAAGCTGACCGGGATTTGAGCCGTCTGAATAGGCTTGCCTGGTTGACCTGTACGCCCATGAAGCTGGCCAGCTTTCTTTTCAGGAACCTGTGGACGACTCGATCGAAGTGCTCAATTATGTTCTAGCTCTGGAGTATGGGTTGGAACAAGTGAGGACGAGTCCGATAAGCTTGCGTCTCATTCGGGAAATCCATGCGGGCTTCATGGAGAATGTCCGCGGTGGGCAGCTGACACCCGGCGAGTTCCGGCGCAGCCAGAACTGGATCGGGCCAGCCGGCTGCACAGTGGATAACGCGACCTATGTACCACCTTCCGTGGATGAGATGCTTGAAGCCTTGGCCGAGATGGAGACGTTCATCCATACCACATGGCAAATCCCACCTCTGATACGGGCGGGTCTGCTGCACTATCAATTGGAAGCCATACACCCATTTCTGGATGGAAACGGCTGCATGGGCCGTCTTCTGATCATCCTGCTGCTCCACGAGTGCAAAGTGCTATCGCATCCCCTGCTGAACGTGAGTGTGTACTTCGAAGCTCGCAGACAGGAAAACTACACGCACCTTTTGGAAGTGAGCAAGAACGGAGCACGGGAAGAATGGTTGCTGTTCTTCCTGACCGGTGTCAGCACGCCGGCAGTCAATGATGTGGTATGCCTGGAAAGTTTGCTGAGCCTGAGAGTGGATTACCAGGAACGAATTCGTGTCGGCCGGCGCCAGGAACGCCTCGAGCAGGTTCTCGATCTGGTTTTCCAGCGTCCTATCCTCAATATCCGGCAGGCGGAAGCTGCTCTTGGAATTCCTTTCCTGACCGCTGAACGCTGCATTGTGCGATTGGCAGAGATGGGGATCCTCCGGGAGATTACCGGCAAGGCACGCAATCGAGTGTTTCAGGCGGATCAGATTTTGGCTGTAATACAGAAATAAGTCTTGGAGAACTGGCGATGAAAAAGAACAGGAAATGGACTGTTTGGAAGGGAGTTGGGCTTATGTCCAAGATCCTCGGATTGATCGTAATCGTGGCAATATTGGCGTCATTCGGTTACTTTGCCTGGCGCGCCGGCCAGCCGATGCATATGCCAGAATATGGTGGCCAAACATACTATGAGCTCCTGTCAAACCGCCGTCAAGCTTACGCCGACATGGCCGCGGAATATCAAGCGAGCCACCCTGCGGTCAATGTCAAGGCGGCCATGTGTTTTCAGGCGGAAGTGGCAGTCAGCCTGGTGAATACTTTACCGTGGTCGGGCTTGTGCGCAGCTTCCAAGCTGATCCCCGCGCTAAGGATCTATGGCGCCCGATCGAAGCGCCTGGGATGTGGCCAGGCGGGAGGCACCTGGCTGAGTTTCCCAGATATGTGGTGGCGCACTTATGAAAGGTTGTTGTATATCGATATTTTGTTGACCCGGCCGCATGGACCTGTAGCTTATTGCCGGATCCCTGCGCCATGAACAAGGAAGTACCTTAGGATATAGTAGGAAGCATAGGTGCTCTAATACTAATGGAGCACCTTTAGTTTTATACAATAATTTTACTAGTCAACTAGTAAAAATATTTGACTTACAATGGGATAGGTATTGATCCAGGAGACTCCCACGGCTCCCTATAAACGAACCGTGCTAGACGAGATCAGCCACTTTCTTGGCGCAGGCGATATTTTCATCATTCACGGAGCCGGCCAGGTAGGTAAGATCAGCATCCTGATGTACGTGCAGGATCAGCTCCTCTCTTACATGGAGAAAGCCATGGGTTCGAGTCCCCTCGCGAAGCACCCTTGAGGGTTGCGCCCACATAAATTACCCCCCGGTCATGGGGATATTTACATGATTAAAGCCAAATAAGGGGAGATTTTATACTTCCGGGCGTGAGGCAGGTTACCTCCGGTGATTGAAACGATAGCCTCCGGATTGCCTCATGGGTTGGCCCCTGGCGAGCACGGCAGCCTCTCATGTGTACCAATATTCCAAGCACGAAATATTTGCTTATCATCATATAATGAGTTTATCCATATTTATTTATGGCTTTTTCAGGCTAATCAAAACGTCTATAAAAGAATCTACAGTCGTCTGATGACAATTGAGCTAGTCAGGTGTATCCTATGATCAGAAAACATGACCGGAGGAACCAATGATATCAAAAATCGAATTGATCAATAAACTGCAAAGCTTGGAAAGTAGAGATGTCTTGAAGGCTGTCGAAGATTTGCGCAATTGTGGGATTCTTACCGATGGCTCCCTGCGCGGGATTGCCTTATGCCAGGCCAACCTACAAAATGCAGACCTGAAAGAGGCTGATCTTTGCTATGTCGATCTGCACCAGGCCAACCTGGACAACACGGACCTCAGCCATGCAAAGCTCCAGGCAGTAAAACTCAATCGGGCCAGCCTGCAGGCTGCGAACCTGGAAGGCGCCGATCTCACCAATGCTGAGCTGTATAAGGTCAACTTGCACGCAGCGCGCAACCTGACCTGCAGCCAATTCTCCAGCCTCAATGCATTATTCGGTTCAATCATGCCGGATGGATCTGTTTATGATGGATGTTTCAACCTGCATGGTGACATTGCCCGGGCTCGCTGGGCAATGGTGAACGTCGACGATCCAAAATCCATGGCAGAGTTCTATGGCGTGACATTGGATACGTATATGCAAGGACAGGGTAAAAAGACCATGGTTTTTGCTGCCGCGTAGCAGGCAAAGGAATCCAGATGGTGTCTCTTTTTTTACTTCTCCTCGCGACGGCCTTCTCGATTGGGGCGATTCGGGCCGGGCGACTAATCATCTCGGCCTTGTGGTTGGCCGGGGTAAGCGCTTTAGTATCCGTTGTACTCTTTCTATATGGTGCACACCAGGTGGCCGTGATCGAATTGAGCGTTGGAGCCGGCTTGGTGACAGTCTTGTTCGTCTTCGCGATCAGTATTGCCGGTGATGATGTTATTGATTCAAGGCCGATTCTGCCATGGCCGTTGCTTATCGGCATCTCTATCCTGTTCGTCTTCCTCTTGGGTTGGTTCCTCCTGCCAGTTTCAGTCGGTCCTTTTGTCGCGAACGGGACGGAAGTTGGCCTGACAGACGTACTATGGGGGCAGCGCGGAATGGATGTACTGGTGCAGGTTGTCTTGATCTTCTCCGGTGTGCTGGGCCTGCTGGGACTCCTGGCAGAAGTCAAACCGCCTTTGGAAGGATCAGCAGCAGATGAAATCTCGGCAGGGCGTGACCGTGAACTCCAGGCCATGGAAGGGCAATTCTCGCAACAAGAGGAGCCAGTAAAATGACTCTTTCACCGTTGACCATTGCCCTGGTTGGCGTAATCGGTTTGCTGGCTGCCGGATTCTACGGCCTGCTGGTTTGCCGGAATTTAATCAAAATCGTGGTGGCCCTGCAAATCCTGGTCAAAGCAGCCCTGGTGGGCCTCGTTGCAGCCGGGAGTGCCATCGGCCAGATCAATTTGGGCCAAAGCCTGGCTATTACGGTCATCGTTGCCGATACGGTTGTTGCGGTCGTTGGCATAGCCTTGGGCGTGCAGATCCGGCGACATCTGGGTACCCTGGATGTCCGCGACCTGTCGAGTCTGCGAGGATAGTCATGCTTATCTGGCTTTTATTGGTTACGATTTTTCTACCATGGGTAGGGGCAGCCTGTATCTGGCTGGTCAGTGACCGGCACCCACGCAGCCTGCACACCTTGGCTGTGATATTTGCCGTAATCCCCAGCCTGGCAGCGCTAGGAATGCTTCCGCTGGCATCCAGCTCTGTCGCATTACAAATTCCCTTTGGAAGTATCTTTGGGGATTTCACCCTCCTCCCGGATGGACTGGGGGTTTTGATCGCGGTTATTGCCACGGTGGTTGGCAGCCTGGCCGTCATTTTCTCGATCAACTACATGCAGCATCACGAGGAACAACTGGCCCGATACTACGCTTTGATCCTGTTTTTCATTGGTGCAATGGCCGGCCTGGGTCTCTCGGGCAATCTGTTATTCACATTCATTTTCTGGGAAATCACCGCATTTTGTTCATATGCGCTGATCTCATTTTTTAACGATGATCCGAAAGCCGTGACCGGGGGAATCAAGGCTTTGATCATGACCCAGTTGGGCGGGGTCGGTTTGCTGGCAGGGGCGTTGTTGATCTACGCCTACCTGGGCAATTCCCAGATCAGCAATTTCCTGGCACAGGCACATACTCTTCCGGCGACCACCTTGGGCCTGATGGCCTTTGGATTCCTGGTGGCTGCCGCCGCCAAATCTGCGCAGGTTCCGCTGCATTCCTGGTTACCGGATGCCATGGAAGCTCCCACGCCCGTCACCGCGCTGATTCACGCCGCCACGATGGTCAACGCAGGCGTCTATCTGCTGGCCCGTTTCTACCCGGCCTTTCAAGGCGTGCCGGGCTGGTGCACTGCCGTGATCGTGGTAGGCCTGCTTTCTGCGCTGCTGGCAGGCCTCATGGCACTGGCTGCCGATGATATCAAACGCGTCCTGGCGTATTCCACCGTGAGCCAGTTGGGTTTCATGGTCTATGCGGTCGGCACTGGCTCGATCTTCGCCAGTCAATTACATTTACTCAGCCACGCAATTTTCAAAGCCCTGCTCTTCCTTGGTGCAGGCGCCGTAATAACGGCGGTCGGTACGCGTGATTTGCACAGCATGGGCGGGCTGGGGAAGAAGATGCCTTTCGTCCGGGCGGTCTTCATCATTGGCACTTTGGGGCTGGTGGGTTTGCCCATTGCGAACGGATTTTTTAGCAAGGATCTGATCCTGGAGGGCGGGCTGGCGAACGGTCCGTTATGGGCTTATCTTGTGATGCTTCTTTGTGTAGGCATCACCGCACTTTACAGCCTGCGCCTGGTGTGGATGGTCTTCTACGGCAGTCCGCATGGATCAGAACCCGCCCACGATGGTCTCCCGGCGATGCGGGTTTCCCTTGCCGTCCTTGCCATTGGCACCCTGACAACCGGGTTGCTGGCCGGTCCCTTGAACCACATGTTGGCGGCAACCCTACCGTTCCACCAGATCGAACCATTAACGACCATGGGGATGGTCGCAAAAATATTCCTGGCCGCACCCACCTGGATCGCACTTGGAATGATCGCCGTGGGATTCGGGCTGTGGATTAAACGTGCCGCGTTCGTGAAATTGACCCGCACGCTCAAGCCGGCCATCGCCAAGGGTCTGGGATTTGAATGGTTTAACCAGCAGGTTGTCAACCTGACCACGCGTGCAGCTTCAATATTGCAGCTTTCCCAGACAGGTCAATTGAACTGGAACATGGCTGGTATCCTGGGCGGCCTGCTGCTCATCCTGCTTGTCCTGGTACGAGGCGCATGATGAGTACTCCCGCATTCCTGTGGCTGATTCTTTTGCCTCTGCTGGCTGCCCCGCTCATTTATCTGGTCGGGCGCCTGTTCAGGCGGCCTGCGTTCTGGCGCCTCCCTTCGTTAGCTGCGCTGCTGGCGCTGGCCACCTCATGGATTCCTTTCGGCTATGCTGCCACTGCGCTGGCAAACGGGAGGATATTAAAATTCACGCTGGGATCGGTCAGCCTGCAAATGGACGGTTTGAGCCTGTTGCTGGCTGCGGTTGCGCTGGGTTTGGGTACACTGGTGGTGCTCTATTCCGGCCCCTATCTCTCCCGCGAGACCGGCCAGGAAAAATTCTACGCCATGCTGGTCTTGATGATTAGCATGATTATTGGATTGGGTTGCGCAACCGACCTGTTCAACCTTTGGATCTGGTTCGAGGCGATGGCGGTCACATCCTATCTGCTGGTGGCTTTCTATCGGGAACGACCGGCCTCCCTGGAGGCCGGCTTCAAGTACCTGATCCAGAGCGCGGCCGGATCAGTCCTGATCGTAGTGGGAATCGCGCTGGTCCTGGCTGCCACCGGTACGCTGAATCTGATGTCCATTAGGGCTGCAGCCGGGCCGTCCCCGCTGCTGCTTGTCGCTGGTGCACTATTTATCATTGGCTTCGGCGTCAAAGCTGCCCTGGTGCCCATGCATACCTGGCTACCAGATGCCCATTCGCAAGCCCCCAGTGGGATCAGTGCGATGCTTTCAGGTGTGGTCATCGAGGCAGGCTTGATCGCCATGCTGCGCGCCCTGGCCGCCCTGTTTGCCGTGTCCGCATCCTGGCCGATATTGTTGATCGGTTTCGGGGTACTCAACATGACCCTCGGCAACCTGATGGCGCTCCGGCAGAAACAGGTTAAGCGTTTGCTGGCTTATTCCAGTGTGGCGCAAGTTGGCTACATCCTGGTGGGCCTGGGGATCAGCTTCTACAGCGGAAATACCGCCGGAGCCCAGGGCGGCTTATTCCACTTGTTCAATCATGGCCTGATGAAGGGGTTGGCTTTCCTCTCGGCCGGGGTTTTCCTTTACACCCTGCACATCCGGGTAGGGGATCATGAACCCCTGCTCAACACGGACCTGGCCGGCGCGGCACGCAAGTATCCCCTGGCAGCTCTGAGCTTGAGCATCGCAGTGCTGGCGCTGGGTGGCCTGCCTCCACTGGCAGGCTTCATGTCCGAGTGGCAGATCTTCGCGGCCGGCTTCCAAACCCGTGTCCTATGGATCGAGTTGGTCGTCGTTTTTGCGGCGTTGAATAGCGTACTGTCGCTGGCATATTATGCACCCCTCGTCAATAGCATGTACCGGCTGGAACCCTCTGCCAGGGTCCGGCAGGGGCAACGCCAGCCGCTGGCCATGGCCATCCCGCTGGTCGTCCTTGGATTGGCAGTGGTCGTAATCGGCTTCTGGCCTGGTTCGATGAACGGGTTGACAATTCCAGCCAGCCGGGCTTTACTGGCAAGCATGGGTCATTGATGGATTGGAGGACCGTTGCAAATCATACTCATACCCCCCATCGCTTTCCTCATATACCTTGGTCTGGTTGGCCTGCTTTCCCTTTTCGCCAAGCGGCTGGCCGGCACTTCCGGGGTTGGCTCAACGCTGAAATCAAGCACGTACTCGAGTGGAGAAGAGCCGCCCACCCGGCTGGCCGCACCCGGTTACCGCCCATTTTTCGTGGTGGCCTTGTTCTTTGCCATCCTCCATCTGGGTGTCCTGGTGTTGAGTACGGGGAAAACCTCCCCGGTAATGATCATCTACCTGGTTGGTTTGCTGGTGGCTTTATTGGCGCTGATTTTAGGTTGATGAAATGAATTCATAATGGTTCCTGCGCTTTCGGATTAGGAGTTTGAATGGACAGAAAAGTTGGTTTATGGAAAGAAACAATGCAAGGACTGAAAACATGGGCGCGTGTCAATTCCCCCTGGGTATTGCATTTCAACAGCGGATCCTGCAATGGATGTGATATCGAGATCCTTGCCACTTTTAACCCCGCGGTTTGATGTCGAACGTTTTGGTATCAAGCTGCAAGCCAGCCCGCGCCAGGCCGACATCTTGCTCTGCACCGGCCCCGTTACCCGCCAGGCACGTGAACGCCTTTTACGGATTTACGAGCAAATGCCCGAACCAAAGTTCGTCGTCGCCATAGGTTCCTGCGCCTTGTCCGGTGGTGTTTTCCAGGGGTGTTACAATGTCATGGATGGCATCGACCATGTCATCCCGGTGAATGCATTCATACCCGGCTGCCCGCCCCGGCCCGAAGCGATCATCGATGGCGTGGTCAAGTTATTAAGCAGCCTCGCCTCCCCCACCTCCAAAACACAACCCCAACCATTGGAAGTTGAAAAGGTATCTGTATGAATACGGAAGAGATTTTAACGCTCGCAAGCGGCATCGTGAGCTCCTGGGATTGGGCTACGGAAATCTCCCGACCCAATCCTAAGCAGTTGGATGTCAGGGTCAACTCGCTGCAGGAATTGGTCCCGATCGTGGTGGGTCTGCGCGTAAAACGACTGGGGTATCTTGCCGCCATCGTTTGCCTGGACCCTGGGCCTGCGTCGAAAGACATGGAAGTCCTCTACCACTTCTGCCCGGGGGATGCCGTGATTGCCTTGCGGGTGCGTGTGCCGCGCGAGAACGGAGTGCTCCCCAGCCTTTGTGAGGTTATCCCCGGCGCGGAGGTTTTTGAACGGGAACTTCACGAGATGTTTGGCGTGGAGATTTCCGGCCTGCATACCCCCGATCGATTATATTTACCAGATGATTGGCCCATCAACGTCTATCCCATGCGGAAGGATTTTGATCCAAATATGCTGTCCGCGAATTGATGGAAACGGAATTTATGGAATCTAAACGAAAACCTGAACGCTTTACGATTGCAATTGGCCCCCAGCATCCCGCGCTGAAAGAGCCGGGAAGCTTCCAGTTCACTGTGGACGGAGAGATCGTCACGAAGGCCTACGTGCGCCTGGGCTATGCCCATCGCGGCATCGAGAAAGCCGCCGAGCAGCGCAATTGGATCCAGGACCTGTATCTGCTTGAACGGATCTGCGGGATCTGTTCTCATATCCATGCAACCGCCTATTGCCTGGCAGTCGAACAATTGGCGCACGTGGAAGCACCGCCGCGCGCCCAGGCCATCCGTGTTCTGGTCGCCGAATTGGAACGCATCCACAGCCATTTTCTCTGGATTGGCGTATCCGCCCACGAGGCTGGATTCGATACACTCTTCATGTATTCCTGGCGTGACCGGGAAACGGTCATGGACCTGCTCGAAGGGTTGACCGGCAACCGGGTCAATTATTCCGCGAATGTGCTGGGTGGCGTGAAGTGCGACATCGACAAGGAACAGACTGCTGCAATCCTGAAGGGGATCGAGTTCCTGGAAGAACGCGCCCACCATTATTTTGACGTTCTCACAAACGACACCATGTTCCTGCAACGGACACGCGGGATCGCGGTAATGTCCCGCAATCAAGCCGAAGTCATGGGAGTGAATGGTCCAACCGCGCGTGCCTCCAATGTGGCACGGGACGTCCGGGTGGAGTCACCCTACGCAGCCTACAAACAATATCCGGTCAAAATGGCCCTGGATACGCGTGGCGATCTGGAAGCCCGCTTCGTCGTGCGCGTCAACGAGTTGTTCGAGAGCTTCCGGCTCATCCGCCAGATCCTGGCCACCCTCCCTGAAGGGGAATTAGCGGCGCGTTTTCCCCGCCGCGTTCCGGCCGGAGAGGTCGTGATGCGGGTAGAAGCGCCGCGCGGTGAGTTGTTCTACTTTATCAAGAGTAATGGCACAGATAAGCCCGAGCGTCTCAAAGTGCGTACGCCCACCATTTGCAATATGACCTCGGTCATCAAGTTGGCTGTTGGCCACCAGCTGGCCGATGTTCCGATGATCCTGGCAGGCATCGATCCGTGTTTTTCCTGTAACGACCGGACCGTCCAGCTCAGGCATGCCACCGACGGCAGTTCCAGTATGATGAAGTGGGAAGATCTGCGCAGGCATGGGATCGAGTACTATCAGAGGCTGGGCAAATGAACGGTCTCTGGACAATCTTGGCTCTGGTTGTTTTTCCCGGTGGGCTGTTCATTCTGGCAGGCGGGTTGGCATACGAATGGGCCGACCGGAAGCTGCTGGCCCTGCTCCAGAACCGGGTGGGACCGCGTTGGTTCCAGCCACTGGCCGATACCGTCAAGCTGCTGGCAAAGGAGGAGATCATCCCTGAAAAGGCCAACAAGGTCCTGTTCATCGGCCTGCCGGTGGTAGCGCTGGCAGGTGGTCTGACGGCGGCCCTTTACGTCCCCATGGCAGGGATCAAACCGGCTTACAGTTTTCCGGGTGACCTGATCGTGACACTGTACCTGCTCAGTCTGCTGACGCTATGTCTGGGTCTGGCCGGAACAAACACCCTGGATCGCTTCTCCATGATCGGGGCAACCCGCACGTTGACCCAGGTTTTTTCCTATGAAGCACCCTTTTTATTGGCCCTGCTGATTCCAGCGGCAACCGTAGGAAGCTGGCAAATCGGCACGATCGCAGCCTACGCACAAACCCATTGGCTGATCCTGGTCCAACCGATCGGGTTCATGGTTGCCCTGATCGGCCTGATGGGCAAGCTCGAGATGCCCCCCTTCGACGCTCCAGAAGCCCATACGGAGATTTCCGCCGGCGCGCTGACCGAATACAGTGGGCGCGGCTTGGCGTTCTTTCATCTTGCCCGGGCCGTGGAATTGATCATTGGGTTGGCACTGGTGGCAGCCATTTACCTTGGCGGCGTGTCCAACCCGCTCTGGTTCCTGGCCAAGACACTGGCCCTGTTGTTCGTCATGGTGGGCATTCAATCGTTATTAACCCGCCTGCGCATTGACCAAACGGTCGGCCTGTGGTGGCGGTACGGCGCCCTATTGGTCCTGGTGCAGTGGTTGGTCTTATTACTGGTTAAAAGGATATGAAAATGGCGAAATTTGGTTTGATGCTCTCAGATGTGTCCGGCTCGCTTTTCCATCGACCTGCCACCGAGAATTACCCGTTTAAAGAGCAGATCTCGCCGGCCCGTCTGCGTAGTTTCTTGAAGTGGACGCCGGAGGCCTGCACCGGCTGTGGTTTATGCGCCATGGATTGTCCAGCCAATGCGATCATTGTGACGATGCAGGACCGGAAAGAAAAAAAGTTTGTAATTTCCTATCACGCTGACCGGTGCCTTTTCTGCGGCCAATGCGTCATAAGCTGCCGGCAGGGTTCCCTTAGCATGATAAACGACCATTGGGAACTGGCCGCCATGGATAAGAAAACTTTTACTGTGCTGTATGGAGCTGCAGATGATATTAAAAAATTCCTGGCAGGAATCCCTGCTGGCAGACCTGAAACGCCTGCAAAAACCGGATAGGTCCGCGCGCCTGGCAGTTCTTGGCATCGGGCATGAATTGTATGGTGACGATGCGGTTGGCAACTGGTTGGCAGGCCGGTTGTGTGATGGGACGCCAGGAAAAGAACGCTTGTTGGCCATCCAGGGTGGGCCGGCGCCCGAGAATTTCACCGGTGTGCTGCGCCGTTTTGAGCCTGATCTGGTCCTGATGGTTGATGCGGCTCTCATGAACCTGGAACCCGCAAAAACCGGATGGCTGTGCTGGCAGGACACCAGTGGCTTCAGCGCCTCGACGCATACACTGCCCCTTCACCTTCTCGCCGGTTACCTGACGGCCGAACTGAATTGTGAAGTTGCCCTGCTAGGCATCCAACCTGCGCAAACCCGGGTAGGTGCATCGCTTTCACCCGAAGTTCAGGCTTGCGCGGAAAACATTGCAAGGAGTATCACCGAGATTCTGGAAATATCCGGAAGATCGGATTGAGATCCACACAAACTTATTTATAGAAAGGAATGGATTATGGCTAAAATTCTGATCATCGATGACGACCCCGATATCGTGACGGCTGTGCGCTTGACTCTGGAGAGCGCCGGTCATCAAATTGTGACCGCAAGTAGTGGAAAAGAGGGCTTGCAGAAAGTCAAGGCCGAACAACCAGAATTGATCATACTGGATGTCATGATGGAAACGCATACCGAAGGTTTCCAACTGGCGCTCAAACTGCACAGTCCCGATCCGGCTTCGGATTTGAAACAGTTCAAGGATACCCCCATTCTGATGCTTACTGCCATCCACAGCACGACGCCCATGCGCTACGAGCCGGATATTGATTATCTGCCCGTGCAATTGTTTGTGGATAAGCCTATCGATCCGGACGACCTGATCAAAAAAGTTACCTGGATCCTCGGACGTAATAAATCCTGAAGACCACTTCTTATGAATCCAATCCAATTACGATATGTGTGGACACCCGGCTCCAAGCCGGGTTGATCCAGCCAATATTCCCGGTTGACGGCATTGGTCCATCGGTCCGGCCTGATTGATAAGTTGAGTCTGATCGAATGAAACGTTTTATCCGTTCTCTTTTCAATGGACATCTCTTATATGTCCTGATCGCCTCGTTCGTTCTGGTAGCGGCTTTGGCAGCCGGTCTGAATGCGTTGGTTACTTCACGGGTCATCAACGAATATCTTTTGAATGCCCAAACCGACCGGCTGCAACGTGACCTGGATCTGACGAATGGTTTTTACCAGCAGAAACTGAACGGTGTGATAGCCCTGAGTCAATTCGTAGCGCTGGATCCACAGACGGTGGCGGCGTTGCCGGTCCATCTGAACGGCAGCTTTGAAAATACGCAGGCGATCGACCAGGTCATCAACCGGATGATCGCCGCCCCCATCCTGGACGGAACGCGTTCGGTGGTTGTCCTGGATTCTGGCGGGAATATATTGACAGGACGTTCCATCGCTGCGGATGGAAAGGTTACACCTGCCTTCACCGCCGGAAACTGGAGCCAGCTTCCAATTGTTTCCAGGGCCCTCGCAACAGAAAAATCGATCGTCAGCACGGAAGTGATCCCCGCCAATTATCTCAGCCAGATCGATCTGGAGGATCAGGCCCATATCGTCGTGCAGGCCACCCCTCAAGAACAGCCCAAACCTTTCGATCCGCGCGAAGGCACGGCTGGCTTGGCGATCGTGGGTGTCTATCCGCTGAGGAATGAGAACGGTCAATTCAGCGGGGCGGTCCTGACCGCTTATCTCTTCAACAATGATTTTAGCCTGGTGGATTATTTGAAGAACCAGGCCAAGGTGGAAACGACCACGCTATTCCTGGGTGATTTACGAGTCTCCACCAATGTGCCAGGAGAAAACGGCGGCCGTGCAGTCGGGACGCGCGTTTCGCAGGATGTGTACCAGAAAGTCCTGGTGCAGGGTCAGAGCTACAGCGGGCGCGTTTTCGTGGTCAACAACTGGTATATCGGCAGTTATGAACCCCTGCGGGATTTTCAAAACAATGTCATCGGGATGATGTACGTGGGTGTTCGTGAAACCATCTTTGAAAGCCTGGTGATCGCTTTTGATACACGCTCCGCCTGGATCGCTTTGGTTTGCATTCTTGTGGCAGGGGTGATTGCCATCCCCATTGCACGCCTGATAACCCGTCCAATCGCATTGCTGGTGAATGCAAATCAGCGTTTGGCCAAAGGGGATATGAATGTGCGGGTTGAATCTGATGGAAAGGGAGAAATAGCCCTGTTGGGCCGGTCGTTCAATTCCATGGTGGAAACTTTACAAGAATCCGAGAAGGAACTGCTGCACCAGGCAAAACTGGCTTCCGTGGGGCAGCTGGCAGCCGGGGTTGCCCATGAACTCAATAATCCACTGGGAACGATCCAGTTATACTCCGATATGATGTTGAAAGAGGCCTCTCCGGCTGACCCTCGCAGGGAGGATCTGAAAATGATCATCGGAGAGGTACAACGCTGTAAATCCATCGTGTCCGATTTACTGAACTTTGCCCGGCAGCATGAAATAATGGCCCAGGATGTAAATCTGCAATCTCTTCTGGAAGAGGTGATTTATAAAAATCGCGCCCGCAAGTGTTTCGAGAAGATCGAGATATTGACCCAGCTTGATCCAAACCTGCCCCTGATCCAGGCAGACGCGGCACAATTACAGCAGGTTTTTGTAAATCTATTCAACAATTCCTGTTATGCTATGGAAAATGAAGGGACGATTACCATTTCCGCCCGCGCCATTGACCCCCAGTCCGTGGAAATCCGGTTTTCTGACACCGGCTCGGGTATCCCGGCGGAAAATCTAAGTAAATTGTTCACACCCTTTTTCACGACCAAGCCGGCCGGCAAAGGAACAGGATTGGGGCTATCGATCGTTTATGGAATTATCAAGCTGCACCATGGACAAATTTCGATCCAGAGTCAGGTCGGCCATGGGACGACTGTGATTATCAGCCTGCCTGTGCGACTGCCGGATGAAGGCGCAAATCTGGCGTCTGTCTCAAAGGATCTGATCGGATAAATTTCTGGAGGAGCATGGACAACCAAGGCAGGATCTTGATCATCGATGATGAAGCGGGAATTCGCCAGGGCTGCTGCCGGGTCCTGCAGCCCCAGGGGTATGTGGTGGAGACCGCCGATAATTTTCAGGAAGGACTTCTTAAAATTCAGGAAGAAGCCTTTGATCTGGTGCTGTTGGATGTGATGCTGCCAGACGGAAAAGGGATCGATCTGCTGGAGCCAATCCGGGAACGTGATCCTGAGACCATCTCGATTATTATCACCGGTTATGCAGCTGTGGAACTGGCTGTGGATTCCATCAAAAAAGGGGCCTATAACTTTATTTCCAAGCCCTTCACAGCCGATATGCTCTCAATGACCGTCAACCAGGGCCTGGAAAAACGACGGCTATCATTGGAGGCCAAACGCCTTCAGGCCATCGAGCACGAAACAGTCGAACTGACCCGTGCCAGGGATGAAGCGGAAAGATTGAATGAGTTTAAGTCCTCTTTTCTGCTCATGATGGCGCATGAACTTCGTTCACCTACCAGCGCTGCGCAAAGTCTGGTCCGCACGCTACTGCATGGTTTGGCCGGCGAACTCAAGCCCCAGCAGACCGAATTGTTGTCAAGGGTGGAAATCAGACTTAATGATATGCTGGAAATGATCAATGACATCCTGTCGCTGGCATCCAGCCGATCGATCGATACCGACCGGCCCCTGAAACAGGTCCAATTACAACCGATCGTGCGCTCGGTCATGGAGAGTTTCACGGAAGAAGCAAAGAATCAGCAAGTCACGATCAAACTCAACGTGCCCGGTCGGCCCGTTTCAGGGTTGGCCGATGAAAACGGCCTGGTTACAGTCATGCGGAATTTGATTGGCAACGCCATTAAATATTCGAAACCTGGTGGTGCGGTCGAAGTTGCGATCCATAAAGATCCAGAGTTTGTCAAGATCAGTGTATCGGATACTGGTATCGGCATTCCTGAAGAAGATCTCCCGCATATATGGGAGGAGTTTTTCCGGGCAAAGAATGCACATCTGGCAGGCATTCCTGGAACAGGGCTGGGCCTCAGTATCGTTAAACAGTATGTGGACCGCTTTGGAGGGCAGGTAAGCGTGGAGAGTATTGCAAACCAGGGAACGACTTTTACAGTATCATTGAGAATGAAGGGATGATCCGTATTTTCCCTTCCTGATTGGTCGAGTGGAGTCGGAATTGCACAAAGCCGAAGAAGAATTCAAGCAGGAAAATCTATGGCTGGCTAAAGAGCTTGCAAAAGCCAGGCAGGCCATGATCGATGAAATTGTGATTCATGAGCGGGTGGTACAGGATTTAAAGCTATCGAATACCGAGCTGCGCAAATCGCAGCTGCGCACCGACCTGATGCTGCGTTCCGTCCAGATGGCAAGCGGTTCTCTGGAATTGAACCTGGTTTTGGAACGAATTGCAGAAATGCTCGCTGACGCAACCGGGATGCCACACTGTGACATCTACTTGATGGACGATGAAAAAAATATACTCATTCGTTACGCCGGGACAAAAAGCCTGAGCAGTTCGCAGCTTGCATTGACCAGGAACCTGCAAATCCCCCCGGTACAGTTTCCGCTCGTTCAGGCAGCATTGGACAGCCGGATTCCAATCATTTGTGAGGATGCCCGGTCAGACCCGCGTGTCAACCATGAAATCCTGCCTGCTTTGGATATCCGCTCCATACTGTTGGTGCCAATCCGGTTAGGCGGGCAGGTATTGGGAATGGCTCTGAACTATACCCTGGGGGAGATGTATGCCATCACCCAGGAGAATGTTGAGCTGGCCAGTGGGATCGCAAATTCGGTAGCCTTGGCGGTGGAGAATGCGCGCCTGTATGGGGAAACGCGTCAAAGGCTGGCGGAAAGTCAGGGGGTGCAGCGCGTCACGACCAGCTTGCTTCGAAAGAACAGTCTTCAGGAAGTGCTGGAAATCATTTGTAACGAAGCATTGAATTTAACCGATGCAACCGGGAGTGCAGTCCTGCTCCTGGAGGAAAATGGCATCCTGCAGGTTACCAGCGCAGTTGGTGAAAAATTATCAGCCCTGAACCGTCTGCCGGTCAACGGGTCGCTGGCCGGGCGAACCATTCTTTCGGGGGAGCCGGCGTTCTTCAATGATGTGTCCGGGATCAGCCTGGACTACCTGCACGATCTGGGCATAATCTCCTTGCTCGCCGCCCCTTTGAAAGTAGAATCTACGATCATCGGCGTCTTGGATGTGATCAATAAGGTGGGAGGGTTTACCAGGGAGGACTTGCGTATCATCAGTCTTTTTGCCGATCAGGCTGCCATCGTCATTGACCAGACTCGGCTCCATCAGCAGGTGGAGCAAATGGCTGTCATGGAAGAGCGGCAGAGATTGGCCCGGGAACTCCACGATTCTGTCACCCAGGCTCTTTACAGTGTTAATCTGTATGCTGAAGCTGCCCGCAGAGCGCTCATGGCTGGGAAAAAAGAGGTCACCCTGGAGAACTTGAAAGAATTACGTCAGATGACCAGGGAAGCTTTACTGGATATGCGCTTGCTGGTCTTCGAGCTGCATCCATCCATCCTGGAAAAAGAGGGTCTGGAGGCAGCCTTGCAAAGCCGGCTGGCGTCTGTCGAAAGCCGTTCCGGCTTGAAGACCGAGATACACGTGGAAGGGCAGGGACGGTTACCACTCGTGATGGAAGAAGAGCTTTATCGGATTGCCCAGGAAGGCCTCAATAATGCTGTCAAGCATGCCCGGGCCAGGAGCGTCAAAATTGAATTGAAGTACACTCAGGCGGGTGTTTGCCTGGTATTGAGTGATGATGGGACCGGCTTCAACCTCGAAACCGCCGACGGCAGCGGCGGAATGGGACTGCGCGGGATCAAGGAACGCGTCCGGAAGATGGATGGAAACCTCCTGATCGAAAGTTCTCCCGAGGCAGGCACGCGCTTGACCGTCACTGTCCACCCCTGAAACGACCTAAACCAACCATCCAAGATAGGATAATTAGGTATTACCCATGACCCAAAAACAGATCCAGCTCCTGATTGTCGACGATCAAGGCATCGTCCGTAAAGGGATTCGTGCTTTGTTGGCGGAAGTAAAGGGGATGACCATAATCGGGGAGGCAAGTGACGGCCTGGAAGCTGTCAAGCTGGCTGATTCTCTCCAACCGGATGTGATCCTGATGGATCTGGTAATGCCAAGGATGGACGGGATCGAAGCCATCCGCCAGATCATGGCAAAGCATCCCACGGCGCGCATCCTGGCGTTAACCAGTTTTGCTGCGGATGATAAGGTCTTTCCAGCGATCAAGGCCGGCGCGTTGGGGTATTTGCTGAAAGATTCTGAGCCGGAGGATTTGATCTCCGCGATCCAGGATATCCAGCGCGGCCAGCCGTTCCTGCATCCCAGTATCGCCAGAAAGGTGCTGGAGGAATTGAGTCACCCTGCCGGGAGTCCCCCATGCCTGAGCCGCTGACCGAACGGGAGTTGGAGGTTTTGCAGTTGGTGGCCCAAGGACTGAGCAATCAGGAGATTGCCGAACGATTGGTCATCGGTGGTGCCACTGTCCGGACTCATATCGGGAAAATTCTCGGCAAGCTGCACCTGGCCAATCGCGTGCAGGCCACCTTATACGCCCTTAGGAAGGGATTATCATCCCTGGATGATTCGGCTGACACGGATGGGAAAAAAGCCTGAATGAACTCCGACCTTCCGGATCACCATGGCGATTCCAAGAATCAAGTTCGATACACCGCCTGGCTGGACAAATCCGGCAGAAATACCAGACTTTGGCCCATGCTTCCGGGACATTCTCCATCCTGGATCCTTGGACAGTATGCTCAAACCCCAAAGATTGAAATAGTACCCGACTTGCTCATTTTGGTGTCCCGTAGACAACAGATCGAACACTACTCAAAGGATTCTCAAGGACCTGCTCATTCAATTTTAGTCACTCTCCCATATGACCATTAGTGTCCTGAAAATTCGCTTTTTACCCTTGGAAAAAGCAAAGAATGGCAAAATTGAGCAAGTCAGGGGATGTGTGGTGGCGCACTTATGAAAGGTCGTTGTATACCGATATTTTGTTGACCCGGCCGCATGGACCTGTCCCTTATTGCCGGATCCCAGCGCCATGAACAAGGAAATACCTTCGTTGACAATGTCAGATTAGAAGCCGATGGCAATATGGCACAATTCATACTGACAGGTATTTCCTCACCCTAACCCTCTCCCGATGGGAAAGGGGCCTCGTTTTGCAAGAGATCTAATGATCCTAGAAACCGAGAACTTCCTTGATGATGATCATCTGGGTCCGCTGCGGGTTCACCTCCCGGTTAACCACCAGCAATTTGTTGATGCCACTGTGCATTCCGTAGGCCTTCATGGCGCGCTGGTCCTCTAACTGAAAAGTGTATTCCTGCAGTCGCTGGAGTGCAACCTCGAGAGTAGGTACGATCTTCTGGGCGCCGACCAGCCAGACAACATGGGCAGCGGCAGAGGCAAAGGGCGCCAACTGCGAGCCGGAGGACGATGCAACCAGCACGGAGCCGGTCTCGGT
This sequence comes from uncultured Chloroflexia bacterium, assembly GCA_963772245.1. Lineage (GTDB taxonomy): Bacteria > Chloroflexota > Anaerolineae > Anaerolineales > Villigracilaceae > UBA877. The sequence goes on along the minus strand of CAVYWB010000001.1, from coordinate 182,065 downwards.
GACGGCATGGACACTGCCGAGAATGTACTCAGGGGTGGCGCCCAGCTTTTGCATCTCCCGGTTGTGAGTTTTGGGATCCATTTTGCCGAGCCGGACACGCACAGAAGCATAGCGGCTGCCCTCCCGGTCGATCTCAGCCTGCAAGCCAGCCTGCCGGAAGGTGGTGGAGCTGGAGATGAACACTTCGGCCCCGGCCGGAACCAGTTCTTCCAATTTAGCGTGGGCCTCGCCAACATTGGAAGTAACATAGGCCTGGATACCGTGCTCTGAAAGGGCTTTTACGGTGCGCTGGATCTGTTCATCGCTGGCAAGCCTGCCGAAAGCAGGGTTGGGGGTCTGGCCAACGGGGGTGGTTTTGATGGTTTCGAGTGACGTAATTGACTCTCCTTGGGATTTTGTTTATAATACATCTGTTGTTTTAACAACAGATGGTGAATAGTTTACCGGATGATTTTTAAAAAATCAACCAACAAAAACCGGTTTTTGTCGGTTACACAACAACGGAGAAAAAATGTTGTCTCATTCGACCGAAATGCAAGACCCGCGCGTCCGGCGTACCCGCCTGAGCATCCTCCAAGCGTTCAGTGAGCTCATCAACCAGCAAGGCTTCCAGGCCACCAGCGTGCAGGATATCGCCGGGCAGGCTGGGATCAACCGGGCCACCTTCTATGCCCACTTCCTGGACAAGTTCGACCTGCTCGACCAGTACATCCGAGAGCGTTTTCGCAAGGCGGTGGATGCACGCATCCTGAACGCCTGCCAGTTCTCGATGGAAAACCTGCGGTCATTAATCGTGATGGTATGCGAATTCGTCGGCGAAACGCACGAGCGCTGCACCAACAGCGAGCAGCAGTTCCAGTCGCTGGTGGCCAATACGGTGCGGAGCGAGATCACCGCCTTGCTGAACCACTGGCTGGAAAAGACCGCCTTGCTTGAGAATGCGCGCATCTCACTTGACATGGCCGCGATTACCACGAGCTGGGCCATGTACGGCCTGGCAACCGAATGGAGCCGCGCCCGGTGTACCCCGCCGGTTGAGGAGTATGCCGACCGGGTTCTGCCGCTGGTGGCAGCCAGCCTGGGGTTGACCGTACATGTCTGAACCTAATTTGACAATGTCAGATCAGGTTTGAACTTTGGCCTTGCGCCGTTTACGCAAGTAGCTGGCAATTGAACGGGAACGATCGACAGGATGTTTACCGACTTGAGCTTGGGCTTCATCGGGAGACAGTTGCGGGAGAGGCCTCACCGCCACCCCTTGCCTGCTCCAAGGCGAATTCGACATCAAATGTTGCATAGCATGACCGTCGCTATTCTCCATGTTGTTCGCAATCCCAACAAAATTCCGATCTCTTTCCATCGTCATTTGCCCTTGCATAGCAGTTATGCAGTCAGGGCCTTCCAATATAGATGGAACAGAAAATGTAGGGGCCAAAAATTTTTTAGGGCGATATTAAGCTTGAAGGAGATGCGGTGCTCCCGTCCTTACCAGTCAAAGGGGAAAAGCCTGCTCTCGATGGCAGTCTATTTCGGCAAGACCCGCCGGATCGACAATTTCGTGCTTGGATAAGAAGCGACCCCGGCTTTCTCGAATGGCCGGGGTCACGGTTAGCGCTTAAATCGCCTGCCCTTTGAACTGGCTCATATATAAATGATGGTAGAACCCTTTTTTGGCCAACAGCTCAGTGTGGGTGCCTTTTTCCACGATGCGGCCTTGATCAATCACCACCACCAAATTGGCATCGCGGATGGTGCTCAAGCGGTGGGCGATGACAAAGCTCGTGCGCCCTTCCATCAGCTTGAGCAGGGCTTTCTGGATGCGCGCTTCGGTGCGGGTGTCCACACTGCTGGTTGCCTCATCCAGGATCAAGATGGCCGGATTGGCCAGGATGGCGCGGGTAATCGAGAGAAGTTGACGCTGCCCCTGGCTCAGATTGCTGGCGCGCTCGCTCAGGTTGGTCTGGTAACCCTGCGGAAGCTGGCGGATGAAGTGATCTGAATCGGCCATCTCGGCTGCCCGGATGCATTCTTCATCGCTGGCATCCAGCCGTCCAAACCGGATGTTGTCCATCACAGTACCGGAAAACAGAAAGGTGTCCTGCAGCACCAGCCCCAGTTCCTGGCGTAGGTCATCCTTGCGAATGTTGCGAATGTCTGTGCCGTCGATGGTGATTTTTCCATTCTGAATCTCATAGAACCGGGTCAGCAAATTGACGATGGTCGTCTTTCCCGCGCCGGTGGGTCCGACCAGGGCAATGATCTGCCCGGCTTTGGCTTCCAGGGTCATATCCTTGATGATCGGTGCATCCGGCCGGTAGCCGAATTTGACATGCTCGAAGGTCACATCGCCATGGATGGACTGGAGCGCCACTGCGTCCGGCGGATCGGCAATTTCGGGTTTCGTATCGAGGATCTCGAACACACGCTCGGCGCCTGCCAGGGCTGCCTGGATGGAGTTGTAGATGTTGGAGATCTGGCGCAATGGCGCGACGAAGTTCTGGCCATAGTTAATGAATGTGGCGATCATGCCGATCGTGACCAGATTCCTTAAGGCCAGCCAGCCGCCCAAGCCTGCCAGCACGATCACGAAGAAGTTTCCCAATACATTGGTCAAGGGCATCAGCAGCAGGGCATAGCTGTTGGCGTACACACCCGCTTCATAGACCGCCTGGTTGCGCTTGTCGAACTCTTCGATGGCCGTTTCGTTCCGCCGGAAGGCCTTGATCACTTTTTGTCCACTGATCGTTTCCTCGGCAATGGCATTGAGCCCCCCCAGGTGGAACTGCAGATCCTGGAATCCTTTGCGGGTATATTTGGCCACGAATTCGGAGAACCAGACCATGATCGGCAGCACAACTAAGGTGGCCATGGCCAGCCAGGGATTCAGTACGAACATAGCGATCAGGATGCCAATCATTGTCAGCAGGCTGGCGATTAACGAAACCACATTTTGGGAAACTGCCTGGTTGATGGCATCAATATCGTTGGTCAACCGGCTCATCAGGCCGCCTGCTGTATGGGTATCGAAGAAACCGATCGAAAGCTGCTGCAGATGTTGGAAGAGATCCCGCCGAACCAGCTTCAAGGCATCCTGTGAGACGCGCGCCATGATCCAGTTGGCGAGGGCTTGGAACAGGTTGTTGGCCACATAGGCGCCCAGCATGTAAAGCGCCATTCTCAGCAAACCGGCCGTGTTATTGCCGCCGATGAAATCATCGATTGCCTTGCCCATAAAATACGGAGCAAGCAATCCCAACAGGGTATAGATGAGCACGAAGACCATCACCAGTACCATGGTGATTTTGAATGGCATGAGGTATTTCAGCAGTCGCAGCATGGCCTGGCGAGGGTTGTTCGCTTTTTCATAGCGGGCCGGCCGGCCTGGACCACGGGCCGACAGCTTGTTGCGCATATCGTTCGTTGTTTGAGATCCGCTTTGATAGGTCATAGGTTATTTCTCAGCCAGTTCCAGGCTGGCTTCTTCCGTTTCTTCATCATGAACTCCACCCCCAAGCTGCGAATCGTAAATCTCCCGGTACACCGGGCTGGTCTCCAACAGCTCTCTGTGTGTGCCTTCCCCCACGATCCTGCCCATATCGAGCACGATGATCTTATCCGCGTTGAGCACGGTGCTGATCCGCTGGGCCACCACAAAAGAGGTGCGGTCATGCATGATTTCCGTCAGGGCTTCCTGGATCTTGGTCTCGGTCTCCACATCGACCGAGCTGGTGCTGTCGTCGAGGATGAGGATGTCGGGCTGGATGAGGATGGCCCGGGCAATGGCGAGGCGTTGCTTTTGCCCGCCGGAGAGGTTCGACCCGCGCTCTTCGACATGGCTGTCATAGCCCTGCGTGAAAGACAGGATGAAATCATGCGCCTGAGCCGCTTTGGCGGCGGCCACCACCTCTTCATCGCTGGCCGATGGGCGGCCATAGCGGATATTGTCGCGGATCGTCCCCGAGAAAAGGATGGTCTCCTGGGGAACGATGCCCACCCGGGAAAGCAGCGAATCCTCTTTCAACTGGCGCACATCGATCCCGTCCACGGCAATGTTCCCCTGCGAAGCATCATAAAAACGCGGGATCAGGTTGACCAGGGAACTCTTGCCTGCGCCGGTTGCGCCCAGAATAGCGATTGTTTTCCCAGGCTCCGCTACCAGGTTGATCCCGTTAAGGATGGTGCCATCCGTGCTGCCGTTGTAATGGAAGGAAACATCCTCAAAGACCACGCTGGCCTTGGTGGATTCGGGCAGAGTGATTCCATCCGCCAACTCATCAACTTCCGGAACAGCGTCCAGCACCTCATTGATACGCTGGGCTGAAGCCAATCCATTGGCCCAGGCAAGCGCCACCATCGACATTTGCATGAGCGGATTCAAGATCGTGATAAGGTAGTTTATGAAGGCTACCAATTGTCCAACCGTCATGCCGCCCTTGATCGCTTCCAGGCCGCCCGCCCATACGCCATAGACCAGGCCGAGATTGATCAGCAACGTCATCACCGGCGACATGGTCGAGTTGATCTGCATCACCTTGACCATGTCGCGGGTATAGTTCTCGTTGGCCGCCTCAAACCGTTGGTTTTCATGCTCGCGGCGCACAAAGGCTTTCACCAGCCGGGAACCGGCGATATTTTCCTGCAGGACAGTATTCAGCCAATCCAGCTTCGTCTGGATGACCTGATATAACGGCTCCATCTTGATGCTGAAAATCAACAGCACAACCGAGGTGACTACCAGCAGGGGCACCATGCTCAGGGCAAGCTGGTGGTTGGTCAGGTACATCAGGATGATGCTGCCGATTATGGTCAGAGGCGCGCTGGCGCCAATCCGCAGGGAGATCTGAACGAAACGCTGGACAGCATCCGCATCGTTGGTCATCCGCACCATCAATTTTCCGGTGCTGAAGTGGTCCAGGTTGCCATAGGAGAATTTTTGGATCTTGAGGAAGAGCGCTTTGCGAACATCCCGGGAGACGCTTTGGCCCACCCGCACCGAGTAGATGCTGCTGCCGATGGCCGCCAGGGTATCCAGAATGGTGATACCCAGCATGATGGCCGAAGTCGTCAGGACCACATTCTGGTTGTTCTTCCGTATGCCTTGATCGATGATCTGTTCCACCAGGCGGGGGATGGAAAGGTCCATGCATACTCTGAGGAATAGCAGGACCAGGGACAATGCCGCCAGTTTCCAATACGGTTTTACAAAGGAATATATTTTTCGGAGTGTATCCATGGATCGTAGATGGTTTGCAAAGAAGTTGAAAAATTAGAGAAATGCCTTTTTCATCGGCTCCAGCCCCTGGAGCATGCAATTCAATTCATCCGGTGTCAGGGTCGATAGCTTGTTCATGATCCACTGGCGGTTCTCCGTATAGGCGATGTTGAGCAGTTCAGTGCCTTGATCGGTCAGTTCCAGCCGGATATACCGGCGGTCTCCAATGCGTTCCTGGCGGCATACGAAGCCTTTCTCCACCAACAGCTCCACCGATTGGCTTGCCGCCGAGCGGCTGATCTGGCGGGCATCGGCCAATTGGCAGACCGTGTTACTCCCGCGCCGGATGTGGCGCAAAATGCGGAACTGTTCTACCGTGATATTGGCTTGCGAGGTCGCCGCGCCGCGCAGATGGTCCCGCACTTGGTCCCATACGGCCGGGACGGTTTCCCAAAACCGTTCCACGGCCTGGCTCAGATATTCTTCCATTCTTTCTCCTTTTTATGGATTTATACTTTCAGCCTCTTACTATCAGCCTCTTACTATCAGCCTCTTACTTTCAGCCTCTTACTTTCAGCCTCTTACTATCAGCCTCTTACTATCAGCCTTTTACTATCAGCCTTTTACTATCAGCCTCTTAAATAGTTAAGTACCATAACTATTATATTGCGACAGTAATTATCCGTCAATGGTATAACGCCAGCAATTCTCAATATATCAAAGCCAGGAGAAGCAAGAAGGAAAAAGAGAAAAGCAGTTGTTCTTTCGGGCAGGCAAAGCAATTTGGTGAAGGTCGGCGTCTTCCCAAAGCTTGGCGGACGGCACGGTATTATTCATTTACTTGATCCAGGATAGGGTGAAACAAGAAAGCCAATAAGTTAAGCGAGAGCAGGATGGAAGCTAAATCAAGGCTTTATTGACCTTTCGGACTGTTATGAAAAAACTACCGGTTCTAACTGTGTGCGTCACTTCGTTGGCGCATCTTCCTGCGGCCACTGTTCGATTCCCTGCAGCTCTTGCGATTGTTCCTGTCCGTGAATATAGCGCTTGCCACGCAAGAGCGAGGCGAGTGCCGCCAGAACTGACAGCACAACCGAAATCGAAAATGCGACGCGCAGCCCTTGCTTGAACGGCCCCGCGATCAAGTTTGGGAAGAAGGTCTTGCCCAACAGCTGTGCCTGCGCTGCTAAAGGCAGGCTGTGAAGCAAATTCGCCGGGAGCAGTGTGCCCAGAGGGTTGTAACCCAAAAACGCGGCGAAGAGTGCCGCGGTCGGCGGCAGGTTCGCAATTCCCTCCGCCGCGTTGCCTGGTAGCCCGGCCTGGGTCAGGCCACTGTAAAGAGCGGCTGGCAGCCTGGCTGCCAGGCCAGCGGTAACCATCGTAAAGATCAGAGTAATGCTCAACGTATTAGCAGTATTTTGAAAGGTCGAGCGCATCCCTGATGAGACGCCGCGGTGTTCCGGTGGTACGGAATTCATGATTGCCGTTGTATTGGGCGCGGCGAACATGCCCATCCCCATACCGATGACAAAAATGATGAGAGCGAATGCGAGGAACTGGAAATTTGACGGCAACAGCATCAAGCCTCCAAAGCCCGCCGCAGTCAACAACATCCCACCGGTCGAAAAGAAGCGTGCGCCAAAACGATCGGAAAGATATCCGCTCAATGGGCCCATCACGAAGAATCCCGCGGTCAGCGGCAGCATGTAAATGCCCGCCCACAGCGGCGTATCTTCAAAGTTGTATCCGTGCAGTGGCAGCCAGATGCCTTGCAGCCAGATGATCAACATGAATGTCAGCCCCCCGCGTGCGAGCGAGGCGAGGAAACCGGCGACGTTGCCCGCCAGGAACATCCGGATCTTGAACAATTCCAGTCTGAACATCGGCTCCAGCGCCCGCCGCTCCACAAAGATAAAGACGATCAACAGCAATGCGCCGCCGATAAGACAACCGAGCACGAATGGATTCGTCCAGCCCATGCTCGAACTGCCATACGGCTCCAGGCCGTAGGTCATACCGATAAGCAGCGCCGTCAAACCCAGCGCAAAAAGGACGTTGCCGGGAATGTCGAGCTTCTGGTGCCCCTGGATCTTGGCCGTTTCGTGCAGCGCCACGTACGCCCAGATCGTACCGCCGACGGAGAAGGGAACGCTGACGAGAAAGACTGCCCGCCAATGGATCGCCGCGAGCAGACCGCCAACGAGCAGGCCGATGAATTGACCGGAGAGCAGCGCAATCTGGTTGATGCCCATGGCCATCCCGCGTTGATCTGGCGGGAACGCATCGGTCAAGATCGCAGTCGAATTAGAAAAGAGGAACGCGCCGCCGACCGCCTGGATCAGGCGGAAGATAATGATTTGCATGGCGGCCTGGTTACCGGTGCCCTGCACCAGGAAGAGCAGGATCGAACCGACCGCAAAGATCGCAAAGCCGAGGTTGTACAGGCGCACCCGGCCAAACATGTCCGAAATGCGGCCGAACGTCACCAGCAGGGTTGCTGTGACGATCCCATAGCCCATCAGCACCCATAGGAGATAATTCGTCTCGCCCGGCGCCAGCGGGTTGACACCGATGCCGCGGAAGATCGCCGGCAAAGCGATCAAGACGATGCTACCATCCAGCGCGGCCATGAATGCGCCAAGGGTCGTGTTGGAGAGGGCGATCCATCTGTAATCAATATGACTCAATCTGCGATGCCCTGGGAGGGCCTGAGGCCTTTCCAAATTCAATTGACTCACCTCTTTCTCCATTCATTCTTGAGCAAAATTTATTCACTAAGCCACAGTGATAGTGGCATTTTACGCCATAGCCATTTCCAGGATATAGACCCTCACGGAATAGCGTCATCACCACAAATGAAATTGGGGCCGGTTTTCGAGGGAAATCCGATCCCCTCCTTCAGTTCAACGGTACGCTTTCGCTGTGACACAGGCCATCACAAGCTCCACGCTATTGTCAAGCCCCACGCACGACGTGTTAATGCACAGGTCGTACAGCCGGACGTTCAGCCAATCCTGTTTGGTGAATGTATGAATATAGGCCGCTCGTTCCTTATCATTACTATCGATCAACCTTTCTGCATCGGCCTCGGATAAGGTGAACAGATCACGAATACGGCTGATACGGGCAGGCAGATCGGCGTAAACCATAACACTGAAATGATGCGGGTGATCGCGCAGAATGTACCGACCGCAGCGGCCCAGGATGATGGCTGAGGTTTTTTCGGTAATGCGTTGGATGTACTCTGACTCAAGCCGGAACAGTTCTTGATCAGTGAGGATGTAAGGACTTGCGGTCAGAAGCGCCTGGGGATCGGAATATCCCGCCATACGAATGAAGGATTCCCAGAACGAACTCAGCCGCTCGTCGCGTTTCTCCAGATCGGCTTCGGATAACTGGAGCCGATCCGCGACCTGTTTGAGAACATCACGATCGATGAACGGAATCCCTAAACGCTTGGAGAGTTTATTCCCCATGTACGCACCCCCAGCGCCCATTTGGTGGCTAATCGTGATAACAAAGGGTTTGTCAGACATTGTCAATCTCTCCTTCTTTCGACTGAGCCCATAGCTTAGAACCCAGACTTTTTACCAACCTTTATTACCTGAAGCAAAACCCTACCGATGTGTATACTTCCTTATCGTTACCTTGGCCATTATCGCACATTGAAGGCCGTCGAGCAATAGCCTGAAACATCCTCATCAAAAACCCTTCCATCCTTCAAAATCTTCCTCTGCAGTGAAACTTTTATACTTGCATATCAATGCTGTCGTTTCAAGAATTGTCATTTTATTTCATTTCCGGGTTACCTGCTCCATCAGCAAAAGCTTCTTTTAGAAGGAGCAGCGATTGGTGGAGGCTCTCTCGTTCGGCCGGCGTGAAATATGTAATCTTGGTAATCAGGCTTTCACAGGTGGCGCGTTGAGCTGAATCCAAACTTTGCTCACCTTTTGCACACAAATGCAGCGAGATACGGCGTCGATCATGGCTGGGTTTTTGCCGCACTACCAAATCGCGTGCCACCAGGCCATCCATCAGCTTACTACAGGCAGGAGGCGTCAGACCCAGGTGATTGGCAACATCGATCAAAGAAATTTCAGGATGGCGGCGAAGATAGAGCATGGCACGGAATTGCGGCACAGACAGGCACAGAGATGTGGTGCAGGCGCATCTCTGTGCAGATCGACCGCATGACCATCGGAACCAAGTCTAACAACTCGCGGGCGCATTCTTCCAGGAAGGGATCCATATCGTTGACATTTCTAATTATTAACTTTATTAATTATATCAACTTGCATAAAGAATTCTACGATATCAGACCGAAACATCACCCTTGCACAACTATCCCTTACGCGCACCCATTAGTTAGGAAGAACAAATGGCGAAGGAGCATCATCGCCGCATTGCCTACACGGTCAATCATTATTCACATTACAACGTGAAATGCTCGCCTTATTGGCGATTCAACAGCTTATGCGTATTGGTGGGAGGAATGAGGTACTGGCAAAGGGAGCCGATTTGGAAGCAGTTACTACCCAATTCGGGATGTATACCAATCTTCGCGCCTCAATGGCAGGCCACTTTGACCGCCATTGCCGGGTTTTACCAACAAAGCCTGATACAGATTCAGGCTTCCTGCAGTAAAACCATACGCCGAACCGGACATGAACAGCCGCCAGACACGATAGGTTGGCTCGTCTACATAATTCAATGCCTGCTCGTGATGAGCTTCCAGGCGGCGCACCCAATTACGTAGGGTCAGGGCATAATGTTCACGTAGGCTCTCAACATCCCGAACTTCAAAGTCTGCTTGTTCGGCTGCATGAAGGGTGACATTGATCGGTACGAGTTCGCCATCCGGGAAGACATACGTGCTGCTGAAGGTGGGGCCGCGCACCACCGGATTGGAGGCGCGACTGGCGATGCCATGATTGAGAAACACACTGCCGGGTTTGAGTAATTTCCAAGCTTGGTCAAAATAGGATAGCAACAACCCTGCACCCACATGCTCAAACATACCCACGCTTACCAGGGCATCGTAGCAATCGGTATCGTTCATTTCGCGGTAATCACGCACTTCCACATGGCAATGATCGGATAGTCCAGCAGCAGCGATACGTTCGTTTGCTAGGTCGGCCTGTGGCTGGCTTAGGGTGATACCGGATGTGTCCACTCCGTAGTGCTGGGCGGCATATATTATTAATCCTCCCCAACCGCAGCCAATGTCGAGCAAGCGCTGACCCGGCTTCAGGCGCAACTTGCGGCAAATGAGATCCAATTTTTGTTCCTGAGCGATGTCCAATTCCTCATCAACGGAGTGAAAGTAAGCACACGAATAGACCATGCGCCGGTCGAGCCACAGGGTGTAAAAATCATTGGAGACATCGTAGTGATAGGTGACGGCCTGCTTATCGCGGTCGATGGAATGCTGTTTGCCGGATAATCGAGCCGGACCACGCCTGGTGGGCGGATGACTATTTCTGGATGGGAGACGCACCAGGTCACTGGCGGCACGCAGTTTTTTGCGTCCGCCCATTACTGTCTGAGCCAGATGGTCTGCCAGTTCAAATACCAACTCTATGTTGCCCTCGATGTCGAAATCATCGTAAAGATACGCTTCACCCAGGCCCACTTCCGTGCCGGATAGAAGCATGGCGCGCAAGGCACCTGGGTGTTTCAGAACCAGAGTAGCAGGGTGGGCCATTTCGTCGGGCCAGCGCGTCCCGTCCCATAAGCGCATGCCAATTTTCAGCGTTGGATACCCGCCAAATAACTCTTCGAGTAAATGCAGAGTCAAATGCTTCGCGTCATTAAATTGAATACTGGCTGTGTTTTTCGTTGCAGACATAATTTCCTCTTATGTATTTGAAATTGTGCGGTGGTTTTCCAAAAACCATTCTTTTAGACTTACCAGTCTTTGACTCTCTGGATGCCTTTCAATGCGCCAATTTCCCCTGAATGGATTAATGCGTGACTGACCACGTGGATTAACATGGTAGATACGCTTCGCTCCCCGCGCGCGGATTTCACCACATGATCGAGCTCAGCCGGGGTCAGTTTATCCAGGTAGGCATCTGTGGCAGCGCGCACAACCTGCTGGTAAGCCAGCACGGGTGCCAGGGCCAGCTTCATATTTTTCACCTCTTCCCAGCCGCCGCTATAGCCAGGCGGTACCTTCACGCCTGTTTTTTCAGCCCAACCGCCTTCATCCCAAAGCTTTGGTTTTCCCTGCATGAGAGTTTGGACGAAGGTATCTTCCGAGTTCAGAAGGTGGACTAAAATAGCGCTGATAGGGTTGGTGCTTCCGGGCGGCGTCCAGTTAAACTGTTCAACATTCATATCTTTCATGGATTTGTCGGTCTGGCTGCGCACCGCCGCGACCAATTGCCGGATAAATTCAATCGTGTCCATAATTTTCTCGTGGGATTTGTTGGATTAATTTATTCTACTCCTATTTTACTAGCTACCTTATCAAACACATGGTCTTTGTCAATGAGTTCAAAGATACCATTGGCCTTTGCATTTTCAAACAATAAAAATAAGCCTGCGTTGGATGTCAGATTCTTGGCTATACAATCAATTTTATTGATCACAATTCGTCCTTCTTCATGCTTGTTTTCTTCTCCTTAGACTTTAACATTCAGGTTTTTCTTTCACTTAATAGGGGAAAGGCAAACTTGACACAACTCCTGTGTTTTCAGACTGGAAAAGCAGCCTGACAATATTTTTAAGGAAAAGTGGGGGATATGGTATTGCATTGGGTTCGTATCTGGCACAATTTACCATTTTCTGCGCCTTTTTACCATCTGAGTGGGAGAATATATTATTGTGTATTTGACCAGGTTAAAAATGTTGTTCTCTATGATTTTGCGACGTAGAATCCTGGTGACAGTTATTTATTGCCAAAAAATTCTTTCAGGATATGCTGCTCGGTCGACTTGGAACAATTTTTACAAGAACACTACATTCACTAATTCCCTGCTTTCCCCCAGCCGTTTATTGAAGGAGCTCTTGGTTTGCGACGCCCATGTTCCCAATCTCGAACGGTACGCAGGCTTACTCCGATCAAACCTGCAAATGCTGCCTGCGATAGATTGAGCTTGGAACGAATTTCTTGAGGCGCGGCAGGTTCCTTCAAGCTTTGAGTAATCAAAACTTTCACACCGGCCTTGTGAGCTCTGATGTTTTCAATACATTCAAGAATTTTCAGACCAATTTCGCGTTTAGACATTCACAATTACCTATTTTGACAATGTCAGATCAGGTTTGAACTTCGGTCTTATGGCGCTTACGCAAGCGGCTGGCAGCTGAACGGGAACGATTGACAAGATGTTTAACGACTTGAGCCTGGGCTTCTTCGAGAGACCGTTGCGGGAGAGGCATGACCACTCGCATCATAACGCGCACGTGGACTATCGAGAGAGCTGGCAAAGCTTCGAGTTCAAGTTGTTGAACCAGTTCAGGATCGCGCTGACAATCTTTGGCCCAATCCAGCTTGGTAGTGGCGATGAACCAGGGGGCGCAAGCAGTCAAAGCGGTATGATGCTCCCAGACAATGTATTATTGGGCCTGAAACTCATCTGTGACGACTTCATCTTTGCCATCTTGGATCACCCGTTCGACAAAATAGCGACCGCACAGCAGTTCTGCCAGAAATTGCAAAGGTGCATCTGCCAGTGCGTTGCTGAAAGCATAGGTGTGGTCGCCATTGCTCTCGATCCGCATTGCGAGCCATTCTTGATGGAGAGCAATGTCAGGTTGTTTATCATCCCATATCCATACTTGCCGGGCTGCAAAGCGGTCTTCCAAGACACCTCGTTCATTGGTGCGGATACGCAAGAGTTGCCAGTGCGTATCGGCAAGCAGCCCAACCTGTCTGACCCTATACGAGCGCACCTAATTCAGCACCTGGACCTTCTCCACTTTGGGACCTTTTTGCCAGACTTGGGTTCTGGAACCTCAACAATGGGCTGCTCCAAATAAACCCGCAGGTTATTCGGAATCGCAGCCATATGCAGCAAGTCTTCTTCACGCAACGCTTGCCGGAATTCGCTGCTACGACATTAGAAGAGTCATCCAACACAGCATCGAAGTGCAATTTCACCGCTTTGGCCCGACGGATCATCTTCAACCCCAATTCAGGTTTTGTCTCGAAACTGGGCCGTTCCTATGGAACGCCCACTTTTTGGCGCAAAAGGGCATATTCATCCCCAATCCAAACTTCAGGCAGTAAAATCTCGGCATCCACCATTGTCCACAATGGCCAGGGCTCCAATTTCCGGTTGGCATAGCCCAACGCGACTGCAACTTGGCACATATCCACTTTCCCCATGCGCCCATTGTATTGCCGCAGTGCTCCTGCACTCTGCCCGCCAGCCTTCTCATCCGCATATTCGTCCAATATCAACGCGCTGCCCGGGTGCAGCTCCGGCTTCTCTTTGATCTCTTCCCGAATCTGCTCATCCACCCCTTGTCCACTCGATGGCGAATTCGACTTGAAATGCTGCATCGCTTGACCGTCGGCGTTTTCCATGCTGTTCGCTATCCCGGCAAAGTTCCGATCACTTTCCATCGTCATTTGCCCTTGCATGTATGCCAGCGCATGCTCACTCGTGTCGCGCGTTTTGCTCTTGAACCGCTGCCGAAATCGCAGCCAATGCTCTTGCGGTTCCGGTCCAAGCCCCTTGATCTTTTCAATCGGTATCCCCCATCGTCGGGGATCAATCAGGTTTTTTTCTGCATGCTCATTCGCTCGGTTCTACCACAACCTAGGTTAATCTGACATTGTCCAATTAGGATATAGTAGGAAGCATAGGCGCTCTACTACTAATGGAGCACCTTTAGTTTTATACAATTTTTTATAATCAACTAATAAAAATATATTGACTTACAATGGGATAGGTATTGATCCAGGAGACTCCCACGGCTCCCTTTAAACGAACCGTGCTTGACGAGATCAACCGCTTTCTTGGCACAGGCGATATAGTCATCATTCACGGGGCCCGCCAGGTTGGCAAGACCAGCATCCTGATGTATTTGCAAGATCAGCTCGTCTCTTACACAGAGAATGACAAGGGTTCAAGTCCCTTTGCGCCCGCTCAAAGCTTGCTCACGGTGATACTTCCTCAAGCGTTTTATTCCCGCTTTCGATTGCAAACAAGTAGGTTACCACTGCTCCACCAAGGGGGACAATTCCCATCACGAAAAATACGCTTGCCAGGTTGTAGTTAGATAGAAGTGCACCTGTCACCAAAGGGCCGATGGCTGAGGCAACTCTAACCCAGACCGTAGCCATGCCACTTCCAAGCGCCCTTATTCTCGTCGGGTAAAGTTCGGGCGAATAAAGGTAGAGAACTCCTGCATTGGTGGAAATGAACCATGCCGCGATGGTTACCAATCCCCACACCTCCCAGACTGAATGAGCTCCCAAAATCCATAATACCAGCAAAGGAATACCCGTAAGCAAGAATGCACCGGTAAACCACATACGCCGACCGACGCGATCGATCAGGAAAGCTGCGAATAAACCAGTCAAAACGCTGATCAATTGGGTGAGGAGTGGCAGGAAAAGTGATTGTTGCAGAGAGAGTTTGAAAACTGACGAATAAATGGTCGGCGTCCAGGTAAGCAGACCATAAGTGACAAAATATGTCGCCACCCAAATCACCCACACCGTCAGCGTGCGGCGGCGGTAGATACCCTGAAATAATTCGCGCCAGTCTGATTTGCGGTCAACAACCGGTTTCAGAACAATCTCAGGCAATGGTTTTCCACTCTGGCGAGCTTCGTTTTCGATCTGGGTAACGATGCGGTCGGCATCATCCAACCGGCCGCGGCTGGCGAGCCAGCGCGGCGATTCGGGCAAACTGCGGCGCATAAAGATAATCAGAATGGCCGGAAGGGCACACACCAGAAACATCGATTGCCAACCAAGGCGGGGCACCATCAGGTAACCCAAAAGCGCGGCGCAGAACAATCCCACGTTAAATATGAATTCATATATCATAACAAAAAAACCGCGGCCACGCGCCTTGCTGATTTCATTAATATACGTGGCGGCCACCGGAACTTCGCCACCCAAACCAAGCCCTTGTAATGTGCGGAAAATTAACAATGATGGGAAATTCCAGGAAAGCGCACAAAAGATTGAGAAAAGACTGAAAATCGACACACTCCAGGTAAGGGAGGGCATTCTTCCCCAGCGTTCACCAACCCAGCCAAAGATAATACCGCCGAATATTTGCCCGACAAAGCCCATCGAGATCATTATGCCGATTTCCGTAGTACTAAGATGCCAGGTGGAGGTTAATACCGGCAACACATAAGCGATTGCCATTGCACTCAACGCGTCAAAGAAGGTGGCTGTCCCAACAATCACACGTGCCCGAATATGGAAACCTGTCATAGGCAGGCGTTCAATCCTTGCTACGACCTGAGCAACGTTGTTATCATTCTCTATGCTCATACATCCTCCTAACTATCCAAAAAATGGATGAAACTATGTCGTTTGAGGAAATCCCTGTATATCATTATAGGCAGTGACTACTCTTCTGTCTGTCTCATATATGACATAATCCAATTTAGGATACAATCATATAAAGGGACTGATCATGACCGAAACAAGCGATCTAATCAATTTTTTGAAAACGGTGCCTTTGCTAGCCGGGTTATCTGAATCCAGTCTTTTAAAACTTGCTTCAAAATGCCGAACGAAAAACAAGTCCAGAGGATTTATTATTTTCAGTCGGGGCGACTCAGCCGACGTGTTTTACATCCTTCGCTCAGGGTTAACAGCTGAGTTTGCTGGCAGCTCAAGAGGTGACGTTGAAATTTTCATCAAAGAGCGTCGTTCCGGCGATTTTTTCGGCGAGATGGGCATATTGCTGAATGAACCCGAAACGGTTACTGAGATAGTTATTCACGATTCAGCCCTGGTAACCATTTCCGGCGATGTATTCCTGCAATTGGTGGATCAAGAGCCTACGGTAGCCACTTTCCTTTTGCGTGCCTTTGCACGCCGGGTAAAAGCCAGCGGTGAGCAGCAAGTTACCAACAGCCTGTTACAGGCTCCATCCAGATTAGCGTATATCCTTCTACGCCTGGAAGAAGAGGAAGGCAGCCGCGGTATGATTTCAGTAACCCAGGATTACCTTGCGCAGCGCAGTGGTCTGGCGCGCCAGACGGTGGCGCGCGTACTGGGAGAATGGCGAAAAAAAGGCTGGCTTTCCACCCATCGAGGCTGGTTGGAAATCAAGGATCGGAATGCAATCAGCAGCTCTCTTGAGATGAGCTCTACCTAGACTTTTTGGACAACACCAATTCACAAATTGTGCCGCACGCATCAGGAAAATGACGGGGGAATGCAAGTGATGCCAGCGGTATGGGCAGGCCTGATCCTCACTATCCAGATCGAATCCTGGGCATGCGAATGGGGGAAAGTTTATGTCACATAGATGACAGACAAAGAACCTTCTCTTATATAGAATTTGACTAAAGTTCTTTCTTTTACGTTCCCAGATGGCGACAACCAATCCAATATATTTATCGACGCATCGAGAACTATCAGGAGGTTAATGCAATGGATGAAACCACCACGGCGGCACGTGCTCTGCGCCAGGTCCGTGCAATCACCGGGGCAATTGCCGCGATAAATCCGTGGAGCAAAAAACAACCTAACGGATTAACAGAGGCAACAGGATCCGCCACCCCGCCAGATAAGATTATCCCAAGCGCCTGCCGACTGTGCTATGGGCGATGCGGCATCCTGGGTTACATCCGGGATGGGCGCGTGGTCAAGATCGAAGGAAACCCGGCCATCCCCAGCAATGCTGGAACGCTGTGCAGCCGCGCATATAGCATTCCCCAGTTGATGTACAGCCCTTATCGACTGCAGTATCCATTGAAACGCGTCGGCGCGCGCGGCGAGGGTAAATGGCAACGTATCTCGTGGGATGAAGCGCTTGACACCATTGCGACCAAGATCAAAGAAATCCAGGAAAAATACGGCGGTCACACCATCATTCATCAGTATGGCACCGGCAGAGATTTATATACATTCAACGCGATCAACCGTCTTTTCCTGGAGTTGGGAAGTACGGCAACATTTGGGGTAGGAAATCTTTGCTGGCTTGGATCTTACCTGGTTTCACGCCGGATCTACGGTGACGAAACGCAATATACCGGTTGGGATGCAGGCAAGACAAAACTGATCATCCACTGGGCCCGCCAGGAAAGGTCACGGGGTTACTACGATTGGCTACTGGTCAAAGAAGCCAAAAAGCGTGGTGCCAAATACATCGTCATTGACAGCCGCTTTACTTCAGGCGCATCGAAAGCCGATCTGTGGCTGCCGGTCCGACCCGGCAGTGACATGGCACTGGTCCTAGCAATCATCAACTATCTCATAACTGAAAATCTGTTCGACAAGGACTTCGTCACCAAATGGACGAATGGACCGTTCCTGGTGAAGCCGGATGGCTGGTTATTAACGCGGCAGGACCTCGACCCCACAGGGGGTCCCGATGAATATATTGTATGGGATGAGAACTCACAGAGTCCCAAATCCTGGAATTCCAAGAAAGTTGACTGGGAGTCGCCCGAAATAAAACCGGCATTGTTGGGCAATTTCAAAATTGGCGAAGTGGAATACAAGACCGGATTCCAAATCCTGGCAGATAGCGTAAAGGAGTGGACGCCTGAAAAAGCAGCGGAAGTGACCTGGGTATCTGCCGATAAAATCCGTCAGATGGCCCAGCTGTACGGGGAGAACAGCCCAGGTGCCTGTTTTGCGCGTGGGCAAAAAGTTGAGTTCAGTATCAATACAAGCGGGATCTCGCATGCATTCACCATCATGATGGCAATAGCCGGCAATTTTGATGTTCCCGGAGGACAGAATATCGCGCGTGAACCTGCCAACGACGCTGATCCGCTTTTATTCGATCTTACCCGGCCCAAGGGTGAAATCCGGCAAAAAACGCTGGCAAATCTCGAAAAATACAGCGTATGCCCGGGCAAACAGAAAATTATGGGAGAACTGGGCGGGTTCGGCGCAGCAACAACCCACGCGATGGTAACAGGCGAACCTTTCCAACCGCGCATGTACTGGGGGCAGACTTCCGAACCCATCGTAGGCGTGGAGGACAGCCGGGAGGTGCTGGAGGGCTTCAAGAAACTTGACTTTATCGTCAATGTGGATCTTTTTATGACCCCCACTGGCGAGATGGCTGACATCCTCCTGCCTGCCGCGCATCCGAACGAAGTGGATCGAATTGAATACGCCCACTCCGGGCATGGTTGGCCGGCCAGCCATACGGCGCTGATCCGCCAACCGTTCTCGCCACCGCCGGGTGAAGCACGCGATGATATCGACATCATCTTCGATCTGGCAAAACGCGTCGGCGTAAATATGGGTTGGAAGGACAAGTACGAGTTCTTTGATTTTATGATGAAACCGGTCGGGATGACCTTTGAGGATCTGCGGCAAAAGGTATCGATTACCAGGGAACCCAGTTACAACAAATTCGAGACGGGTAAATTGCGCCGGGACAGGAAGCCCGGTTTTGAAACGCCCTCTGGAAAATTCAATTTATATTCCGAAGACCTGAAACGGTTCGGCTGGGGCCCATTGCCAACCTACATCGAACCGCCGATCAGCCCCTACAGTACGCCTGAACTGCTGAAGGAATATCCTTACATCCTGATCACCGGAGGCCGGTCACACGCGTATTTCCATACTGAGTACCGACAATCCGCATGGATGCGTGAACTGCACACCTTCCCGACGGTTGAAATCAATCCAGAGACAGGAGCCGAACTTGGTTTACAAAATGGCGATTGGGTCTATATCGAGACATCCCATGGCAAGTGCACGCAGCGTGTGCAACTAACGCCGGCGGTTCGCCCACAAGTAATCCATGCCAATCACGATTGGTGGTTCCCGGAAAAGCCGGCTTCAGATGAATTGCATGGCGCATTTGAATGCAATCCGAATGTGCTCGTATCGAACGATGGACCCTATGATCCCGCAATCGGCACCGACCAGTACTGCGGATTATGCAAGGTGTACAAATCCCCGGATGGCGCACCAAAAGGGATTTGGACGACACCTGACCAATTGAAAGGTTTCTTGCCGAAAACGCAGGGAGGCAAAAAACGATAACTCGGTCAATCCTCGTAATCGATCTGGATGCATGTCTGGGGTGTCACGCCTGCGCGACCGTATGCAGGCAAGAAAATAATATCGGACTCGGTTCGCACTGGAACAAGGTATTGGAAATCGGTCCGACCGGCCAATTCCCCGATCTCGAAATGTACTATCTTCCGGTGCTTTGCCAACAATGCGATAATCCGACTTGTGTGGCGGTCTGCCCCACCGGTGCATCATACAAAAACAGTGATGGCGTGATCCTAGTAGACCATAAGAGATGCATCGGCTGCCAATATTGCGTAATGGCATGCCCATATGGTGTGCGGCACTACAACCATGAAGCTGGCCAGATCGAGAAATGTACGTTGTGCGCTCATCGCGCGAACACCCAGGACGATCCGCCGCCATGCGTTAAAGCATGTCCGGCGCAATGCCGCATTTATGGCGATCTGGATGACCCGAACAGTGAGGTCGCACGGGCTGTTCGCGAAGCCGGGGAAAACGCACACCACCTGGTGGACATCGGTAACCAACCAGCCATGATATATATTTTGCATAACCAAACATGGCGGAACGGTTAACCATGAACAGCCAAAATGAACTTAAACAGGTGATGGAAGAACGCCAAGCCATGTATCGGTTTCTGGCCGGGGTGTATCGAAGAGAAATCGATCAAGAATTGTTAGCTAAAATGTGCGACATGGGTTTTCCTGCCAGCACCGGCAACCCGGAGATCGACCTTGGATTTCAAATGCTTGGGCGTTATCTGCGCGCCAGTACCCCAACAACATTAACCGAACTGGCGATTGAATATACCCGGATCTTCCTGGGCACAGGACCCAGCCAGGCTGGCGGCGCTTTTCCTTTCGAGTCGGTCTATACCAGCCCGCGCGGGCTTTTGATGCAGGAAGCCAGAGACCAAGTTGTGGAATTGTACCGGCAGAAAGGGATCCAACGCTCCAGTGCTTTCCATGCTGCGGAAGATCACCTCGCGTTGGAATTGGAATTTCTTGCACAGCTTTGTGGAAAAACAGCCCAGGCCCTGGCGGAGTGCGAGGATTGTTTTGCAGCATCCACCCTTCAAGAGCAAAACGTTTTTCTGGAAAAGCATCTGCTTAATTGGGTTCCGCGCTTATGCGAAGATATTATGCGAATTGCCTCAACTGATTTTTACAAAGGAATTGCCATGATAACGGCTGGCTACCTTGCGATAGATAAAAACCTGATCGCGGAACTGTTGATGGAACTGCAAGCCGCTTGAGGCAAATCGGTGCGATAACCGGGCCCGGCTGTGCTATGCGCAGGAGGAATATATGTTAGTCGATCAAAAACAAAATGTCTGGCAATTACCCGCGGTGCTCAATCTGACTCTGGGCGGGATGGGCGCGGGGCTGTATCTGCTCACTCTGGTATTGAACTTCCCCCAAAACGCCACCTGGACACAATCACTCGCACAGACTGCAATCATCAAATTGCTAGGCCCCGTGCTAGTCGGTATAGGGCTGTTAGCGCTGACAGTTGAAGCCGGGCATCCATTAAATAGCATCTATCTTTTAACGAATCTTCGAAATTCCTGGATGTCGCGTGAGGCCCTGGCAGCCGGCATTTTTATCCTGGCTGCCGGATTGGACTGGCTGTTTCCAAACCCCATCCTGCGAGGCGTGGCCGCGCTGGCCGGGTTAGTTTTTATCATTTCACAGGGCATGATGGTTTGGCGAGCCAGTGGTGTCTTCACTTGGGATGTTGCGATTGTGCCGTGGTTCTTCTTGACATGTGGCTTGACAACTGGCGGAGGCCTGTTACTGATTGTTTGCACTTTTTTCAACTGGGCTGCGATTGCAGCATTACCAATTTTAGTGATGCTTATCGCCATCGCAAATGCAGTAGTCTGGATCGTGTACCTAAGTACGCCAAGTGAAGAATTCCGGCATGACATCGCAGCGGTTCGGCAAGTCAGCCATATCACGCTTACCCTTGGGATAGGACACCTGCTCCCGATCGTGCTGATAATCCTTGCATTGACAATGCAACTTCCCCAGGTCGAACCCATGGCGGGTCTAATGTTAATCTTTGGCGGTGTGATGCAAAAGTTCGCATTTGCATTGCAAGCCAGAACGATGCGCAGTGTGATCAGCGCTTGAGATTCTGAGAGCGATATTTGAAAGACAGGGTTATCTTGAAAATTGAACCTGGCAAAATTCCCGATTTGCTGGCCCATCTGGAGAGCCATATGCTTTGCGTCCATCCGCTACAGTGTGTCCGATCGCGGCATCAAAAAGCGGAGTGCAACCTCTGCACAGACAACTGCCCAACTGGCGCAATCAATTTAATAGGCCCGGCGGAGATCGATGCAGATATGTGCATCGAATGCGGACTGTGCGCGGCAGTATGTCCCACGGGCGTTTTTGAAAGTTCGGGGCCAGCGAATGCCGAGTTAATGGCATGGATTGAAGAACTTGCCAGGACGACCGCGACCATTGCATTTGCCTGCCCCAGGTTCCCCGAAGGCGATGCACCCGGCGTGATTCGTGTGCCCTGTCTGGGCCGCTTAGACGCGTCAGTCCTGGTCGGTGCAGCTGCAGCTGGTATTCATCGGATCGAATTTATGGATAGCGAGTGTCTGGGTTGTCCGTATGAAATCGGTCATTCAATCGCCGAGCAAGCCTGCACCGAATCGAATGTGCTCTTGCAGGCGTTCGGGATCATTCCTTGTATTACTTTTGTATCAGAGAACAGTTTGCTGGAAAAATCAACCTCGAATTCAACACAGATTGTACGTGTGGCAGTTCCTGCTTGCAGTGAAAGTGCACATGAGACGGAAATGCTCATCAAGAAAGGTGAACTGCCTGTACTGTTGCCGGCGAAAAGGCTGCTGCTCTTGTCCAGTTTATCGCGATTGGCAAAACCGGCCGGGAATTTAAGCGTCGATACCAAATTGTGGGCAGCCGTCACGATAGAAGAGAACTGCACAGGTTGTCAGATGTGTGCTTTCTTTTGCCCTGCCGGCGCTTTAGTCAAGGTCGAAGAGAATGGGACGCCGGGTCTGGCGTTCACCCTGGCCAAGTGTGTGAACTGCCGCCTGTGCTTGGAGATTTGCTACATGGCCTCCATCAAGCTTGCCACCTGTGTAGAAATGGATAAGGTTATCGCGCAAGCCAGCGAGGTAGTGTGGTCAAACACCCAGATGTCCTCGTACGAAGAGAAATTGAAACGTTTACTGACGTATAGATAGGTATAGAGTGTTTTGTGCCATGTCGGGCGACCTGCATGGAATACCATCGTTGAGATGGTGTTTATTTATCTACAAATACCTAAAATAGATAATGGAATCTCTATATAGCACAATTATGGAGAAGAACAACCAAGGCGGGAGGTTGCGATGAGTTTGAGTAAAATAGCCTGTTCCATCCCTGCCTCACCGACCGTTGCCTTGAACGAGGCGGCTCGTTTATTACGTGAAAAAGGGGAGCCTGTCATCCACCTGGGGATCGGTGAGCCAAAAAACAAAACGCCGATCGCGGCCATCCTGAGTTCGGCAGCCAAACTAAACAGCGGGGATGTGAAATATGAGCCGACAGATGGTACCCCATCACTTAAGAAAGCAGTCATTCGATACACGGAGGAGAATTATGACCGGGTGGTTGGTCCGCAGAATGTCATCATTTCGGATGGAGCCAAGCAGTCGCTCTGGAACGTTCTTTTCGCGATCTTAGATCCGCAGGATGAAGTGATCGTACTGGCTCCTTACTGGGTCAGTTACCCTGACATGGTCCGCATGGTTGGGGGCAGACCGGTCATTGTCACGCCGGAAGACGGTTCGTTTGTTCCAACGTTCGAAGAGGTCGAACGCGCGGTCAGTTCTTATACGAAAGGTATCATCGTCAACAGCCCCAATAATCCTTCCGGTGCAGTTTACCCGGAAGAGTTGATCGCCAAGATTGTTGACCTGTGTGAGAGCAAGGGCATCTACATGATCTGTGATGATATTTATCACAGGTTGGTCTTTGACGGGAAAGTTGCCGCTCCGGCATATCGATTTTCCAGCAAGGATGTGGAAAACTCCAGGATCATTGCGATCAACGGTGTGGCAAAGTTGTATGGGATGACCGGTTTCCGGATCGGCTGGGCGGTCGCGGAGCGAAAACTGGTGGAAATCTTAACCAATATCCAATCCCAGACGACAACCTGTGTATCCCCGGTACTGCAGGCGGCAGCCGAAGGGGCTTTGACCGGGATTCAATCCAATGTCGAATCGTTAAGATTGAATATACAGAATAATCGCGATGTGTTGATGCAGGAGTTACACGCATTTACCGGTGTGCGGTGCTTCAAACCGCAGGGGACATTTTATGCCTTGCCCGATTTTCGGGCTTATTGTGAAAATGGGCTGGTGAAGAACTCGGTTGAACTTGCGAAATTCCTGCTACAGAAAGCCCTGGTTGTTACTGTTCCCGGAAAGGAATTTGGCATGGAAGGCCACCTGCGCCTGAGCTATGCCGGAAAAGTAAATGAATTAACAGAAGGCATGGATAGGATGAAATGGGCGCTCGATCCCAATGCTCCACCTGAAATATATATCGGAGACCGTAAGATCGTCAGAGATTGGATCTAAAAACCCAAGGAGATAGCCATGAGCAATATCTATAACATTAAAACTCCTGCAGAAGGACAGGCTGGCTCCATTCGAGGTGATTATGGACTGGATAACCTGGGATTTACCAATTTACGGAAGGCATATTGGAATTTACCAATGGAAGCTTTGTACGAAGAAAGCATTTTCCGCGGTGAAGCGAACATTTCTCGTATGGGTCCCCTGGTTGTAAATACCGGCAAACATACTGCCCGGGCAGCCAGTGACAAGTTTATTGTTCGGGAAGCAACCACCGAAGGTAACATCTGGTGGGGGCAGTATAACAAGCCTTTCGAAGCGGAAAAATTCGATGCGTTATTCGCCAGAATGCAGGGATATTTCCAAGGACGGGATGTATTTGTGCAGGATTGTTTCGGAGGAGCTGACCCGGACAACCGTCTGCCGATCCGTATCATTACCGAACTGGCCTGGCACAGCCTGTTCGTCCGCAATATGTTCATCAAGCCGCAAAGCACGGAGGAATACCGCCGGCACGTGCCGGAATTCACGATCATTTGCGCACCCGGATTTAAGGCTTCGCCACAGATCGATCAGACGCCGTCTGAAACATATATTGTGCTCAATTTTGCAAAGAAGATGTGCATCATTGGCAATACTGCCTATGCCGGAGAGATCAAGAAATCCATTTTTACATTATTGAATTACCTGTTGCCACTCAACGAAGTGATGACCATGCATTGTTCTGCGAACACTGGCAAACAAGGCGATGTGGCTTTGTTTTTTGGTCTTTCTGGAACAGGCAAGACGACTCTATCCGCAGACCCAAATCGAGGTCTGATAGGTGATGATGAACATGGCTGGAGCGATAACGGTGTCTTCAATTTTGAGGATGGTTGCTATGCAAAAGTAATCGAGCTCTCTCCATCAGCTGAGCCACAAATTTATGCATGCACCCACCGCTTCGGAACCATCCTGGAAAATGTCACCTGGGATCCGGTGTCGCGTGCGATCGACCTGGATGATGATTCCCTGACCGAGAATACCCGTGCATCTTACCCGCTGGATTTTATCGAGAATGCAATATTTGAAAAACGCGGTGGACACCCAAGAAATGTTATTTTCCTGACCTGTGACGCATCCGGTGTGATGCCGCCCATCTCCAGGTTGACCGTGGAACAAGCCATGTACCATTTCATTTCTGGTTACACCTCCAAGATCGCCGGGACAGAGATCGGCCTGCGGGATGAGCCGGAGATCACCTTCAGTGCCTGCTTCGGCGGTCCGTTCATGGTACATCGCCCGGCCTTCTACGCCGAGCTTCTACGCCGCAAGATTGTACGGCACGATGTAAAATGCTGGCTGGTCAATACCGGCTGGGTGGGCGGGCCCTATGGGATTGGAAAACGGATCAGCATCAAACATACCCGCAATCTATTGAATGCCATTTTATGCGATGCATTAAATGATGTCGAATATTACACGGACCCGGTGTTTGGGTTCCAGGTACCAAAGACCTGCCCGGATGTACCTGAAGAAGTGCTCTACCCGGCACGTGCCTGGCAAAATGAGAATGACTATTGGAAGAAATACAAACAACTGGCATCGCGTTTCATCAGTAATATGAAAAAATTCGAAGAAGACACACCACAAGAAGTTATCGCATCCGGACCAAAAATTTAGAAAACAATGCTTCTGGGTAGAACGTTTGCGGCTTGAGCCTGCCCCCAAAAAATGACGCCCGGCAATTGATGGAGCAGACCCAAGAGGCAGGGCTGGAATTGACGGATTGCAGAGGCTTCTTCGCCAGTCAGGATGGCGGAAATTTTATGCGGTTGCCGTTTTGCAGGTTGTCAACGCAGGAAAAAGAAAATGGGATCAGTAGGCTGGCAGAGCTGGTTGCCATAATATAGGATCTGTATAAATCAGGGCACCTTATATGTCACATAGATGACAGACAAGGACCATTCTCATATATAGAATTTAATTTAAGTTCGTTCCTTTAAAGACATAATCATTATAGGCGCAACCATGCTGTCCATTACCAGCAGATAATAAAGTCAGTCGAAGAAATTTCTACCCCTAACCCATTATCTTACGGGAATCCTAGTTCAGTCTCAAAGTCTAAAAGGAGAACTTTATGTCGTACGATGAATTTCTGCAAATGACCGGTCTTAACCGCATCCCACCTTACTGGGATCGCCGCTACACCAAGAACCTTGACAAGCTTTCAAAACCTGCCTACAAGGTCATAAAAGAAGAGAATGTTTGGATGACCTTGCGTGATGGTACCCGCCTGTGTGTGGATATCTATCGACCGGATCACAAAAAGGAGAAATTTCCGGCATTGTTAGCCTGGTCGTCATACGGAAAATCAATAATGGGAATCAAGCACGGCACTTTACCTTCTGAATCAGCCATTTTTGACCATAGCCTGGAGGCCGGGGATATCGATTTCTTCGTTTCGCGCGGCTATCTTTATATAATTCCCGACCCACGTGGAATAGGCAAATCGGAAGGCGAATTCTACGGGGTTTACAACCCTCAAGAACAGATAGACACCTATGATGTGATCGAGTGGGCCGCTACATTGGAGTGGTGTGATAGCCAGGTGGCGATGATAGGGTATTCCTACTTTGGCATCATTCAAATGTTAGCTGCCGCACAAAACCCTCCACACCTCAAGTGCATCATGCCGCTCTCGTTCACAGATGATTATTACCAGCATGGTTATTACGGCGGCGTTCCGAATACTTACATGAGCATGTACTGGGAATTATGCCCATCCCCGCGGCCGGTTTCATGGTCTGAGAAGTTGTATGGACTGGAAACCCTCAAGAAGATGGTTGAGGAGCGGATCAAGGATCCTGATATCGCCGTAAATTCCTTGTTCATGAAGATGTTTACCACATGGCCACCCCGATACCATACCTTTTACTTCGATGTCTTATTACACTATCTGGATGGACCATTCTGGCGGGCGCGTTCTGCCCAGGAGTTCTTTGATAAAGTCAAGGTGCCCGTTTATTTGAAGTGCGGCTGGTCACCGAATGGACGATGGTCCGCAACTGTTTTAGGCGCCTTCATGGATTCAAGGTTAAATGTTCCAAAACGCGCGGCGGCCATGGAGGCTTACGGCGGTCTGGAACTGCCATACAAATTCATGAACGAGGAATGCTTGCGCTGGTACGACCACTGGTTGAAGGGAATCGATACCGGCATTATGGATGAACCACCGCTTAAACTCAACGTGCTAGGCGCTGGTTATCGGTATGAGAAAGAATGGCCTTTAGCTCGAACAGAGTATCGCAAGCTTTACCTCCGCAATTTTGAACGCCTGCGCTGGGATCCAGATACTGAGACGGATCTGCCTCCAGACAGTTTTACCCATCGCCCGCCAAATATCACCAAATTTGTAAAGTCATTGGTTTATACAAGCGATATGTTCAACCGCCCGACCGAGTTTACGGGTCCCATTGCACTCCACCTGTATTCATCCATCGACGCGCCAGATGCCAATTTCATTGTGTATCTCTGGCAATTGTTCCCGGATGGTTCTCGAAATCCCGTCTCGCGTTATGGAGGTTTGCGAGCCTCGCACCAGTTGATCAAGGAAAAATCCTTACCTTGGAAACCCGTTCATGATCACACCAAGGCCATTCCGGTCGTTCCAGGGCAGATAAATGAATATGTGATCGAAATTAACCCCATATCAATGGTTTTTCAATCCGGACAAAAGCTACAGCTTGAGATTAAAAGCTGGGATCCCTTCGCCTATCAAGATAAAAGTTGGGTAGGTAAAGTTGGCAATCTAGGTCCCATCCCCAGCGCCCAGACAATCAATTATAAAATCTATCGAGACGCCAGGTATGTCTCTTATATTCTTCTTCCCTATATCGCGGACACACCGCGTGAACAGTACCTGATCCCATTTGGTTAAAACAACCTTTTTATCATCTGATGAAAAAAAGGAGCTGAAAATGTAAAGATTATAAAACTTGGAAGAATCAACCACTTTACCCCTCAACAAGCTGAAAAAAAAGGAGAAAGAAAATGGAAAAAACTGATGCGTCATCTGCAAAAACTCTCGGCAACCGCCTTGACAACCTGCCCGTCAAGGGCTGGCACTGGCTCATGCTTGCGCTATTACTCTTGATGGTTATGGTTGAAAATTACAACCAAGTCTCGATAGCCATGACCATGCCTGTCATCATCAACCAGTGGAAGCTTTCACCGGTGAATATCGGGGTGCTTCTTTCAGCCAGTTCTCTTGGCTTATTGATCGGGGCATTCCTCTTTGGGTTTATCACAGATATCTTAGGTAGAAAACTATCCTTGATTCTGTCAACGGTGCTCTTTTCCTTATTCGTAGGATTAGGTGCCTTTGCAAATAGTTTCAATACCCTGTATTGGCTGCGCGTCGTGGCTGGCGTGGGGTTGGGCGGATTTATCCCGGTCGGGCAGGCGTACGTGACCGAGTATTCGCCATTACGAGTGCGCGGTCGCTTCCTAGGTATTTTCTCCATCGGCAACGGCATCGGCTACATTCTGACAGTCGTTGCTTCCATGTTTTTGAATACAGCCTCAAAATCCGGCTGGCGTTATACTTTTGCTTTGGGAGCGCTTGGCCTGCTGATCATCCCCTTTGCGATCATCTACCTGCCAGAATCGGTGCGCTGGCTGGTTGGCCGCGGAAAAGTGGAAGAAGCTGTAAAGATTGTTGAGGATATCGAAAAGAAAACCATTGGCGCTGTCAGTATCCCCACCGCTGAGGCACTGGAAACAGCTAAACAGACTTTCGCTGAGCAAAACGGAAAAGGCAAGACCGCCCTGGCAACCTTCTTTAAGAAAGATATGATTAAAGCGACTTTGCTGGGCGCCATTCTGATGCTGGCAACGAACTATACCTTCTATGCCTTCATCAATTGGATGCCAACCTTCCTAGTAAAAAACATGGGGTATGTGTTGGCCAAGGGGTACTGGTTTACCTTGATTGGTGCGTTGGTGGGAACTGCTACTCCGGCATTGGCTTGCGGCTATCTGTGTGACAAGATCGGCCGCCGCTGGACCATGAGCCTGATGATGGGCATTTATGCTATCAGTGGCTTTATCTTCCTGGCGGTCAGCGGTTGGTCCATCCTCTTGCTCTACTGGTTCTCGTCTGCCATGTCCTCCGTCTTGTACATCTATACCCCCGAACTTTTTGCCACCCGCCTGCGCGGCAGTGCCCTGGGTGTGGTTGGTGGTATTGGCCGGGTGGCGGGCTTTGTTGCCCCAATATTGATTGGCTTGACAGTTGCTTCCTGGGGTTTGACAGGTGTCATAACCATCAATGCCATCATCCTGGTGGTTGCCATCGCTCTGATCTGGATCATTGGTATTGAAACCAAAACGGTCAAAGCATAATAAATCGAAATTTTCTGGAAGAGCCTGCCTAGAGATGTTCTGAATCCCAAGAACACGGCAGGAATAAAGAAAAGCTCCTCCTTTGCAAATGGAACAGGAGGAGCTTTTCTTATGCCAATACAGAGGCCAAACCCGCCGCAAAGGATTGGTTGGAAGATGTCTATGCATTTCGGAGCATTTCAAAAGCAAATGCTCGCTTGATATTATGTCTATCCTCACACCTTACCAAGTCGGAACTGGACCTAGACTTGCTCTCCTTGTTTCATACCTGCTGCAACGCCGGTATCTCGGTATGGAAAAAGTGGACGTAATGGACTTGTATACCCCCACATATGTTGATAGGTTGGATATGTTACCACCACCTGTATGGGGAGGGCACAGTGGACAACCTTAAGAACTCTGTTCGGGATAGCGAACCCTGTATATTGATTTGGAGGACAGCCGCTTTGTCAGCATGATCGACAAGGGGGATGGATTAATTTATTTCGTACCTGACCGAACAAGGCTTCGATCTCGCCGGCCTGAAACAAACCGTCGAAAATTGTGCCATCTGAAAATTATCCTGGTAGGAAACATAGTTTTACTAAAGCGGCAAAACGATGGGTTAAGTTACACCCGTGAAGCCCCCCCAATGACCTGAAACAGGATGGTTCTATGTGGTACGATGCTGGAAAGTATGACTGTATGGAAGTAAGGAGGTATGAATGTCCGAAATTGGTGTTCGTGTGCAGGAGAAAGGACAAGTCACCATTCCCCGCCAGATCCGCAAGAAGCTTAACCTAAAGCAGGGAGATCTGGTCGTATTTGTGGAAACCGAGTCCGGCGTGATGGTCAGGCCCGCTTCGGTAATTGCATCGGATGATCGGCAGGCCGAAGTGAAAGCAATCGTACATTCCATCCGAGAGCGTTTCAAGAATTACTCGGAGGATGAGATTGAATTTATCGTGAATGATGCGATACAAGATGCACGGAAGAAACGCGCTTGATCAAGGTTGTCTTGGACGCGAACGTTTTGGTCAGTGGGTCGATATCCCGAAAAGGACCACCCGGTCAGATTTTGGATTCCTGGACCGATGGGCACATTCAGATATGCTACTCTCCTCAGATCCTAGATGAATTGAAACGCGTCCTCTGTTATCCGCACATTCAAGAACGTCTTTAAAAGGAGAATCAGGTGGAAGCGGTTCTCGAGCTGATCCTCACAGATGCGGAACTGATCGAAGGGGTACTGAAACTGAAGGTATTAACGCGCGATCCATCGGACAATATCTATCTGGCGTGCGCCGTTGAGGCAAGGGCTGAATACCTCGTCACTGGAAACAGGGATCACTCTGAAGAAGCAGGAAAAAAGTATCGGGGAGTCAGCATCATTACACCGCGTGCATTTCTGGATATCCTAGAGGCCGGATAGGAATTCGCTTATAGCAATTTGGGAGATGAAAACCTGAGTAAATGAGGGTGTCGCGAATTGTGTGATGGTCAGGGTAGGAGTTGTCGGGATGCGGAACGGGCGTGGAAGTCGCCGGTTCGGTATTGCCAGCCTGTTGGCCACCAGGAAAAGCACGGGGTTAGAAAGGACGCAAAGTTTCAACAAATCACATCGGCTAGTCGTGCGGGAATGTTTGGATTTCAATAGATTTTGAGAAATCGAACAGGCATATCATAGCCCGGCTTCGTCCCGCGGCATACTCTCGTCGCGAGCCAGGTCAATACCTGCCAGCGGAGAAGAGCGGAAGAATTCGCTGAACTTTCCTTGCGATTTGTACAGCTTTTCATATTCGGCATAGGACACCACAACAGCCGCCTTTTCCCCATGCTGCGTATTCAATTGAGGTCCCTTTTTGATGGCCTGCGCGATCACTTCACTGAACTTATTCTTCGCATCCTGAAATTGCCAGGTCCCGCTCATATCCTGCCTCCTAGCCAATCAGTCTAGTCTGTCTAGACATAGCCAAATAATGAGAAAGTCGCCCGGCTGCTGCAGGCGCATGAAGATCATTCATTGGATTCCAGGTCGATAATCAGATCGTCCACGTTTTCGAATATTTTCACATACCCCGAGTGAATATCCTTCTCAGCCTTTCTTTCGCCTTCCTGCCAACGCTTGGTCCAGAAGTAAGTCTGGGAGCGATCAATCTCTACCTGTGGAGTTAGACGAAGGATCCTTATGGCTTTAGGTTTTTTTTGACATATTTGACCCCTGCCAGCCCTTTGAAATGCTCATCCTGCGTCCAAAGGATGGCGTCATTGGCACGGGCAGTGGCCAGGATGATGCTGTCTGCCACCGGCAGTTGTAGCTCAAAGGACAGCCCGGTAGCAATCAGTGCAATTTCGCGACCCAGATCAATAATCTTACCACCATACATCATGGCAACGGCTTCAAGCGCATCGTCCCTGTTCTTTTCTACCAGCGTTCGCTTGAACACTTCAAAAATACTGTTCGTGGGCACGATCACATTTTCAGTTTCTTAAATCACGGGCGCAAAGAAATTAGCGTTCCTACCGCCAGTAAAATACTCCAGCCAGCCAGAAGAGTTGATCACATTCATAGGCGGTCCTCTTCTTCTCGCTCGATGTCACTGCTCATCCCTTTTAGAAAACCGCGCGCTTCCCGGATGTCGCGCACTGGAACCACCTCCAGGTGATTGCCATAAACAATCAAACGAACTTTCTGACCGGGTTTGATATTCCATTTTTCACGGATCGCGCGTGGAATGACCATTTGAAATTTGGAGGAGATCGTTACCGTGTCCATGTTTTACCTTTCTTTATCGATAGCCATAAGCGTATAATTATTATTCTCCTGTTGCGGCCTCCCGATAAAGCGGTTTACAGTTTGTTAGAAGATGACATTAATCGTGCACCCCCTTCGTAACTTTCGGGCGACGACCTGTTGTGCTACCCGATTGGCATCCATCTCTCTCTCGCAAGGGAACGCACGTTGCTGCTGGAAGTTGCTTCGCAGGCTGCCCCACGGGCGGACCACCGACCAGCGGTTGGACGAAGACCCTCGGTTGGACGCGGATCGAGTACCAGCGGTACAGCACTTTTGGGGATCGATGCGTTGCAGGATGATCATGGGATTTGCCGTCAAAGAAGATGCCCCTCGGCCAGCGGTAGCTGGGCAAGGCCTCCGGAAGCCGACATGCGGCGGTGTCCGCCAGCGCCCTGAACCGACGGCGGTTCAGCCCGCGCCAGGCCGGTAGGACGAGATGATCACCAGCGCTCTGGGTTGAGTATGCTTATCTTTCGGTCATGACTATCAATGGCCTGTTACAGTCATCACAAAAAGAACTCCTCGCTCAATGGCTTTTTGAGCGAGAGATCCTTGCGGGGGCAAGTCCAGTTGATCCGCTACTTCCATAAAGCTGTGACGCTCGACATGAAAACCGAGCTGTTCAAAGAAAGCGCGGGCGTCTTCCTCACTTTCGAAACGGTTTTTTAGAACATCGATCCCGGTAAGGTTTTCGATCTTTTCCGTCCGAACTTTCACCGCTCCATGCTCTTGCCCGGGCGCAGCCTCCGGCAATTGTATGTCAATGTCTGGCGTGATCCAGATGCCACCGAAACGCTCCATGACCGTATGAACGTTATTGGCAAACGCCGTTCGTTCAGCACGGTTTAAATAAGGGAGCAAGCCTTCGTTGATAACCGCGATAGGTTTATCGGCAAAAAAGCGCGTGGTGGACAGTAAATCGGCGAGGTTTAGGGCATTGCCTTCGGCAAGATGAAAATTAGGTTGCCTAGGTATTTTTGCCTGTGCGATAAGTGTTTCGACGATGTATCGTTTCTCCTGGATAACCCCTGGCAAATCAACCTCCACATAAGTCATGTGAGCGTCCTTTGCCATGTTCAACCCTCTGGTAGAGAAACCTGCTGCTATCTCAAGAAATTGATCCACAGGGTATGCTTTAAGCACTTGATTGACGATCTTGAAGCGCGATTCCCACATCACCGCCATTTTGAAAGATTTCAGGTCTTCCATATTTTCAATTTCGGAGGTCGTTCGTGTTTGTTTTACGATTTTTTCAAGCTCAATTAATACCGCTGATGCGAGCGGGATATCTGATAACGATCTTTGATAAGCAACAAGCCATGCCGTTGGGCTGATACGTTCATGAGACATCGGGTGTCCTTCCAATTATTCCTGGTCGACATCAAAAGAAACTTGGTTATGCATCGTGCAACATGACTCGGCGGGCAATACCACAATATAGCTTCCAGGCTGATGCCATTTAGATTTTTGATTCCTTTTAGGAAGATCGGTTTTCTCTCATATAATTCGTAAACCGATATATTGTAGATGAACCAATTACAATTGTTAAGTACTCAGAAGGCAGTGTTGTGAGGTAGGGCAAGCGTTTATTGTCTGGAATTCCTGCGGGGTTCTAATGCCAAAACCCTTGCGTTAACAGAACACATGTGCTAATATAGCAAACAATTGAATATCCCCGGTTGATTGCACGGTAGAACCAGATGCCAGCACTGGCACTGGGAGAAGAAAGTCCACGGTCGAACCGGTCCTTTTGGACAAAGCCTTTCTCCAAGGGCTGCTCTAACGTATTTCTCCCAACCGCCAGTGTTTTGCTTTAACTTCCTCGACGAGGTCTGCCGTGAAAATATCCATCCAATCGAAAGCTAAAAAAGCCCTGATCTGCATCGGTGCG
The DNA here is from genome assembly GCA_963772245.1 of uncultured Chloroflexia bacterium. Classification (GTDB taxonomy): domain Bacteria; phylum Chloroflexota; class Anaerolineae; order Anaerolineales; family Villigracilaceae; genus UBA877. Next base: position 148,046 of record CAVYWB010000001.1, on the reverse strand, counting down.
ATTGCCATTCTGATGATCGTTGCCCTGGCGATTGTGCCATTGCTGCATCGTGATTCCGCTACGCATGCAGGTGGCACAGCTCCAGATGCCCAGGCGGCAGTACATGCTGCTTCGGTTTTTTACACCCTGGATTACACCGAAGATCCTGAATTGTGGGCGACTCACGTCTGCGCCTACAGCACAGAAGCCGGCTGCCGCGCCATCAAGAATTTCTTCGCTCCATCCGTTGAGGCCATGGTTCGGAAGAATAGGATCCAGACCGGATGTGCAGTCACGCCCCTGCGCCTGGTTTCCGTGCAGGGAAATGCCAGGATCTGGCTGGTAAGCGTAACCATCACTGCGCCATGGCCGGACCTGAAAAATCCCATTCAGAACGTATCCGTCGAGGTTGAGAAGATGAACGGCATCTGGCTCATGAACCGCATTCTCTTCCAGCAGGAAGCCAGCGCCTATCCCACTGCCACTCCATAGACCAAGAGCGACCCATGAATCACAAAGCCAACGTGCTCCTGCTTGCATTTCTTGTCCTGCCAATCCTCCTGGCCCCCATCACCGCCCATGCGCAAGGAACACAACCTCCGCAGGGCAGTCCTTGGGGTGAGGTGGTCGATGCCAATGGGGACATTCTCTATAACAATCTCACCGACCTGGGAGAGGTCCATGTCGATGCGAACTGGATGCCAAATGTCCCGTTCATCGATGGGCAGGCCATCTATCATCGTTATCTGACCCCCAGCGGAAATATCGTGGTGTTGCCTTCGGCCTCCACCCTGTTCTTTATGGCCCTCAACCCGCAGGCATCGGGGATTGACCAGGCAAGCTCGGAGCTCGGTAACGGGATCGGCGCGCTGGAAACCATGCTGGCCGGGTACATCACACCCGCCGATATGGCTTCCATGGGATATTCCGATCCGAATGCGTTTTGGCAGGGCGTGATCGAAGGGAAAACCAACATTTGGTCGATGGAGGTAATGGGAGATTTCGCGTTGGATCTGCTCTCTTCGTCGATTGCCGATCAGAACCTCTACACAATGCTGCTCCTATACACCAAAGGCAACTGTGACGCGGTTCCCGGCGGCTGTCCTCCGGGCGCATCCAATCCCATTCCCACACCTGCTCCATCAGGATGCCGGGCCCCCTTCATTCAAACCGGGTCCATTCAGATCACAGGCGCTTCAGGAGATGGAGGCAAAATCGCGCCGCCCAAGCCGGTGGTCATCGGCCAGGATCCGGAACGGCGCGGGGTGGATGTAAAGGTCAATGTGCTGATCCCGCCGGTGGTGTATCACTTCTTCGAGACCATCCGCCATGATGACCGGGTTTGCGTTGGAGATGCTACAGGCCATGGATCCGGCTGCCCGGCACACCCAGGCGACCAGCACTGGAACACCGAAACCCACACCTGGTACGAGTGCCGTGAACACACACAGGTATTTCCAGACTTGCTCGCTTCTGCGCGTGTCTCGGTAGGTCTGACGCAGGCCTCGCGTGCATGGATCCTCACCGATCTCGCCCAGGCCTACCCTGGAGCACATCTGCTCCACCCCGACTTCTCGTTTTCATTCTCCGGACCCGGTGCGCTGCTCGGAAACCAGGACATCTCCTGGACGAGGATGGTTCCGAACATCCAGACCGCCGATCCCGGAAATTATTCGACGACCGTGACCGTGTGCACGACCGGCACCGCAGTGTCCGCTCCCCGTCAGCTGCAGGTCGGTATCGGTCAGTTTTCGGTCGAACTGGTTGAGGTCACCCTCATCGAGCAGCCATGAGTTGTTTGGATCTCCTTCTTTCCGTCCCCATGTGGATGATGAACGGCCTGCTGTGCGTCTTGTACTGGTTGGCCGGCCACGTTGCGGAAATCCTTGCGCTCCTGTTTGGATTGGTCATTACCTTTGGGTTTGACCCCGCCATCCAGGCCCGTGCCAGCGAAAGGCCACGCCGGTATGAACGTGGCGGGGTTCAGACCTCGCAGCCCACGGCCGCCTATTTCACGCTTTCCATCCTTGGGCTGTGGCTGGTGGTATCGGCGATCTCGAAATACCCCATCCCGGCAATTGGGGCCGGCATGTGGTTCACAGGCCTGATCAGCATTCTGGCCGTAACCGAAGAGCGCTTCAACCAATTGTGGTGGGTCAAGACCGGCATCCTTGTGTACGCCGTGCTCGTGCTGCTCCTGCGCTTTGGCCTGCAGGCCCTGCAGGTCACCAATCCTGCAGATTGGGCGAACATCCTCGGTAGCAGTGCGGATGCCCAGGCGGTCCTGGATCAGACCCGCAGCAACATCGCCATGGTCGGCATGCTGTTTGTCCTGGTCCTGTATCCGGTCGGGTATGCAGCCATGCTGCTGAACCGTTTCGTCCGCAACCCCAAGCCGTTGTACAACCTCTGGTCGGAGGCAGGGGAAGTCCTCCAGAGGCTGCGGACAAGATCCTGAGCGCCCTTCGGGTACGCGTGCGGCGCGCAGAGTGCCTATGTGTCCACCGGAAAAGTTGAATATCCATCCCGGCACGGCACGCCGCACTGTTTGAGCCTGACGCCGTAGGCTAGGCAACCGTTTCGAAAAACGGTCCAACGCAGGTTCGACTCCTGCCAGGCTCATCTTTGTCTCTCAATCTTCACGATTGGGTGACAGATCACGAGAGCTGGAATCCTTCCAGCAATGCACGTTGGCGGTATTTCCACGTTGCCTGATCGGAGCAATCCGGTGCAGGCGCAGACACCACCCCGTAAAGAACACGGGGCACAGGAGGCCTCGCATGTCTGCATCCTTTCCACAGATGGCCTTTTGGGTCATCTTCCCTCTGGCGGCGCTGATCGTCCTCTCTGGCTGGGTCATGATCATCATCTCGGCCGTGAAGAAACTGCGCTCCCGGAAAACCCAGGTGGCGAACGATTCTGCAAGCCAAGCCACCGAAGTGGATCAGGTTCCGCCTCTGCCCAACTGGACTGAAACGGACTTGATCGCCATGGACGGCTCCCACACCGTCCCCCTCCCCTAGGTGCGTGGAGGCTGGACAACCAGCCTCCACCCCTCACCTCGAAAGCAATCATCCATATCTTTTGCAAGGATAGGTTCCATGCCTGCACTCCCGATCTTCCTGTTCTTTTCCGGTCTCTCCATCGGACTGTTTCTTGGACCGATCATTGTTCATTTGCTAGAGGCCCGGTTCTCCACTCGAAGACCGGGTGAGAAACCGACTCAACCAGGAGGATGATGCCCATGCCCGACCTGTTTTCGTGGATCAACGGACGTCTCAATTCCGCCCTTCAGGCAGCCGAAGCCCTGCTGCCGCGGCTCGAACAGGCTTTTCGCGGCGCGCACCTGGAAGTCCCGGATGACCTGGACGTCAGCGCCAATGGCCTGGTCTATACCCCCGGCAAGCCCCAGCTGGATTACCTGTGGTTCGAGGTCACGGAACGGGAGGGTGGAAAGGCCTACCATGAATATCGCGCCATGCAGCTGATGCACCTGGCGTCCATCCCCTTGAATGTCCGGGGTGACCAGGGTGCGCTGGCAAAGATGCGCACCGTCCTGCGCGGCCTGTACAACGCCAGGGTGGATATCGTCTACCTGGTGGCCGGGATCTATCATCCCGAACGCCTGGGCATTGTCCAGTGCTACGGGGCGGTTGGCCGGGGGGAAACCCTGACCGAAGCCGCGGCACAGGCCATCCATGGGGCGGCCGCGCTGGTGGCTGGGATGGCGGCCGCCTATCCACAGGTCCGTTTTCATCCCCTTGGCATGGATGTGTCGGAGTGGATCAGCAAAGCCCTGATGCGGATGCCGTACAGCGTACTGGCGATCGGGCATCCGGACGCGCGTGAGAATGCGCGCGGGGGCCAGTCTGACCTGGATCCTTTGCTTTCCAGCGGGAAACACGGCGTGCAGGAGTTCACCTTGCAGCAAAATGAACTGGTCATGCGCGGCATGGCTCAGCTCGAAGAAGACTTCCTTCTGCAGGTCCTCCTGACCCCGGTCTCGATGCAATCCGCCAGCCGGATGCTGGCAGGCCTGGCCGAATACACCTCCACCTGGGCGGCCTGGCAAAGCGGAAGCCGCTCGTTCAACATCGGCACATCGCTTCCTCTGATGCTCTCCGGAGCAATCGCGCGGAATGCCGGCACCGGCTATACCGAGAGTCAAACAGCCGGCAAGGCGGATGGCACTTCCCATGTTGCCAGCCAGAGCCAGACAGACGGAACGGCCCATTCCCACACGGAAGGGACGGCCGTGACGGACGGGATCTCCAACACGCACACCGAGGGGACGGCGGTCACCCAAAGCCATTCGGAATCCATCGGCCATTCGACCGGCAGCAACCAATCACAGACCAAAGGCGAAGGCTGGAATGTGGGCGGATCGGTCGGGGTGCCGGGTGTGGCAAGTGTCAGCGGTGGCTATAACTCCTTCGACAGCCAGTCGCAGGGTTCGTTTGCTTCCACCACGAACACTGTTTCGGACGGCACGGCGGTCTCCCATTCGGTAAGCGACTCGGTCACGGCTTCCCATTCTGAGACACAAAGCCATTCTGACACGGATACGACTTCCCATGCGAATACGGTCGGTTCTGCGGATGGAACCTCGCATACGGACAGCCAGAGCACGGGTCAGGCACTCTCGCGCGGCCTCAGCCAGGGCTTCTCCCAGGGGATCGCCTTCGGCCTGGCGCCTTCGTTCTCGGTCGGGGAGGCCAACCAGTGGCAGTTCGATCCAGCCATCCTGCTCACCAACATCCTGCGCAAGCAGCAGGAGATCCTGAACACCATCACCCTGGAAGGTGGTTTCTATACCGACGTATACGCCCTGGCCGGCACGCAACGCGGCCGGCAGGCGCTCCTGACGCTCATCCCGGAGGCCTTTCACGGCACTGAGGATGTGGTAACGGGCGTGCAGACACGCACCCTGGCACCCGCAGAAGACAGCTACCTGCGCCTGCATGCCAAGGCCATGGTGCCCTCGACACGCGAGATCCATATCCCCGAAGCCATGACCGCCTACGCCGATTTCGACCCTCCTGACCATGCTGCAGGCGGCTGCGTACATGGCCCCCGGTCTCTTCGAGGAAGGCCTGGCCCGCACGGTCCAGGAGGCCATTCCTCCCTTTGCCTTTGACCCCCACATGCCCGGTGAAGTAGCCCTGGCCCGCCAGTATTCAACGGAACGGGGAGCGTTGAGCCACAACATATTGCGATTGACAGGTGATCGTCATTTCCACACCGCCTTTGTGGGAGACACCGGCTTCGGCAAGTCCGTGGCGGCGGAACGGTTGGCCTTCGAGACCACCCTGCACTGGCACTACCGCACGATCGTGCTGGATTTCGGCCAGGGCTGGCGCAAAGCCCTGCATTGGCCGGGTCTGGCCGGCCGGGTGGATATCCGCCAGCTGCATCCAGGTGGAGTGCGACCGATCCGCTGGAATCCTCTGCAGATCCCGAAAAGGATCGACCCTGTTCGCTACCGCAACCTGGTTTGCGAGCTGTGTGCCAACGCCGGGCGCATGGGGCCGAGACAGCTGGGTTTCCTGCGTGACCGCCTGACCCACCTGTACCAGGTGAACGGCGTCCTGCCTTTCGATGATCGCACGGTCCTGGAGCTGGACACCAAAAAGAAAAAGGGCGAGCAAGCCGGCGATGATCTGATCAAGTGGGCGTACGTTACCAACGAAACCGAGGAAGAGGCGATCAACCTCGCACGCAAGGAGCGCAATCTGCCGGAAAGGAAAACCCGGGGTCTTGAGCTTGTGGAACTGGAACCATTCGAGCGTCAGGCGCTGGCGGTATACCGTAGCCGGCGTGTCTCGCTGGCCAGCTGGGTGGCGCTGCTGCGCGGCCTGTTCCTGACGGTTGGTCAGAAGGACCAGGCCAGCCGCTCCTCCCTGCAAGGCGTGCTGCTCCGCCTGGAGCCGCTGGCGGAGGGAGAGATGAAGCGCATGTACGGCGAAGGTCACAACACCATTGCCGTGGAAGACCTGGGGCTGCTTGGACCGTCGGACGACCCCTGGGGTGTGACCGTCATCGAGGGCGGGGCGGAAATGGACGAGTTCTCAAAATCCGCCTTGTTGTCCCTGGCCGCCTCCATCCTGTACCTGGATGCCGTTGTTCGACGGCGCGAGACGCTGTCCGGGGCAAAGTTCCCACCGATGCAGATCATCTTCGAAGAGGCCAACAAGGTGCTTTCCGGGGTGGAGGTCGGCTCCGCTTCCGACCGGGACAGTCCGAGCGCCGACCAGACCGCCCAGATCTTCCTGGACATGTGGCGGGATGGCCGCAAATACCAGTGCTTCCTGCACGTCCTGGCGCAGAGCGTCTCGGAACTGCCTCCCGGCATCCTGTCCTCCTGCAACAACGGTTTCTTCGGCCAGACCAAGAACGACCGGGACCGCCAGGCGGTGCTGGCGCACATCGCCCGCAACACAAAGGGCTTCGTGAACTCGGAGTACGACCGCTTCCTCGCCCGCATGCCGGTGGGCATGGCCATCGCCAAGCTCGGCTACACCGCCGATATGCTCCAGACCGAACCCTACCTGGTCGAACCGCTCATCCTCCCGACCCGCGAACCCTCGGACGAGGAGATCGCCTCCTATTTCCAATAAATCCATCAACCAAGGACATCGACATGCTCGAACTGAAACTGCAGGAATTCGAAAATATTCATCGGGGCTTTCAGGAATTGAAAAAGAGGAAGGAGCTGAACGATCTGACGGAGGCGCTCCTGATCGCGCTCAACCTTGTCAGCGAAGATTCCCAGCGGGTGGCTGCACTCAATTTCATAGCCACCCTATTTGACTTCCTGGCGCCCATTTCTGCCATCATCGACCTGGGTGGCGAACGGGACATCGAGTTGTTCACGGCAGGCATGGCGCACGCCCTGCCAGATTCGCAGGCGAACACATTCCTGTCCAAATTGGAACACTGTCAGAACAAAGCGGAAAAAGACAGGATCCTGGCAGACATGCTTGGGATCCGGGACCTTCTCCTTTCCTTGCGGAAAGCCTTTTCGTATGCTGGTATCCAGGATGGGTATGACCGCCTGTTGTTTTACGGGCACAAATTCCTGAATGAGCAGCATGTCTTTCAAGCTCTTCTGGAGGAACCGAAATGAAACGCTCCTATCTGGTCGTCGCCGGGCTGGCTCTCCTGGCTTTCATCCTGACCTACGCCCTGCTTTCCGGCGTGGTGGTCCCAAGGCAGGTGGTCGTGGCGAAGAGCGACCTGCCTGCCGGCACCCGCCTGACGGTCGACCTGCTCGAAATCCACACGCTGCCCGGGGCTGCCGTACCGAATGGCGCCTATGCCACATTGGCCGAGGCGGAAGGGAAGGTGCTCACCACCGCCCGTGTCGCCGGAGACCCGATCACCGCCTACGTGGCCGGTGAGTTCGAGCGCGGCGAGCGGCATCCCGGCCCAACTGGCCGAGAACACGGTGGCCATCTCGATCAAGGTGGACCAGGCCACCGGCCTGGCCGGTGTGCTGCGCCCGGGCCAGACCGTGGCGGTCATCGCCGTGGTCGATCCATCCGGCATCCAGCAGAACGCTCTGCAGTCGATCACCAGCCCGGCCCTCGCAGCGCCTGCGGCGGCTCCATCGGCAGGGGCGACAGCCACTCCTATGCCTCTCCTCCCGTCTCCCCAACCGCCGGTTTCTTCTGCGGCGCGCATCGTCATCACCGGGCTCAAGGTGCTGGTCGTGCCCCAGTCCTTCCGCTACGAGGAGGCGGTCACAAGCCCAAACAGCGATTCCTTCCTGCCGGCCAACACGACCGCCTCAGCGCAGCAGAACAGCGTCATCCTGCTCGAAGCCCCGCTGACACCAGTAGAGGTCGCACCCGGCCTCCTGGCGAGCCCGGCCGAACTCCTGGCGCTCCTGAACCAGACCGCCGTCATCCACCTGGCGCTCGAGCCTGCCGATGGCCTGACCATCCGGGTCGAGGCTGTACCGGCCATCGACCTGTCCGAGCTTTACCAGGGCATGACCGGCTACCATCTGAATCCCTGATCGGAAGGAAGGTTTTCCATGGCTGAAAAATTTCCCATCGGCATCGCCGGCCCGGACCTGAACCAGATCTCGCGCGAGTACACCGGCCTGGTCGCCTCCAGTTCGAACTTCGTCCTGGCGATGCTCAGCAATTCCTGGCGGGCCTTCCTGGAGGCCCTGAAAGAAAGCGAACCCGCCCTCCTGATCGTCTACGCGGACATCGCCGCCGGCCCGGATGGCTTGAAGTCCATCCTGGGAAAGCTGCAGCGGGCGGTCGTGATCGTCCTGCTGCCTCCGAACTGGGCGCAGTTTTCCGGCGTCTTCGAAGGCATGGACCGGGTGCGCAAGGTGTACGTGCTGCCGGCCGCCCCGAAGGAAGTGCTGGCCCAGGCCCTCAGCCTCCTCAACACGGAGAATGCGCTCACCCGTTCCGCGGCTCCCCTGCAGGGCATGGCCGGCGGTTCCCGGATGGCAGCCGTGGGAACCCGCGTGATCGCGTTCGTCTCCGCCCAGGGCGGGGTTGGGCGCTCGACGCTGGCGGAAGCGATGGGTTTCGAGCTCGCAGCCAGGCGTTCGATCCGCACATTGCTTTTCTCTTTCGACCTGCCGACCTGCGCCCCGCTCCGGCTCGGGACGCGCTTTGCCCCCTCTGCGGCGGAATACCTGCAGCGCACGGAAGGCGGTTTCCAGGATGCCATCCAGACCACGGCAGATGGGCTGGATGGCATCATTGCCCCACCCGAATCGACCGCCTATGCGGCCGCCACACGCGAATCCGAACAGGGCAAAATTCACGACCTGGTCAACGAGGCCTACCGTCACCACTACGCCGCCATCCTGCTGGATCTGCCTTCGGACGAATCCGCCTGGATGCTCCAACCGCTGCGGGTGGCCAACACCGTGGTCCTCGTCGCGCTGTCCCACGCTGGAGGGCGTGCGCGCCTGCGGGCACGTGCTCAAGCTGCTGACCGAAGTGGTGGGCGCCCAGCACCGCTTCGGCCACGAGGCCTTCTTCACCATCCTGAACCAGCGCACGGCGAAATCCATCTACACCGCCCCGGCCTTCGCCTCGGAGCTGGCCAGGTACCACGGCTGGTCCCCGCCGGTCCTTGCGGTGGTTGACTATGACCCCGGCATCCCGCGCGCCCAGGACGACACCCGGCCGGCCGCGAGCGCATCCGAGACCCTCGGAAAAGCCGCAGCCACCCTGGTCGAGACCTTCTACGGTTCCGCCCGCGGGGAAGGCAGCTTGCGCAAGACCTTCAAGATCGGGCGGATCAAGATCCGCCCCAGCGTGGAGTAGTTCCCATGGTGATGGCCCTGCTTGACGACTCTCCTGCCCCGGGCAGCCTGGCTCCGGAAGTCCGCCAGTCCCTGCTTGACCAGGTCATCGATGCGGTGAACCGGGAGTTCCCGGGAAGCCTGCTGCGTTCGCCGGATGGGTCGGAGCGGTCGCAGGTGACGGCCCGGATCGGCGGGCTGGTGGCGGCGGCCTTCCGCACGGCCAGCCTCCCGCCCGCAAGCGCCGAACAGTCACACATCGCCGGGGAGGTCGCCCGGCGCGTGATGGGCCTGGGTTTCCTGGATCTGCTGCTGCCGCCTGCCCGTACGGACCTTTCCGAGATCACCATTTATTCCTCGGGCCTGATCCAGGTCATCAAGAAAGGCAGCGTGCGCTGGGAAGACACCGGCCTGGAGGTGGAAGCGGCGGAAGTCTGGCGGGTGCTGAACCTGCTGCTCGGCCCCCAGTCGCGCTCCGCCAATGAGGCCACGCCATCCGTGAACGCCAAGCTGCCGGCCACCCGCCACAACCCCGGCGGAGGCCGCATCAAGGTGCTCCATCCGGTCATCGCCCCCGGGAAGGGCTACCCGTCCGTGAACATCCGCCTGTTCGAACAGAAACCGGTCCGCCCGTCCTGGCTGCTCGAACGGAAGCTGATGTCAGGCGAGATGATGGCCTTCCTGGGCAGCTCCATGCAGGCAGGCCTGCGCATCCTGATCTGCGGGGCGACCCGCACCGGCAAGACCACCCTGCTCTCGGCGTTATGTAACTACCTGCCGGAGGGATGGAGGATCGTGAAGATCGAGGACCCGGAGGAGATCTGGATCGACCGCAAGACCGTCCAGACCATCGAAGCCCGCCAGAAGGTGGTCGGCTCGGAAGTGCCGGCCTACAGCCTGGCGGACGGCGTGGACGACGCCATGCGCATGTCCCCCGATTACCTGATCGTGGGCGAGGTGCGGGATGGCTACGCCGCCATGGCGCTTCTGAGGGCCATGATGACGGGCCATGCCGGCGCCTGCACCCTGCATGCGGACAGCCCGTTCGAAGCCATGCAGAGGCTGGCCACGCTGCTCGGCAGTGAGAAGGGCGTCTCGCCGCACGACGCGGCGCGCATGATCGCCTCGAGCGTGGACCTGCTCGTGCAGATCAACATCCTCGACGAAGAGCGACGGGTGACCTGCATCGCCCGCCTGGACAAGCAATCCAAAGAAGAAGAACTGCAGATCGTGCCCTTGTGGCGGTACGACGAAGAAGTCTCCACCCCGGAAAGCCCGGGCTGGCGGAAGGTGGTGGAAGAAGTGGATAAAGCGGAGAAACGCGTATGAGTGAAACCCTTCAGATGGCCATGATCGCCTGCCTGATCGCGGTCATCACGCTGATCATCGCCTGGCAGCTCAGCGGGCATTGGGCATTCCTGTCCTCCAGAACCCAGGCCCGCCTGCACGAGGCGGAGAGGCCGCTGCTGAAAGGGGACAGCCTTTACCGCCTGCCGGCCGGCTCCCTGGCCCGGAAGCTTTCCGAATCAGGCTGGCCCTTGAGCGACTCGCAGTTCCGCCTGGCGAGCATCGGGCTCGCATTGGCAGGGGTGCTCCTGGCCTGGCGCTTTTTCCTGCCGGGACTGCCGGCGGTCATGCTCGGCGGGATACTGGGGTTCCTTCCGACTCTCCTGCTGAATGAGCGCGCCTTGAGCCGCGGCCTGCGCATGGACGAACACCTGCCCCTGGCACTCTCGCGCATCTCGGCCGGCCTGCAGGCCGGGCGCGGCCTGGACGAGGTCCTGGAGACGACCGGGAAATCGCTCCCGGAAAACAGTCCCCTGACCGCCGAACTCGTCAAGGCTGCTCAAGACATCCGCACTGGCGAGGCCCAGGTGGCCATGCGGAAGCTGGCCGAACGCTCGGCTTCAGCGTCCCTCGCCACCGTCGCCATGCTGCTGGAAAGCTATCTGCGCGCCGGCGGCGGGCAGTACGCCACGGTCGTGTCCGAGGCCGCCGTGCAGATCCAGCGGGTCATCTCCGTCCGCAACCATGCGCGCGCCAGGGCCGCCCAGGCCCTGCAGTCCGCCAAAATGATCCCGCTCATCATGCTGGGCGTGCTGGTCATGATGGCGTCTGATCCGGCCACCGCCGAATCCTTCCGGGCAGGAACGGTGCAGTTCGTGATCGCCATTGCCATGGGTGTCATGCTGTTAGGCTTCCTGCAAATGCGCAAGGAGATCCGGAGGGTAGTGTAAATGGAATTACAGATCGTACTCATTTCCCTGCTGGTCGCCGCCCTTTCCGGCGTGCTGATCAACCGCTTCGTGGAGGTCGTGGACCAGCGTGCCGCAGCCCGTATCTCGAAGGCGGAGCAGCCGGCCCGGAAGAAAACGAGGCGGGCGGAGCAGCAGGTGGACGGCCTGCTGGAACGCTTCGTCCCGGCCTACGTCGCCCGGATCCGCTCTGATCTGTACTGGGCCGCCTTCGCCGATGGCCGCTTCCAGAACCGCCCGGCGGCGGCCGTCTTTGGCCGCCAGGTGCTGATCACGCTGGCCGTTGGCCTGGCGGCCGATCTTGCCCTGGGTTCCACCATCGCCCTGGCAGGCGGCCTGTTCATCGGCTGGACGCTGGCGAGCACGGACCTGCACACCCGGGCCGAAACGGTCCGCCTGCGCATCGCCCAGGAACTGCCCGAATTTGTGCAGCTGATGGCGGCCGAATCCGCCAGCGGCGCAGGCCTGGATGCGATCGTGCGGCGGGCGGCCTCCGGCACCGGGACGGTGGCGACCTGGCTGCGGGGCGTGCTGGATGCCAGCGCAGGCAAAGCCCTGATCGGCGAAGACGGCGGAGCCGGTTTCCTGCGCGCCGCAGCGGATGAGAGCGGCCATCCGGGCCTGGTCTCCCTGGCGATCCAGCTGGGGTTTGTCGGGCGCGGCGTGCAGGTGCAGTCGCTGCTCAAATCGCTGGCCCAGGCCTTCGCGGATGAGTTCATCGCCCAGGCGGAGACACGCGCCGAAAAACTGGGTTCGAACCTGGGCGTGATGGCGGCGATCTTCTACTTCATGCCGTTCGTGATCACGGTGCTGGTGGTGGTAGGGGTGCCGTTGATCAACACCATCAGCGGCGTTTAGTGGAAAGGTATAAGGGAGGATTTCCTTTTTGCCATAGTAAGAACAGAGGAGGATATTATGGCACCCTTTATGGGTTGTTTAGTGCCAAAGATGAGGCCCTCTAAAGGCCCAAACAGCAGTTCGACCGTTCCGGGTGCAGGCGAGCCCGCTTGGGGGTACCATACAGACCATTTGGGACATAGGTTCCATATGGTCTTTTGTTGCTAGTATTGATCAACTCAACACCAAAGTAAATCGCACAATTGCATTTTGGCGTAACGGTTGAGGCAGAAAGAGACAATGGCCCGGGCGGGGAATGTCGAATGAAGAACCAGACGAGACGTGGTTCGCATTTAATCTAGATGTTGTTTGAGATGGTTCAGGATTGCTGGAAAGACCCCGAGGATTGCTATGAATACCCGGAAACCATCCTTCAGCGCCTAAAACCGAATGTATCTCAGGAATTCGATGAATGAGAGCGCAGTATAATCTATACCATGGGCGATTTGTGAAGACAGCAATCACCCGACGTGAAATTTCGGAAGGAGGAATATATGAGACACTACCATCCACCAACCATCGGCATGCTCGTGCTGGCCTCCGCCATCCTGGCCTGCTCGTTCCAAACAGCCACACCCGGCGCCGTTCCGCCGCCGACAGCAGCCGGGGTAACCGCCTTGCCGGCCCAGGCAACCGGCACGGAACTCATCTCCACCGTCACGATCGTCCCCCAGTTGCCCCAAGATGTACCGATCTACCCGGGCGCGCAAGTGCAGAATGTCGCCAACGGGATGACCATCTTCATGGTCGATGCGGATATCAACACGGTCAAGGCTTTTTATAAAAAACAGCTTCCCGCCGCCGGCTGGACCGCCGACGGGCAGCCAGTGGACCTCTCAAGCAACTATATGAGCAATTGGAAGAAGAACGACCTGAAAATGGCCGTCATCATAGCCACGGAGACTTCCACCCGGACTAGCGTTTCCATCAATCTACAATCCACGGGTGGCTATGTGTACGCGGCAACCCCCAGCTCCGGCCCCATTACTGTTAAAACGCGCACTTCACCAATGGACGGCATGCTGGAGGACTTCGTACCCGCCGGCCAGTTCATCATGGGTGCGCCGCGCGATGTCAGTGATGAAGACCATCTGTTCGCGCCGGTCTACCTGGACGCCTACTGGATCGACCAGACCGAGGTGACCAACGCCATGTTTGCCAAATTCGTTGCGGCGACCAAATATGTGACCACCGCCCAGAAGAAAGGCTCCGGTTTAGTTACGGATTTTTCAAAGTGCGATGGAACGTGCGATGGTAAATGGGTTTCCGGTGCGAACTGGCAGCACCCGCAGGGACCGGCCACCAGCATCAATGGAATGGATAATTATCCCGTGACGCAGATGAGCTGGAACGATGCCGTGGCCTACTGCAAGTGGGCAGGCCGGCGTCTGCCCACCGAGGCGGAATGGGAAAAGGCGGCGCGCGGCACGGACGGCCGCAATTATCCCTGGGGCAACGAACCCCTCGACGAGACACGTGCCAATGTGGCCGACAAGCATCTGTCTTCACTAATGAAGGACACCTTCAATTTCGACGACGGCTATAAATTCCTCGCCCCGGTCGGCAGCTACCCGGCCGGCGCCGGCCCGTATGGCACGCTGGACCTGATCGGCAACGTGGCCGAGTGGGTGCAGGACTGGTTAGCCGGCAACGGCTACGCGGATGACGCCGTGCAGGCACCAAATGTCATTCAAAACCCCACCGGGGCCAAAAGCGGGGACGGACGCGTGCAGCGCGGCGGCGGGTGGGGATCCAGCCAGGATAACAACGGCGAACACGTCACCTCCTGGCACCGCCTCTATAACGTACCCAAAGACTCCATGGATTGGTCCGGCTTCCGCTGTGCCGTTTCGAAGTGAGCGCGAGCCCGTACCTCCACCTTTCATTCCTGTGGCACTTCATTCGCCTTGCATCTTTATCCAGATCGGCATGACCTGGCAGACACTTATCTTTCCGGTGTGAAATAATTCCGATTCCATCGCCATACAAACCAGATTTATCCAGAACAATGTTTTTATTACCCTCTCGCCATTGTATTATCCGTATATACAACACCCCCTTGGGGGCACAGTATATATGGATAATAGTTAGACAAGAGGATTCCCGGAATATGCCGGGGTTCTTGTTTAAACCAAGATCTGAAATATGAGCTTGAATTTCTGCCAAGGATCTGATATACTGTAATTACAGTAATTCTGCATTGGCAGATATACATATGAAGGAGAGACATGGAACTCACAATTCAAGTCCGAGAACGTGGTGTAGTCACACTCCCTGCCGAACTCCGTGAAAAGTACCATATCGAAAACGGGAAAATCTTCCGCCTAGTGGATCTTGACGGAATCTTTGTATTTGTACCGATGGTGCCAATGGTTCCGGAGCTGGCTAACGAGATCGAACGGATTCGTCTGGAAGCTGGCCTAAGCGTTGATGAACTCTTGGTTGATCTCCGTAAACAACGCGAACGGTACAATAAGGAAAAGTATGGCAAACAACCCGCCTAAACCGCGCATCTTCGTAGATGCTGATGTGCTTTTTGCGGGTGCAGCTTCACCAAACGAGCATAGTGCCAGTTTGGTGATCCTCCGTATGGCAGAAATCACATTGATCGAAGCGGTGGCGAGTGAACAAGTCATCACCGAGGTTGAACGTACCTTGGAAGAAAAGATGCTGGCCGCAATGCCGGCATTTCAGATGTTAGTGAGCCATTGTTTTCATGTGGTTTCGGATCCGACCGTGGCCAAAATAAAGGCGTTGTCAAAGGCTGCTGAGGCCAAGGATCTACCCATTTTGGCTGCTGCAGTGCGCGAAGGCTGTGTTTACCTTACCACGTACAATATTCGACATTTTCAGCCAGGCGTAGAATCAATCATAGTGCTTAAACCTGGTGACTTAGTACAGCGTGTACGGTACCTGCTAGCTCAAATGTCTTCAGAGTGACCGAGATCGGATCCGATAACCGGTCATCCTAACCAGGTAATAACCTTTCGGGTAGCTTCGACATCTAAATATCCAGCTGCTCTAATCTTAGCACCCTCTCATCCTTGTATTATCCGTATATCCAACACCCCCTTGGGGGCACTGTTTATACGGATAATATTTTCTGAGAGGTCATGGAATTTTAAGAAAAGCGTGGCTGCTGGAGCCGGAGTCAGGCGGCCTTGCTATATTCCTATTCTCTTCGGTCAAGTTCGTCAGACGTCGGTCTCTGGAAGAACACGATCCAGGGCTTCATCCTTTCTTCAAGAATCTGAAAACTATCTTGCGAAGGTTGCGAATCCCTGACTTCCAGTCGTCTCAATAGCTCATCTTCCGGTACATCAAGGAAGTGTACTTCGCTGCTGGCTCCAAGGCTCTTCGCTCGCGATCGGTAATCTTCACGTTCTTCTCGAGCCCAGAAGCCAAAGTCGAGAATTACATTTGTTCCCAATTCCAATGCCCTGCTAGCAATATTCCATAGCATGGCTTCGATCAGATTATGGCGAGCATCGTGTTCTGGCTCTTCCGCATCTTGACCAAAGAGACGTACCTGCCACTCATCGGTGGTCAGTCGAAGCGCCGGCAGCTCATGTTCAAGTTTCTTAGCCAGGGTTGTTTTTCCCGAACAAGGAAGTCCAACCATGAGATGAAGGGTTGCCACAATTCATACTCCCGAGGGTTGTTTGCAGACCGCCTAACTGCTTATAGGCGGCCCGAATAACCACCAAACCATTTAGGTTTTTAGACGGCATTAAAATAACAATATTTTTGTTTACAGTATAGATAATATGTGAAGTACGGTCAAGCAGCATGCAATAAAAAGTGCCCCTGGCTGGCTGAGGGGGGCCAGCCAATCAAGGGCAACCTCTTTATTTCACGAAGTGCATAACAAATCAATCAGCGAATTGTGTCATTTTTGTGTAGGATCGCAAGCGCCTGGAACTTACGGGCGGAAGCGGAAAAATCTGGCTGGAAATCGTAACGGTGCAGGCGGTCACGGTTATTGGTGGTTGGCGTGCTAGCTGGGTAAAGGATCCGTCGAAATAACCTGACGGGGTTCGATGACCAATTTGATCGCCGTACGGACTTTTTCCTCAATCTCTACTTCCACGTATTCTGGGATGGCGACAATGTCAATGCCATCGCCTTTCAAGTAACCGGTGGCTAATATCAGAGCCTTGATCGCCTGATTGACCGCTCCAGCACCGATGGCCTGAACTTCTGCCCGCTTGTGTTCCCGAATAACCCCCGCGATTGCTCCAGCTACTGCGGCCGAACGGGAGGTTGCAGACACTCTGATTATATCCATGGTGATTCTCCCATAAATAATTCATCGGTAAAAAGGGCTTTAGTCTCCTATCTATTTCACCATTTCCCTGGCCCTTTCCAGGTCGTCGCTTTTATGACCAATCTTTTTGGTCAAAGCCTTCAGCGTTTCGCCGCTGGTACTATCCCAGAACCTCTTGTTACGGGGAAGAAGAAGAATGGGAACCAGGCCGATAATGAGTAACACGGCCCCAACGCACAAGAGACAGACGCCGTTGATACCCATCAAATAAACGGCAACTGAACTCAGAAGGACTATTACCCCTAACACTACCATGATCACATTGAAGCGCCTTACTGAAGGGCGCGGATTTAGTGCAGCGAATTTATCCTGAATGGCCTTTAGCTCTTCGATCTCTTTTTTTAGCTGGACGATGACCAGCCCTGCAGCCGTTTTGTCGACCCCGGTTCCTACCCGGTTGATGGCATCCACCACTGGCGATAAGGTTACAATTCCCCCGCTGCGTTTGACAATATGCTCCTGGCCACAATGGGAACATGTGTAGCAATCAATATCTTCCGTGATATTCAGTTTTGCTCCACAGGATGGGCATAGCAGAGTGATAAAGTCAGGCATAACACTCCTTCATATTGTTCGGTTAGAACAATATGTAATCATTATCGCGCAATTTGGGTGCGTGGGTGATACCAAAAATCAACCCCGCAGGTGAAAGGATAGCATAAAAAATGCTCCTGATTGGCTGAGGGTGGCAGCTAATCAAGGGCTTTATGCTTGTAAATAGAAAAATTCGTGCTACTATAAGCATGACATTTTTCCACATTGCAGAATTGTCGAGATGAGGTTATGAATGGTCTTCAACGACTAGCCGGATGGCTACGGAGCCATGACGATCATTTATTCAAACGCCCTGGAGGTGAATAATGAAACTCAGTACACCCAAGATGATCACATTCTGGATTGCCGTTGCAGTGGCAGTAATCGGCGTGATCCTCTATGTAGTGAAGTTCCATCAAACCGTCGCTTTCCTGCTGGAGTTGGTCGCATTTATAGTTCTCGCAGCAGGCAACCTGGTTGACGGCCTGTAAAAATCCAAAGGGAGGTATAGGCTGGAAGTTGGTCGGCTCCGCATTGTTTCTGGCCTGTACCTCACTTTATCTTGAGATAGGTAACCATTATCCAATAAAAATTGAGTGCATATAAGAGAGTAGACTGGGGAGAGTAGGGTCAACCGCCTGGAACAAAAAAAATACCCTTGACTGGCTGAGGGGGGCAGCCAATCAAGAGCAATGTTATTATTGCACAAAGTTGATAACAAATCAATCAGTGAATTGTGTTATTTTTATGTAGGATCGCAAAGGAATGGGGGGGCCGTTAGAACGAAGCAGCAGCGGCGGTCCTGGCGAGACTTCTTCACATTATTGTGCCATTTCTGGCAAATCAACGCCGTTTCCGAGCAGCAGAGCCGCTACCTGTCATTGGTGCCTTTCCAAAGGTCCGCCTGGAGGCTATGTTGGAGCTATGAAGGCGATGATAATTGCTCAAAAGGTATGGTCCCATCTCATGGCACTCCAGTGGTTTGCGGAGTTGGTGCGGGACCACCGGTTTGCTCGCCGCCATATTCCTTCATGCCCTCATTCCATTTTGCGTTTTCGCTAATGACCGTCTCAATCGTTACACCGGGACCAGCTATCTCAATCTCCACATTCTTGCCGTGCTGCTCCAAATCTTTTTGAATGGCTTCCAGATTGTTGCGAGTTGGATTACTGGTCGCTAAAAACGCTTCAACGTCAGGCGCGGTTGCCTGCAACATCAAACGGGTCTCGCCTTTGCTCATGCAAGCTAGATTATCCGAGGTGAAGACCGCCAGCAACTTATAGCCACGGATATAACCGGGCAAGCCAAAGCGGGCCGGGTCGTATGGGTTCAGGGTAGTGCCGGCGCTGCTTGTCTCGTGAAGACAATACCTGCCGCCATTGCAGCAAGCACGGTTACAAGGCAAAGCATGCCTACCACCAGAATAAGTTTGCGTTTGGAACGCCACAGAACGATTACTGCATTTCTCATAGCACCGACTTATTGATTATTCTCACACTACCAAATCTTGTGAACCGCCGAACT
The DNA here is from genome assembly GCA_963772245.1 of uncultured Chloroflexia bacterium. Classification (GTDB taxonomy): domain Bacteria; phylum Chloroflexota; class Anaerolineae; order Anaerolineales; family Villigracilaceae; genus UBA877. Next base: position 129,250 of record CAVYWB010000001.1, on the reverse strand, counting down.
ATTGAATCAGCAGATCGTATAATGCCTAATCGTCAAACCGTATAAAATCCTAAATATTTGGTGGTCATCCGGCCATGTATTAAAATATGATGGCAAAATTATAGCATTGACTGAAATTGAAAATGCCAGGATAGAAAGACACCCCAAAATAATTGCTTGACCAATTGATGGAGCTTCTTCACAACAAGCATTATTTATATGCCAATCAGTTCCTTTAGAATGGCGATGAAATTTGCACGGTCTAGGAATTGTTCAGTCATAAGAGTATAAAAACCATGATAACCTATACCAACGCGCTGCAACAAGGTGCGGGAACGGTGAAATTTCCGGCGGAAGATCGATGCTGATAAGATCGATCATCACCTGATAGTTCACGTTACTAGTTGCCCTCTCGACTTTGGATTATCCGTATATACAACACCCGCTTGGGGGCATAGAATTTAGACAAAACCAGTCAGAATACCTTGGATGTCGAGGAATTTCTGGCTGGTTTGCGTTTTGACCAGAGGGGAAAACGGGATGGGCTGGCAATCACCTGCAGGGTGTTTCAGTGATACCATACCTGTCTCTCTAAATCGGACTCAATGCAATCAGAGTTCAGATTTGTCTGAAAGCATTTTCTCAGGTCAAGCAAGATTTTTCTACTGTTTTCATAGTTCATTGTCTTTGTGAGAAAAAAAGTGGATCGTTAACTCCAAGTAGATTCAAATCGCTTTTTATTTAGTAAATTCGCATCAACCGTTGCCAAGGATAAGAAAGACTGCATACCTTTCAAAGAGGGTACGCAGTCTCATAAGTGGGCTCGGAAAGATTTAGACCGGCGACCGACCGTATTTAGGTTCCATTCCAATTTGGCTACGTTTTCGTGAAATTTTCCGGATAAAAATCCGTTTATTTGTCAGGCTGCAGCAGGATCAACGGAATTTCCCGCGTGGTTCGCTTCTCATAATCGGCATACGAGGGGGCTGTAGCGATCACCTGGCGCCATGCCTGCGCACGGGCTTCACCGGTTAACACTTCGGCAGTGGCGGGTATGATCTGATCCAGCACCTGCACCGTAACTTGCGGGTTTTTTTTCAAGTTGTAGAACCATGCCGGGTTAGCGGGCTGCCCTCCATTCGAGGCCACAATGACACAGCCCTCTGCATGGTCAAACCAACCCAGGGGCGTGGTATATGTCTTGCCACTCTTGCGTCCGATGGTGGTAAGCAGGAGTACCTTAAACCCGCGCATCTTTCCACCCAATTTGCCCCCTGAACGCCGATACATCCATACCTGGATTGCCATAAATGACTTTAATAGAGATTTCAATGCTTACCTCTCTTTATTTATTCGGAAAAGTGAATTGTACAAAAATATTATAGATTATTTGGAGAACATGATCGGTAATAGATTTATCAGTGTTCTGTATGAAATCCTGAGAGGTCGTGTGTTTGTAAAGTAAGCCCAGAAGGATTTGGGTATCATCCCTGATAGGGGACCTGCAATCAAACGATTATGAGTAAGGGCGTCCGCTTTCCATAGCTTCCACGACTGTATGGCACCCCCCATATTCGGCGGTGCTTAAGTACGCTACCGTACCAAATATGGGGGAACCACTTCCCGGGGGCAAAAACCGACAGCAACCCTACTGCAACTCATTTGTGGGCGGTGTCACAATGCCCTCAATGATCTGGGCCGCCTGTTACTGGGAACGGGCCATCGCATGTCCATAAATATCGGTCGTGACGCTCGCTTTCAAGTGTCCCGCCCTGCTCTGGACCGTGTTGACCGGTATGCCGTTATCAAGCTGGATCGAGATCGAAGTGTGCCGCAGGTCGTGGAAGCGCAGGTCGGGTAGACCGGCTTCCTGTAGGATCTGCTTGAAGGCCCTCGAGATCCTGGTTTGGTCGATGTAGGTGCCGATGGAAGTCGTGAAGATCATGCCGTGCTCCTTCCAGCGGTCACCGGCCACGGCCTTTTGCAGTTCCTGCTTCTCGCGGTGCTCCTTCAGCAGTGCGATGGCCACCTTGCCGATCATGATGGTTCGTCTACCGGCCTTGGTCTTGGTGGGAACCAGCGCACTTCCTCCGACGCTGACCGGCTGCAGCTGGCGCTCGACTCGCAGGACGCTCTTCTCCCAGTCCACGTCCGTCCACATCAGGCCCAGGATTTCGCCCTTGTGCATCGAGGTGGTCAGGGCCAGGAAAAACAGCGCTTCCAGGGGATGGCCTTTGGCGGCTGCCATGAAGATGCGGGCCTGTTCCTCGGTGAAGACCTTGAACTCCTGAGGCTCTACCTTGGGCCGTTCAACGGCATCCAGGGGATTGCGGCCGACCAGGCCTTCCTTGACCGCCTGCTCATAGGCGCAGTGCAGGGTGACGTGCACATATTGGATGGTGCGTTCACCTCTATTATCCATCTGCATTTGCAGAAAAAGCTGGCGAACATGGGCGGGGGTGATCGCATCCAGTCTCATCCGGCCCAAGGCAGGCAGGATGTACATCCTCATGTACTTGCGGTAGTTCTTCACCGTGCTCGGTCCTCGGGCGAGCGCCTTTCCGGCGATCCAGCTCTCCATGTACCGCGCCAGGGAAATGTTCGCACCAGCAATGGTCAGGCCGTGATCGATCTTGTTCAAGGTCTGGTTGACCCAATCCCGGCATTCCTTCTGGCTCTTGGCGTACTTGGTGAGGCGTCTACTGTTCAGGCTGACCTGGGCGCACCAGCGTCCGTCCTTGCGTTTGTAGATGCTGCCTTCGTTGTTGCCGCGTTTGCTTGCCATATTCATTTCTACTCTCTGTGGCTTTTTTGGGGGGTCCAGTTAGGGAGAAACGAGTGGTGAAGCTTGTGCTATTCGAATGGTAAGGTGCTGCGGTGACGTCAAGATTACCTCTCTAAACTGGACAAAAGGCAATTCAAGTTTAGAGTTATTATACAGAACAGATGTTCTGGAGTCAATAATCAAAACTTTCCACTGCTTCTAATGCTTCCACTGTTTATACACGTTGGGGTTTTTTCAAGAGAATCACACCAATCCGGCTACTTTGGATTCAGCATATCGATCATTGCTCCGATCACATCGTCAAAATCGATTCCCTTAGCATACTCGTTATCCTTACAATAGCGCGACCAGCGTCGCCGCATGGTGGGATCTGTCCGGATAGTCTCCAATATCCTATCTTTCTCTTGAACGGCTGGCACGGATCCCCTTCTTTCAGAAGTTGCCTTCAACACTGCTGCGAACGTCTTCGCCTTGATCTCCTGGCGCTTGGTTTTCACGAGGATGTAAACATCATAGAAATCCCTCGGCCGGGTATTGAGCACGCTCCGCCGGAGAATGGTTTCCACCTTTTCGGCCAATATGGTCTCAAGGTTGTAGGCCCAGATCTTGATCCGCTTATCCGAAAAGAGCGAATGAAATTCATAGCGAACCGCTCTGGGAGTGATGACATCGCCGGTGGTAACATCTATTTTCAGAGGCGTGTTGATCAATTCATACCTCGCCGCCACTGCCACTCGATACCCGCCATATTCGTCATCCTCCCGGATGGGAAGGATATGGTCCAGGGCAAAGGTCACGCCATCTTCCAAGGGGACCGCACATATCTCCGAGAATGCTTCCCGAACCGTTTCTTCGGACAGCGCTTGGTTCCTCAAGGTTGCATCCATGTCCATGGTTGTCCGACTGCCAATCCCCACCATGGAAGCGATCAGCATGCCTCCTTTGAGGACAAAGGTCTCTTTATATATTGAGACCGAGATCCTTTCCAGCAGGCGTTCCAGCATAAAGTTCTGCAAGACTGCCTGGGCGGGGATGTGGTTTTTCAATGCCAGGTTCTTGATCCTGTCCTTGAGCTGCATCGCTTTATTCACAGAAGGACCTCAATGTATTCCCGCACAATCTTCTGGATCCCGAATTGCCCGGCGTATTGGTAAAGCAGATCCAGGTTCTTCTCTCTCTTTTTAGCATATCGTTTCAATGCCTCATTAAGCAGCTGGATGTCAAGTTGATTCCTGCTTCGAAGCAAATCACAGATCGTTCGCTCGAGATTAAGCGAGCGGATGTCATTCCCATGGGGAGATTTCAACGCGATCGATCCGAGCCTGTACAGCTTGCGATTTACAAAATATACTTTCACCCCCATTGCCTTCAAGGAGGTCGCGTTATATCCAGATGGAACGGTGACCGAATAAAAAAGCGGCGTCCGATCCGTCAGATCTTCCAGGTAGGCAGCTGTCTCATGCGAGAAAAGCGCTCCCTTGAATCTCGCCTGAATGACAACCATCTCGTCAACGAGAACACCACCACCAGAATAAACTCCTCTAGAGACCCGCTGAACCTCACCTTTATTTTCCAGGATGGAAAGATATACCCTCGGGATTCCATGTTTGAACAGATCAGATGTGAACAGGAGTCCATTCTGATTTTTTACAATGGACTGGATTTCCTCAATAGGATTTGCTTTTACAATCATGCTTATATTATATACTAAATAAGCATGATTGTATAGTGCGATATTCCACAAAACCACAAACGGGTGTTGACCTAGATTCTGGTTCCTTATATTGAGAATATTGTATTGACTATTTTAACGGAACTTAGTATACTAATAAGTAAACGATTACTTAATTACAAGAGAGCCATGAATAAACCTGGTACGATTGCGACACGAATGACTGCAGAGAAACGCCGGAGGCAGATCCTGCAGCATGCGTTTAACCTGATCCGCGACCAGGGGTTCAAGACGGTCTCGATGCGGGATATCGCCCGGGAGGCCGGGATCAATGAGGCCCTGATCTACAGGCATTTCCCCACCAAGGAAGCCCTGCTGTTAGCGGTTGTCCGAGAGATCATCGATCAACAGCCAGTCCATTCTGCAACTCCAGCATGGGACAAAGAAGATTTTAAAGCCCAATTGCAGGCGTTTGTTAAATTCTACCTCGAAAAAACACTGGGAGATCCATCGACACTCAGGATCATCTTGTATGCGGTCATGGAAAACCTACCCCTGCCGAACGAGTTCAATTTCCAGAAGGATGGCACCTTCTTGAACTGGATGTACCGTTCCATTGAAAAAGGCAAGGAGGTATGGGGTTTCGACCGTCAGGGCAGCACGCTGGTTTATTTAAGCTCCTTCATGGGGGGGTTGATCTTCTTTGTACTGCAAGTAGCAGTGGTGCAGTCATTTCCGAAGAGCGAAAGTTTACATTTTGAGAATACATATGTAGATCATTTCTTCAAATCACTTGAGGCATGAATATGGGTTTGACCGCCCTGTTTTGGATGCACCAATTAGATTTAGAGAAGATAGGACCAGACAAACGATGATAGCCGCAGTTGAAATGGAGCACCTGGTGAAATGCTTTGGCAATTTTATGGCGGTAGACGATCTTTCCCTTCGGGTGGAGCCGGGTGAAATCTTTGGCCTGTTGGGGCCCAACGGTTCCGGCAAGACCACTACCGTGAACATGGTGAGTGGTCTGTCCAGCCCTACCAGCGGGCAGGTGCGGGTGATGGGCTACGATCTCCGCACCCAGACCCGCCAGGTGCGCCAGGTTCTCGGGACGGTACACCAGGAAACGGCCTTGTACGAGGAATTATCGGCCTGGCGGAACCTGGATTTCCATGCCGACCTGTTCGGGCTGCCCGCGGCGCAGAAGAAAGCACGGATCGAGAAAATGCTCGATCTCGTGCAGTTATCCGACCGGAAGGACTCGCGGGTGAGCACGTTTTCGGGCGGGATGAAGCGCCGCCTGGCGCTGGCGCGGGCGCTGCTGCACGAGCCCCAGCTGATCTACATGGATGAACCCGCCCTGGGGGTGGACGTTCAATCCCGCCGGGCGCTCTGGGATTACATCCTGGACATGCAAAAACAGGGTAAAACGGTTTTCATTACCACCAACTACCTGGAAGAGGCCGAGGCACTGTGCAGCCGCATCGCCATCATTGACCACGGCCGGCTGGTGTCGTTGGGCCCCCTGGATGAGCTCAAGCAGAAGTTCGGCGGGAGCGTGGTCGAGATCGAGACGGATCTGCCCTTTCAGGACCTGGCTAGGCTGCGCACCCTGACAGGTGTCAAGTTGGTGGAACAGGATGGCCTGTTGCTGAAAGTCACCAACCTGGCGGGACACCAGGTCGTGCCGCAGATCATCAACAGCGTAGCCCAATGTTGTGGGATCCGCAACATCACGGTGCGCGAGCCCACCCTGGGTGAAGTTTTCCTGCGTCTGACCGGCACAGCCCTGCGAGATTAGTGCAATGCTGGTCCAAGAGATTGTTTACCAACTACGCGTGATCTGGGCCTGCGCCCGTAAAGACTTCCGCGTGGCACTGACCGACCGGTTGTTTACCATTCTGGGGTTGTTTGTGCCGGCCAACGTGCTGATCCTGATGAGCCTGTTCGTGCTGGCAGGCAGCAACGCTCCCACCGCAGTGGTGATGCTGGATAGCGGCCCATACGCTCAGGCTTTTTACCAGGCCATGAGCCAGGCACATTCCTTCCATCTACAGATCACTTCAGCCGTGGAGGCCGAACGGTTGATGGCAGCCGGACAGGTGGTGGCGGTGGTGACGGTCCCATCAAATTTTGACACCAGCATCCGGCAGGATCAACCGGTGAAGGTGGGGGTGGAGATCAACAACCTCAATACCGATTTTACGAACGATATCCGGCGGGCCATCCCGCTCTCGATCACCAGTTTTTATGCCAAAGCATTTCCCAACCTGGTCAGCGTGACGACCGATGAGACCGACCTGTATCCGCACGACACGAATTACATCCCTTACCTTGCAGTATCTATCCTGGTGATCGCCTTGATGATGGGCGGCATGTTGCAGGCGGGTACGGCCTCCGCCAGGGAATGGGAAAAGGAAACCATCAAAGAGCTGCTCCTCTCGCCTGCCAGCCGCTTGGCGATCATGCTTGGTAAAATGCTGGGTGCTCTTTTGGTGGGCCTGGGATCTACTGTGATCGTCCTGGCAGTGTTGGTGCTCTTGTTGGGGGTGGTACCGGACCACTGGCTGGAAGTAGTGGGGTTTACTCTCCTGAGCTTGGTTATTTTCAACAGCCTGGGTACGCTCCTGGGTACGTTGATCAAACAGCGCATGCCGGTGATCGCCCTGACGATGAGCATCTCCCTGCCGCTTTTTTTTATCAGCGGCGCGTTTGGTCCCATTTCCTTTACCACTCCGGTGCTGCAAGTGATCGCCAAGATTTTTCCAGTCTATTACCAGATTGTGATTCTGCAGCACGCTTTTCACAGTTTTAACCTGAATACGTATGGGTTGACCGGTAATCTTTGCATCCTAGGCGGGTTTGCGGTGGGGCTGATCGTATTGGTAACATTGGCCCTGCGACGAAATTCTTGATTCATTGACCCGGATCCAGTCGAGGTCTATAAGGTTGGTGCACCAGCATATTACCATTCGCATTTTATGGATCATGTGCTCAACATGTAGGTGTGAAGATGAATACAGGAAATTTTCCAAAAGCGAAGAATCGAATCCATATCAGGAATTTTGAATTCTTCCGAGCAACCCGGGTGATCATGATAAAGGATCTACAAATTTGGCTGCACCAACCCGTTACTTTGGCAGCTACCATTGCTCCAGCGCTGGTTTTCCTATTAGTGGAGATGCTCGGAGCCCAGGCCGTTGGGTTGAGCCCAGTGGCGCTGGTCGTCCAGGACAGAGGCCCGCAGGGTACCCAAATTGCCCAGGCAATTCGGGATGCAGATGTGTTCCGCCTGCAGGAGGTGGATGCAGCCAAGGCTCAAATTCTGCTGAAGAATCTGGACGTGGTAGCCGTGGTCACCATCCCGGCCGATTTCAGCCAGCGGCTACAAGCCCACCAGGGGGCCACGGTGGACGTGACGGTCAACAACCTCAACCTGGATTTTACCAATGACATCCGCCGGGCGGTGCCGGACGCCATTACCCGCTACTATGCTGCCCAGGGAGCCCAGAGCCCAATCAAGGTCACCATGGAGGAGCACGACCTACGACGGCGTGACATCCAGATGTTCCAGTATTCGGTCCTGCCGATCGTGGTGTTGCTGCTGATCATCAGTGGATTGATTTCAGGCGGAAATGCCGCAGCGAGGGAGTGGGAATCATCCACAGTGAAAGAGCTGCTGCTCTCACCGGCACCCGGTGAGGCAATTATCACTGGCAAGGTGCTGGCAGGTTTTGTCACCAGCTTTAGCCTGGGAGTGCTGGTGCTGCTGGCAGCGTATGGTCTGGGCTGGATTTACCCAGAGGGGATCTACTGGCTGGATATGCTCCTGGTTGTGGGGTTGGTGGCCCTTTTAGGCGCCAGCCTGGGGGTGGCATTTGGGGCAGTTCTGCAGCGCATTATGCCAGTGATCGCGGTTTCTATTCTTATAGCGTTGTACATGTTCTTTCTGGCGGGCGGGATGGGGGTTCTGGCGTTTGAGCCGCAGTGGTTGCAGAACATCGCCGCTTTCGTTCCGCTGACGTATGGCAACCATGCCCTGCAGATGGCCCTGTTCTATAATTCAGCTGACTTGCTGGGGCGGGACGTGTTGGTGCTGGGCCTATCCAGCCTGGTCGCTCTGGTTCTAGGGGCCTTAGCGGTACGGAGAGGAATGGCGAACTAATCTGAAATAGACGATAATTTCCCAAGTCTCTTCGCGCTCATAAATAACCCTGGTTCATGAAGGGGTGGGGGCAAGGAAAAATATGGATGATATATTCCTACGTCGCTAAGCAAACTCGAACTGTTGTTTTGTTCTTGAGAGGTTCTAATTTATAGTTCCCAGAAGTAGAAAAAAACTACAAACTGATTAATCAGGTTTGTAGTGTTTTTAGGTGGGCCTAGCAGGAGTCGGTGCCCCTTCGGGGTACTTACCTGCGACCAAGCGAGTAAGAGCAACTTGGTTGTCTTTCCACAGGTTCTGAACTATTTTTTATATTTGTGGATTTCTATTTGTATATCGTCGCAACATTGTTGTGATGAGAAAATCGAAGTAAAATCAGAACATATGTTCTTAATGTGATCTGTTTTCTACACCAAATCTACTCTTGCAATATATAACAATTTTGTTATAATAAGGACGCAGGCTTATGTGGCAAATTCACTTCTACGAAGACCGCCGCGGCAAAAGCCCGGTGCTGGAATTCATCAACAGCCTGTCCCCAAAGGACAGGGCAAAGGTTAACAATATCTTCCGCCTGCTTGAAGAATTCGGCACCAACCTGGGTATGCCGCACGCCCGTCGGATCGAAGGCCAGCTATGGGAGCTCCGCCCTGGCGACAATCGCTTGTTTTATTTTCTCTACCTGGAGCGCAAGTTCGTCATCCTGCAAGGTTTTCGCAAGCAGTCCATGAAAACTCCTGAGAAGGAAATCGCCACTGCCCTGCGCGGGATGAAAGAAATATCGGAGGAATGATATGACTCCTGTCGCGAAAAAAACTTTCAAAAATTGGCAGGCTGAGCAACATAAAAATCCTGATTTTACAGCAGCTGAACGCGAATTGGAACCTGGCTACCAGGTTGCCCGCCTTCGCATCCAGCGCGGCCTGACTCAGGCGCAGTTGGCCGAGATGGTCGGGACGCGCCAGCCATCGATTGCCCGGCTGGAAAATGGTACGAGCGTACCCAGCCTTTCCTTTCTGGATCGCATCGCTAAAGCTCTGGACGCCCGGATCGAACTAAACTTCGTTCCGAGAGTTTGAAACAAAGTCAGATAAAGACCTCCTGACCGTTATTTAGTCAGGTGGTCTTTTATTGGTGGGCCCGGCAGGAGTTGGTGCCCCTCCGGGGTACTTACCTGCGACCAAGCGATTATGAGTTTGGGAGTCCACCTTCCATAGCTTATACACTTTGCTGAAAAATATCCATTTCCATCTTGATTTCAGCATTAGGCGAGCTACAGTTGTTGGATCAACTCTGGGACTTTCTGCAAAGGCAGGACTGAGATCTTCTTTTCAACCTGGTAAGCATCTGCTCCGGGATAGATCACCCACAGATGAGACAGTTCCAGATCATGCAATGCCGTTTGCATTGACCGGGTGATCTCAGGGGCTTCACTGAACTTCACTTCCATCCCGTATCGCTTACCCTTATGGAAGAGCAATAAGTCAAGCTCCGCGCTGTTGTGGACCGCCCAGTAGTATGCTTCCGAGGGGCGGATGATCTGCAATACTTGTTCGATCACGTATCCTTCCCAGGAAGCGCCTACCTTGGGATGGCCAAATAGAGTATGCTTATCCTGAACATCCAGCAGGCTGTGCAGGAGGCCACTGTCCCGCAGATAAACCTTCGGCGCGTGCACTTGGCGCTTGCTGATATTTTCATACCAGGGCTGGAGCTGCCGGACCATGAATGCACCGGTAAGGATATCGAGGTAACTGCGCACCGTTTTATCTGATACCCCCATCGCACGGCTGAGTTCAGATGCATTCCAGGTTTGAGCATGATAGTGGGCCAACATTGTCCAGAAACGCCGCATGGCCGTGGCGGGGATTTGAATGCCAAGCTGGGGAATGTCACGTTCCAAAAAGGTGCGAATAAAACCTTCCCGCCAGGTCAGGCTGTCGGCCTCATTATCTGCTAGGTAGGAACGTGGGAAGCCACCCCGAATCCACAGCGGTTCCCAATTCGTTCCCCCCACCTCGGCTAGATCGAATCCATTCAGATCCACGAACTCAATTCGACCAGCCAGCGTTTCGGAGGCATTCCGGATGATCTCTGGTGAGGCACTGCCCAGGATAATAAAACGGGCTTTTTGCCCAGGACGGTCCACCAATACTCGAAGGGTTCCAAACAATTCCGGCATCAGTTGGATCTCGTCCAGGATCACAAGGCCTTCGAGATTACCAAGCACCAATTCTGGATTTTGGAGGCGACGTTGATCCGGAATGGATTCTAGGTCAAAGAATGTCGCCAGCTTTGCCTCGGCAAACATGCGCGCCAGGGTGGTCTTCCCTGTTTGGCGTGGTCCTAACAGAGCCGTAACAGGGGAGCGGCGGACAGCGGTCTTCAGCGATTCGAGATAAGCAGGGCGCTTGATCATGAGTTTATTGTATCATGAAATCTCGGAATTTCATTCCGAGATTTCATGATATTACTATATCGGACCCAAGAGAGCTCAATGCCTAATGATACGCTGTTTCATTATTTTCTATATATTCGATCCCCTATGCTTCTACTGTTTCCATGGCTTATTGTCTTTATAAGAATGGTGGACTGAGCGTCTCTACTCCATGATGTTATAACGCAGACAGTTATTAACATAAAGCAACATTTATGATAATAAGAAATCTTCATCCTTTTCACTGGCGGCTTTGCAACGATGAGCAATAACCTCAAAAAGCCCGGCATTCTCCTTGCGCGGATGCGTGCAATTTTGCATTATAATTGCAAATATACACAAGGAGTAACGATGGGCGAGACCTATATTCCCCGCAGCCTCGAACCGGTTTTGAAAAAAGCGGCCAGCCAATTTCCTGCAGTTGTACTTGTCGGTCCGCGCCAGTCTGGGAAGACCACCCTCCTGAAGCACCTTTTTGGCGAGAAATACCCCATCGTTTCCTTGGAGCCTCCAGATGTGCGCATCGCTGCATTGAACGATCCGCGCGGATTTCTCAATCTGTACCCTCCCCCCGTGGTCCTCGATGAAATTCAGTATGCGCCTGTCCTGCTACCTTACATCAAAGAACAAGTGGATGCACATCGTGACCGTTCCAGCCAATACCTTCTGACTGGTTCCCAAAACTTGTTTCTGATGCAACAAGTGACTGAAAGCCTTGCAGGGCGTACTGCAGTGTTGAAGCTGCTTCCCATGTCGCGTTGGGAAATCAATCGCCATCCGCAACGAACGCTGCCCTGGGAAAAAGGAAAAGTAACCAGCTTGCCTAACCAGCCGATCCAAGAATTATGGGAGCACATATTGCGCGGTTCCTACCCGGAGATCGTTGCCAACCCTGAGCGTGATGCTCGCTTGTGGCAGGCAAGCTATGTGCAGACCTACCTGGAGCGCGATATCCGTAACCTGCGCAACATTGGCGACCTGACCCTGTTCCAAACCTTCCTGCGCGCCGTTGCAGCCCGCAGCGCACAGATCCTCAACTTGAGCGACCTGGCCAGGGAGATCGGAGTGTCGGTCAACACGGCCAAGAATTGGATCTCGATCCTGGAGGCCAGTTTTCAGATCTTCATCCTACGACCTTATTTTGCCAATATTGGAAAACGGTTGGTCAAGTCCCCCAAGGTTTATTTCACGGATACCGGGCTGCTGTGTTATCTGGTTGGGCTGCGGGACATCGAGCATGCCGCATCCGGTCCGATGGGTGGAGCTATTTTTGAGAACCTGGTCGTGGCCGAGTTATTCAAGATTTACATCCACCGGGGCGAGGAGCCAGCTTTGTATTACTGGCGTACAGCGGCCGGTTCCGAGGTGGACACGGTGATCGAGACCCAGGATCAGCTGATACCCATGGAGATCAAACAGTCTGAAACACCGCGCCCGGAGATGGCAAAGGAAATTGTCAACTTCCAGAGAGATTTTGAAGGGAAGGCTGCCAGGGGGTATGTCATTCACCCAGGTCAAACGACCTTGCCGCTCGATAAAGGCGTGATGACGCTGCCGTTTGCAAACCTGTGATGATTGCAGGCGTGTGCGTCGAGCCACGTTCCAGCCCAAAGTGAACCTTTTCTATGTATGAATATTGTGTAATACCTTGGAGTAGTACTTGAGGCTAGAAGCAAACAGACTGGCACCCAGTCCAATGTACAGGATCGCCAGGTCGGTGGAAGGTGCAAGAATCCTGTCCTATACCAGATACCAGAGTTGAAGGCTACCTGTAGTAATTCGGGAAAAATGTGCGTGTCTGCATCAGCGACCAAGAGACCATCGATACCTCGCCTGTTTCAAGGTCTTTAGAGCTTGCCATATTCGACGAGGTTTAACTGTTTCATCGAATTGGTAGATCATCTTCGCATAGAGCAGTGATCAGGCGAAATCAGATGGAATATTTGCACCATACAGGATCAGCGAGAAGCGTATGTTCCGACGCACCGACATACCGGCTACGCGGAAGCGCGGGCGAAAGACCGCTCCCGGCATAATGGGCTGCCCCTCGCCGGGGGCAACGACGGCCTGGCGGAAGATGATCCGTTTTTCGCCATCCAGCCAGAGCTCCTGGCCCATTCGCTGGCGTGAGAAGTGCAGCCGGCCCGAGATGGCCAGTCCAGCAAAATGGATCATGGAATAGAAAGGAAATAACTTGTTCCCGGTTGCCTGGCATTACAGGCGCAGCCGGATATCCCCTGAATCATGACCGAATACGTGGTCAAGCCAGTCGAAGACCACCTGGTGGAGCAGGCGCAGGTTATTGAGCTCGCAGTGGCCGTCGGCGCCCTCATCGGCGGTGAACTCGCGCACGGTCACATCTACGCCGCGCTCGCAGAGGCCGGCCTGCATGACGTGGGTCTGGCGTTTCAACTCAGGAGCTTCTCCCTCGCTGACCAGGAACAGGCACGGGCAGTGGATGGTCGTGTAATCCACGGGGTGCACCAATGCTGGGATCTGGGCGATGGCTTCGGTGAAAGAGGTAGTACCGAACTGCCAGGCGTACTTGTTAAGGTTTATCTCGGCGCTCTTGTTGAAGGAGCCGGTCAGGCGCAGGAAAGCGTTGAGCAACCAGCCAGGCGCTTTCAGGGCTGTCCCGAACTCCCGTTCGAAGGTGAGGGCCATGTCAAAGATCGGTGTCCCGGCCACCCAGGCTTTTATCCGCGGGTCCACGGCCGCGGCCTGGGCAGTATGCCAGCCGCCGCCGCTGATGCCGTACAAGGCGATCTGTTCCAGTTTGGCTGCTGCATTCACCTCCAGCCAGTCAAGGGCGACGCGGATCGGGGTGGCCATGTCGGGCCGGTAATGCAGGCCGCGGCCCGGCACCTTGCCCTGGCCCGGCAGGTCCACCATCAGCACGTTGTAGCCGCGCTTCCAGCCAGGATAGCCGGCCACGTAGAACAGGTCCTCGCGGAAGCTGTCGCCACCGCCGATCATCATCAGCAGTGGGTGGACCCGGTTGTCATGCTCCAAGAAATAGCCCGGCAGGCTGGCATTCTCGAAGGGGATCTCCACCGGGCGTAGCGGGACACCCATATTGTCCATGCCCTGCTGGAATGCTTCTTCCATGGAAAGAACGTTTTCATCGAAACCGGGTTTGGTGGGGTCGATATATTGCAGGGCGAAACGAAAGGCATAGGCTGCGCCCAGGGAAGCTTCCCCGGCCGCGATCGGATGCTTTTCTTCAACCAGGGCTTTCGCCTGGCCGAGCTGATATCTGGCCATGCGCAGGAAGCCTTCCCGCCAGCCGGCTGGGTCACCGTCCTGGATGCCATGGACGGCCAGGAAGATCTGCGAGGGGGCCATGCCGAGGATCTCGCCAACGCCGACGGCCCAGTTGAACATGAAATCCATGTCTTCGTTCTTGAAGCGGGTGTTGAATTTCTGCCGCTTGAGGATGGCTTCGTTTTCCTTCACGGTTGCTCTCCTTGCAAGGTGATTTAATATGCGCCATGCTGTCTGAGCCAGCCGGCGATAAAGCGTTCGGTCAGACCCGGCCGGTCCCAGCCGTAGCGCGCCAGCAGGCCGTCGCGCAGCAGGACGAAGCCGATCAGCGGCAGCAAACCGGTGAAGAGCTCGTTCAGCAGGGCATCTTGCATCGATCCCGGTTCAGGCAGGCCTTCTTTCTGAGCCACCTCGATGCCTGTCGCGGTGGTCAGGTCGAGAAGCTGGAAGAAGTGCAGTTGGAGATCTTTGGAAAGGAGGCTGCTCGACATCAATACGCGCAGGTATTTTTCCTTGGTTTCAATATATGTGAGGAATTCGCGCGTGACCCGGGTCGCATCTTCCGGGGTGGTGAGGGTGTGGTTCAGCACAGCGCCCAGTTCCTGTTTCAACTGCTCCATTTCCAGGCGGAACAGCTCGTTGAACAGCTCTTCCTTGCTCGAGAAGTAATAATATATCATGGCCTTGTTGACCCCGGCGCGCCGGCCGATCTCATCCACCCGCGTGCCGGCAAAGCCCTTGTCGGCAAACTCGTCCAGGGCGGCGGCCAGGATGCGGCTTTTGGTCTGTTCACTGTCTCGCATGGTGCTGACTCCCAATAAACTAACTATTTAGTTAATTATATTTCTGTCTCATAGACCTGTCAAGAGGAGAGTGTTGCGAACTGAAATCGCATTTCCCCCATGGCAACCCGGCCGGCTACTCCCCGTCCAGACTCGGGGGTTCGATGCCCATCATCTTGTAAGTACCTGCGATACTCAGCCAGCCAAATCGGTCGGCTACATATTCGGGTGAATGCGGTAGGTCGTTATCCAACCACCAGATGATAATGCTCAGCAGCGCCCCCGCCACATACTCGCTGATGAACCTATCGTCCAGAATCGGCGCAGCAGCGGGGTAGAGGCTGTGCAGACCGGTAATGCGCTGTTGCGTGAATGTGGCCAGATATTCGCGCATCCGCGCTACAAAGGCGGGCACGCCTGATCTCCCAAGCATGACCCGGTAGAAATCTTGGTGTTTGGCTAGGTGCTGGAAGAGAATCACCACCTGCTGGGGCGGCTTCTGGAAAGCAAGGTTCTCGCGATCGATTGGCCCGGCTTCCGCTACCAGACGATCAAAGACTGCTTCACTCGTACGAATGAGCAGGTCTTGTTTGTCGCGGTAGTGAAGGTAAAAAGTGGCGCGGTTTACGCCGGCGCGCTCGGCGATATCCTGAACCGAAATTGCGTCGAAACCTTTCTCCTCGATCAAGGCCATCAGTGCACCGCGGAGCGCTTCGCGGGTGCGCTCGATCCGCGGATCGATCCTGCGGCTGTGGGTTATTTTCTCTTGCGACGCTTTTTCTTCGAACATTTTCGACTCCTGTCGTTTTTACGACATGCCAACGATATTCCTTATTGACGAGGCGGACCATGGAGACTATATTGTAATCGACAATCTGTCTAAAAAGCAACAGTGTGTCAAGGAGATTGTTATGGACAAACCCATCAAGGAAGAGAGAAGTCATAAAGCGTCGTCGGGCCACCAAAGGCCAATCTGGCAATGAGGTTATGGAGGCTATGGGGTTGCTGCCTGACCTGATAGCAACCAATTTTGGAATCCAACATTATAAGGAGACATGAAATGAAACAGATGATGCTGCGTCTCAATGTATTCAAGTCAGAGGTGTTCGATGCCGGTTTCACCCGGGCGATGGGGTATACCCCGTATTCAGCCTCCAGCATTGGCGAGTGTTTTTATGCAGCCGACCTCATCAAGAAGCACGGCGAGACCTTCGCGGCGTGGGTGGCAGGTTGGAAGGAAACGGCCATGCACACCGAAGAATTGGCCGTTGGTTTCGAAAAGGACGGCAACCCGGCTGCCGCCGGCCGCGCCTACCTGCGGGCCTGGAACTACTACCGAGCCGCCGAATTTGCGGTCATTCCGCAGGGGAGCCAGGAACAGGCCGGGCTGTATCGCGATTCGATCCGCTGCTTGGACAAAGGGCTTGAGCATGCTCCTTACTACAGCGAGAAGATCGCCATCCCGTATGAAACGACTACCTTGCCGGGATATTTCTTCAAGGCCAGCGCCAAGGACGATCAACCCCGCCCCACGATCGTGCTGAATGGCGGCGGAGATGGCGCCGGAGAGGAGATGTTTTTCATCGGCGGGGGTCCGCAGGCACTTGGGTATGGCTTCAACTTGCTGGTATTCCATGGACCGGGGCAACGCGGCGCCCTGCACCAGGATCCCAACTTGTTTTTCCGTTATGACTGGGAAAAAGTGCTAGGTCCGGTCCTGGATTACTGCGAGGTCCGCCCGGACGTGGACATGGCCCGTCTGGGTGCGTACGGGGTGAGCCTGGGCGGCAATCTGGTGCCGAGAGCGGCGGCCTTCGAGAAGCGCATCAAGGCGGTGGCGGTCAATGCCATCTTGCCGGACTACTTCAAGCACTGGATGGATGAAGCCTTGGAACAGGTGCCCGGCATATTCAGCGGCATTCTCGCCTCCCGTCTTGCAATCTTATCGGAAGCCGACTGGAACAAGCTGCTCGATCCGGTGGCCCGGAAGCAGGATGATGCTCGCTTTGTCTTTTCGCTGATGGACTGGACCAACCATACCCACAGCATGGGCGAATTCCTCAAGAAGATCCAGAACACGTGGGATATCATGCCCCTAGTCGATCAGATCACTGTGCCCTTCCTGTCACTCCAATCCGAGGGTGAAGGCGAGAACGCGAGCCGGGCTGCGCAGAAGTTCTTCGAGGCACTTACTTGCGAAAAGAAACATATCGTCCTCAAAGTAGAAAACGGCGCGGACCAGCACTGTGCAATGAACAACATCGAATTCGCCTCCGATATTATCTATCCCTGGTTTCAGAAGGTGCTGGTGCAAAATCCGGGGCAATTCGCACAGTGAATCCTGAGCAAATCGCACAGTCATTCCTGGGGGGAAAAGACACTGGTTGATCCCAAGCCATGGCACGTGGTACCCGTTAGGGTAAGCTATCTGCATGCACCCAAGGAGGCACCATGGCCAGGAGAGATTAACCTTGAAGAAGATCGAAGAAGCCATCCGCTTGAAGTACGAAGCCGGGTTGTCGAACCAGGCGATCGCCAGTGCCTGCCAGATCTCCAACAGCACCGTGGGCGAGTACCTGAAGCAGGCTGAGGCGGCTGGGTTGAGCTGGCCGATCGCGGCCGATGAAGCTATCTCTTTGGCTGACCGTCTTCCTCCTGAAACAGAACCTACGCCGCTGCGAGAGCATGCAGCGCTATACCGCGCATGCCACCAGCGAAGGTAGCCTGCGCGAGACGGAATATTTCTATGAGCAGGTCATACACACTGCCGAAGAATTTGGAATGAAAATGCCCAATCTTGCTGCAATGCAATCATATTTGGAACAGGCCAAATCAAAGATCAATCCAGGGATGCCCCCTTTTCCTTCGCCCAAGGAGTTCGAAAGCCGTTTCCCAAGCATCAGGAACTACCTTGACAGACAAAGCGCCTTGCATATAATAAGTTAGTAATCACTAACATGTGTTGACGATGTTCGATGACTATGGATGGATTGAATAAAGATAAGCAGCGATCCAGGATGCGCGGAGAAGACCGGCGGGCCCTCATCATGGCGGAGACGAAAATAATCTTCGCCGAGAGGGGATACCGTGGAGCAAGCACCGGAGAGCTCGCCCGCGCAAGTGGAATCACCGAACCGATTCTCTACAAACATTTCGGCAGCAAGAAGAAACTTTATATTGCTGTCCTGACCATGATCGGCGAGCAGTTCCTGGACCGGTATCAAGGCATGGTAAAACGAAGAGCAGAGACGGACCTTACCGATTGCCTGATGAACCTTTTACTGGATTACCGCAATGCGGCCATGCAAGATCACGCTGGACTCCACCTTTTGATGAATGCTGCGATCGAATTGGGTGACCCCGAAGTGACTGCACTCGCCGAACGGCATAATCACGGGATGTACGCCCTCATATCTGGTCTATTGGCAAATGCGCAGAGCCAGGATATTCTCCCCCGGCAGTTGGATTTATCAGTTGCTGCATGGGGATACCTGAGTTTGCTGTTTGCCCTCCAGTATCGCGCCAAGGCCAGTCTCTTCGAAGAATTTAACGAGCGAACCATCCGTGAGATCAACCGGTTATGGTTGCAATCATTACGGATTGGATGAAATATTTTTTTAGGCAAATATATTAGTTAGCCCTAACTAATATAAAACAACTCAAAAGGAGAAAACCATATGAAAATCTACTTTCAAGACCAAAACTTTGCCTTCGAATTCCTGCGGCTCTTAGGGGAAACGACCTACGGAGGAGCGGATATCAACGAATGTTTTGGTACGGCTTCCCGCATCCGGGAAGGCGATTACGAAAGTTGGTTCCAAGAGTGGAATCGGACCGCAGAGCGGATTCGAAAGATAGCAGAAGATTGTTTTGCCCATGGCCACCCGGCCAGCGCTCGCGAAGCTTACCTTCGCGCCTCCAACTACTACCGCTGCGCTGAGTTTTTTATGCACATGGAGATCGGCAAACCCGATCCCCGGGCAGTGGATACTTATGACAAAAGCGTTGCCTGCTTCCGTCAAGCCATCCAACAGTTTCCATTTCCAAGCGAGATAATCAAGATTCCATACGAGGGGATAACGTTGCCCGGATATTTCTATCGCTGCGACCAATCCACAGCCCCCCGTCCCACTCTCCTGATCCATGGCGGGTATGATTCGACCGGGGAGGAACAGTACTTCGAAACGGTTCCGGCAGCGCTGGCGCGTGGGTATCACTGCCTGATCTTCGAAGGTCCTGGTCAGGGCAGTGTCATCCGCCACCAGAACCTGCCTTTCCGGCCGGATTGGGAGAACGTTGTTACGCCGGTGGTGAACTATGCCCTGACCAGGAAGGAAATTAACCCGTCCTGCCTTGTCCTGGTCGGAAAAAGCCTGGGCGGCCTGCTGGCGCCTCGGGCGGCTGCATTTGAGCATCGCCTGGCAGCCTGCGTTGCCATCGATGGTGTGTACTCTTTGATTCCAACCGATTATCAACAGATGCTTGGCGGAAATGCAGGATCGTTTCCCAAGGAAAGGGTCATCACCTTTTTGGAGCAGCAGATGCGGGAGAATGGCAACGTCCATTGGGCAATCAGCCAGGGCATGTGGACGTTGAAAGCCAGTTCGCTGCTCGATTGCATTCGGAAAATGCAACAATACAACCTGGGCAGCATTGCAGAACGAATCATTTGCCCGACCCTGATCTGCGACGCAGAAGCTGATCACAGTTTCGCCGGCCAGCCTCGCATCCTGTTCGATGCCCTGCGCTGTCCCAAGGCGTATCTTCTGTTCACGGCCGAGGATGCGGCGGAGGAACACTGTCATGCTGGTGCCAGCCTGTTGCTCAATCAGCGCGTTTTCGACTGGCTGGATGAGACGCTCTAGAACGAGTCGTCGGGAAGCCCACATTGTAAACTCCAAGGACGGACAGAATGTATATCCTCATGATTATCCTTCTCATGTTCGTTTTGCCTATCGCATCCTTTCTTATAGAGCTATTTCTGTTCCGGAGTCCGCTCGGGATCATACCTCTGATCGGAAAGTGGTTCGCTTTTTGGGCGATGGGCGTGCGGCTATTCACTGCTGGTCTGCGTCAATCCACCCGCCCACGCTTCACTGCCGAGATCATTCTGGGTATCCAAGGGACAGAACAATTCCTGGTCGTGCAAGAATTGGGCTTTGCCAACCTGGCGATGGGCCTCCTTGGGATGAGTTCGCTTCTGGCCCGGAGCTGGGTCTTCCCGGCAGCCATCGTTGGCTGCCTATTCATCGGCTTGGCCGGGATCCGGCACCTGTTCAGCAAAGAGAGAAACCTGCTTGAGAATGGTGCCATGTTCTCGAACTTGGCCGTTGCTTGCATCTTTCTAACGTACATCCTTTGGACTGCATTCCATTGACCATCCGATCGGACGACCAAAACGCCGGCTTCCACGAATTCAGGTTAATCTCCACAAGCTCTCCGCTTTCCCTTCATACTTGCTTCACATCAGGCCGCTATCATTTTCCTCAGGATCAATGATTGCAGCATGAGGAGGCAAGATGAATTATCCGAATGGAACCCTGAAAAGGCCGAATGAAAGGATGTCCAACGCCTCTTTTCGGCTGATGACCAGGATGTTTTCCCTGATCGATCGCCTATTCCCCATCGTTGAAAGGCGCGCGAAGAGCTTCGGTCTTCAGCCGGGGATGACTGCGGTTGATTATGGCTGCGGTCCCGGCAGGTACACATTGCGCTTTTCTAAGATTGTGGGCGAAACCGGGAAGGTGTTCGCGGTGGATATCCACGAACTGGCGGTTGAGGCGGTCGAGAAAATGGCAGCTGGTAATGGCCTAAAAAATGTGCAAGCTGTTCTCGCCCATGGCTACCATACCGATTTGCCCAGTGCCATCGCGGATCGTATCTTTGCCCTGGATATGTTCTTCGGCATTCGCCAGCCGACCGAGTTCCTGGCTGAAGTCAAGCGCCTGATAAAGCCGGATGGGATCTTGGTCATCGACGACGGCCACCAGCCGCGTGAAGCGACCCGCCGGAAGATCCTGGCCTCGGGCTTGTGGATGATAGAATCGGAAACGAAGGATCATCTCGAATGCCGGCCAGTTTGATCAGCTGACCGCTCCAATTCTTCGGAGGAGGAAAAAAACATGGCCGAACGACGCATTGAGACCAAATCATCCCGGACCGCAGCATATACCTGCTTTTCGCGGGGTTGTGCCACCCGCGAGAAGGACTCGCGCTTTCGGGGACCGGACACCATGGCAGAAATCCTGTTTCCTCCTTTAGCCAGATTGGCGTTCAAAATTGCCCCTGTGCGAAGAATGATGATAAACAGGATGTTCCCTCCCGGCCTGCACGAATATGTTTTTGCCCGCACGAAGGTGATGGATGCCGCCTTCGTGGAAGCGTTGGAAGCGCATTTTCCCCAGATTGTCCTGCTGGGCGCAGGCTTCGATACGCGTGCGTTGCGTTTTGCCGGCCGGAACCCGGGGACGAAGATCTTTGAACTGGATGCCCCCACCACGCAGCAAGCCAAGATAGGCGTACTGCGCCGGAAAAAGATCCCTCTGCCCAAGGAGCTCGTCTTTGTCCCGATCGACTTCGACCGGGAAGAGGTCGCCGATGTGTTGGCAAAGGCCGGTTACCAGGCCGGTCAGCGCTGTCTGTTCCTCTGGGAGGGGGTCACGATGTACCTTTCGGCCCAGGCTGTGGATAGAACTCTGGAGTTCATCCGGCGCAACTCCGCCCCCGGCAGCCGGCTGGTGTTCGATTACATCTACGCAGCGGTCCTGCGCAAAGAGAACCTTTATTATGGCGAGGAGCGCGCCCATGCGATGGTCGCCGAGGTGGGCGAAGGCTGGATGTTCGGGCTGGAAGAGGAGGAGGTCGGCTCATTCCTGGCAAAACGTGGTTTCGAGTTGGTCGCCCACTACACATCTGCCGAGCTGGAGAAGCTCTACCTGACCGAGTCGGATGGTAGGCTGCACGCACGTGTCAATGGAACGCACTGTATTGCCAGCGCGGAAGTGATGGGATCATTTGGACAAACCCTTCTCGTAGGGGAATAGGCTCTTGACACATTATTGTTTAGTAACTATACTATATATATGACTACAACGAACCCAGAATTGCTGCAGGAAGGCTGGGCACTTTTTACCCGGCTCTTCATGAAATACGATATTTTGGAGAACACGCCGATCGATCTTGGCACCGGCGACAAGCTCAGTGCCGTTCACGTCCACATGATTGAAGCCATTGGAAAGGAATATGGAACAACCGTCACTGCCCTGAGCGGTTACTTCATGATCACCAAGGGCGCAGTGTCGCAAGTCATCGCGAGGTTGCACAAGGGGGGCTATGTCAGCAAGTCGAAGCGCAAGGGCAACAACAAGGAGATCATCCTGGAGTTGACAGAGAAAGGCAAGCATGTCTTTGACCTGCACGAGCAGAGTAATGCCGCCACGGTCAGCGACCTTCTGGGACTGGGAGGAAAATACAGCCAGGCAGAGATCATTGCCTTCCTGAATATTCTGAAGGATGTCGATATCCTGTTGGGTAAGTTCCTGTGAGCCGGAAAGGGAACACCGCCTGCCTGATCGGCAGCCGGATGCAGGAAAATGGCGAAAGACGCCAAAAAATTTTCAGGAAAATATTATTTAGTTGCTAAACTAAATTTCCTGACAAGGAGAAAGCTCATGAAACTTGACTTTCGCGGACGCAATATGGATATTGCAACTTATCCATTCCGGTTCATGCGCATTCTGGGGATCGCAGGGACCGGAGGCTGTGAGCCAAACGAATGCTTCCAAACCCTGGAAAGAGTCAAAAACCATGACGAACAGAGCTGGATCCGGGAATGGGTAAAGACAGCAGAAAGAACCGGGCAATTGGCAGAGAAAGCCAACCGGGATGGGCAGTTACTCACCGCGCACCAAGCTTACCTGCGCGAATCCGCTTACTATCAGGTAGCCATGTTCTCCTTAGCCCCTGCAGACCAAAGGTTTTTCGAATATCTTACCCGAAGCCGCGAACTCTTCCATAAGGCGGCCAAGATGCTTTTCCCGCAGATCGAAATATTACGTATCCCCTTTGGCAATGCCCTTCTGCCGGCATATTTCCTCCCAAGCGGAAAGCCTAAAAGTCCTACGCTGCTCGTCGTAAACGGTGGAGATTCCACTAATGAAGAGATGGTCCATTGCATCGGGTTTTCCGCGGCCCAAAGAGGCTGGAACTGCCTGATCTTCGAAGGGCCGGGGCAGTGGAGCGCGCTCCAGTTGAACCCCGGACTGGTAATGACGGTCGATTACGAGAAGCCGGTCAAGGCGGTCATGGACTATCTAGTGCAGCGAAGTGACGTGGATCCCGATAAGATCGCCCTCTATGGCCTTTCCCTATCAAGCCTCCTTGGCGCTCGCGCTGCTGCATATGAAAAAAGAATTTGCGCCTGCATCCTGAACGGCGGCCCGGTGGTGGACGTGAATCAGGCGTGGGAGGCGGTCAGGCCGCCCTGGGTGAAAAAGACCATTCCGGGTCTCTGGGATTTCCTCTTTGGAATGCTGATGAAGGTGAATGCACAGTTTGCGGGGTTCGTCAATCACTTCGAGTGGTCGCTTGGCGTCTCTTCGCTGAGAGAGGTCCTGGATGCTTTTCAGCCCTTCAATATCAGGGATTGTGCTCCCCTGATCGAGTGCCCGACCATGATCCTGGAGGGAGAGGGCGAATATGCACAGACAGATCGAAAGACCATTTTGCTTGCCTTGCGTTTCATCAGCGAAATGAAATGTCCCGTGACGATCCACGAATTTGGCATTGACACTGATGGCTGGGCCGCCAGTCACTGCCAGATAGGAGCGACGGAAACCGCAAATATTGTCATCTTCGATTGGCTCGACAAGGTCGTAGTCAAAGGCATGCAACTGGAACCCTCAAAATTCGATACTGCCATGCTGAAAAAGTATCTTCATGGCATTGACCTGGACCAGGTTCCGAAGAACATCCGCTGTAGTGTGATATGAAGTGAATGAAACCGCCGATGCCGGTTTTCGACTGGTTCGAAAAGATGGTCGCTCCCAGCACCCCTTCTGAGCTCTTGAAAAACCTGCTCTTTTTCGAGATTATTTGAGCTAACCATATTTGATGAGGTTTAACTGTTTTATCGAATTGGTAGATCATCTTCGCACGGAGCAGTGATCAGGCGAGATCGGATGGAATATTTGCCCCATACAGGCTTCCTTGTTTCGTGTCTCGCTTTTGGGGGGTCAGTTAACAACTCCGGCCCGCGCCAAGCTTCAATGAGCTGTCAGGCTACAGCGATGAGGTCAGCGGGTAGAAAGTCGTGTGCCACCACGCGGTATGCTGGACGATATTCAGCTTCAAAAGAAGGCGAATGATGAACGGCAGGAAAACCTTTTTTCTTCATCTGTCTCATGTAGGCCGCCATTTCATTTGCGCTGAATGGGAATACCCCTTCTGCGGCTTCTTGGACAGCATTCCTGCCATAGAGCTCCAGGCGCTGAGCAGATCCGTGGAATTCATTCGCCGTCTGGAGGAAGGCGTCGAGAAGTTGCTCGACGTCCACCTTGGCTCGTACCAACGGACGAAGGTGGACCCGGGCCACCACCCCATCCGGGGAGATGGCCTCAACCAGGGGTTCCTCGGGACCGGACCCTAAATTGCGAATTTCCTCCAGAAGCCATTTGCGCGCGCCGGCCTCGTCGGACACGGCGTGCTCGGATCCCATCGCCGCCTGGTAAATGAGTTTATATACATCTATGACGCTCCATCGGGGATAACGATTCGAGTGGGCGATTAGGATGCTGCGCAAACTCGTTGGCGATTGCAGTCTTGGAGGGATTTGCATTCGAACGGCTCGAAGAGATGACCAAAGGCAAGGGCGAAAACTATTTGGACATACTATCGGGCGCGTTTGATTCTCAAAGACAACCAGTCAATCCAGGCACTGACCCCCTCGCCGGTTTTGCAGGAAAGAGGGAAAAAAGCTGCCTCGGGATTAAGAATCTTCACCCCGCGCTGGAAATAATCCAGGTTGAACTGTACGTAGGGCAGTAAATCAATTTTGTTCAAGATCAACGCATCAATACCGTGATAGATATTCGGATACTTGTAAGGCTTATCGTCCCCTTCGGGAACACTGGCGATCAGAATATTCGCATGCGTCCCGAGGCGAAACGCGGCTGGACAGATCAGATTTCCGACGTTCTCAACGATCAGCAAAGCGATCTCGTCCAGAGGCAGGCCGGAGAGGGCATTGCTGATCATGACGGCATCCAGGTGGCAATCGCCGCCTGTGTTGATCTGTACCGCTGGCATGCCGGCTGCGGTGATCTTGTCGGCGTCAATGGTTACGGGAGCGGTATCCCCCTCGATCACACCCAAATGACAGGCTGGAGCAAGTTTCTCTATGGTTTTCAAGATCAAGCTGGTCTTGCCGGCGCCGGGAGAAGCCATGATGTTGAGCGCATAAACCCCCGCTTCATCTAGGCGGTGATGGTTCTGGTCAGCAAGCTGGTCGTTGGCGCTCAGGATTTTTTCAACAATGGGAACACGTTGGGTTGTCACGATCCTCCTTCTATATCAGGTTTCTATTTCGATACTGTCCAGCCGGAACTCTTCCCCGCTGATGATCTTCACCCGGTCGCTTTGACATTGAGGGCAGGGGGTAAGGTCGTCCATCAGGGTGTATGTTGTACCGCAGTCCTGGCAGGTCAGCCTGGCAGGAGGACGTTCGAAGTGGAGTTGGGCGCCTTCACATAGACTGCCCTGGCAGAGGGTGTCCCAATAGAACTGGACCGAATCATCCACGATGCTCGATAGACGCCCGATCACCAGATACAAATGGGTGACGCGCTTTGCATTAGACCGCCTGGCATGTTCCGTGGCAATATTGAGGATACTTTCAGTTATGGCGAACTCATGCATAAAAAATGACCGTTGAATGTGGAAATTTTCCGAGACATTAGCTGTTGCACGAAATCAAAGGTCATATTACCCTTGTCGATTATATTCACTATTGATATTATTGGCAATAAGGAGCAAGCCTATGAGCTGTATTCCCCGTCTCACTAAAATGCTGCGTTCACGTGGCTATCGTATGACACCCCAGCGCCTGGCCATTCTGCAGGCCCTGCACGACGGCGGGCATCTCTCCCCGGCGCAGATCTTTGAGCGTGTCCAACAGACCGGCATGACCGAGACCACCGTCTACCGTACCCTGGAATTTCTGGCCAGGAACGGCGTCGTGTTGGTGGCAGACCGGGGCAACGGCCACCTGGCCTATGAGCTAGCCGGCAATTCCCATCATCACATCCTTTGCAGCAGCTGCGGCGCACAAATGGAAATTGACCCCACCCTGCTCGCTTCGGCGATCAGCCAGATCGAGGGCAAAACCGGCTACCGTCTCACCGCCAGTCATCTGACATTTTACGGGTTGTGCCCGGAATGTATATCAAAATCATAAGGAGAAGGAACAATGTCCAAAATCAAGATTGCTTTCCATTCCCTTATCCAAGGAACACCCCGCAGTCTGATGATCTATTATGGTATCTTTTTCCTCTGGCTCGGGACGACCGCCATGCACATCCCGGATGGATACCTCAGTCCTATCACTTCACTTATCATGTTCATCATTGTCCTGCCCTTTTGGATCATGGGAGCCAGGAAGCTGCGCGAGAAGATGACCGCCAAGAATGTCCCCTTGATCGCCCTGCTGGCAGCCTTCTCGTTTGTGCTCATGATGTTCAATGTGCCGATTCCGGGCGGCACGACCGCCCACGCGGTTGGCGGGGCATTGTGCGCCATCATCATGGGGCCTGAGATCGCGACCATGGCGGTATCGGTTGCCCTGGTCATCCAGGCCTTTTTCTTCGGGGACGGCGGCATCCTGGCGCTGGGGGCGAACTGCTTCAACATGGCGGTGGTGCTGCCCTACGTCAGCTATGCCATCTACCAGGCCATCTCGAAAAACCAGCCGACCACCTCCAGGCGGCGCATCGTCGGGGCTGCGGTTGGGGGCTGGACCGGCCTGACGGTGGCGGCCTTCTTCGCCGGTTTTGAATTTGGCATCCAGCCGCTGTTATTCCATACGGCCAATGGCACACCGCTCTATGCCCCTTACCCTCTCTCCGTTGCCATCCCGGCCATGGTCTTTGCGCACGCTCTGGTGGCCTCGCCCGTCGAAGCTCTGGTGACCGCCCTGGTGGTTGCCTATTTGCAGCGGGCCAACCAGTCCGCCCTGGAATTTGTCAAGAAGCCTGAAATTGCAACCGAATCAAGCGGGTTTGCCAGGTGGCGTGTCCTGTGGATTGTGCTGGCGGTCATGATCGTGCTGGTCCCGCTTGGCCTGCTGGCGCCCGGCACCGCCTGGGGCGAGTGGGGCGCACAGGAACTGACCAGCCGGGGCCTCGCCTTCGTTCCCCAGGGGATGGCCAAACTCTCCGGGCTTTGGTCTGCACCGATGCGCGGCTACGACCTGCCGGCTTTGAAGAATTCCAACCTGGGCTACATCCTATCGGGAATTGTCGGGACGCTCGTCATCGGGATCGTCGCCTGGCTGTTCACGATGCTGGTCACCATGCGCAAGTCGGAACCCAAACCCAAGTGAACGCAACCTCCCGACCTGCGCGGTGCGCCCACCGGAGCGGTTTTGTCGAGCGGACGCTGGTGGATATCAATCATACCTTGGAGCAGTCCCTGTTTGCCGAGCAGACCGCCCGGCAGCCGGGATTGCTTCAGAGGCTCGACCCGCGTCTCAAGATCATCGCCCTGCTGATGCTGTTACTGGCGGTCAGCCTTTCCCACAGCTTATGGATCATCGTGGCGCTCTACCTTCTGGCCCTCGGAATGGCGTTTTTTTCAAAAGTACCCCTGGGATTTTTTGTCAAGCGGGTCTGGTTGTTCATCCCCTTCTTCACCGGCATCATTGCCTTGCCGGCGCTGTTCATCACGCCTGGGCCGGTTCTGGCGCACCTGCCGCTTGGGCTGGTCATCACCCAAACCGGCTTCATGACGGCCTTGTTCCTGTTGCTGAGGGTGGGAACATCTGTATCCTTCGGCGTCCTGCTGATCCTCACCACACCCTGGAACAGCGTCCTCAAGGCCCTCGGGGTTTTACGCCTCCCGGCCGTGATCATCCTGATGCTGGGGATGACCTACCGGTATATTCACCTGCTTCTCAATATTACGAATGACATGTTCCTCTCCCGGAAGAGCCGCCAGCTGCGCCCGCTGACCGCGGCCGAGAACCGGCAGTTGATCGGAGCCACCTCCGGCACCCTGCTAAGCAAATCGCTGCAGGTCAGTAGCGAAGTGTATCTGGCCATGCAGTCCCGCGGCTTTCGGGATTACACCCGCACGATTGACACTTTCGAAGTGCGCCTGGCCGACTGGGTGGCCGGTATTATCGTAGCTCTCATAGCTCTGGCGGCGATCTGGCTGGGGCGGTGATTGCATCTTCTGTTTTTAGGATTGGTTCATGGAAAACGAATTGATATTCAATGTGACCGACCTGTGTTTTGCCTACGATCAGAAGATCCCTGCCCTGGATCAAGTGAATTTGACGGTCACGGCGGGGGAAAGCCTGGTCATCCTGGGCGCGAACGGTTGCGGGAAGAGCACGCTGCTCAAGATCCTGGACGGGCTTTTTTTCCCCGACCGGGGTTCCGTGCTCGCCTTCGGGAATCCACTAACCGAGGCAGCCTTTTTAGAGGATGCCTTCAACTTCGATTTCCGCCGCCGGGTCGGCCTGGTGTTCCAGGACAGCGATGTGCAGCTGTTCATGCCCTCGGTATGGGATGAGGTTGCTTTTGCACCGCTACAGCTGGGTGTCAGCAAGGAAGAGGTGAAGCAGCGCGTGGCATCGGCCCTGGCGGGCTTGCAGATCGAAGGGCTGCGCGACCGCCCCCCACACCAGCTCTCCAACGGAGAAAAGAAGCGGGTTGCACTGGCTTCCGTGCTCAGTCTATCCCCGGATGTCTGGTTGTTGGACGAACCAACCGCCGGCCTGGACCCGCGCAGCCAGAGCTGGCTGGTCGAGTTCATCCTCAACCAGCGGCAGGCAGGAAAGACGATTATCACAGCGACGCATGACCTGTCCATTGCTGAACAGATTGCCACACGCATCCTTGTATTCGACGAGGAGCATCATGTCGCTACTTCAGGAGAGCCGGCTGACATCTTGCATGATCATGAATTGCTGCACCGCTGCAATCTATCCCATTTCCATGCATCTGCATCGGATCAGGTCAGGATATGAATTCTGCATTAAACCGATTGCCCGCTACTTTCGAATTGGCGGGAACTGTTGTTTTGTTCTTGAGAGGTTCTAAATTGTAGTTCCCAGAAGCAGGAATAAAAAAATACTAAAAACCTGATTAGTCGGTTTATAGTATTTTTAGATGGGCCCGGCAGGATTCGGACCTGCGACCAAGCGATTATGAGTCGTCTGGCATTGCTCAAGATAGGTAACGCTGGCGTTCCTGGCGTTTCCGAATCCTGCCATTTCAATTACGTTGCCTAAAAGTTATGCTGGTGATCCGTATTTTCCCCTATTGATAGAGAAGGGTTCAATCCGGAACAGGTCCGCTTGGTGGCACAAAAAAAATCCGCCTGAAATGGCGGATTTTTACAATTCGATGTAAATCAGGAATTTTACTATGCCTTTGCAAAGGCATCGAGAGGGGTCTGTTTGTTATACACGCCAGGGAGGAGTTCCACCACGCAGTAGCCGACCAGCTTGTCTCTGCTATCCTTGATATCCGCCAGTAATTCAAAATAGAACAAGTTAAGCTGCCCATCGATCCTGGGCGTGATGGTGTACGTCTCACCCTTCACACCCTTCATCTCAACCTTCCAGCCGCAGGAGAATTTCTTTCCCCTGGCCTCGGTCCAGCCGAGCGTGGTGATCCTGTAATCGGCGAAACGCCTGTATTTGCCGGCCTTATCGATGAAGGTACCGTCCTGGTAATTGTCCTGGGGGAAGGAAAAAAGCATCGCCTCCTCGTTGTCAAACCAGCGCAGGGAGAACCACTCCCAGGAGGTGCGGGCATCGACCGGATTATATGGGCCGCCCTGTCGGTCGAACCAGCCCTTGCCGGTCACCCTGTATTCCCTGCCTTCTATCTTAAGCAGGCCGGCAGCCGGCAGGTTGGTGAAGGAGTAGTAATAGGTCCACTGGTTGTCGATGCCCATCTTGAGCACGCCATTGTCGCAGTCCCAGACGGCCGGTTTGGCAACGTCCATGTCCAGCTTGAGTGAGTAATCCTTGCCGGTCATGTCCAGCCCGATCTTCTTCCCGGCGAAAGTCATTTCAGCTGTGCCGTCGAGAGCGATCCGCTCCGGGGTGATGACAACGTTCTTGCCGAAGAAGATGGCCTGCTGGCTATAGTGATGCTTGCCGGTCTGGAAATCGGTGACGGCGGTCATCAGGATGTTGAATTTGATGCCGTAGATCCTGATCTTGGCCAGGGTGAACTGGTAGGTGAACAGGTTGCCGGCATCGTCGTTCATGTAGCCGGTGGAATACCACCACTCCGGCCCGCTCTTATGGCAAAGGAACTCCTCTTCCATGCTGCCGTGCGGCACACCTTTTGACTGGGTATAAAGTATCTTTTTCATTGTGTGGGTTCTCCTATTTCAATCTTCTAGGTTTACCTCAACTTGCTTGCGCCACTCTGTGAGCCAGGCAATGCGCAGGGCCTCGGTCTGAAGCTGGACCCGGTAGAGGCCCTCCCAGAGAAGCTCGGCGCGCGGCCGGTTGAATTTCTCTTTGTCCAGGTAATCCACCTCCACCTGGATGCCTGGCTCGCGGTGATGGCTCATTTCCTGCCGATAGGCAACCTCACGATCAATATGGGCCAGGATGATCTCCCTGCTCATCAGCGGTGAAAAAGCCATCTTCAGGCAAAAGGCTTTGAAATCCAAACTGCTTTTAATAGGCGCTTCTAGCCAGGCCTTGAACGCGGCGTCCCCGGTTGCCGTGATCAGGTAGACCTTTTTATCCGGGCGGTTCTTCATTGGAATGCCGCTGCAGGAGACCAGCCCGCGGTCGTGCAGCTTCCGCAGGGTCGGGTAGATGTGGCTCAGGGACGCGGAGAGCATGTACCCGGTCGATTCCTTGATGATCCGGTTTAATTCATACCCGGTCACGCCCTGGTGCAGACAGATGAGCCCAAGCAAGGCAAATTCCAGGTCCAAGGTTCACAACCTTTCCTGGCGCAGGTCTTCCACGGCCATCTCGGCCGCTTTCTTGCCGGTGGCCATGGCGCCCTCGGTGCAGGCGATCAGGAACAGGTACTCGCCCGCCAGGTACAACCCGTTCACATCGCGCATGTGGTTCTGGATCAGGCCGCGGATGGCCAGGAACTGCCCAGGGGCTTCGGTGTTCACGGCGCGGTCCCAGCGGAAGACTTTGGTGACCACCGGTTCATCCGGGAAGGCGGGATAGTATTTCTGCGCCTCACGGATCACCAGCCGCCGGCGTTCCTCGGGACTCAGCTTCTTCAGTTTTTCATCCTCCCAACCGCGCGTCATCATGATCGACACAGGTTTTTCCTCGGATGGATTCCCCAGGGAGACCATATCCAGGACAGTCTTCTCGCTGGCCGGGATCACGATGACAAAGAACGGGGTCTGGTGGGCATTCACGAGTGGTTTTGCCAGCCCAAACTGGTAGTTATACGTGGAGCTATACTGGCAGGTTTCGAGCGGCTTGCGCATCGCATCCGGCAGGTCGGGGATGATCTGGCGGGTAAGCACGGCGTCGAGCCCGCAAATGACCTGGTCGGCTTCCACGAAGCCGTCCTTCGTTTCCACCCCCACCACTTTATTGTCCTGGATCACCACCCTCTTCACCGGCGTGTTCAGATGTACCCAATCCTTCACCTGCTCGTACAGCCCGGCAGTGATGATGCCCATGCCGCCTTCCAGCGAGCGCATACCTTTCATCAGAGCAAAAAGCGAAATCGGGTGGGCGATGGAAATATCCATGGGACGCGCCAGGACCATCATGGCGAGGAACGGTTGGAAGAGATATTCCAGAGCCTCCGGCCCACCATGCTTGAGGACGAACTCCTCGGTGCTTATGTTGGAGATCTCTGCCAGGGCATCGAAGTTATGATTCTTGGCGTCAATCATCTTCATGTATTTGCTCAAGGCGGAGAACACTTTGATCACCTGAGGATAGGTTTTCCAAGGGATCGCCGTGAAAATGAAGCGCAGGTTCTCCGGAGTTGCTTTGACCATCTCCCAGAAGCTGCCTCCCATGAAGACGGTACGCATCTTTCCATTCCGCACGAAGCCGTAACGCTGCTTCTGGATAGAATAGACCCGGTCCAGCAGACCCAGCTCCTTGAGATACTGGAAGGTGGTCGCCCATTGCGGCTCAGTGCTTCCTGCACCGGCGTAGAATTCAAAGCCTTGTTCATACTCTGTCCGGCAGCGCCCCCCAACAACACCACTGGCTTCATATACAACTGCCTCCACGCCCTGCTTGCGCAGGGTGTAGGCAGCCGATAATCCAGCACAGCCGGCACCGATGATGACGACTTTTTTTGTGGCCATTTTTCTCCTTTCTCAATATGATTGCAGGGATATATACTGTTGTATATACCGATAGTGCAATAATACACACATCGACAAGGAGAGTCAATAGGGGTTTCCCTACACAAGTCTATCGAATTGAGATTTACCCATTGGATAAATTTTCATGATCTGCTAAAGTAAAAAAAACCTCTCGACTTTGGTTATACCGATATACAGTACACCCTTGGAGGTACCATATAGGCCTTATGGAATATAGATTCCATGTGGTCTTTTTATTTCCGATATTTATTGACTCTTCACCTAAGAAAATCGCACAATTCCCTCTCTGGTGCGATAACTGAAGAAGAAGGAGGCGAGGAACTGGGTGATGATCGTTGGACTAAGAACCTGTCGGGTGCGGCACCAGTTTGATCGTCGCCGAGCGCGCCTCGGGACTGTTAATGCGGTCGACGCTCGCTGGGTAACGACGATATTTTGTATGATAGGCGGCATCGATCTGCTTGTTAATATCGAGACCAGCCTCTTCTATGAATGTGACGTCTTTGTCCACGCCTCCGGCCAGGATGTGACCTTCATGCCGTGTCTGGACGCCGCGGAACCAGATGGAAGTGCGCCCATTCACGGAGCGGACGTACAGGTCATCGCCGATGCGCACGACCCAAATTATCACTGATTTGCGCAGCGTGTCATCGCTGCGGAGGGTTGCGATCCGCAATTCTTCTGCGTTTCCGATCTTGTTAAGCTCGTCGCTCGTCCAGGTTGTCATAGGTAAGCCTCCTTGGAATAGCAATATCCTGCAGGGAAAAGATCAGAGAGCGAAACAACCCCTAAAATTTTTTGTTGGTTTTTTCATTAAATTAATTTGGCATTGTCAGGTCTTGCAAATTATGAGTGACCGATGATGGGATGGGGTCTATAGGGTTCTTCCAAACGCTGGATTTCCTCCGGGGTAAGCTGGACAGAGAGGGCTGCGATGGCATCCTCCAGGTGCTGAGGCTTGGTTGCTCCAATAATCGGGGCGGTGACGATTGGTTTGGAGAGCATCCAGGCCAGGGCCACCTGTGCCATCGGCAGGCCGCGCGCCTCAGCCAGCTCGCCAACGCGCTCAACCGTGGTTAGGTTATCTTCCTGGGCGTAGCGGCTCTTGGCAAGGGCATCACTTTGATAGCGGATGGTTTCCTCTTGTCCTTTCGCAGGTTTGCGTGCCAATACGCCTCGCGCCAATGGAGAGAAGGGAATTACGCCAATGCCCTGATCCTGGCAGAATGGCAAAAGCTCGCGTTCATCCTCGCGATAGATCAGGTTGTAATGATTTTGCATGGAGACGAAGCGCGTCCAACCGTGCAGATCCGCCGTGAACAGGGCTTTGGCAAACTGCCACGCATACATCGCCGAAGCGCCGATATAACGGGCCTTACCGGCTTGCACCACGTCATGCAGGGCTTCCATGGTTTCTTCAATGGGGGTCTCATAGTCCCAGCGGTGGATTTGATATAGATCCACGTAATCCACCCCGAGACGTTTGAGACTGGCATCAATTGAACTCATAATATGTTTGCGCGAGAGGCCGCGCTCGTTGGGGCCGGGGCCCATCGGTTGATTAACTTTGGTCGCGATCACCACCTCATCCCGCGATGCGGCAAAATCCTTCAGCGCCCTACCGAGGATCTCTTCGCTGCTGCCTTTTGAGTAAACATCGGCAGTATCAAAGAAATTGATGCCCAATTCCAGCGCACGCTGGATGTACGGACGACTGGCCTCTTCATCCAGTTCCCAGGACATGCCCTTGCCGGGTTCCCCGTAGCTCATGCAGCCAAGACAAATGCGCGAAACCTTCATTCCAGTTGAACCCAAGCGTGCGTATTCCACGGTTTTCTCCTTCACTCACTAAACATCCAGCTTCCTGCTGCCCAGCCACTTCACCATCTCCGGGTTACGATGGTCAAAGAAGCTACTGGTTTTCGTGTCCAAGGTCGCGATCGCCGCCACGTCTTCTGCACTTAATTTAAAATCAAACACGCTGATATTTTCTACCATTCTATCTTTACGGGTTGACTTGGCGAGTGCGATAATGCCTCTTTGCACAACCCAGCGGAGGATAATCTGGGCAACGCTTTTGTTATGTTTTGCGGCAATGGATAGCAGGATGTCATTTTGAAAAATATTATTCTTTCCCTCTGCAAAAGGAGCCCAGGCTTCAACCATCACGGTGTTATCCTGCAAAAACTTTTGCGTGTCATGTTGTTGTTGGAACGGGTTTACTTCGATCTGATTTACCGCCGGCGTTATTTTGTTATGGATCATCAAGTCCATGATCCGGTCGGGATAAAAGTTTGAAACCCCGATTGCTCTGACTTTACCTTGTTGATACAGTTCTTCCATGGCGCGCCACTCACCATATACATCGCCGTACGGTTGATGAATCAGATACAGGTCAATGTATTCCAACTGCAAGCGCTTCAGGGAATTGTCAAAGGATTTTCGCGCGCCATCATAACCATTGCGCTGAATAAAAAGTTTGGTCGTGATGAACAATTTTTCTCTGGCAACGCCGCTTTGTTTGATGCCCCTGCCAACCGCCTCTTCATTCTGGTAAGAAGCGGCGGTGTCTATATGGCTATATCCGGCTTGGATAGCCTCAACCACGCTTCTTTCACATTCGGCCGGATCAGTTATCTGAAAAACACCAAAACCGAGAATGGGGACTTCAACGCCATTGTTCAATTTTACAGTTTGCATTTTTATCTCCAGTCTGTGCGAATCCTTGCTATGGCAGCACTTCATTGATACATCGGATGGCATTCAAGGTTCTCGGATAGCCGACATACGGCAGCAACTGGGTGACAACGCTCAGCAGGGTTTCTTTATCATTGCCGACATTAATATTGGTTTGGATATGCCCCTTTAGCTGCGGCTCACAGCCTCCCAGGGACAGCAGCATGGAAACTGTTAAAAGCTCTCGTGTTTTTATATCCAACCCATTCCTGATGACATAATCGCCAAAACAATTGGCTGATAAGTATTTCTGGATGTGGATCTGATTAGCCGGTGCATCAGCATACATCTTGTCGATCCTTTCTGCGCCGACCATGGCCTTTTGTAAGGCCAGCCCTTTTTCAAGGCGCGTTTCCGGTGTGGTCGTGGATTGCCCTTCCAGCGGCAGCTTGATTCCCCGGCTCTCCAATATTTCATTGGTGGCATGGATAAAATCGTACACTTTGGCCATACCAACATAAGGCACCGCCTGATAGACGATCTCCTTCACTTCGACCGGGGTTACGCCTACATTCAGCGCGCCGACCAGCATCACTTTATATTCGCCCAAGGCCTGGCTGGCAATCATGGAGGCCAGCATGACCATCAACCTGGTCCGGGTATCCAGGTTTCCGTAACGGAGCACTTCATCAAAAGCAAAATTATCGAATACCTCGATCAGTTCCGGATCGCTTACCTTTAATGTGGATTTGCGATTAGGAAACAATTCTTCGTGATTCTTGTTGGCTGTCTCATTGATGCTCATAATACTTGCCTTTCCTCAGGTGACTGTCACTTACAAAGTGACAGTCATCCGTAGATCTCAATCCGGCTTAATACCGGTCGCCGACCACCTTGATCTGTGACATGGCCTTTTCGATTTCACTGAGATCGTTAGCCGTCAGCTCGATCTTCACCGCCCCGATGTTCTCGTCCAGCCGTTCGAGTTTGCGGCTGCCCGGGATGGGCACGATCCAGGGTTTTTGCGCCAGCAGCCAGGCCAGGGCGATCTGCGCCGGGGTGGCACCCTTCTGGGCTCCGATCTTCTCAAGCAGCTCAATCACCACCCGGTTAGCCTTGATCGCCTCCGGTGCAAAGCGCGGATTCCGAGCCCGGATATCGGTGCTGTCGAAGGTCGTGTTCTCGTCAACCTTGCCGGTCAGGTAGCCGCGCCCCAGCGGGCTGTAGGGCACTACGCCGATCCCCAGTTCCTCGCAGGTCGGCAGGATTTCTGCTTCGATGTTTCGCCACCAGAGCGAATATTCGCTTTGCAAGGCCGTGACGGGTTGGACCGCATGGGCGCGGCGAATTTGGTCGGCATTGGACTCGGAAAGGCCAAAATATTTGACTTTGCCAGCCCGGATCAGGTCCTTCACCGCGCCGGCTACTTCTTCGATGGGCACATTCGGATCAGGCCGGTGCTGGTAGAACAGGTCGATTGCCTCGACGCGCAGTCGTTTGAGCGAAGCCTCCGCCACCCGCTTGATCTGCTCCGGGCGGCTATCCTGGCCGATGCTGGGATGCGGACCCTTCTCTCCGTGCTTCCAGCCAAATTTGGTGGCGATCACCACTTTTCCCTTGAAAGGCTCCAGGGCTTCGCCGACCAGTTCCTCGTTGGTGAACGGCCCGTACACTTCGGCCGTATCGAAGAAGGTGACACCACGGTCGACAGCCGTGTGGAGGAAGGTAAGCATCTCTTGTTTATCGGTGGGTTTATCGCCAAAGCTCATTCTCATGCAGCCGAGGCCGAGAGCTGAGACTTCCAGGCCGCTGTTACCCAGTATCCGTGTTTGCATTTTTGAACTCCTTTTGTTTACTTGTCAGATGATTTCAGGGACTTGTTCTTCAATTTGAACAATGCCCTTCTCTTTTTTAAAACCGCGTTTTCATACACATCAATTTTGTGGTCCAACACATCCAATGTTTTTTGCAATTCTTTCATCCTGGTCAATAGCAGTTCGCGCTGCTCTTTCAGGATCCCTTTCCTGGTTTCGATGGTGTCGTCGCCTTGTTGCACGAGGTCAACATACTCGATCAGCACTTCAATCGAAAGCCCGGCGCTCCGCATGCACTTGATGAATTCGACCCGCCTTAGATCGAGATCGTTGTAATCCCGAATTCCGCCATCATTTCGATGCACGGGTGGGATGAGACCGATACGCTCATAGTAGCGGAGTGTATCCAACGAAATACCAAAGCGTTCACTGACTTCTGCAATCTTCATAATCTCACCTCTGAATGAGCAGTGTACCACCTGGAGTTGACTCCATGTCAAGAGCTGAAATGTTGTCAAATAGAGAAGGGATCCTTCCATCTTGGGTTTATCAAACATCCATCTCCCCCTCTCGGCTTTGGATTATCCCTATAAAAAGTATTCCCTTGGGGGCACTGAAATCAGATGAAACCAGTCAGTATTCTTTGGATATCGAGGATTTTCTGGCTGGTTTTCGTTTTGAACAGATGGGGAAATTGGATGAATTGCCATTCACCTGGTAAAGTGTCACTGTGATATCGTACCTGTCTCCTTAAATCGGACTCAAGGCAAACAGAGTTTCGATTTTTCTAGAACGATATTCTCGGGTCAAACAAGATTCTTTCCACCTCTTCCATAGTTTATTGCCTTTGCTAAAAAGAGTGCATCTTTACCCCCAAGGGGTAGTTGTATATAAAGATAATATAAGGATTAGAGAGCAGCTGGTAAGGAATTAAAGAAAGATAGGGGAAGGACGCTGTGGATAACCTCCGGTAATCTCTTCCACCTGCATCTCCAGACATTTAACTCCCCGAATTTTGCAGCGAGAATTGGCATTTGACTAAATAGAATATTTGTGCTAATATTATGGACACAAGTGAATATTCCCGGTTGATTGCACGGTAGAACCAGGCACCATCGCCTGGGAGATGAATGATACGTTTGAACCGGTAAAGCCAGCCCTTCTTTGGGCGGATTTGCCACTCATCTCTCAAGCGATGGTGTTTTTTTGTCTGGAGTCAACTGTGCACGCATTTTATGACGTGTTCACCCCAATTCATCCCTGCAGCAGCCCGGCGCTTTTCTCCCGCACATCGCTGGCCGCATTTCAGCCAGGAATTCACTAATTGGAAAATCTCCATGGCCTCTTCTCTCACAGAATTCTTTCCTGAGCGTGCTGGTGGCGATCTTCTACTTCATGCCGTTCGTGATCACGGTGCCGGTGGTGGTAGGGGTGCCGTTGATCAATACCATCATTGGAGCGTAGCCGGTGTCCCCGGCATTTTGGAAAAAGAAGGAGAACCTGCATGCAACACAAGAATATCTTGAATGAACCCACCCGGAAGGGTGCGGAGGGGAAAAGATGAAACGAAAAACCGTTTTCCTGCTGGCGCTGGTGGAGCTCCTGACCGGTATTACCGCAGCTGCCTACTCCTATACCGGTCCCCAAAACCGGGTCAGCCCCCCTTCGACCACCTGCCGCGTGATCTATAAGTTCGCCAGCGGGCCAAACCAGGGCCAGTTCGCCTGCTCGATGCCGTGCGGGGAACCCGAAAATTACCCGGCCATGTGCGGTTCGGCCTGCAGCGCCACCGGCTGCAGTTCCTCGCAGGAAACGAGCTCTTCTCCCGGCAAACCGCTGCCCCCGGCCACCGTCTCCGGTTCGGCCGTCTGCGCCAGCCCGGGAGATAATGGCTGGTGCAAGGGCGGGGCGGCTCTGGACCTGTCAGCCAGCGAGCCACTTTCCGGCTACAGCATTACCGGCATCGAAAGCACGCTGGGGATGCTGTGCAGCACGAGCGGGTCGGATGTGAACTGCAGCTGGCCCTTCCCAGAGGGCAGCACGTCGCTCAACTTCTGGGCCGATTCCTCCTACGGCGACACCTCCACCATGGCCTCTGCTTCGATGGTGTTGGACAGTGCGCCTCCATCCTTGACGCTCGCGATCCCCACGCCGGACGGATCCAATGGATGGTTTGTCACGGGGCCGGTAACCGCAACGGCATCCGCTTCCGATGCCACTTCCGGTCTGGCAACCGTGGACATCAACGGTGCGGGGACAACCTTCACGGCCTCCGCGGATGGAACCTATCCATTGACCGCCACCGCCACGGACAAAGCCGGCAACTCCACGACGGCGAGCGGCACGATCAAGATCGACACCAGCCCGCCTGCCCTGTCCGTCTCGGTCTCCCCCGCCGACGGCCGCGCCGGCTGGTATCGCTCGCCAGCCGTCTTCACGGCCGCCGCCTCCGACGCCAGCTCGGGCCTGGCGGTTGTCCAGTACCGCCTGGATGGCGGGGCCTGGCAGGCCGGCAGCACGGCCAGCGTGAGCGCGGAAGGGCAGCATACGGTCCAGTTCCAGGCGCGCGATCAGGCCGGCAACACGAGCTCGTCTGCTCCCGTGACCGTCCAGGTGGATACCACACCGCCGGTCGCGGCGGTACACCTGCCGGCGCCGGATGGACAGAACGGCTGGTATATCTCACCGGTATCCATCACGGCGAACTGCTCGGACGCGGTTTCCGGCCTGGCCTCCCAGGGTGTCTCCCTGGATGGCTCGACATGGTCTCCGTCCCTGACTATCTCAACGGATGGAAACTATACGGCGCATGTGCAGGCGCAGGACAACGCCGGCAACACCGCCAGCGCCTCGCAGACCGTCCACGTGGACACCACGGGCCCGGCGGCGAACCTGGTCGTGCCCGCACCGGATGGTAAGAACGGTTGGTATCTCTCCCCGGTGACCGCAACGGCGCAGGGCACGGATGCAACCTCCGGGGTCGCCAGCCAGCAGGTATCGCTGGACGGCAGCAGCTGGTCCCCCAGCCTGACCTTATCGGCCGACGGGGTATACACCGTTCAGGGCAAGGTGGTCGACAACGCCGGCAACGCAAGCACGCTTTCTATCCCGATCCATATCGATCACACGCCGCCCGTCCTGTCTGCACCCAGCCTGGTCGGTACGGCCGGACAGGCGGGCTGGTATAGCTCC
This sequence comes from uncultured Chloroflexia bacterium, assembly GCA_963772245.1. Taxonomy (GTDB): domain Bacteria; phylum Chloroflexota; class Anaerolineae; order Anaerolineales; family Villigracilaceae; genus UBA877. Next base: position 88,913 of record CAVYWB010000001.1, on the reverse strand, counting down.
AGCGTACAGTTCACGGCCAGCGCCACAGACGCCACTTCAGGCCTTGCCAGCCTGGAGTATTCGCTGGACGGTGGCGCCTGGCAGTCCAGCTCCCCGACCCTTTTGGATGGACGCCACACGCTGCGGGTGCAGGCGACCGACCAGGCCGGGAATGCCAGCACTGAGACACAGACGGTTATTGTGGACAGCCTCCCACCGGTGTCTGTGTTTATCTCCCCGGCAGAGGGCTCGGTGGCATTCGCCCATGGGACAAATTTCGTGATGAGCGGGCAGTCCACGGATGCTACATCAGGTCTGGCCAGCGCGCAGATCTCGCTAGATGGCGGTTCAACCTGGCAGTCGCTCGGGCTCAATCCGGACGGTACCTGGTCCTACACCTGGGATCTCAGGCAGGCTTCCAACGGAAAGCACACCATCCTGGTGCGCGCAGCCGACCTGGCCGGGAACCTGGAGCAGACCGCCCGGATCACGGTCGTCGTCGCCAATCTCGGTCCATCCATCTCGATCACGAAATCCTGGTGGCTGTACCAGACAGCCGAGGTCAAAATGGCAGGCGGTGTTCTGCCGATCAGCGGGGCCCGTATCGTGGTCTCGGATGGCGGTTCGCACACCCGCACCTACAACTACTCAGCGAGCTCTCTGCCATCCAAGTTCCAGTGGAATGGGATCTGGGATGATGGCACGAAAGCCGGACCTGGCAAATACCAGGTCGCCGCGGCTGCCTGGGACGTGCTGGGAACGGACGCCCATGCGGTCGGGACCGTGCATGTCCCATACCCGATCCCCACGCCCACCCGGACTGCCACGTCCACCTTCACCCCTATACCTACACGCATTATCGAACTCACACAGGCTCCTATACTGAGAACGCAGCCCGCGCCGACCCGCACGCCGGTAGTTTCAGTAGTCCAGCCAGTCCCACCCAAGACTCCCAAACCCGCCGGGAAGCCCCGGCCGTTCTGGCCGGTGGTCGGTTTGGTAGCCCTGCTGGCCGCCATCACTTCGGCCAGCCTGTCGGATCCACGCCCGCGCGCCCTGCCGCGCGCTGGGCAAGACCCTGGAAGGACTCCAGGATAAGTCAAACTAAATTGTATTGCGAGAAAGGATAACCCTATGCTTGATTTCGTCTATGTACTCACCGTTCTGGCCGCCGTGATCCTGTTCGGCGGGTTGATCTCGATCGGCAACGAACGCCAGCGCAGGGCCATCGATGGCTTACGCGAGCAGGCTGCCCACTGGGCCGAACAGGACCTGCGCCTGAAGCGTGCCCACGCCATGCACGAGGTGCGCGTCCCGGATGCCCGCCAGTGGTTGACCGGAGTGGCCTCCCGCCTGGTCGGAACATCTCCGCAGGTGTTGGCCTTGAACCCCTGGGAGGAAAACGGCTTGAAAGCCCTGGTCTGCCCCTGCCAGGATGGGCGGAATCTGGTGGTGACCCCGGTCCCGCCTGCACAGTTCGTCCAGGCCGTGAAGGCGCGCGGGCGCAGCCGGCTGACCAGGGCCGAAGTCGGGCTGCTCGGCGACCGCCCGGGCCGGGTGCCGGTCCACGAGATGAATATCGTCACCTGCGGGCCGTTCTTCGACCTGGAGGCAAAGCTGGCCTGGCAGCAGGCCTGCGGCAGCCCACTGGATGCAGAGCGCCTGTATGTGTTCGAAGTCCCGCCTGCCCGCAAGACCCAGGTCCCCCATGACGGGACTATCCAGTGAGTTCTTCAGCCGGCGTGGCATATTGACCCATCATGCACCTTCTTATGTGCTGGCCAGGGCTCGCCGGATCATCACCCGCCTGAAGGCCGGCACGCCGTACTGGCAACTGCACGGAAAACGCCTGCATTGGAACCGGTCTGTCATCTCCATCCCGGTGGGCCGCTCGTGGCGCATCCTGGCCAGGGAAGCTGGCAGCCGGGTGGAAGCCCGGCAGGTTCTTTCGCACTCCAGCATCCACCGTCTCTCTATGTTTTAGTCTTCTGCTTGGAGGCAAGCATGTTCAAGAAGCTGTTCCAATCTGTCCGGATCCCCATCTTCCGCAAGTCTGAGACAGGGCAGGGCTCGGCGGAGTTCGGCACCATCCTGGCTGCTTTGATCGTCGTGGTGCTGATCGTGATGGCGATATTCCGTGATTCCCTGATCTCGCTGTTCCAGCGCATCGCCAGCCTGATGGGCGGCGGGTAGGCGGCCTGTATAAAAAAAGCCGGTGACTTCTACCAGTCGCCGGCCGGAATCCTTGCTTATGGAAAGCGTTTCACTACGGCGTCATCTCTTCGATCCAGTGCAGCCAACTCAAGTGGGCGTCGTCGAGCGCGTGGAATAATCGCTTATCGGCGGTCCAGAAGTCGCATTCCAAAACCTGTGCGAGCACAAGATAGTAACTATCATAGGCCGAGGCGCGCTTTAGCTTCTGGGTCCAATCGAAGGCTGCGCGGTTTTGATCGGCATCCGGGACGAACAGGCGCACGCCCAACATCTCCAGCTGCTCAAGCGACCGGCGCGCCTCGCTTTCGGTGATCTCCCCGAATTGAAATGCCTTGGCGATGGCAGCAGTAGTCTCGTTTGCCCACAAGGCCGGCGCGGCCGGCTGCACTTCGGTGAAAGTCTGCACCATGGCCAGGCAATGCGCTTGCAGCGGGTTGGGCAGGATGGCCTTGACAGCTGCGCTGGCATCAATGACGATCAGACCGCTGGTCATCTTGTCTCCAGGTCATCCCGGGATGCGTCCAGGATCGCATCCACATCCACTGGCTTGCCACGCCGTTTCTCGATCTTGCCGGAGAATGCCCGGGTTTCTGCCAGCCATTTTTGAATATCGGCGGCGCGGCCTTCGCTTTTGAGCAGGCGTTCGTATTCCTGCATGCTGACCAATGCGGCCTTGGGCTTGCCACGGGACGTGATGATGATGTGATCGCCGGCATAGGTGACGCGGTTGACCAGTTCGGAGATGTCTCGTTTGATTTGACCGATACTTACCTGTGTGTTCATAGGACGGCTCCTTTATTGCAATATCAGGATATTACAATTATACACCTTTTGGAGGATTTGATGCATAAACAAGAAAAACAGCGCGGCCAACCGGGCGGCTCCACCATTTGCCCTGCGGTTGCCCGCAGGGCAAACGACAGGGTGCCACCCGAGTGCCACACCTGCACTGCCTGCGCCAGTACCGCAGGTACAGGTGCGCCAAACGCAGTGCGGCGCATGTGTCCCGCTTGCAGGAAGCAAGCGGGACAAAGCGCCGTGGAGTTCGCGCTGGTCGTATCCATCGCCATCATCATGTTCCTCGGGATGATGCAGTTCGGCATGTATCTGTTTGGGCTCTCCATCGTCGAGAATGCCGCCCGAAATGGGGCGCGCATCGGTGCGACCAGCCAGGGCTGCACGCCCTGTGATGCCACCGCCGCGGCGCGGTCTGCGCTCCAGGGGCAGCCTGTCATCCGGAACGCAGCGGTAGCCGTGCTTGCTCCCGGCGGGGTGGTAGGGTCGACCGTGCAGATCCGCGTGACGGCCCATATCCCCATGATCGTGCCGGGTGGAAACACATTTGGCCTGGGACCGCTCACAACCGTCTCGGCAGAAGCGACATTCCGCCAGGAAGGCTGGAAACCATGAAGCTGGCAAAGCGCGGCCAACCATTCAGCCACAACCCGTCATCTATTAAGCAAGCCGGGCAGACGACTGTCTTTTTCACCCTGATCCTGACCGGCCTGCTCATCCTGACCGCGGTAGCCATCGAGGTAGGCAGGATCGTGTATGCCATTGGAGAAGTCGGCAAGGCGGCGGACGCAGCCGCCCTGGCAGCTGCCGCCTGCATCAATGTGCCTGAGTACCGGGAGACCGGCCAGGTGGTCTTCCTCCCGGATGTATACAGCAACGCCCAGGATATGGCCACTATGAACGCTTCGTATTTGATAAAGCGCAGCCTCCCGGTCGCAGTGACGGAAATCACCATCGACCAGAGCACCCAGATGGTGCGGGTGAGCGTTACCGCGGATCTCTCGTCATTGATCCCGGGTATACTGCCGTTCCATGGGCAATACACTGTGACCGGCTACGCCAGTGCAAGAATGGACGGATGAAGAAAAAGAGCTTGAAAGAAAAAAACCATGTATGAAACCACCACACCCATCAGCTCCTTTGTTCGCCCACGCGCCACCCGCATGAACGGGAGCCTGCCGCCGGCAGTTGCGCCGGACTGCAAAATTTGGCGTCAGGAAATTCACGCGTCATGACCAATTTCGGGCCAGGGAAGCAAATTCCATTATTGTATTGCATGGATACCGTGAAAGCGTTATAATCTTCTGGATGGCTATTCGTTCTTTCGGCGACACCGCCACCGCAGACCTGTATCACGGCAGAAATACCTCCCATGCCAGGCGTTTTCCAACGAGTATTGTTGGCGCTTCCCTCCGCAAAATGGATGTACTCAATGCCGTATATAAACTGGATGACTTGCGTTCGCCGCCAGGGAACCGCCTGGAAGCCTTGAAAGGCGACCTGGATGGTTCTTATCGTATTCGTGTCAATGACCAATGGCGAATTACTTTCCGTTGGAATGATGGCGTGGAGGATGTTTCATTGGTAGATTACCACTAAAGGAGCCAGTATGCTTCCAGAAAATCGCATTCCTACTCATCCCGGGGAAATCCTGCTGGAAGAATTTCTGAATCCACTTGGGCTTTCCCAGGTGGCTTTTGCAGTGCATATCGGTGTGCCTGTCCAGCGGATCAACGAAATTGTGCGCGGCAAGCGCGGCATTACTCCTGAAACTGCCTGGTTGTTTTCGGAGGCTTTCGGGACCACTCCGGAATTCTGGTTGAATCTGCAAACCAACTACGAATTGGTACGTTTTCGTCCAAAGCGGCAAGTCGCGCGGATTGCAATGTGAGCTTAGTCTGACCAAAAACTTCGAAAAATGGAACAACTTCTTGATTGAGGCTGTTTCAATGGGGGCTCGCATCTTGGGGGATCTAAACGACAGAAATTTGACCCATCCTTGCATTTAAGGACAGGAACCTGGCGCGAGCAAGCCTGTGTTCTGCACGGGCCAGCGCCTGGGTACATCGATCCCCAGATTGTAGACTGGCCGGGGCAGCTCGGATGGGACAGTCAATGTGCATCTGCACTTTGTCTCGGTCAAGTTAAATCTGACCAATCAGGCGAAACTACGCTGGTCTTTGGATTGCTTTCCTTTCCGGCGGACTATTTGAATAGGCATTAAAATGGGGACCGGTTTTTATGCTCTACAGCAACTTGAGTACATTTGGTCAAAGCGGCGAGAAGATTTGTAAGGCGAAATAGCGTCAAGTGAGAAATCGGTCTAATATGACTGGCTTTCGCGATCGGCTGTCTGTGAAACAAAGCCCAAATAGCATCTCGGGAGATGTCGTTACCACCCGATAGGGGATTCCTGGCTTACGAGTGCTAAAAACACGGGGCCCGTTAATTGCGACAAACTGATCATTCAGGTGGCCAGAAAGAGTAAGTCTGTGAAAATTGATTTGAACAGGAAACAAAATGGATAACCCTTTATTGCTTGAGGTTGACGAAGAATATTCGCCCATCGCCCGACTGATTGAGTTTGGCCGGCAGAAAAAATACGTCACGATTGACGATATCCTGCACTTCTTCCCGGAAGCCGAAAAGGATATCGAGCAATTGGAAGAGGCTTTTTCGGCGCTTTTGAGCGCGGGAGTCGCTTTCGTTGAAGACGTGCCGACCGGGGAAGCTCAGGAGAATGAAGCCGCGGCTGCGGAAGAGAGCGAAGCCGGGTCTGCGCCTGAAATGGCGTCGGACGATTATCTGGCCGGCATTGATACCACCGACAACATCGGACTATATCTCAAAGAAGTCAGCCAAGTCCCGCTGTTGACAGCCACGGAAGAAGTCGAACTCGCCCAGCGCATCGAGCACGGCCGGACGGCTCGTGAAGAACTGGCACGCGGCAAAGTCGTTCCCCACCGCCGGATCGAATTACGTAAATTCATCGAAGATGGTTGGTCTGCCCGCGAGCACCTTATTCTAGCCAACTCCCGCCTGGTGATCAGTGTCGCCAAAAAATATATGGGACGCGGGGTACCCTTCCTTGACCTGATCCAGGAAGGCAATATCGGCCTCATGCGTGCCACCAAAAAGTTCGACTACCGCCGTGGCAATAAATTCAGCACCTATGCCACCTGGTGGATCCGTCAGGCCGTAACACGCGCGATTGCCGACCAGGGTCGTACCATCCGCGTCCCGGTTCACATAGGGGATCATATCAACAAGCTATACCGTATCCAGCACCAGTTGACCCAGCGCCTGGGCCGTGAACCAACTGTCGAGGAGATGGCCGAAGTGCTGGGAATGCCACCCCAAAAAGTTGAGAACATCTTCCAGGTTGCGCGCCGGCCGCTTTCGTTGGAATTGCCAACCGGTGATGAAGAAGACTCGCTGCTCGGCGATTTTATTGAAGATGAGGAAATTACCCCGCCCGATGAAGCCGCCACATATGATCTGCTGCGCGAGAATTTGGCCGAAGCATTGAACGGATTGCCAGCGCGCGAAGGGCGCATCCTGCAACTTCGCTATGGTTTGTTCGATGGGCAGGCCTATACATTGGAGGAAGTTGGGCGAAAGGTGGGCGTGACGCGTGCAGCGCGTCCGCCAGATCGAAACCCAGGCCTTGAACCGCTTGCGGTATCCGTCTATCCGCCGCAAACTGCACGACTATCTGGGTGAATGACCCCTGTCCAGATCCACGTCAATGTGTAAATTCTGACTGTTTGAGAAGTTAAACAACGTGATCCGGGAGAAGGTGATAGTCCAGCCCTGGTAACGAACCGGCGACCCGGTAGCAGGCAACCTATGCTGCCGGGAGACAGGCCAGTCCCGAAGCGAGACTATCTTTAAGAACTCGAAGGGGAAATTCTGACCGCAGGGATCTAGGGGGCCGGTTGGGCAACTGGTAGTCCTACTGCAATGGCGAGTGTGAGGAAGTTCGGAAACCAAGGAGAGAGCTAGGAAAGGCTGGAACTGTCCTATGTGTAAGTCAAACAAATGAAGTGTATAAGACGGAGAACCAAGATAACCTGCGCGCCGGCACCGTGGAAGGGCTGTTTTTTTCGGTGGGGGAGGGTCGAGCGTCTGGCATCTATCACTTTGATACCACAGCAATATTTGCGAATGCCTCGGCAGGGAGTCCTGGGCTTTCCTCGCTGAAAAATGCCAATGGGTGGAAAAAAGCGGGATGGCCGGCCGATCCGCAGGGAGGATAGCTTGCTGATATCATCTGCTCAAAGAGCACGCTGCACGCCTCACATTGTTCCAATCTTTTCTTCCATTTGGATGCCCCAGACCGGTCTAGAAAAGGCGGATGTTATAGTTTTGTTATAGCCTGACCAATTTCCATTGACGGCAGACAAGAACTCCATTATCATAGCCTTTAGCACTTGACGTGGTTGAGTGCTAAATTGCTGAACTATTCTTATCCAGGAGGCGAATATGGCACTTAATCTCAAACCCCTCGGCAGTCGTGTGGTGATCGAACCAATTGAGCAAGAGGATATCACCGCGGGCGGCATCGTGCTTCCCGAAACGGCCAAGGAAAAACCCCAGAAAGGGCTGGTCCTGTCGATCGGACAGGGCGACCGCGACGAAGCGGGCAAACGCATCCCGATGGACGTGGCCGTCGGCGACACAGTTTTGTTCGCCAAGTATTCCGGCTCGGAAATCAAAATGGATGGCAAGAAATTGCTCATCATGAAGGGGAGTGACATCCTTGCCATTGTTGAAAGCGAAAGAAAAAGCAAAAGCAAAAAATAAGCCCGAATTGGAGGAATGAATTATGACTGCTAAACAACTCGTTTTTTCCGAAGACGCCCGTCGCCGGCTTCAGCAAGGCATTGACGCCGTCGCCGATGCGGTTGGCACCACCCTGGGCCCCAAGGGCCGCAACGTGGCGATCGACCGGAAGTACGGCTCCCCCACCATCACCCACGATGGTGTGACGGTTGCCAAGGAAATCGAACTGGAAGACCCCTTTGCCAACATGGGCGCGCAGCTTCTCAAGGAAGCCGCCACCAAGACCAATGATATCGCCGGTGATGGCACCACCACCTCGACCGTTTTGGCACACGCCATTGTTACCGAAGGCTTGAAGAACCTGGCCGCCGGTGCCAACCCGATGCGCCTGAAGCTCGGCATCAGCCGGGGCGTCGAGACCGTTGTCACCGCCCTGCGCAAGATGGCCCAGAAGATCGAGACGAAAGAAGAGATTGCCTCGGTTGCCACCAACTCTGCCGCGGATCCCGAGATCGGCAAGCTGATTGCCGACGTGATGGACAAGGTCGGCAAGGACGGCGTCATCACCGTGGAAGAGTCCAAGTCCCTGCAGTTCGAGACGGAATACGTCGAAGGCATGCAGTTCGACCGCGGCTATATCTCGGCCTATTTCATCACCGACTCGGAACACATGGAATCGGTGATATCCGAACCGTACATCCTCATCTACGATAAGAAGATTTCCGCCGCCCAGGACATTGTCCCCGTGCTGGAAAAACTCGTCCAGATTGGTAAACGTGACCTGGTCATCATCGCCGAAGATATTGACGGTGAAGCCCTCGCCACCCTCGTTCTTAACAAACTGCGCGGCATGTTAAACGTGCTGGCTGTCAAAGCCCCCGGCTTCGGTGATCGCCGCAAGGCCATGATGCAGGACATTGCCACTCTGACCAATGGCCAGCTCATCTCTGAAGAGACCGGCCGCAAGCTCGAAACCACCACCCTGGAGGACCTCGGCAAAGCCGAGAAAGTCGTCGCCGACAAGGACAATACCACCATCGTCGGCGGCAAGGGTGACGCCGCCCAGATCAAGGGCCGCATCGAGCAGATCCGTGTCGAGATTGAGAAGAGCACCAGCGACTATGACAAGGAAAAGCTTCAGGAGCGCCTGGCCAAACTTTCCGGCGGTGTTGCCATCATCCGGGTTGGCGCAGCCACCGAGACCGAGCTCAAAGAGAAGAAGCATCGCGTCGAAGATGCCCTGTCCGCCACCCGGGCTGCCATCGAAGAAGGCATTGTACCCGGCGGAGAGATCGTCTTCATTAACGCCGTAGCCTCTCTTGACAAGGTGAAAATGGATGGCGAGGATGAGACCATCGGCGTTGCGATCGTTCGCAAGGCCCTGGAAGCCCCCATCCGCAGACTGGCCATGAACGCCGGCCAGGATGGCGCAGTCATCATCGAGAACGTCCGCCGGCTGGCCAAGGAACAGAGCAACAAGCACCTCGGCTACAACGTTATTACCGAGGAATATACCGATATGCTCAAAGCTGGCGTCATCGACCCGCTCAAGGTGGTTCGCGGCGCCCTCGAAAACGCTGCTTCCATTGCCGCCATGATCCTCACCACCGAGTGCCTGATCACCGACGTGCCCGAAAAAGAAAAACCCGCTCCTGCCATGCCCCCAGGCGGCGGAATGGATTATTAAGACCAGGTCTTCCCGACCGACGAAAGAGAGAGAAAGGGGCTGTCTGGATTTTCTTTTCAGACAGCCCTTTCCTACGGGGCGGATAGGGTGTTCGCACAACGTTCTCCGAACTCCGACTTGGGTGAGTCTCCCACCCTTCTGGACTCGGTAACCAGTCCAGGTCGTTTATATTTTTGCACAAGCCGCGCACAGGCGCATTTCAATAAGTGATGCGGTGATTGGTAAGTGACTCAACAACAAAGAGAGCCGGGCTTTGAGAGCCGGTTTTTTTATTGGCCGTCGAGGAAATAAAGCTCAACAGAAGCCTTCAAAATGCCCCCAAATAGTGCGAATATTACTGTCATACAATGAATTTACGTTGTGCGTAGTGGTTTAGTATTTTATGGGCGATGATCATTGAAAACGAAGTAAAAATGACATCATTTTTACCTCGCAAAATCTTTCGAGAATATCGCTTTTCAGAAGCTATTTTATGGAGCCCAAGATAGATATTGACATATATTTGGGCTACAGTCATCATCAGTTGATGCTGATGACGTACAATTTGTTTTTGCTGTTCAAGATGGACTTCGCAAAGGTAACGGAATACATTCAGCAAATCAAGACATTCAGGTTGAAATATATTATTCTGGCTGGAAAGATCATCCGAACGGCCAGAAGCGTGGTGATGAAACTTACCGAGGAATACCCCTATCAAGAGATTTATACAAAAAGCCTTTCCTGAAAAAATTTTTTTCATGTCCTAATCTGTTATTTCCTTTTTAATTGGGCTGGAAAAATGATTTCAGGTATCCAATTTTACGCAAATGGAATGCCAGATATTATGCAAAATTGAGGGAATTATGCTAAAGTTTTCTGAGTTCTGTCACAACCATCTTCCCTCTGGGGTGAAAATGTTGTTATAATTTATTCGACGTGGAATACGGATAGTACTGAAGTGGGAATCCAGACAATCGCATCGATGGGTCCCGCGACAGCAAGAGGCTGGGGATGAGTTCGGGTCTTCTTGGAAACTGTTTGTTTCCCCTGCGCGCTACTGGTGGTGAACTTCTGGAAGAGGCTTCTTGAGGACATCGGTCGAATAGAATAGGAAGGAAAGATCCCGTGCCGTCTTGAGGCCACCATTGCGCTTTCCGCGTTCTTCCTGGTGAGGCAACGGGTCCAGGACCGGCAAGTAAAAAATCGCAGCAGGCTGATCGCCGAGGACGAAAATCAAATGTGCTTCCATGGTGCAGGAATGGGCCAGCCAATTCAACCGCCAACCCGATTCACCCTGGAATAGGATTACCAGGCTAAGATCAAAACAAGGGAGCAAGAAATGAACCCGCCATTGAAGATCCATCTCCCGGAGTCAGCAATTTTGCTGTTGGTCTGTTTCTCCCTGCTGGCCTGCAACCTATCCTCTCTGCCCGCGAACTCCTCTGGAACGCCGCTCGGTGCACCGGATCAACCCGCGGCTGTCGCGGCTCAGACATTGGTCCAATCACAAGGGGAGGCGACACTAACCAATGAACCAGTAAGCCAAGCTTCAGCACCCACCGGCGTGCCGGTCGCCCTGCCCGGAAACACGGCAACACCCCCCGCGGGCAGCTCAGGCTCCGGCTCCCTGGCCATCAGCAATACTTACAAGCTTCCTCCGGCGATTTTGGGATCATTGTTGGCTGCCGGCCCTGGAAAAGTCTGGTTAGGCTCTGCCTTTGGGAATATTGAAGAATTCGACTGGCAGACTGGCGCTTTCGGAAAAAGCATTTTGTTGCCTCTTAGCAAAATGGCGGTTAACAACACGAACGTGCTTTACAAGATTGGATTTGACGGCCAAAATCTTTGGGCGCTGGGAGGAGGATCCTCGGGCAGCGGTGCAGCTTCGCTTTTTTTCATCGACCCTACTAGTGGTACGATCATTCACCAGTGGGACTTAACCTCTGCTGATTGGCAGAAGAATTTCAACGGATTCTTTACCGACGATAATTTTGAGTTCTCGCCAGGAAAGATCTGGCTACAGTCGCATGTGATTGATACGCAGACGTTTGAAGTCACCTATGTAAGTTCAGGTTTTCCTACGGATGAATATTATGCCTACAATGGCAATGGCTGGATGTGGATGACCGGGAGCTATGCAGAGGACTGCGACCAGTTAATCATGATCAACACGGACGACCCATCCAAAGTATATGCTCCCTGCCATATGCCATTTCTAAATAGAATGACCGGGGCAAACAGTGGGTTATCCACAGAAAGTACCGGTAGCCTTGTCACTTTTGCTGGGGACAGGATGTGGCTGGTGGGTCAGTACATGAATGCCCCCAATCATATATTTGAGGCGTATTCGACGGACATGAACCAGCTGATGAAGGAAACGAAACCGCTGGTAATTGTTCCTTGGACGGATGTCACGACAGAGATGAAGATGCTTTATGCAGGAAATTACCTGTGGGTTTTGACGACCCACGGAGATCACCAGGGCTTGCTCTACCAGTTGGACCCGCAGACAGGCGTGACCCTCAACACCCTGGATGTAATCGGCGTCCAAAAGGGCAACGGCTTGGCTGAAGTGAAGGATATGGCCACCGATGGAAAATATTTGTGGATCCGGGAAATGGACTATTTAGTACAGGTCCCACTGCCCTAGTCAAAGGCTCTCAAGTGTGGATGATCGGATCCATGGCCGGATGAGAGTTGAACTGGATATACAGGATCCTATCTGGTAAGTACATGCGTTTTTATTTCTTTTATATTTTATGGTAGAGAGCCGATCTTGATCCTGCCCTCCTCCGCCACCCATAATTCCATCGCGAACCCAGAAATGAAATAGCGGTCATGGACGACCGCCAGCACGGTCGCAGGGGTTCTGGCGAGTTCCGGCATTGCTTCGGGGGATCTCTCCGGTGTGCGCGTACTGATCTCCCCGCCCACCCCCACTCCCACATTCACCATCGTCCCCACCATCGCCATCGACTGCAGTTCCTATACCACCAAGCAATCCTGCGGCGCGGTTCCCGTATGCAAATGGCAACCGATCAATGACGTCAGCGGGCTTTGTACGCACAAATAACGGCTGAAGGATCAAATTCAACAAGGACCGGGCCGTCAGTCATCTGGCCCGGTCCTTGAATTTCTGAAGGTCTTGGTTCATAAAGAAATAGAGAAGCTGGAGCAGACACAAAAGAACTTGACCGTTGCGTATACCGATCCAGAAATAAAAATGACCCGGGCCGAACAGCTTGAACAGCGCAATAAAATTCAGATGGATCTAAAAAAACGCTGCCGCCAAACTTCAAGAGATAGAGGCACAGTTGTCCAACCTGCCGACCCTGGAAGAATACGAAAGCCTGGAAAGATTTGCAGAGCAAAGAAAAGAACGCGTGACGGGGGATGACTGGCAATCAACCCCCATAAATAAACATAGGATATCTGAATTACTGAACCTGAAAATGGGGATTTGCATAAAGTATTAAATTGCTATCCCATCATTCAATTCTCGCTGTGCCCCTATAAAGGGGTACATGCTGCAATAGAAAAAAATGCGTCCTCACACGGGTGCGCTTTTTACGAAGGATCGGAATAGAGATCTCTAACCCACATTTAGCACCTAACAATGGGCAGGAAGGGGAATTATAAGGTAAGCTTGGGAGACGGGATGATTTGAGACACACAGGATTGATCACCAAGGGATCATGACCGGGGCAAGCCGGGAAATTGGGCTTATCAAGTAGGTGGATCAACTTGACTTTTAATCTATTTATATCGGATAATATACACATATTGTATATTATCCGATATAAATATGAAACTCGACCTGTTGCATCCTTTTGAAAGCATGCCCTACCTCACAATCGAGGGCTTCCGCCAGGCCACCGGCATGGAGAGCCCGGACCAGGTTCGCATGCTTCTGTATCGCTGGGCAAAGGCCGGGCATATCGTCCCGATCAAAAAAGGCATGTACATGACCCGCCGGTTCTTTGACCTTCACAGCCGCGATGCCTCGTTCCCGGCGATGGTCAGCGCCATTCTCCTACCACAGTCTTACCTTTCCCTCGAATATATACTACAACGGCACAACATCCTCACCGAAGTCACCTACCCTATCACGGCGATCACGACCAAAAACACGCGCCGGATCGTCAACCGGCTGGGAATATTTCAGTATCGCAACATCCGGCCTGATCTGTATCACGGCTTCAAAATCTCCGAGTACTTTGGGGTACGTTATGGTGAGGCATCCGTATCCAAGGCGCTCTTTGACCACCTCTACTTGCGTTCCATTCCGGCCGAATTCCGATCCCTGAACATCAACCTGGCAGAAGATCTCAGGCTTACCATCGATGAACTCTCGAATAAAGAAAGAGAGGAATTCGGTTTGTACGTCGAGGAAAGCGGAAATCGCAAGATGCGGGAGATCTACGAAAACTTCCGGAGCACCCTATGGCAACGCTGACCCAAGACCTGCAGCACGTTCTTGAAACCAGAGACCCAGCTCTACCCAACGATGTCAAACGTATCCTTCTCAAGGAAGCCCTGCAAGCCTATGTTCTGGATTATCTATATAATCACCCCACCTACCGGCACCTGAATTTCTACGGTGAGACCTGTCTGCATGTCGTTTATAATCTAAACCGTCTCTCCGAAGATCTTGATCTGGATAACAGCGCCGGATTAGACCTTTCTCGTCTGAAAGAAGACTTATTAGGATATTTTCAAAAGACAGTGGGATATTCTGAAACCGGGATCGGCCTCCAGCAAGTCGCGATGGGGATCTTGCGCATCACGCTGAAATTTCCAATCCTAAACGCGCTTGGGCTGTCTTCATCATCTAACGAGGTACTGCACCTGAAGCTGGATGTCAGCAATCATACGCAAGTCGCCATCATTAAACAAACGCCGCTGTTTACCTATGGCCACAGTTTTGTGCCATCGCATTTCTCGTTGGAAACGATGATGGCCGGCAAGATGCTCGCCTGCCTGGAACGCGATTTCCAGCGCGGAAGAAGAGAAGCATTCATCAAGGGGCGTGATTATTATGATCTGCTGTGGTTCATGCAGCGGCAAGTCCGCCCGCTGGAAGAGAAGCTGTCCAAAGACGGGAAGCAGCCTTACACAAGCAAGACTGCCTTTCTAGCATTGAATAGCAAAGCAGAAAGTATCAAGGGAAGGGATTTGGCGGCTGATTTGGTGCCTTTATTCGAATCGGAAGTTTTTGTGGAGGCTTGGGTCGAGTCGTTTCACTCCAACTTTACAGAATATCTAAAAGTCTATTTATAAATGGACGCATTTATGATATTCTGTCATTCCGAATTACCAGACCCCAAAGATTATACCAGTTGTTATGTTAGAGCTGGCGCTGGCGTTGTGGAGTTGTAGGAAAGCTATCCGCGCAGAAAAATAAATTGGAGCTGCCATGAACTTCATTCGATTGCACTGGTTCGACCTCGGCATTGCCCTGGCTGCGATGATTGGCGGATTTGTGCTGATTACCCATCCAACCGGCATCGCCCTGTTGCTCTGGCTTAACCTGATCGCGCTGTTCCTACACCAGTTCGAGGAATACCGTTACCCGGGCTATTTTCCTGGAATGATGAACAAGGTCATGTTCGCCAGTCCACAGCCCGACCGCTATCCGCTCAACCCGCAGATCGCCCTGATCGTTAAACTTGGTGGTGGGTTGGCTGGCCTACTTCCTGGCGGCCGTGTTCGGCGAAAAGGCGCTCTGGTTGGGCATTGCCGCCATCCTGGTTTCGGTCGGCAACTTTATTGCGCACTCCTTCCTTTTCAACATCAAGGGCAGGACGCGCTATAACCCCGGCATGATAGTTGCCATCCTGCTCTTCCTTCCGCTGACAGTGATCTTCTTTGTCCTGGTTATCCAGCAGCACTCCGCCTCGGCGCTGGACTGGGTTCTGGGCATCATCCTGGGCATTGTGCTCAACTATGTTGGCATTCTCAAGATGATCGATCTGTTCAAAGATAAGAACACCAGCTATATCTTTCCAAAGAGATCTTTACAACCTGAAGGCAATCGGAAAGAGATCAATAATGAATAATGAAGATTCGAACTGCCCACTGGCGCGGCGAACAGTCAACAGCTCCCCATGTTACTAACCGGGGATAATCTCACTCACGTATTATCCGTCTATGCAGTGCCCCCAAGGGGATTCGAACTTCTGTTTTCTGCAGAAGATAATACAATAATATTAATGTCAAGAATATTTGTAAACAACCGGGATAGTAAATATCGCTTTTCATACGCTAATTTGAAAATATTCTTGCAATCCGAATCCCAATATCAATAGAAAGGCGAATTATCATAAGCTATTGGGTGCTCGAATTGGCAGCCTCTTCCCAGGCCATTGGGATTTTCATAAACTTCCATGAATGCTTAACCTACTTCACACAACTTGCATTGTGTGTAGCAGGTTTGTATTTTATGGGGGATAATCCATGAAAAGGAAGCAGTTATGATGTCAATTCTAGTTCGCATAAAAGAAATTAGTGGAACAGGTGGTTATCAAAGATAAACGGTTCCCTTGTCAGGAGAGGAACCTCCTATAGGAAAACCATTATTTCCAGGCGCTGGCGCTGTTTGAAGAATGGGTGGAACAAAGGTTGCCGGTCACCAAGGATCCTATCCAGAAACTCCATGCCATGATTTATGCCATACAACGCGCCCGACCGACCCTTTATCGGGATGGACAAAATGTCCTCCAGTATGGGGCGGATGGGATTGTGTAATTGTCACTGGAAGCCGAATATATTCCCTGGCCCAGGATGGATCTTTTATTCTGGTTCCAGCAACTCGATGCGAACCAACCTTTACCGATTACCACTGGAATGGCACATTGCCAGTTCGCTACCATTCACCCGTATTTTTACGGAAACAGCTAGACGGCGCACACCCATGTTATCTGGATCCTATGCCGTGGCGGTTACCATCTAGGCTTTGGCCTAACCTATCCGACCTGATTTTGCTCTCAAGGGTATCGCATTCAATACCATCCCACCCTTGTAGAAAAAAGCTCTAATGATATACTTTTTTTCGAAGAGTATATATGGCAAAAAATAAACCACACGACATCGGCGTTTTCAAGAAGCAAGGCGTGGATGTATTTCCCGCCCCGACCGATTTCGATATGCCCATCGATGCTTTAACTCAGCTGACGCATGGCAACCGGTTGGAGCAGATCGGCAACTTTTTCCCCAGTCTGGATTACCTGAATCTAATTACGGATGCCATAAAAGAATATCTGGGCATTGCTACATGTCGCTTATTGGGCTGGATGTAAGCCAACTTGACCCGCTTTGGAATAAAATGCCAAAATTAACGTTAATCATACATGCGCTTACCAGAATGAGAAAAGCAGTACCATCGCAATCAATACCCAATGCTTTGAATTAACCATTCTAAAAAGGTGCTATTAAAAAATGAAGAAGCCATTCTTAGTTATCCTTTTGATCATTCTCAATATCGTGGCAATTGGTGCATTCATCGTCTGGTACTGCAACCGTACCTATCCCATGATCGGGCATGACTACCGGTTATTCATGCCCTACATGATTGATTCTTACCTTCATCAAAAAATTAATGGGCTTACTATTCAATGGTATACACCCAGTTTTGCCGGGGGCAGACCGGTATATTCTAATCCACAGGATTTCCAATTTTCCCTGCCACAGCTCCTGATGTGGTTGGTTAATCCTTGGATTGCCATCCTGGTTTCCCTTCTGGTTTTTACCATCATCGGATTCATTGCCACTTATTATTTCTTGAAAAGACTTTTAGGATTGGGAGCCCTGGCCAGTATCCTGGGAGCTGTATTTTTCATTGCAAATGGTTTCTATTTCGAGCATGCAGCGGTTGGTCATATAACTTTTCAGGAATTTCCCTTGTTTGCTGTGGTTATGATCATCTTTACTCACCCGCGAATACCAACCTGGTTAGCAGCAATGATCCTTTCTTTAATAATCACAATTCTGCTCTATTCCGGGCTGCATAACATTTCCTTCTTTCCCCTGATCGCTATACTATTTTTCCCTCTCCTGTATTTGATTAAGCCATCTTTGATAAACTGGAAAAAGATATTTTCAATCCTCCTCTTGGGCGGGATTCTGGCTGCCTTGCTGTGCGGTTCGAAAGTTTACGCCATTTATTCTTTTATGCAGTATTTCCCCAGATTGACCCAGGATAATTACACGACCAACCTGTGGACCGGCGTGGTGGGCATAATCCGTCAATTGCTTGGAACCATGACCCTGGCCCCCTTCTATCAGATGATAAATGGAAGCCATAGTATTGTTTTCATCGCAGATATGATAAAAAGTTCGGGAAGCCCATATAGCTATTGGGAACTAGACGTAAGTTTATCGCCGGCCCTGCTTATACTTCTGGCGGGAGGTGCGGTTGCATTTTTACTGCACAAACCAGACCTCAAAGCACAGGTCAATAAAAAGCAATTGATTGCGGAAGTTTGCTTGATCATTGCCATCTGGTTGGTGATCGAATTTTCGCTCGCAAAGGGGATCATCTACCCGTTCCTTCGAAATTTACCTATACTTGAATCGCTTCGTGCAAATGTTCGCTATGTTTGTGCGTTCATTTTTCCCCTGGCGGTAGTTGGGGCAGTTATCTTCGATAATTGGACAAAGAAATGGAAATCGAAATCAAGGGTCGTGATCGTTTTTATCCTACTGGATGGCATTGCCCTGGTTTCCTTGCTGGCGTTCCGCTCGGTTCCACCTCAGAATCTGCAGTTTGTATGCGATTATCGCCCCATCCTGGATACATATGACAAAATCCGGCACGAAGGGGAAACCTTTCCAATCAAGTATGTAATCCCAGGTGCCCAACCATGGTCTGTCTTCGAAGAAAATGCCACGAATTTGACAGATCCGTACAATGTGCAGTTTACTCCATTCCCAAGGGGTATTGCCCGTGCGCTGCATGCCGGGTCGGTATACGACATCGAGAATGGATACTACAATATCATCGACCCAACCGGCTATCTATTCCCCGAGTCTAACGATTCATTCAGGTTCGCCCGGATCCCGGTTACAGAGAAAGCTCAATTCCTCGATTTTATAAATCGTCGTCAACCAAATTGGAAACTGCCCAGGAGACAGCAGGTTCTTGATTGGACTGCTTTGATCACGCTCATAGCCGAATTCGTTATCATATTGGCTTATCTGGCTAAAAATCGTATCCACTTTCCAAAACATCGCCCCAAGGTTTAACAGAGGCATTTCCCATAAAATTCTGGACTGCCTAAAAGGAACTTTAAGCCATTTTAGTTTTTGATATTGGTTTTTCTTACACTTACATGCCCGGAGCAAATTGCACTTGCTGGCCGGATCGGACTTACTTTTCGATCTCTCGATAGTAGCAGACCTTGAGCAGATCCAGTACCACCACATAGACAATTGCCAGCCCGATAGCAATAGCCAGTTCCGAGAAAGGCAGGGGCGAGAAGCTGAAGAGGTGGGCAGTCAGAGGCAAATAGGGCAAATCGACCGATACCACGAAGGCCAGCCCGATCGCCAGGGCCAGGATTGGAGAAGGCCCGGTGCCGGTCCAGAACGAGGTGCGTTGCCGGATCGAGACGATCACGGTCAGTTGCAACATGGTCAGGAACAGGAACATACTGTCCGAACGAAGACCGGTGACCGTGTGGTGACAAGGGCGAAGTAGAGCAGTTCAAACAGCACCGTGCATGAGCCCAACACCACGGAGATCCTCACCAGGGCGCGCGGTTTGTATTTCTCCGGCATCATCGTCTCCTTGACATCAACCATATCGGAAGCGATGGTGAGCAGGGGCACATCCGTGATCAGGCTGGTCAACAAAAGTTGCACCGGCAACAGGGGCAGATCGAGCGAGACCAGGTAGAGCACGGCCATGGCGAAAAGGTTGGTGAAATTGCCCACCATAGTGTACTTCAAATACTTATCAATATCGTGGAAGATGGCACGTCCACGCCGGATGCCGTTGATAATCACACCGAGATCCGGATTCAGCAGCACGATATCGGCGCTCTCCTTGGCTGCATCGGGGGCGCTATCCACGGCCAGGCCCACATCCGCCAGCTTGAGGGCCGCGGCATTGTGGATGCCGTCGCCCTGGTAGCCGACCACATTATTTTGCTTGAGCGCCTCGATAATGGCGTTCTTCTAGGCGGGATTAAGGCGGGCAAACACGTTGCATTTCTTCGCAGTGTTCCTTAATTCAATTGGCGACAGGCAGGCGCAGCCACGTCCGTTCGCTGGAGCCGGGTTTAACTTCTTTTACGTTTGCTTCAATTCGGCCTTTTGATTCAATGCTAATCATTTCCAAGACTCAGGTGATGCCAAAGATTTTAGGGCAGTGAAACACAATAATCGGTTTGTCCTGTAATCAAACCACCCTCCAGCGTAAAAAAGGACACTACCCTGAGTTTGGCAATACTGCCAGCAACAAAATCCCCGATGGAAAATGCGGCAGTACCTTGCCAATCTTGTTCAAGTACAACACAATCATCTTCAGCAATACACCTCAGCACGGCGAGTTTACGATCTGGGAACAAACCTAAAAGTTGTCTGGCAGATTCGCGGAAGGATTGCTTGTTTCCTTGTCTCCCTTTTGGCGTACCTGGTTTGGGCAATTCAGTCCATATTAGCTCTTTTGAATAGCAGGTATCCACCCACTCAAGCGTGCATTTGTTGAACAGTTCAATGCAGTGTAATACAGCTTCTTTATTTTCAACTGCACTCATTGATCGGCTTCTCCTTTCCCTTTTGAACCTGATTATATGGATTGACTCAAACACAGCTTTCGGTTTTTGCTCTTTAGCGGCTAACAAGACTGTCAAATAATAGCCTTTTGATCACTTAAATTATACCCAAACACAAGATTTCAATGCACTGTTATTAAGATATCCAATTCATCAGCATGTGCGCCACCTGGTGTGATCTGCGCAGCGCCCGAAGGATTTGGCTGACCACGAACAGGAAAATGAATGTCGCACAACCGATATATAATGTTGTCATGCGATGGTTGAAAAGGCTGACCTCCGGAATCCCACCCTGGGGATTCGCCGTCATTGCTTTGCTTGACATCTTTATGGTGTTAGCCATGGGCCTGCCGCGCCTGGTCAAACTTGCTTTAGTACTTTCCCCGCCGGCTGTCTCCACTCCTACGAAATCCAACCGAGCGCCTGGTTCCATGCCCACTCCGGCTCCTGCCTATCCACCCGTATGTACCGCGGTGGGACAGCAATGGACTTCGCCGGCGGACGACATGATATTAGTATGCGTCCCGGCTGGGAATTTCTGGATGGGTTCCTCCGATGATGATCAAAATGCCGCTGCAAATGAAAAACCGCAGCATACCGTTATCCTGGAAGCGTTCTGGATCGATAAAACGGACGTGACCAATGGCGAATACGGCCTTTGTGCAGCCTCCGGAGGCTGTCCTCTTCCAATGTCTACAAAATCTTATGACCATGCGGCATATTTTGGCAATCCCGCCTTCCAGAACTTTCCGGTGACCAACGTCACCTGGCAGCAGGCGAGCCAGTATTGCGCATGGGCCTACCGGCGCTTGCCCAGCGAGGCGCAATGGGAAAAAGCCGCCCGGGGTACAGACGGGCAACTGTATCCATGGGGTAACTCTGTTCCGGAGGATCGTCTCGTAAACTTCAATACTTCACCAGGTGACACCAGCGCGGTATGTCAATACCCGGATGGCAACAGCCCTTACGGCGCTTGCGATATGGCCGGGAATGTCTGGCAGTGGGTTGGAGATTGGTACGATGGGAAGGCTTATGCGGCCGCCTCTGCCGCCAATCCAAATGGGCCTCCCACCGGCATTTACAAGGTTTTCCGCGGCAGCCAGTGGGGCAGCCCGGCCTGGGCGGTGCGCTCTGCGATCCGCCGATGGAGATTGCCAAGCCAGTGGAGCTACAACCTGGGTTTCCGCTGTGCTGCGCCAGCCCCTTGATCAAGGTGGTCCGCCATGTACGCTTTCTTTTCCTCCTTATTTAAAGCATTCATCTATCCTCTCGGCCTGGCCTGCCTCGGGCTGTTGCTCGCGCTTATTTTACAGAATCAAAAACGCTGGCGGAATATTCTGACCGGGGTTGTCCTGGCAATCCTGTGGATGGGTGGCAGTCGCTATGTGGCCATTCCTCTGGCATATTCGCTGGAATGGCAAAACTGGCCCATCATTAACGTTCCAGCCGTGGATACGGTGGTGGTATTGAGCGGCGGTACGGATGGCCCGACCTACCCCCGCCCGGCGGTCGAACAGGATCAGGCCGGCGCGCGCATCCTGTATGCCTACCGGCTATACCAGCAGGGCGTGGCGCCTTATCTCTTGCTGAGCGGCAGCCAGGCCAGCTCCCCGGGCACGCCAGAGAGTCTTTCTTCAGCACAAGGTATGGCTGACATTTTGCAAACGATGGGTGTTCCAGCCCAGGCCATCTGGCAAGATAATGATTCAATGAATACCTATCAAAATGCGGTTAATTGCGCAAAAATCCTAAAACAAAAAGATGTGCGTCAGATCGTGTTGGTCACTTCAGCCATCCATATGCCACGCGCTATCGGCGTTTTCAAGAAGCAAGGTGTGGATGTATTTCCTGCCCCGACCGATTTTGATATGCCCATTGACGCTTTAACCCAGCTGACGCGTGGCAACCCGCTTGAACAGATCGGAAACTTTTTCCCCAGTCTGGATTACCTGAATCTAACTACGGATGCCATAAAAGAATATCTGGGCATTGCTACATATCGCTTATTGGGCTGGATGTAAGCCAACTTGGTATTGGCCAGGTCCGGTTGGGTTCCGGGAGTCTGGCATGGAATGGGTAGCCCACTGTTTGCAATAGAGTATGTTTGTTTAATCCTGTTGTCATCTTGAAGTCATAGAATGGTATTGAATAGCTGACAAGGGAATTGTTTTGCAATGGCTGGAGAAGAAATATAGCTGTAAAAATAAAAATCAACCTGATTTATGAATTTGCAATTCTCAGCTCGTTTCTGGTCGCAAATCGTATATTACTGATGAGCATCTCTTTCCAATAGATACTCGCTGTTGTTGTAGGAATGGAGCTCTTTGTTGTTGTAATCGGTAAGGATCATTGAATTTCAACCACTGGTTGGACCCATGAACTTCTACAAATGACACCGGCGGATTGCGGAGTTTACGTGTTTGCAGAAAGGTGGATATGAACCTTCCAGAGGCAGATGAAACCCCGGGTGTTCCAGAAAGCGGGATAAGGGATCCTCGCAATATTCTTCATCTCTCCCACGAACAGTTGCTCGAGTATGCAACCGCACTGCAGACCCGCAATGATGAATTGGAAGACTATGCCCACACCGTCGCACACAATCTCAAGAACCCATTGGCAGTCCTGGTCATTACTTCAGACCTGATCACCGACATACCCGACCTGACGCGCAAAGAATTAAAGGAATATCTGGAGCAGATCAGGTCGGTTGCCTACGAGATGGACAGCATTATCAACAACTTATTGCTGCTCTCCCAAGCAAACCGGGTGGATGCGCCGGCGGAAGCCTTGGATATGGTTAGTATCGTGGCAAACATCCGGAAACGGCTGAACCACATGATCAAAGCACGTCGAGCCAGGGTCAGCTTTCCGGAGACCTGGCCGACTGCGATCGGCTATGCCCCCTGGGTCGAAGAAGTGTGGGCCAATTATCTAAGCAACGCCCTGAAATATGGTGGAGAACCGCCCGTGATAGAGTTGGGTGCCACGTCCCGGTCGGATGGCATGGTACGATTCTGGATCCGTGATCATGGTCCGGGCATCCCGCCAGACGCCCAGAGACGCCTGTTCACGCCGTTCACCCAACTCGGCCGAAATCATGAGGGAGGCCACGGCTTGGGCCTGGCGATCGTGCTCCAGATCGTCGAAAAACTGGGTGGTCAGGTGGGCATCGAGAGTGAATTGGGCCAGGGCAGTCTCTTTTTCTTCACCCTTCCGGCTTATACTATTCCTCCTGACAAAGCCTGATCCAAACGCAGCGGTGGCTGAATGTTCGTCCTTGTTGTCCTCAGCCTCATAGATGGGTTTGGATATGTTGAAGAAGCATTGCTCAAGATTGGTAGGTATGTGATACAGATTCAATTGGAAAACGGTCAATGAAAGGCTAATCACATATTTGGGGGCGGACAAATCAAGAATCAGCTTTATGGCAAACTAAAGAACCGAACTCAGCCCTAAATCCTGATAAGTGGTTCTTCGCAAGTGATTCGGTTAAGGTCTGACTGAATAAGATATTCTTGTGGAACGGCAAGATACAAGTCGTCTCTGGTAAACCGCCGCCTTGATATGCACATCCTGTGCATCTTCCAGACAGGTATTTTCATTACAGCGAAGGCAATATAAGGAGGGGCTATGGTCAGCAGGCACACTCTTCGCGGTTGTTATTCATGCAATTGGATAGCTGTCGAATTCTATCCTTATGATGTTGGCTAGGAGCGTCGTTTAATCGGTAATCTTAGGTTCGATTATTCTGGTGTTATACTTTTTTCCTGGGCTATGAAACCTGCCAAACTTTCCTCTTTTCTAGTTAAATTGCTGGTTATCGTTGCCATATTGTTGGTGATAATTGGGATATTTCTTCTTGTTAGAATAGTCAAAACCGGCTCAAAGGTGTTTCCGCTGCACCCCCCCATGTCTGCAGATCAGGCTCATATTACTGACGGGATCATTGTCTGGGGAGTTATGATAGTGGTCATCATATTTATCGGAGTAATAATAGGCAGCCGTGGAACCCGCAAGAGGCAACCTAAAAAACCGAAACAGAAATGAATTTGGAATAAGATGGCTAAAAGGAAATTAGATCTGGCGCAGAAATTACGCGTCTTCAGCCGCCTGTCTATCCCCCAATTGATATTCATGGGGGCGGCGGTTTTCTTTGCTGTTGCGCTCTGGGTATTCCTGAATGGATTTGTGGCCTGCTGGCCGGTGACTCCGCTGCCAGGCATGCCTCCTCCGAACTGTTCCACCAGCACCGGCCAGCCCACTGCGGTTGCAACGATCCCAGGGGCCACTGCACCGGTTCAAACGGCCAGTCCCACAGTAAGCGCCCTCCAGATCGCACTGCCTCCGGCGTGGGATGGCGCCAGCCGGGTGAACGTGCTGATCCTGGGGCTGCGCGGCGGTGACAACAACCAGGGTTGCCCGGATTGAACCGATACGATGATCGTTCTGACGATCGACCCTGTCAGCAGAACGGCCGGGATGCTCTCGATTCCGCGTGATATGTGGGTCAGCATCCCGGGTTTTAATTACAACCGGATCAACGCAGCCTATACCACCGGTGAATTATTCAAACTTCCGGGCGGAGGGCCGGCCCTGACGATCAAAACGGTTGAAGATTTCCTGGGTATTCCGATCCAGTACTATGCCCAGATCGATTTTACGGCCTTTGAAAAGATGATCGATGATATCGGGGGGATTTGCCTGAATGTGCCCGTGAAAGTAGATGCGGGCGTGCTGTTTGAATATGGAACGACCGTTGTGGAACACGGGTTGCCGGTCACCAAGGATCGTATCCAGAAACTCCATGCCATGATTTATGCCATACAACGCGCCCGACCGACCCTTTATCGGGATAGACAAAATTTCTTCCAGTATGGGGCGGATGGGATCGTGTAATTGTCACTGGAAGCCGAATATATTCCCTGGCTCAGGATGGATCTGTTAAACTGGTTCCAGCAACTCGATGCGAACCAACCTTTACCGATTACCACTGGAATGGCACATTGCCAGTTCGCTACCATTCACCCGTATTTTTACGGAAACAGCTAGACGGCGCACACCCATGTTATCTGGATCCTATGCCGTGGTGGTTACCATCTAGGCTTTGGCCTAACCTATCCGACCTGATTTTGCTCTCAAGTGTATCGCATTCAATACCATCCCACCCTTGTGGAAATAAGCTCTAATGATATACTTTTTTTTCGAAGAGTATATATGGCAAAAAATAAACCACACGACATCGGCACCCTTTCGCCCGAGATGGCCTTGCTCGGTCTGCTCTATGAGTCCCCCGGCTACGGCTACCGGCTGCACCTCCAGGTGGTGGCTGACCTGGGGCAGGTCTGGCATCTCAGCCAGAGTCAGGCCTACGCCATTTTGAAGCGCCTCGTAGCGCAAGGGGAAATTTCCATGGAGAAAATCCCCCAGGAAAAACTGCCTGCCCGCCGGTTGCTGCATATGACCCCGCAGGGTCGTAAACACTTTCTGTACTGGCTGGATACCCCCAGCGGCGGCAGCAGCCGCGCCATCCGCCTGGAGTTTGTCACCCGGCTATATTTCCTGCGCATGTATATGCCCGATAAACTTGCCCTGGCCTTTGACCGGCAAAGGGCCGAGGCCGAAAACCGCCTTCGTCTGCTGGAAAAAACGCTCGCAGAATTGCCCGATGAACAAATCTACAACCGCATGAGCGTGGACTTGCGCATCGAACAGTTGCATGCCGTGTTGGACTGGCTGGTGGAAAGCCAGGAATACTTTACAACCGAATAATCTATCCCCTCAGCAATCTATCATTTCGCCCCTCAAAGAAAATCATTCATCACCGGAGTCCGAAGTCTCCAACTTGGGACTCTGATACTTTCACCTCGCCCTAAGCGGTACCCTCGCTGACAAACCCCATCCGAACTTACGCGTCAAATAATTACGCTGCCAACCCCTGTCAACCCCTGTACAAGAATCCCTGCCCTTGATATACTCACCAGATGAGTATATATGTCCGAAGATACGTTTTTTGTCTGGCATATAAAAAAATACCAAGGAGAAGAAAATGAAAAAGGTAACACTGCTCGTGCTTCTATTTGCGGCCATCCTGCTGGCCGCCTGCGGGCCGGCTGCAACGCCCGTGCCCACTCCAACCGCTGTGCCCCCCACTGCGACTATGCCTCCTGCTACCGATACTGCCGTACCGCCAACGGCTACGCCAGCCCCTCGCACCCTGACCGTCTTTGCCGCGGCTTCCCTGACGGGCTCATTTGGCGACATCGGCAAGGCTTTCGAAGCTGCCAATCCGGGCGTCACTGTGACGTTTAACTTCGCAGGAACCCAGGCGCTGGCCACTCAGCTCACACAGGGCGCGAAAGCAGATGTTTTTGCATCTGCAAGCCATACCTATATGGATAATATGGTTACCGCTAACCTGGTTGCACCTGGATACAAAGATTTTGTGACCAATGTGCTCGAAGTCATTCTTCCGGCAAATAATCCGGCCAACGTACAGACCCTGCAGGACCTGGCCAAACCCGGCCTGAAACTCGTCCTGGAAAACAAATCCGTACCTGCCGGAGCTTATTCCCTGCAAATCCTTGCCAATATGAGCAAGGATCCTACCTTTGGCTCCGATTTCAGCACCAAAGTGCTGGCCAATGTCGTTTCGAACGAAACCGATGTAAAACAGGTGGTGGCGAAGGTGCAATTGGGCGAGGCCGACGCCGGTATCGTCTACATCACGGATGCGATCGCCGCCCCGACATTGAAAACCATCGTCATTCCGACCAATTACAATGTAGTTGCCAAGTATCCTATTGCGGCTCTGACCAATGCCCCGCAACCCGATCTGGCGGCAGCCTTCGTGGCTTACGTTCTTTCGCCAGACGGGCAGGCCATTATGAAGAAATGGGGCTTTACGACTGTAACGCCGTAATGGGAAAGTCCCTTGCGCCGTTTATTTCAGAGACTTTCAATAAATAATAATCCAGGCTGGGTATTCATTTTACCCAGCCTGGTTCTCATAGGCCTGCTGGGACTGCCGCTGCTGGCGCTGGTCTGGCGCGCCATCGGGAAGGATTTTTTCAATTCCGCCCTTTCCCCGACTGCATTAGCGGCGCTGAAACTCAGTCTGCTGACCAGCACCGCCACCGTAACCGTTGCCATTGCCACGGGAACACCCCTGGCTTATATCCTGGCACGCTGGAAGTTCCGCGGAAAGAATGCACTCGAATTGGTGGTCGACCTTCCGGTGGTGTTACCGCCGTCCGTGGCGGGCTTGGCGCTGTTGATCGCCTTCGGGCGCACGGGCGTCTTCGGTGTGTGGTTGAACGCCGTTGGAATTACCCTGCCTTTCACCACCGTCGCGGTGGTGATGGCACAGACGTTTGTGTCTGCGCCATTATTTGTCGGCGCCTTACGGGTTGGCTTCGCCGAGATTGGCGAACAGATCTTGGAATCTGCTATTGTGGAAGGGGCTAATGAATGGCAGGTTTTCCGGTTTATCATGTTTCCCCTGGCTGGGCGGGCTTTCTTGGCCGGGCTTATCCTGACCTGGGCGCGAGCGCTGGGAGAATTTGGCGCGACCATCCTGTTCGCTGGGAACCTGCAGGGAAAAACCCAGACCATGCCGTTGGCCATTTACATCGGTTTTGAGACCGATTTAGGGATAGCGATCGCATTATCCGTCATGTTGATGGTTGTCTCCATCGTTTTACTGGGGTTGATGCGAAATCTCGAACGCCGCAGTAATGTCGACACCCATCCCGAATGAATTATCAAGACAATGGAAATTCGTTATTCCTGACAGGTTATTTGTAAATCGTAAAAGGTGAATTATTTCCATGAATGAAAATATCCCGGCAATTTCCATGCATCCGATCGGGCTGATCCATTCCCCTTTCACAGATAAATCCCAGACACCCATCCAATCTTCCCGCTCCCAGGCTAAAGGAGTTGTGGAAGTTTATCCGGAATACGCGCAAGGGCTCCAGGATCTGGATGGCTTCTCCCATATCTTTTTGATATACATATTCCATCAATCGTCGGGTTTTAATCTACTCACCAAGCCTTTCCTCGACGATCAACTGCACGGGTTGTTTGCCACACGCTATCCCTATCGCCCCAACCCACTCGGGTTATCCTTGGTTCAGTTGATAATGCGAAAAGAGAATACCCTGGAAATCCAGGGAGTGGATATGCTGGAAGGTACGCCATTGCTGGATATCAAGCCGTGCGTTCCGGAATTCGATATCCGCCTCGATACACGCAATGGTTGGTACGACTCCCGAATAAAGTAGAAAGCGTCGGGGTAAACAGCAAAATAAAAAAACCATCTCTCTTCTGCCGGGATGGGCGGATGGGATGGCTTATTACGAAAGATCCGATAGGCGTTGAGAGATTAATCCACTGCGATCATTACATTGGAAGCCTTGACCACAGCGTAAGCTTCTTTGCCTTCCTTGATTCCCAGGCTATCCACCGAAGAGAGTGTGATGATGGAAACAATCTGGATTTTGCCAGGCAATTCAAGCACTACTTCGGCGTTGACTGCGCCGCGGGTAATCTTGACCACTTTTCCTTTGAGAATATTGCGGGCACTGATTCTCATAAAGCGAACCTCCTGAAATACAAATTGACTAGATAATAAAAGACTATTTTACTCTTGTTTAGATAATTTGTAAATCTAAAAAGGGTATAGGTTACGGCTTTTCAAAAATACTGTTAGCAAACTTGGATTGCTATTTTCCGAATACCTTATCTGATGCGAACTGAACCAATCCGGACACCTATGTGGCTATTAACCCTTCTGAAAACGCTCAAAGACCGGACTCTGTGAAAAATTACACCCCATGTATTTTGGGCCATAATTCGCGCCCTGCGATTAACTAAGAAAAACTCATTATCATTATTGATGGCAGAACGCCATTCTGTGAGATACAACATTAATAACTCCTTCAATGCGCAGGAGAAAAAACCAAGTCTACTTCACACAATATGGATTGGGTGGAGTAGATTGGTATAAACGGGGGAATAATCATTGAACATCAAGCAAACGTGCTATCAATTCTACTTCGCATATTCTTTCGAAAATCGATTTTTTCATAAGCTATCTTGGCTTCATATGTATGGTTCTGGAAGGCCGACAACGGTTTGAAGCCCAAAGCGGGCTCGAACCCCTGTTAATGGTTTCATCGATTTGTAAAATCTATTTTCCTTCCAAAATTTGTTTTGAAATCAAGATTTTTGTATGCTATTTTATGGAGCCCAAGATAAATATTGACATATATTTGGGCTGCAGTCGAAAATTAATGTCTTATTGGTTCCATCAACATCGATCCTATAAATACTTGAAGTAATATTTCCGTTTTTCTTTGAGTACTCTAAAAAAGCTATTTTATGTCCATCAGGGGACCAGGAAGGATTATCAGGCCAGGAAGAATCATCAGATGAACTTTCGGTTAGTTTTACGACATTCGATCCGTTTGAATTCATAATAAATAAATCATTTTTATGAACATCAGGAAATCCTGAATAGAAAGCAATTCTCGATCCGTCCGGAGACCATGAAGGACGCCTATTATCACCCAAGCCTTCAGAAGGTAAAGTGAGTATAACCTGATGTGAACCATCCGGATCAATTACATGAATGCTGCCATTCGATAAAGAATATGAGGGGTTATCTTTGTAAGTAAAAGCTAATTTGGATCCATCTGGTGACCAAACTGGATCCATGCCCCTCCAGATAAATCTTGGATTTGTAATTGTTACGCCATCGAAGTGAGCAATATAAATTGAACGAGGATTTGTTTGATCCCCATCCATCGCCACAAATGCAATTCTTAATCCATCGGGAGAAACTTGGAAATCGTTGACGAATTCTTCAGGTATCCTAAAATCTTGCTTTATTTGTTCAACAGTTAAGTCATCCATGTTGATAATATAAGATTTGTTTCCCTGTTGGTAAATAATCTTTTTTCCATTCGGAAACCAGGAAGTAAACCATGCCTCGCCTCCACTTGGAATTTTAATGAGATTTGATCCATTTGAGTTGATGAGAAATGTCGCAACTTTTCCACTGACATTATTACCATCTATTTCAAAGGCCAATCTTCCTCCACCAATAGGTGTTGGCGTGAATGCAGCGGTTGGACTGGGTACAATTGTTGTTTGGGCCGTAATCGTTGGATCGGGCGTGATCGTTGGTATCGTTGTAGATGTTGATGGATAGTTGGTAGATGGTGTTGGAGTATTTGCAGGTCCAGTTTTTTGTTTTTGATCACAACCCGATATGGCCAAGAAAAATGACAAAATAAACAATATTTCCAGTTTTGTATTTGTTAGCATGATCCTCTTCTTGCCATTAAGGTAAAAATTCACTACTGATGTGAGGCTCTGTCGAAAAAAAGGTTTGTTACCGCTGCCGAATGGTTTAGCTTTGAGATGCACTCTCATGTGGCAGCGTCGGGATAGCGGCCACAATGGGTCTTTCCATACTTCTCTCATTATCACACACTTCAGTAAAAGGATGCCTGTTTCCAAGCAATGGAGCCTTTGCGAAGTACATCTTTGGAACATTCTGCAAATTTGTGGAAGGTAAGCCAAGCGCAGGCTGCCGAGACATAAAAGTCTCCGTTCGTACAAAGGCATGTGCTAAAACTGCCAAAGAGAAACCGTCAGTTCAATTACAGAAAGTACGAACTGGGGAAATGACGATCAAAGAGGCAGTAATGAAAATAAAAGACAAAGAAAAGAAAGAGAAGTGTGCAGAGATGGCCCCGATAAGCCTCAGGGATGGTTATACCCAGGCGCTGGAACACGAGCGTACCGCCGATGCGTGACAATTGGAACTCAAAAAATTTTTAAAGAAATAGAGAAGCGGTAGCAGACACAAAAGATCTTGACCGCTGCGTATACCGATCCAGAAATAAAAATGACCCGGGCCGAATAGCTTGAACAGCGTAATAAAATTCAGACGGATCGAAAAAACGCCGCCACCAGACTTCAAGAGATAGAGGCACAGTTGTCCAACCTGCCAACACTGGAAGAATACGAAAGCCTGGAAAGATTTGCAGAGCAAATAAAAAGATAGAATTGATATAATGCATCCATTGTTATATCGATAGAAATATTTCCCTTCTTGATTGTTTTGGTAAACGTTAGATGTTAGATATCAGATAAAGGCTGTATTGACCGCTGTGCTATACTTTATCAATATATTTAACGTCATTTGCCAGTTATTTAATCGTAAGGCAAAGTGTACAATTGCTCTGCTTTCGCGGAAAAAGAATCTTTGCATCATTTTTTCCACGAAATTTTATCTAAGGTCGTCATTAAGAATTTACATTTAGAAGGATATTTATGTCAGAATTCTTGTATGAGAATATTGCCACTCAGATCGAAGGCACCATCAAGCTTATGTCCACCGGAGATAAGCTCCCTTCCGAACGAACACTTTCGGTGCAATACGGTGTAAGCAGAAATGTACTGAGGGAAGCACTACGGTCCTTATCTGAAAAAGGCTTGCTCGAAATCAAGCCTGGCAAAGGGATCTACGTGGCTGACCTGGAAAATGAAAAAGTTGTGAGTCGCCTGGAAACCATGCTACTTAAGAATCAAAGCAACTACCGCAACAGTTTCATTGATATCGTGGAAGCTCGCACAATGCTTGAGCTGGATGTATTTGAGATCGCTTCTGAGAGGGCTACAGATAAAGATTTCCTTTCCATTTCTAATGTCGTTCGCAAAATGGAACAGTGCAATGGCGATGTGGACCTTTTCAACCACTTTGACCTGCAGTTCCATCTGCGTCTAGCGGACGCCACTCACAATTCTGTGTTTCCGATTTTGGTGAATACACTTTTCGAGATGACGGGGAAACAAATGTTCATGTTCATCCGTCTCAATCCTGATAAAATGCAGAACGTGCAGGTTGAGCATATGGAGATATTGGAGGCCATTAAGAGCAAGAATAAATCACGCATAGCAAAAGCAGCGCGTCGCCACTTCAATGTTACGGAAATAATCTATGGTACTCCCTCGGGGAAGTAGTCTCTACAGCAAGTATATGGAAAACAGTGATCTTATCAAATTTAATGAAAATAGATAATCAATCACTCGCTAATAAAACGATAGATCACTGTACATAAAAATCTGATAATCAATTGACTTTCCATTTGGAGTAGTATATAATCTCATCAAATATTAAGTATTGCTAATATTGGAAACATAATTTTTCGTCGAGGACGAATATATTTTTTTTATCAATGTGGTACTACCGGTAATACCATATTCGATGCAAAAGAACGAACCATGAAAAAACGTAATTGGATCTCCATCCTCTACCTGGTCCCCGCATTCCTGTTCATGATCATGTTTGTCTTTTATCCAATTGCAAGGAATGTCGGGTACAGCCTGACAAACTGGAACCTGATCTCCGGAACTCAAAAGTGGGTGGGTCTCTCAAACTACGTCCGGCTGCTCAAATCCTCCGAATTTCAAGCTGCATTCATGAACAACATACGATATGTGATCATCTCTCTGATCTTTCAGGTCGGCGTGGCGCTCATTTTCGCCGCCATGTTGGAAAACATGAAGAACCGCCGGCTTTCTGCGCTTTATCGCACCACGTTTTTCCTTCCTTCACTGATCTCGCTCACTATTATCGGTTTGATGTTCACCTTCATATACAACAATGAGGGTCTCTTGAACGCCTTCATGCAACTGATCGGATTGGGCGCCTATACAACCGGCTGGCTGGGGAACGGCAAGACTGCCATTTATGCAGTGATTGCCGTGTCGCAGTGGCGCAATATCGGCTATACCATGATGCTTCTGATTGTGGCCATCCAGCGGATTCCAAGGGAGATTATCGAGGCGGCCAAAATTGACGGAGCATCGGCGACACGCATCTTCACGGACATCACCATCCCCAACATCATCGGTATGCTGCAGATCGCGCTGATGATCAACGTCGCCGGGGGATTCCTGGTGTTCAATGAAATCTTTATCATGACCTCCGGTGGGCCATATGGTTCCAGCCAGGTTCTGAGCACGTTGATGTACTCTTACGCTTTCATCTTCGGCAAGACCGGATACGCGGCGGCAATCGCGACCGTGATCTTGATCATTTCGGCTCTGGTGTTGCTTCCCCAGGTATTCGTTAGAAAAAAGAATACAGTTTGAAACCTGGAAAGATATTAAGCAAGAGGATGCATGTCCATGTTACTGAAGATAAAAAACCGCCTTGGGGAATCCATCTCTCTCGTCATTTTGACGATTTACTTTGTCATCATCGTCTACCCCCTGATCTGGATGGTCCTGGCTTCCTTCAAAAGCACGAATGAGATCTTCACCAACATCTGGGGGCTTCCCCACACCTGGCTTTTAAGCAACTATGCCACTGCGTGGAAGAGCGGCGTTGCCGGGTTCTTCCTAAACAGTGTCTACGTAACGGTTGCGACTGTTTTGCTGACCCTTATCTGCTCCTCCCTGTTTGCCTATAGCATGGTAATCCATGACTTTCCATTGAAAGGGGCGTTGATGGGCCTGACCGTTCTGGGGCTGCTGCTTTCCCCCATTGTCAGCTTGATCCCGCTGTATCAGGAGATCCAGGCCCTCGGTCTATTTAACAAACGCGAGGCTCTTATCTTGATCTACACCGCTTTCCAGATCCCCATGTCGTTTCTCCTCATCCATGATTACTTTAGCAACATTGACCGCGCCTACCTGGATGCGGCCAGGCTCGACGGCTGCAGTGATTTGAGAGCGCTGGCCTCGATCTATATCCCGATGAGCCAACCGATCCTAGTCACTTGTGCCGTCCTGGCTGGCTTCTATGCCTGGAACGAATTTTCCTTTGCCCTGATCCTGGTCAACAACGATGCCCTGCGGACCATCCCCGCCGGTTTGCTGTTCTTCCAGGGAGAGATGCACACGGAATGGGCGGTGCTCCTGGCAGGACTGGTTATCTCCGCCATCCCGATCATCGTCTTCTTTGCTTTTGCCCAGAGATACTTCATCGCAGGTTTGTCCGGTGAAGGTCTTAAAGGTTGATTGAATTCGTAGTAGGAGAAATGAGCCGACCATGATCGTTTCAACATTGAACTTGGAACAGAAATACCAGGACCTACTGGATAAAGAATTCCCCCGCATGCCGATCCGCCATGTCCAACTCAGCGATCTGGGCGACGAAGAGCTGACACAGGTTCGGATCCTCATGACCTACGGTTATGACATGACACCGGAAGTGACAAAAAAAATGAATCACCTGGAGTGGCTGCATGTTGGTCAGTCGGGCATGGACCCGCTCTCTTTTGACCTGCTACAAGAGAAGGGTATCCATATCACCAATTCACGCGGCATTAATTCTTCCATTATCTCAGAATATGTCCTCTGTGCCATGCTCAATGTTGTGCGGAAATCCTTTGCTTTTGCCGAGCGAGCTAGGCAGAAGATCTGGGCCGCAGATATCGAAGTGGAAGAGCTGTCTTTAAAAACGGTCAGCATCTTTGGCGTAGGAAATATCGGCAGACAGGTTGCGAAGCGGGCTAAGGCCTTTGGAATGCGGGTTTGGGGCGTGGACAATCATACCGACGGCGTGCCCTTTGTCGATAAGATGTTCCGTCCCCATCACCGGCTGGAAGTGCTGGCACAGAGCGATTTCGTTGTGCTATGTTTGCCACTGCTTTCATCGACTGTCAATACGATCGATCGCCAGGAGCTGGTTGTACTACCCAAGACCGCCTGGATCATCAACGTGGGGCGCGGCCCTCTGGTAAATTCCGAAGCTTTATTCGAGGCCGTCGATGCCGGGAAGATCGGCGGAGCGATTCTGGATGTTTTTGAAACCGAACCGCTGCCGGTGGATGACAAGCTCTGGACCCTGGAAAATATTTGGATCACACCGCATACCGCCGGGGATCACTTCGCACAGTATGCACCCCGGTTGGTGGAGATCATCCGCTACAATTTGGCTCAATACCCAAATTTCGAGCAGATGCAGAATCATGTGCGCTACGATCAATATAGCCAATGGTGATAGGTAGGTGGTCTAATGATGGAATCCCAAGTTAAAAATATCCTTGACGCCCTGAAGGGAAAAACGTTCGACCAGTTATATTACGTGGCCTGCGGCGGATCTTCGGCTTTGATGTATCCCAGTAAATTTTTCGCCGACCAGCGTTCCCTGAAAATGAATACCGATTACTACAATTCCAATGAGTTTATCCATCTCTCCCCGGCCGCGTTGGGTGAAAGGTCGATTGTGGTCGTCTGCTCTCAGGAGGGCAAGACACCGGAGACAGTGGAATCGGCCCGCTTCGCAAAAAGCAAGGGCGCCACGGTGATCGCGCTAGCCATGCAAGCGGGGACGCTACTGGAGCAAGTGTCAGACCATTTTGTGCTCTATGGGCATTACAATACCGCCCCCCCCATCGAGACCAGCTATGGGGCGGTGTATTTACTGACCGCAGGCATCCTGGAGCAGCGCGAAAACATCCCCCTTTTCGAAGGGATGGTGAAAAACTTGACCGCTGCGACCTCGGTCATCAATGCAGCGAAGGAGCAGTTCCGGCCTCTGGCGAATGAATTTGCCCATGCTTGCAAAGATGCCAGCATCCTGTACTCCCTGGGTGCAGGACCGGATTATTCCCAGTCCTACGTGTTCTGCTACTGCTACATGATGGAGATGCAGTGGATCAATGCCATCGCCATTCATGCCGGGGAATTTTTCCATGGCCCGTTTGAGATCATCCAGAAGGATAGCCCGGTCGTTTTGCTCATGGGTCGGAGTAGCACTCGTTTCCTGGAGGAGCGAGCGTTAGCATTTTGTCAACGGTTTACGGAAAAGCTGTTCACTATTGATACAAAGGAGGTCGACTTTCAAAATATTGACGAGGCTTATCACGGGGTCGTGTCGGTATTAGTACTCAATAACATCTGCCGCCTGTTCTCCCAGACGATTGCAAAGGTCCGGGACCACTCCCTGGACCTCAGACGCTATATGCATCTAGTTGAGTACTAACAAACAAGGAAAATAATTTATTCAAATGAAAGGAAGGATCGTTAATGAAAAAAAGCATTTCTCTGCTCGTTTCCGCTTTGTTTGTGATCAGCATCATCCTGGCTGGCTGCACAAGCACCCCTACTCCGGCTGCCACGCAAGCGCCGACGGCAGTACCGCCTACAGCAGTACCGCCTACAGCAGTACCGACGGTAGCACCGACGGTAGCGCCGACGGCAGCACCGGTGCACCTCGAAGTCTTTACCCGCTTTGCGGACGGGGCTAGCAAGACCTTCTTTGACGAGGTCGCGGCCGGCTTCATGCAGCAGAATCCTAACATCACGGTCACCGTGACCAGCGCCGATAACCAGACCTACAAGTCCGAGATCGGCGTCCGCCTCGGCAGCGACAACCCCCCGGATGTCTATTTCTCCTGGGAAGGTGTATACGCCGATAATTTCGTCACGGCCGGTAAGGCGCTTGACCTGACCAGCTATGTCCAGGGCGACACGGCCTGGTCCGGAAAGATCGTGGCCAACCAGTTCGGTCCGTTTACCTTCAACAATAAGATCTACGGCATCCCGATCATCATGGACGGCAAGACATTCTATTACAACCAGGACATCTTTAAGGAACTCAACTTATCCGTGCCCACGAACTGGGACGAATTCATGCAGGTGTTGAAGGTCCTGAAGGGTAGCAAGTACATCCCGATCTCCCTCGGCAACGTGGATGACTGGGCGACTGGCCATTACATGACTACCTTTAACCAGAGAGTCGTACCTGCCGATATCCTGAAGGCGGATTATGCGCTTACAAGTGATAAACCTTTCACTGACCCGTCCTATATCCAGGCGCTGAAGTACCTCCAGCAATTGGTCCCCTATTTCACCACGCAACCCAACTCCGTGACCTACGAACAGGGTATCAGTGACTTCGTCAACGGCAAAGCAGCCATTTATTACGAGCAGTTCAACCAGGTCCAGTACATCGAACCTGCAAAATTCAACTGGAGCTGGTTCGACATGCCACCCATTGACGGTGCGGCCGGCGATCAACACGCCCTGACCGGCGCTCCACAGGGCTTCATGGTCTTTGCTGGCACCAAGCATCCGGCTGAAGCTGTGGCCTTCCTGAAATACCTTACCAGCGTGGATGTTGCCTCCAAGATGGTGAAGGAGACCAGCATGATCAGCTGTGTCGATGGCGCGATTAATCCCAACACGGCTGATCCGAAGGTCATCCAGATCGCCGCCACCATCAAAGCGGCCACGAGCATCAACATCTGGATGGATGACGCCATGAACAGCGAGGTCGCCGATATATACCTCAAGGGTATCCAGGCCATGGTAGGCGGTGCAGAGACTCCTGATCAGGTCATGCAAGCTGTCCAACAGAAGGCGGCGGATGTAAAAGCCGGCCAATAAACTGACCTATTGATCCGAATGGCATGATCATACCTTTGGGATGATCGGCCGAGAATAGCAAAGGCACGGGCTTTCTCTGAAATATAATTGGGGAAGCCCGTGCCGCTGCCTGTCAAAACCAAAGTGAGTCGATAATGAAATTCGCCTGCGTAGGTGACAATTGCATTGATTATTACCAGAAAACGGACACCGCTTTCTGCGGTGGAAATCCCGTGAACGTGGCTGTCTATGTCGTTCGTTCCGGCGACAGCGCCTCCTACATCGGTGCCGTGGGGAACGACCGTTACGGGCAGTATATGCTGGATACCCTATCGGCCCGGGGGGTCGACGTCTCCCATGTAAAGGTCCTGCCCGGAGAAACTGCACTCTCCACCATCGAACTCATCGAAGGGGAACGCGTTTTTCGCGGCTACCGTGAGGGTGTCATGGCAGACTTCAAGCTAATGGATGAGGACATGAATTTCATTGCCGCCCACGACATCATGGTCAGCGGACGGTGGGGGAATATCCACTGCCAGCTCCCGGCGTTGCGCGCCAAAGGTGTCCCGATCGCGTTCGATTTCGCCACCAAGCTGGGCGATGAAGTGTTCGAGGCCGCGGTGGACCAGGTTGACTACGCTTTCTATTCAAGCGAGAACGACAGCCCTATTGTGCGGGATAACTTGCAGTCCATCTGCGGGCGCGGGGCCAAGTTGGCTGTCTGCACTCTGGGCGAGCACGGCAGCCTGGCTTTCGATGGTAAAAGGTATACCCAATATGGCATCGTTCCCTGCCAGGTCAAGGATACGATGGGTGCAGGTGATAGTTATATCGCTGGTTTTTTACACGGGATTTTAAATCACTTACCTTTGGAGCAATGCATGCGGCTGGGGGCTGAATCCAGCAGTATGACGTTGCAATACTACGGAGCCTGGTGATCACCCAGCCATATTCATTCGCCTTGAAATATTTTTTTCTAGCTGGAAAAAATTTCAGATCGACAAGATATGTGGTTATAAAGTTCGGCAAAAACCCATATGACGATGTGTACGAATAATGCCAGGCCTATTTTTTTTCTTCAAAATACATCTGAGTTTTTTTCTATCTAGTAGATGTCGTTGTGATGACTTTATGCGCAGTAAAGTTGAGTTGACTTTCATCCCTCCGATTTGTTGCACAATCTCTTAAGAATGCCTCCTAACAAAGCAGTCATCAAAATGGAGGTTTCCATAAGTGATCTGGATGGTCGAAGGATCGGTCAAGCTGCCAAAGAAATTGGTGGCTAAGCCCGATCCTTCTTTCGTCTTGCTCATCTCCCCCACAGTGCATCGTCCCGACCGGCTTACAGCTTGGCCAAGACTTCTGCCGGGCGCAAGATGGGAATATCCTGAAACGGCGTCAACACAAGCAGATCAGCGTCGCCGGAAACGATGCAATCCGCTTCTCCTGCCAGTGCGGCTTCAAGGAATTTGTTGTCCCTGGGGTCGCGACAGGCAGATATTTTTTTCTGCGGTGTTACTAACTCACCTCGCAATCGGAGCAGATTCACCAAGGCGGTGATATCCTCTGGCATGATGTGGTACTTGGTCCGGAAAGCAGGGCGCCCAAGCACTTCGATGATCTCCACAAGCATGTCGGTGCTGTAAATCGTTGTAAGTTGCCCGTCGCGCAGGGCGTGCAGTACCTCGCCTATGGCACCTGTTGGCTTGATCATGGCGCTTACGAGTACGCCGGTATCTATCACCGAGCGCATGGCTTAGCCGCGTGCCGCTTTGATGTCAGCGGCGATCTCGTCGTCGGTGAAGGAAGCGTTTACTTTGACCAGGCGGGTCCAGACTCGGTCGAAATGCGCCAGCACTTCGCTTTCCTGCATCTGCTGGAAGCGCAGGTAATCTTCATAGGGGATAAGCACGGCTTCAGGCCGTGAACCGCGTGTCAGGATGACCGGTGTGCGTTTTCGTACCACCTCATCGAAGAATGAGCGGAACTTGCGCTGCAGTTCGGTGACACCGACAATTTGTTGCATTTCAGGCTCCTTTCTACATACTATGATATGTATTGTAGCACATATTGAACCTGGACAAAATGGTCCATCGCGGTCGAAAACATCGATTTTCTTGTTAGCATGAAATAACCTTTGAGTGCATTCTGGTGTAGACTCCCAATCAGGGAGTCGAACTGGAACGCTGCCATGAGCATACCACCGCTGGTCTGAGGATCAAAAAGCAGCATCTGCAATATTCTGTCAATGGAAGCAGCAAAATTAACATGTCCTGCATAATAAAGCCGGCTGTCAGAAGCCCCGCCGGGAAACGCTCCCGCTTCGTGTGCCTTTTCCGCGCCACCGCGCAGCACTTCCGAGATGAGCTCTACCGGCAAATCGGCTGGAAAATCAGCACTATTGAGCGCCAGCACAGGCTGGCCGCCCATCGTGTAAAAATCGGACAGGCTGTTGTCCACTGCAATCGCGCCAAAATCATAGGGGTCATCTACTACCGGTGTTAAAAAATCGGTTGTGAACACCAGTACGCACGGTTCGTCAATTCCCCAGACAGCCGCATTATCGGGAGGCTGCAACCCTACTAACAGGTCGATATAATTGGCAGGATTAAAAATCGATTCAAGGGGGCCGCAGTACCTTTGCCAGCGTTTCCGCTTTGAGCTTGGAAGCTCAAACAGCGCAGCTCGACAAGCTGGTAAGTCGGAGCTGTTTTCCGGAAGGGGGTAATGATGGATCGCTCATTGGATCATAGTGTGACCACAGTATCAGCCTGCCACATGGCTGTCATAATATCTCCCATCCCCCCTACGATGCCAACTTTCACCTTATCTTTCAGACCGAAATAATCCAAACAGGTCTGGCAAAGGATCAAATGCACTCCGGCGGCTTCCAGTGTCCGCAGTTCATCCAGTACCGCCGATCCTTCGCAGGCCAGCCTGACACCCTCTGTATAAAAGCAGATTGCCTTAGGTAAATTCGGGTTCTGTTTGGTAAGGGTCAGGAAGGTTTTTGTCAGCTTATCCTTGAGAGTTTGCTCGCTGGTCTCGCCCATGCCATTACTCTTAAAGATAATCACAATTGCTTTCAAGGCATCCATCATTTTTTCTCCTTTTGGTACTATTGTGCCGGGCATTGGAATTGTATTTTCTTCTAAACGACGATGGTTGTACAAACATTTCCAATCCGCATCAGGTCCTTTGCGGGAGCAGGTTTCCATTCCAGATTAATAGAATCGCCTTTTGCCCACGGACAGAATTCATCATGCGCATCCAAATTGTGGTTGAGACTGCGCCGGCTGGCGCAGCCGCCTCGGCAAGCACAGTCTAATGCATTGGCAGGTTCGGATCGGGCCAGCCGGAAGGAATCCAGATCAATAATGTGCTCCTTGAGGCTGGACAGGTCGGCAACGGTTGGCCCATCCGAGGGAGCGACCGGCCAGTAGACGCATGGGATGATCTGCCCTTGCGGATTGATACGGATACTGCGCCGCCCGCATGGCGATTGAACGTCTGGCAAGCCCATCACCGCCCTGACCACGGGTTCACTGCATGCAACCACCAGTCCGGCCGACAACAACCGGCGGTAGCCCTCCCAAAATTGTGTATATGACAGGCGAAATGCATCGGTTTTTACCGCCTGGTAGGCGTTGACCCTCAAGTTGCAGCCATTCACGTGCGCCAGGTTCACCATTCGATCCATCTTATCAAAATTAGTGCACATTAACGTAGAGAGAATAGAAACCTCCACCCCCAGGCGGTGACAACGTTTGATGGCTTCATGCACCAGCGCCCAATTCCCCGCGCCGCGTTGTGCATCCTGTCCTGCTTCCGTAGGATAATCTATGGAAACCTCCACATCACTGAACATCTTCAGGATGGATTCGGGCATAATGGTCAGGCTGTATCCATTGGAAGCAATGTTGATCCGGATGCGCTGTTCATGTAAAAAGCAGACAATGGCATTGAACTCCGGGTTAAGCGCGTTCTCGCCGGTACCCATCCCAATGCTATCCACCGGGATCTGGCTGCAGATTTCTTTTACCTGGGCCAGGCAGATATTGTTGATGGTCTGGGTGTCCCGGTAACAGTGCGCGCAATTCAGGTTGCAATCGTTGGTCAAGCCGATCCCAAGCGAGTATCCCATTCTGCCTCCGAAGATCAAATTGGTCAGCGTTTTCCTGAAACAATGAAATAGACGATGCTGGCAAAAAAACTCCCGGTTGCCAGTGCAGATCTGAGCTCTCCCACCCAGGCGTCATGCTCGCCAGGAGTGATCCCGCCTCCATCTTGGGTGACTTGGGCGGCCCGGAATAAAGAGAGCGTCAGCGAATCTCGTTCGTCGCGGGCCACCGATACAATTGGGAGAACCTGCAGATTGGAAAAGCCCGCTTCTTTTATCTGTCCGATTAATTGTCGCCCGCTCCAATTATTCCCACCGTAATGATCGCAACGCCAATGTAGGATGCGGCGGGTCAGTTCCCGGTCGGAATGGTCCACGGCCACGGTTTCAAAATCCCAATCCATCGCTACCAGTATTCCGCCCGGTTGTAGCACCCGCCGCAACTCACTTAGCACGGCGGTTGGTGCAGCCATATGCAGGAATAAGCGCGCCGCGAAAGCAATGGTGAAACTGGCTTCTTGGAATGGCAGGTCTTCGGCTTTGCCGGCGCACCATTGAATGGCATCCAATAAGCCTGCCTGCCTGGCATAGTTACGGGCCATGACGAGCAGCCCGGGTGAAATATCCAACCCGGTTAGGTTGCCAGGTGGAGTGACCATCGGGGCCAGCTGACGGCAAAGTAAGCCGCTGCCACAGCCGACTTCGAGCAGGCGGTCACCCAGGCCGGGCGTAAGCACACGCAAGAGTGCCTCATTTACCTGCACCTGGTCTGGTGCCCGGCCACGTTCTTCCAGGGCACAAGCCATCTCTGCGAGCTCCTCAGGACTGGTTCGGGATGGATTCGCCCAGTTATTTGTATGAATTTCCATTATAAATGTTGTTTCTTTTCATCCTTAAGGAATTGCATTAATTTCCTCAGGCTACAATGGAATGAAAATGGATCTGCTTGCGCAAGGTTGATGCATATTCTAAACTAGAATTCATTAAACCTGATAATTAATTCTATTTCAAGTTTTACCAATTTTGCTGATGAAGGGTGGCGTCTTGAGAGTTTGAAAGTTCAAGGATTGATTGCCATGTTACAATTAAGGATTAATTGGGCACGTAACCTCAAATTTATTTCATAACCACGCAAAGGACGATTTGTGACTCTGCCAGGGAAACAAGTTGAGCTTACCAACTGGAGCAAGTCTACATACTCGGACTGTTTACTATACGAGGTCGCAAATACGGCCAGCTTGCTGCAAGTACTGGCAACTGCACGTGCACAGGGGCTTTCAGTGATTCCGCATGGCGCCGTGCACAGCTATACGGATGCTGCCCTGAATACCAGAGGAATCGTGATCGATGTCAGGCCCATGCAACGGATTCTGTCCTGGGATGCGAAGCATGGAATCATGCGCGTCGAACCCGGAGTGACTGTGGAAGAAATGGTTACGGCAGCCTGGAAGGATGGCTGGTGGCCGGTGAATTCACCTTCAACGGCACGGGTTACGATTGGGGGATGTGCCGCCATGAACGTAAATGGCAGGAATGCCTGGAAACATGGCCCATATGGTGCCAACATACTTTCTCTGGATGTATTGTTAAGCTCTGGCGAAGTGCGGACAATTTTACCGGAACGGGAATCTCAACTCTTTCATGCCTTTATTGGAAGTATGGGGCTGTTGGGGATTATCACCTCCATCACGGTTCAACTCCAGCGCGTGGGTTCAGGGTTGGTTTCCGTGCACCGGCGCAGCGCGGCTGGATTGGATGAGATTTTCAGTCTGTTTGCGGAAGAAGAACACAACAGCGATTTCCTGGAAGCGTGGCTGGATGGGTTTGCCAATGGGGAAAAGCTGGGACGTGGAATTGTCACCAGCGCAGCGTTGAGCACTTCCAGTCAGTTAGGATGCTTTCCATCTGCAACATTTGCAAGACCAAGCCGCCTGGAAGAAATTGTCATCAGCCTGGCAGCCAGAATGGGAAAACTGGCGCTGGTTCCGGAGGTGCAAATGGCCAACCGAGTTAATTATTGGTGGGGAAGCCGAAGTCTCCGGAAAATCAATCAATTACGTGACCTGGTGGCCTATACCTATTGGCCATGGGCCTTTTTTACCGGCTACCATGCCATGTTTCCACAAGGGATTGAGACCTTCCAGGCCTTCGTTCCGCAAGAAGTTGCGCTTGTACTATTCAAGGAACTGTTACTTTACTCGCAGCAACAAAGTTGTATACCGCTCTGGTGTGTCATCAAGAAACATCGAAGCGATCTGTTTTTATTAAGCTACCAGGTGGATGGTTTTTCGCTGGAGTTGAATTACGCACGAGTTGGCCGGACGGTACAGCATTTGCAGCAAATGCTGCAGCACATGATCGCAATGGTGATCGCTGGAGGGGGAAGGTTCTATCTCGCCAAGGACCATTTCCTGACCCCGGTGCAATACCGCGAGAGTGTTGGAGATCAGGTGGTCGATTCCTTCCTGCAGCTCAAGCGGCAATTTGACCCTGAAATGCGACTGCAATCAGATCTCTTCCGGCGGCTGTTCCAACCTGCTTTGCTTTAAGGAGAACCAGCTTGCTCCCGCTCATTTATACCGAACCAATTGCAGCCAGCCTGTTTCTGGCAGTCTGCCTGGTATGGCTGGTTCCGGAAATCGCTGGAATGCACCGGCAGATGGCGAAACTCTCCAGGAATGCAGAAGGTATGCAGGACCGTGGCTCTTTAGCTGTGCTGCTTGGGCTTCAGTGGATCGGCCTATCGTTGAATTTCCTGCTGGCATGGTTGGTTCCGTCAGCGGCTATCGATTGGCAGCGCATTACGCTTTTTCTGTTGGGGCTGGTCGCCATCCTTTTTGGTGTGGCCCTGCGCTGGTTTGCTATCCGGGAATTGGGAGGTTATTTTACCCGGGATGTCGCAGTTACGCCTGGCCAGCCTGTGGTAATGCACGGCCCGTATCGCCTGATTCGCCATCCAGCCTACAGTGGTACCTTCCTGACCATGTTTGGTCTCGGCCTAGCAATGAACAATTGGGCCAGCCTGGCTGC
This sequence comes from uncultured Chloroflexia bacterium, assembly GCA_963772245.1. Taxonomy (GTDB): domain Bacteria; phylum Chloroflexota; class Anaerolineae; order Anaerolineales; family Villigracilaceae; genus UBA877. Next base: position 44,158 of record CAVYWB010000001.1, on the reverse strand, counting down.
CCTGCTCTTGTGTGTTTTCCTTGGTCATCTTTACCGGGTCCAAATAGAAGAGAAAGCTATGCTCAGAACAATCGGTCAACCCTATATTGAATATATGCATAGCACCAAACGCTTTATTCCATGGGTGTTCTAGGGGCAAGCCTGTCCCAGCCGGCTACATAATTACATTTTTTTAAGCAATCTTTTGAGGAAGAAATAATGCAAGTATTGGAATTTCGATTGAAGCGGTCAATTCAACCCTTGACGGGTGCGTGGCAGGAGCTGCCAGTGACTCGACGCAGTTCCACCCTCCTGGGTATCAGTTTTCGCCCTCTCCAAGCGGCTGCTTTTGGCTTGGATGTGCGGCCCACCCTGCAAGCGTTGCTTGCCTATCCCTTCCAGATTGTCCGCCTGGGTGCATACTGGAACCGGATGGAACCCACACCGGGTTCATTCCAACCGGATGAGCTGGATTGGCAGATCGAAGCCGCAGAAAGTGCTGGGAAGCAGATCATTCTGTGCCTTGGTCCGCTTAAAACCTTTGGCTATCCAGAATTTTTTGTCCCCGCACACCATTTAAAGAGGTACTTCCGGGAACATCGACTGGTTAAACCTACCGAATACCCGGCACTCCTTCAGGCCGCAACAGAATTCATCACCCGCCTGGTGGAGCGATATAAAAAATGTGGGAGTATCATCGCCTGGCAGCTTGAACATGATGCCGTGGACCCTCTTGGGGTGGAACATTCCTGGCGGTTGGATGCCACTTTTGTCGAAAGGGAAGTGGAAGCGCTCAGGAACACTGATGCAACCCGGCCACTTATGATGAACGGCTTTCTACCGACTTCATTACCCGTACGCTTTTCTCAATGGTGGCAGACGCGCGACCAAGGGGATTCCCTGGCAGTCGCCCAGCGCCTGGCCGATATGATCGGAATTGACTATTATCCGCGCCATGCCTTCCTGCCGATCGGCAGTCGGACTCTTTACCTAGACGGCAGCCAAAGCCTGTCGCACCTTCCTAGGCGGAAGCAACTGATTGCCTGGGCTCTCGCGCATTCCCAAAAACTGCTTATTTCAGAAGGACAGGCGGAACCCTGGGAAGCAGTGACAGTTCCCACCAATCCTCACAACCAGGGTATGGCTAGCTGCTTGCCGGAACACATCATCAATAACTATAACACTTGCATGAGCTGGTTTGGAGAAAAGATGCTGCTATATGCGTATCTCTTCTGGGGAGCGGAATATTGGATGTTGCGCAAGCAAAGCATGGACCCGAACTACCTGCAAGCCTTTGTACGCATCCTTGAAAATTCCGGCTAACAGCTATAAACGAGAAGAAGTTATAATAACCTTAGGTTATCCAGATTGGAGAAGATTAGACTCCTGAATAGCGATCTCAATGGCAGTCTTAGTAAATAAGAAATATTCACCGGAATTGCCCGAGCAACATTTCCTGCCGGATGCCTATCGCCTGTCGGAAAAAAGTCCGCGGGGTTCCAGGGAGAAATCTGGCCCGAAAGTCGTCTTTATCGAAGTTACCAATCGCTGTAATCTGCTCTGTCAAACCTGTACCCGCACTTACTTTGAGCGTGAACCGCTCAAATCCCTTTCACTAAACGAATTTATTTCCATTGCCGAGCAGTTCCCGCATTTACAGCGGGCATTACTGCATGGGATTGGGGAACCTTTGCTGAATCGAGAACTGCCGGAAATGATACGTTATCTCAAGATCCGGGGTGTGGAGGTTATCATCAACTCCAACGGAACCTTGCTAACCGAAAAATGGCAAAGAAATTTGATCGAAAGCGGCCTGGACCAATATCATTGCTCGATTGATGGCGCTTCAGACGCGAGCTTCACCCGTATCCGCGGCGTGGCCTTGCTGCCCAGGCTGAAGAAAGGCCTGGAAGGGCTGGTCAAGACAAAGCAAAACCTGGGATCGGCAACCCCGCTCATCTCGATTTGGTGCGTGGCTACCCAAGAAAATCTGTTGGAGCTCCCGGAACTGGTAAGGTTGGCAGCCAGCCTGGGCGTACCGGAAGTGTACATGCAACGGATGGTTTATTTTGCCGGGCAACCTGATCAGCAATACGGAATGGCACGTGCATCCTTGGCTATCTTTGGCGAAGAAAATGATAGCGAGGCACAGGTCATCGAGGAATGTGCCCAATTGAGTGCCCGGTTAGGGATCAAATTCCTGGCGTCGGGTGGGCGGGATGCGAAAAATAGCCTGGCGGCCGCCCGGCCTGCTGATTTCAGTCCCTGGCAAGCCTGCCTGCGTCCCTGGTCCACTGCATATGTCACGGCCAACGGCAATTGCCTGCCCTGCTGTATTTCCCCGTTTGCGACTAGTAATTATGAAAGCCTGATTCTGGGAAATTTGTTCGAGCGGCCGTTCGATGAGATTTGGAATGCCCCGCGGTACCAGGAATTCAGATTAAACCTGCTAAGGAAGTCTCCCGGTCAGGTTTGCGATCAGTGCGGCGTAGCCTGGAGTTTATAATTTCAGCGAATCTGGAAATATTGGAAAAGGAAACATGCCACCAAAAGCCTGGAAGACGCTCTCAAGCCGCCCGGTTTACCAAAACCCGTGGACCTCAGTGCGGGAAGATCTCGCGGAAATGCCTAACGGGAAAACCACCATTTATGGCGTAGTTGAGTGCAAGGACTGCGTGGGTGTGCTGCCTTTTCTGGATGACAAACACGTGGTGATGGTGCGACAATATCGTTATGTGTTCGGGGAAAACCAGCGTTGGGAGATGCCGACCGGAGGAGTTAAACCCGGCGAGAGACTGCTCGACGCCGCCCGCCGTGAACTTCGCGAAGAAGTGAGCTTTGATGCGGAAGAATTGGAACCAATCAGCACCTACTATACCAGTAAATCTATCATGCACGAAATTGCGCACCTTTATATCGGACAGGGTCTCACCCAAGTGCAGGCCCGGCCGGATGAAACCGAATTCCTGGAGATCGAAGTATTCCCTTTCGAGAAAGTCCTGAAAATGGTTCTGGAGAGTGAAGTCCGAGACAGCATGACCATTTTGGCGGTATTAATTGCCGCGCGCCGGTCGAGATAGCAGGATTTCTGTGATCATTTTCTGTGCTCATTCCGTTCTATGAGAAATGGAGGTTCTGATGGAAAAGTTGCTTAAACCTGACAATGCCGTGGTTGATAAAGTCAGCCGGGCCGGGCTGGTTATTGCACGAGTGGTAATTGGCATTTTATGGTTTACCCAGTTGCTCTGGAAATTGCCGCCCAGTTTTGGATGCCCGGCGAATTTTGCCGTCAGCACCAGCATTACCGCACGCACCACCGGCCTGTGTGATTGGGTTGGCCTGATGAGCATTTACTCGTTGATTCCTTTGCAAGCCTCCCTGGTAAAAAGCCTGGTAATCCCCAATCTTGCCTGGATGGGCTGGCTGATCTTCTTAATGGAAACGTTTGTGGCAGTCACCCTTATCCTGGGCCTGTTCACCCGTCTAGGCGGGCTGGTGAGTTTGCTGCAAGCCCTGAACTTGTTTTTCGGCGTCTCTGCCGTACCGGGTGAGTGGTACTGGAGCTATCTCATGCTTGCCATCCTGGGCCTGATCTTCCTGGCAATCCCAGCCGGTCGCATCCTGGGCCTGGATGCACGGCTGCGCCCGCGCTTGCAGGCAGGTGCGGAAAAAGGCAATTGGCTGTCGAAAATCCTTTTGGCTTTATCATAGACTTTCATGCAGAAGTTGGACCGCTCCGGCAAATGGTTGCTGGCAGGTTTGGGTTTCCTGTTAGCCGGCCTGTGCCTGGCTGCTTGGTCACTTGGCAATCTGCGCAGCCATCAGTACGTTTTTGTTTTGATCTTCTTTGCCGCCTTTATTCTCTACGCGATCGCCTGCTTGTTGATCCTCCCTTTAGAAAAAATTGATCGAGTGTACCTTGTGGGGATCTTCGCCCTGGCTGCCGGCATGCTGGTCAGCCTGGTTCTTACGCAACCGGCTCTGTCGGATGATATGTACCGGTATATTTGGGATGGAAGGGTGCAGGCACACGGCATCAGCCCTTACCTTTACCCACCCAATGCGCCCGAACTGGCATTCCTGCGAGATACGCAGATCTACCCCTGGATCAACCGAAAACCGGTCGTGACGGTTTATCCACCGGCCGCCGAGGCAACATTTTTCCTGCTCTGGAGCATCGCGCCCGACAACATCCATTGGTTTCAACTTGTCATGGCTGGAGGGGCTGTGATAGCCGGCCTGCTCCTGACCGGTCTGCTGCACGACCTTGGCCGCCCGATCGGGCGCGTGGCGCTGTTTTTATGGTCACCGCTGTTGATCTTCGAGACTGCCCATTCTGCGCATATCGACGGCTTGGTTTTACCGCTCCTGGTGGGCGCATGGTGGGCCCGGGTGCGCGAGAAGGATGGATGGGTGGGTTTCTTGCTGGGAGTGGCGACCGCCTTCAAGTTGTATCCGGCCTTGCTCCTGCCTTTTTTGTGGCGATCAAAACACCCGAAAGGTCGTTGGACGATGCCTTTGGCTTTCGCCGGGGCACTTGGCCTGTTTTATTTACCCTACCTGCTCACCAGCGGCAGCCGGGTGTTGGGATACCTGCCTAATTACTTTCAGGAATTATCAGACGAGAGCCCGCTCGTCTTCGGTATGAATTCTTTGCTGAGTGCAGTCAGGTTGAGCCCGCCGGGAGGGCTGACATTGCTTCCCATGGCAATTATTGGCGGGCTTGCCATATATAGCATATTTCATCCCGCAAAGGATGGAGAGGCGGCTTTAAGGCGCTGTATCTGGCCTATCGGAATCTTTACATTATTATCGCAGGATTTGTTTGCCTGGTATATGCTCTGGCTGTTACCGCTGGTCGCCATTTTTCTGGAAATGGGTGATAAACGAATAGGAACCTTGTGGCTGCCCAAGATCGATCTCTGGACCGGCTGGTGGCTGTTCTGCGGCCTGGTCGGGCTGATCTATTTCGCGTTTATCCCCGGTCTGCCGATCCCCCTGCTGGTTCTGGGTGACCTGGCGGAATTCGTTCCTTTATACATTTTCATAATCCTCGCGGTAAGAAACTCCTCCTGGAAAAAATCATCAGACTTCCCGTTTATGTAAAGGCCTGCCTTATGCCTCCTGAACTTTCCAATGCATTAATCGTCGTAGCCAAGCGCCCGGAACCTGGAAAAACCAAGACCCGCCTGTCTCCACCTTTGACGCCTCAGCTGGCCAGCCAACTGTATGAATGTTTCTTGCTGGATACCCTGGACCGGATGAGGCAGGTGAAAGGTGCACATATGGTGATCGCCTATTTCGGTGAGCCGGAATATTTTCAGCGCATCGCTCCGGACTTCCAACTGATACCGCAAGAAGGCGCTGACCTGGGAACCCGCCTGGACCATGCGCTGACCGCCTATTTGTTGAAAGGATACCAGCACGTTGTCATTATGGACAGCGACAGTCCGACCCTCCCGCCAGGCTTCCTTTCCCAGTCTTTTACCGGGCTGGCGGATGGCGCCGATGTGGTTTTAGGGCCGTGCGAGGATGGGGGATATTACCTGATCGGGATCAAAAAACCGGCGCCACGCCTTCTGCGGGAGGTTCGGATGAGCACGCCTAGCGTGGCAGCCGATACCATCGCGCTGGCGAAGGCTGAAGGCCTGAATCTGGTCACTTTGCCGGTCTGGTACGATGTAGACGATCTGGTCTCTCTAGCCAGGTTGTTGAGAGAAGTTAATGTCAAGGACCAGCCGGAAGCGGCAGCCACGCGCCGATTTTTGGAGCAGAATGCAATTCGGGATTTGATCAAGAATGGAGCGTAGCTTTGACCGCTATTGCTGTCATCATTCCAGCTTTAAATGAGGCCGGCAATATTTATACGCTGGTGCGGGAAGTGCTTGCCACTGCGCCTGTCGATGTAATTGTGGTGGATAACAACTCGAGCGACTCCACCTCCCGGGAAGCGCGCAGGGCTGGCGCCGAGGTGGTATTCGAGCCCAGAAGAGGTTATGGATATGCTTGTGCGGCGGGGCTGGCGGCAGCCAAGCAGGTGGAGGTGGTGGTATTCCTGGACGGTGATCATAGTTTTTCACCAGCCGAACTGCCTGTGCTGCTTGCGCCAATATTGGAGGGGAAAGCTGACCTTGTGCTTGGTTCGCGAGAATTGGGCCATATTGCACCCGGGGCAATGCCTTTCCATCAGCGTTTCGGGAACTGGCTGGTATCCCATTTAATGAATGGAATTTACGGTCTCTCCATTACTGACCTGGGCCCTTATCGCGCCATCCGCAGGCAAATCTTGATGGAATTTGCAATGAAGGAAATGACCTACGGCTGGCCAACCGAGATGGTGGTGAAAGCCGCTCGAAGGGGAGTGCGGATGGTCGAAGTACCGGTCAGCTTCCAGAGCCGCCGGTCCGGACATTCCAAGGTCAGCGGCACCTTGCGCGGCACATTCCTCGCAGCCTGGTTTATCCTGCGGGTGACCTTCCGGTATGCCTGGATTTAAGGATCCATTTGCGGGCCAATTAATTGGCTGGACTATGTGACGCAAATTCAGGAAGTTAAAAAGGTAAGCCAGTGTCAGCAGTACGAACAATCCATCCCGGAGCAGGATCACTGGCAGGAAACCCGGGACCAGGGCTGAATTAATGATGACCGGGATCACCAGGTAGTAGATCGGGAAAATAAGCGTGGTTAAAACCGAAATTCCGCCCCAGTAAAGTAACACCCTCCTGTTTTCCACTGCCGTGTACGCCAACAGCGGGATCAGCCAAAGAAGATACTGGGGGCTGAAGATCTTGCTTGTGGCGACCAGCACCAACAAGGCGGCCAGAGAAGCCTCAGCAAGATTCATGTGTCCTTTCCATTGCTGGATCAAAATATAGATATACCCCGCACAAAACAGGCAGATAAACCCTTCAGTAATAACGCCGGCGAGGGGGCTGATAGCATTGAAAGAACCAAAAGTGTTATTCCACGCAACGGGAACACCCAGGAAGGATGACAGCCACAATAGTGCGCTTCCGGTTGATTCCACCTGAAATGGACGAGAATCCACATAAGTAAGCCAGCTGAAAGCGCCTTTTGAAATAAATATCCCAAAAAAGGCGGTTACTCCCATTACCAAACCGATGAACAGGAGGGCGTTTTTCCAGCGAGCATGCCGCATATTTCGGAAGGAACCCTGTAAAACAGTTGGAAGAGTTTTCAGCGTGAAGGAAACATCTGGCAGGACCATACCGGCTTCCTGGCGCTGTTCAGCCAAAAATACCAGCGGAAAGAGTACGATGGGATACAGTTTGATCAACACACCCAGGGCCAACGACACATAAGCCAGAGTCCAGTGCCGGCGCTCCGCCAGGATCAGACAGAGCAAGGTCAGAGCCGCCGGCACCAGGTCGAAGCGTGCAAAGGCGGTGGCCAGGCAACCGACCAGGAGGCAGACGGCAAAGATGGTACTGGCACGGCGCGGTGCCTCCCGCAAGAGCATCCAGTAAATAAAGAAAGCCGTCAGTGCCATGCATAGCGCAAAGACGAACGGGTAATCGGCCAACGGAGCCAGCAGGGGCAATGAGAAAATAAGCAGTGACAGTGGAGGATATTCCAATGGCAGGGTATGAAATTGAGCGAATTGCGGGATGAACTGACATTGGGAAACGGGTAAAAGTTGCGTAATCTTAGCCCCAAACCAAAAAGCCGAGGCGTAGCACTGGTAAGCGTCCACTCCGGGATTATAGAAATGGACATCCACATCTGAAGCGATCAACAGTGCGATTATTGAGAGTATTAATGGAATATATGCATTAAAGCGATGGCGCGTAATGATCTCATGTTCGGTGAAATCAGTCCCCGTGGTGCGGTGTATTTCTTTTGTTGGTTCCACAGAATATAACCTCTTCAATTGGTTTACCAACCAGATCGTTCCACCCAAACAGCCAGGCTTCAATCATCAGATGAGCAGAACAAAATAGAGGGATAAATTTAGATAAGCCTTATACGAATCCCAAGATGATTGCCCGTATGGAAGGCATGAAAAATTCTCCATAACTTTGCTTTTTGGTTGGATAATACCACAGGAAATTGCCCGTAGAATGGACGCGGATCAAAATGGTTATCAAAGTGGCAAGGTAGCTCTTTCCAGACAGGGTCCGTGGCGAGTCTCTAAACAGGGATGAAAATTCTTTTATAAATGTATGATTTCTTGAATCGATAAAAACGGTTGATCAATTTGGCGATCAGGTTCCGGGTTGGATAGCGCACGATTTACCTGGATGAAGCTATTTCCAGAAAGTGTTTGTGGTTCCAAGGCTGTATCAGTTGTAACCTTATTCTTACCATTGCAGTAAAGAGACGAAAAGAAATTCGACGCCTCATTTTTCTGTCTTGGCTTTTTGACCTGGGCCAGCACTAGATCCAGAGGTCTGCCAGAGCAGCCTGTCGTTGAGCAAGGTCGGGAGGTATCGCCAACATATGGGGATATATGGAAATAGATACGCACGAAGAACTTAAAATCCCTCTTTGGAGACACCGTGTGTACCTAGCTTCAACTCCTCCTCAAAATATTAATGTTTTAAGAAATCGGCACACCAAAAGTGTTTCGAAGCTCTTCTTTAACGGATTACTCTTTTCGGTTAGTAAATATCGCTTTTCATTAGCTATTTTTGCCGGCGTAATTCGGAAAACATTGACAACGGGCAAATAGTGACTATAATAATAGTCATGATGGCCTTGGCAAAACGATTTGAAATCATTTATCCCCCAATTATTAAGCAACAAATCATAGCAATTGAGCCAAAGTTCTATTCCCTCATTCGAAATTCATTGGAAACATGGTTGCAATATCAACCCGATGTTGAGACAAAAAACCGTAAGCCGCTAAAACGCCCGGTTGTTTTCGGAGCAAAGTGGGAAACCCGTTTTGGTCCAGATAATCGCTTTCGAGCTTTTTATCGGATTGATTATGACAATACGCAGGTCATATTATTGGCAATAGGTGAGAAGATTGGAAACCGTCTCTATATCGGAGGCGAGGAGGTTGAGATATGAGAATAGCATCAGTTGCAGACATAAAAGCAAAGTTTAGCGGCTATTTGAATGAAAGTAAACAGGGCCCGGTTGTCGTCACGAAGAATGGCAAACCGGTAGCAATGCTGTTGTCCGTCACAGATGAGGATGAAATCGAGCGAATGGTATTAGCATACTCGCCTAAGTTTCAAGGCCTTCTTGACGTTGCCGAACAACAAATTCGAGAGGGAAAAGGGATAACACACAATGATTTCTGGCGGGAAATTGAGTCCGGTACAACAAAAGCAGGCTAATGCCGGCTTGTTATCATTTACTGCCGGGTCTGCCCCGACAGTATAAATGAAGATTTAAATAAGCGATCTAATTGGAACCATGTTTTAGCAATTCTTTATCTTGGTATTACCGTTATTTCTAAGGTAAGATTCAGCGCGGAGACTTAGGTGTTACGAATATAAGAATGAAGATCCTTGGGCGAATACTATTGATCTTGGGCTTGGTGCAGTTCTTTTTCACCATATTGATCTTGACTCCTTATTTAGCCAGCCTAAAATTCGATCCTAATGCGACTTTTTATGGATTCTCGGGAAGCCTACCTGTTGCAATGGTACTTCTTTCTTGCTTTTGGGCCATCGTTCTTGGGACAATCGGCGGAATGTTAATGCTGGGAAATCAAGCCAATATGCGCGAGTTCGTTCGTGTCCGTAAGAATGTCACCAGTATCCGTTTAAGCCATTTACGCCCTCATTACTTCATCGGCATCTTGACCTTTCTATTGGGTGCCCTAGTAGTGGCAATTGGTTTTCAGCCGATTTACACTACCGCGTCAGCGATTCACGTTCAGCGCTGGGTCCTAATGGTCATAGCTGGGCTCTCTTTTCTGAGTGGGTTGTCATTAATTATCCCGCAAATCCGTGCCGTCTTGCTACGCGGGGCGTATGAGGCAGGAAACAGCACTGGTTGGTTCAACGTCATCGTTGGCATGCTCCTGATCCTGGCAATTTCGGTAATCTGCGGCTGGATCGGCTTCGGTCGGGGCGTATTTGTTCATTATTTTGGGGCAGGCCTCAACCCAACGATCGGACCAACCATCGGGCGTATTTACTTTGGGGCCTCTGGAGTACTGATTTCCGGTGTGTGGGTCGCAATCGTTGTTGCTCGGGCGCGCGGGCGGTTGCGCCATCGCGCGGGAGCAGCATGAATTCTTGTGGATTATTTTCTGGAAAATGTATACTGGTAGAAATTGCTATCGTTTCCGCCAAAGGCATGGTCATTGTAGCCGAATTTCAGTGTTCGATTCAGGCTTATATCAGCGGCTTTTCCTATTAACTACCTGTTTATTAGTTTGACAACGTACACTTGTAGGAATTGTTATCTAGTCCGCTAGGTGAACAGCTGCTATACAATGGCATACTCCTGATTAGATCTAGTTTCCAAATTTAGAAATTAAATCATAATGCCCTACTTAGCGATAAAGGGGCATTATCTTATACCTATTCCCATTTACTTCTTACTACTTTACTACCGTACAAATAGGTGCCCATAAGGGGATACTTTATATAGGCATAATACGAAGCAGGTGACACAGCAGCTGAATAAGGAACAATGACCATTCAAGCAACAAGAAGAACCATGTGGACAGCCAATGAACATAGTTGATATATTGCAAAAAACAATAAACACTGATATATAAATCACGATATGTCATTCAACCCATCATATCCCCATCCTCTGGAATTGCTGCCTCCGGCACAAAAGATTTCCAATTCTAACTTTGGAGATCTCTTACTCAAGGCTCGCGTTGCCTTGGCAGAACTAAAAGGAGCATGCGGGCAACTGCCCAATCCCTTATTGATGACAGCTCCTACTATAATACGCGAGTCGGTGGCAAGTTCCAATATTGAGAACATTAATACGACACTTGCGGAGGTATTACAATGGCAACTGTTTCCGGAGTCAGAACAGCGCCAGGTCGAGAAAGAAGTTCTGCATTATCGGGAAGCCCTGCTTTGGGGATCTGAGCAATTGGATAAGTTGCCGCTCTGCTCGCGAATCATCAACGGTATTCAGGGAAGGCTAATTCCTGAAGGCAGCGGTGCTTATCGCCTCGAGCAGAACCGTATCGTAAACGCGAAAACACGAGAGAGCCTATAAACGCCTCCGCCAGCCCAAGATATTCATGGTTTGATTGCAAACTGGGAACAGTTTGTAAACGATGATGACGAAAAGATCGATCCATTGATCCGCGCCATCATTGCCCATTACCAATTTGAGGCGATTCATCCATTCCGAGATGGGAATGGACGTACGGGAAGAATCCTATTGGTTATGCAGTTGGTACAGAGCAAATTGCTATCAATGCCGGTCCTTTATATCAGCGGTTACATCAACAATCATCGCAGTGACTATTACAAACATTTACTAGCCGTGACAGGCAATGGAAATTGGAATGATTTAATAAACTACATGCTTGCTGGTTTTTTTAGTCAAGCACATGCCTCGTATAAGACCTTGAATGAGATTTTAAGATTACATCATGAAGTTAAAGAGAAGGTGCGAAAGGAAAATAGTAAGGTCTATAGTGCAGAGCTGGTTGATGCACTTTTCACTTATCCGGTACTTTCTCCAACCCGCCTTGCCGCGATCTTGAACATGCATTACACTACGACAAGTCGTTACCTCGCCCAACTGGCAGGAACAGGCATTCTCACCGAAGCTGTGGTAGGGAAATATCACCTATTTGCAAATCACCGTCTCATGAAAATATTACAGCGTGGATAAAAGGGTCGGTGATGATTTCTTTAGATATCTGAAGTTATATTCAATAGTGGAAAGGAGGTTGCCTGGACCTTTTCGCCAGACAGCCTTTTGCTTGTTCGACAGGGTCCCGTGTCCGCTGATTGAATATTCCAGACTAAAAAAACGGAGCGTAAGTGGTTATCCGGTCAAGTCGGCCAAGATCACCTTCTGACCGCCCGCGCATTGGAGTGCCCCCAAAGGGGCTTGAACCGCTGTTAATGTATTCATAAATTATCGATTTTTATAAGCTATCTGGGTACCCTAAAAAGGATCCTTTCCCCAAGCCATTGGGATGGTTGTAAGCTGTGAAGAATGCTTGAACTACTTCGTACAATTAACAAAACGCCCAAATAGGCCGCTTTGTATTTGTGGTATTTCCATAACCTATCAGAAAACTATCTATAAACAGTGCCCCCAAGCGGACCTGTTCCGAACCGCACCTTTCCCTATCAACAGGGGAAAATACGGATCACCAGAATTACTTTTAGAGAATGTAATTGAAATGGCAGGATTCGTTAAGGAAAGCTAGCATTACCTATTCTATAATCGTTTTGATTTGCCAATCGATGTATAATCGTTTGGCTATGAATCACAAACTGAAAATGTAATTCCATAGGAATTGAATCTCAGACCGCCAGGTTCAAAGTTTAAATCCTCGGCTAGGAGCTTTTTAAGGTAATTCGAAGCGCACTTTTCATGTGCGGTCTTGTTTTTTACGCTAGGACCACTCAAGGAACTGTCCAAACCATTTAGCCTTATGAAAAATTGATTTTCAATTTTTCTGATCCACAAGGAGATTCATAATGAGAAAATTTATCAACCTTCTTCTGCCCCTCACACCAGCGCTAGTGTTATTTGGCCCACTGATAATCGTCATCGCGTACGATCCTTCCAATCACCTCTGGGCGCTTGTGGGAGCCTTCATGACCGGATGTGGCATACTTATTCTGTTTCTGAAGATCATGGATCAATCACGTCAGATTGAAGAAATCGCCCACCTGCTTAAAGGCAATGATCAGAAGATACCGCGTAGTTGATTGATCTCTTGTCTTATATTCGCGATGAAAAATGTATATCAATATAACTTGGGACCCGAACAGCCAGGTTCATAACCGCCTTCCAATTCGAGGCTATACTGTAGCCAAATTGGAATGGAACCTGAATAAGTTTGGTTAAGATAACTGCTCTTATTGAAAACAAATTTAGTCAACAATCATTTTCTGCATAGCCAGGTATTCAAAAAATATATCGGTTTGTTCATTTATAATTCTGTTATATTTGTTTTCATGAACTAAATATTTTTAGAATTATAAAAAATGGAGGAAATTTTATTTAGGAGGAAAAGTGAAATCGGTTAACCTTTCAAGAAAAGCAAATTATTTGCTAGGTATTGTTCTAAGTAACTACTCAGCCAGCTGAGATGAAAGAAGGTAGATAAGGCGTACCTGCGAGAGCCAATCGCAACACATCCAGAACTTGCTGTCCATTCTTGCGGGATGTTGAAATGTAGCCGCGGATCTGGCAGAACAGGTCGCCACCTTGTTTTGAACGAAAACAACCGGAAACTTTTTGCTTCACTTTCATCATGCGGATATCGCGTTCCGCCTGATTGTTGTCCCATGGAACCTTAAAATCGTACATAAATGCCAGCACAGACTCCTTGTGAATCTGGAACTCATCCAGCAGGTTCATGGCCGGGCTCTGTTTGATCCGTCCCCGCTTTTTTGGCTGATCTTCTGGCCGTTCCGGAGGTGCATTAGTCTGCAAACCCTGTTCCACCCAACGATCGTAGCGGCGCTCGAAGGCAATCAGCTGATCGGAGGTCAAGCAAGTCAGGGAGACCTGCCGGGCGGTATCCACCGCTGCTTTCATTTCCACCAGCAGGTCGGCCAAACCGGTCGCCCAGGCTTGCGGGTAGCGCTCTTCCAGGAACTTCAACCTGCGCAGGTGATGGGCATTGCACAGCCCATGCAGGACTGGATACTTGAAATAGGACTTCCAGCCATCATGGATAGCACGGCCTTTCAGATCAGGCAAGATCCCGATCGCATCCATGGCGGGTTTCCCGCGCCGGGGATGCAGCGCATAGTAGGTCAGCAGTGCCGTGCTCGCTGAATGCAACCAATTGAGTTTGCCTTCCACCCGTGCCCCGGTTTCATCAAAATGCACTATTGCTTCCTTCTCGGTCAGATGCTTCTTGATGGCTGCGTTGCCCGGCTCAACCTGGTCGGCGACTTCCTGGCAGGCTTCCAGGATAGTCCCTTCAGACAATGCCTGCCCATATAATGCTTCGAAGACCTCACCGGTCCGTTCCATCGGCAGTAACTGATACTGGTTGAAGTAGACCGCTTGCGCCTTAATCTCCGGCCCATATTGCACCGGCTGGGTGACACCTTCAGGAAAATCTGCCTTGCTGATCTCACCACAGTACGGACAGCGCTTGATCTCGGCTCGATGCTCTGTCACTTCCACCTGGACTCTTGGCACATCAAACACTTGTCGCTTTTCCATCCCACTGGCTTCAACCGCTTCCAACGACCTGTGACAGTGATGACAACGACTTACACGATGCACTTCTTCCCGGTCAGGATGCTCAACAGCTCGGAGTGTATACCCTGCATGACCCGGTTGTCCTCCGCTTTTCCTTCCATGGCGTTTCCGCAGACTCTTCGGTGCAGGTTTGTTGTATCCGTCACTGGAAGGCGGCTTACTACTATTGCTACTGTTCTTGGCAAGCCGATCTTCTAAAGCTTGCATTCTGGCCGCCAGGAGTTTGAAATTGTCGGTCAGCTTGCGAACCAACTCTACTACCGTCTCTTCTCCCTGCTGATAGGCTCGTCTCACATCTTCGTCGTTCGGAAGCTGATATGGTTCCATATCCTTTATTATCCATTATTTGTCACGGTTATACTAGAATCATTCCTCCTTATCTTTTAATGACTTTTGACTCAATTTATGGCTGAGTAGTTACTGTTCTAATAATAATTGTATTTTTATCATTAGTATTTTCGGTATATACATTTCTACCAGTGCACGAAAACGCTAATCCACCTATCACATGGGGATGGGGGGTTGATTGGAAAAATGAAATACGCGCTAAATCATTAGATCTAATTTCAGGGCACACGCCATATACCCTCAGCTCTTTAGGGTTGTTTCCACCCTGGTCTTATCTTTTATTATCTCCAATCGCAGCTCTTTCACCGGATCTTGGAACGGCGGTGATTTTTGTTTTAACTTATATGGTGTATTCATTCGTTATATATCGTCTTAATTCAAATCCCTGGGTTATTTTCGCCTTTTTGTTAAATTCTTTCACATTTAGGAATGCACTAAATGGCAACCTGGATTTTCTGGCTGTTCTTGGGTTTATATTGCCGCCGCAAATCGGACTTTTCTTTGTGTTGATCAAACCCCAGATCGGTGTAGGAATTGCACTTTTCTGGCTTATTGAAGCATGGAGAAAAGGCAAAATTCGTGAAGTGATTCGGGTCTTTGCGCCAGTTACGATTGCATATTTGCTTTCCTTTCTTGTTTACGGTTTCTGGCCCATAAGATTAATAGGCATGAAACATGATGCTTATAATGCCAGCCTTTGGCCGATTGGAATTCCCATAGGTATCCTCTTATTATATAAAGCTATCCATGATCGAAATGGTCTTTTTGCGATGGGATCAACTCCATTTTTATCTCCATACGTGAATTTTTCTTCATTCGCAGTTACATTATTTCCATTCATTCCTAATACATTACTAATATTCATAGTTGTTGCTCTTAGTTGGCTGAAATAATAGATAACTAGGGAAATTTAAAATTTATCACTTATATTATTAATATTAGACTTCAATTCTTTTCTGTGTGCATTATGATTTCCAATTCATTGCTTTTTCTAAAGCAAGTATCTATACAATGCCAGGAATTGAAACTTAGATCGCTTAGTTCACAATCGCAATCTAAAAGAAGGTAAAATTGTAGCCAAACTGGAATTGAGCCTAAATACGTTTGGTCGCAGGTGCGATTACCACTGGCGGGGTACACGGCTGGCCGGACGCACCTTTTCCTCTTTTATTATTTAAAATCGTAACCTGAACTGTAGCCGCCCTGGGTACATCATAAAAATTAGTCTCTTGGAAAGGATAAATTGATTATGGGAACCGAATATGCATCGATTATTTTTGCATCTGTTTTCCTGATCATTCTTTTCCTACTTCATTTCCTGAAGCGGGAACTCGATCCATCCTGGCGCATGATCAGCGAATATGAAATCGGGCGTTTCGGTTGGATGATGCGATTGGCTTTCTTTTGTTGGAGCGCGAGCGTTCTTGCCATGCTAATCACGATTTGGCCTTCCTTGCAGCCGATCAGCGGGACGATCAGCCGCTGGTGGTTCGTTCTGATCGCGATCGCCCTGGTTGGTGCCGGGATCTTTAAGACCAACCCCATTACCGAGAACACACCCAATCCAATCAACACCATTCACTCAATCTGCGGAGCAATCGTCATTCTCACATTCCCAATCGCCGCCACCCTGGCAGTGCATAGTTTGCTCCATAATCCCTTGTGGTCAGCGAGTCAAGGTCTATTAATATTTGGCACGGTTTTGGCCTGGATCGGTGTGGTGGCCTATTTTGCTTCCATCATCATTTCCGGAATCATTCATCCTTCGACGATTAGAAGCTCTTCGGCTGAAAAATACGGCCCGCACGTCCTCCAGGGCTGGCCGAATAAATTCATGGTGGTAACATACATCATCTGGCTGATCATCATCGTAGAGACTTCGCTGCGAATCCACTGAGATTTTGGGCAAAGTATGGTACCTAAATGGAATGGAGCCTGAGTACGTTTGATCGGAAGTCCGACTCCTGCCGAGCCCACCTAATTACAAAAATCCTTTGACTAAAGGGATTTTTAGATCTAACCGGCAAACACTTGACCGAGAAATTGTACCTTGTTTTTGCTCCCTATTCTGTCTCACAAAATCTAACACGCTACAATCATCTATTAATCATCAGCACATAGAATCCGTGTTGCTTGAGATCCAAAGTCGCGCAGCAATTCTTCACGGGAAATTCCATAGCTTTCGGAAGAACCTGATACTCGGGTGTCCCGTGGAATGTCATCCCGTTGGCAGCATTTAAATCATCCGATTGCAGATACTCAACCTGCGCCTTTCCATCTGGGATCCCTGCGAGATGCATTTGAGCCTGGATGGTTTCCTGATTTGTATTGACGAACTTTACAATTAGCCGATCTTTTGTTACCGTTGCGCTCGCAAAGACCCCTTCAGGTAAGTCCCCTTGTACAGCAACTACTTTCTCACCCACGGTCGTGCTGAACATCTTCTGGACGAAGTAGTTGGCCGTTAGAAGCACATGCGCCGGGTTGAAGTTGATCAGGTTGTGGGCCCACTGCTCTCCATCACACAGAGAGAACAGCGGGGCGTACGAGGACATGGCAACAACATCTGAATTGCGCTCCAGACCGGTGAGGAAGGCTGCCTCCGCCAGAGCAGTCTGATAGCAGTTGGGTTTCAGGCTCAATAGGGGAATGTTCATCGGGAAATTTGCGGCGTACTCCCCCATGTAGACCTTTGCGCTGTCCCGGCGGTAATTGTCAAAACGCTGATGCTCTTTCAAGAACCACTTCGGCCGATCATAACAATGCTCATCCACCCGAACGTTCGGGAATTTTTCATGTGCCTTTGCCCAGGCAGCATCCAGGTTCCTGCCCTTCGGCTGCCCTCCCGCAGATAGTACGCAGGTGACGCCGGGGAAGCGCTGATCGATCGCGCTTTTTACAATTTCGAATTTCTCCAGGTAGTCTTCACCATAATTCTCATTCCCAATCCCGATAAATTTCAGTCCAAATGGCCCGGGATGGCCGGCTTCCGCCCGCAGCGCCGCCCACGGGCTGGTCCTGGGATCTCCATTGGCGTATTCGATCAGATCCAGGGCATTCTGCACCACCTTCTCCTGGAACTCCGCACTGTGGGTATCCAGACAATGGCGGCTGCGGAACTGGCAGTTCAACCCGGCGAAGACGATGGGCAGGGGCTGCATGCCCAGGTCCTCGCAAAGCAGGAAATATTCATAAAAACCAACCTGGTAGGACTGGGAGTAACCGCCATCCTTTACCGCCTCGCTCCACAGGTTGTACTTGCCCTTGCGGTTGATGACGGGACCGACCGTATCCTTCCAATTGTATTCGTTCCCCGGCCCGTTGCCCTCGATAATGCAGCCACCCGGGAAGCGCAGGAAACGGGGCGTCAGGTCACGAAGCACCTCCACCAGGTCCCGGCGCAATCTTCCCTGGCTCCATTTTGGATCTTCCTTTCCCCAAGTGTCGGTGGACATCAGGCTGATCCCATCCAGGTCAACAGCGCCCTTGCCGTCAAACTCCATCACAATTTTTCCATAACCTGTCTGGATGCCCGAAAGGATCAGGGTTGAATACTGCCATTGGTCGGTCAGGGCAAGTGTAACTTCTTTCGTCAGGGCGACCCCGCTATCGTCTGTTACATTTACCGTGATGTTGCCATGGTAATCCATGCGGCGTGCCCAACAGGAAAATTCATATTCCTGGTCCATCTGGATCGACATGGCACAGGCCCTGGCGTGTTTCTTTGCGCCGTTGTATCCACGATTCTCCAGGCAGCCCTGGCCATCCGCGTGCACACGAGCATACCAACTGTTCTCAGCAACCGGGTCTTCATGGCGACTTTCCAACCTGCCGCCAGAGAGGTTCCAATACCGCAGCCGGTCGCTGACTGCATGCGGTTCTACCCTGAACAAGAAACCGGCGGCTTGACCATACCCTTTCCGGTTTAGATAGATCCCGTCAAAACTGGAATTATTGACCATGTTGGCGTTGAGGCCACCATCACAGGCAAAGTTGATGTCTTCAAGAAAAATGCCAAAGAGCATATCACTAACATCGTGTACTTGCTGCTCTGCATCCAGATCTATGGAAAAATTCTTTTTCATGGGATTTAACCTCTCCGGGAAACACATAGTGGCTGATCTGTGTTTTCTGTTTGCATCGAATTATAGCCTTATGCCCCACATTCCACAAAATGCATCCACTGGGCTTTGACCAACAAACGGAGAGCCTTCAACTATTATCGAACGAGTTCCTTAATATATAGTAGGGATGCGAAGTTGGAAGGCAGTGAACCTTACCCTATAAAAAACTCCCATGAAGTCAGCTGAAAGTTTGTCGAGGGCAGGGCATCAAACTCAGCCGGAGATGTGCCCGATTTGTTTCAATAGACTCGGCACATCCCGCCTGGCGGTTTCCCAGACTTCATCCCAATCCACAGGTCATAGGCATGGACAAGATGGTCGCGCATTCCTGCCATTGATGCCCAGGGAACTTGTTTCTGAGCAAAGCGGAATTCCGGGGAAAGTCGTTTGACGGCTTCACCGATTACTGTCAGTTGGTATAAAACAGCTGAACGGGTTTTCAGTTCGTCGATGAAGTCATCTTTCCTGAGGCCATCAACAAACGCGGCGATGAGCTGCGCCGCGTTGATGATATCATTCGTGATGATGTCATCCCGATGCTCAGACATTGGAGTATTCTTATTCCGAATACAATATTCTTTTAGAGCCCAGGATTTCTGAGCGCAGCAGTGTGTTGCGGCTTTGTTCCAGCGCCCGGCGAGTGATCAGATCCACTTCGCGCCCAAAGATTTCCTGAAGTTCCTGCTTCATCTGTACATGGTCAAAGAGACTCCAATTGCTGGGCGGAGCGAAGGAAACCAAGACATCGATGTCGCTTTGGGCGGAAAAATCTTCCCGAACCGCCGACCCGAACAACGCGAATTCCGCCACCTTCCAGCGTTTACAGAAAGCAGCGATTTTTTTCCGAGGGACAAGCGTTTGGATTGCGGCCATGTATAAATTATAATCTCATTTTTTCAGGCCAATCTGCTCACCAACCGGGTGCCATCGATGTGCGTTGATAGTGGGTGGACCGCTCCTGCGCCAGCCGGCGCAGGCTCTTGGCCACGGTCGGCGGAAGGACAGTCAGGTTTTTCTCTGCCCGTGATTGCTCGATGATTTGCAACGAAGGCACGATCTCTGATGTAAAGGAAACAGCTATTTTCGTGAGCTATTTTGATTGTTGAAATAGGGGGAACAGTCTTTGAGCTATTAATTAGAATTTAAAACAAAGCTGGAGCTATCTAGCTGAAGCAGCATCTTCGATACTTTCTATCGGATCATGGGTGGTGCAATCCTATATGTCGGTAGCTTCTTTATAAAGCTGCGCCTCAGCACCTATGAAAACGATATTGCTTTACGTGCCTCAAAAAGAACGCTTGGTTGCCTCCCTACATATGTCAGGACCAATCTCTGCCCCGCCCTGGTCGCGGCCATATAGAGTTTGCGGGTATTATCGCGGATCAAAATCTCGCGTTCTTCATCCAAAAGGCGCAGGATGCCATTCTGAAAATGCTCGATACGCAGCCCTTCAATCGCCCAACCGTGCGCAACGCGGTCTTGGAGTGAACGCGACTATTGCCGGGCCAAGGCCGAAAACTGGGCTCCGGCTTCATCTTCAACAAATTGGCGAAGTTTCTGTAAAAAATCCGAGATGGGCTGGGGCATGGTAATCCCCTTACTTGGGCATTTGAAGTAAAGCGGACCGACCTGGATACCGAGACGGCACGCCGGCAGGCTGGTTCGATGGATAATGGATTTTAAGCCGGGTGAACCACTTTCAAGCCCAGATATTTTTCAAACCCGTCAAAATCATCGTCGCAATGCAGCAAAGTATGATCCTCTGCAATGCAAAACGTGGCGATGATGCAATCAATTGTCTTCCGGACTGTAAGGCCTTTTTTGCGTAATGCCCGGTAGTGTTGAACGCTTTGCAGAGCGAGATGGCGATTTAGCATCTCCACCTGCTCGAACTTTGCAAGAACACCTTCTGCCAGTTTAAAATCCTTATCATAACGGAAACCTTGCAAGATCTCCACCAGGATTAAATCTCCCACCAGGATCAATTCCTCCAAAATTGCACGGTCGAGAAAGTCCGTTTCGGGGGTGATCCGCCCATTGAAGTAATCGATCCAGACTGTGGTATCAACTACTAACATGGGAGCGTCCCCGTCTCATTTCAGTCAGATCGCCTTCCCAGTGCAACTTGCCGCGCAGCGCCCGGGCCGAGGATTGCTCCTGCAATCGCACCAGGGTACGCAACGCGGTATTAATCACCTCACGCTTGGTACGGATTCCTGTTAACTCCTGGGCGCGGTTCACAAGGGCATCGTCCAATACAATATTGGTTCGCATATTTACTCCTTTATCAAAACACTTACGTGTGTATAGTTTAGCATAATTGTGTGTATTTAACAAGTTGACTGGGAGCATCGGATTTTTTGCGACGATATGGGGTTTTAATTAATCTAGACCTGATCCCCCCGTCTTCTGAACAACCATATCTCTTGTAAATTGGGATTTTCATAAACTATTTTGTTGTACACCCATGTGCATAAATGTACGGCCATGTAAAAAAGCTATTTCCGGTTTTCCATACCCAAATGGTAGATTAGGTTGGAGCACGCTACTTACTTTGTGATTTATGGCGACTTCGAGTAACGCGAGAAGGATTGATACGAAATTTGACAACCAAAAGGGTGGCCTGATTAGGCGAAAGTTGAGGCAGGGGCATCGTTGCTTGCAACAATTCACGTACGTTAGCGACCGACAGAGCTGGCAAAGCTTTCACTTCCAATTCCTGGGCCAACTGGGGATCGCGAGAGTGGGTTTTGGTCCAATCATACTTGGTTTCGTTAGGCGCAAATCCCCTTCCCCTGACAACAGTACCAATAGTGGTATCATATCCATATGACAAAGGTTGATGAACTAATCGCAAAAATGCGGCGCAATCCAAATGGAATTAGTTTTCAAGACCTTTGTAAAGTTTGTGATTTTATCTTTGGTGAGGCTCGACAAAAAAAACAGCAGTCACCGAATTTATAAAACACCCTGGCAAGGAGATCCGCGAGTCAATATCCAGAACGACAAGGGAATAGCAAAAGCATATCAGGTAAGGCAAGTGTTGAAGGCGATTGAACGTCTGGAGGCGCAAAGTGATGTTACAGAATGACCGATATACTTATCGTGTAACATGGTCAGAGGAAGACAACGAGTATGTTGGCCTTTGTGTAGAGTTTCCTGGTCTGAGCTGGCTAGAGCCATTGCCAGAGGAAGCTCTGAAAGGTATCCGTCAGGTAGTAGCCCAAGCCGTTGCAGATTTGGAAGCAGGTGAAGAAACCGTCCCCGAACCAATTGCCATTAAAAAATACAGTGGAAAATTCATGGTGCGAATACCACCAGAGTTACATCGGCATTTAGCACTTGAAGCGGCAGAATCCGGAATAAGCTTGAATCGTCTAGCCAGTGATAAGTTAAGGCAAGAAACATAATTCCGGCAAGTTTTCCTCAATGTGACTACTCCCCACGCCTAAAGGCGGGGGCTTCTACGGGTTTTCACCGATGCACTATAGCCCTAGTGCAGATAGGAGATTTCTCTCTTGGGCGTTGAATATTTTACAGAACGGACTGCCCGTTCCAACCGGCTATATTCAGTTTTCAAAGAGCCGCATTGTGCCAGCGTTGCCAGTTAGGGGAAGGCGATTGGGAAAGCAGGCGAATATTATTTTTCTGTAATTGTTCCAAGTTTCAAATCGCCGATCCAGAGCGCCTGAACGACTTTTGCCAGCGGCTGATCTGCAGTTACCAGGGGTATAGCAAGGCGGGAAGCCAAGACTGCGTAACAGGCGTCGTATGCAGTGATTTTCTGTTCTGCTGCAAGCAGTAAAGCATCTACCATCAACTCTGCCGTAGGAACAACCCGCAGCGATAATCGGCCCAGATCGACCAGATCCGCTCTCGAATCCTCCAGGGAACGTCCAAAACGGCGGGTGTATTTCAGGAGGATATTTGTGCATTCGATGTAGAACAGGTCAGGCACGTAAAGAGTTGCAGGGATGTCAATGGCTAGCTGCTCGAACAGGCTGTGCACTATATCGGAGTAGTCCTCTTCAACGAACAACTTGATCCCGACGCTAGCGTCAACAACAAGCCGGAGGGGTGCCTCTGTCATCGCTTGCGGTCCTCGCGTAAAAGGTCAAGGCTGGAAGCAGCCTTTTTGGGAGGCGCAAATCGACGGCGGCGTATGGATGTCAGGGCACCTGTCTGATCTTTGCGTAGTTCTTCTTCATCGAGCGCTTCATAGAGCATTGTAACAACCTGGGCGCCAAGCGAGCGGCTGCGCAATTGCGCCAGTTGCCGCACCCGGTCATACAGATCTTCGGGGACACTACGCACATGGAGGGTAGGCATATTTTTTACTCCTTTAAAATCATTCTACCGCGTTTGGTAGCATTATGCAACCTACTTTCGGGCATCAGAGGGCAGGGTTTGATGTACATGATTATCGGGATAACCATCCATGGTTCGGGGTGATCCGTGTATTATCATTCGCAATGCCATGACGTAAGGTGAACGAATAAACCGCATTGGAAACATCGATGTTCATACGCTATTCCCTATGCACTCATATTCACAATGTACAGCTTAGTAAAATAAACTCTTTCCGGTCTTCCATACCGGAATGTAGATTAGGTTGGAGCACGCTTCTTTACTTATAACTTCGAGTAACATGAGAATGATTGACAAGATATTTGACAAATGAATGGGTGGCCTGATTTGGCGAAAGTTTATACAGGTGTTTCATTGCTTGGAGTATCTGTGTATTTCAGTGAAAACGCACAACGAAACGGCGTAATCCCCAAATTCTGAGGGAAATGTGCTGGTGGAGTAAAAATGAAATTCATTAATTTTGATGTAAAATATTCAATGGGACTACTCATTATCCGGTTCAATACGAAGAAATAAAATCCATTACTGCCCATCTATACAATCAATTCAAGTAGTCGTTACGATATGAAAGATGAGGGTGATATGTCAAAGGACAAATCGATCGTTGGGGATCTAATTAATTTTCGGGGACTTGTTTATTCACCTGTGAATGAAAACGGTGTTGTCTTTCTTTTTGGCCGAGTGGTCGATGATTTACATATGTATATTGAAGAGGTCAAGCCTGGATTTCCCGATTGCGTGGCCCGCAGATTCACAGGAAAAGGATGGGAGCGAATTCTTATTGAATTTGAATACCTAAGTTCAAATTTTAAACAACATGGTCATGATCCAGAAGGGTGCGACATTATTGTTTGCTGGGAACATGATTGGAAAGCATGCCCTATTGAAGTTATTGAACTAAAAGCTGAAATTCAGTCTATGAAGAATGCTCCAATTCAACACCCCAAAACCAGCGTGGAATTGGGACTAGATGGGGAGGAGGCGTTACAACACTTGTTTGAGATTAAACATATACCGCCAAAAGTTCAGGATTGGTATAGGAAACTTGAGAAAGCCCTGACTGATTGGAACGAGGAGATCTGGACTAACATAGGTAATGTATTTATCGGAGTTTATTCTCCAGAAAAAGCATTTGCATCTATAAAACTCAATCCGGCCAGCATTACACTTGACTATTTCAGTAGAGCAAATCCATTACCAGGTACCAGAGTAGCGAACGCAAAAATGTCTCCAAGATGGGCTACATTCTCTATAAAGCAAGAAGATCAAATAACAAAGGCCACTGATATTCTTAAGGAATCCCATGCACGCTTAAAAGCCGCAATGAAGGATGGAGAACCAACGGCTTATTTTAGCGGTGGTGCAAAACCTGAAAATACAAGTGAGGAAGAGCAACAAGAAATTGGCAATTGAAATTGTGAAATTGCAATTCTTGTTTTCGTGCTTCATCCATCACGGATATGTTAGGTGAATAAGTACGAATAACTCTTATTGTTCACAACGTCAGTCCTTAGGGTGAATTGGAGAAAATATCATACCAATAATGACTCAATACTGTTATTTCAATAGCAATAATAATATCCAGTCGGATGTTCTTTCAAAAAGGTTCTCCAATGTCCTCCCAACGGATTAGTTTTATACTGTAAATGGTTTCCCGGAAATTGCGTTATCTAATGGTTTAGGAAGACAATCATATGAATACTTCTTCGATGGTTACAACCGATCCTCAACAATCCAATACTCCTGTAATAAGTCTTGAAGATGCCCGGAAAGTCATTTGGCTTCGGAACAATCCCCGGCCAGTAGGTGAGCTTTACGACGAAGGTTACCTAAACCGATCCAGGCTGGAATGGGCGGTTGCGAAGGCCTATGACCCGCGTCTCAGACAAGCAGCCCAATTTTTACTGATGCATGTGAGGCCTGAAAAGCCTGTAGAAAAGTTGGCAAAAAAATTACCGCTCGAACTTCCTGATGCGGCTTTATCAATCGGTATCACCATGGAACAGGCCCGTTCGACCGAGTGGCCATTTCCACCGTTCCGTGGCCAGCCAATGGGAATGCTGGTGGAAACAAGGCAGCTTTCTCTCAAAGACCTGGGATATGCCGCTGAGAACGCTTGGGATGAACGAGTAAGGCGAGCGGCTACTGCCTTGATGTTGGGGCGTGTGAATCAAAAAGTAAAGGAACCTTTCCCTTCGGCCGGTTTTATAAAGGTGTTTTCTGGTGGGAGAAGTTATGCAGAAAGGAGGCAATATCAGTTTGCACTCCTAGAAGGAACGATTTTAGGTACAGTATTGGGATTCTTGATCACGTTTTTTATTTGGCTACTTACACGGCATACTTCCACACGATCCACTTTGACCCTACCAGAGGTGATCAAGTCCCCTGTTGGTCTTATTGGTCTGGTGATACTCATTGGATTGTTTGTCTTGAGCCTCTTGGGCCCGTTTCTTTTGGATCGCTTGATATTAAAAAGGTTGGATCAGCAAATTGATAACTTTCGGAAGGGGCAAAAAGGGGAAGAGCGGGTTATCGAAGTTATCCTCCAAACATTGGATGGAAACTGGGCCCTCTT
This sequence comes from uncultured Chloroflexia bacterium, assembly GCA_963772245.1. Classification (GTDB taxonomy): domain Bacteria; phylum Chloroflexota; class Anaerolineae; order Anaerolineales; family Villigracilaceae; genus UBA877. Next base: position 18,403 of record CAVYWB010000001.1, on the reverse strand, counting down.
TCGAAATATCCAGTTGCCAGGTCGCAATAACGGCGACCTGGATACCGTTTTGGTGGGCCCTTCTGGCGTATGGGTTCTGGAGATCAAGAATTTCAGTGGGGAATATCGAAATATCGGTGAGCGATGGGAATTTCAGGTCGGTAACAGTTGGAAGCCACATCAGAAAAGTCCGAGCCGCCAGGCACAGAATAACGCTGCACGTTTGGGGAATTTCTTGAAAGCGGATGGTATACAGCAATGGGTGAACGCGGCGGTTGTGTGGGCGAATCAGGAGAGCCGGCTGACGGTGGAGAATCCATCCGTGGCAGTCTGGCAACTGGATCGTTTGCCGGATGAACTCGGGAATGTGTGGCAAGAAGAGAAAATCTCGGCCGCGACGCGCGCTCGGATCGTGGAGAAGCTGACCAAATTGTGCCAGAGGCAAGATGAGAATCGTAAAACGTACGCGAAGAATACGACCACATAAGTGGAAGGTTTCACCTATTCGGTCCCACCAACTTTAAAAAAATCATTTCTTGCGGGCGAGACTTCTGATTTGCGTAGTCCGATGAAAATGTTTACCGGATTCTGTTTATGCCATACGGGGTGCGAGAGATGAGAAGTAATGCAGATAAGAACATCATGGGTAAATTGAAGGGCATGATGATTAAGGAACACATTTTCTGTTGCTGATATTCGGTCAAATTGAGGCGATTTGATAATGGATACTGATCTTGCTATTCGCTTGGCTGCATTTTCCTGGCTGACTGAAAGGGTAGCCATGTTGGGGGATGTTTTACCGCGAACATTGCTCCAGGGTGGTTTTATTTTTGAGGGTACTCGTATCCCCCTTGTTGCACCTCATGGCATCTTCAAACCTAAAGTCCTTGACCTTCCTCTTTCAATTACAACCACACCTGAAAGCCCATATAATGACACTTTTGGTCCTGATGGTCTCCTAACTTACAGGTATCGTGGTGCCGATCCAAATCATCCGGACAACGTGGGACTTCGAAAAGTTATGGAACAAAAACGCCCCCTTGTCTATATGCACGGGGTAGTATCCGGTCAGTACCTCACCGTCTGGCCAGTCTATATTGTCACCGACGATCCAGCTTCGCTAGCATTCAAAGTAGCCGTCGACGATGTCGCCAATATTGAGGTTCAAGCCGACCAATTATTACCCATGAAAGAAGACATGATTGCCAGACGTGCTTATATCACAGCCACGGTCAAAATTAGGTTACATCAAAGAAGTTTTCGCGAGAGGGTTCTGGATGCGTACCGCACTCAATGCGCGCTGTGCCATTTGCGTCACCGGGAATTGCTCGATGCAGCACACATCCTACCCGATAGTACTCCTGAAGGCGATCCATTAATAACAAATGGGATTGCACTCTGTAAGCTCCACCATGCTGCTTTCGACAGTTTTATTCTTGGAGTGTCTCCTGATTATATTGTGCATGTACGTCAAGATGTCCTAGAAGAGCACGATGGTCCAATCCTGCAGCATGGCCTTAAAGATCTAGATGGTGCGAAGTTGTTGTTACCTCACGAAGTAAAGAATTGGCCGAACAGAGATGCACTCGTCCAGAGGTTTGAACAATTTATTCGGGCAGCGTGAGTAAACAAAGATGGCTGTTGTATTCCTAAAGTAAAAATGATCTTTGAGCTGTTAAATATGTTTACCATTTGCTAATGGAACCTACACCTTGAAGAAATTATCATCGAAGATAAAGACATCGTTCATTTCTTCTCAAACCATCGATTTTCTTAAGCTATTCGAGCTCTCAAACCTATGAGCTTATTCTAGGATATTTAAATTAAATCTTGCGATTTCAAGAAACTCGATTATTTTGTTAAAAAGTTAGGGTAAAAATAATTATCGAGCTACATTGGCTCCTTAGGAATAGCCTTTTGTTCGCTATTTCTTGTGGTAGGAATAATTCCATCAAAAACCAATGATGTCTTATGGAGTTCGCGCCTTCACAGAGCAGGGCACGAAGAATTCAATGCTATCTGACAGAACGATGCATTATATGGTCTAATGCCCTATCGGTTTGCTGCAGAACACGCCTGATCTTTCCACTACCAAGTGGTACTAATTTTGGGATGTTGACAGTGGACGAACAGATAGGATAATTACTTTCTCACCTTACGCTATTCTGCGTAAGGTGAGAAAGTAAATCCAATTATCAATTAGAGAGCTGCCATAGATGGCAATTCGTCCCAGGTTTTACCTTCGAGTTCCCTGCCTGCTTTCTTTTTGTGTATTCCTCCCCATTGTTTGAAAAAGAACGGTACATGTACGGTTTTACATTGGTTGCGGATATCAATGACCCATTCCTGTTGAATGGGGCGAGCTCCTGGTCCGGACTCTCCACCTACAATAACCCAATCAATGTTTGTCAATTCTAGACAATGTAAAGGACCAAGCAAGGGCTCGAGTGATAAGAATTTAATCTTGGCATGTGTAGAGCGGAGATCGTCTATTCTGGATAAATAATCAGAGTTTTCTACACTAACACCCATCCAGACGTTTTGTGGCCAGTCTAATTGTGAATCTAATTCTGCCAAACGGCTTGAACGTTTAGTCAAAATCTGAAAAGTATGCCAATGGGCATTTCTCATAACATCAAAAACTTTTTGAATAAAGTCTATATGTACATCCTTATGAAACAGATCACTCATGGAATTTACAAATATCATTTGAGGTTGTTTCCAATGGAGTGGTAATTCTAAGCTGTGCTCATGTAATGTGAGTTTGAAACCGTTTCGATAGTTGGCTTGGCCCATTGCGTGCAAGCGCATTGCCATTCTTTCTGCGTAACAATGTTTACAACCAGGACTGAGTTTAGTGCAGCCGGTTATTGGATTCCAGGTTGATTCTGTCCACTCAATGGACGATTTTATGGCCATCTATGGTTCCTCCAGATATGATTATAGTACATATGTTCTGTTTATAAATTAAAATTGGATAATAACGCCTTCTGGGAATCCGCGCGTTCGTTTAGATCCATCTTTCTTAGTCTGTTCTACTTTGATAATTGACTTGCGTTCTAATATTTGCAAGGCACTTCTCGCATGCTTAGCGATATACGGGGTTTCATTTTCAACAAATGAAATCACATCTTCTGCAAGTACTACTTTGCCTGAATAATAATGCTGTATCGATTTTGCTAAATCCTCTGAAGGATCTATTTCAAATAGGACTGGCTGATTAGAGTTAGTACAATCCGAGAATGTATAGCCATTTTGCTCGTCTACTTTCCAGAAAGCCTCTTTCATTTTTGAATGGCCTAAAGGATGATTACTAGCAAAAAAGAGATCGTAAATGATCTTGTTCCTGCTATCACGCATTTCAAAATAACGGACAAATTTCGCGCAACTTTGAAGCTGTTCTTGATAGAGTTGCCTAAAGGCATCAAGCCTATCCGAAGATTGGAGCGCCATTTCTATTCTCTCTTCTGACACTCCAAAGAGGCTGCGAATATGTTGACGATCAATTGGATTAGGATGTTCCACGAAGCGATTGATTGAGTCAACCATAACATTTATGAAGACTTCTGTCCTTTGATTCTTTAGTAATCTACAAACAATATCGAAGGGAATCCCTTTCCAACCAAATGGATCGATGAAAACAAATGTAGGGGCTAATATGAGGCCATCATCTGCGAGAATATCCAAAATACTTGCAAGAGATTTCTCAAATTCACTATTCTCCGTGTATACATGAAAGTTAGGAGGCAAAGGTATTTGGGCAATCTCCGATTTAAGATAATCTACACGATCGCAACGATCATCAATAAAAAGAAAATTTACTTCAGTATTTACCAAAAAGCGTCTTAATGACATCGCTTGTTTAAGTGCTATTACAGGCGACCCAGGTTCCCCACCTTCATACCTACCAGGACCGCTGAAACCGTCAATATAAAGAATTTTTGGAATTTTGGATCCTAATATGGGAAACCAAGCGCCTAAATAACGCTGTAAAATCTCATGCTTAGCCTTTGTATGTTCTTCAATAGGCCATAGTGTTTCGACAATTTTAGACATGTATTAATTGCCTTTCTATTCATCCCCAATTTGGGAGTGGTTATGAGAATCCACATTCAGTATAGAACAAACTGGCATTTACAACAATACACTTTTGTAAGTGCTCTACGTGGCATTTCTTCTTACCTTCATTGGAAAACAAAAACGCCCATTTGGGGGCGTCTCGCTACTAGTTGTGGCGAAGATCGTGTTTCGCCATCTTTATCATGGACTTCATGTAACCATCCAGCGCAACACGCTTGACCGGCCAGGGCCGGCCGATTTTTATTCCTTCGATGCTGTCTTCTCGTATCATAACTGCTCGTGTTCAATATGGTAGTTGACCTTTATGGTAGCCTTTTCTGTGGAGATGAATTCATTTAGATCAAGTGTGTCTGGGACAACTCCAATATAGAAAGAAAGGGCATAAGTCCTCACTCTTATTTATGTATTCCATAAAACATCCTTCAAACTTATTTATTTGTGCGTGAGCAGCGGGGATTTCCTAATGTACCCAGGCAGGCTGACGCCACCAATCGGTGAGGCTCGAGCCGGAACCAACCTTTTGGGTCACCTGTACCATGTCAGAATAGAGATTTTGTTTATCTATCTTCTCCTCCAAAAATATCCACCTGTCCGATTAAAGAGGAGTTGGGCCGGCTCTATGGGCTAACGCAGCTGAAACAACCGGAGTCGCCTAGTGGATATTTCGGTAAAGTGAAATGAAAACGCCAATTGCTTCTACACAGCATTTCAGTACAAGAGTAAATTTTAGAAAGAAATAAAAAATGAAGAAACAAGGGGGTTTGTTATAATTTGACGATGATAGGGTAAAAGGGGATGGGATTAAGGGATTTAGGAAAGCATGGATTCCATAACCTGCAATCATTCTCCGCCTTGCCGTTTTGGTTGTACAATTAGGTATCGCCTTTTTCGTTTCCCCGTTTATTGGGAGTTGGGTGTACGGGGGTTTGTTCTTACGATAAAGCAGGGTTATCAATGAACGAAGCCGATACATGCCGGACCTATCTTTTGCCAAAACTCAAGGATGCTCATTGGGAAGATGATGCCATCCAGGAGCAATATGTTTTGACTCCCGGGCGGATCGTCCCATTGGGAGGTCGGCATACCCGCAAGGCCGGTCTGCGCCCGGATTACGTCCTCTTCATCCGGCGCAATATCCCCATTGCCGTCTTGGAAGCCAAGGCCGGATACAAGCATCCCGCCGAAGGCTTGCAGCAGGCCATCCGCTATGCTGAGATGATGGATTTGAAATTCGCTTACGCCAGCAATGGCCAGGCCATCCTCGAGCACGATTTCATTACCGGCCGGGAACGCACCCTTGACGAGTTTCCTTCTCCGGATGAACTCTGGGATCGTTGGCGTGGCGTCCTGAAGTTGTACCAGCCCAAGGATGCCAATGACGCCCTCACCGCTTATTTCGAAGAGGCTGGCGGAAAAAGGCCGCGTTATTATCAGCACGCCGCCATCAATGCGGCCGTTAACGCCGTCCTGGCCGGGCAAAAGCGCATTTTGATCAACCTGGCCACCGGCACGGGCAAAACCTTTGTCGGGTTCCAGATCGTCTGGCGGCTGCGTCGGGCCGGACGAAAAAAGCGCATCCTTTACCTTTCCGACCGCAATTTCCTGATCGACCAGGCCAAGTCACTCACCTTCGCTCCCTTTGGCCAGGCTCTGCACAAGATCCAGGGCCGGGCCATCAAGAGCCGCGAGGTCTATTTTGCGCTTTACCAGGCCCTCTCCAACCCCACCGGCGGGCCGAATTTATACGAAAGCTATCCCAGGGATTTCTTCGACCTGATCATCGTGGACGAGTGCCACCGCGGCGCCGCCAACGAGACCGGCAACTGGCGCAAGATCCTGGAATATTTCGATTCCGCCACCCAGATTGGCATGACCGCCACCCCGCGCCGCACCGATAACGTCGATACCTACGAATATTTTGGCGACCCGGTTTATACCTACAGCTTGAAGCAGGGCATCGAGGACGGTTTCCTGGCGCCCTACCGGGTCTACCGTGTCATCCCCGATGTGGATGCCAGCGGCCTGCAGATCGACCCAGGCGTGCTCGACCGCTTCAACCGGGAGATCCCGCCCGGCCTGTATGGCACGAAGGAGTTCGAGCGCGTGGTTTCGCTGCTCTCCCGCACCGAAGTGGTTGCGAAGCACCTCACCGAATTTCTCAAGCGCACCGGCCGTTTCGATAAGACCATCGTTTTTTGCGTGGACCAGGAGCACGCCCTCGACATGCGCCTGGCGCTCAACAATCTCAATGCAGACCTGGTCAGGCTGCATCCCCATTACGTGGAACGCGTGGTTTCGGATGAAGGCTCGGTCGGCCGCGGCCATCTGGACGATTTTCAGGATCCCGAAAAAGATGTTCCGGCCATCCTCACCACTTCGCAAATGCTCACCACCGGCGTGGACGCCCCCACTTGCCGCAATATCGTTCTGTTCAAACCCATCAACTCGATGGTCGATTTCAAGCAGGTCATTGGGCGCGGTACGCGCGTCTCGGAAGAGCACGGCAAGTTCTGGTTCACCATTATTGACTATGTTGGCGCAACCCAGTTATTCTACGATCCGGCCTTCGATGGCGAACCCGTCCGCGTGACCAAATCCCGCATCGATGAAGAAGGCAATGAAACCTCGGTTCAGGATAGCGAAGAAGGCACGCTTCCCTCGGAAGAACCCGTTTCGCCCGGCGTGATGGAAATCGAGCAAAAGATCGGTGAGCTGCCCCGCAAATATTATCTCGATGGCGTCCAGGTTTATATTGCCGGGGAACAGGCCTTCGAGCTTGACCCGGATGGCAACGTGCTCCGCACCATGGAATTCACCGATTACGTCACACAGAATGTCCGCCGCCTTCATCTGAGCGCCGAACACCTGCGCCAGGCCTGGCCGCTCACCGAGCAGCGCCGTGAGATCATGGAGCGCCTGCGTTCCTACGGCATCGACCCGGCCCACCTTGCCTCCGTCACCCATCACGAGGAGGCCGATGCCCTCGACTTGCTCCTGCATGTCGCCTACAACGCCCCGTTGGTCTCGCGCCGCCAGCGCCTCGAAAAAGCCCGCCAGAAGAAAGCCAACTTCCTCAACACCTTCACCCCCGCCGCCCGCCAGATCCTGGATGCCCTGCTGGAGAAATACGCCGATTACGGCATCAGCCAACTGGACGACTTGCCTAGCCTCCTGTGCGTGCAACCCTTTGCCGGCTACGGCGCGCCCACCGAGATCTACGCCCTCTTCGGCGGTCCCGCCAACCTGGCCCACGCTGTGGATGAAATCCAGCAGGGCCTATATGAGGAATAAACCTCGAACCTCACCTACTCCCTTCCCCCTCCCTCTCCTGGCGCAGCCAGGAGAGGGAGGGCCGGGGAGGGTGAGGAAGATTAGGTTACAACTTGCAGGAGCATATATGCAGACTTGCAGAGCAATAATAAAAAACGACCAAATTAGTTTTATAGATGTTGGGCCGTTTCCAGTAAATGACGAACAAGAACACTATGTTTTGGTGACTTTCATAAATAATGAATTGAAATCAATGCTGGTAGATGATTATGATTCAGACGTCATTCATGCAATTGCCAATTTACGCGTACATTTGAGTGAAAGGGAAATGGAAATATTGCAACTTGTAAAACTTGGATTCACCAACGAACAAATATCTGATAAGCTTGAACTCTCTCTTGGAACCGTACGTAATTACCTGTCAAGTGTCTATGACAAAATCAAAGTAAGCAATCGCACAGGCGCAATTGCCAAAGCAACTGAGCTTGGTTTGTTTGAATAAATCTGCTAAAAAAAATTAGTCCGTCACCCGCCTCACCTGCCCCCCAACCCCCCTCCCTCTCCTGGCTACGCCAGGAGAGGGAGGGCCGGGGAGGGTGAGGAAAATAGGACCCTTCATGCCTTCCTCCTCCTCCCGCACCCAACTCTCCTCTCTCATCAAATCCGCCCGTGACATCATGCGCAAGGACGCCGGCCTCAACGGCGACCTCGACCGCCTGCCCCAGCTCTCCTGGATCCTGTTCCTCAAATGCTACGACGACCTGGAATACCGCCGGGAAGAGGATGCCATCGTGGGGCGCAAGCCCTACCGTCCCGTCATCCCCTCCCCCTACCGCTGGCGCGACTGGGCCTCCGACCCCGACAAGGGTGCCACCGGCGAGGATCTGATCAAGTTCATCAACAACGGCCTGCTCCCCTATCTGCGCGAACTCTCCGGCTCGGACGAGCGCCTCAAGATTGCCGAACTCTTCAAGGAGACCTTCAACCGCATGCTCTCCGGCTACCTGTTCCGGGATGTGGTCAACCTGGTCGATGGCATCCACTTCCACAGCCGCGACGAGATTTTCACCCTCTCCCATTTATATGAGTCGATGTTGAAGGAAATGCGCGACGCCGCCGGCGACAGCGGCGAGTTCTACACCCCCCGCCCGGTCGTCAAGTTGATCGTCGACCGGGTCAAGCCGAAATTAGGCGACCGTATCCTCGATCCCGCTTGCGGCACCGCTGGCTTCCTGGTCGAGTCCTACGAGATCCTCAAATCCCAGGCCCAATCCGCCCAGGATGAGCGCCTGCTCCAGACCGCCAGCCTGGTCGGCATCGAAAAGAAACCCCTGCCCTTCCTGCTCGGCACCATGAACCTGCTGCTGCATGGCCTGGAGTCTCCCAATATCCGCCGCGATAACGCCCTGCGTAACCCGCTCAACGAGATCGGCGAGCAGGACCGCTACGAGGTCATCGTCACCAACCCGCCCTTCGGCGGCGAGGAGGAAGCCGGCATCCAGTTGAACTTCCCCGTCTCCACCCGTGCCAGCGAGACCGCCCTGCTCTTCATGCAGTTCATCATGCGTTCGCTCAAACCCGGCGGGCGCTGTGGCATGGTTGTGCCCAATGGCACTCTCTTCGGCGACGGCGTTTCCGCCCGCATCAAGGAACAACTGCTGACCAATTTCAACCTGCATACCATCGTGCGCCTGCCCAATGGCGTATTTGCCCCTTACACCGGCATCCCCACCAATCTGTTGTTCTTCGATCGCACCGGTTCCACAACGGAAATTTGGTTCTACGAACATATCCTCCCCGCCGGCGTCAAGAACTACACCAAGACCCGCCCGATGGCCTTCGAAGAATTTGCCCCATTGATTGCCTGGTGGGATGCCCGTGAAGAAAACGAGCGCGCCTGGAAGGTCCCCGTGGCCGACCTGCTGCGCTACGACGCCTCTGGCTCCCTGCAGAGCGTCAACTTGGACGTGAAGAATCCGAGCCAGGCGGCCGACCCGGAGCACCTGCCGCCTGCCGAACTGGCCGAGAGCATCGCCGCCAAAGAAAAGCAGATTTTAGGCTTGATGGATGAGATCAAGCGTTTGTTGGTGGATGGCGCATGATGGCAAACGGGTGGCAAACTGTTCAGCTTTCTGAATTTCTCACCCAGCGAAAAAAATTTTTCACCATTGATGACTTCACGCGCTATAAACGTGCCCGTGTTAAATTACATGGTAAAGGCATCGTTTTACGCGACGAGGTTGATGGCGCAGAAGTCAAGACAAAAGACCAGCAGGCTGCTCGAACTGGTGAATTATTAGTAGCCGAAATCGATGCCAAAGTGGGCGGTTTTGGCATTGTGCCTCCTGAACTTAATAGAGCAATTGTCAGTAGCCATTATTTCTTGTTTGAAATTAACGAACAAAAATGCTTACGTGAATGGTTGGATTGGTGTATTCGTTCTGGCATGTTGGAAGATCAGGTCAAAGCACATGGTTCTACCAATTATTCTGCCATTCGCCCAGACCATGTCTTTAAATATGAAATTCCCCTCCCACCTCTGCCCGACCAACGCCGCATCGTCAGCCGCATCGAAGCGCTAGCGGGCCGCCTCGCCGTAGCCCAGTCCCTGCGCAGGGAAGCGAATGAGGAAACAGAATTACTTCTTGCGGCACAACTTAAGAATATTCGCTACAAGTTGCTTGAAAGTTCCTACCCAAAAAAGAAAATTGGCGATATTGCGCGAGTTACATCTGGTGGAACGCCATCACGAGACAATCCAACTTACTGGGGTGGAGATATTCCCTGGATAAAGACAGGTGAATTGGTCGATGGTGATATTTTCAAATCCGAAGAGTTTATTACCAAAGAAGGCTTGAAAAACAGCAGTGCACAAGTGTTTCCACCGGAAACTATTTTGATTGCGTTATATGGTCAAGGTCAAACACGAGGGCGAACAGGCCGTTTGATGATTAAAGCCACAACCAATCAGGCATGTTGTGCAATTTTGCCTACGCCTGGCATTCTTGAATCTCGTTTTACACAGTATTGGCAGCGAAGTCTGTATTACGAAATGCGTGAAAATTCGCACGGCGGAGCGCAGCCAAATTGGAATGGCAGCATGGTAAAGAGCATCGAGATTGCGCTTCTTCCGCTGGAAGAGCAGCGCCGGCTGGTGGCGTACCTGGATGGCTTGCAGGCGCAAGTCTCCCAACTGCGCCTGCATCAGGCCGAAACGCAGCAAGAATTGGACGCCTTGATGCCAAGCATTCTGGATAAGATGTTTAAAGGAGAGTTGTAGGAATGAACTTACTTGAACAAAACATTATGGTCTTACTAATTAAAATTTTGACAGATCGCCATGATGTAATCTTGTTAGCATGCCAACAACGGGCAAAGTTTGAAGGCTGGCTGAAATTTGAACTTGCATCAGCAATAAGCAAAGAGATTAATTTCACCCAAGTTACCCTTGAAGATGGCTATATTAACGGCGGTCGTTCTGATATTTCATTCCTGTTTCATGAAAATAAATACTTTGTTGAGATGAAAACGGCGAACACGAATTGGCGCGCGATGGGTCTGGAAAATATAATACGGCCAGTTACAGGTAACATGAAATGGATCGCTGATGATATTCTTGTTTTACGAGAAAAGAGTGCTCCTGCCAATGGAATGGCAGTTTTTTGTATATTTCCCATTCCGGATCGCTTATGGAGGAATACCAGGGAGCAGTTAAATTACCATTTGCGGCATATCGAAGAAGCCAGTGGATTAATTCAAGGTGTATTAGTTAATAATGCCAGTTATATTAAGATTACAGATGATTTTGGGATATGTCCTTTCGTTATACAAATAACCTGAAGAAAGTAATGAAACGCTTAAGGAGAAAATATGCCAATCAAAACTGAGGTATGGCGAATAGATAAAGGGTTGGAAAAAGTTGCGTTTTCCAAGATGGAAACGGAAAAAAAGTTGGAAACCGTACTGGAAAAAGATATAACAATCATAGATCCTGAATTAATGATAATTGGCCGGCAAGTCCCGACTTCATTCGGTTATATTGACCTGCTTGCCATTGACTCTGAAGGGCATCTGGCAATCCTGGAGTTGAAGAAAAACAAAACCCCTCGCGATGTAGTCGCTCAAACACTTGACTATGCCTCCTGGGCAAAGAATCTGACTTATGAAGATATTGTCGGAATTTATGCGGAATATGATACAACGCAGAATTTTGAAGAGGCTTATGCAGAACGTTTTGGTGGGAATCCTCCAGAAACCGTCAACGAAGAACAACGCTTGCTCATTGTGGCTTCTCAACTTGATAATAGTTCCGAACGAATTATGAATTATTTATCATCCAATTATGGTGTTCCAATCAATGCAGTTCTTCTTTCAATATTTTAAGGAAGGGCAGGCAGAATATCTTTCCAGAAGCTGGCTGATTGATCCGGTTCAGGCTGAAGTTCATACAAGCAAAGTCTCCAGAACGAGTGGAAAAGAACCCTGGAATGGAACCGACTATTACGTTTCTTTTGGAGAAGGTCAACGCCGAAATTGGGAGGATGCAGTCAAGTATGGCTTTGTGTCAGCCGGTGGAGACAAATGGTATAGCAATACGCTCTCGTTGCTCCATCCTGGAGCGAGAATATTTGTGTATATCCCCAAAATAGGATATGTAGGTGTGGGTATTGTCAAGGAAGAATCTGTGCGGGTGAACGATTTCCTTGTAGATGTCGATGAAGTCCAAACCCCAATTCTTAAAGCGCCAAACCATGCTCCGGGTATGGGGGATCACGCAGATGACCCGGATCTCTGCGACTATTTCGTAAAAGTGGATTGGCTAAAAACAAATTCCATTAAGCATGCTGTTTGGGAAAAAGGCATGTTTGCCAACCAAAATTCGGCCTGCAAGTTGCGCAACAAATTTACTGTGGAACGTCTTTCGGATTTATTCGGATTGGAAAATAAAAATCTGGAAGTTTCTGAGCAAAAAGCGGTCGAATATCCTGTCCAAATCAAAGCACAATATAAAGGCGAAACATTCTTTGCTGAACTGCTCAATATCAAAGGCAGTGTTCGATATGAAAAGAAAGATTATCCAACACCATCCGCTGCCGGTAAAGTTGTTGTACCTAATTGGAAAGCAATGAACGGCTGGACTTTTTGGCGGTATCTAAATCCTAGTACTGGGGAATGGGAAAAAATTGGAAAACTAAGGTGATGAATTGGGCACATAAGAGAGAATGGTCGGATTTATAAAATGTAAGATTTTGTAATAAGAACCTACTTCGGAGTTTAGGATGTATCTGGCAGAGATCCACGGAAAATTGTCAAAAGACAATGAAAATAAAGAAAACATTCTTACATCGAATGTGTTCTCATTTTTCAAGTATGCCAAACGGGAAATATTCTTATACGAATTTATCAAGCTGCTTGGATTGGGAATTTCAGCGGATGACGCGAATAATGCTGAGTTTCGTTTTTGGCCGACTTTTGAAGATAAAACAGAACCCGATCTGGTGATGATTATTGGGAAGTATTATTTGCTTTTTGAAGCAAAATATCATTCGGGTTTTGGGGAAGAAACCCAGGAAAAACACCATCAGATTGTCAGAGAAGTTATTGGGGGGAGATATGAAGCAAAGAATTTGGAAAAGGAATTCAAGATCGTTGCGGTCACCGCATATTACTCCGACAAACCTGAAATAAAACGAGGGGTACCAAAAAAATATCTTAAGGGAATGCTTTGGGTAAATTGGCAAAGCATAGCCTTGTTGGTTTATCAACAGGTCGAAAAGAACCCTCACCTGCCTATCGGAACCAGGCTCTTTGCGAATGATCTTTATGAATTGCTGGTTCGGAAAAAATTAAGAAATTTTGAAGGGGTAAAAGTATTTTCAATTCTTCCCAAGGCATTGCATCCAAGAGACGATAGGATTTTCTTCGACGCTCGCTCAGCCAGTTATCGCGGCGCTTTTTTGGGATTTACTACAACCTTGGCTGATCTCAGTTTACAACCTTTGTCTTTAAAAGTCCTTTTTTTGAATCCCCGAAAAGACTTCTTTCTTAATTTTGGTCCTGATGGCAAACCAATTCACCCGGTTGAAAATATTTTTTTTCGAGAGGAGCACAAATGAATAAAAATGAGATCGTTGATCAGACCAGATTGGCCTTTGATTATATACAGAAACTCTACTTGGAAACATCCTATTTCATAAAAGAAGTCGAAGGATTGCTGGGCAAGGAAGATGAAGAATTCATGATTGGCCGGCCTGGTGGTTATGCTATCACTACATCTCGCTCATCAGGTCTTGAGTCTAACAATGTCGAATTGTGGTTATTGCGAAAAATGGCCGTTTTTTTCGTTCCCAAGGATTTAACGGTTGATAAGGCTGGACAAACCATTACAAAATTCGATAACAAGATCAAGGTGATTTATTTGAGGCTTGTTCTTGATTCGAAAAATCTAACAGAACCAAAAGTCTATGCGGGTATCTTGTATAATTTTAAGAGCAAGGGCAGAACTAACATGGAGAAAATTGAGCAACTCATCGCCCATATGGAGCACAAGGAGGCGCAGGTATTCAAGAATCCTCTTGCTATTGATTATTCTGATGGCTATCTTTCATTTCACGGGAAACTATTTGCACAGAATTTGTTCGACTTAAATTCGAGTGAAGAGATTTACGAAAAAATTGTGGTCCCTGCAGTAGAGTTGTTTAGGGATAGTCAGGTATAAAATTCATTTCGATCCTAAATGTTACAGGGAGATAATCAATGGCAAATAAAACGGAAGGCGTAAAAATCCTTGTTCAAGATGTTCTTCGAACAATTTCCAAACCATATGGGGAAGATATTATATTGAAAATATTTCGGAAGATTGATGAAGTCCCCAATTTGAGAAGGCGTTGCAATCTACTCAGGGACGAACTCGGCAATGATGTGGTACATAACTGGATCGGAAAATACACAAAAGATCAGACTGGATTGAATAGTTTGCGTAAATCCCTTGCACCAAAAGGGTCTTACATCAAATCGTATACAAAGCTTGGTCACTAATGGTGAGGCTGGGCCTGAACCCAGCCAAAGACTGTATGATTTGCATTGCTCCCCTCTTTTCTGGATCGGTGGTTTAAGCAAGAATTATGAGCGCTACTGAAAGGGTATCATGAACGGAACAATCAGTACTCCAAAATTCATCCGTATGATCCAGCAATTACCAGCCGATAAGCCTATTGAAGATCCCAGGGTGTGGTACAAAACGCAGAAAGAACATTGGCTTGGTTGGCTCAAAGGATATCATACCCCAGGCGCTTACGGACGTATTCCGGACAAGAACCGGGACGCACGGTATGCTTATAATCACATCGTCAATTATAAGATGCTGCTCTGGATCATCGAAGCCGCTGGTGTAAAACCTGCATTGGTCAAGGCTGCGAATCGGGCTTCTGCAAGTGGTTCCACACTGCCAGAAAAATCTGCTGCAATAAGAAAACTTGTGCCTTGGGAAGAATTGGCTGGCGCTCCTTGGGGTGGGAAATAACGAGAAAGGAGTGTGCGCGCGTATGTCGTCCTTTTAGTTAAGGCTTTTAGTTGAACAATCGTTTGGTGGCAATAGAATAACGGTTCTGAGGGATTTTCAATAATAGAATGATTGTTTTGTTTATCTTAAACAGGCTCTTAGCTATACGGGACTTTGAGCAGCATTGCTGCTCGTTGCTTGGCCTGCTCCGGCCTACGGTCATACCGCGCGGTTGTATCAACTTTTGAATGTCCGGCCATTTTGGCTACTGTTGCGATGTCTACCCCAAATTCCAACAAATCGGATACGAATGTTCTCCTGATATCATGCGGGGAGAAATTGTCTACGCCGGCCCGTTTCGCACGGCTTTTCAGGAGATAATAAATCGCCTGAGTGGTTATCCGCTTACCACCTACCAGGTTTCCACCTTTGTTCACTTCCAGGAACACTGGACCGGGTTCATTGCCTCTGATTATCATCCAATCCTTCAAAGCTACGACCGCACCATCTACCAAATAAACCGATCGTTCCTTGGATCGTTTTCCATGGACAATAAGTTTTCGGTCCATTTCATCGAAATCTTCTAGATCTAATTTCGTCACTTCTTCTCGACGCAGCCCACCAGAATACATGATCGCAATCACTGCCGCGTCACGTGTCCCGATTGGGCGAGGATCGTCCATGCAATTTTGAAGTAAACTGCGGATCTCAGAGGCAGATAATTCGCGGCCTGCTGGAAGCGTTTCACCGATTATAGGTGACAGGTGGGCAGCCCGATGATAATCCTCGGCGGACATCTGCCCCAGAAGCCAGGCTTCTTCCAGTGTGCCTCGCAGCGCGCATAGGAACATATTAGCGGTGGCGGGCGCATACCCATCCATGAGCTGGCTACGAACCAAGGCGGTGTGCTGGTAGCGTACTCTGGACCAGTCGAGTTCGAAGCAACTTGCCATACCATTCGATAAAATCCTTGCCATGGTATCCAATGCGCACTTTTGAGGCCGGCGACTGCTCTTCTTTAACTTGGCGAGGTAAACCGCGGCTGGATTTGGTCGAGAGGTAAGGCTTCTACGATAGTCAACTGATAATCGGGGTGGGGGACTGGCGAGTCTTTACTGACGATTGATAACAGTGTGTCCAAATTTAAATCATTCACGGCGGTATCTCCTCTTGGAAAATCCCGCCGTGCTATAATTTGCAATAGCTCGCGGCGTGCTAACCCACGGCGGGGGTCAGATCCGCATATGTGTTAGCGCACATGTGCGGATCGTTAATTAATTGGATGTATGATACTGCCTTAGAACGCGATTTGTCAATGTTAACATAGTTATTATATTGTATAGGGGCACTATGTGGTATACTTTGGTTTATGGAGCATTCAGAAATATGGCTATTAAAAATCGACTTAAAATCTTGATCGCTGAAAAAGAAGTCAGGGAAAACCGCAAGCTAACCTTGCGGATTATTTCTCAAGAAGCGGGGGTTTCAACAAATTCGCTTACCGCTTATAACAACCAGAATGTTGATCGCTTTGATGCCCCTGTCTTGGAAGCTTTTTGTAAATATTTCAACTGTGGAGTGGGGGATATTCTCTTTTTTGAGAAAAGACCTTGAAGATAATTAAGGGGTGACTAAGTTTGGCTCGTGAAAGAGGGTTTTTGCAATACTTTTCTCCAAATTAGGAGTAGAAAATGAAAGATGATATCAATTATATGCTTGGAAAAACGATCCGGTCTATCATTGTTAATGAAGATAATGAAAGCGAACATCCAACCCTGATATTCTTTGTGTTCGACGACGATACTTCTTACGGTTTTGCCGGAAATATCTTTTCTTCAGGAAAAGTAGAGATGGGTGGAGAAAAAAGTGTTATTGAATATGCCCGCATGCTCTATCCAAAAGGAAACCCAAAGGTTTATTCCTTAGAGCCGCTCCAGGACGAACAGGATAAAAACGGATTGATCCCGGATTTAGCAAAACTCACACGTTCTCTTCTGGATTTTGGCGAAACAATTCCTACGAGCGACCTCTTCCCAACTGTTGTCCAAGAAGCAGCAGAAATCGTATCCAATGACCCTTATGCGTTTAGTATAGCCTGCTGCCTAGATCGGGGTAGTAAGGCGGATATTATTTGGACTATTCCATATGACATTAAAAACGATTTAGGACACTTGGATCCATTCAAGATTTAACCAAATGTCAGAGAAAGAGTTGAAGGATTTATTTGACCGTATACCCCGCCGGCCACGTTATGTGAATGATGCTCCCCGAACAATAAAAGAACTTACCCAAATCGTTGTAGCAGAGTGCCATGGCGATGCCAGCCAGATTTGGAAAGGGAAGAAAGCTGAACAGGTGCACCAGACATTCAATTCCATCTATGGTGTCGGCCCTGGGATCGCAAGCATGGCGGTGTTGCTAATCGAAAAAGCTTTCCCGATTCGGTTTGATGATCGTGAGCATATGGATATCAAACCAGATGTTCATACAGTGAGAGTTTTGTATAGGTTGGGAGTGAGCAGCTCAATGACAGTCGAGTTTGCGCTTAAAGCTTCTCAACGGATGAATCCAGAATTTCCAGGGAAAGTCGATGGCGCCCTATGGGAAATTGGCCGCCGGTGGTGCCGCCCTACGAATCCGGATTGTACTGGGTGCCCGGTAACAGCTGAATGCGTAAAAAGAATCCAAATTGTGCCATCTGACCTATCCAATTTGTCCGACCAGCCTGACAATTTCAGTAATCAAGAAATAAATGGAAGAAAAATCGTACTGACCTCCTGCGTCAGCCAAAAATTACCATATAGAGCTAAAGCTAAAGACTTGTATGTCAGCCCACTATTTAGGAAAAACCTCGCTTATGCAAATCAAATAAATCCAGATGAAATTTACGTGCTCTCCGCGAAATATGGTTTGGTCAATCTGGATACAAAAATTGATCCTTATGACTTGACTTTGAATACCATGTCTGAAGCTGAGATAAAGGGCTGGGCAAAAATGGTACTCGAACAACTTGGTCGGGTGGGGGATGTCCGCAAAGACCATTTCATACTTTTAGCTGGATTAAATTACCGAAAATACCTTATCCCTTATTTAGGTTCATATGAAGTGCCGATGGAGGGCTTAACCATTGGAAAACAATTGGGGTTTTTATCCAAACATTCTAATTCTAGGGAGATGAATGATGAGAAAGATCAAAAGTATGTTCCCACTAGAAAAAGCTTAGGAACGACTGGGAAGTATTCAAGACTGAGTGAATACCTTTCTACTCTTTCGACCAGCCAGCATGATATAACGTTATCGTTTAGTGAAATCGAGAACGCGTTGAACGTAGATCTACCAAACTCTGCACGGCGGTATCGAGCGTGGTGGAGCAACGAGGCAAAAGGTTCCCATATTCAAGCAAGAAGTTGGCTTGACTTAGGTTGGATTGTGGAAACAGTTGATTTCGCGCGCATGCAAGTAAAATTTCGTAGGAAGAAAATCGTGTAGGCAGGATAATTTCGCTCAATCCATTTGTTTACGTGTCAGGATGAAAACATCCATGCAAATTAATAACCTATTTTGAGGTTATTC